>JAXISZ010000001.1:0-350409 GCA_034680345.1 Burkholderiaceae bacterium
GATCTGCTCTCATGTGCCTGATGAAATTGATTTGTCGTTTGGTTCAAATGTAGTGGAGTTTGATTTGAAGAAGATGCTCTCATGGTGTATTTAAAAACAAACAAAATTTAGTGTATGTTTTTTAATAAAAAGTTCATTTTTTTAGATTAATTTTTTTCAAATTACACACTAAAAGTCTTAGATAAACGCAATTAAACTTACACCTAAAAATTTACTTTTCTATGCATTCACTCTCATCAGCAGGCGCTCGATTTCGGGAAGCCACAGTAAAAGAACAACCTCTGCAAGTGGTTGGTACCATCAATGCCAACCATGCCCTCCTTGCTAAAGCGGCAGGCTTTCAAGCCATTTACCTCTCTGGCGGTGGTGTAGCAGCAGGTTCTTTGGGATTACCTGATTTGGGTATTTCCTCTTTGGAAGATGTGCTTACCGATGTACGGCGCATCACCGATGTATGTGACCTACCCCTTTTGGTAGACGCAGACACTGGCTTTGGTCCATCAGCTTTTAACATTGCACGCACCACCAAAAGTTTAATTAAAATGGGAGCTGCAGGCATGCATATTGAAGACCAAGTGGGCGCCAAACGCTGCGGACACCGACCAGGCAAGGCCGTTGTTAGTCAAACCGAGATGTGTGACCGCGTTAAAGCAGCCGTAGATGCAAGAACCGACGCAAATTTTGTAGTCATGGCACGCACCGACGCTATGGCTGTAAACGGACTAAATGCAGCCATTGACCGTGCTTGTGCCTACGTGGAAGCCGGTGCAGACATGGTATTTCCAGAAGCCATTGGCACAATAGAAATATACCGAGAATTTGTCAATGCCTGCCAAGTACCGATTTTAGCTAACATCACTGAATTTGGCATATCCCCTTTATTCACTACCCATGAATTACAACAAGCCAAAGTCTCTTTGGTGTTGTACCCGTTATCAGCATTTAGAGCTATGAATAAAGCCGCTCAAACAGTATACACAGCCATTCGTCGCGACGGCACTCAAAAAAATGTGCTGCACACCATGCAAACACGCACAGAACTCTACGAGTCAATTGGCTACCATGATTTTGAAAAAAAACTAGATGCCTTATTTATTCGTGATCGCATATAATTTTTAGTAAATTCAACGCTGGTGTACTGTAGTGGTAGCAAACTTATAAAACTTCGCGCGCGCCTAAACGGTGAAGGCTTTCGCGCACCAGCAAAAAATCAGCAATAAACGAGGAATTGATGATTGACCCTAATCTTACAAACATGGCCAACGCTAACAACGCCTTTAAACCCAAAAAATCAGTTGCACTTTCAGGCGCTACCGCTGGCAATACCGCTTTATGCACTGTAGGGCGATCAGGCAATGACCTAGCATACCGTGGCTACAATATTCTTGATCTGGCAAACGCTTGCGAATTTGAAGAAATTGCTTACTTACTCATTCACGGCAAACTGCCTAATCCAATTGAATTTATTTCATACAAAGCCAAACTCAAAAGTCTACGGGGTTTGCCTGCGGCTTTAATGCGAGTGCTTGAACAGCTACCACCAAGCTGCCACCCAATGGACGTTCTGCGCACCGGTGTTTCTGTATTGGGTAATTTGCACCCAGAACAGGAAGGTCGCAAAGCAGCTGAAGCACGTGACATTGCCGATAAACTTCTAGCATGTTTAAACTCTATTTTGCTGTACTGGTTTCACTACAGCCGCCATGGTAGACGAATTGACGTAGAAACCCAAGACGACTCTATCAGCGCTCATTTTTTGCGCCTACTGCACGGAAAAAAACCCTGCGATTCTTGGGTTCGCGCTATGCACACATCCTTAATTTTATACGCTGAGCACGAATTTAACGCCTCAACCTTCGCAGGTCGAGTCATTGCAGGAACTGGCGCAGATATTCATTCGGCCATCTGTGGAGCAATTGGAGCCCTACGTGGCCCTAAGCATGGTGGTGCTAATGAAGTGGCTTTTAATGTACAAAAAAGCTATGACAACCCAGACCAAGCTGAAGCGGATATTCTTAATCGCCTTGAACGCAAAGAAGTGATTATTGGCTTTGGGCATCCAGTTTACACAGTGTGCGATCCACGCAATGAAATGATCAAAGAAGTTGCCAGAGAATTGTCTGAAGAACAAAGCAATATGAAAATGTTCAACATTGCAGAACGCTTAGAACATGTGATGTGGGACAATAAACGCATGTTTCCAAATTTAGACTGGTTTAGCGCTGTTAGCTACCACATGATGGCCATTCCAACCACGCTATTCACACCTCTATTTGTAATTGCCCGCACATCAGGTTGGTCTGCCCATGTGATTGAACAACGCGAAGATAACAAAATTATTCGCCCAAGCGCAAACTACATCGGCCCAGAAAATCAAATTTTCGTGCCCATGGATCAACGTCTCTAACCTATATTTAGCATAAACCACCTACACTGAACACCCAAATACCATAGCAAAAAAGCAAAAAAATAAGAAAACCAACATTATTCATAAAAACAACCTACAGTATGATTGCCAAAAACGCAGATTTTAAAAAAACTCTACCAGGCTTTGCACTGAGTTTTTATGATGCTCAACAAGCGATTGATTCAATAAGCCCGGGCGCTTATGCAAGCCTGCCTTACACAGCACGTATTTTTGCTGAATGCTTAGTACGCCGATGCGAGGCAGATGTTTTAGAAAAAGCCTTGCTGCAATGTGTACATCGTCAAAGAACCCTTGATTTCCCCTGGTACCCCGCCCGAATTGTTTGTCACGATATTTTAGGTTTAACAGCATTGGTAGACTTAGCAGGATTACGTGACGCGATTGCAGCTCAAGGAGGAGACGCCACTTTGATTAATCCGGTGGTGCCTACACAGTTGATTGTTGACCACTCTTTAGCAGTAGAATATGGCGGCTTTGACACCAACGCTTTAGAAAAAAATAGAAACATTGAAAAACGGCGGAACCAAGACCGTTTTCACTTCATTGATTGGTGTAAACAAGCGTTTGAGAATCTAGACATTGTCCCTGCTGGGCACGGCATCATGCATCAAATCAATTTAGAAAAGCTTTCTCCAGTTATTCAGGTAAAAAATGGGCTTGCTTTTCCAGATAGCTGTATTGGAACCGACAGCCACACCCCACATATTGATGCACTTGGCGTTTTAGCCATTGGCGTGGGCGGCCTTGAAGCAGAATCTGTCATGCTGGGGCGCCCCTGTATGATGCGTCTTCCAACAATTGTGGGGGTTGAATTAATAGGCAGATGCCAACCCAATATCACCGCCACCGACCTTGTCTTAACTCTCACCGAGTTTTTACGTCAACAGGGTGTGGGGGATGCTTTTCTAGAGTTTTACGGTGAAGGCACCCATTATCTCAGCATTGGTGACCGTGCCACCATTGCCAACATGACCCCAGAATATGGTGCTAGCGCTGCACTTTTTTATATTGATGAACAAACCCTTGAGTATTTGCGTTTAACTGGACGCAACCCAGACCAAATAAAATTGGTAAAATCCTATGCACAACACACCGGTCTATGGGCAACTGCATTACAAAATGCACAGTATGATCGGGTATTACAATTCAATATGTCTTCTGTTGAACGCTGCATCGCTGGACCGTCTAACCCACACAACCGCATAGCCACTAAACACTTACGTTCACGTTTGAATATTGATACAAAAAACAAACAAAACAATCAAGCAAGCAATCTGTTGTATGCCAATACGCACAGTACCGAGTTAACTCCGAGTTCAAGTTCTGATTTAACACCCAAACCATTAACAAATTCAATACCTGATGGCGCCATTATTATTGCTGCCATCACCAGTTGCACAAACACCAGCAACCCACGGAATCTGATTGCAGCAGGCTTATTGGCTCAAAAAGCCAACGCACTGGGTTTAACGCGCAAACCTTGGGTTAAAAGTTCATTTGCCCCTGGGTCAAAAGTGGCCCAATTGTATTTAAGAAAGGCTGGCTTATTGAAAGAGTTGGAACAACTGGGCTTTGGTATTGTTGGCTTTGCTTGCACCACATGTAATGGCATGAGCGGCGCACTAGACCCAGAAATTCAAAAAGAAATTGTGACACGCAATTTACTCACCAGTGCGGTGCTGTCAGGTAACCGCAATTTTGACGGGCGCATTCACCCGAACGCCAAACAGGCATTTCTCGCATCCCCGCCCCTGGTAGTAGCCTATGCCCTTGCGGGCACCATGTATTTTGATATTGACAGCGATGCGTTTGCTAAAATCAACGGTGTCAATATTCTTCTAAAAGACATCTGGCCAAGCGATGAAGAAATTGACAACGTTCTAAACACCTGTATTGAGCCGAACCAATTTCAGCAAGTTTACGCCCTTTTGTTCAATACAGACCAAAATAACAAAAAAGTCAGCCCACTTTATAACTGGCAAGCCAACAGCACGTACATTCGTCGCCCCCCTTACTGGGAAAAAATTTTAGCCAAACCAAGTGCTTTAGAAAATTTACGTCCCTTAGCAATCTTGGGAGACAATATCACCACCGACCATATTTCGCCTTCAAATGCTATTTTGCCCGATAGTGCCGCAGGCAAGTATTTACTTAAAATGGGAATTCCCGAAGAAGACTTTAACTCATACGCCACACACCGAGGCGACCACTTAACTGCACAACGCGCCACTTTTGCAAACCCAACCTTGCTCAATGAAATGGCAGAAGCTGACAACAAACCCCTTCGAGGCTCCTACACACGACTTGAACCCGATGGGCAAATAGTAAATATGTGGCAAGCCATAGAAACGTACGCTAAACGTCAACAAAACTTAATGATTATTGCTGGGAAAAACTATGGGCAAGGCTCATCCAGAGACTGGGCAGCCAAAGGACCTCGTTTGGCAGGGGTAATTGTGATTGTGGCAGAAAGTTTTGAACGCATTCACCGCACCAATTTAATTGGCATGGGCATTTTACCCTTACAATTTAAGCCTGATAATAACCGCAAAACCTTGCGCTTACAAGGCGATGAAATTTTTTCAGTTCAAGGCAACATTCAAGCTGGTAGCACATTACAACTGGTGTATAAGACCATACAAGGCGAAAGTTTGCACTGCCCCGTAACCTGCCGCATAGACACCACTGAGGAACTAACCATCTACCAAGCCGGTGGCATTTTACAGCGCTTTACCCACGATTTTTTACATTCTTTTAAACAAAAACACACCACCTAAGAAATTAAAAAACCATGACCGCTCCTTCTCAAATTAAAATCCCGGCTTGCTATATGCGTGGTGGCACTAGCAAAGGGGTTTTATTTTGTCTCAACGAACTCCCAGAATCAGCGCGAACACCTGGTGAAAGTCGTGACAACTTACTTTTACGTGTCATTGGTAGCCCAGACCCATATAGCAAACAAATGGACGGCATGGGTGGCGGCAGTTCCAGCACCAGCAAAGTAGCTATTATCGCCAAAAGTAAACAACCTGATCACGACATTGACTACTGGTTTGGACAAGTTGCAATTGATCAAGCCTTGATTGACTGGAGCGGCAATTGCGGTAATTTAACTGCAGCGGTTGCGCCGTTTGCGATTGCCAAACAATTGGTTGAGACACCACACATCCCGCACAACGGCTTAGCCAGCATTAAAATATGGCAAGCCAATATCAATAAAACAATTGTAGCTCACGTTCCAATTGTCAACGGACACGTGCAAGAATTGGGCGATTTTGTATTGGATGGGGTAACATTTCCAGCTGCTGAAATACAATTAGAATTTTTAGACCCCACTCCAGAACTAGAAAATAATGACAATAGCGCTGTCTTTCCCACTGGAAATTTAATCGATATTCTAGATGTACCGAATGTTGGGCCAATTAAAGCAACCTTAATTAATGCCGGCATACCCACCATAATTGTTCAAGCTGATTGCCTTGGATACAACGGCACAGAATTACAAGATGAAATTAATCAAGACGCCAAAGCGTTGGCAAAGTTTGAAACCATTCGCGCTTACGGCGCTTTAAAAATGGGGCTCATTCAAACCATGGATGAAGCTAAACACCGACAGCACACCCCAAAAGTTATTTTTATAGCGCCACCTAAAACTTATACCAATGTTACAGGAACAACTACCACTGCCGACAGTATTCATTTACTCACTCGCGCGATATCTATGGGAAAACTACACCATGCAATGATGGGCACAGTAGCCATAGCAATTGCCAGCGCCGCCGCTATCGAATACACTTTAGCCAGTGAAGTCATGGGAGACGTTGTGCGCGAGAAGTTGAGCTTAGGGCACCCATCTGGCACGCTTAAAGTCAGTGCCCACGTTTATAAAAAAAACGGATCATGGCACGTGAGCAAAGCCATTTTAAGCCGCAGCGCACGCATTTTGATGGAAGGCTGGGTACATGTACCAGTTAGTGTTTTACACCCAAGGCCTGAAACTCGGTAACCAATTGTTTCATGTAGTGGACGGCTTCATCTAAGCGGCGCGTTCTTGCAAATGGCGGCAAGCTGCGCCACAATAGTTTGCCATACTGTTCCGACAAAATGCGGTTGTCACCAATCACTAAAACACCACGATCGCTTTGGTCGCGAATTAAACGCCCTGAACCTTGTTTTAACGCAATAGCCGCCTCAGGTATAGCCATGTCACGGAAGGGGTTCATGCCTTGATTGCGCATCCAGTCGCTGCGTGCAGCCACCAATGGGTCATCGGGAGGGGCAAATGGTATTTTATCAATCACCACCAAACGCAAACTTTGCCCCTTAACATCCACGCCCTCCCAAAAGCTAGCAGAACCGACCAAAATAGGCTTTGCTTGAGATCGAAACTGATCAAGCAGCTCGCCTTTAGAGCGTGTACCTTGCACCAAAACAGTCCAAGACAACTTAAATTCTGAATTTTTGGATTGTAACCAATCGCCAACCTGCTGAGTAGCTCGCAAGGTTGTACACAAATAAAAAACCCCACCATCACTGGCTTGCAACAATGGCCAAAGCGTATCGCACAACGCAATATTAAAATTTGCCTGCTTTGGGCTGGGGCCATCTTCTGGGATACAAAGCAAAGCCTGTTTAGAATAATCAAAGGGACTAGGCCATACATAGCTCTGAGCTTGATCTAAACCCAAACCATGGGTAAAGTGAGACATATTGCCCTGAACACTTAAGGTGGCCGATGTAAAAATCCAGGCTTTGGGGTCACCTTCCCGACACTTTTGAAAAGCATTGGCCACGTCCATAGGCGAACAAGATAACTGGACCATACCATGGCTTAAAGTCAACCATCGCACCATATCTGCCTCTTGCTTAATACTTTCTTGACCAAGGCACTGACGCCACAGGGTGATAAGCTCTAAAAAACGCTGCAATATTTTTTGCCACTCTTCAGAGCGCGGAGCCATTTGCGTTAAAATTTCTGATAAATCTTGAGCCAAAACATCCACTTGAAGCAAAGCCTCTTGTATTTTTTTGTGCTCTTTTAATTGCGACAGAGGAATGCGAATGATTTCGCGCAGTAAAGCCAACTCAGCGCGCAAATCCCTAAAACAGTTTTCAAGAGGACGAACAAAACGATCCCAGTCGCCTGCGTCACGTGCAGAAATACGACCTTCAATGACAATGTCACGCAGTAAATCGCTCCATTGATGAGTTGACACATTTAATCCAAAAAAATGAGTGGCAATATCGCGCAGCTGGTGCGCTTCATCAAAAATAACAACATCTGCTGTGGGCAATAATTCGGTTTGCGCTTCTTCACGCATTGCTAAATCAGCCAAAAACAAATGGTGGTTAACTACCACCACTTCGGCGGCCTGAGCTTGACGACGGGCTTTAACCAAAAAACAATCTTCATAAAACCCACAAGATTGCCCTAGGCAGTTCTCTCGGGTTGAAGTGACGTAATTCCAAACACCAGCGTGCTCTGGGACATCCGAGCAGTCTACTTTGTCTCCTGTTTTAGTTATTTTTGCAAACCACTGAATTGATTTTAAATACTTTGTATCTTCAATGGTAGGGAGACGGGCTTCTTGTTCAGTTCGCTGTAAAAAATGTAAACACAAATAATTTGCCCGGCCTTTAAGCAACGCCACTGTGACTGGCCTAGCCAAAGCGTGACGCACCGTGGGCAAATCACGTTCAAATAATTGGTCTTGCAACGTTTTGCTGGCAGTTGATAACAATACCCGACCCATGCTTAACAAGGCAGGAACTAAATATGCAAATGTTTTACCTGTGCCGGTACCCGCTTCAGCCACCAAAACAGACCGCTGTTCAATGGTTTGCGCTACAGCTTTTGCCATGTCAAGCTGAGACTGCCGCACAGAAAAGCCCGGGTACGCTCTGGCCAAAGCCCCTTCCTGTGAGAAAGCTATTTCAACAGCATCAATTAATTTCATAGAAAAATTAGGCTGGGATATCGGGTTCCAACTGTATTTGCAATAAGGTGATGTGATCTTTAATTTGCAGCTTACGTTTTTTTAAACGGCGAATTTGTAATTCATCTTGCAAACTTTGCTGCTCTAAGGTTGCAATAATTTGATCTAAGTCGCGGTGCTCAATTTGTAATTCAATGATTCTGCATTTTAGCTCATCGGCTTGATAAATCGCTGTCATGCCAAAGATTCCTTGAACCTTAACAAAACCAGTTATTAAATAACATTTTTTAACAGCGGTAAAGCTTTTATTGTTTTCTGTATGATTTTCTGACCTGCACTCATTTTAACCCGCTTATTTACAGCCAGTTAAAAAGTGGCATTTAATTTGTCAAACAGTCTTGTTTTTTATAAATACAACGTGATCTAATTGTTTGAGAGCGGCTAGTTTTTCAGCAATCTTAATTTCTAACCCTCTGTGCACGGGTTCATACCATCTGGGTTCCGCCATGCCCTCAGGTAAATATGTTTGGCCAACAGCATAAGCGTCAGGTTCATCATGGGGGTAACGATAGGTCTGGCCAAAGCCCATTTTTTTCATCAATTCAGTAGGTGCATTGCGCAAGTGTATTGGCACATCTTGGGTTTTATCTTTTTTAACAAAGTCCCGAGCTCGTTTAAAGGCAAGATAACCCGCATTACTTTTAGGCGACACCGCCAAATAAAGTACCGCCTGAGCCAAAGCAAGTTCGCCTTCTGGGCTACCTAAGCGTTCATAGGTTGCAGCGGCATCATTGGCTATTTGCAAAGCACGAGGGTCTGCCAAGCCAATATCTTCCCAAGCCATTCGAACAATTCTTCTAGCCAGATAATGTGGGTCTGTGCCAGCGTCCAGCATACGCATTAACCAGTAAAGTGCGGCATCAGGGTGAGAACCGCGAACAGATTTATGCAGGGCTGATATTTGATCATAGAACTGATCTCCCGCTTTATCAAAGCGGCGCCCATTTTGCGCTAGCCTATTTTTTATAAAATCCAAGTCAATCGCTTGAATACCCAACACATTAGCAGCTTGCAAGCATTGGTCTAATAAATTCAAGAACCGACGGCCATCACCATCGGCACAGGCTATCACATACGACAAGGCTGCATCATCAACCGTTAAATCAGCAAATCTAATCTGTTGCGCTCGTTTAAATAATTGTAATAAATCGTACTCAGACAAGGGCCGCAATACATAGACCTGAGCACGTGACAACAAGGCAGCATTAACTTCAAACGATGGGTTTTCTGTAGTAGCGCCAATCAATGTGACCAAACCATTTTCAACATAAGGCAATAAAGCGTCTTGTTGATTTTTATTAAAACGGTGAATCTCATCAATAAACAAAACCGTCACACGGCCCAAATTTTGATTGATTTGCGCCGCCTGCATCGCCTCTCTGATTTCTTTAACACCAGAAAATACCGCAGATAAAGCAATAAATTCACAATCAAACTGGCTGGCAATTAAACGCGCCAAAGTGGTTTTTCCAACCCCTGGCGGGCCCCATAAAACCATGGAATGCAGCCGGCCTGACTGAAAAGCTAAGCGCAACGGCTTGCCTTGCCCCAATAAATGAGACTGCCCCACTACGTCATCCAAATTGACTGGGCGCAGTTGTTCAGCCAGAGGGATGGTCATGGTTTAACTGTATTTCTCGGGGTGTAGGTACTGGCGTCTAAAACATCAACCCCTGGTGGTGGTGAAAATTTAAAATTGCTTAAAATAACAGACTCAGGGCCGCGCCAATCGCGAAAATTCAATTTAGTGGTTTGCCCTAGTGCGTCAAGTAACTCCATTTGCACCGGCCAAGATTCTTGAAAAGCAATGCGAATACGCTGAAAAGTATTATCTGGATTCTTAGGCACAGCTAAAACCCAATACAATCCATCGGTTGAGAGTTCTTCCTTCAAATTAAACAAAGTGTCTAAATTCTGTGGGCCAAACAACAGGGCTGCTGGGGTGGCACCCAGAATATCGCCCAAGGGGCGCACTGAAACCTGCGCCAGATCAATGTCGTAAAGGTATAACTTTTGCCCGTCTGCAATCACCAACTGCTCAAAAGGCTTACGAATATGCCAACTGAATTTACCTGGGCGAGCAAAAGAAAAAGTGCCCTCACTGCTTTTACCTGGTCTGCCATCTTTACGGACAATCGTTTGTACAAATTCACCACTAGCAGCCTTTGTGGATTGCCCAAATTGGTGTAATTGATCAATACCAACCCCCGCTTGCGCATAGGAAAGCAAGCCCAAAATACACGTTAAGTTTACAAACCAAGCAAAACGCATAAAACCAGACAAACGGAAGAATAGTGCCGATATCAAAAAAAAATATTTCATTCTTTACCCACTTCGGTATTCACCAAAATTTCACGGTTCCCATTGGATTGCATAGATGAAACCAAGCCCGCTGCTTCCATGGACTCTAACAAACGGGCCGCGCGATTGTAACCAATACGTAAATGCCTTTGTACAAACGATATAGATGCGCGGCGATTCTTCAAAACAATACCTACCGCTTCATCATAAAGGGCGTCTTTTTCGCCATCGAAACTACCGGCTACAGTATCGCCACCGTTACCATCATCGGCTGTGCCGCCCTCCAAAATGCCTTCAATATAATTGGGCTCGCCTTGTTGCTTAATATGCTCAACCACGCGATGCACTTCATCATCCGACACAAAAGCCCCATGCACACGCTGCGGAAAACCACTACCCGGGGGCAAAAATAGCATATCGCCCTGCCCCAACAAAGCTTCAGCACCCATTTGGTCTAAAATGGTACGCGAGTCAATTTTAGACGAAACTTGGAAAGCAATTCGCGTTGGTATATTTGCTTTAATCAAACCCGTAATAACATCCACGCTAGGGCGTTGTGTTGCCAAAATTAAATGAATACCAGCAGCTCTGGCTTTTTGAGCTAAACGCGCAATCAGTTCCTCAATTTTTTTGCCCACAACCATCATCAAATCAGCCAACTCATCAATCACAATCACCAAATGGGGTAAACGAATTAGAGGCTCTGGCGCATCTGGTGTTAAAGAAAATGGATTGGGAATGTCTTCACCCCGCTTTTGTGCTTCAGAAATTTTTTGGTTGTACCCAGCTAAATTTCGAACCCCAAGTTTGCTCATTAGACAATAACGCCGCTCCATTTCACCAACACACCAATTCAATGCATTACCTGCCTGACGCATGTCAGTAACCACGGGACATAACAAATGGGAAATGCCTTCGTAAACACTCATTTCCAACATTTTTGGATCTATGAGTATTAAACGCACGTCTTTGGCATCGGCTTTATATAATAATGACAAAATCATGGCATTAATACCAACAGATTTACCGGAACCCGTAGTACCAGCCACCAAACAATGCGGCATTTTCGCAAGGTCAGCGACCACTGCCTTACCTGATATGTCTTTACCCAAAGCCAAAGTAAGTAAAGAACTTGAGTTATTGTAAGTGGCTGAGCCTAAAATCTCTGTTAGCCTAACCGTTTGACGCCGCACATTGGGCAACTCCAAGCCCATTAAGTTTTTGCCCGATATAGTTTCAACTACGCGAATTGAAACCAAGGACAAAGCTCTGGCCAGGTCGCGGGCTAAATTAACAATTTGAGCTCCTTTCACACCTGGAGCAGGTTCAATTTCATAGCGTGTAATCACGGGACCTGGCAATGCAGCAATCACTTTAACCTGAACACCAAAGTCAGATAATTTTTTTTCAATCAGGCGAGAAGTAAACTCTAAGGTCTCTGCGCTCACAGTTTCAACCACCGTGGGCGCTTCGTCTAGTAAGTTTAATAAAGGCAATGAAGAATCTGATATTTCTTTAAACAAAACTTGCTGTTTTTCTTGTTCCACCCTTGGAGAAGGCGCAAGCCTTGATACCGCTGGTTCAATGTGTAATTTTTGTTCGGTATTTTCTTTAATATTTTCTTTGGTAAACGGTTTGACTAACTTGTCAAAAACACGGGCCGAAACATTGCTAGAGGAATTATTTACAGCACTATTTGATACATGACCTGAAACATTACTTGACGGGTTAACAGAAGCATATCTGGATAAATCTGAATCATGTTGCTGCTGGGTTAGGACGGACTCAAAAACCGCAGACGTATTTTTTTGCGCAACAGATTTAAAAAAACACACTTTGGAAACACGTTTGATCAACGCAAAAAAACGAGCTGCTAAGTTTTCAATGATTAAACCCAATCGATCAGCCACTTGCAACCATGAAACACCAAAAGTCAAGGAAAAACCAGCCCCCAACATCACCAAGAACAGCAAGGTTGCACCAGTAAAACCCAAACCCGTGTGCATTAAATTAGATAAACCTTGACCGATGACCCCACCACTGCCTTGCGGCACCCAATCACCAAAATGATTAAAACGTAATGCCTCTAACCCCATTGAACCACAATGAAAAACAACAAAACCAAGGGCGCGTATCCAAACCACCATTGGATTAGGCAACTCTTCAGAAAAAGTAACCAATTTACTCAAACGCAATTGCCGCAAATTAGCCAACAAAGTGATCAACAGCCATACCAACAACCACCAAGCTGACGCACCAAAAAGATAAAAAAAGATATCAGATAAGTAAGCGCCTATAAGACCACCCAAATTGCTAATCCGACTCTCAGCCAATGAATGCGACCAAGCGGGATCGGCTTTGTTATAACTGACAAAGGCCAAAAACAAATATAAACCTACGGCTGCAAAACAGCCCCAGCGCAACTCAGCGAGGAGTCGAGACAATTTAAGCGGCAAAGGTTGGTGGCTTCGTGTGTTCAAAGCGGGTCACATTCTAAATTGTAAGTAACGATTAAAAAACTGTAAAAATTGGGCAGACAAAAAAAATACGCTCTGCGTATAATCCTAAAAACACTATTGTACTAATTTCGAACAATAGTTTTCGAATTGTTTTCAAATTGTTTTAAACAGTTATCGAACAGTTATTGAACTGTTTTCAAACGATTGTTCGTACGCATTAAGGATAATTTGCTATGTCAGAAACAACAGGCGCTTCTATTAAACAGGCACGTGTTTTAATTCTTGGTTCCGGTCCGGCTGGGTATACGGCCGCCGTTTATGCTGCACGCGCTAATCTTAAACCGGTTTTAGTCACCGGGCTAGCCCAAGGTGGTCAATTAATGACCACAACAGAAGTTGACAATTGGCCTGCAGACGCAATGGGGGTTCAGGGCCCAGAACTGATGGCGCGTTTCCAGCAGCACGCTGAACGCTTCAATACCGAAATTATTTTCGACCATATTCATACCGTTGATTTAAAAAATCGCCCTTTTACCCTGCATGGTGATTCTGGCCAATACTCCTGCGATGCTTTAGTCATTGCCACCGGCGCTTCTGCTCAATATTTGGGCTTAGCCTCTGAAGAAGCCTTTATGGGCAAAGGAGTTTCAGCATGCGCCACATGCGACGGTTTTTTTTATCGTGGCCAAGACGTGTGCGTAGTAGGTGGCGGTAATACCGCCGTTGAAGAAGCGCTTTATCTGTCTAATATTGCCCGCAAAGTAACCGTAATTCACCGTCGCGATAAATTTCGTGCAGAAGCCATTATGGTTGATAAACTCAAGGAAAAAGTAGCTGAGGGCAAAATTGATATTTTTTGGAATAGCAGTTTAGAAGACGTGTTAGGCGACGAAACCGGCGTTAATGCGGTTCGGATTGTCAACACTGGCAACGGTTCGGTTACCGATCTACCCGTAACTGGTGTTTTTATTGCCATCGGCCATAAACCCAATACAGACATATTCACCGACCAATTAGAAATGAAAAACGGTTACATAATTACTCGCAGCGGTTTAAATGGCCTTGCCACCATGACCTCAGTACCTGGTGTTTTTGCCGCTGGAGATGTGCAAGACCACATCTATCGTCAAGCCATTACCAGTGCTGGAACAGGTTGTATGGCCGCATTAGACGCGCAACGCTGGCTAGAAGCCCAAGAAGGTTAATTTTTCAAGCCACTTTTTTAAAATTAACCATCCAGCAACCAAAAACCAAAACCAACCAAAGCTTTGAGATGCAAAAATCACGGCGATTTAAATCACTGGATGACCTTCATGGTTTGCACCAAACTTTGGTGGTAGAGGCTAAAACCAAAGAAATAGAACGCATCAAAGCGCAAGAACTGGCGCAAGCCCGTCAACAAGAAATGCGTCTATTTGAAAAAACCGTTGGAGAGGTCAAACCAATTAAACCCCACGGTCGGTATGAAATAATTAAACCCAAACCACCAGCCCTACCATTACAACGCTGGAAAGAAGAAAAAGAGGTTCTAAAAGCCAGCCTATCCGACAATATAAACATTGAACTTCTACTGGAAACAGACGATCAACTGTCTTTTCGACAACAAGGCATTGGTGGCGACGTGATTAAAAAATTGCGACGCGGCCAATGGATGATCAAAGCGGAGCTTGACCTCCACGGTTTACGCGTTGACGAAGCCCGCACAGCAGTTGCAAACTTTATACGCCACGCCTATCGCAGTGATAAACGCTGCGTACGGATTATTCACGGCAAAGGCCATGGCTCAATTGGCAAAACATCGGTATTAAAAGACAAAGTGTACGCCTGGTTAGTTCAAAAAGAAGAGGTTTTGGCATTTTGCCAAGCACCACCCAAAGATGGTGGGGCAGGTGCGGTTTGGGTGTTATTAAAGTCCCAATAAAGTTTCAAGAAAATCCCTATCGCCCTTAAGTACTACACCTCTACAACACTAAACCGCTGACCTATCACCATTTAAAAATAAGAAATACATTAATAATTAAATATGCCCATCCACGCCATTTAAACTGGATATTAACAAACACCCCGCTGAGGTGCGGTGCCCATGATGCACCATGGCAGCCCCATTGCTCAAAATACAAGTTGACAACCCCTGAGCAATGCTGCAACGCTTACGACAGGCAATTGTCGCCCCAACAAATGTATAGGCCCTACCGCCTTGAAATTCTGACTTTGAACCACCCACCACTACTCCACCACAGCTGGTGTAGTCACCCTGCCTGACCCAACCTAAAATTGGCCGATCTATCATCTGATTGATTTAAAAAAATATTAACCATTTCAGCATACCATGGCATTTTTAAAACATATAAAATCGTGAAAAATGATAACCAATTCTGCACACTAAACTCATTTATGTTGTAAATCAACAAGCACCCCTCACTTCAAATTTGTTAAACTTAAACCGTTTAATGTTTCATGAAAGATACAATTAAATGTTCACCAAGGGTTATATAACCTGCCTTATCATGGTTTTGCTTGGCATAACAGCTTGCAGCACTTCAAAAAAAATTGATCATTTGCCCAAAAACGAATTATCTTCTGAACACACCTACTGGTGGTCACAATTCAATGATCCGATATTATTGCAATTAATAGAAAATGCCCAAGCCGTTTCTGGTTCTGTAGCCAATGCAGCTGCTAACATCATCGCTGCTCGTACTAACTTAACAACGATTACAGGAAGTACGCAACCCACTGTCAATGCCACAGCAGAACTAAACCGCTCGAGCTTTACTTTTGGTGGCCCACTGGCGTACCGCTCACAAAGTGCTTTAGGTTTTATTTCCAGCTGGGAAATTAATTTATTTGGCGCACTGGCCAAAGCGCAAGAAGCAGCACAAGCCAACTTGAATGCCAGTGAAAAACAATGGCAAGCGGTGCGCAATGGTGTCAGTGCGGAAACAGCAACCCACTACGTCCAATTGCGTTTATGCCAAAAACAAGAATACCAAAAACAATTGTTGACTGAAACACTAAAACGATCAAGCCAAGCGGTTGCTGCCTCAACAGCACAAGGTTTAAATTCAAGTATTGAACTATCACAAATACAACAACGCTACCAACAAGCACTTATTGCATGGTCTCAACAACAAACCAATTGCGAAAAAATATTTAAAACACTGCTAGCAATCACAGGGCAACCAGCGCATGAACTTCACCAACAACTGGCTGAAAAAAAAGCACAATTACCACAAGCTCCAAAAAAAACAATACCCGCTTTAGCCGCGCATATTGTAGAGCAACGCCCCGATATAGCCGCTTTACAAAGCCAAACCCTTGCTGCCGCAGCCGAAATAGGAATAGCCAAATCACAAAGCTACCCCAGTGTAAGCTTACTAGGCCAGGTATTACCAAGTCGAATCTCGTTTAATGGTGGGCAAACTATGTCTCTAACCACCTGGAGTTTTGGGCCAAGTATTGGCCTACCCATTTTGGATGGAGGGGGACGCCAAGCCCGTGTTGAAGCTGCGCAAGCCAATTATCTAGCGAAACAAGCCCAACTTGAAGATGGCGTAAGACACGCAATTGCTGAAGTTGAACGCGCCTTACTAGAGGTAAACACCAGTTTAAGCACACTGCATATCCATGCCAATGCGCTTGCCGCAGCCAATACAGAACTTGAACTAACCAACGCACGATTTAAACAAGGCTTCACCAGCGGGATCCAATTAGAAAATACTAAGCACAATCAGATACAAGCCCAAGAAATGTATGAGATTTACTTGGCCAACCACACACTGGCGTGGATTGGACTTTACCGCGCAGTTGGTGGTGTTTGGTTGCCAGAACTCAACCATAACAAAGAACTGCATGTTCATGAACAAGAAAAAAGGTAATAACGTGATTCGTATTGCATCCACTGCACTAATTTTTTTTGTATTTTTAATTGGCGTAAGCAGTCAATTCGCCCTTGCTCAAACCCAGCAAAATCGAACAAACCCATCTGCGAAGTCTAGTCCACCAACGGCAGCAAACCCAACCCCAAGACCAGCATTAACTGTTGAAACCGTCCAACCAAAGAAGGCGGTTATACCACGCACCTTAAGTTTTAATGGGTCAATTATGCCTTGGCAACTAATTTCGGTTGACCATCGTTTATCTGGTGTTGCTTTGTCTGAAGTGTACGCCAATATTGGAGACACCGTAAAAAAAGGCCAGTTACTAGCACAGTATGACACGCAAAGCATTGCTCTTGAACTAGCGATTGCGCAAGCACAGCTAGAACAAGCACATGCGGCTGCCCAAGAAGCACAACGCAATGCACAAGCGGTGCAAAACCTTAGTGATTCTAATGCGTTAAGCACCAACCAAATTCAACACATTTTAACGCAAGATGCCACCGCCAAAGCCAATTTATCCACTGCAACAGCGCAAGTTAGTTTGCAACAACTGCGGTTACGTTACACACGCGTTTTGGCACCTGAGGGCGGCGTAATTATTGCCCGCCAAGCTAATATTGGAGCTGTTTCGCCATTGGGTAGCGAGTTGTTTCGACTGATTAGAAACAACCGTTTAGAATGGCGCGGCGAGGTTACTGCTCAAGAATACCCCGCATTAAAACCAGGCCTACCTGTGCGTATAGCGCTTAACAACGGTGCGTTTATTCAGACTAAAATTCGCCAAATTGCACCCCACATAGACCCCACAACACGCACTGCTGTTGTATACGCTGACATCCCAAAAAATCAGCCAAACACCAACAATCAACTAAGCATTAGCGATCAACCAGTCACCAGCGGTATGTTTTTACGAGGCGATGTGGAGATAAATAACCAACCTGCCCTACTTTTACCACACACAACCTTGGTTTTACGCGATGGTTTTAGTTATGTATTTGTACTTGACCCACAAAACAACCGTGTTCAACAGGTAAAAGTCACAACCGGACAACGCTTAAATAACGAAATTGAGATTGTCTCAGGCCTAACAGAACAAACCCAAGTAATTCGCAATGGTGTAGGATTTTTAAATGATGGTGACCATGTGAAGGTGGCACCATGAATGTATCTACCTGGTCAATTCGGAATCCGCTTGCAGCCATACTTTTCTTTGTTATTCTAAGCTTTGCTGGTTTGGTGTCTTTTTACCTCATGAAAATTCAACAATTTCCAGACATTGACTTACCAACCATTACAATTTCTGCCAGCCTACCTGGCGCTTCGCCCTCACAACTAGAAAATGACGTAGCGCGCAAACTAGAAAATGCAATTGCTAATTTACAAGGTGTTAAACACATTTCAACCCGAATTTTAGATGGGATTGTTAACATCAATACTCAGTTTCGCCTCGAAAAAAACACCCAAAGCGCACTAGATGACGTACGTTCCGCCGTACAACGGGTTCGTGCAGACTTACCGCAAGATTTACGCGATCCTGTTATTTCTAAATTAGAATTCAGCGGTATGCCTATTTTAGCCTACTCAATTAGCTCCTCTGAATTGGACGAACAAGACCTCTCATGGCTGGTGGACGATTTAATCACCAAACGCTTATTATCAGTAAAAGGATTAGGGGCTATAACACGCGTAGGCGGTGTTAACCGTGAAGTACGAGTGCAACTCAACCCTGTTGCATTACAAGCTTATGGTATAACCGCAGCCGAGGTGTCGTACCAATTAAAAATTACTCAAATAGAAAGCGCAGGTGGACGGGCCACGTTATCAAATCAAGAACAATCCATACGTACTATCGCAACTACCGATAACGCAGAAACCCTTAAACAATTTGAATTAAGCCTGCCTGGGGGACGCCGCGTAGCTTTAAACCAAATTGCCGAAGTCATAGACACAGTTGCAGAACCGCGCTCCGCAGCGTTTCTGGATGGTCAACGTGTTGTTGGATTTGAAATTAGTCGCAGCCGCGGCGCCAGTGAAGTGGAAGTTGGCACTGGCGTAAAACGGGTACTAACTCAACTACAAACAGAACGGCCCGATCTTAAAATTGATGAGGTCTTTAACTTTGTTGAACCCGTACAAAGTGACTTTCAAGCATCAATGACCATGTTGTTTGAAGGGGCTGTGCTAGCAGTTATTGTGGTCTTGGTTTTTTTACGAAACTATCGCGCCACCTTCATTTCTGCTTTAGCTTTGCCACTGTCTGTTATCCCTACATTTGCAGGCATGTATTTCTTAGGCTTTTCATTAAACGTTGTATCTTTACTGGCCATGTCTTTGGTGGTTGGTATTTTAGTGGACGACGCTATTGTTGAAGTTGAAAACATCGTGCGGCACCTTCGCATGGGCAAAACACCCCTACAAGCCGCTATTGAAGCCGCAGACGAAATTGGTCTAGCAGTGATTGCCACCACCTTTACACTGATTGCCGTATTCCTGCCCACTGCATTTATGAGTGGCATTGCTGGTAAATTTTTTGTTCAATTTGGCTGGACCGCTTCTCTGGCGGTATTTGCTTCATTGGTGGTGGCGCGCATGCTCACCCCAATGATGTGCGCCTACCTATTACAAGTAACCAACCAGAATTTAGCGCAGAATCTAACCCTCAACGAAACCCATAAAGCACTGAACCATTCTCGTAGCATGGGCTGGTATTTAAATGCAGTCAATTGGGCCTTACATCACCGTTTATTAACTTGCTTGAGTTCTGGTGTGTTTTTTATTGGGTCAATTGCCCTCATTCCATTGCTTCCTACAGGCTTTATTCCAGCAGATGACCTGTCACAAACTCAGGTTTATATGGAGCTACAGCCTGGTACCCAATTAAAAGAAACCATTCTAACAGCTGAACAAGCGCGTTTGTTATTAAAAAACATAGCTCATGTTGAACGCATCTACACCACCATAGGTGCTGGTGCTGCTGGCACAGACCCCATGGCGCCAAATGCAGGTAACGATATCCGCAAAGCCACACTCACAATACTACTTAGCCCGCGTCAATTGCGTTCTGTTCGCAAACAAATTATTGAACAAAATATACGCGAAG
Source organism: Burkholderiaceae bacterium (assembly GCA_034680345.1). GTDB lineage: Bacteria > Pseudomonadota > Gammaproteobacteria > Burkholderiales > Burkholderiaceae_B > SXZD01. Next base: position 20,166 of record JAXISZ010000001.1, read on the forward strand.
CGCTTCAAGAATTGCCAGGTGTGCGTTACAAAGTGGGTTTAGGTGGAACAGGTGAAAAATACATTTTGGTGTTAAGTGGAGATAATGGCCAAGTACTTACCCAAACAGCGCAGGCCGTTGAACGTGACCTTCGCAGCCTACCCGGCATTGGTAACATTAATTCTAGCGCCGCACTGGTTCGCCCGGAAATTTGGATAAAACCTAATATTGCACTGGCTGCTGAATTGGGTATTACTACACAAGCTATCAGCGACACTTTGCGGGTGGCTACGCTAGGCGACTTTGATGTTAACCTTGCAAAAATGAATTTAAGTGAACGCCAAATACCCATCGTGGTTCGACTGCCCGATGCAAGCCGCACTGATTTAGAGCTACTGGGACGTTTGCATGTTCCAAGCCAAAAGCCCAATATAAAATCTGTGCCTTTGGCTGTTGTTGCCAATTTGGATATCCGTTCTGGTCCAGCTGTGATTGACCGCTACGACCGCACTCGCAATGTTAACTTAGAAATAGAGCTTTCCGAGGCTCAGCTCGGGGATGTTAAGGCTGCTGTTGCAAAACTACCCAGTATTCAACAACTGCCATATGGCGTAATACAACGTGATGTTGGCGATGCAGAGGTGATGGGAGAATTATTTTCCAGTTTTGGCCTAGCCATGTCTACAGGCGTGTTCTGTGTGTTCGTTGTTTTAATTCTTTTGTTTAAAGACATTTTCCAACCTATCACCATTTTAGCTGCGCTTCCGCTGTCGATTGGTGGTGCTTTTGTAGCTTTACTGTTGGCTAATCAATCGTTTTCTATGCCATCATTGATTGGCTTAATTATGCTGATGGGCGTGGCCACTAAAAACTCAATTTTACTGGTGGAATACGCGATTGTGGCTCAACATAAAAAAGGCATGCCACGACTTCAAGCTGTGCTGGATGCTTGTGCCAAACGGGCCACACCTATTATCATGACCACAATTGCCATGGCAGCAGGCATGCTGCCAATTGCAATTGGCTGGGGCAGCGCTGACACAAGCTTTCGCAGCCCAATGGCGGTTGCCGTTATTGGGGGGTTAGTGACATCAACTTTTTTAAGTCTTTTGGTTATACCAGTCATTTACACGTTAATGGACGATCTACAGATGCGAATAAAACGCTTTTATTCAAAAAACTCAAAAACATCTGATTACGCTAATAAGAAATCAGTTTAAAGACTTATTTTGCAAGGGTGCCCAACATATTAAACGGCCAGGGTTGTTTTTTTACACGTGTTCAATATTGAAACGCTTCAGCATATTATTTAGCAATATGCTGCATAGGGTCAACAGCTAGCGAATTTTTTTAGCAATTTATTGTAAAAAAAAGCCTAAACTTGCCGAACTAGAGAAATTTTTACAGTTATAAAGGAATTGCGCAATTGTTTGAGAATTCAAATTATAGGCAACCGAATTAATCACTTTTGTAAGCTGATTAATGATGTGGCTACAGTCTTTTTGGTATAAATTTTTACTTATAAAAGAAAATACTTTACTAAATTTTCCTAAAGCTATGTTCAATTAATTGCGATAATGTTTTACCAACCGCTCAATATGCACATGGTCTAACAAGATAATACCACTGACAACTTCTTGTATGAAACCTGAATCAATGGCTTGAGTACTTTTTGATAAGCTTAAATGATTTTTTTGGGTAAGACTAAAAAAATCATGGATTGAATTTCCCGCATACTTTAAGTACAAACCAGAATTTGACAATCAATTGGTTCTCTTAGACCTTGAATCAGGGAAATTTGTACAATATAAAGATTGATTTTTATTTTTTGAACTAGAAACATTCAAAATCACAACACAACAACAAATTAAAACAATTGGTATTTAATCCTCCACAACAGCACCGGGTAACTCTAACTGCCCCCGCTGCACCCATTTTTCAGGTAAATCCAAGGCTTGCACAGCCACCCCCAAACGTTCAAAATCGTGCGCTTGTTTAATTAAATTGCCTTTTCCGTCCACCAACTGGCCAATTGCTTGGGTATACACTTCTTTGGCTTTATCCAGTTGAGCCCCAATTTTTTCCATACTTGCTAAAAAAGTGATCAATTTTTTATAAACTTTACCGGCCTTATCTGCTAGCTCTGCAGTGTGTTGATTTTGTTCTTCAAAACGCCACAATTGCCGCACAATATTTAAACTTGTTAACAAAGTGGTTGGTGTTGCAACCAACACCTGATTTTCAATTGCACGTTGAAACAATGTGCCATCAGCTCGCATAGCTTCGACAAAAGCCGATTCTATCGGAATAAACATAAACACCATTTCAGGACTATTTAACCCAGGCAACTGAAAATACTGCCGGTTGGATAACTCTTGAATACGGGCTGCAATTGCTTGAACATGGTCTTTAAGCGCCTGTTGACGCTCTAAATCGTCTTGTGCATTAATATAGCGGGTGTAAGCGTTTAAAGACACTTTGGCATCAATCACCAAATGCTTAGACTGTGGCAAGTCAACAATAACGTCCGGCCGCTTACGACCGTCTTCGGTATTAAAACTGACTTCACGTCGGTAATCTTGCCCCTCGCGCAAACCTGAGCGATCCAGCACATTACCCAACACCAATTCACCCCAATTGCCCTGCATTTTAAATTGCCCTTTTAAGGCGGTGGCTAAACCATGGGCTTGTTCGGTCATTTTTAGGTTTAACGACTTTAACATCTCAAGCTCTGTGCGCAAAATGGCTTGTTGTTCAGTGTCTTTTAAATGAATTTCTTCAACTTTATTTTTAAAATCAGCCAAGCGTTGCCTAACTGGGTCAAGTAAAAAACCCAATTGTGTTTGATTTTGTTCAGTAAAGCGCTTAGTTTTTTCTTCCAAAATTTCACTGGCTAACCGCTGAAATTGGTCAGACATGGTTTGACGCGCCTCCAACAAAAGCTGTTGCTTTTCTTGTGTGTGAGCCGTTTGTGCTTTTAACTGCGTGTCCAATTCAGCCAATTGTTTTGTCAATTCAATGCGCTGTTCGCCATTTTGCTGTAATTCAAAACGCAAACTTTGCACAGTTGTTTCTAAAGACTGGTAAGTGGTTTGCAAATGCTGAGTTCGTTCCAAAAGTTGGGCTTTTTCTGTTATTAAAGCAAATGTCTTTTCTTGTTCAGTTTTTAATAAAGCTTCTACCAAACCAATCCGTGAACGAAAAACAAGAAAAACAAACGCAGCGGCCAACAAGTTACCCAATACAAACGCAAATATTAAAGATATGTCTAAGTTCAAAAAGTTCTCTCTCTAAAAAACACGTAAACAATTATTATTTAATCATTCACCATAATAAAGTTTGTCGTTAAAATAATTCAAAATTTAAACGCAACCCGCCAAACTACCCCATCGGGTGAAATAAAAATGGGGGATGTCAGTTGATTCAAATTAAGTCATAATTTTTTAAGAAATTCAATCTACACAGAGGCAAGTGATGAATTACAATTCAATTGCTCGAATTGCCTTTTGGTTGAGTGTAAAAGGCTCAATTATTTTACTTTTCTCCTTTGCTCCACAATCAGCGTACGGAAATAATAGTTACCACCTAGAAGAATGTTATCAAAAGGCTGCACAACGCTATCGCGTAAACCCTTATTTGCTTAAAGCGATTGCACAAGTTGAATCTAGTGAACGAGCAAACGCAACCAATGTTAACCAACATCCCACAAAAACCACTGAAGACATTGGTTTAATGCAAATCAATTCAATATGGCTACCACAACTAAAACCTTACGGTATAAACCGAGAAAAACTCTTTAACCCTTGCCTAAATGCACACATAGGGGCATGGATTTTAGCGCAACAAATTCAAAAATACGGTAATACTTGGTACGCTATAGGTGCTTATCACAGCCGCACACCAGAATTAAATTCTAAATACTCTAAAAAAGTTCAGCAAAAGCTACGGAACATGGGGGCAATCTCATAAGCTACGCCGCCACTCAACAACGCTACAACCGCTGGCATCAAATTACACTTTAACGCATTCAAAAGAAAATATTGATTGCATCAAAAAAGTTAGATGGCACTGAGCTGATTGGTCTTTAAAATGTAGTGGCTTAGACTTAATATGCTGTTCAAGCCGATTTTTTCAATTTTTTTGTAAATAACAAAAACCACACCCTTCAGACTGAAGAGTGGTTCCAATGTTTACATTCCAAAAAACCTATGGTTCAAAAAGGAATATCATCGTCTGGCAGACTATCAAAACCTTTATTTGACCCAGCCCCCACCGCAGTTCGACCAGTTTGTGTTCCGGCACCAGAGTTGGGCTTGGAACGAGAACCTGAAGAACCCTGATAAGCGTCATCAAAATCTGCAAATTCTGCGCCTGCAGCAGCGGCCCCACCTACACCGCCCCGAGCACCTAACAACTGCATTTGATCTGCCTGAATTTCAGTGGTATACCGTTCTACACCCTCTTTATCAGTCCATTTACGAGTTTTTAAACGTCCCTCAATGTATAAAGAACTACCCTTCTTACAATATTCACCAACCACTTCTGCAGGACGACCACGCAAAACCACACGATGCCATTCTGTTTCTTCGCGGCGTTCGCCAGACGCTTTGTCTTTCCACTGCGATGAAGTAGCCAAGGAAATGTTTACAAATGCTGTGCCATCAGGAAAATAACGCACCTCAGGATCTGTTCCAAGATTACCCACTATGATAACTTTATTGACTGAAGCCATGAATTTCACCCCTTAAAAAATTTTATGAAATCACATATTAATAATAGTTAAGAATTATAGTCTTTTCAGACGCCAACACCATGTGATACAACCTAATTCAGATCACCCAACCGCTATTTTGAGCGATACTATAAGCATGCACCCATCTAAACAGCTGTTATAGTGTCATCAAAAAAATCATGTTAATTAAAACCCTTTGTTAAAAACCCATGGAGCCAAAAATACATGCTTTCTGAGTCGCCCGCATTATTCTGGTTTCGTCGCGACCTTCGGATCGATGACAACACAGCACTATTTTCCGCTCTAAAAAACCATTCGCGCGTATTTTGTATTTTTGTTTTTGATCGCAATATTTTAGATACTTTACCCAATAAAACCGATCGCAGAGTAGAATTTATTTGGCACAGTATCAAAGAACTTAAAAATACTCTACTGGCTCAAGGCAGTGATCTTTTAGTTGTTCATGGACACCCTGAATGTTTAATTGCAAATATCGCTCAAACTCTCAAAGTCAGTCATGTTTACACCAACCACGACTATGAGCCCAGTGCAATTTCCCGCGACAACACCATATTAAAACAACTCACTGAATTAAATATCGGCCTCAAAACGTATAAAGATCAAGTTATTTTTGAAAAAAAAAGAAATTTTGACCCAAAGTGGTGGCGTTTTTTCAGTATTTACACCCTACAAAAATGCTTGGCTTAAACAACTAAAATTATCTGATTTACAAAAATATGAAACCTTATCTGTTTCACCCCACCTGACCCGCCCAAAAGAAAACGAAAAAATAGCCCTTCGCCAGACACTTGGACACGACCCAACGCAATTACCAAGCTTAGGCTCTATGGGTTTTAATCCAAGCAATTTACTGGATTTAAAAATTATTCCAGGCGCCAGCGGAGCAACCACTCTTTTTGAAGATTTTTTAAAACGAATAGATCACTATAAAAATAAACGTGATTTTCCAGCAATCAAAGGAGTTTCTTACCTTTCTATGCATATGCGTTTTGGCACAATATCTGTTCGAAAAGTTGCGCAACACGCATGGTCCATGTACCAAAATCAACATTCACAGGGTGCGTTAAGCTGGTTAAATGAATTAATTTGGCGCGACTTTTATTTTCAAATTTTATACAACCACCCCTATGTGGTTGAAAAAGCCTTTAAGCCAGAATACAACCACATTGAATGGAACACCAGTGAAACAGCACATGACCTGTTTCAAGTCTGGTGCGCAGGCCAAACAGGTTACCCCTTGGTTGACGCTGCCATGCGCCAATTGAATCACACCGGCTGGATGCACAACCGCCTACGCATGGTTGTTGCTAGTTTTTTAATCAAAGACCTTGGCATAAACTGGCAGTGGGGCGAAAAATATTTTGCTGATCACTTAAACGATTTTGATTTATCAGCAAACAATGGCGGATGGCAATGGGCCGCTTCTAGCGGATGCGATGCCCAACCTTATTTCCGAATTTTTAACCCCATCAATCAATCTGAAAAATTTGATTCTGAGGGCACATTTATTAAGCGCTATTGTCCAGAATTGTCGAAGTTAAATAAAAAATGGATACACAGCCCTTGGCTTGCCCCCGCCATTGAATTGCAAGTTGCTGATGTTAAATTGGGTTTAAATTATCCAAATCCGTGCATAGACCACGCCATAGCACGAACACAAACATTAAACCGTTATGCAATTGTTAAAAAACAAAAAAACAGGATAAAAACATGAAAACAGTAGGTTACGGCATTCAAATAGAAAATACCGGCAACCCAGACGTTATGCTATGGAGGCCCATTGAATTAGGTAAACCCGCACCTGGTTATGTCCAAATTCGTCACCATGCCATCGGTGTTAATTTTATTGACATTTATTTTCGTACAGGTCTGTACAAACAACCCTTACCTGGTTCACTGGGAATGGAAGGCGCTGGCATTGTAGAAGCCGTTGGCGCTGATGTTCATAACATTAAACCAGGCGATCGCGTTGCTTATGCAGGTAGCCCAAATGGCGCGTATGCAGAAGTGCGACATATCTCTGCACATCTACTACTCAAACTGCCCCAGGGTATAGCATTTGAACAAGCCGCTGCAATGATGCTCAAGGGCCTAACAGTTCAGTATTTGTTTAATCATAGCTATTCATTACAATCTGGGCAAACGATTGTGCTACACGCTGCTGCAGGCGGCGTAGGCCTGCTTGCCTGTCAATGGGCCAAAGCAATTGGTGTTACAGTTATAGGCACTGTTTCGAATGCTGAAAAAGCAAAACTTGCTCAAGCCAACGGCTGCACACATACTGTTATCTCTGGCCAAGATAATTTATTGGAGGTTGTCAAAGACGTTACACAAGGACAAGGGGTTGCAGTTGTTTACGATTCAATTGGTAAAAACACTTTTGAAACCTCCTTAAATTGTCTTTCACCCTTGGGTTTATTGGTTAGCTTTGGCAATGCCAGTGGCCCAATACCACCTGTTGATTTAGGAATTCTAGCAAGCAAAGGGTCTTTAAAACTAACCCGCCCCACCCTAATGACCTTTACCGAACGCAGACCATGGTTGGAAAATATGGCCGAAGACTTATTTACACGAGTCATCAACAAGCAAATTCATATCCACATCCATCAGCGTTACCCCCTAAAGGATGCTGCAAAAGCGCATACTGACCTAGAAAACCGCCGCACCACAGGCTCCAGTATTTTAATACCTTAAATTTTAATTCAAATGCCCTAAAAACCCCCATATTTTTTTACCCTAAAAACTTTAAAATCAATTAATTTGATAACTTATAAATTATGGTGGAATTGAAAACTCAATCAATCAGAGCATTCCCAAAGAAATTAAATTAACCATCAACCAAAAATCCGTTGTAAGATCACAAATAATAGGAGACTATTAATTTTTGCAGGGTTGTATTGATTTATAGGAACTTATTTATCAGGGTATTCGGCTGTAAAATTATTATATTCGTTTTCTGGCAAGCCACCTATGAAAATGTATTTTAAATTTGCACAATTGATAAAAGCCGCTTTTTATTTGACTTGCATTTGTTTATCTATACAAACAGCAAATGCAATTACGGTAAAAGGATCAAAAACCTGTGAAGAATGGACGAAAATTAGGTCTACTGCGCGCTTAAAATCAAGCGGTCCAGAAAAAATAAGCGAATTAAGTGCAAAATTTTGGGTGGTTGGCTATCTTTCGGGGTTGTCCGAAGCGCAATTTGAAATACTCAAAAACGATCCTTTACATGAAGCCAGCAATGAATATATTTTTCAAACCATTGACTTATTTTGTTTATCAGAACCTAAGAAAAATTTACAAGACGCAAGCCTTAAAGTTTGGTTAGAAATAGCGCAATTCAAAAAGAAACCTTGAATTGAAAATGCAAAATAAGGTATTTTTTCAATCTGCTAAGGCGTTTGCGCTTCGTATTTAAATCAACGAAATAAAACAATGGCTGATGCAGTAACATTCAATCACACTCGTTTTTATTATCAACTTCAACCAAAAAAACCCAAATAGTTACAAAATTTAAACACGCACAAAGGCAGTAACCAATGGTTCGTCACCCACTTGTGCGCTGCAATGACCGTGCACAGCAGCGTCAAACATTACACCATCAGCCAAAGTATCGTTAGAAAAAAAGTGCTCGCCAGGCTTAAAAATACGCTGCGTGCCATCACGCAAACCAATCAGCATTTGGCCAGATAAAATAAATACCCACTGCGGTGTTGTTGTTACATGAAAATCACTGCGAAACCCAATCGGACTCATGCGCAATTGAAGTCCAGCGGTAGGCATTAAAACAGATAATGCAGTTTTCATATTGCCCTGAGATAAATCAACACACTCATCTACAAAAGCAGCATACCCGTTGGCTTGCGTATACAACACGGTTTTTTTTATAGAAGGCAAACAATAATAAGGTGATTGCATACAATAGAACTTTTTAAATTAAAAAATTAAAAATAATGTGCGAACACAAAAACCAACAATCAAGCAATAACACCCCGTTGACGCAACGCACTGAGTTGATCTGCATCTATTCCTAAATTTTCTAAAACCTCTTGAGTGTGCTGACCAAGTTTTGGTGCAGAGGTTCTTAGGCCACCGGGTGTGCGTGATAAAACTGGCACCACACCAGGGACTTGCATAGACAATCCGTCTTGGGTCTGAGTCTTTTGTAACATACCACGCATTTGATAATGTGGGTCTTGCGCAATATCAGCAACCGTATAAATACGACCACAAGGCACCCCTGCCGCTTCTAAAGTTTCTAACACCTCAGCAATCGATCGACTAGAAGTAAAATTAGAAATGGCCGAATCAATCAGCTGAACCTCAGCATTTCGCCCATCGTTGTGAGCTAAAGCAGGATCTTCTGCCAAATCTGAACGGCCAATGCTCTGCATTAAACGTCTAAAAATACTGTCACCATTGCCTGCCACCAAAACATAACCGTCGCTACACGCATAAGCGTTACTAGGTGTAATACCAGGCAATGCACTACCAGCTGCTTGACGAACCGCACCAAAAACACTGTACTCAGGCAATAAACTTTCCATACAATTAAACACCGCTTCATACAAAGCAACATCAACCACCTGACCTTGGCCACCGTTGCGCTGCCGCTCATGCACAGCCGCCAAAATGCCCACACTAGCATGTAAAGCCGCCAAAGTATCGCCAATACTTACACCCACCCGCACCGGCACCCGCCCGGGTTCTGCTGTTAAATGACGCAAGCCACCCATGGCTTCACCCACCACACCAAAACCTGGTTTATCTCGATAAGGGCCAGTTTGCCCAAAACCAGAAATACGGCACATAATGAGACCCGGATTAATTTCGGATAGCACATCGTAACCAAGCCCCCATTGCTCCATGGCACCTGGCCGAAAATTTTCAATCAAAATATCTGTTTCTTTGATCAAGCACTTAATCAGTGCCTGTCCTTCCGGCTGCCGTAAATCAATTACCACAGACTGTTTATTACGAGACTGTACCTCCCACCACACTGAAGTACCCTCATGTAAAAGCCGCCACTTACGTAAGGGATCACCTTGACCAGGTGGTTCAACTTTAATCACTGTTGCGCCTAGATCACCTAATGTTTTACCCGTAAAAGGACCCGCAATTAACTGGCCCAACTCTAACACTTTTAAACCTGCTAACGGACCCATATAAAAAATTAACCACCAAAATATCGACCAAATTATCTTAAACTAAAAATTAAAATTTTTGGGGCTTAAAATTTTTAGACCTATTACCTAAAATATTGTCTTGCTAAAATAGGCATGCGATTGCCCCACAAAAGTAAATTAACAACAAGTAAAAACCAAACTGAGTTTATTCAGATAATTCAGATAAAATTAAAAAATTGATGTGCATAAACCTAAAAAATATAAAAAACACACCATCTAAAAATGATATAAAAAATTGTGTGTAAAATACCGCCTATGCAAATCAGTACTTTCACTCATTTTTCAGCACGAAAAAACAAACCCTGCGCCTTGCAAACTGGGCACAGCAGTCAAGGCTGGCTCAAATTTTTAGTTAGCACACTCATTTTAAGTATTTTATTTAGCCAATTGTTGGCACTGTATTCCACCCATACTAATCGGCTAATACCCCAAACCCATCAACAAGTACAATCTTTAATTACCGATAATCAGCTAATCCGCCTAGTCATGGCCAATTTTTGCTCAACCCACGAGCAAACAAACAAAGCACTGGCTCAAACCACTGAAAATACTGACCAACAAAACGCGCCCTTAGAACCAGATTACCAACATTGTTCTGCTTGTTTAATTGGACTAGATAGCAGCATACATAAATCAAATGATGTGTGGCGAGATTATGCTGCCGCTCTGGCTTTTTCTCGAACAAACGAAATACCACCACCCAATTTACATCAATATTTTCCTAAACCTTTTGCTCAAGGGCCACCGCAGTTTGTCTGAAATTAAATTTTCTCTTTTTTAATTTTTTCTTTTCAAACTTCAAACAAATCTATGAGCTCCACATTACCTGAAAGACCGCGCCTTGCTGTTGGCCAAAATTCATTACGCACACAACAACAAAACGTACACTTTTCAAAAAAACACCTCACGCAAACCTTAAAGCTTTTGTTTCCGGTTTTTCCGCTGTTATTTTCAAACATGCTGTACGCTCAATCTAGCGTTCATCAAACCGGCCAAACAAACAATACCAGCAACAATAATAACAACGCCGACAGTGCTAGCAATTCAAACATCAAAACCAACACAGACGAAGTATCTATCAAAAAAAGTCAATCCGCTAAAGCAAATCGACTAGCCGATGTAAGCGTAACAGCCACACGAGAAGGGGTTTTACTACGAGAAACGCCAGCAGCCGTTTCAATTATTTCACGACAAAAAATTGAAGAAGTTGCGCCTACTCATCCACAAGAACTGCTTAGACAAAGCCCTGGCGTTGCCTTAACATCAACCAACGGTGAAGGGCACACCACCGCTATTCGGCAACCTTTCAATACCAGTCCAGTCTATTTATTTCTGGAAGATAGCATACCTATTCGTGCCACAGGATTTTTTAATCATAATGCCTTATATGAAATCAATCTACCCCAAGCTGGCAGTGTAGAGATCATTCGTGGCCCAGGTTCTGCCCTGTATGGTTCAGACGCCATAGGAGGAATTGTCAATATTTTAACCCGTCTCCCAACCTCAAAAAATAAAACTGAAGTTTCTGGAGAAATAGGCACATACGGTTATCAACGCACGATGCTTAGCACCAATACTGGATCAACAGACTTTGGCGCCATACGCGCAGACATTCTACTAAGCCACACCGATGGATGGCGGCAACGCTCAGCTTATGATCGACAAAACATCAATTTACGTTGGGATCAATCCCTAAAAAATGATGCTTTATTGAAAACAATTGTCAATTACACACACATCGACCAAGAAACAGGTGCGGGATCCAATCTATCAGAAAACGATTATCGCAACGATCCAACACGCAATTACTTTGGTATTGCCTACCGAAAAGTTGAAGCATTGCGCATTTCAAGTGCTTATGAACAATCCAATAACAATGATTTAATCAGTTTAACACCCTACTTTCGTGACAATCGCATGGACCTGTTTGCCTCTTTCAACATGAGCAACGACCCAACTTACAACCGATCTTACAATCAATCGTACGGTTTGTTGAGCAAATGGCGTCGAGACTTTCCAAACCAGTGGGGCGCTAGGCTCATCATGGGCCTAGATTTAGAATACAGCCCTGGCAGCAGAGAAGAAGACAGTGTAACCGTAACCCGTAGCAACCCGAGCAACACCGCCGAACGAATATATACTAACCCACGCAATCCCAAACGTATTTTTGACTACAATGTTACATTTAAAAGCAGCTCACCTTATATACATGGTGAAATATCCCCTACCGCAACATTGCGCTTAAGTGCTGGCTTACGTTACGATGATTTGCAATATAGCTTACGCAACAAAATTGGCAATTCGCAAATATCTGACCCAAACAATATAGGCACTGGCACTGGGTATTACTATTTAAATGAAACAGCTGATCGAACGTTTAAACGCCTGAGCCCTAAGCTGGGATTTACCTGGGCTCTGTCACAACAGCAAATACTGTATGGTTCGTACACGGAAGGGTTTCGCGCCCCTTCAGAAAACCAATTATTTCGTGCCCCAAGAGCCACTTCATCAACACAAGCACAAGCTAGAGCTGCTGCAAGCCTAGCACTAGAACCCATCAAGGCTAAGCAATTTGAAATGGGGTTGCGTGGAGAATCTAGCTCTTGGTATTACGACTGGGCATGGTATCTTTTAAGCAAAAAAGATGATATTACCTCAGTGCGTGACCCACTTAATTCTAATAATCGCATCAATATCAATGCTGGAGAAACCAGTCATCTAGGGACAGAACTGGCACTGGGCAAGCAGATTAATCAGCACTGGAACCTAGACACCGCTTTATCCTACAGTATACAACGCTATGAAAACAATCAAAGTGCCAATGGCAATTTTAGCGGCAAAGCAATTCCGATGGCTCCACGCGTACTGGCCAACACCATTTTAAGTTATAAACCCAACGCTTCCTTAAATACTCAACTGGAATGGACTCGGGTCGGTGCTTATTGGTTAGACGATAACAATACCACACGCTATAACGGCCACAGCCTATTTAATTTACGCATGCGTTACCAAGCCTCTAAATCGCTGTATCTATTTGCCCGATTGAATAACCTAAATAACCGCCGTTATGCTGAAAGCGCTAATTTATTTAGTGTTAACGGACAACCTACGCAAACGCAAATAACCTACTCACCAGGTTTGCCACGCACCGTTTACGCAGGTCTAGAGTATCGATTCTAAGGGATACGCCATATGATGATTGCCCATTCACAGCAAAAATTGGTTATTCATAAAAATTCAATCAAAGGTATTTTTAACAAAAAACAATTGTCTTTTATGGGGTTTTTCTTTTCATTTTGTATGATGGTGGGTACTGGCCATAATATATTGGCCAGTACCCACCATCATACAAAATCAGGCTTGGGAAGCTCTGCAGCTGTTTCTACCTCTGGTATTGTGTGGATTATTGGCGTTGATGAAATGGGCAATTTGTTTATACAGTCCAGTCAAAACATGGGGGGCAACTGGGAACCTCCCGTCAAAATTGATACGCTAGGGCAAGCTGTTTTAGCTGATGGACAGAATCGACCTAAACTGGTTTTTCGTTCAGAAACCGATTGGTTAATCACCTATACAACACCAAAAAATAAACCCTACACTGGCGATGTGATGTACATCACCTCTTCAGATAATGGCCGTAGCTTTTCAAAACCGCAACCTGTTCATGACGATCGTCAACTCATTACCCACCGCTTTGAAAACACTCAAGTTGATAAAGACGGTACAGCTCATGTACTGTGGATTGACAAACGCAATCTTGAGCTTAACAAAAATCAAGGTAAACCCTACCGAGGTGCTGCAATTTACTATAACCAGCTGCCGGCTGGAAAAATGCAATTCACAGGCGATCAAAAAATTGCAGACCACACCTGCGAATGTTGCCAAATTGCCACTACTGTCTGCAAAAATGGTGATTTGCTTGCCATGTGGCGGCACATTTTTGAACCCAATATTCGTGATCACGCCATAATACGATTACCAATCCAAAAAAATCAAAAGTTCAATCAAATTACTTTACAACGAGCCACTTTTGAACAATGGGCACTAAATGCCTGCCCACACCAAGGACCTGCCATAACAGAAGATGAAAATGAGGGTATTCATGCCGTGTGGTTTAGCGCTGAAAAAAACACACCATCTGTGCGTTATGGGCGCTTTAACCAACAAGGCAAGCCCATCGGCACTGTCATCGATTTACCTGATCCACAAGCTGAATTTGCCGACATTGGCAGCAATGGTCAACAGATTTTTATTGTTTGGCGCAGCTTTGATGGTGAAAAATTTCATATCAAACTACGTGAAAGCAATTTAGACAACAGCCAAGTGCAAATAAAAACCTTAGCCAGCACCCTTGAAGACAATGACAACCCTCGACTTTTAAAATGGAAAAATCAAACTTACGTCTTCTGGCGCACTCGCAATACATTTCAATTCTTTAAGTTGAATCATCTAGAGCCAAGCGCAAAAGCCACATTAAACACAAATGAAAATCAAGTTCTTAATTAAGTATCTACTTTATACTTCTTGCGTCTTAGTTTTAATTGACAAAGCAACCGCTGAAAACACCCAAACCGTCAAACCATTTACGCATGAAACCTGGGAAAGTGTACTTAAAAATGGCAAACGCCCCAGTGTTTGGGTATTTACAGCTAGCGATTGCACCCATTGTCCAGCCGTAATAAAACAACTGATTGAATATAGAAAACACAAAAAACTGTCTTTTGCATTAATGGTTGTCCAAACCAATGAAGGCGATGTTAAAAAGCCTGTTAAACTAAAGTCGAATATAAAAGTTGGTGACCATCTTTACCAATTTTCTGGACAAAAACAACGCATTCAATACAGCATTAACCCACAATGGCGAGGGATTGTGCCTTATGTTGTTATGTTACCCAACCAAGGGGGTATTCAATATACCATGGGCTTACCCAACAACACTGATTTAATCTATTTGCAATGAAACGTTCCCAACCATCATCCCATTTGTCTTCACCTTTGAAGTCACCATTGTCATCGGCTTTGCCTTCTAAGTCATTTGCCCATATACCCAAAAAAACCATACCAGAAAACAAAGAAAATCAGCTACGCAAATTATTAGGAATAGATGACGAACAGTCGATTGAATTACTCAAAGCCCTGCACATACTGACACGAGAAGGTCAATTAAACCAAGATTCACGCCGAAAATTAAAGCAAGTACAACACCTTGTGCAATTTATTCATCCTTTAATTCAAGAACAGTTAACTCGATCGCCATCGGTGTGTTTGGTCGATCATGGGGCAGGCAAGTCATATCTAGGGTTTATGCTTTATGACGCTTTAAACACTGAAGATAAAAACAACACAGAAATTATTGGCATAGAACACCGTCAAGCACTGGTTGAAAAATCAAAGGCCCTAGCACAACACTTGGTTTTCAAGAATATGCGTTTTTTGGCTAAATCGGTGCAAGCATCGCTACACTCTACTGAAATTCCTAACCAAGTTCATATTGTCACAGCGTTACACGCTTGCAACACCGCTACAGATGATGCCATTGATTTTGGTTTACACCGCAAAGCATGCGCCATGGTCTTGGTACCCTGCTGCCAAGCTGAACTTGCATCTGAACTGCGCAACCAAAAAAACCATATGCTTGGAAAAACGCCATTGTCGGAGTTGTGGCGACACCCTTTGCACACCCGCGAATTTGGAAGTCATTTAACCAACATTTTACGATGTTTAAGGCTAGAGGCTTCAGGCTACCAAGTGACGGTTACTGAACTGGTGGGCTGGGAACATGCTATGAAAAATGAACTAATCATAGCCAAATACACTGGCCACAACAAAAAATCTGCGTACACCCGCATGCAAGATATTTTGCGACAGCTGGGCCTCGAATGCCTGCATGAACGATTTGCACCCACCCAATAAACCTTTTATTTTCCAATTACTTAAAAGGAAGGCACGGAGCCATTACGCCCTTGGTCTAAAATTTTAGCTTCTAAAAATTTACGCCTTACATCAATCTGACTTTGCAAATAAAAATCGCCACCAACAAACTTTTGCGCGAGCTGAACTTGTTCTAAAGCTGCCGAGTAAGTGCCCTGCAATTCATATAACTTTGATAAACTGAGATGATGTTCCGTCCGTTTTTCTAGGGCAAATTGTGATTGTGCTAAACGTTCAAACAATTCTAGCTCACTGGAATAAAGCAACAATTGTTCGCGAATTAAACCAATAGCGTGTTCATGCTGACCTGCTTTTTGCAAAATATCAATGGCCAACATGGCAAAAGACAAACGACTCGGATATTTTGCATGCAAATCCAGTGCGGCTTTAGCCAGATCTAGTAACGGCGCTTGAATGACAGGCTGATCTAAACCTGACTTGCCAGCCTCATAAACTAAACGACCCAAACGCAAATCTAACCCCAACCGATCAAGCATTGGCAAACCATTTAAATTTAATGAATTCAGGGTACGCCAACATTGTTGTGCGCGTTCCCAATCATTTTGACGAGCATAAACCAAAGCTTGGCCATATTCTAAAACCACCGGATGATTTAACCCCACCTGAGCAGCATCTTTACTAAAAAAAGTTAAAGCGGCCTTCAAACCATCGACAGACAAATCTCGCAGTATGCGCATTTTACTGCGAATCAATTGAAACTCAACAGTATCTGAACGCAGTTTTCCTAAAGTATTTGGCAGGCGATTTCGAATATCGGCTATACGCTCAGAGGTTAACGGATGTGTGCGCAGATAGACTGGCGCATTGCCTTCATACAAGCGCGAACCTTGCTGTAAACGTTCAAAAAAAGAAACCATGCCTCGTGTATCAAAACCTGCGGCTTGTAAAGCCTGATAACCAACGCGATCAGCCTCTCGCTCTGCTTCTCGAGAGAATCCCAAAGTTTGCGCTGCTCCAATGGTACTACCTAGGGCAATGGCCCCTGTTAAACCCTGACCATCTCGACTGGCCATCATTGCTAAAGCCATTGCAGCCAAGGCTGCCAAATTACTTTGCTTTTGCTTAGCAAAAGAACGCGCAATATGACGCTGTGTAACATGGCCTACCTCGTGAGCCAGCACAGAGGCTAACTCAGATTCTGTACGCGCAGCAAAAATTAAACCTGTATGTACCCCAATAAAACCACCTGGCAAAGCAAACGCATTCAATGTGGGATCATTAACCAAGAAAAACTCAAAATCAATACCAGCAGAACCTGGTGAGGCCGCTACAATTTTAGCGCCTAGTATTTGTAAATACTCCAGCGTTTCTCTATCTTCAAACACCAAACCTGCACTGCGATAACTGCGCATAATGTATTCACCAAGCCGCCTTTCTACAGCCGGAGACAACCCCCCAGACTCTGCATCTCCTAAAGAAGGAAGATTTGCAAGATTTGAATTGTTCTGCGCCAGTGGCGAGAAATTATGAGCTTGTGCTGAGATTGTGAGCAATAAAAACAACAAACTCAACACGATGTGTTTGAGACAGTGCAAAGTGCCCTCTTTTCTTGAAAAATTAAACAGTTAATCTCAAGTAGATAACTTTAGGAAAATAATCCGAGCATGCGAAGAGTATCGCAGTGGTTCTGTACCAATGAATTGATATTTGCCATGCTAGCCTCTGAATCGTTATATATAACACCCTATGCCATTTTCTCGTTACATACAACAGTCCCCCTCATAGCAACCGCCCTTGCAGCAAAATTTTTGGCGGCTCCAGCTTACAATCTCAAAAAGCGGTACCTTTAAATAGCTAGAACTAAAAACTTAGAGGTGGTTAGACTTTAGCAAAGTGCTCGCCCTACGCAAGCGATCTGAAATTCCTTCCCATTGTATTTCAGCGGGGGGCTGTTCAATCCACAAGCATGCTACATTTAAGCTATCGGCGTAACGCATAGCCGCATATAAATTTTTCGCCAGAAGGTGCGGGTGATTTGGCAAGCGGATAACCCCCCCCATCCCCATATCGATTGGCGTAGAATTCAGCGGCAATCGACTCATATCAAGTTCATTTAAGCCTAATTTTTGTAAAGCACAAATGCAATCCAGCGACCAAGCCATCACTACAAAGGATACTTGTTTTATAATTAACGCCTGAATTTCTTGAATTAAATTTTCTGCTTCAAGCTGTATCAAAGGCTTACTGGGTGCATAATGTTGCGTTAAACTACCCGAAACCCTTGGCGCTGTAGCGTCTGGCCGCAGTACCTTTTGGTTTAAGGCATTTTCTAAGTCTGCAATTGAAATATTACCAGGTCGTAAAAGTACGGGCACATCACGCGAAAGATCAACAATAGTTGACTCAATACCAACGTCACAGAGACCGCCATCCAAAATAAGCGACACACAGTCGCCCAATTCGTCATAAACATGCTGTGCTGTGGTTGGGCTAATGTGACCAAAACGATTAGCCGAAGGCGCTGCAATACCGCCCTCAAATTCACTTAACAACGCCTGCGCAACCGGATGCGAGGGGCAACGCAAACCCACCGTATCCTGACCACCCGTTACCGCGTCCAGCACTTTAGCGCCACGTTTTACAATTAATGTTAAGGGGCCAGGCCAAAATGAATTGGCCAATTGTTGTGCGAGTAAAGACCAACTCTGCGCCCAATCTAAAGGATTAAATTGAGCGCTCACATGGACAATAACAGGGTGATTTGTAGGTCGCCGTTTGGCTGAAAAAATCTGCTCCACTGCTGCAGTATTGTTAGCGTCAGCGCCCAGTCCATAAACTGTTTCAGTAGGAAAAGCCACCAGCTGCCCAGATTTTAACAATTCAACAGCCCTAATAATATGACTGTGGTCTGATGAAAGTATTTCACCCGCCAAAGTTTACCCCTGAATACCAAGTGCATTACGAACCTGTTGAGCCATGTCTAAAGCTTGCTCTAGGGTTTGACCAAGGCAATTAATATGCCCCATCTTACGACCCTTGCGGGGTTCTTTTTTGCCATACAGATGTAATTTAACCTCAGGTAGGGCTAAAACTCCAGCCCAATTGGGTTCTTGTGCCTGTGTTGAATGTGGGGTAAACCATAAATCACCAAGAAGATTGATCATAACAACAGGACAATGCAACCGTGTACTGCCCAAAGGTAGCCCCGCCAAAATACGGACTTGCTGTTCAAATTGGGAAGTAAGGCAAGCGTCTATTGAATAATGGCCACTGTTGTGTGGGCGAGGTGCCATTTCATTCACCAAAAGCTGCCCATCTTGCAACAAAAAAAACTCAATGCACAAAATACCCACATAATTTAGACGGTCAGCGAGCGTTTTAGCAATTTCAGCCGCTTGTTGGCACACCGTTTCAGGCACTCGCCCTGGCACTATTGAGATTGCTAAAACACCCTGACTATGTTCATTTTCTGCAATTGGAAAAGTAACGCACTGGCCCGCTGTATCGCGCGCCACAATAACTGAAAGTTCTAAATTTAAATCTAAGCGTTTTTCCAGAACACACTGCACTTGTTTGAGTTGCTGAAAAGCAAAACGCAAATCGTCTAAGGTTTCAACAACAACTTGCCCCTTGCCATCGTAACCTAAACAAGCTGTTTTGAGAATACCAGGGAGTAATGGCAATAAAGCATCCGTTATATCCGCAAAACCACCTACAAGCGCATGTGGCGCGACAGGCACGCCAGAGGCTAGCGCAAACGCTTTTTCTTGTAAACGATTTTGCGCTATGGCCACTGCACTGGCCGCAGGGCTCACCATACAATTGGCGGATAATTGCTGTAAGGCTTGAGCAGGCACATTTTCAAATTCCGTGGTAACCGCAGCGCATGTTTGCGCCAATTGCTCTAAAGCATGTTCATCTAGGTAATTTGCATGCAAATGCTGGTCAGCCACACTAGCAGTCGGCCCTTCTGTTTCTGGGTCCAAAACCATGACACGGTAACCCAAAGATTGAGCCGCAGCACAAAACATACGCCCTAACTGCCCACCACCCAATAAACCCAGGGTTTTTCCAGGGGCTACCGGCCACTGCTCATACTGGGTCATGTTCATACCTCTGGTAAAACCATTGCCCGCGCAACATCACTTTGTTTAGCACGAAAATCTTTTAAGGCCTGTGATAGCCCCGCATTGTTTAACGCTAAAATAGCCACCGCTGACAAGGCGGCATTGGCGGCGCCCGCTTCCCCAATTGCTAAGGTAAGCACTGGAATGCCTTTAGGCATTTGCACAATTGAAAGCAAAGAGTCTTCGCCATGCAAATACTTTGATGGCACCGGCACCCCTAATACAGGCAAAGTTGTTTTGGAAGCTAACATACCTGGGAGATGAGCTGCACCACCTGCACCTGCAATAATTACTTGGATACCCCGCTGTTGCGCAGTTTCAGCATATGTAAACATCTCATTTGGCATACGGTGAGCAGAAACCACTTGGGCTTCAAAAGGAATTTGAAATTGTTTTAGGAGCTCAGCAGCGTGCCTCATCACCTCCCAATCAGATGACGACCCCATCACCACCCCAACCACTGGTGTTTTTTGATCAACAACAGCTGAACCCATACTTTTTTTCCTTAATCTTCAGTTACCCACGGACAGCCTGTTAGCACCTCATAAGCCTGACGGTATTTACTGGCTGTTTTTTGCACAATTTCGACAGGCAAATCTGGTGCCGGAGCTTTTTTATTCCAATTGGACAATCTTTCTAAGTAATCTCGAACAAATTGTTTGTCGTAAGATGGCGGCGAAATACCCACCAAGTATTGGTTAGATGGCCAAAAGCGCGAGGAATCTGCGGTCAACACCTCATCCATCAGGGTCAATTGACCGGCGTCATCCAAACCAAATTCAAACTTGGTATCCGCAATAATAATACCGCGGGTAATAGCATAGTTAGCCGCCACCTGATAGAGGCGAATAGACACTTCCCGCACTTGATGCGCCAAAGATTCACCAATCATGGAACTCATGGTGTCAAACGAAATATTTTCGTCGTGCTCTCCTACGGCAGCTTTAGTAGCCGGCGTAAAAATAGGTTGCGGTAATTGCTGTGCCAAACGTAAGCTCGCAGGCAAAGCAATGCCACAAACTTGTCCGCTAGCTTGGTAATCTTTCCAGCCCGAACCAATTAAATAACCCCGCACCACCGCTTCAATAGGCAAAGGTTTAAGCTTTTTCACCACCATAGCTCGACCTCGAACCTGATGCACCTCTGAAGGTTGCACCACAGTTGCAGGATCAACACCGGTTAAATGATTAGGCACAATATCAGCCAATTTATCAAACCAAAACGCTGCCATTTGGGTCAGTACCGCGCCTTTTTCTGGAATGGGTTGATTTAACACCACATCAAAAGCCGATAAACGGTCTGAGGCCACAATAAGCATCTGATTGTCACCCACAGCATAGTTATCTCGCACTTTGCCACGGTGAAGCAAAGGCAAAGAGCTTATGCTGCTGGAATAAACAACGGTCATTATATGCCCCTAGTTTTAATTAACAATTTGCGCGAGCTTAGCATCTTTATAGAGTTCGGCCACTGCCGTTAAATCTAAAGCCTTAATCTTACTGCCCTGACCCGCACAGTTAAACTGTTCATAACGCTGTTTACAAATGGCCTTAGCCGCTAATTTGGCCGGTTTTAAATATTCACGGGGATCAAATTTAGAAGGATTTTCAACAAAGAAACGGCGAATAGCCGCAGTCATTGCCAAGCGAATATCGGTGTCAATATTAATTTTACGCACACCATAACGAATGGCATGCTGAATTTCTTCAACTGGCACACCATAAGTTTCTTTCATGTCACCCCCGTAATTACGAATCTCCAGCAATAATTCTTGGGGCACAGAAGATGAGCCATGCATGACTAAATGGGTGTTAGGAATACGACGGTGAATTTCTTTGATTCGCTCAATAGCAAGAATATCCCCAGTGGGTTTACGAGAAAATTTATAAGCGCCATGCGATGTACCTATAGCAATGGCCAAAGCGTCTAACTGAGTACGCTTAACAAAATCTGCGGCTTGCTCTGGGTCGGTGAGTAATTGTTCACGGGTCATGATAGCATCAGTGCCGTGACCGTCTTCTTTATCACCTTGCATGGTTTCTAAAGAACCTAAACAACCCAACTCGCCTTCAACAGTCACACCAATGGCATGGGCAATATCAACCACTTTGCGTGTGACTTCAACGTTGTATTCGTAATCGGCAATCGTTTTACCATCTTCTCTCAACGAACCATCCATCATGACAGAAGAAAAACCCAACCGCATGGCCTGAACACACACCGCCGGACTTTGTCCGTGGTCTTGGTGCATCACCACCGGCACATGTGGATACGCCTGAACAGCAGCTTCAATCAGATGACGCAAAAAATGTTCGCCTGCATACTTACGAGCGCCAGCTGAAGCCTGCATAATCACTGGGGCGTCTACTTCACTTGCTGCTTCCATAATGGCTTGAACCTGCTCAAGATTATTAACATTGAAAGCAGGAATGCCATAAGCATTTTCAGCGGCATGGTCTAACAATTGACGCATCGAAACAAGTGGCATGATTTGTCCTTTTTAAAAATAAATTATGAAATAAGGTTATGAATATGTTCGCCTGCACGAACAATTTTCAGTGTATTGGTACCGCCTGGTTTGCCTATAGGTTCGCCAATGGTGATAATAATTAAGTCACCAAAAGCCACAACACCTGCATCTAACAATGCTTTTTCAGCTTGGGCCAACAGTTTTTCTCTGTCGGTTTCGTTAAATGGCAACATCACCGTGCGCACGTCACGGTATAAAGATAAACGACGACGGGTTTTTTCTTCTGATGTTAAAGCATAAATGGGTACACCACTGTTGAGGCGAGACATCCATAAAGCTGTTGAACCAGACTGCGTTAATGCCGCTATGGCTTTAACTTTTAAATGGTACGCAGTAAACAAAGCGCCCATGGCAATAGACTGGTCTACACGTGTGAATGTACGATTTAAAAAATCGGTGTCAAGCGTGACTTGCGCAGACTTTTCAACTTCGATACAAATACGTGCCATAGCCATCACTGTTTCTACAGGGTATTGACCCGCCGCAGTTTCCGCAGACAACATGACAGCGTCTGTGCCGTCAAGCACGGCATTGGCAACATCGGACACCTCAGCACGGGTAGGCACCGGATTTTCAATCATGCTTTCCATCATCTGCGTGGCTGTGATGGTGAGTTTGTTGGCTTCTCGGGCTTGTCGAATTAAGCGCTTTTGTACCGCAGGCACCGCTGCATCACCAATTTCAACGGCCAAATCGCCTCGCGCTACCATTAGCCCGTCACTGGCTTTTAAAATTTCATCCAGGCTGGCCAATGCCTCGCAACGCTCTATTTTGGCAATCATCATAGCACTACCGCCAGCAGCCCGCATCAGTTCTCGCGCCATGTACATGTCAGCGCCACTTTTTGGAAAGGATACGGCGATATAGTCGGCTTCAAAGCTAACAGCAGTGCGAATGTCTTCCATGTCTTTAGCCGTGAGTGCAGGAGCACTTAACCCACCCCCAAGCTTATTAATGCCTTTGCGACTTTTTAAAACCCCCCCCACTTTGACACAACAGTAGATTTCAGAATTGCGCACACTTTGTACTTGCAATACAATCCGACCATCATCTAACAACAAAGTGTCATTGGGTTTTACGTCTTGCACCAACTCAGGATAATCCAAGCCAACACGCTGTTCATTTCCCAAAGCACATGCAGCATCCAGTATAAAATCTTGTCCATTAGACACATGAATTTTGCTATTCTCAAATTGGCCTATGCGAATTTTGGGACCCTGAAGATCAGCCATAATCGCAACATCACGCTGAAGGCGGCTGGCAATTTCTCGCACCATACGCGCCCGCTCAATGTGCTCTGTAGCACTACCATGCGAAAAATTCATGCGCACAACATCCACCCCAGCAGCAACCAAAGACTCTAACACTTCGGAGGTGCTTGAGGCTGGACCTAGCGTAGCAACAATTTTGGTTTGCCGAGGCAACAAATGTTCGTGCAAATCGTTTCCTTAGTAAAGATTTGAAAGTTTAATTAAATCTTGGTGCTAGTGGTCTTTAGTACGCTGCATTAAAACATCAACAGCTGGCAATATTTTGCCCTCTAAAAACTCTAAAAAAGCACCACCACCAGTTGAAATGTAGCTGATTTGGTCAGCCACACCATATTTTGTAATGGCGGCTAAAGTGTCGCCACCGCCAGCAATAGAAAAAGCGTTTGATTGAGCGATTGCATGCGTCAAAGCCTTAGTACCATCAGCAAATTGATCAAATTCAAATACACCCACAGGACCATTCCAAACCACGGTACCTGCTTGTTGTATCATTTTAACAAGTTGTTGCGCAGATTCTGGGCCAATGTCAAAAATCATGTCATCGGCTTCTACCTGAGCAACCTGTTTCAAATGCCCCTGAGCCTCTACTGAAAACCGCTTAGCAGTAACAACATCTACCGGTATAGGGACACTTGCGCCGCGCGCTTGCATTTTAGCCATAATAGACTTGGCTTCATCTACCAAATTGGTTTCCACCAACGAATTACCTACAGGCAAACCTTGCGCAAGCATAAAGGTGTTGGCGATGCCACCGCCCACAATAAGCTGATCTACCTTTTCAGCCAAACGGCTCAGTATACTTAACTTAGTAGATACTTTTGAGCCCGCTACAATTGCAACCATTGGACGCCTAGGCGCATCCAAAGCCTGCGCCAACGCTTGCAATTCACCCGTCATTAGCGGGCCAGCACAAACCACTGGCGCATATTTTGCCACACCATGGGTGCTGGCTTCAGCACGATGCGCTGCACCAAATGCGTCATTGACATAAACGTCACACAAAGCAGCCATTTTTTTGGCTAAGGCTTCATCATTTTTCTTTTCACCTAAATTAAACCGACAATTTTCAAGCAAAACAATTTGCCCTGATTCAATTGCAATCTCAGTCTCTATCCAGTTACGCAACAATGGCACGTCACGGTCTAACAACTCAGATAAACGCGCAGCAACCAATTGCAAGGAATCTTTTTCAGAAAACACCCCCTCAGTGGGCCGACCTAAATGTGAGGTAATCAACAAACGGGCTTGATTTTCAAGACAATAACGAATACCTGGCAAAGCTGCGCGTATGCGTGTATCGTCAAAAATACACCCAGCCTCATCAAAGGGAACATTAAAATCAACACGCATCAAAACACGCTGATTACAAACATCTATATTAAGCAATTGTTTTACAGGCAAATTCACGGGCAAATTTTCAAGTGACATAAAAAACGATAACAACTTAACTTTAAAAAAATTAAACCAATCTAACCAAACAAAACACTGTGCCTAGGTAGATTGGCCTACACTACTGAGCTGACATCAGAGCCACGGTGGTGTCTAACATGCGGTTAGAAAACCCCCATTCGTTGTCATACCATGAAGCCACTTTAACCAAACGACCAAATACTTTGGTTAATGTTGCATCAAAGGTGCTAGAAGCAGGATTGTGATTAAAATCGATAGACACTAAAGGCTCTTCGCAATAATTTAAAACGCCTTTTAATGGGCCTTCGGCCGCCGCCTTCATCAATGCATTAACTTCTTGCACTGAAGTTTCTCGCGACGCAACAAAAGACAAATCAACCATGGATACATTAATAGTTGGCACACGAACAGCGTAGCCATCAAGCTTACCATTGAGTTCAGGCAACACCAAACCCACCGCTGCGGCTGCACCTGTTTTAGTAGGAATCATAGACATGGTGGCAGAACGTGCACGGCGCAAGTCTTCGTGATAAACATCGGTTAAAACCTGGTCGTTGGTGTAAGCGTGAATGGTGGTCATTAAACCACTTTCTAGACCAATGCCTTCATGTAATGGTTGAACCAAAGGCGCTAAACAGTTTGTGGTGCATGACGCATTGGAAATAACGGTGTCAGTAGCCCTCAACACACCATGATTAACACCATAAACCACCGTGGCATCCACATCTTTGCCACCTGGAGCAGAAATGATCACTTTTTTAGCTCCGCCCTTTAAATGTGCGGACGCTTTTTCTTTGCTGGTAAAAAAACCGGTACATTCAAGCACCACGTCTACACCCATCTCACCCCAAGGCAATTCTGCAGGATTGCGATTGGCCAATACTTTAATACGATCACCATTAACAACAATGCTATCACCCTCAACCACCACAGCACCTTGAAAACGCCCATGGGCTGTATCGTACTGGGTTAAATGCGCATTGGTTTTAGGATCACCAAGGTCGTTGATTGCAACAATTTCAATACCGTGTTTTTTACCACCCTCGTAATGTGCTCGCAAAATATTGCGACCAATACGGCCATAACCATTAATTGCCACCCGAATTGTCATATTGGGCTCCTATACATTTCAAGTTAAAAATCTTAAAGCAATGACCCAGCAGCAGCCACCACCTTTTCAGCTGTCAATCCAAAATACTCAAATAATTTAGGTGCTGGCGCAGATTCTCCGAAAGAATCAATACCCACAACTGCACCACGTCCGCCAGCTTGAGTGACCAACTTCCACCAAGCCTCTGAGCTGCCAGCTTCAACCACCACAACCGGTACACCTGGCAAAATAACACTGGATTGGTATGACGCCTGTTGACAATAAAACACTGTTAAACTCGGCATAGAAACTAAACGTACCGCCACGCCACCCTTAACCAAAGTATTGTAGGCCTGCTGTGCAATTGCAAACTCTGAACCAGTGGCCACCAAACAAACCTGAACCTGTTGGCCAGTTTGCTGAGCACTTTCTGCCAACACATAACCACCACGACGAATGTTTTTTATTTGGTCTTGCGTACGGGGCACAAAAGGCAAATTTTGCCGAGAAAATAATAAACAGCTTGGGCCGTCACTACGCTCAACAGCAGCAATCCAAGCAACCATGGACTCAACTGAGTCGGCCGGACGCCATACGTCCATACCTGGAATTAAACGTAAACTGGCTGCATGCTCTATGGGTTGATGGGTTGGCCCGTCTTCCCCCAACCCAATAGAATCATGTGTAAATACAAAAATATTGCGCAGTTTCATCAACGCAGCCATACGCAAAGCATTACGACTATAATCAGAAAACGTTAAAAACGTAGCGCCAAAAGGAATGTACCCACCGTGCAATGCCACACCATTTAATGCAGCAGACATACCAAACTCTCGCACGCCCCAGTTAATATGATTACCAGCTTGAAAATCACCATTTTGAAAACGCCGAACAGCAACACACGAAGACCAATTGGTGAGGTTTGATCCGGTTAAATCAGCCGACCCCCCCAACAATTCAGGCAACACCGCTGCCAATGCAGTAATCGTGTTTTGACTGGCTTTACGAGTGGCAATGGTTTCTGCTTTTTCAACCACGACCTGCAAAGCCGTTTGTACTGTTTCAGACCAAGCTTGTGGCAATTCACCACGCATACGTCTTTCAAATTCAGCAGCCTGGGTTGGATAAAGTGCACGATATTGCTCAAACATTTTACGCCAGGCTGATTCACGAGTGGCACCAACCAATTGAGCGTCCCAGCTGTTGTAAACCGCTTTAGGAATTTCAAATGGTGCGTAAGGCCAATTAATGGCCTGACGTGTGGCTGCAATTTCTTTATCACCCAACGGAGCGCCATGCACTTTATCTGTTCCGGCCATATTGGGCGAACCCTGACCAATTCGGGTTTTACAGCAAATTAGAGTTGGGCCTTTGTCTTGAACACCGTTATGACGCGCTTGCGCAATTGCAGCGTCTATGGCGTCTACTTGGTGACCATCCACTTCAGCAATCACATTCCAACCATAGGCTTGAAAACGCTGAGCGGTATTGTCTCGAAACCAGTGGTCCACTTCACCATCAATGGAAATACCGTTATCATCGTACAGCACAATTAGCTTAGACAAACGCAAAGTGCCTGCTAAAGAACACACCTCATGCGAAATACCCTCCATTAAACAACCATCACCCAAAAACACATAGGTAAAATGGTCTACTACGAAAAAACCAGGCTGGTTAAATTCAGCAGCCAACAGTTTTTCAGCCAAAGCCATGCCCACCGCATTGGCTATACCCTGACCCAAAGGCCCTGTAGTGGTTTCAACGCCAGAAGTAACACCCAATTCAGGATGCCCAGGGGTTTTGGAATGCAATTGACGAAATTTTTTCAACTCTTCAATTGGCAAGTCGTAACCTGTAAGGTGCAACAATGCGTATAACAACATTGAACCATGACCATTAGAAAGCACAAAGCGATCGCGGTCTGCCCACAGTGGATTACTAGGATTGTGTTTTAAGTGCCGCGACCATAAGGCTACCGCTATTTCAGCCATACCCATAGGCATGCCCGGATGGCCTGAGTTTGCTGCTTGCACCGCGTCCATCGCCAATGCGCGTATTGCGTTGGCCATTTGCTCTGTTGAAGAAGACATATTGTTGAAAAAAATAAAACACTGATTTTATCAAATATTAGCCATCTTGATTGCACGATCTGCATTTAAAAACGCAGGTGGCACAAAAAACAACTCCACCCCGTCATGCGCTACACAACGCACATCGCAATGGTAAGCACGGCTTAAATGCTGGGCAGTTAAAACATCACGCAATAGTCCGGCCATAGGCGGCTGCCCGTCTCCCATAAATAATAACGCATGAGTAGCCACCAACAACGCTTGGTTTGGGTCATGGGTAATCCAAACCACCGCACAACCACTCTGCGCTAAGCCATTTAAACGGCGTAACACCATGTGTTGATGGCGTAAGTCGAGTGCGGCCAGAGGTTCGTCCAATAAAAGCAACTGCGCTTGCTGTGCTAAACAAGCAGCCAAACTTACACGGCGACGCTCGCCACCAGAGAGCTGGCGCACCAAACGGTGCTCATAACCAGCCAAACCCACATCAGCCAACGCATCTTCAGCAATCCTTAAATCTTGAACGCCATCGATGAATAATCGACTAACAAACGGATGTCGACCCAACATCACCCGCTCAAGCACAGTGACTGACAACACATCGGGTTCTTGCTGCGGCAACCAAGATAAAATTCTTGCGCGATCAAGCGCAGAATACGACGCAATCGGTTGCCCAAACAGCTCAACACGACCAAAATCTAAAGGCAAATAATGCGCCATCGCAGCCAAAAAACTGGTTTTACCCACACCATTTTCGCCAAGAACAGCCCATATTTGTCCACGCTGCACTTGTAAATCAAGCCCTTGAAATAGCAGTGTATCTCCACGCAACAAACCCACTTGGTGACAAGACAAGAGAGTTTCTCTTGCAGAGGTGCTTTGTGCACTCATGGTTAATGCCTCCGATACTGCACAAGGTAAACAAACACAGGCGCACCAATTAAAGCAGTGATTACACCCACAGGTAGTTGCTGTGGTGCCAACAAAAGCCGTGCCACCAAATCAGACAACACCAACAACCCACCACCAGCCAAAACACTAGCAGGCACCAACCAGCGGTGATCATTACCAATTATTAAACGCAAAGCATGCGGAATAATCAAACCCAAAAAACCAATTAACCCAGCTGATGTCACAGCAAAAGCTGTCATAAGAGCAGACAATAAATATACATGCAAACGCAAGCGCTCACCCTGCAAACCCAAACCATGGGCAAGCTCAGAGCCCAAACCCAAGATGTTAAAACACCGCGCCATAGGCCAGCAAAAAACCACTGAAAGCAATAAAACCACCACTGGTGGCTGCCACAACCCAGAGGACAAATCGCCTAACAACCACAGTACCATGCCACGCAACACCCCTTCAGGGGCTAAACTCAACAACAATGAACTTAAAGCCCCAGCAAACGCAGCCACAGCCACACCTGTTAACAACCAATTGGCCGCCCCACCCAATTCGCCGCCATAACCATTGCGAGCCAATACCAATACCAAAACAATAACACCCAAAGCACCCAAAAAAGCGCCAGCATACACAGCCAGCATGCTACTTGTCAGCAACAAACCCAACAAAGCTCCCACACTGGCACCACCCGAAACACCCAGGACGTACGGGTCGGCCAGAGGGTTGCGCAACAACACTTGCATTAACACCCCAGACAAACCCAACAAGCCACCCACAGCCATAGCGGTTAAGGTTCTTGGCAAACGCAATTCAAACAACAGTTGTAGCTCAACTTGCCAAGCACTTTGATCATCTTGAGGCACCGCCCACAATGGACCCGCCTCAGACAATGCCAAACTCAAGAAACCACACACCAACAAGAGTAATAACAAAAACAAAACAAAGACCCAACGGCTTTGTACAGTACGTAAAGGAAAATTTAAAAAAACCAAACCCATCATTTTTCTGTACCTTGAACTGTTTCTATAACCTCACACAAACGCTGTACCCCATCTAAGAAACGAGGGCCTGGGCGCACCAATAAATCAGGAGGCAAAATAAATAGCTGGCCTTTTCGAACCGCCTTTATTTGTGGCCATTGTTGCCATTGTTTTAACCACAGGTTTGCAACTTGCCTACGCTCTGAAAACACAATGATATCTGGATTGGCACGCACCACCGCTTCCAAACTCACCATTGGCGTTGGATGACTCATGCCACCAAACAGCACCTGAGCGCCACACAGCGCTACAGCCTGCCCAATAATTTGTTGACGACTCACGGTCAATAAGGGTTGATTCCAAACCTGATAAAACACCGTTAGATTAGAATTGGACGCTGCATATTGTAATTGACTTAAACGCGTACGCCACTGTTGAATCAACGGTTCTGCATGGTTCTGCCTTCCTGTTAAGATTGCCAACCATTGCATATTTTGCGCAATTGCTTGCAGCGTTTGCGGGTCACTGTACACAATGCGCAAGCCCATTGAACGCAGTTTTTCTAATCTTGGATTTGCTGTTATGCCACCCCATGCAATAACCACATCGGGTTTTAAACGCATAATTCGTTCATAGTCTAGTTGATCAGCCTGGCCAACCACCGGTATTTTCTTTGCCTGAGCTGGAAAATCACTGTGCTGCATAACACCCACAACCGCATCACCCGCTCCAACAAAAAACAATAACTCAGTAATGTGCGGAGCCAACGAAACAATGCGCTGTGCAGGTGCCTTAAATACCTGCAATTGCCCAGCATCGTCAGTAAACTGAATTTCAGTGTGCGCAAAATTTTCTAAGGTATTCTGTAAATTACCATGTGCAGTATGTTGTAAATGAGTTTGAGCATTAACCAAACCACTGAAACCCAAACCACTAAAACTAAAAAAATGAACCCACTAAAAAAACAAAAGCAAACATACGAGCGAACAAAACACCGACTATAAATAACAAAACAAAAACGAGCGCAAAAAGCAATATACCCCGAACATTTTAAAAGACAACGTACTAAAAAATAATTCAAACTGTCTCCTTATGCTGCACAACACCTACCACGAGGTAATCACTGCTTAAAAATTGCTATGCAATAAATAATACATAATAAATATTGCAACACAAATGCTACACAATGTTACCTATAAAGCCAAAAAACAAAGCCCACAAAACTCATACAATAAACAAAACTCTACTGAGGTAGCATGACTGCAAAAAGTCAGCCAAAACGAAAAGTCAATTAAAACGAATAGCGCACTGTTACACGATAAGACCGGCCATTTTCGGGATACACAGAACCATAAAACCCCTGTGCGATATAGCGACGATCTGTCAAATTATTAACAGCTAAAACAACATTGGCCTTTTGCAATTGCTGCGTATAGTGCAAATCAACCGTAGCATAACCAGGTAGTTTAGCAGCGGTATTGGTAAAATCTGACCCAGAAATTGAATTGCCAACCGCATTAAAAAATAAGTCTACTGTTTGCTGCTGTTTAAATTTGTACGAAATATTAAGCGCGGCACGCCGTGCAGACACCAAAGGAACCCTATTATTTTGGTAAGGCCCTTGAGAAAAACGAGCGTCAGTTAGCGCAAGCAACGTTTTAACCAACCACACTGGATTAACATCATAATCCCAACGCAATTCTATCCCCTGGCGACGCGTTGGCTCTATGTTCAAATTGTTAAAACTACTCGGGTCAAATACAATGTCATTTATGCCTCGGGCATGAAACAAACGCACGTTGTATTGCCCTGTGCTGTGTTTTTTAAGGTATTGTAATTCTCGAGTTCGGGTTTCTTGGGTATTTAAAAAACTTAAACCAAAGGGTTCTTCATCAGCATTGGCGTGTCGAAAAGCTTTGCTAATGCGCCCAACCCACTGTTCTGCGGTATTTGCCTGATAAGCCAAGCTTGCCTCATAGGCACTGTCTAAACGATCAAGCAAAGCACCATTTGTTTTTGTTTTTTCAAGACGTTCCCTACGACCGCCAACCGCGGCAAGCCATTGTGCACTTAAATTGGTTTGCAGTGTAGCAAAAACTGCGCGATTATTTTGATCTAAATTTTTGATACCAAAAGAGCTGAACTGAAAATAATCAGACTGCCGATTTTCAAACCCCAGTACCGTTGAAACAGGCAAACCAGCAGCTGTAAACTGGTGATTGTGCTTTAACAACACACTGTCTTGCCGCGAATCAATAGCCACACCATATATCTGCAAAAACAAAGCGTTAGAAGATTTGTCACGCCGCGAAACATCCACAGCAATATCGCCAAAATCAGTCATACGCAAAGCGCTCAAGCTGTAAGTTTGTGCGTTGTATCTGCCATCAAAAGTGGCCTTACCCGCTCTTGGGTCAGCTTGAAATTGAACCAAACTTAAAGGCCCTGGAGCGAGGGTATCCACAGATTCTTGCACTGTTAAAAATGCAATGCGATTGGCACTATTGCGCCAATTGAAACCCACAGAACCATTTTTCACTTGCGATTCAGCCGCGTGTCTAAAACCATGCCCTTGTTCTTGCCCAAGATTAACAAAACCAGACCATGCACCAGCCACTAATGACCCAGAAAACCGCGCTTGATGTTGCCCATACGAACCCACACCTACAGAAATATCACCACCGGTTGATTGTTGGCGGTCGCGCTTTGTAACAATCCGAATCACACCACCGGTGGCACCTGCACCAAAAGCCACAGATTGGGGGCCTGTTAAAATTTCTATGCGTTCAATTAAGTCGGGGGATATACCCACCAAGCGCGCAGCCGATGCATCAAGCTCTGACAACCGAATTTCATCTAAATACACTGCTGTATTCGCGCTAGCCGTTTCGCCATAACCAGCCAGGTCAAACACGGCATTTGGACTACCATCTGTAGCAGAAACTGCGCGTAATTGTCCCAGCTTAGCCAAAGCTTCAGGTACACTTTGAATACCGCGTTGGCGAATTTCGTCTCCTTGAATAATAACAGCACTTAAAGGCGCTGAATTGGCATCTTTTTCTAGACGTGTGGTGCTCACCAAGAGATCAGGAAATACCGGTATATTATTTTTGGGTGCGTTTTCAGACGCTGCATGGGCGTTGCACCATGCAGTAGACAAATGAATAGACAACACCAAGCCAATACCTTTGCCCTTGGCTTGAAGATTAAAGTTAAACATATAACAACAAGTGATAAAAGAAAATTTGCTCGTCAACCGCCATCCCCGACAGTTTGAGCCCAAAGCTTTACGCTCTACAGCTTTAATCTTAAAATGTAGAATGTAACAACCACCTTATTGGCCGGTATCCGGGCTAACAGACAAACAAACTTCGCCTTCCCAAATTAGATTTTAAAACCAAAAATCAATTTCAGTGGCACATTGAAGATTGCAGAAAAAACTTTCGACTGCTTTACCGTTGCGGGGGCAGCGTTGTTGGCATCATTTATTTTTTAAATAAATACGCTTCAGACTTCCCGTTTAACTGTGATTTTAGAAACAAACCACGAGCACCAACGGGCGCAAGTATATATAAAAATCGCCTTTTGTGTTTGCATAAAAAAAGTAGCAATTGGATGTGAGGCAATAGCGGGCCACACAATCCAGCACAAAACAACACAACAAAAAAACAGGGTGAACTGGACACCCCAAGAAGGAAATTACAGAACATATCGGGCAGAAAAATTCAGTGCTTATTCAACGTCTTTAATTTCCAAGTGAACCGGAAAACCCCACAAACGCTCAACATAAGCCATGGTTTTTTCAACCTCATCATGGTCTAAAGGACGACAACGGCGACGCATGTAACTCAAAACCAATGACCGATCTGTCATGCGAGCATATGAAGTAATTTGTATATCGGGCACCATAGATTCGCGCGCGTATTGATCTGCCAATAAACTGCGTAAACGCCGATAACCCTCATCATTGTGAATACAATCAACCACGATGTCTGAAGACTGCTGGTGATCTGCAATTGCAAAAAGCCGAAAATCACGCATCACCCGAGGTGAAAGAAACTGCCGAATAAATGATTCATCTTTAAAGTTACGCATACCAAAGTTTAATATCTTCAACCAATCACCAGTCCCAGCAATATCAGGAAACCACAAGCGGTCTTCAGTTGTTGGGTGTAATGTTATACGTTTAATGTCGCTAAAAATAGCAAAACCCAAAGCATAGGGATTGATTCTTAAGTAAGGCCCCTGCTCTGGTAGTGGTTGAAACACCACGTTGGTGTGCGATGTTAAAAATTCAAGCATAAAACCGTCACCCACATAACCTTTTTCATATAAGGTGTTTAGTAAAGTGTAATGCCAGAAGCTAGCCCACCCTTCATTCATTACCTTGGTTTGCCCTTGCGGATAAAAATACTGCGACATACGGCGCACAATACGAATCAACTCACGCTCCCAATCTTTAAGCTTGGGGGCTTCTTTTTCTATGAAGTAAAGTAAATTTTCAACAGGTTCGGCAGGATAATTGTCACGTTCACGTTCAATTTTAACAGCCTCAGGCAGCGAAACCGTAGCCATAATGGCATCGTACTGACGACGCTTGTCTTCTTGAATTTTGACCGCGCGATGGCGCACTTCTTCTTCAGATTGATAACGGCGTTTATACCGATTAACACCAAACATTTGCAAAGCATGCGCAGCATCTAACACTTGCTCCACAACTTCAAAACCATAGCGCTCCTCACAATCCATGACGTAGTTTTTGGCAAATACTAAATAATCAACGATGGCGTCAGCTTGTGTCCACTGCCGAAACAGGTAATTGCCTTTAAAAAAAGAATTATGACCATAACATGCATGAGCAATTACCAAGGCTTGCATGGTCATGGTATTTTCTTCCATTAAATAGGAGATGCAAGGGTCAGAATTAATAACCACCTCATAAGCCAAATTTTGCATGCCCTTATCGTACAAGTGTTCGTTGCGAGCAAAAGACTTACCAAAACTCCAATGCGCATACATCACTGGCATGGCTCCAGAAGAATATGCATCTAGCATTTGCTCTGCCGAAATGACTTCAATCTGATTGCGATAAATATCAAGTTTGTAGGTGTTCAATGCCAAATCAGCAATAATG
The DNA here is from genome assembly GCA_034680345.1 of Burkholderiaceae bacterium. Classification (GTDB taxonomy): domain Bacteria; phylum Pseudomonadota; class Gammaproteobacteria; order Burkholderiales; family Burkholderiaceae_B; genus SXZD01. Next base: position 55,493 of record JAXISZ010000001.1, read on the forward strand.
GCATCGGCTTGTTCTAATAATGGAAAGGTCCACTCATTGCCTGCACTGTCCAAGCGCTGTGTCATTGTTATACTCCTGCGCGTGCGCCCGCTTTACGTTTTTCAAATAACCCGCGAAACACCGGATAAATATCGCGTCGATTAAAGATTTTTCTCATCGAAAAAAAACCATCAAATTTTTCTGCCAAACGTTCAAACGCGTCCCATAGATCAGAGGAGCGATGCAAACCCATAATAGACGAAGGCATGGTTTCTACATAAGCAAAATAGCGCACATTCGGTAAAATGTGTTTTGCTAAATGTTGCGCTGAAGCCCGCGCATCACGCTCAGTGGCGTCGCCATCTGAAGCTTGCGCAACATAAATATTCCACAAACTGGGTGGAAAACGCGCCTGAATAATTGAAGACATCAGTTCCATGGCGGGCATAATTTCAGTGCCACCAGACTTGGTGCCATAAAAGAAATCATGCTCATCAACTTCTTCCGCTTCGTCGGTGTGGCGAATAAACACCAAGGATACGGCCTCGTACTTTTTTGTCAAAAACAAATAAAGCAGTGTGTAAAAACGCTTGGCTAAATCTTTTTTTTGCTCGTCCATGGAAGCAGACACATCCATTAAACAAAACATAACGGCATTGGTTGAAGGCTCTGGCAAAACAACACGATGACGAAAGCGTAAATCAATTTCATCTAAAAATGGTACAAAATTGCGCTTGGTTTGCTGGCGCGTTTCAAAATCTTCAGGCACAAGCAAACCGTCACTTTGATTTTGGTCTTGATCTTGCGTATTTTCTTCGGTCTGAGCATTTTTTTTAAGCACAGCCGGTGGTTGTGATGCTTGATTATCGACTTGGTCTTGATCATCGTCAAAATTTCCACCTAGGGCAATGCGACGCATAATCGATGCCTTCATCGTACGCACCACAGACAAAGAAGTTGGCGCTCCTGAACGGGTAAAACCTGCATGGTGGCTTTTTAAAAGCTTAACCTTAGACAATTCTTTTCTAAGCAACTCAGGCAGTTCTAGGTCGTCAAAATACAAACTCAAAAACTCTTCTCGCGACAGTACAAAAGTAAAGGTATCTTCGCCACTGCCTTGCCCTGCTTTTTGCCCACCCTGCCCATCAGATTGATCACTTTTAGGGCGTGGAATACGGTCACCTGGAACAAAATCTCGATTACCAGGTAACACCCGCTCGCGATCCCCCCCCTCGCCATAAACAAATGTGGGCTCTGAAATGTCTTTATCTGGCACACGGACATGGACCTTACCGTCTGCGCTAACATCTGAAATGGTTGACTGTGCGGCCACATCTGAAACCGCTTTTTTTAGCTGCGACTTGTAACGGCGAATAAAACGCTCGCGATTGGGCAAGCTGCGGTACTTGCCATTGAGTCGGCGATCAATCAAAGTTGAACTCATGCAAACCCCCATCCTCGAAAACAACCGAGCGTAATAACATTAACGCTCAAACTGCTATCGACTCATCATCAAGACTTTAAGACGCTTTTTTCACGCGCATATGCCACTCTACCAACAAACGCACTTGCTTTTCTGTGTACCCTTTGGTCACCATACGGTCAACAAAATTGCGATGCTTGTCTACATTTTCTTTCGAAGCCTTAGCGTCGAAAGAAATAACCGGCAACAAGTCTTCTGTTTTAGAAAACATTGAACGCTCAATGACTTCACGCAATTTTTCATAACTGGTCCAAGCAGGAACCCTACCCCCTTGAGAGGCCTGAGCACGCAATACAAAATTAACCACCTCATTGCGAAAGTCTTTGGGATTAGCAATTCCCGCGGGTTTTTCTATGCGATTGAGTTCTTCATTCAGGGCATCGCGATCAAAAATTTGCCCTGTATCGGGGTCGCGAAACTCTTCATTTTGAATCCATTTATCAGCAAACTGAATGTAACGCTCAAACAAATTTTGTCCATACTCGCTATAACTTTCAAGGTACGCGGTTTGAATTTCTTTTGCAACAAACTCAGCGTATTTGGGCGTTAAATAGCCTTTAACAAATTCTAATAAACGACGCTGTTGTTCATCGGGTAAATTGTCTTTGATAATTTGTTGTTCAAGCACATATAGCAAATGGACTGGGTTGGCTGCCACCTCTTGATGATCAAAGTTAAACACGCGAGACAACACTTTGTAAGCCCAGCGAGTTGAAGAGCCCATCATCGCTTCGTCAGGGCCGGCAGCATCTCGATATTCTTGAATAGGCTTGGCATGCGGGTCAACGTCTTTCAAGTTTTCGCCATCATACACCCGCATTTTGCTATACACATTGCTATTGGCAGGTTCGCGCAAGCGAGTCAGCACAGAAAACTGCGCCATCATATCTAAAGTACCTGGCGCACAAGACGCGTTTGCCAAAGAAGAGTGCTCTAAAAGTTTTCGGTAAATTTTTATCTCTTCAGACACCCGCAAGCAGTAAGGTACTTTAACAATATAAACACGGTCTAAAAAAGCTTCATTGGTTTTGTTGTTTCGAAACTGCTGCCATTCAGATTCATTGCTATGGGCTAGAATAACGCCGTCAAAAGGAATAGCGCCGAAACCCTCTGTACCCTTAAAATTACGTTCCTGAGTGGCTGTTAGTAAAGGATGCAACATTTTAATGGGTGCTTTAAACATTTCCACAAACTCAAGCAAACCTTGGTTGGCCAAGCACAACCCCCCTGAAAAACTGTAGGCATCTGGGTCGTCTTGTGCAAACTGGTTTAACTTGCGAATATCCACTTTACCCACCAAAGCGGAAATGTCTTGGTTGTTTTCATCTCCTGGCTCTGTCTTAGCAATCGCCACTTGGTTTAAAGTGGATGGCTGCAACCGCACCACACGGAATTTTCGCAAATCGCCTTCAAATTCTTGTAAACGCTTTGTGGCCCAAGGGCTAGCAATCCCTGTTAAATAACGTTTTGAAATGCCGTATTTGTCTTGTAGCAGATGGCCATAAGTTTGTGGGTCAAACAAACCCAAAGGAGACTCATTAACAGGAGAATCCTTTAAAGCATAGATGGGATTTTTTTCCATCAATGATTTTAATTTTTCAGCCAATGAAGACTTAGCACTACCCACAGGACCAAGCAGATATAAAACTTGTTTGCGTTCTTCTAAACCCTGAGCCGCATGCTTGAAGTAAGCCACAATGCTTTCAATGACCTCTTCCATGCCATAGAACTCGGCAAAACTCGGATAACGGCGAATAATTCGATTTGAAAAAATACGAGATAAACGAGCATCATGGCGAGTGTCGATGACCTCAGGCTCACCAATGGCCATTAAAATACGCTCTGCAGCACTGGCGTAAACGCTGGGATCGGACTTGCACAAATCCAAGTAGGCCTCAAGAGACATTTCAGACTCAAGCTGGGCAGCATAGCGCTCCTGAAATGTTGAAAAAATATCGGTATTGACAGACACGTTTTCAGTCAATCCATTTTGATTGGCTGTTTTTGATTCCATGCAACCTCCTATTTACGGCAGAGAACTGACTTTTATTAACTACACTTATTTGACTCTAATTTAAGCCGAACTTCAAAATCTAAATTTAATTCTACAGACACAGAGTGTATTGGCATTTCGGTTTATGGCAACCTCTCCCCATAAGTATGCGCCGCCATCTACCCTACAACGCTCCCTATTAGGGGGAGACAACACCAGACAACAAACAATTTTTAGCGAAAAATCATAAAAAAATGCTTATCAAATCTGGTGTAATGATTAATTTTTATGGAATACTTCATTACGAATTTTCCACTTTTCTTGCACTTTACCTATCACCAAGGTTTTAGTGCCTATTTCTTTCATTCTTTCTGTACTGTATTCCTGTACAAAACTAACTTCAACCTCTGACGCTGATTTTGGCAAAATATGTATATCAGACAACGTCAAAGTAATTGAGGCAGGTGCTGCTAAACGGCTACGGCGCAATTTTTCCCATGCCATGCGATTAGCCATACCATGCTGAAAATCGGCTGCGTAAGCATCTAAATAAAGTTCAAAATTCTTGCCTGCCCACGCTTGAGCCCAAGTTTGCACTACAGCAATAACCTCATCAGCTAACATATTTTGTGCATTTACAAAATCTGAGGTAGATTGAGATTGATTCACAGAACCGGCTGATTCGCCACCTGCCACTTTTTCATCTGCTACTTGATTGGTAACTAGAGGTACTGCAGTAACGTTGTCTTCAGAGAGTTCGGGACGTTGTTGGTTCGCTTGACCTTCAGAAGCCAAAGGCTGATGTGTTGCATTGACAGGCGCATTGCTAAGGCCCAGCGTTTTTGCAGGGCCAAAATGCTCAAGTCTATTGCCTATATTAAAACCAAGAAAACTAGATTTTTTAAATACCAACTCATAAGGTGTAACCTCAATATACTGGCCCTGGTCCTCGCGCAGCACATACGCGTATGTCATACCATCTTGACCTAATTCATTAATTTCTAATTGATTTTTTAAATTAATAGGCGCACCTAAAATATTTTTAACTTCTAGCGCACTCATGCCTTGTTTTAATTGTGCAACTTCTTTAGGCGTAATAAATTCTTTTGCCAAATGTGTTGAGTTTACTGAAGTGTCCTGAACTGTGTTTTTTGAGTTTGGAGAGTTTATTTTTTGTGTACTACAACCGTTTAGGCCATTTACCCCCATTAACCCCAAAATAAAAAAATTAAAACACACGCTAAGAAAACGCTCTTTAAACTTAAAATTCATAAATTAAAGCCTCCAAAAATTAGAATAAACCACTTAACGAGAAAAGTTTTAATCAATAAAAACGAATGTTCCTGTTATTTTAACGTCTATATAAACTTCAAAACTATATTATGTCTCAGGCCAGACAATTAAAATTCGCTCACAAAAATTGCATTATTACCTAAACACTGAATCAAGCCTTTGAATTGATTAAGACTCTGTGGAGTACAGAACAACTTTCATTAAAATCATTGATTAGCCATAAAAGTATATGTCACCATATTTACAAAGATCATTAATACGGCGACACTGCTTGGCAAGGATTACGATGGCAAAAAAGAAAACATTATGGCTCTGAACACGACAGAAGCGGATAAATGCTTGGAAAGCAACCTATTTTAGAAAGACCAGAAATTATTGAAAGGCGCTTACCAATAAGCGATTTGGTCAGTACAATCACCTATTGATAACGGCAAAAAATTTGCAAATCACAAGAGAATTGATGATGCTTTAAATTCAACCAGTTACTTTGCAGATCCATTTTCTAGCTAGCAGCATGGTTGCAACGAAAATCTTAATGACTTTTACGACAATATATCCCAAAAAAACGTCCGTTATTTACAGTTACAGAAGATGAAATAGAAATGATTGTACAATTTTTAAATCATAGACCAAGAAAAAGATTGGGGTAAAAAACGCTAAATAAGGTGTTTTTTCAATCGACTAAAGCGGTTGCACTTCGTACTCGAATCCACGAATTAAAAATCAAGAATAAAACCCACAACAAAAAAACCAATTAATTTTCTTTTCATCATTCACAAAAAGGCTAAACAAACAATAAAAAACCCTCATACAATGCGTTTTATAATGATTAACATTTTATTTCTTTGACAAAACAATGCCCATGAACGCCAATGTTGCCAACATTTCAGCCTATTTGTTTGTAAATATCACAGACATTGCCACACTCCAACCAAAATTGCTGGCACAGTGCCAAGAACTTAACCTAAAAGGCACCATTTTGTTGGCCAATGAAGGCATTAATCTTTTTTTAGCTGGCCCAGAAAACGCCATCAAACAGTTCATCAAACAATTACAAAAAGACCCCCGTTTCAGCAGGCTTGAACCAAAATATTCTTTTTCTAATGACCAGCCATTTAAAAGAATGTTGGTTAAACAAAAAAAAGAGATCATCACCATGAAACGACCTTTAATTCAACCGGAGCAAGGCCGCGCACCTAGCGTTAGTGCAAAACAATTGGAACAATGGCTTACACAGGGGCACGATGAGGAAAAACGCCCTGTTGTTTTAATGGACACACGCAATGCGTTTGAGGTGGATTTTGGCACCTTCAACAATGCGATAGACTATCGCATATCCAAATTCAGTGATTTTCCTGAAATCATAGAATCAAAAACCAAAGAATTTACTGGAAAAACCGTAGTTACTTTTTGTACAGGCGGCATTCGCTGCGAAAAAGCTGCCATACTCATGCAAAATGCTGGCTACGAACGCGTGTATCAACTAGAAGGCGGTATTTTGAAGTATTTTGAAGAAGTTGGCGGATCCCATTACCATGGCAATTGCTTTGTATTTGACGAACGTCAAGCGCTTGACCCTGCTTTAGCCACAACGCAAACAAACAATACAATATCAATTTAAATTAACCCATTTTTATATTATTTTTAGGACAGACTCTCACCATGGCGCAATATGTTTACAGCATGAACCGAGTTAGCAAAACGGTTCCCCCTAAGCGGCAAATTCTCAAAGACATTTCCTTAAGCTTTTTTCCTGGGGCCAAAATTGGGGTTCTAGGTTTAAATGGTTCAGGAAAATCAAGTTTACTGAAAATTATGGCAGGGGTAGACAAAGAGATAGAAGGCGAAGCTGTTCCTATGCCAGGTATCAAAGTGGGTTATTTGCCTCAAGAACCTGAACTGAATGCAGAACACACTGTTCGCCAAGCTGTTGAAGAGGGTTTAGGTGATGTAATGCAAGCCAAACAAAAACTTGAAGACATTTACGCAGCCTACGCTGAACCAGACGCCGACTTTGATAAACTGGCCGAAGAACAAGCCAAATATGAAGCCATTATTGCCACCAGCGGCAGCGACAGTGAACATCAATTAGAAATTGCTGCAGACGCTTTGCGTTTACCCACTTGGGAGGCTGTGATCAAAAATTTATCGGGCGGTGAAAAACGGCGCGTTGCCCTGTGTCGGCTTTTGCTTTCAAAACCCGACATGCTTTTGTTAGATGAACCGACCAACCACTTAGACGCTGAATCGGTAGATTGGTTAGAACAATTTTTGGCAAAATTTCCTGGTACCGTGGTTGCAGTAACGCACGATCGCTATTTCTTAGACAACGCTGCAGAATGGATTTTAGAGCTCGACCGCGGTCATGGTATACCATGGAAAGGCAATTACAGCTCTTGGCTAGACCAAAAACAAGATCGCTTAAAACAAGAAGAAGCCTCTGAAAGTGCGCGCCAAAAAGCCCTAAAAAAAGAATTAGAATGGGTGAGACAAAATCCCAAGGGCCGACAAGCTAAATCTAAAGCCCGCATTGCCCGCTTTGAAGAACTGGCAAGCCACGAATATCAAAAACGCAACGAAACTCAAGAAATCTTTATTCCGGTGGCTGAGCGTTTAGGCAACGAAGTTATCGAATTTAACAATGTCAGCAAAGCTTTTGGCGACCGCCTTTTAATTGACAAACTTAGCTTTAAAATTCCGCCAGGCGCAATTGTCGGTATTATTGGCCCCAATGGCGCAGGTAAATCTACGCTGTTTCGCATGATCACAGGACGAGAAACACCTGACGAGGGCGATGTAAAAGTTGGCCAAACCGTACAAGTGGCCTATGTAGACCAAAGCCGTGAAGCCTTACCCAATGAAAAAACAGTTTGGGAGGCGATATCCGACGGTGCCGACTTGTTAACCGTTGGTAAATTTGAAGTGTCTTCCCGCGCTTATATTGGTCGCTTCAATTTTAAAGGCAGCGACCAACAAAAAATTGTGGGTCATTTATCAGGCGGAGAAAGAGGACGGCTACACCTCGCAAAAACCTTAATTGCGGGAGGCAATGTTCTGCTGCTGGACGAACCTTCAAACGATCTAGACGTTGAAACCCTGAGGGCCCTAGAAGACGCGCTTCTTGAATTTGCTGGTACTGTGCTTGTCATCAGCCACGACCGCTGGTTCTTAGACCGTATTGCCACCCATATTTTAGCTTGTGAAGGCGAGTCACAATGGACCTTCTTTAATGGCAATTACCAAGAATACGAAGCTGATAAACGCAAACGCTTAGGTGAAGAAGGTGCAAAACCCAAACGCTTGCGCTATAAGCCACTCAAATAATTGAACACTTTTTAGTTTAAAGCCACTCCACGGACAATTCGATCCGTGGAAATTTTTCAATAAAGCCCAGAGTATTACTTAAAGAATATATAACACTCATAAAACAATTTTACCCATAAATATCTGAACATATTTTCTTCAAATCCAATCAAACTAACTGGTTGCTCGGATTGTGAATTTTTTGAAATCAAATTAAAAGCTGTTTCACCACTGAAGGACAATGGTTTTAAAGTGAGTTTAAGACTCTGCCCTGTAGTGATAATCGAGCTAATACGAACAGGTATTTCACTGCCTGAAACATTAAGCGCAAGTTTTTTGTGCTTATTTATAAAACCAATGTCTTTAGGCTGCAAAATCACATGAAACTTAGTAAGGGTTTGATCTACCGAATTGACTGGTGACAAACGCCCAGACAATTCAATTTTAAAAGGAATAAAAAGACAACCCAACCAAAAAAAAGAAATCAATAGTAAGAAAAAATAAAAAATTTGATTAGGGTACTCATTATATGCGTGTAATTTTTTTAATAATAACCTTCTCATACAACCTCCACTAATTCACACATGATTGTTGAATGTGGGTGGCTATACAATTATAAAGGTTCAATTATTTGAAAAAGTTAACTTGTTTTTATGTTCAAAAAAATGATTTAAAAACGAGCCAAAAATTAAGCTGTTATGCTAAAAAGCATCGTATTGATTTAAATTAAACTCAACTAAAAAAATAAGTAGAAACACAAAAAATAATGAAAACTAAGTTTAACCATTTGCTTTTTAATATGCATTTTCTCGCCAAATACATGGCTTTTTAAGTTCTTGTTCCAATTGGTCTAAATAACTCAAATGCGCTTGTTCATCAGTCAATGACAACGCTATCAAAGGCAAATCTAACTCCGCAAAATTCACTCTGGTTTGCCCAGCTTCACTTACAACATCAGAAAAATCAATACCTAGTGATTCCTGGCCACGGGTCATAGCCAAATACACTTCAGACAAAATTTCAGCGTCTAACAACGCGCCGTGAAGTGTTCGATGGCTATTATTCACTCCAAGTCGATTACATAGCGCGTCCAATGAATTGCGTTGACCGGGATACAAATTGCGGGCCATTTGCAAAGTGTCCACCACAGAATTCCCATAACTTTTAAAGGGTTGCATGTTTAAACGGCTTAATTCAGCATCTAAAAATCCCAAATCAAAGCTTGCATTGTGCGCAATCAGCTCAGCACCTTTAGCAAAGGCCAATAATTCTTGAGCTTTGTCTGCAAACTTGGGTTTATCAGCCAAAAAAGCATCACTTAAACCATGGACTTGAAATGCTTGCGGATCAACCAACCGCTCAGGATTAAAATAAAAATGCAAAAAATTACCGGTACGCTGACGCTCCAGCATTTCAACGCAGGCAATTTCAATAATTCTATGCCCATTTTTCGCATCTAAACCCGTGGTTTCTGTATCAAAAAAAATGCGTCTCATCGGCCTTTTACCTTCACGTAAACAGCAGGCAATACATACAAGGTCAACAAGGTACCCAAACTAAGCCCTCCCACAATCACCCAACCAATTTGCATCCGACTTTCTGCGCCTGCCCCCTGAGCCAAAGCCAAAGGTAGAGCGCCTAAAACCATGGCACCTGTGGTCATTAAAATAGGACGCAACCGCAATTGCGCAGACTGACGAGCTGCTGTTGCAGCGTCTAAACCAGTGTGCATTAACTGATTAGCAAACTCAACCAATAAAATGCCATGCTTAGTAATCAAACCAACCAAAGTAACCAAACCAATTTGAGAGTACACATTTAAACTAGCGCCTATGCCCTGCAAAGCCAATAAAGCGCCAATCATTGACAAAGGCACTGAAAGTAAAATCATCAAAGGATCTGTAAAACTTTCAAATTGTGCAGCCAATATCAAAAAAATAAACATCAACGCCAAAGCAAATACTAAGAGTAAACTGCTGGAGGAAGATTTAAACTCTCTAGACTGACCGTTGGTGTCGGTACCGTAACTGGCTGGAAATACCTTTTGAGCAACCTCATCTAAGTAGGCCAATGCTTCACCCTGACTATAACCAGGAGCCAAATTTGCAGTAAGTGTAACAGCACGCCGTTGGCCAAAGTGATTTAACTCTCGCGCATTTAGAGTTTCTTGACTTGTTAAAAGACTAGACAACGGCACCATGTTGTCATTTTTAGCGCGCACATAAATTCGATCTATGTCTGAAGGCTGATTGCGCTCATCAGCAGCGAGCTGAACAATTACATCATATTCCTCACCATTGCGTTTAAATCGAGTAACCTTACGCCCGCCCAACAAGCTTTCCAAGGTACGGCCTACCGCGTCAACCGACACACCTAAATCGGCAGCTCGCTCACGATCCAGTTGTAGCCGTAGCTCAGGTAAATTTAACCTTAAATCTGTATCAAGCGCCACCAAACCCGGATTTTTTGACACCTCTGCCAAAAAAGTTTGCACATGACCTTGTAACTCTTGATAAGTGCCAGTACCAATGATGACATAATTGATAGCCCGCTCCCGTGCACTTTGCCCCAAAGATGGCGGCACCACCGGAAACGCTAAAACCCCCGGAATTTTATTCAATTGCGGAGCCAACTTTTGCGCAATACTTGAAGTATTTTCTGATCGCTTTTCCCAATCTAAAAAACGTATGAACGATATAGCTTGATTCACAGTAGGCGAACCCGTTAAAAGAAATAAACGATCAATAAAATTAAGCTGCATTGCAATGCCTTCAAATTGCCTTGCATATTCATCTATGTACTTTGGACTAGCCCCTTCAGGCCCCACCATAACAGTAAGAAGCACGCCACGGTCTTCAACTGGAGCTAACTCTCGTTTCATTTGTGTAAACAAAACTGCCGTTGCAACTACCACCGCCACAATGGTCAGATATACAAAAATACGCTGCCGCAAAACAAAAGCCAATGATTGATCGTAAGCAACATTAAACCGCTCAAATCCACGTTCAATCAGCATATAAAGCCATGAATGGTTAGATTGATGACGCAAAAAACGTGAGCACATCATCGGAGACAAAGTTAAAGCCACAAACCCCGATACTAAAACAGCACCTGCTAAAGTTAAAGCAAACTCAATAAACAAGCGCCCTGTACGCCCTGTAGAAAACGCAATCGGCGCATACACAGCAACCAAGGTTAAAGTCATGGCAATTACAGCAAAGCGAATTTCTTGAATTCCTTGGATACTGGCTTGCATAGGTGGCATACCCGCTTCAATATGACGCATAATATTTTCTAGCACCACGATAGCGTCGTCCACCACCAAACCAATGGCTAAAACAAATGCTAAAAGTGTTAACGTATTGATTGAAAAACCAAACAAATACATTAAAGATAAAGATCCAATTAAAGAAACAGGAATGGTCACCAACGGCACCAAACTGGCACGAAAATTACGTAAAAAGAAAAAAATAACCAAAGAAACCAAAACAATAGACTCTAAAATGGTTTCATAAACAGAAGCAATTGACTTTTCAATAAACACGGTGCTGTCGTATCCAATTGAAATTTTCACGTCTTCTGGCATTGCAGCTTGTAACTGTGGCAAGTGTTGTTTAAGTCCTTTAGCCAAATCCAGCGGATTGGCTGTGGCTTGTTTAATTAAACCCAACGCCACAGCATTGGCCCCATTAAACCGCACTGTAGAACGCTCACTGGCTGGCCCCAATTCAATACGCGCCACATCTTTCATACGAACAATATAACCAGCAGAATTTTTTAAAACAATTTGCTCAAATTGCTCTGGCGTTTCTAAAGAGGTCTTGGAAACAACACTGAATTCTCGTTGTGCACTTTCAATACGCCCAGCTGGTATTTCAATATTTTGACGACGCAAAGCCGCTTCAATATCTGCCGCAGTTAAGCCCAAGGACGCTAATTGATTAACATCGAGCCAAATCCGCATAGACAGTTTGCGATCTCCCACGACACGAACATCGGCCGCACCGGGTAAGGTCTGCAACCTTGGCTTCAATACATTAATGGCCAAATTGGTTAAGTCCATTGCGGAAGTTTTTTCGCTATTTAAAGCCAGCCAAATCACTGGGTTTGCATCGGCTTCTACCTTAGCCACCACAGGTTCATCAACGTCATCAGGTAATTTTGCACGCACCCGTGCAACACGGTCACGCACATCTGCAGCCGCCGAGTCTGGATTGCGTTCTAACCGAAAACGCACTGTAATCTGACTTTGCTCTGCACGTGAGATAGAGGTAAGCACGTCAACACCTTCAATTCCAGCGATGGAATCTTCTAGGGGTTTACTCACCTGGGACTCAATGATTTCAGCGCTGGCACCAGGATAGGTGGTTTCAACAGTGACCACAGGTTCATCAATGCGTGGGTATTCTCGAACCGAAAGCCTTTGAAAACAAACCAATCCAATCAATACTACAATTAAACTCAACACCGTAGCAAAGACCGGACGTTTAATACAAAGTTCTGATAAATTCATGGACGATTTTCCACTATTTCTACTGGTGTATTGTCTCTAAAAATACGCCCTTGACCTGCCGCTACAATGGTTTCTCCAGATTGCAAGCCACTGCGAATTTCCACTTGATTCGATTGCCGCTGCCCCAACAATACCGAGGTTTTAACTGCTTTACCCGCAATAACACGGTAAACAAAGGTTTCACCGCCCTGAGGCACAATGCTTTCTTCTGGAACAAATAATACCGCTTTGTCATGCTCTGCTTGAAGTTCTATTTTTGCAAACATGCCAGGTTTAATACGATATGCCGAATTGGCAAAATTTGCTCGCAACAGCAAACTGCGGCCTGACACATCGACTTGCGAATCAATAGCCACGGTGTGTGCATGAAACACCTCACTAGGATACGCTTCAAATTGCACATTAAGCATTTGCCCTACAATTAAACGGGAGGCTAACGCTTCAGGCAAACGAAAATCAATATTCAAATGAGCAATATTATCTAACCTCACCACTTCACTGCCCTCTTTGAGAATATCGCCAACACTGATATTTCGCATGCCAAGTAGCCCTGAAAAAGGAGCAAATATGGTGTATTTAGACAAACGGGCTTGCGCAAGACTCACCTTTGCTTGCGCCACATCTCGTGCGGCTGCTGCTTGATCAACAGCACTGGTTGAAACAAACTGACGCGCCTGTAGGGCTTGCGCACGTTGCCAATTGTCTTGCGCCAATTGCAACTCAGCGCGTGCTTGTGCCAACTCAGCAAGGGGGATACTGGTGTCTAAAACCAATAATTTTTGCCCTTGTTTGACACGCTGACCATCTTTAAAACCAATAAAAGAAACACGGCCTGTTGCTTCGGTTTTTAACACCACTGACTCAGTCGCTTTTACTGTGCCAACAGCTGAAAATGTACGGTTTATAGCAGCACTTTTAACCGTGGTCACTACTACAGCAGCCAATGTAGAAACTGCGGCTGAAGAAGTTTTTGAAGCTACAGCGCTGACCGCAGACGCTCGCCCACCACGATACGACTGAACCCCCCAACCTGCAAAAACGATCAATACTAATAAACCAAAACCAATGATCCATTTTTTTTTATTCATACACCCTCGTTTGTTGCTTGTTGTGCCAAAAAGGTGTCCAAACCCTGATTTGCCAATGCATCAGCACGTTCATTGCCTGGATGACCACTGTGACCCTTGACCCAATGCACACGCAATACGTGCGACATTGCCAAATTGTCTAACGCTTGCCACAATTCCAGGTTTTTAACAGGTTTTTTACTCGCCGTTCGCCAACCATTGCGTTTCCAATTGGGCAACCACTGATTTAAACCTTCACAGACATATTTTGAATCGGTGTACAAATCAACGCTGCAGGTTTTTTTTAAAGCTTTTAAGCCTTCAATAACAGCCATTAATTCCATCTGGTTATTGGTGGTTTGTAAAGCACCGCCACACATTGTTTTTTCATGTTCACCCATCACCAATATAGCACCCCAACCACCAGGGCCCGGATTACCACGACACGCACCATCAGCATAAATTTGCACTAAATGATAATTCATTAAAAGCCCTTCATTCTATTTAATGCAAAAAAACGGCCCCAGAAGTTTTTCTTGTAACAGAACCTAAAGCTGCCATCCTCCGAGCAACCCGCCAATCTGGAGTAATTAAAGTGACTTTGCGCACACGCTTGACTGCCCCAAGCAAATAAACTGCTCCGCACATCGGCCACCAACGATCGCCCATTTTTTCCATAAAATCAAAACGCGTGAAACTTTGATGATCCGAAAATGGCCAACAATAAGCCCCAAAACGCCCAATTTCAATCTCAAAGCTTAGCAGTTCTAACCAATCACGAAGTCTAGCAACCGACAATGGGCTGGTACCAACAGGCCAAGGCGAAGGCAAAAATCGCTTAAAACGCTGAGCAAGACCCCACAATGAGATTGGATTAAGGCCAGAAATTATAACCCGCCCATCGGGAATTAAAACACGGTCAATTTCGCGCAACAGCTGATGAGGGTTTTTTGACATCTCAAGAGCGTGAGGTACTACCACCAAATCAAGCGATTGAGTTGCAAAGGGCAACTCTTCGTAGTCGGATACAATATGGCACGAAGTATTTTGGTATGATTGTGTTGACAACCCCCAGCAATTGGCAATACGGCTTTCGGCCAAATAATTATACTGCAGCAAACCCAATTGCACTGCGTGGTAACCAAACACATCTCCAACAGCCTTGCCCACCCAAGCCTGTTCCCAACGCATAATGTACTGACCCGCAGGTGTTTGAGCCCAAGCTTCCAGCGCATGGGCTAAGCCATGATGCGATTTAGATGTTGCTTTAATTGGTGGCTCGTTTTGAATAAGAGGTTCTGATGGTAACATCCCTGCTTCAAACTCCAGACAAATGGATTGTTAAAGGCCTACCCGCTTTCACGGACAATTATATCTGGATTATGATTAATCACGATTTAGGTAAACTCGTCGTAATTGATCCGGGCAATCCAAGCCCCGTACTGGCGTTTTGCCAACAATACCAGCTTGATATTGATGCGCTGCTGATTACTCACCATCACACTGATCACACCGCTGGTATTGCCACTTTAAAACAACACTTTCCCAAAGCACCCGTTTACGGACCAGAATATGAAAAAATCATAGGGGTTGAAATTGGCCTGAAAAACCAAGATTGCTTACAACTACCAAACCTTCAAGAACCCATTGAAGTGTTACACATTCCTGGCCATACACTGGGACACATTGCTTATTGGCTACCTACAAGCCAATGGCTATTTTGCGGCGACACTTTATTTGCAGCCGGATGCGGCAAACTTTTCGAAGGAACAGCCGAACAGATGTACAATAGCCTGCAAATCTTGGCTAAACTGCCTTTGCAAACACTTATTTTTTGTACGCATGAATATACACAATCTAATCTCAAATTTGCTCAACATATCGAACCCAATAATACAGACATTGCCGAACGCCTAAAAAAAGTGACTCACATGCGTCAGCAACACCTTTGTACTTTGCCTTCTACCCTAGCATTAGAACTGAAGACAAATCCTTTTTTGCGGGTTTCCAATAGCATTGAATTCGCGTATTTGCGCCAGCAAAAAGACATTTTTAAATGAAGAACAATCAATTTCTTTTATATCTGCCTGGTTTGGCACTGGTATTCTGCACAAAAGCTTGGCCTTCTTTACCCACAGAAAGTAGAGGGGTGTTCCCAGAAGTATCAAATCACAAACACGCATCCAATTTCCTACAAACCCCACAGTACCATCAACAGCATCAATCTCATACCCCAGAAATCCCCAATTTCAATAAAAACTCAGAAAGGTATCAATCACCGCCCACCCAATTACCCAATTATGTTGAGTTTAATTTAAAAAGTATTGACCTCACCTCCGAACCAGAAAACCTCTGGCATCGTATTCGCAGAGGTTTTGCCATTCAAAATGTTAATTCCACACAAGTGCCCAACCGCACAGCGCATTTGTTATTAGACCCTCAGCGACTGCGGATAACCTTAGAAAAAGCCATTCCGTACCTCTACCATATTGTTCAAGAAATAGAACGCCGTGGCCTTCCCACCGAAATTGCTTTACTACCTTTTATTGAAAGCTCTTTCAATCCTCACGCCACATCACGGGCTGGAGCTGCTGGTCTATGGCAATTTATTCCATCAACGGGTCGGTACTTTAATTTAAAACAAGACAGCCAACGCGATGAACGCCGCGATGTAATTGCTTCAACAACTGCAGCCTTGGACTATTTATCACTTTTATATGAAATGTATGGTGACTGGCATTTGGCATTGGCCGCTTACAATTGGGGGGAAGGCTCTGTTAAACGCGCTTTAGAAAAAAATCGCCAACTCAATTTAAGTGAAGACTATAACAGCCTGACAATGCCGGCTGAAACACGAAATTACCTTCCAAAATTACAAGCTTTTAAAAATATTATTGAAACACCTGAAGCATTTGGCATTGACCTACCGGCTCTAGATAACAAACCCTATTTTGTAACTGTTTACGGCTCTAAAACAGTTGATATCAAGACTGCAGCAAAATTAGCCGATATGTCTTTAACTGAATTTCGGGCACTCAACCCAGGTTTTAAACATTTAATTCCTTTGGCTGCAAAAACCAATTTGCTATTGCCACCGGAAAAAGCCGATGTCTTTCAAACCAATTTACAACAATACGAAGCACCGGTTGAAAATTTAACGCACAATCACTTAAAAGGCAGTTCTAACAAACCAGGCGTGCGCACAGAACGCAGCAACAACAGTGCGTTCAGTAGTTACTATCAAACCAAAAAAGAAAAATCAACCCAGCGCCAATCGCCAAACAAAAAGGCAGAAAAATCGACGAAGAAAAGAGCAAAATAATCTACTCACCCAATGAGTAGCTTAGGTGGATCACTACTGGATTGTTGTTGACAGCTGGTCGGCAATTACGTAAGGTTTGTTAACGTGCTTTAAGATCATTATATTCACGAAATAGCCGTTCAGTTTCATGTCTTGCGCTTTGCAAGCGATGCTCGTCTTGCATACGTGCGTCTAGGTCACCATAACCACTGCCTGGCTGAAACAATTCAGCCGCCAACCTCGAAGCAAGTTCACTTGCAAAAGCCCACTTGTCACGCGCCTCATCAACCATAAGAAACGTGCTGCACTGACTGTTTGATTGACCTTGAAGCAAGGTGTAACCTCAAAATTGATGTTTTCGAGAAAGCTTGCATTTGTATTGCAGCTTGTAATGTCAACTTGAACTATACCCTCACTTGACGTTCGCAAATGCATTCAAGGTGGTTTTGTTGGTGGAGCTTACACTACACTGTCAATAACGATGCTAATAACTCACGGGTGTAGTCGCTTTCAGGGCGCTGCAACACTTCTTCAGTGTTCCCTGCCTCCACTGCACGCCCTTGTTTCATCACTAAAATATGATCGGCCATGTACTGCACAACTGCTAAATTGTGTGTAATCAGCAAATACGTTATGCCATAACGATGTTGTAAAGACTGTAACAAATTAAGCACCTGCGCTTGAACCGACACATCCAATGCTGAGGTTGGCTCATCCAAAATCAAAATCTTCGGCTGCACCACCAAAGCACGAGCAATAGCAAGGCGTTGTCTCTGCCCCCCCGAAAATTCATGCGCAAAACGCCCTAAAGCTGTTACTGGCAAGCTCACTTCCTGCAAAGCCTGTTGGGCACGCTCAAGCGCAGTTTGTTTAGACACATCAGGGCAAAGTTGTTCAATGCCTTCTAACAAAATATCTACAATGCGCTGACGGGGATTAAGCGAAGAAAACGGATCTTGAAAAACCACCTGCATTATCTGGCGAATACGGCGCAACTGAGCAGCACTGGCCTGCAAAACAGGCTGCCCATTTAAAATAACTTCACCACTGAGTTTGGCAGATGCATCTAGCAAACGCAACAACGCTTTAGCCACGGTAGACTTGCCCGAACCAGATTCGCCCACAATAGCCAAAGTTTTTCCCTGCTGTATAGAAAAATTAATGCCATGAACCACTGGTTTAAACTGAGGTTTTACCCAGGAAGTAGACTGCCGATAGGCTACTTTTAAGTCACGCACTTGCAAAAATACTTCTCTTTCAAACAAGTGCTCTACTTTGTTTGGCTCACTTGATTCACTTGATTCAATTGGCTGATTTGATTTATTAAAATCAAATGGCGCAGCCATGTTTTTCTCGTCCACCGCCAATGGAAAAAAACACCGCACCATATGATTCGAAGCACAAGGCTGTAAATTGGGTGCGGTTTGCTGACAAATTCCTTGCACCCGATCGCAACGGTCAGCAAAACGACACGCTTTGAGCAAATCAATTAACGAAGGCACATGGCCAGGTAATGCACGTAAACGCTGGTGACGCCGCATTTTATCAGGCAAAGCAGCTAGCAAAGCTGCCGCGTACGGATGACGGGGATGCGCAAAAAAATCAGTGGTGCTAGCTGATTCAACCACTTGACCAGCATACATCAAGGCTATGTGGTCAGCCACCTGAGCTACAACACCCAAATCATGGGTGATCAGTAAAATAGCCATACCATGACGCTGTTGCAAGGTTTTTAACAGAGTTAAGATTTGTGCTTGTACCAATACGTCTAAAGCGGTGGTGGGTTCATCAGCAATCAGTAAATCGGGTTGGCCTGCCAAAGCAATCGCAATCATCACCCGTTGTTTTTGCCCACCCGACAATTGAAAAGGATATTGCTGTAAACGCTCAGGCCCCAAACCCACTTGTTCAAGCAAATACTCGGCCAATTGTAAAGCTTCAACACGCGGCCTAGGCCGATGAAGGTCAATGACCTCAAGCACTTGTTCCCCAACCGTCATCACTGAGTTCAAACAAGCGCCTGGTTCTTGAAAAATCACACCAACACGCCGCCCACGCACAGCACGCATTAAATTTTCAGGCAACTGCAGCAAATCTTGTTTAGTATGTTCTGCCTGCAAATGTACTTGACCGGCCACCACTACTGCATTATCAGGCAATAAACGCGCAATTGACAACGCTGTGATTGACTTACCACAACCGGATTCACCCACCAAAGCAAAGGTTTTTCCCGCCTGAATTGTAAATGCCAAGTCATCTAAAGCGTGAACCCACCCTGAATCAGTTCTTAATTGCGTACTCAAACCCTGTACCTGAATAACTGTGCCACGCGAAACTTGCTCGCTTTGACTTGGATTGTCTAAGGTCATATTCTCTTTAACCATGTTAAACCCGCACCAAAGATTTTTTTAATTGACGAGCGCGTGGGTCAAAGGCGTCGCGCACCGCATCTGCAAATAGGTTTGCAGCCAACACCAAAACCAGCATAAATACAAAAGCAGCGGCTAAAGTCCACCAAACAACGGGTTCTCGCGACAATTCTAAACGGGCTGCATTGATCATGGTGCCAAATGAATGGGTACTCGGATCTACGCCAACCCCCACGTACGACAAAACCGCCTCAGCCAAAACCAATGAGGAAAAATCCATCACCAACATAATTAAAACAATATGCATCACATTGGGCAGCAAATGACGCCGTAAAATTTGACCATGGGTAGCACCGAAAGCCCGTGCAGCCAAAACATAATCAAGCTCTCGTAATTTTAAAGCTTCACCACGCAATAAACGGGCTAATCCAGTCCAACTGGTGATCCCTAAAATCACGCAAAGAAAAAACAAACGTAAATCAGATTTTTCAGCAGATGTTGCAAAAACATTGGCATGGCTATCTAAGGCAATTTGCAACATCAATACTGCAGCTGCAATCAATAACACCCCAGGAATTGAGTTTAGTGTAGTGTAAATGTACTGAATCACGTCATCAACCCACCCACGAAAATACCCTGCCGCCAAACCAGCAAAAACACCTAGAGGCAAACTAACCAATGTGGTAATTAAACCCAAAACCACAGCAGTTCTAAGACTTTTTAATGCGCTGTAGAACACGTCTAGCCCCACTTTGTCTGTGCCCAATACGTGATAATCTTCTGATAACTGCAAAGCAGCACCCACCACGATACCCAAGACCAAAAGCGCGCCTAAACCCCAAGTGCGAATTGCAGCACTGGCTTGCCGACCAAGGCTTTGCAAACTAAGCACCCAAAACAAATAAACAACAGCACCAGCCAAAGCCCCTAAAACACCACCGGCCAAAATTCTTCTAGCCATATCTAGCCCATGATTTTCAGGATTGCTTAGCTGCTGGCCCGCATATTTTAGAGGCGGATGTTCGCGCACCAATTGGCCCTTGCGCTCAATATTTTCTTTACTTAGGGCATATAAGGACAAAGGCGCTGAATAAGACTTTTCATTACCATTTGCAATATCTCCCAGAACCAAATCTAAAAAAGATTTGACCTGTGGCGCATAAACGGCTTTAGGAGTATCAGGCGCACTGATGCGCACCTGAAAATGAAGACTGTCCAAAATGGTAATAAACAATGCTGCCATTAAAACCACAAAACTAGCAACTGCGGGCCCATCTTCAAAGACATGAGCCCAAGTTGAACGCAGTAGATCATTACGCCAAACCCGCACCAAATAACACAGCACTCCAAGCAATACCAAAAAGAAACAAACATCGGTCCATAGCAATACGGGCTTCATGCTTACTCCAAGCGAATTCGAGGATCAACCAGGGTATAAGCGATGTCTGTTAACACCAAACCCACGATGTATAAAACCGCACCGATAAAAACCATGGCGCGCACCACGCCAAAATCTTGAGCCTGAATTGCCTCAATGGTGTAACTGCCCAACCCAGGAATACCAAAAAAGGACTCACTGATTAAACTGCCCATAAACAGCAAGGGAATAACAGCCACAGAACCCGTGATAATGGGAATTAATGCATTGCGCAGTACATGCCGATATAAAACTTGCAATTCAGACAAGCCCTTAGCTCGGGCAGAACGTACATAATCTTTGTATATTTCTTCTAAAAAAATAGAACGATACCAACGCGCCCCATTACCAATGCCCGAGACCACACCAATAGCAACAGGCAAAATTAAAAAACGCAAAGCATCCCAACCACTTGCATACCCTGAGATGGGCACCAAACTGAGCATTTTAGAAAAAATAAATTGCCCGGCAATAATATAAAATAAACCAGAAATTGAGATTGCAAAAACGCACAGCACCACCGCTGAAGTATCTAAATACGTACCTCGAAAAAACAACATTATTAAAGCAACCGTCACATTAACTAACAAACCAAAAACAAACACTGGCACTGCCAAAGCCAAACTTGGTCCAGCACGGGTTAAAATTTCTCGAGCAATGTCGCGACCATCGTCAGCCGCGCCAAATGCTCCAACAAACATAGGCAACGATTTTTGAACAAAAATAGTATCTGTCAAACGCGCTAAACCTGTAGCCATTTCATTAAAAAACAACGGCTTGTCATAGCCTTTTTCGCGTTTCCAATCAGCAATAGCCTCTTGCGTAATGCGTTTACCACCCAAGGACATTCTAGCCATATCATCGGGTGAATTCACCCGAAAAAACAAAACAAACGTTATGAGGTTAACGCCCACCAAAATTAAAATAGCATACGCAATGCGACGCAATAAATAGGACATCATAACCGTACATCTTTCAATTCAGAACGCAAAGCGATAGCAGCATCACGTCGACGCCAAGCCAAAAAGGCTGTGGCAATCACAATCAATAAGCATAAAACAAAACCCAGTAAAGGCCATAAAACAGGGCGATTCCAGGCTTGACGGCTGTGGTGGCGCAGGCCAGTATCGATTTTCTTGTACTTTAAGTCGTTACGCGCTAAATCATTGGGCTTAACATTCTTTAACCACGCGTGGTTCAAAGAAAAATTACGGGGATAAAACGCAAACAACCAAGGCATATCGTGCTGGGTTAAAGCAATCATCTGCGCAATAATGGCTTGCCGTTGTGGGGTATTGGGCATGGATTTTATTTGTTCAAATAAAGCGTCGTATACAGGATTGGCATAATTTGAAGCGTTTTCACCCCCGGAAGCCAAACGGCCTTTTGGGCCATGGAGTAAAAACAAAAAATTTTCTGGATCTGGATAATCCGCATTCCAACCCAAAAAAAACATTTGTGTATTGCCCTTGCGAATTTTTTCTTGAAAACGGTTCCAATCTGTAGAACGAATTTCTAACTGTATGTTCAATTTAGCAAACTGTTCTCGGTACCAATCGAATCTGGCTTTATCACCAGGACCACTGCCAGTTGTGTCTAAAGCCAAAATCAAAGGTTGACCAGTGCTTGCGTCTCGACCATTGGGATAACCTGCCTGTGCCAACAACCCTAAGGCCTCTTCGATGGATTTACGCCTTACCTGACCATCCACCACATCGTAAACCACACGATTAACACCATCTAAGCCTTGCGGAAAACCAAAAATACCTGGCACCAGAGGGCCATGTGCAGGCACAGCACGCCCATTGGTAAAAATTTGAGAAAACTCTTCCCAATCTACCGCGATCGCGATAGCTTGGCGCAACAAACGTGCACGCTTTGCGCTGTGTGCGGTTTTACCCGGCCCCACCACCGGATCCAGCCAATTAAACCCTAAGTAATACAAACTGGTGGCCAAGGCTGTTTCTAATTGAATACCTTTGGCTTGCATTTCTGGCGTTAAGGCTGTGGCACCGTCAACTGAAGCGCGTATCACCTGGTCAAACGTGTCTGAACTCAAGCCAGAACTGTCATAATAACCCTGTAAAAACTTATTCCAATATGGTATGCCCTCTTTTTCTCGGGTAAACACCACACGGTCTATAAACGGCATACGCTGACCCGCATCAGCCAACAAACCGGCAGAAAAATCTTCGGGCTCACCTTCGCCAGGATAAAACTCGCCACGGTAATTTGGATTACGCACCAACACCATTCGACTATTTGGGTCGTTCTCCACCAACATATACGGACCCGTACCTACGGGCCACCAGTCTAAACTCAGATTTTTAGCAGAAAAACCTGGCTGGGTGTAGAAACAATCTACTTCCCAAGCAATAGGAGAAAAAAACGGCATCGCCAACCAATAAACAAATTGAGGGTACTTGCCTTTAATTACAATTTCAAGGCGGTTTTGGTCTAACGCTTTTACACCAGGCAAATCAAATTGTCGCAAATCTAACCAAGGCAAATCTGCAGTTTTAACACTTAAACCATCTTGTTTGCGCTGTGATTTTAATTGCTCATCGTGCTGTCTTAACGTATTACCTAAGGCTTGTAAACCTACAATGTATTCAGACATGTGACCAAAAATAGGCGAAACAATACGAGGCGATGCCAACCTTTTAATTTGATAAATAAAGTCTTCAGCCAATAAACGACGAGTGCCTGTTTTAGGAAAATCAGACGGCTTAAAATAACCTGCGCTTTCTTGTTCAGTTAAATTGAGATAAAGCGACCGACCTTGATTATCTTTTGCAAAAGCAGGGTGAGGAGCGTATTGAATATTGGGCTGAATTTCAATCATGTAACGGCTAAAAGCAACCAAATGTTCAGGCGCAGAATCGGGTAGCTGCCGCCCATGTTGGTCAAGATAAACCGGCTTAGGTAAATCCTTAGCAGATTGCGGCAACAAAGAGTAAGGACGTTTTAAATAATGGTACTGAAAGGGAGGTTCATAAATTTGATAGGTAAACTCCGCCTCATCACTTGTATAAGACTGTGCAGGGTCCAAGTGCTTAGGCCGAGCTGTAAAAGCGGCGTAAAGCACTTGTTCATTCTTATGCTCAACGGTGTAAGGGCTGTTCCAGACCTCGCCACAAGATGTTAAAGCAAAAAGCAACGCAAGTGGCAAACACAAAACAACAAGCCAAAGCCAAACTGTTTTTTTAGGAATGCTGAATATTGATGCCAAGTTTAACCCACCCAAGAACGTTCTGGTCCGGTATCGGCATGAATCCAGCCCCCACCATTGCTACCCACTCGAAAATAAAAGCCAACCCCACCAGCTTTAAAACCTTGCACCAAACTGCCCAAAATTTGTGGGTGCAATCCATTGAGTTTAAAGTCTGCCGCTTTGCCCTTGGTGTGCAATGATTGCCGTGCAGCAGGCAAACCACGTTCAATTAAACTGCGGTTAGTTTCATCTGTACGAAAACCAGAGGTAATTTCTATCGGTGCAGCAAATCCATAGCGCCGACAGAAAGCTTGTGCAGCCCAAAGGGTATCAATCAACACAGGGTCAATACGCGCTGTACGATTGGCTTGAACATCACGCAATAAGCTACAAATTTGCTCATACGCGCCGTGGTCTCGCTCGCCGTCTTTCCAATACGTCAAGCCTACGCGCTCGCCACTTTGTGGCCGAACCATTTGGAGTTGCCGTGGCTGCTGCCAAAATTCTAACTCAACCAAACTGGCATCAAATAAATCGGGCGGAGGCAAAGTTTGATTGTTTTTTCCAGAAGGCCCCTGTGCAAATGCCGCTTTTATTTTTAGGTTGTCACAAACTCCAACCAAAGCCAAAGTTGAAACCACTGTTAAAAACTGTCGTCGCTTAGTCATTATCACTTTTTAGTATCACTTTTGATCATCATTTTTACCCAAAACAAAACCCCACAGCTCACCTGATCAAGCACTTGAACTTTATAATAGCCTTTTTACCAGAGATTCTCAGCCATGTCATTCACCCCTTTGCGGGTACGCACCCGTTTTGCCCCCAGCCCGACCGGATATTTACACCTTGGCGGAGCACGCACAGCCCTATATAGCTGGGCATTTGCCAGACATCATCAAGGCGATTTTATCTTAAGAATTGAAGACACCGACCTAGAACGCTCCACACCAGAAGCAGTTCAAGCTATTTTAGATGGCATGCACTGGCTTAACTTAGACTATGACGAAGGCCCCTTTTTTCAGATGCAACGTATGCCTCGCTACAAAGCTGTCATTTCACAAATGCTAGAACAAGGACACGCCTATTTGTGCTACTGCAGTGCTGCTGAGGTTGAAACCATGCGCCAAGTACAACGCGCACGCGGCGAAAAACCCCGCTACGACGGCACCTGGCGCCCAGAACCAAATAAAACGCTTCCCCCAACACCCAAAGGCGTTGCGCCTGTGGTGCGCTTTCGTAACCCCAAAGAAGGGGAGGTGAGTTGGCACGACATGATTAAAGGCCCCATTACCATCAACAACCAAGAGTTGGACGATCTAATTATTGCCAGACCTGATGGCACACCCACTTACAATTTCTGCGTGGTTGTTGATGATTGGGATATGCAAATTACCCATGTCATTCGCGGTGACGACCATATCAACAACACCCCTAGACAAATCAATATTTTACGTGCACTGGGCGGAGAATTACCCATTTACGGCCATTTGCCTATGATTTTAGGCCCTGATGGCGAAAAACTATCTAAACGCCATGGCGCTGTCAGTGTAACACTTTACGAGGAAGCCGGATTTTTACCAGAAGCCATGATCAACTACTTGGCTCGTCTAGGTTGGAGCCACGGCGATGACGAAATTTTTAACCGCGAAAGCTTAATTCAATGGTTTGATGGTGACCATTTATCCAAATCCGCAGCTCAATTTGACCCAGAAAAACTGGCTTGGGTCAATTCCCATTATCTTAAACAACTGCCTATTGAAATCCTTAGCCCCCAGGTTAGTAAACGCTTAGACGCTTTAGGGCTCGATGTAAACGCAGGTCCAAGCTTAGATAAAGTTGTAGTATTGGTGTTGGAGCGCGGCAGCACACTGGTTGAACTGGCACAAGAAGCGGCTTTGTTTTACCGCCCCATAGACAAAGCATCACCGACCACACAGCAAGCGCTCAGTGAAATGATTGATACCGCAGTGCAAGCCGCACTTGAAAATTTTATTGCCCAAGCACAAAGCTTAGATTGGCATAAAGAAAATTTATCAGCACTGATTAAATCAGTTCTTAAAACCCATGGCTTAAAAATGCCAAAATTAGCTATGCCTTTGCGGCTCTTGGTCACAGGTGAATCGCAAACACCATCAATAGACGCTGTAATGGCACTGTTTGGTAAGCACACCACTTTAGAACGCATTCAAACCGGCCTATCTGCTCTGGCCGCCCCTACAAACGGAGCATGAAAGGAAACCACCGCGATGCCTCGCCCCCCTTTTAACCCCAACTTTTGGTCAGAAGAAACCCTTGCAGTGCGTGGCGGCTGTACACGCACAGAATTGGGCGAACATTCAGAGGCCATGTTTTTAACCTCCAGTTTTGTATTTGATTCTGCGGCACAAGCCGCTGCGCGCTTTTCAGGTCAAGAAGCAGGCAATGTGTACGCACGCTTTACCAACCCGAGTGTTACTATGTTTGAACAACGCTTGGCATTGCTTGAGGGTGCAGAAGCTTGTTTGGCTACCGCCTCAGGCATGGCAGCCATTACCACAACGTGTTTAGGTTTATTATCTGCTGGGGACCACATTGTGTCCTCAACCAGTATTTTTGGTGCCACTGTACAATTATTTTCTACCATTTTGTCGCGTTTTGGTATTAGCACCACATTTGTAAATGGCACTGATTTAAACGCGTGGCAAGCAGCTATTTCACCCAATACCAAACTATTTTATGTTGAAACGCCTTCAAATCCATTAACCGAAATTATCGATTTAAAAAGCATTAAACAAATTACTTCAAAAAACAATATTCATTTGGTTGTTGATAACTGTTTTTGCTCGCCCGCATTACAAAAGCCATTTGAATTAGGCGCGGATTTAGTTATTCATTCAGCCACTAAATATTTAGATGGGCAAGGGCGTGTTTTGGGTGGTGCTATTTTAGGCAATCAAACTATTTTAAAAGAAAAAATTTTACCTATATTACGCACCACAGGCCCTTCATTATCTGCATTTAATGCTTGGATTTTATATAAAGGTTTAGAAACCTTACAAATTCGCATGGAGAAACAATCAGATAATGCATTGATGATTGCAAAATGGTTAGAAAATCACCCTAAAATAAGAAAGGTGTTTTATCCAGGTTTACCCAGCCACCCACAATACACCTTAGCTTGCCAACAACAAAAAACTGGTGGGGCCATTATTTCATTTGAAATAGAGGGGCAAACGCCAGAACAAAGTAGAAAAAATGCTTGGAAAGTGATTGATAACACACAATTCTTGTCCATTACAGCCAACTTAGGTGATACACGCACCACTATTACACACCCAGCAACAACGACACATGGGCGAATTACCCCAGAAGCAAGACAAGCCGCTGGAATTCAGGAAAATTTAATTCGAATTGCAATAGGTTTAGAAAACCCACATGACATCTGCCATGATCTAGAAACAGGATTAAATTTAATTTAATAAAATAAAAAAACGCCTGAAAAATAAAATCAGGCGTTTGCTTAAAATCACGATTAAATAAATTCAAATTTTTAAATGGTCGAGAGTTTTACCTGATTCAATCAAGGCATTTACCCACAAAGGCCGTTTACCACGACCTGTCCATGTTTGAGAATAGTTTTCAGGGTTACGGAAGCGTGCTGCAATTGGACCAATTTCTTTACGCTGACGAGATTTACCCCCCCCCAATTCAATTATTAAATCTTCAGTCTTTAAACCTTTTTCTTGGGCCAAACGTTTAATTTCTTCAATAGCAAGGTGCCGATTATGTCGACGATCAATTTCGGAATCAATTTCTGTACGCAATATTTGTAATTCAGTAAAGGATAAAGTAGATAAATTTATTTTTGCCATAATTAATCCTGTAAGAAATTTAAAAAAATTTCTCAATAATATATATTATTTTTAATTTAAATCAAAATGACTGTAAATGAAATTGACTTTCAAATGAAAAAAATTCTCCTGTAATTGGATCAAAAAACTCTAAATGTTTTGCTAATAACTGCAATGGATAAGCGTATTGAGTTTCCCATTGGTCCAAAGGCGATTCTGGCTTTAAAAGTGGGTAGATTTGATCATTTAAAATAGGCAAATTTAAACTATTCATTTGCACACGCAATTGATGACGGACGCCCGTTTCAGGGGTTAAAGAGTAACGTGCTAAATTGCCACTGCACTCTAATAAATGAATATTTACACGGGCGTTGATCGGGTATTTTCCAGAGTCATCAACTCGCATTTGCATAAAATGTTCAGCCTGCACCAACGACTGCTCTAGCACCATTGGAAATTGAAGCGCTGTGCTATAAGGTGCAATTGCTTCATAGTTTTTTTTAATAGAACGCTTACGAAACAAAGATTGGTACGCATTACGGTAACGCCCCTGGCGGGTAAACAAAACTAAACCCGCTGTTTCTCGATCAATGCGATGCGCTTGCATCAACTCAGGACAATTAAGCTCACGCCGTAAACGAACTAAAAGTGTCTCCGATACATACCGACCAGCGGGAATCACCGGTAAAAAATGCGGCTTATCAGCAATCACAAAACGGTCATTGGCAAAAACAATACAATGCTCAAAAGGCACACGCGCTTCAGACTCTACCAGCCGATAGTAAAGCAATTGTGTTTTGGGCATGTAAAGCGTTTGTGGTGCAATAATTTCGCCTGCGGCTGTAACAACTTCTCCGTTGGTCAAACGTTGCCGCCAAATTTCTGCGTTAACCATTGGAAAACGCTGGCACAAAAAGGCCATAAAAGTAGACCAAGGTCCCTTAGGGCAATTAACCACATGTGGAGTAACGCCTTGACGAACTTCACGTTTTAGGCGGTTGGCACGCTCTAGACGCCAAGTGCCGTCTGGTTCGTTAGCATACACCTGCTCTAATGACGTACCCGTTTCTTTTAGCTGTGTGTCTAAAGCCACACGATTATCAAATACAAAACATTCACCCTGCCAGTCTTGGTCAGCGTCTGGCATATCGCGAAAATAACTGATGATGCCACCCTCTAACTGATAAGCGGTGACGCCCTTGGTTTGCAACCACGCAGCTGTTTTTTCACAACGAATACCACCAGTGCAATACATCGCAACTTTTTTACCCTGAGCTTGCCACTGCGGCAAGTTTTCTTCCAAATAAGCAGGGAAATTACGAAAATGTGTTACCTGTGGGTCAATGGCGTTATTAAAATGCCCTAAACGGTACTCAAAGCTATTGCGATTATCAATTAAAACAACGTCATCGCGAGCAATTAACTCACGCCACTGTTGCGGCTTTAATAAAACCCCAGCAGATTGACTAGCGTCTACACCAAATACGCCCATATCAACAATTTGGCGCTTTTTTGCCACTTTTAATCGGGCAAACGGCGGCGTCTGACAGACCGTGCGCTTAAACACCATGCCAGAAAACCATTGGGCTGTGGCCTCAGACGTGGTTAAAGCATTTTCAAATGCGTCTAACAGCTCAGCCGTACCCGCTAAAGTGCCGTTAATGCCCTCATTGGCCAACAAAACCAGACCTGTTAGCTCGCTGGCCATTTGTTTAACAAGTTGCGCAGCCGCTTCAAGGTCTTGAATATGCACAAAACGATAAAAAGAAATGTGGTGCAACATAGGCTTTGTTAAAAACCTTTATAAATGATCGCTGTGTTCAAGCAATTACTTTTCGCACTTAAATTGATAAATCTCAGCGTCAACTGGTCACCGCTGCAATAGCTGCGGCTACAATATCAATGTTATTTGGATTTAAAACAGCGACACAAATACGGCCTGAATCCACTCCATAAATACCAAACTCAGCCCGCAAACGCTGCATTTGTTCTTTAGTCATGCCTGAATAACTGAACATACCACGTTGCTCGGTGATATAAGATAAATCTTGCTTAACCCCTGCAGCCTGCGCTTTTTCAACCAAAGCATGTCGCATTTCGCGAATGCGCAACCGCATACCAGCCAACTCTTGTTCCCACTGCGCACGCAAACCGGCATCGCCTAAAACGGTTGCAATGATTTTTGCTCCATGAATGGGTGGATTAGAATAATTAGTACGCACACGAATTTTTAACTGCGATAAAACGCGCTTGCATTCATCTTGGCTTTCACAAACCACAGATAAAGCACCCACACGCTCACCGTACAAAGAGAAATTTTTAGAAAATGAAGTTGAAACAAAAAACTGTAAACCTGCAGCCACAAACTGATCGATAACTGCGCCATCTTCACGGATACCGGAACCAAATCCCTGATAGGCCATGTCCAAGAAAGGAATTAAATTGCGCGCTTTAATCACTTCAATAACCTGAGCCCACTGCTCTGAAGACAAATCATAACCCGTTGGATTATGGCAACACGCATGCAGCACAATAATACTACCCGAAGCCACTTGGCTTAAACCAGC
Source organism: Burkholderiaceae bacterium (assembly GCA_034680345.1). Lineage (GTDB taxonomy): Bacteria > Pseudomonadota > Gammaproteobacteria > Burkholderiales > Burkholderiaceae_B > SXZD01. The sequence continues at coordinate 85,822 of JAXISZ010000001.1, forward strand.
CAGCATGCCAGCAAAATTAAAACTTCGAGTGGCTTCATCATAGTACGGATAAGTGCCTACCGTAAAACCTGCATTTTGAAACAATGCGCGATGATTATCCCATGTAGGGTCGCTCACAAACACAGAAGCATTTGGAACAATCGTTTTTAAAAAATCAGCACCAATTTTTAAAGCACCTGTTCCCCCTAAAGACTGCACGGTGGCCACACGACCAGCACTGAGCACTTCAGAGGTGGTACCGAACACCAAACCTTGTACCGCTTTATTATAAGCAGCAATACCATCAATAGGTTGATAACCACGTGGGGTTGATGCAGCCATCATCTGTTGCTCAGCAGCTTTAACACAAGCCAGCAAGGGCAACTGACCATTGGCATCATAGTAAACACCAACGGCTAAATTAATTTTATTGCTACGGGTGTCGGCATTGAATTGTTCATTCAAACCTAAAATAGGATCGGCTGGTGCTAAGACCACTGAAGTAAAAAGACTCATAAAAATCTCGCTATAAAACGAATGAAGTGTAAAAAAGCAAAATAAAATAGGTGAAAACACTAGATTTAAGTATTACAACCCGCTATTTTACCTATCAATTGCTGATTTTGCAGACAAAATCAACCATAAAACCACCCACAGAACCCTTCGCCCGACCAAAAGCAGCTCACCCAACCAACCAAACATTAGGCGCGCACAGCAAAGTAAAGCCATAAACCAAAGCAAGCACTTCTAAAACAAGCCGCATCGAACGCCTTGCCAAGACAAAAATTGCGCCTCACCGCCCAATATGGCACCCATCACAGCATAAGAAAACAAATGTCCAAATTGCAACACCAAACACTGGTGCCCGCCACCAACAACTGACATATTTGTAAGGGAACAACACTTGGCTAGACAATGAAAACCTCTAAGCAACCCAAACAAGAAATTTAACCACGCTAAGGCCCAGAAGATTACAACACCCGAGAATAATTGCCCTTGAACATCCCAAAGTATGTGTGATTGATTACCAAAAATTTCAAACTTTAGCCAAGGAATTTAACAGCTTACAAAAGTACTTATCATAAGATAATGAGCAGAAAAATTGTGCGCGACCGCAACATCGCACTACCTCTAGGCGGCATGAGCGCCGAACAATGCTTAGCTACTTTTTATTGAACCTCATGCAAAATCAAAAAGCATGAGGGTTTTCAGCCAGTGAAACGATTTTTCTCATGATATAAGAAGAAATTGGGATCCACCTGAGTTGAAAGCTTGACCTAAGGTTTAAAGCTTGGAAGCGTCAGCCGTAAACTGTCTAAACTGCCTAATGAAGCTTATTGAGGCTTGAACAAAGACACATTCAATTACCTAACCCTAGGAAACTAAAAACTTTGGTAGGTTCACCACAATAAACACATGGAGGCGGAACCCGGAATCGAACCGAGGTCCACGGCTTTGCAGGCCGCTGCATAACCACTCTGCCATTCCGCCAAGAATGAAAACTACAAAATTTATGTAAGTTTAGACTTAGTTGATCAATAAAAAACAAAATCAATTAAAAAAACTAAACATAAAACAAAGGGGAAGATTATCTTCCCCTTTATTATTTGGAGCGGGAGACGAGTCTCGAACTCGCGACCTCAACCTTGGCAAGGTTGCGCTCTACCAACTGAGCTACTCCCGCATTAATTTTGTTTGTTACTAAAATTAATAAATAAACTATTTTTTAAATATTTATTACACAGCAACAAAGAAACGTAATTGTAGAAATTAATTTCTTTCTTGTCAAATCCGTGCCTGATTTAAATCAGGACATGGATTTAATAAGTTAATAATTTTAAACTTAAACGATTAGCCCAAAATCAACTCAAACCGCTTTAAACACTTTTGATATTTTGTTTAAACTCATCATATCCTGCTTTACGCAATAAACAAGCCGGACACCGACCACACCCATAACCCCACTCATGACGAGCACTACGGTCTCCCAAATAACATGTGTGTGTCTGCTCCATCAATATATCCAACAAAACCTCTCCACCCAGATCAATAGCCATGGCAAAAGTTTGCGCTTTATTTTTCCACATTAAAGGCGTTTCAAACTTTAAACGGGTGTTCATACCCAAATTACTGGCTATTTGTAACGCTTTAATTGTATCGTCTCGACAATCAGGGTACCCAGAATAATCTGTTTCACACACACCAGTAACCAAGGTATCAATACCACGCCGATAAGCTACAGCGGCTGCAGTCAATAAAAAAATTAAATTTCGCCCAGGTACAAATGTATTGGGTAGGCCATCTGTGCGCATCGCAATTTCAACATCACGGGTTAGAGAACAATCAGAGATTTGACCCATCCAGGCTAAATCAATCACCCGATCTTCGCCCAATTTAGCCCCCCACTGCGGAAAAGCTTTAGGCAATCCCTCTAAAAGTAATTGCCGACAGCTTAATTCAACAATATGGCGCTGCTGGTAATTAAACCCAATTGTTTCAACCTGATCATAATGCGACAAAGCCCAAGCCAAGCACACAGCGCTATCCTGGCCACCGGAAAATAATACAAGTGCTTTTTTCATAAACTCACATTTAAAATATAAATTTTCTTTTTAAATCAATTTACTATAAAAAATTTTGAAATAAATTAAAGCCTTTAAAAAAAACAAATAAAATGCTTTTTTCTTCTTAAAAATGCCATTTTGTTGAAAAAATGGAGCAGTAGCAACAGCAAACAATAGAAATATGTAATAATAATGCCCTGGCTGTGCCCCGATGGCGAAATAGGTAGACGCACAGGACTTAAAATCCTGGGGACTAATCATCCGTGCCGGTTCGATTCCGGCTCGGGGCACCAGTTAAACCAAATAAAAAACATCTCAATTATTTGATTATTAGTTATTTAATTTTTAATCATTTACGGCCAATCAAGTTATTTTCACAAAACAAAATCAAAATCAAAATAAAATTATCAATTACTTAAATTGAATTTTATTATTTTTTGTATTGGAAAACTGTTCTTTTCAACCAACTCGCCTGCCTACATCATTGAAAATGAAAACGATTTCAACAACCCTGAAAACTTAAATAGCTCACTTAAAAGCAAATTAAGCAAAATTAAATCAAAATATCAAAAAGTTACTAAAAAATATAAACCAATTAATTAACGATTTTTCCCCACTACCGTTGAATCACTCAACGGGTCGTAACTTATCAAGAAGTTTTAGCCGCTGAAAACCCAAACCCATCCAAAAATCACTTAAACGGAATTAGCAAACATAAACCATTGGGCATTTGCTAAAATAAGACATTGTTTATTTTTGGATGTTAATGTGACCCGTCGCATTCTAGTCACCTCTGCCTTGCCGTACGCCAACGGCGCCATACATCTGGGCCATCTTTTGGAATACATTCAAACCGACATGTGGGTCAGCTTTCAAAAAATGCGGAACCATGAAGTGTATTACGTTTGCGCAGACGACACCCACGGCACCCCTGTCATGTTACGCGCTGAAAAAGAAGGTATTTCACCAGAAACATTAATTGCCCGTGTTTCCCAAGAGCATCAACGTGACTTTGCTGGTTTTTCGGTACGCTTTGACCAATACCATTCCACTAACGCCCCAGAAAACAAAGCCCATTGTGAAGAAATTTACAATAAACTAAAAGAACAAGGGCTTATAGAAAAACGCGAAGTTGAGCAGTTTTATGATCCTGTTAAAAACATGTTTTTGCCAGATCGTTTCATCAAAGGTCAATGCCCATCATGTGGTGCCAAAGACCAATATGGCGACTCTTGCGAGGTTTGTGGTGCCACCTATCAGCCCACGGAGCTAAAAAATGCGTACTCTACCGTCTCAGGGGCAACGCCAATTCGTAAAAGTTCTGACCACTATTTTTTCAAATTATCAGACCCGCAATGCGAAAGCTTTTTAAGGCAATGGACCCAAACCGAAGGACGCTTACAAACTGAAGCCGCCAACAAAATGAAAGAATGGCTGGGAGAGGTTGGCGCCAACAAATTAGCAGATTGGGATATTTCTCGCGATGCGCCTTATTTTGGGTTTGAAATACCAGAGGCACCCGGAAAATATTTCTATGTTTGGTTAGACGCACCGGTGGGTTATTTAGCCAGTTTCACGGCGCTAGCGCACCGCTTAAATCTAAAACTTGCAGACTTTTTTTCGCCTGACAGTAAAGCCGAATTGGTGCACTTTATTGGTAAGGACATTTTATATTTTCACGCCTTGTTTTGGCCAGCCATGCTACAGTTTTCTGGGTTTAGAACTCCCACGCAAATTAATGCCCATGGCTTTTTAACGATTGACGGCGCTAAAATGTCCAAATCGCGTGGCACCTTCATCACGGCTGAAAGCTACCTAAAACAAGGGCTCAACCCAGAGTGGTTACGCTACTATTTTGCAGCCAAACTCAACGCCAGTGCAGAAGACTTAGACCTGAATTTCCAAGATTTTATTGCCCGCATTAACAGCGACTTAATTGGCAAGTATATCAACATCATTAGCCGCAGCGCCGGATTCATCCATAAACGCTTTGCAAACAACCTAAGCGAGGTTAAACAAGAACCCCTGCTACACAGCCTACAAGCAGCAGAACAAACCATTGCAAAATGCTATGAGCTGCGCGAATTTGGCAAAGCCATTCGTGAAATTATGGCACTAACAGATCAAGTCAATGCCTATGTTGACCTAAATAAACCTTGGGAACTGGCGAAACAAGACGAGCAAGCACAACATTTACAATACGTATGTAGTGTATGTATCAATGCTTTTAAAATTCTTACGGTTTACCTTAAACCCGTACTGCCTTGCCTAGCCAATCAAGTTGAACGCATACTTAATGTAGACGCTTTGCAATGGCAAGACTGCACAAGAATTTTACCTCAAGGGCATACCATTGGTCAGTTCAAGCACCTCATGCAGCGGGTTGAACCTCAGCAAATTCAGGCATTGATTCAAGCCAACCAAGACAATTTACAAAACCAAACAGCGCACACCAATTCAACCACCATTGGGGCACATACACAGATGAGCACAAACATGGGAACAAACGTAAAAACAAATGCAAATGAAAACATAAATCTAACGATTAGTGAAGAATCAGACGAACTAAATTCGCTAGATTCATTCATCAGCATAGATGATTTTGCAAAAGTTGATCTACGCATGGGAAAAGTTATTGACTGCCGCAGCGTAGAGAGTTCTAAAAAACTACTGCAACTCACTGTTGACCTCGGCGAAGCCAAAGCGCGGAATATTTTTTCAGGCATTGCAATGCATTACAAACCCGAACAGTTGCTTGGCCAAATGGTAGTTGTCGTTACAAATTTAGCGCCTCGAACCATGAAGTTTGGTGTTTCTGAAGGCATGGTGTTGTGCGCAAGCTCCGAAAACAACTCAGGTGCTGTATATTTACTCAATGCACTACCAGGCACCTTACCTGGCATGAAAATCAGCTAAACTCATACGCTCTTACTGCTAATTTTTTCAGCTGAATATGTGCCTGTTTTAAATAGGCATGTGGCGCCAACTTACGTTAAAATGGGTGAATTCTCTTAAAAAAGTCCACCAACCTTATTTCTTTTGGATTGCTATGGCCAATCACTACGAATCTGATATTACGCGATTTTTAAATGATCTAAAAAGTCAAAAACCAAACTTGGAAAGCGAACAAAGAACAGGTCGCTTTTTGCTGTGGGATAAAATTGTAGATCGCAACTTATGGGCAGGTTTCAACCAGTCACGTGTAGCACAAAAACCCTACGTCTATCATTCTGATGACAAACACAGCTAAAGCACTGGCTAATTTCGCTGACATTGTTCCCGTAAACGCTGAAAACCACACTCAAAGCGTTAACCTTGATACTCATGCCACCGCATTTGCTCGTTTATACGGCGAGCCTATGTTTGAACTGCCTAAAGACCTGTACATACCGCCTCATGCGCTTGAAATTTTTCTGGAAGCCTTTGAAGGGCCACTAGACCTGCTGCTTTATTTAATTCGCAAACAAAATTTTAATATCCTTGATATTCCAATGGCGGATGTGACACGCCAATATTTAATCTATATAGAGGAAATTAAAAATCGTAGCCTGGAATTGGCGGGCGAATACCTATTAATGGCGGCTATGCTAATCGAAATAAAATCGCGCATGCTACTGCCCGCCCCTGCAAATGAAGACGGCAGCGAACCCGAAGACCCAAGAGCTGAACTTGTTCGCCGTCTCTTAGAGTATGAACAGATCAAAATTGCGGCTCAAAAACTAAAAGGGCTACCACAAATTGGACGGGATTTTTGGCCTGCCAGCGCACTATTTGACCCAAAACAAGCCCCTGAATTGCCAGAAGTAAGCATACAAGATTTACAGGCCGCCTGGCGAGATGTTTTGCGGCGAGCAAAATTAACTCAAGTGCACACCATCACCCGCGAAACGCTCTCAGTTCGTGAACATATGAGTATTGTACTGCGCCAATTACAAACCCAACAGTTTGTCGAATTTTTTGATTTATTTAAACCCAAAGAAGGCGCAGCGATTCTTGTGGTACATTTTATTGCGATTTTAGAACTCACCCGTGAAGGATTGATAGATATTACCCAAGCAGAACCCTATGCGCCAATTTATGTGCGTTTAAGTTATCAACACAGTCACATCATTTGATAAAAAAACGCTTGAAATCATGGCGATGCAAGGCAAAAAGCTAATTTTATATAAAAAAATAACGTATTAACCAGCAGCGCCTTAAAACTTACTGCGTTGATACAAGGCTTCTAAAGCCGCCGCCGTTTCTGGTTGAACAACGTTTTCTACAGTTTTCTGCTCGTGTTTTTGCCTCTTTAACCAACTACGGGCCATAGCAACAGCCAGTGCAAGAATAATAAAAGGCCCCACCCACAACACGGCATTGTCTAAGGAGAATGCAGGCTTGTATAAAATAAACTCACCGTAACGATCAACCATATAGGTTTTAATTTCTTGATCAGAACGGCCTGAGGCAATTTGTTCGTATACCTTTTGCTTCAAATCTTCAGCCAAACCCGCTTGAGAATCAGCCAATGATTGATTTTGACACACCAAACAACGCAATTCCGAGGCTAAAGTTTTAAACCGCTCTTGAATTTCAGGGCTCAATGCAACCCCTGCAGATGATGCGTTTGTATTTGAAAAACTTTCTTGAGTTTGAATGGCCGATTTTTCAACCATCTGCTTTTGAACAGATTGTATTTCAGTTATTTTCTTTTCCGCAACGTCGGCAACTTCAATTCCCACAGTGAGTCCATTTGTTTGAGTTCCAACTACTGAGTTTTCAATGGTTTGCGCTTTAGTAGAGTGTCTATTGTTAGACATGGTTATTTTTTCGCCATTAAGGGTTTAACATGTGTTTGCAAAAAGTCTAAATCAATAGGCCCAACATGACGATGCCGAATAATCCCCTGTGCGTCAATCACAAATGTTTCAGGTACACCATACACCCCATACTCAATGCCCACAGCGCCATTGCGATCAACCGCTATAAAAGTGTAAGGGTCGCCACCGTGGATTTTTAACCAATCTAAAGTGGCTTGAGGGTCGTCTTTATAAGCCAAACCCACCACAGGAATATAAGCCGCCTTTGATAACTCTAGTAAACGGGGATGTTCAGCCACACAAGCCGAACACCAAGAAGCAAAAATATTTAATAACCAAACACGCCCCTTCATTTCTTCTGGTGTACGGCGTTGCTCAGGATGATAAAAGTCTGGCACACTAAAACTGGGAGCCACCTGACCCACCCGCACCGATGGCAATTTTCTTGGATCGCGAGTCAAGCCTATGGCTAAAAAAATAGCTAAAATAACCAATACCAAAACCGGTAAAACCACACGCCATTCTTTGCTCATGATGACTGCTCCGGCACTGTAAGATTAGGCAAAACCTTTCGGCAATAACGCTTATCCAATAACGTGATGGCTCCACCTACAGCCATACATAAACACCCTAACCAAATCCACGCAATAAATGGCTTGAAATACAAACGCACTGACCATGCTTGTTCCAGGCCCTGTTGATTATTTTCCACTGGCTCGCCTAAAGAAACATAAATATCGCGGAACAAATTGCTGTCCACCGCCGCTTCTGTCATCACTTGACCACCCGCTAAGTAGCGACGCTTCTCCGGTTCAATCAACTCAATGGTTCTGCCCTCGCCACTGGTGAGTTCAAACACCCCATGAGCAGCCACAAAATTAGGGCCTCGTCGATCTGAAACACCAATAAAGGTGACTCGGGCTGTCCCAATAGCTTCGGTTTGACCCGGCTGCATAACAAGGTCTCGTTCAGTTTCATAGGTTTTGACCAATGTAACGCCAGCCACAAAAACCGCTACACCAAAGTGTGCCACAACCATGCCCCAATAGGACCATCCAAGTCGTTTTGCCCGATACAATAATGCAGTATTGGGTTGCGCAACCCGCAATTGACGTAATTGGGCAAAAGCGTGTTCTAACGTGGCAAACCCCAAACCCACTGCGGCTGTTAAACCCGCTAAACACCATACACCAGGAAAACCAAAAGCCACAATGACCGCTGTAGCCACTCCCGCAGCCAAAGCCAACGGGATAAGCAAGGCACGAAACACATCAAACCATGCCATGCTTTTCCAGCGACTAACAGGACCCAATGCCATCAACCACACAGCGGGGAGCAAAATGGGCGCAAACACCGCTTCAAAATACGGAGGACCCACAGACATTTTACGATCCGCCAATATTTCAGTAAACAACGGATACAAAGTGCCCAACATCACTGCAGCCAACGCAGCACTCATCAAGACGTTGTTAGACAACAATAAAGACTCTCGCGAAGACACTGCAAAACCACTACCCCCCAAACCCACATCACGGGTACGAATGGCATACAAAATAAAACCACCGCCAATTACAACCATCAACAAAATTAAAATAAACACGCCTCGTTTTGGGTCTGTGGCAAAGGCATGAACTGAAGTCAGCACCCCAGAACGCACCAAGAAAGTTCCCAATAAAGACAGCGCAAAAGCAACCAAAGCTAACAATAGCGTCCAGCTTTTTAAAGCATCACGTTTGTCTGTAACAGCTAAAGAATGAATCAAAGCCGTGCCCGCCAACCATGGCATCAGCGATGCATTTTCCACAGGGTCCCAAAACCACCAACCACCCCAACCCAATTCACGGTACGCCCACCAACTGCCCAATAAAATACCTAAAGTTAAAAATGACCATGCTGCATTAGCCCAAGGACGTGACCACCGTGCCCAAGCAGCGTCTAAACGACCTTGCAACAAAGCGGCAATTGCAAAAGCAAAACTTACAGCAAACCCCACATAGCCCATGTATAACATTGGCGGGTGAATAATCATCACAATGTCTTGCAGCAAAGGGTTTAGATCTCTGCCCTCAAACGGAGCAGGCAAAATGCGTTCAAAAGGATTCGATGCTGTGCTTAAAAACAAAATAAAAGCCAGATTAACCAACATTAAAATAGCCAATACCCGAACCCGAAATTCAGCACTCAAATTTTGGCTAAAACTAGCTACAGCAGCACCCCAGCCAGTTAACATCAATACCCACAATAACAAAGAACCCTCATGAGAGCCCCAACTGGCAGCAAATCGAAAAAATACGGGTAATAATGAATTGGAATTTTCAGCCACATTTCGAATTGAAAAGTCGCTAACCACAAAACCATAAATCAAACAAAACCATGCCAATGCTACCAACAAAAAAACCACCCACGTGCTGGCCGACATAGCACGAGATAGCGCGAAAACGTTGTATGCCCCTTGTTGTCGAAGTGCCACCAATCCAAAAACCCCGGTAAAAAAACTAATGGCCAAAGCCAAGGCCAAAGCCCACTGTCCCCACTCCGCAATCATTTTGCTTGAACTCCTGGTGGCATATAATTTTCATCGTGTTTGGCCAAGATGGTGTGCGCCACAAAGACACCGTCTTTAAAATGACCTTCAGCAACCATCCCCGTACCCTCTTTAAACAAGTCTGGCAAAATACCGGTATAAGTGACTGGAACACGATGGGTTTGGTCTACTGCATAAAAACGGATACTCAAGGTGCCCGAATCTTTTTGGACACTACCGCGCTCAACCATACCCCCCAAACGATAAGATGACCCAGCAGGCACCTTACCCAGAAGCAACTCTGTTGGCGTATAAAAAAATACCATGTTTTCATTAAATGCTTTAATCACCGCACCAAAAACACCAGCCACAGCCACAGCAATCATCACAATCCAAAACAAACGCTTGCGCCGAGCTGCATTCATGTGCGCTCTCCTTTTAGTGACGTTGGTGGTGGCGGTGAGTTAAGTGATAATGATGTTATTGATGGTGATACGGGTACCGATGTTGGCATGGATGATGAAGTTAAGCTTGAAAGGGAAACAGAATCCAACTGACCAAATAAGCAAGATTGTTTTATTTGTTTACTGTGCCGTAAAATCAATAGAAAGTCCCACAGCAAAACCAAAATGGTTAGCGCAAAACTGAACCAAACCGCTTCCCAATGCGTCATTTAAACACCCCCTTAACCCACTGCGCTTGAGCACAGCGCGCCACCAATAACCACTTGGCCCGCTGCAATACCAATGCAGCACACAACAGCCACATACCAAACAAACAAGCCCATAGCGCATGGCGCATATCAGGTGCCATGCGGTTACCGCCAGAACCAAAAGTCATACCCTGATGCAAGGTATTCCAATAAATCACTGAAAAATAAATCAAGGGAATGTTAATCAAACCCACAACAATAGCTAAAGCAAGCACACGATCAACTTTGGTGTCATCCTCAACCAAGGCACTAAGTGCCATTAACCCCAAATAAATAAACAGCAAAATAAGCTCTGAGGTTAGACGCGCATCCCAAACCCAATATGTACCCCAAGTGGGTTTTCCCCATAAAGCACCAGTGATGAGGGCCACCGCTGTCATCAATGCTCCTGTTGGCAAAAAAGCGCGCATCATGACCGCCGCCACATCGGTTTTGTACACCCAAAATAACACCGCATACCCTGTGGCTACTGTGTATAAGAACATGGACATCCAGGCAGCTGGCACATGCACATAAATAATACGATAGACCTCACCTTGCACAGCGTCCGCAGGCGTAGTAAGTAAAGCCCAATAACAACCTACTGCAAATAACAACGCACCTAAGCCCCCCATAATAGGCGCATAGCGGCTAGCCATCGCAAAAAAAACAGGAGGCGAACTTAGACGTTTAATGATCTGCAACAGCATAAACACCTCTTATTCCAAAGCCCATTGAATCAATTGAGACACGCCAAAAGGAACACTGCATACACACAACACAGACAACGCACCTAAAACCACCAAAGGCCAAAATGGGTTTAATGACCCTTGCACTGCCGCTAACACAGCTGTACCAAATACCAAAAGCGGCACAAACAAAGGCAAAGCCAACAAATATACCAGCATGGTGGCCTGCTTTGCCATCAATGTCATAGCACTAAATAGCCCTGTAACAAACACCAACGCACCGACACCCAAAGCCAAAGAAAGCAATAAATAAGCAATTTCAAGACCAGACAGTCGGTACTGTAAAGCCAATACAGCACTGACTAAAATAAGCGTACCCCCCTGCGTAATTGCAGTTAACAGCATTTTACCAAGGGCCAAAGCCGACATGGGTAAACCAGCGGCTACCATTTGCGCCAATGCCCCATCATGGTAATCAGCCTCAAAGAGATTGGCTACAGACACAATACAAGCCAATAATCCACTGACCCAAAACAATCCAGCAGCAACCCGCGTTAATAAATTAACATCACTACCTAAAGCAATTGGAAACAAACACAACACCATCGCATGAAATACAGCAGGCCAAAAAGCCGCCTTTGGTGCAGCAACAAATACAGCCCACTCACGCCGCAACACCCACAACAACGCAAACATTGCCGGTAAGGATTGCGAAAAACCCAGCGCATAACCCTGCATAGATGAAACAGACGAAGCAGATGAATCAAATGAAACCGGTAAGGCAGGTGTTACCAACGAATCAACACAAGTGCTTACGTCATACCCATCAAATGGTTGGCTTACGGCTGACACCCCCTCATCTCTGCCCCGCCCTAAACACAAAGCATCAATACAAAAGGGCTGTAAGTTTGGGCACAAAACTGTCAATGCTTGGTGAGTAGCCACCACCGCCGCACCTCCCGATTGTAAATGAGCCGCTAACATCTGTCCCAACAATACCACCCCTTGAGCATCCAACGCATTAACAGGCTCATCCATTAACCAAATTGGCGCACCTGAAACCTGCAAAAAAGCCAAACCCAAACGAGCGCGTTGGCCCATTGATAGGCGCGCACTCAGTTCTAAGCCCTTATGCGCCAAACCCACTGTTTTTAATAGCGCAATTGCAGCCGTTAAGCTTAATGATTTACCATAAAGCTGTGCTTGCAATTGTAACTGTGTCAAAACGGTCAATTCACGGCGCAAACCATAGGCAGACGCAAAAAAAGCCACTCGACCACAAACACTTAAAGTTCCTGTTTTAATAGGCTGAACACCGGCCAATAAACGCAATAAACTAGATTTACCGCTGCCATTGGCACCCTGCAATTGTAACAACTGCCGACTTTTAACTGAAAAATTCAAAGCCTTGGCCAACTGCAAACGCCCACGATTTAAATCTAAGTTTGTTACTTCAAGCAAAACCATAGAAGATGTTGAAGGCACTGAAGGCATAGACGGGCATGTTTGTTGAACATTAAACACTGTACCCACCCTCTATTGCGACAATACAGTGTCTATAAGCAACTGTACACCTGATTCACCCACTCGAACACCCGCCAAGGTTTTTGCCCAATCGCCTGAAGCTTTTAATGCCTGTCCACTGATTGAAATACGCGCTTCAAGGTTGACCTTTTCATGTGATGATATCTTCATTTGGGGCGCCATAGCGGTACTGTCATCTAAACTAAAAGACACTGTACCCGACTGTAAAACACTAACCGGAAAACGCAATACCGCCAAAGGCATAGGCGATCCTTCCAGAGCCTTGGCTGTAATATACAACACCGCTGAGCTAGGCAAAGTTTTAAGCTTTGCTTGCAGCGTTGCCGAAAGTGTAACCGTTCCAGAAATAGCTGACTTTTTAATCACTGACTTAGCATCAGACAATTCCGAGGTGGAAGACTTGTCTATAGCAGCACCGGAATTTTGACCTAAACCTGTAGCCGAAGTATTTTTCTCGGCCTGTTCAAGCTGCTGGATTTCATGAATCTTACGTAACTTTGACCAATATTTATCTGCCATGGCTTGGTCTTGCAGTTGCTCAGCCGCGGTGGCAGCCAAGGCCAAAGCCTTGGGATTATTCGGGTCTGACTCTAGCGCCTGCATCACCAAATCTAAGGGGCGACCACGCATTTGATTGTTTTGGGTCATTGCCACCATATCGGCCATATCTACCAAAATATCAGGATGCCCAGGCGCTAAAGCTAAGGCTTTTTCTAAGGCTGCAACGCTACCAGCAAAATCTCGCTGTGATGCTTTGGCGCGTGATAGTAAAGCCCAACCCATTAAGTCATCTGGTTGTTGAGCTAATCGAGCCTGCAAAGATTCGATACGCTCTTGCATTGAAAGTTGACCACCCGGATGACGATCACTACCCGATGGCATACTTTGGTCAACATGGCCCACACGATTTTGCGTAGAAAATGCCAATGCCTGCGGGGTCCAATTGCCCACATAAATGTAAACTGCACAACTCACAATTGATACTACCAAAAAAAACACCACCCAAGGAAATGTCTTTAAAGGTCTTGAAATTATTTGTAACCTATCCGAGCCTGCACGGTGAAATACTTGACTAGCTGTTAAAAACCACTGTTGGCGCATGGCTTCACGGGTTGCTTGATCAATCAGCGGGTCGTCTTCAATCTCATCTCGCTTTTTTACCAGCACAGCCCATTGTGAGTCGTCAATACCAACAGGTTTTTCATCTAAAACAATCGGCTGAAAACCAGCAAGTTTTTCGGCTAGTTTTTCGCTATTGTGTAAATTAGAAGGGGCGCCAGAATTAAGAGAAGTTGCAAGGTCTGTGTTACTTAAATTATTCACAACCGGTTGACCAATAGCACGCCAACGGGTTAATAAAAATAGCAAGGTGATAAAAGACAGTAAAACAACACCAAAGACAAAGAGTATAAACATGAATTGTATATTTTATTTAACCGTCATCTGATCAGTTTAACATTGTGAACCTATTAAACACATGGCTTTTTTAAGAAAAAATATTGTAATTCTATTTTTTTTTATTTTATCTTAATAAACTCATTTCATATTAAAAGAGCAGATACACATGCCAGATAACCATTTGTTTAACTTTGCTAACGGACGTTACTTCAAGTGGGCGTGTTTTTTATCACTTGCAAGCATTTTGGCTTACTGCCTTGACACCCCAGAAATTAAACCCAACGGCGGCACATGGCTTGGCTATACCCTAGGCACAATAGCGGCTTTATTAATTGTTTGGTTAATGTTATTTGGCATTCGAAAACGCGCATACGCCTCAAATTTAGGTACTGTGCGTGGCTGGTTATCGGCCCACGTGTATCTGGGCTTATCTTTACTGATCATTGCAACCCTGCACACAGGGTTTGAATTTTCTTGGAATGTTCATACACTGGCCTATACCTTGATGGTTTTGGTAATTGCCAGCGGTGTTTGGGGAGTTATATTGTATTTTCGCAACCCCAGTTTAATGAACCGCCAAATACAGGGGCAAACCCTGGAGGAAATGGTTAAAAATCTGCGCGATATTGACCAACAGTGCCACAATATTATTTTGCAAACCTCAGCCTCGTACTTAACGCACTTGGTTGAAAACTCTAAAAATGTTCTGATTTTTAATGCAAGCTGGCAAAAATTAACCGGTACCAACCTAAAATGCACCACCGCGGCAACAGTTAAAACGCTGGGTCAAGATCCGAAAATCAGTCAATCTGGTGCAGTCCAAGACATTTATCTTTTACAAATCAAGAAACAACAAATTCTGAAACGCCTACGCCATTACATCAAATTACGCACCTATATTGAACTGTGGTTACTGTTTCATGTGCCACTTTCTTTCGCGCTACTGGCTAGCCTAATGGCTCATATTATTTCTGTCTTTTTCTACTGGTAAAAAGATGAAAAACAATACCGCTGAAGACAAATTGTCTATAGAAATAAAAAAACTTAAACGGCCTTTGTTTGGAAGAAGGTTAATTTCTTGGATTTTATTTTTACCGATTGTCTTATTTTTTCTGGTAACTCCAATTCTTGCCTCGCTATACCCGCAAACCACAAACGTTATACTAAAAAAGCTTGGTATAGATGCCCCACACCTGTACATACCCTCAAAACAAACTCACATTACAACAAATAAAACACAAGCAATACCCACACCCACGGCCTTTGCACTGGATAAGGTATGGAATCCTGGCGAACTGGCCAGCGCACACCAACCTTGGGCCAATAATTGTAAAGTATGCCACTCCGAGTTGTTTATACAAACCAAAAATGAGGATTGTTTGGCTTGTCATCAAGAAACCAGCAAACACGTAACCAACGAAAAGATAGCTGGCCATGATTTAGAAAACAAACGCTGTGCCGATTGCCACCGCGACCACATGGGCCAACTGGCTCTACAAAATCAGAATAAATTGTTTGTCGGCAAACAATGCGAAAGCTGTCATGTTGACCTAAAAAATCGCGTCCCCGAAAGCAAACTGCGTGAGGTAGGTGATTTTTCTGATCAGCACCCCGAATTTAAGGTGCAAGTGGCCACACTATCAAACCCTTTAAAACTACAACGCGTAATTCTTTCAAATACGGCTGAAGTTCAAGAACACACCGGCCTAAAATTTCCGCACGACATTCATGTCAGCGACAAAGGTATCAAAGGCCCTAAAGGCAATACTGTAATGAAATGCATTGATTGCCATAAACCAGACAGTGCAAACATTGGATTCACAGCTGCCAATATGCAAAATCACTGCCAATCGTGCCACGAGCTACGCTTTGAACCCAAGCTATCTAACCGCCAAGTACCCCACGGCAACGTGGCAGATGTACTAAGTACTTTACGTGAATTTTACAGCTATGTTGCCACTCATCCAGTGCCTGAGGCCATGAAAGCGAACCAAGAAATTGTACAAATTCGCCCTGGATCAGACAACAAAAACAAACCCAGCACACCTTTAATCACAGCCGGTGACGCCAAAACCAGAGCCAACTTAGCCGCTCGTGAAATTTTTGAAAAAACCGCTTGTGTAGTTTGCCATCAAATTAACAAAGCGCCACCCACCAATGACCATAGTACTACAGGGTTTGATTTAACCCAATATACGGTGGCACCTGTCACCCCACCACATGCTTGGATGCCAAAGGCAAAATTTAACCACCAAGCGCATCAAAAACAAGAATGCACCGACTGTCACAACGCCAAGCAATCTAAAAAGGCCAGTGACGTACTTATGCCAAGTATTGAAGTTTGTAAAGATTGCCATGTTGGCAAACAACCCGAAATCAATAAAATCACCTCCGATTGCGGCTTATGTCACGAATTCCACTCACCAGCGCAGTTGGAAAACGACAAACTTACAGATAAACCCATCGGTGAAGCAATCAGTAAGCAAATAAGATCAGCCAATCAAATTTCAGCTATTAATCAGATTAGCCAAGAAAGTAAAAAATGAATTTTAAGAAAAAAATAAAATTATTCGGCAAAATTCGATGCTCATCCCATTTGCATAGTGGCTGCATAGGCTTTCGCTTTCTCTGTTTATTACTTGCTTTAACCGGCTTAAACAGCTGCGGTGGCGGGGGCGGGGGCGAAAGTGGCAGTAGCCTGCCCACCGGCATTGGTTTAATTACAAGCGCTGGCCCCATCTTAACCGCAAAAGCCATTTCAAAAACTCAGGTAGAACGTGTTATTGCCCAAGGCGTTCAAGCCGCCAATCAATTAGGCGTTGATGGTGTTTTAGCGGTGGTTGATCGGGTGGGTAATGTTTTGGCGGTTTATTCAACCAAGGGCAATAACTTTCCAAATGGCAATATCACAATCAGCAGCAATCGAAATATCAGAGAAAGCGGCCTTGAAAATGTAAGCTTAAACAATAGCTTTGCGCCATACTTCGCCATTACCAAAGCCATCACAGGCGCTTATCTCTCTTCTTCTGGCAATGCCTTTAGCACCCGCACTGCATCTTTAATTGTGCAAGAAAATTTTTACCCAAGAGAAACCGGGCAACCTGCTGGCCCTTTATTTGGTGTGCAGTTTAGCCAACTGCCATGTGGTGACTTAGTACGCGATATTAGCGAAAACCTAACCGATGGGCCTAAACGCTCACCACTGGGTTTATCTGCTGACCCAGGCGGCTTTCCTTTGTATGATAGCAATGGCGTGGTTATTGGTGGTGTTGGCTTTATGAGTTTTAATGGCACGTATTCACTTGACACCAACCCCAGAAACACCGATATAGACGTTGAAGAAATAGTCGCTTATTCAGCCACACATGGCTTCGAAGCCCCAGAAGATATTCGCGGTAACCGTATTTCAGCAGGCGGTGTATTTTTAACATACACTGATACCAATGGATTACCAGTTTCAAAAACCACATTAACTACTGAAGAACAACAAAACCTAATAACCGTAATTGGGTACAAAGAAAACTCAAATACTATTACTACTGGAACCGCCTATGGTAAAACTGGGTCTGGTTACCGTCCTGCACTCATGCCAGATGATTTAGGTGATTATTTAATCAATCGCAGCGCTTTTGTATTAACCAACGGAGAACAAGCAAATAACCGTTTTCCGCCAATAAATGCCATGGACAATTTCTTAAAAAAAAACGATGTTCGCCTTTTATTAGAGCAAGCGTATGAAATTGCTTTTCGTGGGCGCGCACAAATTCGCCACCCCCAAGGTTCAGCCATTCAAGTAAGCATTTCCGTTGTAGACAGCAACGGAAACGTACTCGGCATTGTTAGAACCCCTGATGCGCCCATTTTTGGCACCGATGTTTCACTACAAAAAGCCCGCTCAGCAGTATTTATGTCTAAAGATTTGCAATCAAAGATCGATCAGAACAGCATCCTCAATAATTATAAGAATGTGGTCAACTTTCAAAGCGTAACCCAATTCAACGGCAGCGTCGCTTTTTCCAGCCGCGGACTGGGTAACTTCGCCCGACCTTTTTATCCTGATGGCAACAATGGCGCTATCAATGGCCCATTTTCCAAACCTTTGAGCCAATGGAGCCCCTTTTCCACCGGACTGCAATTGGATTTGGTGGAAGCACCAAATTTCCCTTTTAATCCAAACAACAATCCGCCTAATAACAATCCGCCTAATAATGGACGTAATATCACCAACAATATTTCGCTTACAACTACACGCGACAAATCCTGCGCCCCTAATGATTTACCCGCACAAAACGGACTGCAAATCTTTCCTGGTGGCTTTCCTATTTACCGTAACAATCAACTGGTGGGAGGTATTGGTGTTTCTGGCGACGGTGTAGACCAAGATGACATGGTCGCCTTTTTGGGCATTGAAAACGCTCGACGTGCTGGCGCTAATATCAATCACGCACCAGCCAATTTACGCAATGACAATTTTGTGGTCAATGGCGCTCAAATACGCTATGTTAACTGCCCATTTAAACCGTTTAACGACAGCAACCAAACCAATCCATGTGAAGGGATTTGACAATGCCGCGTTCTAACAATGCAGCTCAAAACTTAAAACGATTGCCTGCTCTACAAGGGATCACAGCGCTACTGTGCAATTTATTTTCACCTGCATTTGCTGAACAAAGCACCACTACAACACTAAACACCTCAACACTGGTGGTTCAATCACACACCTTAAATGACGCCACCAGCAACGAAGTCAGCCTCACACATACCCTACAAGTGGCTGCAAAACGGGTCAAGATTTACGATCAACCCCACACACAGGCCGCTGCAATTTCACAAGCCTACCGCGGACAATTACTACAAGGCATCTCCCAAGAAGGCAACTGGATTAAAATTGCTTTTAACGACACTCAAATGAATGTCAACATCGGATATGTCCAACTAGAAATTGACCCCCTAGAGCAACCCAACGTCATAACGCTGGCAGGCAATAAAGCCCTACGCTCTGCTCGATCAGAAACCGGAGTGCTGGCTTCTGAAGTACAAGCGGTTCGCCCCGGTGGTGTGCTTGTTGATATTAATCTACCTGCAGTGCAAGATGATCAACTGGCTCCACCAGCCCCCCATTTACCCAGAGAAACAGTGCCTATTTCTGACCGTTGGCGCTTAATGTCAGCCTTGGGCTTTAAATTTCCATGGTATGACCCTTACAACCAAAATGCGCTGAAAGGCGATTTACCTGTGCTGGGCAGTATTTTAGGGCCCGAATGGTTTTTTAATGTAGGGGTTATTTCAGACACTTTAATGGAACACAGACACTTACCCACTCCCGTTGCACCTGTCACCGCCCGCCAAGCAGGCGTTAATGATCAGTTTGGCGGTCAAAAACAAAGGATTTTAGCGCAAAACTTAATCACCTCTTTTAGCTTAGTTAAAGGCAATACCACCTTTCGACCACCAGATTATGAATTTAAATTTGTGCCGGTATTCAACTATAACCGCGTTCATGTGGATGAAGACCGTGCACTTCGCATCAATCCGCTGACCGGAAACCAACGCAGCGATAACCATATTGGTATCCAAGAATTATTTGCAGACGTGCATTTGCGTAATGTTTCTGATCGATATGATTTTGATTCGCTGCGCATGGGGATTCAACCCATCACCAATGATTTTCGCAGTTTTTTATACAATGACGTACCCTTTGGCATACGCTTATTTGGCAATCGCTCAAATAACCAGTATCAATATAACATTGGTTTGTTTCGCCGAGTAGAAAAAGACACCAACAGCGGTTTAAATGATCTGGGTCAAGGTCTGCGTGATGACAACATTGTTTTGGCTAATCTTTATAAACAAGATTTTCCTATTATTGGGTTTACCAGCCAAGTCAGTTATGTTCACAATCGTAACAGTGAAAACAAATCACTGTACTTCAATAAAAATGGTTTTTTAGAGCGCCCTGCTTCGTTTGGTGCACAAAAATTGTATCAGTACCATGTTAATTATTTTAGTTACAGCGGAGATGGCCACTTTAAACGCTGGAATTTAAGCACATCAACCTATCTGGCCCGCGGCCGTTCCGACAACCACCCGATTGCCCAACGGCCCCAAGAAATTAAAGGCTGGTTTCATGCCAGCGAGGTATCAAGAGATTTTAATTGGATTCGGGTGCGTGGCAGTGTGCTGATGACCTCTGCAGACAAAGATCCTTTCGACAATAAGTCCACCGGCTTTGATGCCATTTTAGAAAACCCACAATTTGCCGGTGCTGACACCAGCTTTTTCATTCGCCAACCCATTCCACTGATTGGCGGCGGCAATGTGGCTTTGTCTGGTCGCAATGGGGTGATTCCCTCACTGCGTTCAAGCAAAGATCAGGGACAGTCTAATTTTATTAACCCGGGTTTAAGCCTGTTTGGTTTGGGCGCTGACTTTGACCTCTTGCCTCAATTACGGCTCATCACAAACATTAATCGGTTGTTTTTCCGCGACACCACAGTATTAGCGGTGTTACGCAGCCAAGCAGCGCCTGATCGCGAGATAGGCACAGACGTTTCATTTGCTGTGCAATACCGACCCTACTTTACGCAAAACGTGGTGATCAACGCTTCAGTGTCTAGACTCATTCCGGGTAAAGGTTATCGAGAACTGTTTCCAAATATGGGTTTAAACACAGCTTTTATTAATTTTATTTTAACATTCTAAGCCACCATGAGCCTACGCCAAAAGTTCAGAAAAATGCCCACCGTATTTAAAACTGCACTGCGTAGTCTGTGCTTGGCCGCTGCCTTGGGCACTTTAACATTGAGTTGGCCCACTCAATATGCCGATGCCAATAGCAACAATGCAAAGCTGGAAAATCGTTCCTATACGATGAGCCCACCCTCACCTAAATCGCAAACCCCTGAAATGGCCAAGGCCAAGTCTGAGGGTTGCATGACATGCCATACAGAAACAGATCGTCACACCATGCACAGCAACCCAGGTGTTATTTTAGGTTGTGTTGACTGCCACGGTGGCGACGCCACAACGCGTTGGCATGGCCAATACACCCTAGCCAACGCCAACGCGCATGACACTTCAGACCCCGCTTACCGTAAAACCATGGAGAAAGCCCACATACTGCCACGCGACGTAGGCATGTGGGGGCGTTCTCGCAATCCACAAATTTCTTACGCCCGATTAAACAAAGAACATCCAGCCTTTATTCGTTTTATGAACCCTGGGGACTTGCGGGTAGCGCGCGAAGCCTGTGGTGCCTGCCATTTACCGATTATACAAGCGCAAGAACGCAGCCTAATGTCCACTTCGGCTATGCTCTGGGGAGGCGCATCCTACAACAACGGCATTTTGCCCTTTAAACGTTACATACTGGGTGAAAGTTACACTTTTGAAAGTCAAGCCGGTTTAATGAAAAACCCAGTAGATGTAAACAATGATTTAATCAAGTTCAAAGGCGTATTACCACAACTGTACCCACTACCCGCATGGGAAACCATTCCCCCTGGCGATATTTTTCGTGTATTTGAACGCGGGGGTCGGGTAATCAATTCTACTTTTCCTGAAACGGGACTGCCCAACATCACTGGACAATTGCAACGCCTAGACGAACCAGGTCGCCCAGACATTAAACAATCTAACCGTGGCCCAGGCACTGGTCAGCGTATTGCTGTGCCAGTGATCAACATCACCAAAACTCGACTAAACGACCCACATTTATGGTTTTTAGGTACCAATGAAAACCCAGGGGACTTCCGTTCTTCAGGCTGCACGGCCTGCCACACCATTTACGGAAACGATCGCACCCCCGCGCATTCAGGGTTGTACGCTAAGTTTGGCCACTCAGGTACAACCTATACCAAAGACCCCACCATTGCCAAAGGTGAACCTGGACACCCCATTAAACATGAATTTACCCGCGCAATTCCCTCTTCACAATGCATGGTGTGCCACATGCACCAACCCAATGTGTTTGTAAACAGCTTTTATGGTTATACCATGTGGGACTATGAATCTGACGCTCCGTTCATGTGGCCAGAAAAACAAAAATACCCCACCGATTCTGAAGCTCGCCGTATTCTTGACCGCAACCCCGAAGAAGCTGCTATCCGTGGAAAATGGAGTGATCCTGACTTTTTAAAACAAGTTTCTGAGATGAACCCAAAACTGAAAGACACCCAATTTGCCGATTATCACGGCCATGGTTGGAACTTTCGCGCTATTTTTAAACGCAATCGCAAAGGCGCCTTGTTAGATGCCAAAGGCAAAGAAGTTTCTGACGACGATCCCGAAAAATTTAAAAAAGCTGTACATTTGTCTTCTATACACCTTGATTTAGGCATGCACTGCGTCGATTGCCATTTCTCCCAAGACATGCACGGCAATGGTCATATTTATGGCGAAGTAGCCGCTGCCATAGAAATTGATTGTGCCGACTGCCACGGTACGGTTGATCAATACCCAACACTGTTTACCAGCGGGCCAGCTGCCCAACCTGGCGGACGCGATTTATCGCTTATGCGGGTACAAGATGGTCGTAAACGGTTTGAATGGCGTGACGGCAAACTTTACCAACGCAGTTCACTGAACCCCAGCCTTGAATGGGAAATGTCTTTAACCAAAGATAGCGTTACACCTGGACACGCCAGCTACAACGCCAAAGCAGCTCGCGCCAAACTGATGGCTGCTGGCGAGGCGGGTCGCCAGGGCCAATGGGGCCCAGGAGTTTCTGAACTGGCTCACGACAACACAAAAATGACCTGTTTTACCTGTCACTTATCTTGGACCACCAGCTGCGCAGGCTGCCATTTACCCATTCAGGCCAACTGGAAAACTGAACGCCACCACTATGAAGGCGGCGAAACCCGTAACTACGCCACTTACAACCCTCAAGTAGCACGCGATGAAATGTTCCAATTAGGACGACATGGCCCTGTCAAAGGCGATCGCATCTCTCCCATTCGCTCAAGCTCTGCTTTAATTTTATCTTCAACCAATAGCAACCGCGAACGCATTTATGTGCAACAACCGCCCATAGCAGCCAGTGGTTTTTCATCTCAAGCCTTTGCTCCGCACTACCCACATACCGAACGCAAAGAAGAAACCAAAACCTGTAGTGACTGCCACGTCTCAGAAAAAGACGATAACAACGCCATCATGGCACAGTTATTACTACAAGGTACCAATTTTGTAAACTTTGTAGGCTTCCATGCTTTTGTAGGCTCAACTGAACACGTGCAAGCCATTGAAGTCACAGAATGGGACGAACCACAAGCTGTGATCGGCAGTTACTTGCACCGTTACGCTTACCCCGATTGGTTTGCTGATCACCAAAAACGGGGGCAAGAGCTAAAAAACCCCAAATTCCCGATGCTACACGACCATAGCACCCAAGGCGCGGCCAACTGTATACAAATGCGTGGCGAATATTTGTATGTGGCAGAAGGACGTGGTGGTTTCCGCGTGTACGATATCGCTAACGTAGGTAACAAAGGCGTTTCACAACGCATTGTTACAGCGCCATTTTCGCCACTGGGCCACAATGCGCATATTTCCAGTAAAAACGCCACCTGCATGGCTTTGCCCACCAACCAACCCATAGCGCCTGAACGCAACCAAGGCGACTTAATGCGCGTCACCAATCAAGAACAGCCCTTCCACCCTATATACAACTATGCGTTGATTGTTGACAGTGAGGAAGGCTTGATTCTTACCAACATCAATACATTTGCAGACGGTGAGCCTCGCAATAATTTTCTCAAACGCGCCTTAACTTGGAACCCCAACGAAATCTTAAAAGGAGCAAAACACATTACTTTAGGCGGACATTATGCCTACGTCACCACGCCTAAGGGCGTGGTATTCATTGATCTTGATGATCCGCTACAACCCAAAGTGATCACCACTGTTGAACTCACAGACGCACGGGCCACCGCCCTACAGTTTCGCTATTTATTTGTTACAGATGGCAACGGTTTGCGCGTTATTGACGTCACTTTGCCCAAACAACCGCGACTGACGGCAGCACAAATCCCAATAGCGGACGCACAAAAACTCTACTTGGCTAGAACCATGGCCTATATTGCAGCAGGTAAAGAAGGATTGGTGATTGTTGACATTGAACGGCCACAAGCGCCATTTGTATACATGCGCTACAACGCGGAAGGACGCCTAAACGATACCCGCGATGTTATTGTTGGTACCACCAACGCTTCGTTATTTGCCTACGTGGCCGATGGTAAAAATGGCCTACGGGTCTTACAACTCACATCACCAGAGATACAACCAAAATTTTATGGCTTCTCCCCCGACCCTAAACCGCAATTAATTGCTTGGCGGCAAACACCTTCGCCCGCACTGGCCTTGTCAAAAGGCTTGGACCGTGACCGTGGCGTAGACGAAACTGGAGGACAAATTGCTGTTTTTGGTCGGATTGGCTCACGCCCTTTCACACGCGATGAAATGGAAAAATTATATCTACGCAAAGATGGCACCGTTTGGACCGTTTCTGATGAAGTACGCCAAATTAATTTTGTACCCAATAAACCCATAGGCTCAATTGTGCAACGCAACTCGGGGCAAAAACCATGATCAAACGCAATGCCATTTTTTGTCACTTTAGCCATAGCCTACTGCTTAACGCAGTTTTTAATTTGCTTTTAATCAGTTCAGTGATTGCACAACCCCAAGCACAATTGCCCAATCAAAGCCAGGAAAAAAGCTTGGGGACAGTTAATTGCACCACAAGCAGTTGTCACGGTTCTATCACACCGTGGCAAGGTGGCCACGTACTACAAAACGAATACACCACCTGGAGCCGCTTAGACCCGCACGCCCGGGCTTACCAAACCTTACTGAGCGCACAATCAAAAAAAATCGCACAAAAATTAGGTTTAAAACAAGGTGCACACAACGCTAAAATATGCCTCGATTGCCACGCACACAACGTGCCAATCAAACAACGGGGCGAACGGTTTGACATCACCGATGGTGTGAGTTGCGAAGCTTGCCATGGGCCAGCGCAGCCATGGATTCAATCCCATACTATTGAAAATAACTCACACACCGACAATCTGAACAAAGGGCTTTATCCCACCGCCAATCCCAGTGCACAAGCACGCTTGTGCTTATCATGCCACCAAGGGTCGGAATCCAAACCCATGACCCACCGTATCATGGGGGCAGGGCATCCACGAATTGCCATTGAAATAGACACTTTTAGTGGCATTTTACCGGCTCATTGGCGCATTGATAACGATTACCACCAGCGCAAAGGCACGCCAGACACCATTAAACTTTGGGCCCTTGGCCAAGGTATCGCAGTAGAAGAGCTACTAATTCATTTGATGGATCCTAAACGCGGGCGCGATGGTTTATTTCCTGAATTGGTGTTGTTTGATTGCCATGCCTGCCACCACTCCATGAGTAAAGAACAATATTCAACCCGCAGCGGTGTAGGACCTGGCAGCATTCGCTTGAATGACAGCAATTTACTGATGATGCGAGCCTTGGTTAAAGTCACTGACCCCAAAGGTGCGCAGGCCTTTCATGCAAAAATACGTGCGTTGCAACTGGCAATATCGGACGGCCAAGGCGATGCCATGACACAAGCCAAGCTCTTATTGGAAGCCGTCCAACAATACAACCAACGTTTTGAACAAGGCCATTTCAGTAACCAAGACCTACAAGGGGTATTAAAAGCCGTGGTTGATGAAGCAGCGCAAGGCTTATACTCCGACTATGCAGGTGCAGAACAAGCTTATATGGCCATTACCAGCCTAGCCACGGGTTTGAGTAAACGTGGGGCTTTGGTCAACGCCAAAGAAGTAAATCACCACTTAGCATTGCTACGCAAATTACTGGCTAATGATGACAAATACCATGCCGATGCATTTCAAAAACAATTGAGTCTTCTTCGCAATGCTGCTTTTGTACAGGGGAAATAACCATGGATACCAACACCATTAAACCATCCCAATCTAACTCAATAACTAAGCCACAACACATTTTGGCTCACATACCAGCTCAGTATGATATTGTGATTGTTGGGTCAGGGCCAGGAGGATTATCGGCTGCAGCACGGTGCGCTGAACTCAAAGTTAAGCATATTTTATTGGAAGCAGAACAACACGCCAGCGACACCATTTTCAAGTACCAAAAAGGCAAACACGTGATGGCCGAACCCAATATTCTTCCCTTACGTAGCTGCCTAGATTTTAAAGCGGATAAACGTGAAGCTATTTTGAGCACCTGGAATCAACAACTCAGTGACCTAGCTGTGAATATTTCCTATGGGAAAAAGGTCAAAAGCATAAAAAAAGACCCCAATACCAGTGCATTTACCATCAGCTGTGAAAATGGCAGCACCATAACCAGCCGCTCAGTAATTCTAGGCATAGGCTTACAAGGGAATGTCCGTAAACTTGGCGTAGAGGGTGAAAACTTAGCTCACGTGCAGTACACTTTGGCTGACCCCGATGAATTTAAGGGCGAGACCATTGTCGTGGTGGGCGCAGGCGACGCCGGTATTGAAAATGCACTAGGCTTGGCTGACAGTGGCAACAAAGTCTACTTATTCAATCGCGGCGACGAATTCCCTGGCGTCAAAGATGGCAATGTTGCTTTAATAACCGAGGCAGATAAAAATGGGGCTGTAAAAATCATGTACCGCACCAGCGTTGTTAAGGTAGAACAAAACATTGAACAAAGCCCAAGCGGGGTACAGCTCAAATTACACTACAACGGCCCCAATGGCCCTGGTATCCTTGAATGCCACCGTATGATCTGCCGCTTAGGCGCCATAGCGCCACGCAAATTAGTGGAAAGTTTTGGCGTTGAATTTCCCAACGCCTCACCAATGGCAATACCCATTTTATCTGAAACCTATGAATCTAATGTTCAAGGACTTTATATTGTAGGGGCCTTGGGTGGCTACCCCTTAATTAAGCAAGCGATGAACCAGGGTAACGATGTGGTTGACACTTTAATGGGCTTACCCGTTGTACCAGTAGATGAAGCGCTACTGCTAGAAAAAATAAAAGTATGTAACCCCGAAGGCCGTGTCAGCGAAATGCTAGCAACAATTGGGCGCAATGTGCCATTATTTGCTAGCATGAGTAAACTGCAATTGCGTGAACTATTGCTTGACTCTAGTTTATTAAATTTACAACCTGGCGATCTTGTTTTTAAAAAGAACGACTACACCACCACATTTTTTTCTATTGTGACAGGTGCTGTAGAAATTGATATCGAGGGCACAGACGGACAAATCTCGCCAATCACCTTAAGCCAAGGGCAGTATTTTGGGGAAATGGGTTTAATCTCTGGACGACGTCGCACCGCCACAGTGCGAGCCAAGCACCCTTGTATTCTGCTAGAAACCCCACGCAAAGCCATGCTAAAACTGATGGCCTCAGTTGAAGCAGTGAATCAAAACATCGACCAAGCTTTCATTCGACGAGCCATTTCTACCTATTTGGCCCCACAACTGTCCTATGAAGCTGTCACAGAACTGATCACCGGAGGAGTTGAAACCCGAAAGTACAACGCCCGCCAAGTGCTTTTTCAGGAAGGGGATACAGCTGACGAATTGTATTTAATTCGCAAAGGCTCAGTGACCATCTCAACCAAACAAAACGACAAAGAAATAATTTTATCCTACGTTACTGCGGGCAATTATATTGGTGAAATGGCGCTTTTAAACGATGCCCCCCGCTCAGCAACTGTCACTGCCACTGTGTTAACCGAAGTATTGGTTTTAAATGCCAATACATTTAAAACGGTACTATCGAAAAACCCACAATGGCAAGCAGCCATGCAAGCGCAAGTGGTTAAACGGGTGAGCAAAAATGTTGTACGCGAAGAAAGTGGCACCAATGACACCAGACTAATTCAATTTTTAATGAAACAAGGCTTGGGGGAGGCTACCGACGTACTGATGATTGACGAAGCGCTGTGCATACACTGCAACAACTGCGAAACCGCCTGCGCCGAAACCCACCACAGCACCTCACGCCTAGACCGCGCAGCTGGCTTTACTTTCGAGACCATACACATTCCCACCAGCTGCCGCCATTGCGAAAACCCCCACTGTATGAAAGACTGCCCACCTGATGCTATCCGACGCAATGAAGCAGGTGAAGTCATGATCAGCGACGCATGCATAGGTTGCGGCAACTGCGAACGCAACTGCCCCTATGGCGTTATTCAACTGCAAGTGCAAAAACCACCCAAACCAGGCGGATTATGGTCTTGGTTATTATTTGGGTTAGGTGCTGCCCCGGGTCAACGTGCACCCGAATACGACCCTGAAGCCACTAAAAAAGCAGTAAAATGCGATTTGTGCCATGGCATTGATGGTGGGCCCCGTTGCGTTAACGCCTGCCCAACAGGTGCGGCCATTCGCGTCTCACCAGAAAAAGTGATTGCAACTGGATAATGCACTAACCCATAATATTTTGACGCATTGCTAAAACGTTAATTATTTTAGAACATCTTTTTTACCTTTTTTATTTTTTTACACGCCTTGCACACTGCTTTCAGAGGCAAATTTCAGGCGCACTATGTTCAAATTATCATTTACAAATTTAATTAAAATAAATTGTATTCGAACCACATTGATTGCTACATTTGCCTCTTTGAAGTCCCTTTTATTGGTCATTTTTTGTGTTTTTTTAATCTCAGCACCACACGCTTACGCTGAAGCCATAAAACTAGAAACAGTTCTTCAACAAGCCACTAAGTTCAACTCAACACTCATTGAGATAGACCTAAACCAAAAAGCAAGCCAAGTCTTTATTGATCAAAGTAATGTATCGCCGAATCCGCAATTGTCTTTTTTTATAATCCCCACCGACAAAAAAAATCCTTATTTTCGACAAACAGACAGGCAAGTAAGAATTGATCAATTAATTGAACGTGGTCAAAAACGAGAATTAAGAACAGAAATTGCCACTGCGCTAAACCAATCAATACAAATAAATAACCAGGCCGTCACGCGACAGGTATTGACTGAGGCCACTGGCCTATGGATTGAATTAAAACGAGCACAAGCCAAGTTAGAATTGGCTAAACAACAAATAGCAGACGCTCAAAAACTAGCACAATCTGCTCAAGTTCGCCTCAAAAGTGGTGATATTTCCAAACTTGAGTATGAGCGCATTCGCATTGATACCCACCGAACCGAAGATGAAGCCAAACAAACAGAACTCAATCTAAAACAGGCACAATTGGCTCTGGCAATACATATTGGTGCGCAACCCACTGTTGCCGCCAAATGGTGGGTGCAAGAGGCCTGGGAAAACTTAAGCCCAACAATCAATATACAGGCACTCAACGAATTATCCAACACCGATGCGCTGTCGAATTTACCTGAAATCAAAGCAGCCAAGCAAGGCATTGACTTGGCAGAAAAAAAATTGTACTTGGCACGCTCACAAAGAAATAGAGACCTAACCATTAGCGCCCAACTAGAAAACCAACCCAACCAAGGGGGTAGTGTTGTTGGGCTTGGAGTTTCAATACCACTGCTAATTGGCAACAACTACCGTGGCGATATTTTGCGTGCCGAGGTTGAAATCCAACAAGCACATGCCCAATGGATGGCCCTTTTAAAGCAATTACAAAGCCAAACTGCGCAGCTAATTTTAAAGCATGCACAACTTCAAGAACGCTCAACCATCATTGTCACCGACCTCCTCGCCTCCGCGCAAAAATCAGCACAAAAAGTCACACTAGCTTACCAAACAGGCATTGCATCGCTAACCGACCTACTAGACGCAAAACGCCAAGCCTACCAAGCGCAGTCTGAAGCCATCGATGTTCAAGCCGATTTAGCAATCACTCGCTTTACACTCGAAAAACTGTTGACCCAAGCGGGGCTTTCAACCGAATGAATAAGTTTAACCATGCGTAAAATCACTTCTTGTTTTGCTATTTCTTTAAGCATCTTTGCCATGGCATGCTCTCTGACAGCCTGTTCAAACAAAACAATAGATCCACCTGTTGCACAGCCGCGCATTGAGGGCAATCAAATTATTTTCTCTGAAAACAGCAAACAACAAGAGGCATTGACCACCGAAATAACACACTTACAAACTGAAGAAAATATCAAAATTTATGGTCGCGCGATTTTAGATGAACACCATACTGCACAAGTTTACAGCCCTTTTAATGGCCGAATTGAAAGATTGCTGGTCAGCTTAGGTGAAAAAGTACAAAAAGGGCAAGCGCTGGCGCGCATCAGCTCGCCAGAACTGGGGTTAATCAAAGCAGAACTGAGCAAAACGCAGGCTGACTTTTCACAAGCCAAACAAAACGCCCAACGCACAAGCCTTTTATTTGAACAAGGGCTGATTGCAAAAAAAGACCTTGAAATAGCACAAACCGAACTGAGCAAAGCCCGAGCCGAATACCAACGCAATCAAGCCAAAGCACAAGCCTATGCCGCTTCAGGGCAGGTCGATCAAACTGGTATTTTATTTGCTCCCATCTACGGCGAAGTGGTGGACATGAATATCCATGTAGGCACCGAAATTAGAGCAGAAAACAATCAAGGCAACCAATGGGCCCAAAGTACCCAAAGCAATGGTTCAGCCCTAAACACGGCACTATTTACCATCGGCAATACTAAAAATCTCATAGCGCTACTGGAAGTACCAGAAATTCAGGCCCATCGCATTAAACCAGGCCAAAAGATTCGCATTTGGGGAAATCAACAAGAAAATAACCCTATCAACAGCACTGTAAATTTTATACAAGAGATTGTAGACCCCCAAACCAGAACCGTTAAAATCAGAGCTGATATTCAAAACATTCAAAGGCAATTGCGTGCAGAGCAATTTATCAACGCAACTGTACAAGTCCCCAGCCAACCTGGTTTACTGGTTAACGCCAGCAGCGTATTGTTATCGCCTGAAGGGGCCATTGCTTATGTTAAAGTCAAGCAAAACACCTTTGAACGTCGCTCCATCACCATACAAGAAGCAGGAATTCAAACAACTCGCATCCTCTCTGGTGTAGCACCTGGGCAAGAGATTGTCAAAGATGGGGCACTGCACCTCGAACAACTGTTCAAAGAGGTACAAAAAAAATGAAAAAAATGATTCAATTTGCCCTCACGCAACCTTTTTTTTGCGTGCTCGGAGTGGTGGTTTTTATTGCAATTGGCCTTTTTTCACTCAAACAATTGCCTATTGAAGCATTTCCAGACATCACAGACACCCAAGTCACTGTTATTTCACTGTACCCAGGGCGTGCTGCTGAAGAGGTTGAACGACAAATCACCATGCCACTTGAAGTAGCACTCTCAGGTATACCCAATAGCATACGCATGTTTTCGCACACGCAATTTGGCTTGTCATACCTAGTGCTGACATTCAACGACAAGATTACAGACCAGCTGGCGCGTCAATTGGTTTTAGAAAAACTGCGCGATGCCAGCTTACCCGATGATGTACACCCAGAACTGGCTGCCCTAACTTCAGCTGTTAGTGAAATATACCGCTACCGTTTACGTGCTGATCATAAATCACCCGAAGAACTGCGCACCTTACAAAACTGGGTTATGGAAAAACAGCTCAAACGCATACCAGGCGTTGCCGACGTGGTGTCTTTTGGTGGGCTCATTAAAACTTATGAAATACAACCCAAAATTGAAAAACTTCGAGATGCAAATATTTCCCTAGACGAATTGGCCAACGCGGTTAAACGCTCCAACGCCAATGCAGGGGGCGGTTACATCGAGCATGGCGTACAACAATACTTAATTCGGGGCATTGGGCTGTTAGAATCTGCTGATCAAATTGAAAATATTGTAGTTACCGAACGCAACGGTTCACCTATTTTTCTCAAAACACTGGCCAATGTCACTGTTGGCGCCATTCCAAGACAAGGCCAAGCAGGACAAGACCAAGCCGATGACATTGTATTTGGTATTGTAATGATGAGAAAAGGGGAAACTGCATCAGTTGTTCTCAAAGACATTAAAACTAAAATTGCCGATTTAAATGAAAATGCCTTGCCCCCTGACGTTAAGATTGTGCCCTTCTACGACCGCTCATGGTTAATTAATAAAACTTTAAAAACGGTATTTCTTAACCTCCTTGAGGGCGCCTGCCTAGTGCTGGTTGTTCTGTATGTTTTTTTGTCAGACATACGCGCAGCAGCAATTGTGGCCAGCATCATTCCTTTGGCTTTGCTGGGCACATTTATTGGTCTCAGTGTGCTGGGTATTCCTGCGAATTTAATTTCATTGGGATCCATGGACTTTGGTATTATTATTGATGGTGCAGTTATTGTCATGGAAAACATTGTCACCGCCTTGGCTAGCCAATACGCCATAAACCACACCCGACAACAACGACTTACACAAATTTTACAAGCCACTGTACAAGTGGGGCGCCCCACCCTATTTTCAATGCTGATTATTATTGCTGCACACCTACCCATTTTAAGCTTACAAAGGCATGAAGGGCGTATTTTTTCGCCCATGGCGTATTCAGTAATTGCCGCCTTAATTGTGTCACTGCTGGCCTCATTAACCGTAGTACCACTGGCAAGCCACTGGTTTTTAACCAAAGAACAAAAACACCAAGAAAACCGCGTAATTTTGACATGTAAAAAGTACTACAGTTTTATACTCAATTGGGGTCGCTCCAATGTTCGTAAGGTATTTATTTGTTCATTGACTTTACTGGCAGCAGCCATTGTAAGCGCTCGCTTTCTGGGCACAGAATTTTTGCCCGAATTAAACGAAGGTACACTTTGGGTAAACGTAAGCCTAGAGCCTTCAACGTCCATACACCAAGCCAAAGAAGAAGCTCGAAAAATTCGAGCAAAAATCAATCAAGTTCCCGAGGTGGCCTCTGTCATTTCCAAGCTGGGCCGACCAGAAGATGGTACCGATCCAAAAATTGCCAGCCAACTTGAAATACTGGTGGAACTAAAATCAGAACAACAATGGCGAGCAAAGACCGATAAACACAAAGTGATTGAAGATATCGAACACAATTTATCAGAAATTCCAGGTATTGCCGTGGCTGTTTCTCAACCCATTCGTGACAATGTGCTAGAAAGTATTTCGCAAATTGACGGACAAATTGTTGTCAAAGTGACCGGCAACGACCTTGATATCCTTCGCAATTATGGCGACACCATATTACAAACCATCAAACCGATTGCAGGCGTTACACGTGCGTTTATCGACCGGCACGGACAACTACCGCAATACCGCATCAACATCAACAGAACACAGGCTGCACGTTATGGGCTTTCAATTGCAGACATTAACGAAACCATCGAAACTGCACTGGCAGGACGCACCGTTACTGCCATTTGGGAAGGAGAAAAACGCTTCGATGTTGTGGTTCGCTTGGACCCCAAAGAACGCAGTCCAGAGCGTATTCAAAATTTACTGATTTCTACACCCTCTGGAAAATTTGTCCCTCTGTCTGAAATTGCCACATTCGAACTCAAATCAGGAGCGATGAATATCGCCCGAGAAAATGGCAAACGCGTGCTTTCAATTGGTATCTTTATTCGCGATCGGGATATGGGCGGCGTTGTGGCTGATATGCAAAAAGCCGTTAAAGACAATTTAAAATTGGACCGCGGCTATACACTGACCTGGTCTGGGGAATTTGAAAATCAGGAACGGGCTATGGAACGCTTATCGATTGTTGTACCAATTGTCATTTTACTCATTTTTTTACTTCTTTTTCAAATATTTAAATCGTTAAGCGACGCTTTAGTCATCACAGCCAATATTCCTTTGGCCATGATTGGAGGTATTTTTGCTTTATTAGTAACAGACACACCTTTATCCGTGTCTGCAGCTATTGGGTTTATTGCCTTATTTGGTCAGGCAGTACTCAATGGTGTAGTGATGATCTCGCACTTTAGAGAACTCATCAAGCAAGGTTTATCTACGGAACAAGCAATTATGCAGGGTTCGATGAACCGACTGCGCACCGTCCTAATGACATCGATACTGGCAATGTTTGCTCTGCTACCGATGGCACTGTCCAACGCGATTGGTTCCGAAACCCAAAAACCGTTAGCCATTGTTGTCATTGGCGGATTAATCACCTCTACACTGTTGACTCTGCTGGTACTCCCCTTGGCCTATGAGCACCTAAAGAAACTCAAATTCCATACCAGCTTGCAATAAATGAACTGGTCGAGTAGCAGTAGCAGGATCTTTTAATTGTGCATGAATACTATTGTATTCTCTCGGTTTTAAATGGCTGATCCAAACCTCACAGTCGGGACGCAATTTTTTTAATTCGTCAAACAATAATTTGGGGCACAAATGGCAAGATAAATCAGCAATCCACGCCTCATGGTCTGGAAAAGCCGATTCTACAAACAAACGGCTAACAGCTGGCATGGCATTAATCAACTCGTAAAAGCGGTGAGTGCGGTGTGTATCACCAGAAAAAGCCCAACACGGGCCGCCATCATCCACAATAAAACCAAAAGCATGAACAGCATGATTCACTTCAATAGGCAAAAAACGCCTATGGCCTATATGAACAAATTGCTCAGAAAATATTTCCTGATAACGCATTACCGCTCGATCAGGTGATGGTATTTGAGTGAAGTCAGGCCATATCACATCATTAAAAATATGCTTTTTCAAAGCTGTAATAGAATCGCGCGATGCATAAATTGTTAATAGCTGTGAACGATTCACCCCCACCGTATCAATTAAAAAAGGCAATGCACATATGTGATCTAAGTGAGTATGCGTCAAAAAAACATGCTGAATTTTTTCTAAACTGACCATCGGCATGCTACACACACCAGTGCCAGCATCCAATAAAATGTCATCATCAACTAAAAAAGCTGTGGTTCCTTCAAAAGGAATTCCAATGCTTCCGCCACAACCCAACACTTTAATTTTCATGAAAACATACGCATATTTAGATCGTCCATTAGGATAATCAATTTCTTAAGAAAAAAAGTGGTTTTTACAAAAAAAGTTATAGAAAATCCCCTATTTCTTAAAAAATTTTATTGATTATTTTTAAAATGTCCTTACTCTAAAAATCTAGCAAACCCCTTCGAAAAAGAGAATCAAAGCCAGATCTTTTGTTAAATCACTTGAATAGCGCAACACTAAATCTAGATCACTGCCTTCATGTGCTCCACCGTTGACGCAACTGCCATAAGCCCAAAGTTCTACCTGAGGAATATATTTTGCCAATAAATTGCACAAAATTTGCAGATGGCCACTGGTCATTTGCACCCCAGCATGCAACCCCATGACACTTTTAAATATAAACTATGGCATAAAACAATATATAACCTTAAGGCGAACTGCGAATAAGATAATCAAAAGCACTTAAAGCAGCGTTAGCGCCTTCACCCATGGCAATGATAATCTGCTTATAAGGCACGGTTGTACAATCACCCGCAGCAAATACCCCTTGAGCAGATGTTTGACCACGACGATCAACTTCAATTTCTCCATGCTTTGACAATCCAACCGTACCCTTTAGCCAATCTGTATTTGGCAGTAAGCCAATTTGTACAAAAACGCCTTCCAGTTCGAGACGGATATCTTGCCCATTTTCTCGATTTTTATAAACCAATCCATTAATCTTTTTCCCATCACCCAACACCTCTGTTGTTTGAGCATTTGTAATGATAGATACATTAGATAAACTCTTAAGTTTACGCTGTAAAACGGCATCGGCACGCAATTCAGCACCAAACTCAATTAAGCTGACATACCCAACTATGCCAGCCAAATCAATGGCTGCCTCAACTCCCGAATTGCCTCCACCGATAACTGCAACCCGCTTACCTTTAAACAACGGACCATCGCAATGCGGGCAATAAGCCACTCCCTTGCCTCGATATTCATTTTCTCCAGGCACATTCAATTCTCGCCAACGTGCACCGGTTGAAATAATCACTGTTTTCGCTTTCAAGGTTGCTCCGCTCACCGTTTGCACTTGTACATAACCACTGGCTTCAGTTGGTAAAGTTAACGACTGTGCACGCTGTAAGTTCATGATATCAACATCATAAGACTTTACATGTTGTTCCAACTGAGCAACCAGTTTAGGGCCTTCGGTTTCTTGAACTGAAATAAAATTTTCAATACCCAACGTGTCCATCACCTGACCACCAAAACGCTCTGCAACAATGCCGGTACGAATTCCTTTGCGCGCAGCGTAGACTGCGGCAGCAGAACCGGCTGGGCCTCCACCAACAATCAACACATCATACGGTGCTTGAGCATTGATTTTCTCAGCCTCCCGAGCAGCTGCGCCCGTATCAAGTTTGGCTAAAATTTCTTCAATACTCATGCGGCCCGCACCAAACTCTTGACCATTCAAGTAAATAGTAGGCACCGCCATAACTTGACGTTGCTCAACAACGCTTTGAAAATAAGCACCGTCCACCATTGTATGTTGAATGCGAGGATTGATGACCGCCATCAAATTCAACGCTTGCACAACATCAGGGCAGTTATGACAGCTCAAAGAAACAAAGGTTTCAAAACAATAATGACCAGGTAAATTCCGAATTTGCTCGATTACGGAGGCATCAACCTTAGGCGGATACCCTCCCATTTGCAATAAAGCCAATACCAATGAAGTAAATTCATGGCCCATAGGTAATCCAGCAAATCGAACAACGCCACATTGCGTTTTATATGTTAGTGGTGCAACTGTAAAAGAGGGTTGCCATTGTGTATTAGAATTGGATTCAGAATCAAAACGTTGCGCAACAGTAACCAAATCAGACAAACCAGCAATTTGATTAACCAATTCTTGTATATTTTCAGACAACGCACTTGAATCCAACGTTGTAGTAAGCTCAATAGGCTGCTGCAAACGCTGCAAGTAATTTCTCAGTTGTTCTTGAATATTGGCGTCTAACATATTGCCCTCCTAAAGTAATGCAACTAAAGCTTACAACTAAAATAGATAACTAAAGTAATTCAAACCCAAAGCAACTCAAATCTAAAACAATTTCTGCCACTAACGCAATAAAATGGCTCAATACAACCCCAG
Organism: Burkholderiaceae bacterium; assembly: GCA_034680345.1. GTDB lineage: Bacteria > Pseudomonadota > Gammaproteobacteria > Burkholderiales > Burkholderiaceae_B > SXZD01. The sequence goes on from JAXISZ010000001.1 coordinate 123,038, forward strand.
CTGCCTATATAAAATAAAGTCACCACCTAGCCATGCAATCTAGGTTATTTTAGGTTAATGTGTTGCCTGTTGATTGGTTAATCTTTGAACAGGCAACACCACAAGTTTTAAAGCGGCTTTCAAAAAAGCACGATCTCAAACAGTCTAAAACTCAGAGATTAGATTTTTCCAACCAAGTCCAGAGATGGGGCTAAAGTAGCAGCACCGTCATTCCACTTAGCAGGGCAAACTTCGTTGGGGTGGCTGGCGGTATACTGAGCGGCTTTAAGTTTGCGCAAAGTTTCTGAAACATCGCGGGCAATTTCGTTGGAATGCACTTCCATGGTTTTAATGATACCGTCGGGATTGACAACAAACGTTCCACGCAAAGATAAACCTTCTGCAGCAATGTGAACGCCAAACGCATTGGTTAACTGATGTGTTGGGTCGCCCACCAAAGGAAACTTCGCTTTACCAACTGCTTTGGAAGTTTCGTGCCAAACTTTATGAGAAAAATGAGTATCCGTGGTTACGATGTATACTTCTGCGCCTAATTTCTGAAATTCACTATAATGCTCGGCCGCGTCTTCAATTTCAGTTGGACAATTGAATGTAAAAGCCGCAGGCATGAAAATCAGCACAGACCACTTGCCTTTTAAATTGGCTTCAGTCACCTCAATGAACTCGCCTTTACCACTGCGGTTAACAAAAGCCTGGGTTTTAAAAGCTTGAACTTGCGTGTTGATCAACGACATGTATTGCTCCTGTTTTAGGTTTAAGTGATGTAAATGTCTTATCGACAAACATAGTTTACAGATCTTAAAACCATACTTCCAATTAATTGTTACTAAACTTTCATTAGTTAAAAACTATTGGAATAAAAAACCTAAAACGCACCTTTACCTGATGAACAAAACTCAAAAGCACGCTCAGTAACCCCTGTCACAATCGCTTGCAACACCAAATCCCATTCCCCTACGGCCGAACTGGCTTGAATATCAACACCGCAAAATTTTTGACGACACTGCTCCAAAAGCACCGGAAAATCTTTGCGCAAATGTCCACCCTGGCCAAAAAACACTGGCACCACCAATATGCGCTGCGCACCTCGCTGCACTAAATCTGTAACAGCTTCAATTAAGCTGGGTGACATCAACTCTAAATAGGCTAAATGCAATAATTCTGGCGCTGGCAACTTAGCTTGCAATAACTGGTACAAACGTTCGAAGGGCTCAGCCCAACGGGGGTCTCGGGCACCATGTCCAAATAAAATAACAGCCTGCATTACCAATTTACTCCACAAAAAAACCAATAAAAAAGCAGCACGATACCAAGAAAAAGCCAAAAAAACTCAATTAAACCCGATTAACCCACCACAAACCCAGTAAACCTAACAATAAAGCAATCGCACTCGGAATGCTAGCACTCAATAAAGGCGGCATACTCGCAACCACTGTCAAATGCGAAAACAAGTTATTCAATAAATAAAACGCAATACCCAACATAATGCCAATAAAAATTTTAAAACTCACTCCACCATTTCGCGTGTGGAGATAAGCAAACGGCAAAGCAATAATCATCATGACAAAAATTGCTAAGGGGTAAAATACCTTTTTAGCCAAAGCCAACTCTACTTTGTCGGTGCGCTGGCGGTTTTCTTTCAAAAATCTGGCATAACGAATCAATTGTAAAGCGGACATTTTTTCTGGGTCTATGTAAACCCCAGACAAAACATCGGGGTCGATTGAAGAATGCCATACATCAGCAGCTAAAGTTTTTTCTTGTAACGAAAGTGCTTGTTCATCACCCGAATAAACCATAATTTTATTTTGTACATTTGACAATAACCAGCGGCCATCGGCTTCGTACTTGGCTTGTTTTGCATGCAACAAGGATAATAAACGATTTTCTGCAGTAAATTCATAAACTGTTAAATCCGTTATACCCTCTTGTTCAGCATAGGCTTTAAAGTTAACATAACGCACACGTTTGATGCCCTCAGCATCTTGCACCGTATCGCGCAGCCACTGCCCAGAACTTAAACGACCATCGCGCTTCAAACTGGCTAGCTTGGTTTCAGACAACACAACAGATAAACGCTCAGCCAAGGGGGTTACAATTTCACCCACAATCACAGTAATCAAAACAATGAGCAAACCAATTTTCAGCATCATCAGTAACGCCATACGCACACCCAAACCAGCTGAACGCATCGCAGTAAACTGTGACGTATTGGCCAAACCTGCGAAGGTATGAACAGCACCAATCAAAGCTGCCAAAGGGGCTAACTCATATACACGGGCTGGCAAACCCAAAGCAATACTCAAAACCACCGCGCTGATTTTGACCCCGGGCCGTAATAATTGGTCCATTTCGGCTAAAAAATCAAAAAAGGCAAATAATCCAATAAAAGCCACCAAGACAAACGTTGAAGATAACAAAACCTGCTGACGTATATAACGGGTGATAATTACTGGGGTTTTCACTGGAACATGGCCTTAAATAATTTTGTACGCAAAGCACCCAAATACCAAAACAAAGTGCGTGGTTGTTGTAAGCGTAAAAATATCATAAAGCCAAAGACCACCAAACCCAAGGCATGAGGGGCCCCAAAAGCCCACATGAAATCAATTTTCCCGCGAGACACCCAAACCTGAGCAATTGAAATTAAATTGCTATAGAAAAAATATATTAACAATGCAAACACAAGGTTTAATGAACTACCCGCTCGCGGATTTACAAACGACAACGGGATGGCCAACAACGCCAAAATTAAGGCAGATATTGGCAACCCAAAACGCCATAAAATTTCTCCACGCGCTTGCAATGAACCATCAGCCCAAAGCAGTGGCAAACTCATTGATTGTAAACGTGGGTCTGGTGGTAAATAAAAACCTGGTTCTAAACGAATACCATAGGCATCAAAACGCATCACATCAAAGCGCCCTTCTTGTGCATGTAAATCATAACGACTACCTGATTCAAGCACCAAAAAACGCTCACCATTGTCTTTAATTTGAATCTCTCCACCGGCAGAAGACACCATTGAAATTTGATTAGGGGTTTGCGTCAACACAAAAACCTGTTCAATTTGACGGCGATCGTCACTTTGACTTTCTGTAAAAAAAACCCGAGCGCCATCTGTCGATTCCCGAAACTGTCCTGCAGAGATTTTGGCAATGTCTGCACGCTGCTGAAAACGCTGCACGGCTTCATCTGTTTGCGTGCGTGCCCAGGGCGTTATAAATACTGAAAACACAGTTGCCACCAAAGTAAATAACATTGCAAAACGCAATACTGGAGGTACCCAAGCTAGAAGCGATTGTCCCGCAAACCACCACGCCACCATTTCATTTTCTCGAAAACAACGCGATAAAGTAATCAGTACAGATAAAAAAACTGTTAGTACCATCACCACAGGAATGTAAGTTAAGGTAGAAAATAAAAGAAACTGCACAACCGATTGACTATCGATCCGACCATTGGCAGCCTGCCCTAAACTACGTATTAAGGAAACGGTAATAACAATGGTTAGCAAGGCGATGAAAACCCCACTGGCCACCTGGCTCATCTCGTTGCGAATTGTTTTGTAAAATATCATCTGTCTTTTGACGTAAAGTGTATCTATTAGCCATAATTCTCATTGTAAACTTTTCTTGATCAAACCTTTTAACGTATTAGCCCACAACGAGTACCCTGATTATGCCCACCTCACGAAATAAAACCCCCTTGATCAAAACTGTTTCTGCCGCAACAAAAAAAAGTGCTGCCACCTTGCAAACTAACTTAAAAACATCCACCCCAGGAAACCGTCAAACAAACAGCCCCCAAACACCCCTAAAATCAACCCCTTCATTAAAAGCCAAAAGAAGCGCTGAAACAACGCCCAAAACCAACACTAAAACCAAAAACGCCACAGCGCTACTTCAACCACACGATTTCAGCATTAAAATTAAGCCTCTGAATTTAAATAAATACAATGGCAGCATCGTAATTGGCGTGTATGAGGGCGGACAACTCAGTCCTATTGGCCAAATTGTAGATAAATACTTAGACAATGCACTGTCAAAATTAGTCAACTCTGGTGATGTCAAAGACAAAAAATCAGCAGTGACCATCCTACGTCAACCCAATAATGTTTCGAATTTACGAATAGTACTTGTAAGCCTTGGGGCTCCTCAAAAAATCAGTGCTAAAGTTTTTTCTAGTGCAGCTAACGCGGCGGCAAAAGCGATACAAGGGTTACCCAAAGGGCCATGTCAGTGGACATTACACGACTACATTGAAGTCACAGGCCAAGAAGCAAGTTGGGCTGCAAGTGAGTCAGTATTGGCTTTTTTCAACGCACGCTATCAATTTCAACAATGTAAAAGCAATACAGAGGACTCAAATTTATTTGGTATCAGCGAATTAATTTTACACGCCCACCGTGAACAACAAAAAACAGTGAATCAAGGTGCTGAAATGGGTAATGCAATAGGTCAAGGCATGGGATTAAGTCGAGATCTGGGCAATTTACCTGGCAATTTATGCACCCCCACCTTTTTAGCCAAAACCGCAAGCAATATCGCCAAACAATACAGCATGGGCATTCAAGTTTTAGAACGCAAAGACATGGAAAAACTAGGCATGGGTTCACTATTATCTGTGGCCAAAGGCTCAGTTGAACCACCTAAACTCATCGTTCTAAAATACAATGGTGGTAGTACTCGTCAAGCACCTATTGCTTTGGTAGGCAAAGGTATTACATTCGACACTGGCGGTATTTCTCTGAAACCAGGCGCCGAAATGGACGAAATGAAATTCGACATGTGTGGCGCTGCTTCAGTATTGGGCACTCTGTTGGCGGTTGCTCAACTACAACTTAAAATCAATGTGATTGGTATTATCCCCGCCTGCGAAAACATGCCTTCCGGCACAGCATCCAAACCTGGGGATATTATAACATCCATGTCTGGACAAACCATTGAAGTTCTGAACACCGATGCCGAAGGTCGCCTTATTTTATGCGATGCCTTAACCTTTGCAGAACAATTTAAACCCAACACCGTGGTGGACATTGCCACTTTGACTGGTGCCTGTGTCATTGCGCTAGGTAACGTAAACTCTGGCCTATTCACCAAAGACGACGAACTGGCTGACGAACTTCTCTACGCTGGTCAAAGTGCGATTGACCCAGCTTGGCGTATGCCCCTAGACGACGAATACCAAGATCAACTTAAAAGCAATTTTGCAGACATAGCCAACATTGGTGGGCGCATGGCAGGCAGCATAACAGCCGCATGCTTTTTAGCACGCTTCACCACCAACTACCGCTGGGCGCACTTAGACATTGCTGGTACTGCGTGGCGTTCAGGCTCAGCCAAAGGGGCCTCTGGTAGACCCGTCCCCCTGTTGGTCAAATTTTTGATAAACCGCTGCAAAAACTAAAAACATGACACGGATTGATTTTCACTCAAATGTAAGCAATCTGGTGTTGCACACCTGCAAACTAACACGAAAAGCCTGGGCAACCGGGCATCAAATTGTGCTCTTTTGCAGGGACTCAGAAACGCTTCAAGCCGTGGACGAAGCCTTATGGACATTTTCCCCAAATGACTTCATTCCTCATGTGTTTTGGCCTAGCGAGTTGGCTGAAAAAACGCCAATCTTACTTTCTTCTTCCACTGAAGAACCGCCGCATTCACACCTACAAGTACTGATTAACCTCGACCTTGAAACGCCACCGTATTTTTCAAGGTACGAGCGCATCATTGAAATTGTACCAAACGAAACATATGCAAAAGCTTGCGCTCGCAATCGTTATACATTTTACCGTGACCGCGGTTACCGATTGCACCACCATCAATTTGATTCACATTGATTGAGCTGAGTCAGTGCCAGTTTAAACGCATTTGAAGACGCGTGTCCTTATTTTAAAAAAACACTTGTTAAGTTATGGCGTTTAGATGAGCGGCTTTGTCATTTAACAATGCGGTTTAACGTAAATGACAGCCCCATATTTCATTAAATAATAGCGCCTTACAACACAAAAACACAAACACCCTAAACGCTTAACCACACAAGTCAAAAAAGCTTCCATAGATTCAGCCAACGTGAAAACCGTATAATAAGCGACTTGTTACACACTGAAATTCATACGCCATGAGTCTTGCCAAAAGCTTCGAACCCGCAGACATAGAAACCCGCTGGACAACCCAATGGGAACAACTCGGTTTGGCCCAAGCCAGCACCGATGCAACACGTCCAAACTTTTGTATTCAACTGCCCCCCCCCAATGTTACAGGCACACTACACATGGGCCATGCGTTTAATCAAACCATTATGGATGGGCTTACGCGCTATTTTCGAATGAAAGGCCACAATACCCTTTGGTTACCCGGCACAGACCACGCTGGTATTGCCACACAAATGGTGGTGGAGCGGCAACTGCAAGCACAAAATATCGCACGACACGACCTAGGACGTGAACAATTCCTAGAAAAAGTATGGCAATGGAAAGAAGAATCAGGCTCCACCATCACCCAACAAATGCGCCGTGTAGGTGCCAGTGTTGACTGGAGCCGTGAATACTTCACCATGGACACGCAATGCTCTAAAGCAGTTACCGAAGCATTTGTGCAACTCTATGAACAAGGGTTAATTTACCGCGGTAAACGCTTGGTCAACTGGGACCCCGTTTTAAACACCGCCGTTTCCGACTTGGAAGTTGAAAGCGTTGAGGAACAAGGCTCACTCTGGCACATTCGCTACCCCTTGGCGCAAACAGACACGATTGGCGGCCTAACTCACCTCATAGTGGCCACCACCCGACCAGAAACCTTACTTGGCGACGTGGCTGTTATGGTGCACCCAGAAGATACACGTTACCAACACTTAATTGGCCAAAGGGTACATTTACCGCTGTGTAACCGCACCATTCCAATTATTGCTGACGCTTATGTTGATCAAAACTTTGGCACCGGGGTAGTCAAAGTAACGCCAGCACATGATTTTAACGACTACGCCGTAGCACAACGCCACAATTTACCGTTGATCAGCGTTCTCACCTTGCAAGCGCAAATCAACGACCAAGCCCCAACAACCTATCAAGGACTTGATCGTTTTGTAGCTCGCAAAAAAATTGTGGCCGACCTTCAAGCCCAAGAATTACTTGCTGAGGTCAAACCACATACCCTCATGGTACCGCGAGGTGATCGCAGCAAAACCGTGATTGAACCCATGTTAACCGACCAATGGTTTGTGGCCATGAGCCAACCTCCAAAACCAGACAGCAATGAACAAACGAGCGAACAACCCAATAAACCAACCAACACGCAATGCAATGGGAAATCTATCACTGCCAAGGCACTGAATGTAGTGGAGCAAGGCGAAGTTAAATTTTATCCGAAACAATGGGTCAACACTTACAAACAGTGGCTTAACAACATACAAGACTGGTGCATTTCGCGGCAACTGTGGTGGGGGCATCAAATACCCTGTTGGTATGGTGATCAAGGACAAATGTTTGTAGCCCGCAATGAAGCTCAAGCACAAAAGCAAGCACAAGCCACTGGATACACTGGCCCCCTAACACGCGATGTAGACGTACTAGACACCTGGTTTTCTTCAGCCCTGGTGCCCTTTTCGACACTTGGCTGGCCAGAAAAAACTCTTGAAATGACGCATTTTTTACCCTCTTCAGTATTGGTAACTGGCTTTGATATTATCTTTTTTTGGGTAGCGCGCATGATCATGATGAGCACCCACTTTACAGGTCAAGTGCCCTTTAAACACGTCTATGTACACGGCTTAGTGCGCGATGCCGAAGGCAAAAAAATGTCAAAATCCGAGGGCAACACCCTAGATCCGGTAGACCTAATCGACGGTATTACCCTAGAGGATTTACTAAAAAAACGCACCACGGGCCTGCGTAAACCCGAGGATGCGCCCAAGATTGAGAAAAAAACCCGCGAAACTTTTCCCAATGGTATACCAGCTTTCGGGGCAGATGCTTTGCGCTTTACTTTTGCCTCATTGGCTAGTCTTGGCAGAAATATCAATTTTGACCAAAAACGCTGTGAAGGGTATCGCCATTTTTGTAACAAACTCTGGAATGCCACACGTTTTGTGCTGATGAACACCGAAAACCACACATGCTCACCAGACAAACAGCAACCCAATATTACACAAGATATCAAACAACCAGATGCACTCTACTCTGCAGCCGACCGTTGGATCATTAGCCAACTACAACGCACCACCGCTGAAATCGAAAAAGGCTTTATACAATACCGCTTCGACCATATTGCTAACGCTTTATATCAATTTGTGTGGGATGAATACTGCGACTGGTATTTAGAAATTGCCAAAGTGCAAATGGCCAAAGGCACAGAAGTAGAGCAACAAGCCACCCGAAACACTTTACTACACGTACTAGAGACAACCTTACGCTTAGCGCATCCTATCATCCCATTTATCACGGAAGAATTGTGGCAAACTGTAGCACTGGTGACAAATCAAAAAAAACCAAGCGACCAAAAACATTTGATGACGCAAGCATACCCAGAGGTTACTCTTTCAGCTATCGATGAAAACGCCGAAGCGTGGATGCAGCAATTAAAAGCCACGGTTGAAGCCGTACGAGCCTTGCGAGGGGAAATGAATTTATCACCTGCGCAAAAAGTGCCTTTAATTGCAGCTTTTGAAAACAATCACGCTAGCCAAACATTTTTAGAATCTGCAAAACCTATTTTGGCAACCCTAGCCAAACTCAGTGAAGTTAATATTCAAACAGAACTGCCAAACCAAGCGCTAGCACCTGTGCAAATTGTAGGGCAAATTAAACTCATGTTGCACGTTGAAATTGATGTGGCGGCTGAAATTGAACGCCTAAACAAAGAAATTAATAAACTATTGACCGAATTAACCAAATGCGATAGCAAACTCAACAACCCAGGCTTTGTTAATCGGGCTCCTGCTTCGGTGCTAGCACAAGAGCAAACACGGCGAACAGAATTTGCTGAACGTTTGACTAAAATGGAAATACAACTGGCGAAATTAAAGCAGTAAATAAACAAACAGAATCATGCCAATTCATTTAAGCAATTTAACAATCGTTTTTAAGTAGGGATTATTGCGGTATTGAATTTAAGAACCAAAATAAAAACGGGGTGAATTAATCACCCCAAAAAAGCCAGACCCAAGTTTCCAAAGGTCAGCTTGAAGGAAATTATAACTACAACACTTGAAGAGCAACGTAATCACTGTGAGAGGAGTCGCTCAAATCATGCACCCCTCCATTATCTAATCCTATGATAGCATGACCAGAGGAAGAAAGTGAGGCGGATAAATATCCATCAACCTTCCAACCTGAAGGTGTACCATTACTGTTAGTACCTAACCCAGAACCATTAAATGCGTCCCAAATGGCTAAAAAGCCATCATAACTACTATTAAACTCACTACTGCTATTTATTGCTGTTCCATTCGAAAAATAATGACTGCCTGATGATGGCAGGGCCCCTCCCAATACCGGTAGCGCAACTTTCACACCATTAAGCGTAGCATACCGGTAAGAATCATCGGTATTGCTATCAGAATCTAAAGTGGTGTAGTCGCTTGCATACCGAAAAATAGTGTCTAATACATCATGGTTTGTGTAATCGACCCCACCATTCAGGCTACCAGAATTCGCATTTGACCCATCGCCTGACCGATCCCAATAATAGTACCAACTACCTTCAACTTGAACACCATGAATTAACTTACCGTAAGTACCCAAATCAATCACCGATTGGCCTGCCAGTGATTGGGTGACAGAAACTGTTTGATTCAGCTTATTTAAGTTCCCTGCTTTATCTGCTGTATATAAATTATAATTCCCAGACACCAAACCTGATAAGGATAAATCAGTGGCAGCTTCAGTTGTCGAAATTGAAATATTATCAATTCCCCAAGATTCGCTATTTAAAGCCTCATCCAATTTTGAACCGAACCCCAATTTAACACCACCACTTGCATCCAGTACTGTTTTTAAAGAATATCTATGGGCCTTTTCAACGTAAACTGTAGATGATCCATTATTGTTTTGATTTGAAAGGTCACCCAAAGATAAACCACCATCGGCATTGTCAATAACAGAAGAATATTGACTGACTGCATATACCTGATTATCCGTTTCTACATCGTTAATAAATACTTTAAACAATTCACCGTCCCAACTGTCAATCTCGTACATATCAAACTCAATTTCCACTTCTTTTCCGGCGTTACTGGCGCCAAAATTATATTGTTTTGACACCACCTGATTTCCTGTGTTGTCTGTAAATCTTCCAAGAAAACCATTCATTGGTGAGCCTAAAACTGTGGGTGAAGACACACTGCCATAAGTTGCCGTGCTACTCCAGCCCGCGGTTGAAGTTAAAAAATCTTCATTCGATAAAACTGTACGGTGCGTATTCAACCCAACAGAATTCCATTGGTCATCGGCTTGATTAAGAATGCTTGACAAATTAGTAACACTAACTGACGAATTAACCAGATAAGCACTTCCCAGTTCACTGCTATTTACTTTTAATGACTGTGAAGTAAATAAATTAATTTGATTAAGTAAAGCGCTGCCATCCCATTCAACAACGTAGACAAAATTATTTGTCGAACCCGAGCTGTGAATATCATCCCAGAAATATGCTGACGAAAAATATGAAAACACATAATCTTGTGTACTAATTGCACCGTTAGGTTCACCTGACATCCAAGAATTATAATTCCCACCAAGCACAGTACCATTGGCCCAACCACTCCAAAACTTATAGCCATAATTGGGACCATAGTACCAGTACCATTCACCCTCAGTGACTTTATCACTGCCCCCTAACCAATAAGACGCACCAACAAGATTAGAAACTATTGTCTTTTCAGCAGCAGAATTAATGTGAACAAGGTGGCCACGAGCGTCATTTAAGAAAGTATTGTAGGCAGTGGTATTGGCTGTTTCCCAGTTTGCTACAGAACTAACCACCTTATAAAAAGAACCTATTGTATAGTCGTATATAACATCGCTATTGTTAGCCAAAATGGTTTTTACTCTATCAATTTGAGCCAATGGTGCTGTTGTATCAACTACGATAGACGCAAAATTTTTTGCTGTAACCGTTATTGTTGAACTTGGCGAAATTTGCCTCACTTGTATCTGTTGTTCTGCATAATCGCCTACTGCTAGATTAAAACTACTTCCTGTACCGTTGATCCATGAAGATCCGCCATCAAGTGTATACTGCCACGTATTGCCGGTAATTAAGTCAGAAACATTAACAAGACCATTTGAAGTATAACCATCGGTTAAACTACTACCTGTATCCATCGCCAATGACAAAACAGAAAAAGACTGAGGCGGATCATAAATATCAGTCACTGAAACTGATAAAGACTGGCTTACACTATTACCTGCCTGATCTGCAGCGATTACATTGATATTATAAATATGATTTGCATCGTCATCATTGGCAGCCTCATAATCAGGACTCGCAATAAATGTAATAGCGCCGTTGCTGGGATTGATATTAAATTGATCTGCATCTACACCATCCAAAGAATACGCTACATTGCCTGCCGAATCTGAAGCTGCAGCAGTATATAAAGTATATTCTGTAGAAACATTCTCTGTTAGGCTGACTATTGTGCCATGGCTTGTAAAAACAGGCTGGACTGTATCAACTTGATAACTGCTATTTGACAATCCTATGCTATTGCTAATCACCGCTGCATTTCCAGCTCGATCTTTAATTGATGCACCGTTTAATGAAATAGCATTCGCATTGATGTGAATACCATCTGTATCATTTTGACCCGCTAATATGGTATATAAAAAATATAATGTATTACTGCCAGATCCAGAGGCGTATATTGCATTAACGGTTGTATTTCCAATAGTCATTGCCAATTCAGGAAACCCCGTAACATCCACAACTTCTGTAAAACTAGCTGCCAAAGTGACTACATCCAAAGCATTTACTCTACCGTTTTGCGCCCCAGTTGCCGAAAAAATTGACAAACCACTTACTGTTGCTGCTGTTGTGTCAACAATCAGTGCTGCTGCATGACTTCCAGTGGCACTTACATTACCAACTAAGTCAGTTTGATTAATTCTTACACTGCCTACTGCATAGGAACCCGCTGCTAAAGTAAAAGTACTTCCCGTTCCACTGTTCCATGTATTACCTGTATTAAAACTGTACTGCCAATTTGATCCAGATTCCAAACCAAAAACGTTAACAACGCCGTTATTGGTTATACTGTCAACATCACTTAAACCGGTATCTTGCACAAATAAAAATGTTGGTGAATCGGGTAAAGCGGTATCCACTTTGTAAGATGAATGATCAGATAATTCAACATGATTCAAATTACCATTATTACCCGCTTGATCCCTAATACTTGACATATTCATCACCAAAGGATTGCTAGGTATACTGATTCCGTTTGCATCATTTTGACCAGATTGTATTGTGTAGGTGAATAATAAAACCTGCCCTCCACTTCCAGAAAAATACTGTGCTTGAACTGTATCGCTGCCAATATTGATACTAAGCTCTGGAACACCTGATACAGTGACTGTTTCATTAAAACTTGCCGCAATAGTCAACACATCACCCGTGTTTAAAGTATCATAACTTGCACCATTGGCTTGATGAAATGCAATTAAACTTAAGGCATAAGGTGTTGTATCTATAATTACAGTTTTACTCAATACACCAATTTGACTAACATTACCTACAGCATCGGTTTGCCTAGCCAGAATTACACTAGAAGCATATGCACTACCAGACAATGTAAACGAAGTTCCTGTTCCTGTTAACCAAACTTGGCCCTCATTTAAAGAGTATTGCCATTTAGCACCCAATTCTAAACCACTGACAATAACGCTATGATTTGTCGTGATACCGTCACTATCACTACTGCCTGTATCAAGCGCCAAATCAATTGTAGGTGCTGCTGCAGCTTCAGAATCCACTCTAAAATTAATATTATTTACTAAAGCGCTATGCGTTAAATTAGAAGCTATCCCCGTTAAAACAGATTGAATTTTCCCACCATTTAATGCCAATGAATTTGCCTTTAGAGCAACACCATCGATATCTGTCAATCCTGCTGGTAATAGGCAATTAAAACGCACCGTATTGCTCCCTGTACCACTCACATAAAAAGCAGAAACCTCTGTGGTGCCGATAATCAATTGAACACTGGGCTTAGCTAAACCATTGTAGAGTACACTTACGTTTTCACTGAAAACAAGGTCTACAAAAATGCTTTGGCCTTTTAAATAAAGTGAATTTACTTTTCCACCCACCAACTTTACTTCTGTAATATTCGGCATTGACATACTTATATTAAATTGACCAATATCAGGTAAGCTACGATTACCGTGAGCATCGATTGCAGTAGCGGTTAATTCAATGGGCCCACCACCCAAGGTAAATAAATGTGCTTTGGTCAAAGAATAACTATTAACCAAACTATTGCCTGAATGTAGTACCTTTACACTTTTCCCTTGTGAATTGCTCAACACCACTTCTACTGTTTTTGCATCAGAAGCACTGACTTGATATAAAGGTTGACCAGACACATAATCTGCGTAACTGATTCCATCAGCTACTTGAGGCCCAAAATCTAAACTAGGTGCTCCTGGTGGAGTTGTATCAATCATTACAGGGTTAGTAAAATAAAGTGCGGGATTAATCACCGCAGCATCATTACCAAATCGATCTTTAATTGTTGCCCCATTTAAATTCACCCCCCCTGAAGAAACCTCAATACCATCTGTGTCTGTGTCCCCTAGCCCCACTGTATATTTAAAACGCAAAGAATAACCATCTAAAGTTTGGCGATCAAATATCGCGGTCTTTACGGTGTTACCTACCTTTAAATTCAATGTTGGAGTTCCGGTTACTATGACACGCTCAGAGTATGAAACTAAAAATTCTAAAACCTGACCTGCCACTAAAGTTTGTAAATTACCCCCTGTTTCACCCACATACTTTGTCGAATATACACTTGGTCCAACGGCATCAATTTTAATAGCTGTTGAACTCAAAAAATTAACAATAACTGCAGAGTTTCCAACAAAATCTTGAATTGTTCCACCATTTAAAGACAAAGCACTTGCTGGTATTTTAATACCAGACAAAGCCGTGTCCCCATTAGCAACAGTGTAAATAAACTTTAATGTATTAGTGCCAGAACCATCCACATAGCTGGCTTGCACTGGTGTTGTAGTGGCCAATTTTAACTGTAGTGTCGGACTCCCATTGACTTGAACCATTTCACTAAATACAACGCTGGCTGTAATTACTTTATCAACACCAACAGTGCCATCTACAGAATGAGTGGTGCTAATTTGAATTGAACTAATTTTTGGTTGTATGCCATCCACAGCAATACCAGGTAACAAACTTGAAAAGTTATAATTTAAATTTGCCGCAAAACCAGCAATATCTTTCACCGCCCCACTATTCATGTGCAACAGCGGAGAGCTATTAATTTGAAGAGCAGCAGATTCATCACGCACACCAATGGTGTAGACAAAGTTTATAGAATCAGTACCAGTGCCACTGTGATACTTTGCTTGAACTTGTTTCCCTGATAAATCCAATTTCAATGCACCAGAACTCGGAACCGTAACCGCCTCAGTAAATTGCATTGTTACTGTTATCACATCGCCTTGACGCAAAATTGTTGGATTATCTATTCTGCTATGGTTCATGCTCAATGATTGAATTTGAGCAGCTTGGGCCGCAACTTTATAGTTATAAAATTGCTGTTGTGAAAATGCTAGCTGAGTATTACTCAATGAAATAGAACTTACAATTCTATCGCGAACTCCTACAATCATTGGATTTTCTGGCAATGAAATCCCATCCGTATCAATTGCGCCTAAGGGAATAGTAGCTACAAACTTTACTGTTGATGATGCTAAACCACTAGGCACAGGACTGGCCTGAACTAAAGTACCACCAATATCTACCTTCAATTTTGGAAAACCCTCAACTCTAACAGGAGTTCCAAAATTAGCGTTAAATGTAATGGTTTGCCCAACATCTTTGGTAACCGCGTCGCCTACAGTCCATCCATCGATATCAATATTAAGTAAAGCATTATTTGTGCTTTCAACACGATATGAAGCATTATCACGGACCAAAGTATGCGTTAAAATTGCATTGTTATTTGCATAGTCTTTAATGCTTCCGCCATTTAAAACTATAGAATTTTCATTAATTGAAATCCCGTTAACATCACGCAACCCCGCACCTATTGTATAGGTAAAATACAAAGTACTTCGCCCTTTTACTGTACTGTTAACTTCATAATTAGCATATAAAATTTGATTATCTACTTTAAATCCCAATTGCGGTATTCCAGTTACAACAACCTCTTCATTAAAACTAACAGCAAAAGTAACCACATCGTCTACACCTAAAGTAGAACGTTCAACACCAGTGGCACCGGTAATTCTGGGGGTTGAAGCTAATCTTGGGGC
Organism: Burkholderiaceae bacterium; assembly: GCA_034680345.1. Lineage (GTDB taxonomy): Bacteria > Pseudomonadota > Gammaproteobacteria > Burkholderiales > Burkholderiaceae_B > SXZD01. The sequence continues at coordinate 138,534 of JAXISZ010000001.1, forward strand.
AACATTTTCAAGCGTAATTGTTTGGGATAAAACAGACACATTTCCAGCTTCATCGGCAAAATACATTCGATAAACTCTGCCAAGATCCAAACCACTTAAATCAAATTGATTAATTTGACTCGGATCACTTACCAGTAAAACTTTCTTTTGTGAAGCAGTTGCACTACCAAAATGAAGAAAAGCTTTTTGATAATCCAACAAATACGCTGTGCCTAACTCATTTACTGAGAAACTCAAACTTTGTGCTACACCTTTTTTAATCGTACTACCATAACGATTTGCATCATTACCATTTAAAGTAATAACCGAATTAATAGCATCAACTTTTAAAGGACTAACAAACTGATTGTTTGGTTCAAGTGTCAATACAACGCTTTCTTGAGCACCATTTTTAATGGATGCACCATTGGGTACGGTCAATGCAGTATTGGGCAAAGATATACCATCTGTATCAGACCAATTACTACCAACCGTAAATCTGAATTTTAAAACATTTGAATTTTGAAATAAATTTGATGAGCCATTTAAATACATAGCCTGAAATATTTGACTACCAACTTGTAAATTCAACAGCGGGCGCCCTGTAACAAAAACAGCTTGGGAAAAACTAACATCTGCTGTAACAATAGAACCTCTTTTTAACCAACCTTGAGCATTAGCCATGATTGAGGAAAATTGTACGTTTGTAATAGCTGGATTAGCCATAAAACACCTGCCTTCCAATGTTTAATTAATACAATTAATCAATATTTATATTTAAACACCCAGACAACCAATTGTGTTAATATGACTTAATATGAGATGAAAAAAAATACCCCATATGTGCGATACCTTAACGGGGTTAAATAGAATGTTTGATAACATTAAAAGTTATTTTTAATGTCTGGTTATTTTAAGTTGATTTAATCAGTGAAAAATACTATTTTAATTTTTGTATTGTTTTAATTGCTAAAACAATCAACAGTTGTGTTGTCAATTGCTACAGAGCTTAGATAAAAAAAGCTGCTTTGCTCATCAACTTAAATTTAAAATCAACAAGCAAAGCAACTTCATAGGCAGCCCTTGCAAATGAAGCTGCTACAAATGAAAAAATTAAAGAGAAAAAATCCAAAAAACAAGCTATTGCATACAAAAAAGAAAAACCACAGTACCCACTAAACCCGAATTGCATTGGCATCTAACACCGCAAGCGCTGTCATATTCACCAAACGCCTCACCGTGGCTGAAGGCGTCACAATATGCACGGGCCGTGCTGCGCCCAACAAAACTGGACCAATTGCTATGCCATTACCGCAAGCTATTTTTAACAGGTTATACGCGATATTGGCTGAATCAATGTCTGGGCAAACCAAAAGGTTGGCTTCGCCTCGCAAAGTACTGGAAGGAAGAATTGTACGGCGCACAGACTCATCTATAGCGCAATCACCATGCATTTCGCCATCAATTTCTAACCACGGCGCCTGCTGACGAACCAAAGGCAAAGCATCACGCATTTTAATAGCGGACGCAGCATTGCTTGTTCCAAAATTAGAGTGTGACAATAATGCGGCCCTAGGCTCAATGCCAAATCGCTTCATTTCTTCGGCAGCTAAAATCGTAATTTCAGCAATCTGGTCAACCGTTGGATTCATATTGATATGGGTATCAACCAACACCACTTGTCTACCCTGCAATAATAATCCATTCATTGCGGCATAAACATTACAACCAAGTCTTCTGCCAATAACCTGATCAATGTAATTTAAATGCTGCGCAGTTGAACCGAAAGTGCCGCAAATCATGCCATCTGCATGGCCTTTATGCACCATCATAGCACCAATTAAAGTTAAACGACGGCGCATTTCTATTTTAGCGTATGGTTCGGTAACCCCCTTGCGACAGGTCATTGCAAGATAAGTCATCCAGTAATCTTTATACCGCTCATCATACTCAGGGTTAACCAATTCAAAATCAATACCCTGCTTGATGCGCAAACCAAAACGTTCAATACGTCGCTCAATGACTGCAGGACGCCCAATTAAAATAGGACGGGCAATGCCCTCATCAACAATCGTTTGTGTTGCACGCAACACCCGTTCATCTTCACCCTCAGCAAGAACAATTCGACATTTGTGATTGTATTTTACAGCGTTTTTTGCAATTGCAAAAATTGGCTTCATAAAATTGCCACTTTGATATACAAACTGCTGCAATTGGTCTGCATAAGCTGATAAATCAGCCATCGGACGCGTGGCCACGCCACAATCCATAGCCGCTTTTGCAACCGCTGGTGCAATACAAACAATGAGCCTCGGATCAAAAGGCTTTGGAATTAAATAATCACGCCCAAAACTCAAGTTTGCTGTTCGATAAGCATTGGCAACTACATCAGATTGTTCTTTACGGGCAAGGTCTGCAACTGCGCGAACTGCCGCAATTTCCATTTCACGGGTGATGGTAGTGGCACCAACATCTAAAGCACCTCGAAAAATAAATGGAAAGCACAACACATTGTTAACTTGATTAGGATAATCAGTTCTTCCTGTACAAATGATAGCATCATCTCTAACCGCTTTTACTTCTTCTGGCAGAATTTCGGGCGTAGGATTGGCCAAAGCTAAAACCATTGGATTTTTGGCCATGCGCTGCACCATATCGGGCTTAAGCACACCACCAGCAGACAATCCCAGAAAAATATCGGCGCCATCAATGACATCAGACAAGGTACGCAAGTCGGTATTTTGTGCGAAACGGGCTTTTTCAAGGTCCATCAGCTCTGTTCTACCTTGGTAAACCACCCCAGATAAGTCAGTGACCCAAATGTTTTCAATCGGCAAACCCAAATCAACCAATAAATCAAGACAAGCCAAAGCTGCTGCACCAGCGCCAGAAACCACCATTTTGACCTGTTTAATGTCTTTATGAATAATTTCTAAGCCATTCAAAATAGCAGCGCCAACCACAATCGCTGTGCCGTGCTGATCGTCATGAAAAACAGGTATTTTCATGCGCTCACGCAATTTACGTTCAACGTAAAAACAATCCGGTGCTTTGATATCCTCAAGATTAATACCACCAAAGGTGGGTTCTAATGAAGCGATAATCTCAACCAACTTATCTGGATCATTTTCATTAATTTCAAGGTCAAAAACGTCAATTCCAGCAAATTTTTTAAACAGTACGCCCTTGCCTTCCATCACTGGCTTGGCCGCCAAGGGACCAATTGCCCCTAAACCTAAGACGGCAGTACCATTGGTGATCACGCCCACCAAATTACCACGACTGGTGTAACGAAACGCCTTGTTTGGATCAGCTTCTATTTCTTCACAAGCGGCTGCAACCCCTGGAGAATACGCCAATGCCAAATCGCGTTGGTTTACTAAGCTTTTAGTAGGAACTACAGATATTTTGCCGGGATGAGGAAACTCATGGTATTCCAGCGCCGCAGCGCGCAAGCTAGGATCAAGCGGTTGAGCCATTTGAAAACACTACTTAAGGTAAAACACGCATTATAATACCGTGACTCAAAGAACGTCTTTTATTCTTGCTGAAAATTCACAATTTCTGTGTCCAAAGGCCCTAATTCTAAAGCTGCAACCGCGCTTACTGACAGCACAGGAGGCGTAACAGCAGGTGTATTTTTAACAACAACCGGTTTGCCGCCAACCGCTCGACGCAAACTAGACATTTCCGTATAAACTTTAGCAACGTAACCTTCATCACTGCCATTACCCACGCCTAAATACAATTTTAAAGCGCGATCTAAAGTACCACCGCGCACCATACAATCTTTTAAAATTTGCGCACCCACCATCAAATTAGACTGTGGATCGAGCACAGCTTGTTTTGCGTTATCAACCGAACCGAATTTATCACTATGCAAATGCGCCACCACTTGCATCAAACCGGTGGCACCCATCGGACTGGCTGCATACGGGTTAAAACGAGATTCCACAGCTGCAACAGCTAAAATAAGCAAAGGGTCTAATTGATATTTTTGCCCTGCAGCAACTGCATAGCTCACAATATTTAACATAGGGGTAGGAGCAATACGAAATTTTTCCGATAAATATTGGGCAACCCACGACTGGGCTTTAACACTTAAAACAGGGTTTAAAGGCGAATAATTTTGTTTTTCTGGTACAGTGGTTATATTATTTTCTTGAATGGTTTGGGTATCTGCCCAAGATTTTTCAACATCAGCTAAAAACACCTTTGCAAACACTTGCGGATACAAACCATTAATTCCTAAAAACCCACCCAATGCGATCAGCGCCAACGCACTCACCCATGTTAAAAACTTAGGCACATTCATACACCGTCCGTTTTAAGCAATAATTAATCGGCAGATTCTACGACACTTAAATCAATTATTCAAAACTGCAATCATTTTGAAAGATATTCACGGCACCACAAACAATTGGCATAATCTAAACTCACTGAACACAGAAAAACAACCGACAGCACCGTTGCAATACTAAAAAATTATGCAATACAAAGACTTAAGAGACTTTTGCGATCAATTGTATCGCCTAGGAGAACTCATTCGCGTCCCCGAAACAGTTGACCCAAACTTAGAAATGAGTGCATTGTGTGACAAAACCCTGCAAAACCAAGGGCCTGCTTTGTTGTTTGATGCACCTAAAGGGTTTAAATTTCGTGTCTTGGGTAATTTATTTGGCACCCCAAAACGGGTTGCCATGGGTATGGGTGCTGACAACACCGCTGCCTTACGAGAAATTGGCAAAACACTGGCCTACTTAAAAGAGCCAGAACCACCCAAAGGGTTTGGCGATGCAATCAATAAACTGCCATTAATTAAACAAGTTTTATCTATGGCGCCAAAATTTGTTAAAGAAGCCCCACACCAAGCGCATGTTCTAACACAAGATCATGCCAGTCTAGACCAACTTCCCATCTGGACATGCTGGCCTGAAGACGCTGCACCACTGATCACATGGGGTTTGGTAGTGACCAAAGGGCCACATCGAAAACGACAAAATCTTGGCATTTATCGTCAACAAAAAATTGGCCCTCAACGCTTAATTATGCGATGGCTAGCACACCGTGGTGGCGCCCTGGACTTTCGTGAGCACGCCCTAGCGTACCCCGATCAACCATTTCCCATAACAGTTGTACTTGGTGCAGACCCAGCCACCATTTTAGGGGCCGTCACCCCCGTACCAGACAGTATCTCCGAATATCAATTTGCTGGTTTACTACGCAGTAATCGCACCGAATTAATTAAAAGCAGTTTAAATAATCTGCACATTCCAGCCTCGGCTGAAATTGTTCTGGAAGGATACATTTATCCAGCCAACCATGATCGGGTCAAAGCATGCCGCAACGGTGACTGTGGTCCAGAATCACCCCTTTTAAACCCTGAAATTCACGCCAACCCCACATACCACACCCCGCCAGTACCCACACACCTACAGGGCTGGGATTGCGCCCTTGAAGGCCCCTATGGCGACCATACAGGCTATTACAATGAACGCGACTGGTTCCCTGTGTTTACGGTTGATCGCATCAGTTACCGCGATAAAGCCCTATACCATTCCACCTATACAGGTAAACCACCCGATGAACCTGCAATTTTAGGCGTTGCCCTCAATGAAGTTTTTGTACCTATACTGCAGAAACAATACCCTGAGATTATTGATTTTTATCTACCACCCGAGGGTTGCAGTTATCGAATGGCTGTGGTTTCAATTAAAAAATCGTATGCTGGGCATGCTAAACGCGTCATGTTTGGTGTGTGGAGTTTCTTACGCCAATTTATGTATACCAAATTTATTATTATTGTTGATGATGACATCAATGTGCGTGACTGGAAAGACGTAATTTGGGCTATTACAACGCGCATGGACCCAGTTCGTGACACATTGCTAGTAGAAAACACACCAATTGACTACCTGGATTTTGCAAGTCCAGTCAGCGGCTTAGGCGGAAAGATGGGGCTAGACGCCACACATAAATGGCCAGGGGAAACTCAACGAGAATGGGGACGACCGATTGTGGCTGAACAAAAAATACTCAACAAAATTGATGAATTATATGCGCGCCTCGGTTTACCAACACAAAAATAGCAATAAGCAAATCATGCTAAAACTACAGTGGCTCGAACTTAAAAATTATTTTTTTAAATTTCTGGATTGCCACCAGTAGAACAGACCAGCTCTTAAGGCCGCCACCGCCCCTAAGCGAATACCGTACTTTAAAATGGGTTTTCGAAACAATGTTAAACCGAATGAACCCAGCGCAGTTAAGTAGGGGTATTGCGCGCTTAAATGCCGTATCCATGCTGAGTTTGTACCAATTGGATTGCATGAAAAAATCTTGCGCAACCCGCCACCCAATACTTCGGTCCACGCCAAAGATTGACGAACTTGAGCAAACTGATGCGTAAATTCCATACGCTGTAACTGCGCGCGCATGCTCAACATTTCCAAACGCAAACGCACTTCCTGATCGTGCTTCATAGGAACTTCTTTAAAAAAACTGTCTTATCCTGCTTGCTCGTCTTGCGCTGCAGATTGTGCCAACGCCTCTCGGTCTTTCGCTAATTCTGCCAAAGTAAACACAAAGGCTGAGGGTTGTTTTGCCATACACCGTTTGAACTTAACCCAAAACAACAGGCCCATAAAACAATAAAAACCAGTCAAACCAAACAACGCGTGGTAGCGGTGGTTTTCCCAACAAAAAATAACCACCCACAAGCTAAGCATCAGCAACGCAAACCCAAAAAAAACCACCGCAGCCAAGCCAATCAGCAACAGTCCCAATAAACGCTCTTTTTCTTGACCTGCCTCAATAATAAAAATTTCTAAGCGGGTTTCAAGAATAGACAGCAAGGTAACCAAAACTCGCTTCACTGCAACAATCGTACTTGGTGAGTTTGAATAACGCGCCACTTTTTTAGCCATTAAAAATATGGGCACCCCGAATTGATAAATTTTAATTAACAATTCACTGCCCCACATTGATCCACAAAAACCCATCGCTGGGATTAATTGATTGCAAATTTAATCAATTTTTTGATTAACGACGATTGATTAACAAACCAATTAATAGACCAACACTGGCAGCAATACCCACAGCCCGCCATGGGTGCTCATGCACATAATCATCCGTAGCACGGGCTGCGGCCTTGCTTTTTTCCAAAATAGCTTCTTGAGCGTCTTGAATAGCTTCCTTGGCACAACGCAAACTTTCCATGGCCTTTTCACGCAGCTCGGCAGCACGCTCACCAGAAGAAGAGGCAGCCGCTTTAAGTAAATCTTCAGCGTCACCTAATACCACTTTCATATCAGTGAATAATTTTTCTTTTCTTTCCATTTTTACTAAAACCTTCCTGTTTAAGTGTGATTTAATTTTATTCAGGTATTAAATGTGCCATTTACTACATTGTAATGCAATAAATTACATGTTTAGCTTTAAAAAAATTTGGATCAATTATCCAATTTAAATTGCTTATTGCCCAACTTTTACTTACTCACGTCAATTGTAAGGCAAACCACTGCAACAGCATAGCGTGAATATCCCAACGGTCTTCTAACTCATATCCATTTAAGGCGCTAACCCAAACCCACATTCTACCCCTGCTATCACGCAAATAACCACCCAACGCACTAACCCCACTCAAACGACCTGTTTTTAAATAAGCCTGCACCGGCAAGTCAGTAAAACGCTTGCTTAGGGTACCATCTTGTCCCGCTCTTGGCAGAGAACCCATAAAATCAAAAAAAGCAGGGTGCTTATACCACTGCTGTAGTGCTTGTGCCAAATCACCAACGGCTATGCGATCAATACGGGACAAACCAGAACCACTTTCCAAAATTAAACCTTTGGGCTCAAAACCCATCGAATTAAACCAAACACTTGCTATATCTAAAGGCCTACGCTGCAAATGCATATTCATACCTGCATTTGCATTTAAAAACATCAAGTGCTGCGCCATCACATTATTGCTATATTTATTAATATTTCGTACCCAAGCATTTAGAGGACGACTCTTCCAATGCTGTAACACCAGAGCGTCTGCTGGGGTAGAACCCAATGCCCAAGTATTTGTAATGCTGCCGCCCAAACCTTGCCAAATATCAAACACCCAAGCCGCCAACCAAGCCGCCGGATCAGGTACTCGGAGTGGCAAACGTGAACCACCACATGCCAACGGAAAATCACCTGAAACATCAACATTCATACCAGACCAGTGCACAACTAAATTGTCTTTCCAAGATACACAAGGGCCAGAAACCGCGCGAATACGAGCATTTAAACGCAAACTGTTTGGAGCCGTCTCAAAACGTACGTTCACCCCATGAGAAACAGGTTCAATCAATAAGGAGGCGGCGGCATAATTCATCAACAGTGCATGAGGTTGAGCGTGGTAGGCACGGTGCATGCCTCGATCAACAAAACCCGCACCATCCCTTTGATACACGGGAAATACCTGATGCAAGCGCGAAAACGAAGACACATCTAGCAGCAAACCCGCTGGAATTTCTTTCACCCCAGACTGTCGCAACTGCTGCAAAGCCAACCACAAATCTTCTATCTGAAAATCAGGATCTCCAGCACCACGAATAATTAAAGGCGTTGCCAATTGCTGTGAGTTTTCTGAAAGACGCCCCAAAAAATCGGTGGTTACAGTAAAATTTGGTCCCAAATTTTGTAAAGCCGACGCTGTGGTTACCAATTTAACCACTGAAGCCAATTGCACCGGCACATCGGCCTGATACTTAAAAGCCAAACCACTCGCGCCCGTTTGTGTTATCGGCTCAATGGCAAGATAAAGTGATTGGCCGCCCACGCCCGCACGTTTTAGCTGCTCTAAAATACCAACAGGCAATCCTGCAAACGTCCATATTGGACATAAAAAAAACAGGAATATACTCAATCGTTGTAACAAAGATTTTAATAAGAAAGTAGGGATTTTAGTTTTTGACATTACTTAATTCTAGTAAGACAAGATATATTTTTAATATTAACATTGCTAAAGAATAAAGACGGTCATAAACCGTAAACCGGAAACAATCTCTAAACAACCTGATAAATCAAAAACTGAAGTTTAGAAATTCTTTAAACAAACACTCACCTCACATGTGCTAACTCACCGTAGCCACATTGCTATTAAAATGGCGCAATTAGTCGCGTTCAATAACTACGTTCAATAACTAATATCTGAACGATAACAACAAATAGAAAGGAGCCAAACCAAAACAAGAAATAGCATAAAAAAGTTATTTGATGCAAAAAATGAGGGTATTAAAATTTTGGTGGGTCGTGCAGGATTCGAACCTGCGACCAACGGATTAAAAGTCCGCTGCTCTACCGACTGAGCTAACGACCCTAAAAATTAAAAACGTAAACTTAAAAAAGTTTGTTTTTTTTAGATAAATTCACACTAAGAATTGTTAAAAATTAAAAGCGAACGTTAAAAAATTGAGCACTTTTTCTTTAAAACATCAAATTATGAAAACTATATTAGGGAAATAAACAATTTTATTGCTAAGCAATAAAGAATAGGATTATAAACTCGAAAATGGCTACAGTCAAATAGCCATCTGAGTTTTTAGGACCTTTGAAGCAAAAGCGCTGAAATAAATAGCCTCAAGTAAGGGGCTACAAGCTCTGGGGGGGTTCTGGCTCAAGTGGCGGCTAGTTTAGTCATGATAACTTTCATAGGAGTCAAGTGATGAAGCGTCTATCTGTCTGTCTAAAAAATGGTTTAATTTTTGTGATTTCTATTGCTATCGGGGGGGGTTGCTTGCTTGGCAACGCTCACGCCACTGGTAAATTGATGGTTCTTGCGTCTACAACGTCCCCCGAGCAAAGCGGATTGTTCGGTGCTATCCTGCCGAAATTTAAAGCAAAAACGGGGATTTCTGTGCGTGTCGTAGCCCTAGGGACCGGCATGGCACTTGATATGGCGCGACGCGGAGAGGCTGACGCTGTGTTTGTGCATGACCGTTTCGCCGAAGAAAATTTCATCGCCGAAGGGCATGGTATGGATCGTCGGACAGTTATGCACAATGACTTCATTTTGGTTGGCCCAAAAAATGATCCGGCAGGAGTCAAGTCAACAGAAGACATCATAACCGCGCTACAAAAAGTTGCTAAGGCCCAGTCGGTTTTTGTTTCCCGCAACGACCGTAGCGGCACCCATGCTCTTGAAATGCGATTATGGAAAGAAACCAAAATTGATCCTAAAAAATTAGAGCTTAGCTGGTATTGGCGCAGCGACTCCGGTATGGGTCCAGCATTGAGCACATCTTCGCATTTAGGTGCATATACAATTAGCGACCGTGGCACTTGGCTGTATCTTCGCAAAAACTTTCCCAATTTAGAGATTTTAATTGATGGGGCTAAAGATAAGCGGTTGTTGAATGTCTATAGTGTAATCTTGGTTAACCCAGCAAAGCACCCGCAAGCCAAACGAGATTTAGCGAAGTCTTTGGCCGATTGGTTTGTTTCAGAGTCAGGTCAAGAAGCCATTCGTGAGTTTAAAGTAGGCGAACAGTCACTTTTCACGCCTGGCGCACCGAAATAAGTTTAAAAAAGCCACTCATACAATTTGCTGATATCTGACAGCTCAGAAGCCGAAGTGTCGGGCATAACGCGGATTCATATCTGCCAAGTTAAGCAGCATCACAAAATCTGCGGTGTTAAACTCCTTGTCCCAAGCGGGTTCACCGCAGATTTTTGCGCCAAGCCTTAGGTAACCCTTAAACAATGGCGGCGGATCAACCAGCACAGTGCTGTTCAGATGCTCTATCGGCAATCGGTTTTTTGGAGCAACCCGAAAATCTTCGCCAACCATGTGATTTTTCTTAAGTTTAGCAAATAAACTTGCAGCGCCATGTCCGCCGTCGCCCATACCAACGCTGGCGCACCCCATTAAATATCGGTACCCACCCTGCTTCAGGTAGGCCGACAGGCCTGACCAAAGCAACATAATAGCTGCCCCATTGCGATAATCTACATCAACACAGGACCGACCAACTTCAATCAGTTGGTCGCGCAAACAGTGTAACTGGCCTAGAAAAAATTCATTTTCCGCATACCACCCACCCACGGCTGGTACACGATGTGGTGGCAGTATGCGGTATGTGCCAACCACTTCTTGCGTTACTGTATCACGCACCAACAAATGGTCACAATATGGATCAAAAGAATCGCGGTCGACACCGCCCGGAGGCAAACTCGCGCCAAACTCTTCCTTAAAAACACAATACCGTAAGCGCTGCGCAGCCAATACATCTTGAGTGGTTTGAGCCAAAAAAACCTCTAAACTTGGCTCAATTTCATTTCTAAAGGACGTTGACAAATGAAAATTGGAAGACTGTACATTTTGCATTTTTTTATCCGAATAAAAGTAACGGATTAACTTTAAAAAAATGACATGACAGCCAAGTTAAAATTCAATGATATTTTAATGACAAAAATGAAACCAACACTGAACCGCTATAGACATAGTTTTATATAAGTTTGAAAAAATTTAGCAATAGCGTTAAAAGTTTTTACTCTGCATCTAAATTCATTTGCGTGCCATTGCGAATGCGTAATACCTGATCAATAGACACAACCCATACCAAACCATCACCAATTTGCCCTGTGCTAGCTTGCTCAACAATCACCGCCTCAATAGTGGCTGCCATGGCATCAGCACAAATCACCGACACAACCACTTTTGGAACAAAATCGGTTAATTCTTCAGCCACTGTTCTAGGACCATTCTGGTTAGCAGGGGCAGTAAAACCCTCCGCCTTTAAAAAAGTTACCCCAGGAAAATTCGGTATTTGTCGCAGCGCCTCTCGCACCCGCGCAACTCGCTGCGGCCTAATGATTGCTCGAACTTCTTTCATAACAACGCATTCCCTAATACCACAATAACTACAATAACCGAAAAAAATCAGACATCAACTGCTTTATCGTCAAACCAACGATACAGAGTTGGCAAAACCACCAAGGTTAACAGCGTTGAAGTAATCAGACCTCCAATTACCACCACCGCCAAAGGTCTTTGCACCTCAGAGCCAGGGCCATTTGCAATTAAAAAAGGCACCAAACCCAACAAAGCCACAGTGGCAGTCATCAACACCGGACGAAACCGTTGGATACACCCTTGTTTAACAGCATCTCTAACAGACAAACCCTCTTCGCGCAGACGCTTTATATATGATACTAAAACCACTCCATTAAGCACCGCAATCCCCCAAAGGGCGATAAATCCAACAGAAGCTGGCACTGACAAATATTCGCCTGAAATCAGCAAACCAAATACCCCGCCAATAGATGCGAAAGGCAGCACCAATATAATCAATCCAGCCAATTTCACAGAATTAAATAAAACAAATAGTAAAAAGAAAATGACAGCAATGGTTAGGGGCACAATAATAGACAAAGTTTCCATGGCACGTTCCATATTTTCAAACTGCCCACCCCATACAATGTAGTACCCCTCTGGCAACACCACCTGCTGTTCAACCAAGGTTTGGACTTCTTTAACAAAACCACCCAAATCTCGATTTTCCACATTGGCTCCCACCACCACACGTCGCTTACCCATTTCACGGCTAATGGCTGCGGGCCCATCCAGCAACCGAACATCAGCTACTGCGGTTAAAGGCACTAACTCACCATCAGCCGCACGTAAAGTGGTTTGCTTAATCACTTCTATTGAATTGCGATATTGCTCAGGGTAACGCAGAGAAATAGCAAAACGCCGTTCACCTTCAAATAATTGACTAACCTCACGACCACCAATTGCCGTCTCAATAACATCATGCACATCTGATACATTCAAACCATAACGAGCAATTGATGAGCGATTCAAATCTATGGTTAAAGTTTGCTGCCCTGTTAAACGTTCAACGCGTATATCCCGCGCACCATTAACTGTTTTAATGATACGGGCAATTTTTTCTGAAACCTCTTTTAACTGCGCCAAATCATCACCAAACACTTTGATAGCCAATTGTGAACGTACACCTGTCACCATTTCATCTACACGCTGCGCAATTGGTTGATTCAAAACAATTTGCACACCTGGAATATGATTTAAACGCTGACGGATATCCTCTTCTATCTCAGCCTGAGATCTATTTGCACTTTCATCAATCAAGGCGATGGGATCTGACTCATGAGGCCCGGCAGGATCTGCTGGAGATTCACCGCGCCCCAATTTTGAAACAACCATTTTTATACCAGGTACCTGGCTAACTATTTTCATGACTTCTGTTTCAATTTTAACCGACTCATCCAAAGAAATACTTGGTACTCTAAAAACACCAGTAACAATAGAACCTTCCTGCATGGTTGGAATAAAACTTTTGCCTAATAAAGGAAACATCGCCATGGAGCTAAGTAATAAAACTAAAGCAGTACAAACGGTTTTTTTCTCTGAAAGCAAGGCGAGATCTAATAACCGCAAATAATGCCGCTTCATAAATGCAATGGGCTTGGTATCGTGATCTGCCCCGCCCTTTAAAATATAAGAACACAGTGCTGGCGAAACAAATAAAGAAATCAGTAAAGAAATAAATAGCGCAATAGCTATGGTCAAAGCCAAAGGCCCAAACATTTTACCTTCCATACCTTGCAGGGCCATTAAAGGTAAAAACACTAAAATAATGATACCAATACCAAAAATAACAGGAGTGGCCACGTCCACAGTAGCTTCCAAAATGACTCGCAAACGCGAAGCCGTTGTGGCCTGACCAAGTCGATGGAATACATTTTCAACCACCACCACAGTGCCGTCCACCATCAAACCAATTGCTATAGCCAAACCACCTAAAGACATCAAATTAGCCGAAATACCGTAATGTGACATCACCATAAAAGTCAGCAATGGAGTAGCAATCAAAGTAGCAACAACAATTAAACTTGAGCGCACATCACCCAAAAAAACAAATAGAATGAGCACCACCAAAAAAATACCCTCTAGCAATACTTTTGTTACCATCCAAAGCGCTGAGTCAACCAAATCGGTGCGGTCGTAAAACGGCTTAATTTGCAAACCATCTGGCAACATTTCTTTATCGTTGATTTCTTGAACCTTCTTTTGAATACGACCAACAATTTCTTTGGCATTACCACCACGCAGCATCATCACAATACCAGCCACCGCTTCAGTATCGCCATTTTTAATCACTGCCCCCTGTCGAACAGCCCCTCCAATGGTGACTTCTGCTACATTTTTAACAAAAATTGGCAATCCATTTTTTTCTTTTAAAACAATATTTTCAATGTCTTCAATAGTGCGAATTAAGCCTACACCTCGTATCAAATATTGCTCTGCCCGCTGGGGTAAAACCCCACCACCGGCATTTGCGTTATTGTTTGCAATGGCTAGGTAAACATCGTCAATGGCTAAACCATAAGCCCTCAAACGATCAGGGTTCATCAACACTTGGTACTGGCGCTCAAAACCACCCATTGAATTAATTTCAGCCACACCAGGAATTGAACGCAACATGGGACGTACCACCCAATCTTGAACCACTCGCCGTTGAGCTAACTCCTGCGCAGTTAATGCACGCTTACCATCATCGGGGTGTTCTAAAGTGTATTGATAAACCTCACCCAGACCAGTTGATACTGGACCCAAAACGGGAGTGGTACCCACCGGTAAACGGGCGCCCACTTCCATTAAACGTTCCATCACCAGCTGGCGCGCAAAATAAACATCGGTTTTATCTGTAAATACCAATGTAATGATAGACAAACCACTACGATTAAGCGATCGCATTTCAGTTAGACCTGGCAATCCGGTCATGGCAATTTCAAGTGGCACCGTTACAAAACGTTCCACTTCCTCTGGCGATCGGCCTGGCGCTTCTGTAGCCACTTGCACCTGAATGTTAGTTACGTCTGGAAATGCGTCAACAGAGAGTTTTTTTAAACTCAATAAACCAAAACCCATTAAGGATAAAATAATAACCACTACAATTAAACGCTGCTTCAGTGCTGCGCGAATTAATCCTTCTATCATTGCAATTAACCCAATTCCGCCCGTTTACGTTCATTATTCAAATGAAAAGCGCCATCTTTTATAAACACCTGGCCTTTAACTAAACCCTGCAAAACACGTCTAAAACCCGCAGTTTCAGCACCCAACTTAACTTCAACCATCTTAAACTGGGCTTGATCTACTTGAATAAAAACAAAATCTTTATTTTCTTCACGCACCACAGCGCTAACTGGAACAGCCAAAGCATGGGTAGCCGAGGAAGTAATTTTCAAATTAGCCAGCATGGCTGGTTTCAATAGCCTTTCAGGATTACTTAACTCGGTACGAACGGTCACCGTACGTGTATCGGGTGACACAGTGTCACTGACATAAACAATTTTTCCACGCAAAGTCTCATATAAAGCAGGCACCATTACTTCAACGATCTGATTAACAGCAACATCTCTGGCCACTTGCTCAGGAACACCACCCACCACCCATAAACTAGATAAATCAGCTACTGCAAACAACTGGTCTGCAGGCTGAACCACTTGCCCAGATACTACTTTTCGGTCGATTAAAACCCCGCTTTGTGAAGCCACCACCGGTAAAAAAGCCTGAATATCACCCGCATCCTTCAAGCGCTCCACACTAGCTCGACTCATACCTAAAATAACCAACTGCTCAGCGGCTGCATTCATTTCTGCCCTTGCAATCTGAGCTTCTGCCTGACGTTTAAGCAACTCTGCACGCCCAATAACATCAGCTGCATATAACTGCGTTGCACGATCGGCAGCTTTTTCTGCCAACTTTTCTGCTGAAGCGGCCCGCATGTAGGCCAACTGCGCATTACTGAGCTCAGGCGATGAAATTCTAGCCAACAACTGCCCTGCCCGCACTTGATCACCCACACTAACAAGCACTTCAACCACCCGACCGGTGACATTTGAACCAATCCGCGACAAACGACGCTCATCAACTTCAATACGCCCAGGTACATTCATTGCGGTCACCAGCGGCACTTCTTCTAAAGGAGCTATTTCAACACGCTCTTGCATTTGAGCATTCAAAACCAAAATCATCGGATCACTTGAAACAGTTGTAGAAGTTGTGACTTCAGCCTTAACTGGTTTAACTGACTGATTACAACCTACCAAAACAAATACTGTCAACAAAATTAACGCTAAAACGGATACAAAATTATGACACCGCCCCCAAAAATAAAAACCACTGAAATAAGCGCTCTGTTTGAACATCATAGTTATTGAATACCCAAAAAATTTAAAAATCTACAGTTACCGCACGGAAACTGAAACGGGAACCAAATCCAAATAAGCCCCAAGAACTCGATCTAACTCGGCTGCTGCTGAAAAAGCCTCAAGTCGTGCCTGGGTGAAATCACTACGCACACTACGCAAAACCCGCTGCGCGTCCAAAGTATCCAAAATACCGCGCTCACCAAACTTGTAAGCCGCTTGCGCAATTGCCAAAGCAGCTTCAGCTTGCTTCAAAACCCCTTCTTCTAACGCTTCAACCCGTCGCTTAGCCGCTAATAATTTAGCATGAAAGGCGTAAGCTTTTTGGGTTAACTCGTAACGACGCCCCTGTAAAAAGGTTTGTGCCTGTTGTACTTGTGCGAGTTGTTCTTGAATTAACCCACGGCGTGTGTCAAACAAAGGCACCGTGACAGAAACGCCCAATTGTTGAGTGCGAAATTCAGGGTCTTGATCTTGTCGAGCTCGCAACGCCAATGCCGGCTTACGTAAAGCCTGTTGCTCCGCCAATCGTTTTTCTTCGAACTGTAACTCGGTTTCTAAAAAGCGCAGTTCTGGATTAGATTGATTAATCCTTATAATAAGATCTTCTGAAGCAATCGGTTCTGGCACCCTACGACTCGGTTCCTTCAAACTAAAATCAACCCCGAGCTGCAAACCAACCAATTGTGACAAGCGTGCCTTAACAAAAGCCGCATCTGCCCTAGCAGAATCCAGCCTGGAACGCGCAGAAAGCACCTCTGCTTCCGCTTTTATTAATTCGTATTTAGCCGCTTCCCCTGTATCAACTTTCACTGCAATACGGTCCCGAGTTTGCTCTATCAAAGACAAAGCATCTTCTAAAAAGCGCAAATCTTCTTGACGAATAAGCCATTCCAACGCGCGCAACCGAATATCGGCTAATACATCATTCGTAATGTAACGCACATGATACTGACTACTATCAACCCCCAATATGGCCGCTTGAATACGAGCCCCGCGCGCATCTGGCCATTCTAAAGGTTGTGAAATAGTCACCTCTGTTGTGTCTTGCCCTGAACCGCTAACCAACCCCAAGCGCGATTTGCGCTGACCTGATACATATTCTACTGTTGGATTTGGAAAGACCTTAGCTGAGTCAAGCCGACCACGAGCAGCATCAATAGTTGCAACCGATGCTGCAATTGTTGGACTAGTTTGCAAAGCCTGGCGTTGCAATTCAACAATTGACCAATGAGTTGTTGCAGCACTTTGAGAATCGCTATGTACATTACGAACAGATGGGACCACTGGGGCCATTGCTAAGTCATTTGAAGACGGCAGGAGTTTGGCTTCGGGTTGCGCCATAGCAAATGCTGGCACTAGCAGCACAAATAAAATAACTGACCTTAGCCATTTAAAAAAATTAAAACCTAAAATAGGTAATTGTTTTGCCAATCTTTTTTTTGTAAACATAAAGTTAAAATAATTGACCACAATATATCGCTGCTAAGACAAAACATATAGTTTAAGCAAAATTAAATTCAAAATAAACCGATATAATACTGATTGTTATTCCAATTATTGATGAGCATTAACAAAGATTCAAGAAATCTACTGTTTAAGCCTCACACAATAAAAAAATTTATTTTCTTTTTACGAATAATATTTACTCAAGCCTTTGATGTGCAGAAACAATCAACCCTCAGACTAACCGATACAATCTGTATTTGACACATCAATTAATTACTGTAGATACTCACGAATCTTTTGCATTTGATTGACAAATTATGATCAGAAAAAACCCCAGTGGCGACTACCCCGTTGTCCATGAAAGCGCTTTCATAGACCCCACCGCTATTTTATGTGGAAAAATCGTGGTTCATGAAAATGTTTTTATTGGCCCTTACGCCGTTATTCGCGCTGACGAAATAGACGCCACCGGCCAGATGGAACCCATTGTAATTGGTGCGCACTCAAACATTCAAGACGGGGTTGTGATTCATTCAAAATCTGGTGCAGCAGTTGCTATTGGTCAACGCACCTCAATTGCTCACCGCGCCATTGTTCATGGACCCTGCCATGTAGGCGATGACGTTTTTATTGGCTTTAACAGTGTTTTATTTAATTGTAGCGTAGGCGACCGCGCTGTCGTTCGACACAACGCAGTGGTGGATGGCGTTAACTTGCCCGCCGAGTTTTATGTACCATCCACAGAACGAATTGGCCCGCAAACCAACTTAGATTTAATACCAAAAGTAAGCGCGCAGGCCAGCGCTTTCTCTGAAGATGTAGCACGCACCAACAACAGTCTGGTTTTGGGTTATAAAAAAATTCAAAATGAACTGTAAATACAGAACAATACAGAACACAGGGAATAGATGGCTTAGTCTGATTTATCTATCAAAAATACTTAAAAACAGCCCCATTAGCCAAATCGACCAGTAATATAATCTTCAGTTTTTTGGTTTTTTGGTTTAATAAAAATCTCATCGGTTCGACCAAACTCTATAAGCTCTCCCAAATACATATAAGCAGTATAATCTGAGACCCGAGCCGCTTGCTGCATATTGTGTGTTACTATTAAGATCGTAACTTTGGACCGCAAATCATTGATGAGCTCTTCTATGCTACCCGTTGCAATTGGGTCTAATGCGGATGTAGGCTCATCAAACAACAAAACCTCTGGTGAAGTGGCCAAACATCGCGCAATACATAAGCGCTGCTGCTGACCACCAGACAGAGCACTAGCTTGATTATTCAAACGGTCTTTTACTTCGTCCCACAAAGCGGCATCACGCAAAGCCATTTCTACTTTTTCATCCAATACTGCTCTACTGCGTTCACCCCTTAAACGCAAGCCATAAGCCACATTTTCATAAATACTCTTGGGAAATGGGTTAGGCTTTTGAAACACCATACCAATACGCATTCTGACTTCAATTGGATCAACCCTTGAGTCTAGAATATTGGTGTTATCTGGATACAGATTAATATTTCCCTGATAGCGATTTCCTGGATATAAATCGTGCATCCGGTTAAAGCTTCTCAGCAATGTGGACTTTACACAACCAGAAGGCCCTATAAGAGCGGTCACCTTTTTTTCTAAAATAGGTAGGTCTATGTTCTTTAATGCCAAAAAATCGCCATAATAAAAACTAAAGTTTTTTGCTTCAGCCTTGACCGGATGGTCCATAATTCACCCTAATTATTAATGGATACGCAAAATACCCGAATTAACCAAAGAAAATTCATTCGTTTAATTTACAAAGAAAGCACAGCTTACCAGTTGATTTTTTTACGTAAACGATAACGCAACCAAATTGCTAAACCATTCATGGCTAGGGTCATAAGCACCAAAATAAAACCGGCTGCCGCAGCATTTTGCTGAAAAGCCTCTTCTGGTCGGGATGTCCAATTAAACATCTGAATCGGCATCACCGTAAACCCTGAAAAAAGCCATTCAAAATTAAAATAAGGTGGCTCCACTCCAATAGGGCTGGGCGGCAAAAAAGCAATAAAGGTCAACGCACCAATGGTGATTATCGGAGCAGTTTCACCGATGGCACGAGACATACCAATGATAACCCCAGTTAGAATACCAGGCATAGAATAAGGAACAATATGGTCTCGTGTCACTTGCCAACGCGTTGCGCCCAAACCATAGGCACCTTCACGAATGTGTTGTGGTATTGCGCGTATTGCTTCACGCGTTGACACAATAACAATAGGTAGAATCAACAAAGCCAAAGTTAACCCCGCAGACAACACACTTTGACCAAACCCAAAGCTATAAACAAATACACCTAAAGCCAAAAGACCATAAACAATCGAAGGGACTCCAGCCAAATTGGCTACGTTCACTTCAATGAGATCTGTCAAGATATTTCGCGGCGCATATTCTTCAAGATAAACGCCTGCAGCAACCCCCAAAGGCACAGCAGTTAATGCTGTGACGAACATCACCATCAAAGAGCCCACCCATGCCGACAAGATACCCGCTTGCGCAGCTCGCCTTGAAGGAAAATTCATAAAAAAATCAATGGATAAACGCTCAAAACCAACCAAAACCATTTGAGTAAACAAGCCAACAAACACCATAATACCTAGCAGTAATGCAAAAAATCCTGCCATAACAAAAATTAAATCCCACCGCTTACTCTTAACAATTAAAGCGCGAATTTCATCCACCGATTTTGCACTGGTCATAATATCCTCAAAATCAATAAGTTCGCTTATAACAGCGACGTATAAACTGGCCAATTATATTTAAACTCAGCGTTAATACCAACAATGATAAACCAGCTGCAAAAATTGATTGATAGCCTATAGAACCATGTTCAAGATCACCTAAAGCAACGCCAACTATGTATGCCGAAATGGTTTGCCCTGGCTCTGTAGGATTGAGGGTAAAATTAGGCTGCATACCTGAGGCAACAGCCACAATCATAGTTTCACCCACGGCTCGAGATATTCCCAAAATATAAGCAGACAGAATACCAGACAAAGCAGCTGGCACAACCACCTTGTAGGCAGTTTGAAATTTGGTTGCTCCCATGGCAAACGAGCCTTCACGCATACTCATGGGCACTGCACGCATCGCGTCTTCAGCCAAAGAACTGATATAAGGAATAATAGCGATGCCCATAATTATACCTGCAGACAACATATTAAAACCCGACAATTGCGGATAAATGGACTGTAGAATCGGCGTAATTACAGTTAAAGCAAAATAACCATAAACAATGGTAGGAATACCGCCAAGCAACTCTAAAAAAGGCTTGACGATCTCCCGAACGCGAGCAGGGGCAAACTCTGACAAATAAATAGCGAGAATAGAACCCAATGGAATTGCTATTAACAAAGCCACTGCCGATGTAGTAAGCGTACCGGCCAATAAAGGCAAAATACCGTAGGCTGGGTTAGAAAAAAGAGGGGTCCAAACTGTGCCGGTAAGAAACTCAAAAATAGAAATATTTTCAAAAAACCCAAACGACTCGGACAACAAAACGTACACAATACCAAAGGTCACCATCACAGACAAAAAAGCAGCTGAAAAAAGCAATGCCTCAATCACAAATTCTTTAATATTGCGAAATTGCTTCTTCGCTAGTCGTGCACTAATTTCTGTATTCATATCAATTGGTAATTTTACACAAACTGAAATTTTCTTTAATAGAGAATTATCGCACAATCCCAACACCCCCTCCTTTGAGGGGGGGCTGTACAATTAAATTTCAAAATTGCTTAAAACAATCACAATGAAGCCTCTCGAGCCAACAAACTTTCAACCGTAGCACCTACATCCGGCTGCCCTTTAAACACAGTACCTAATTTTTTCTTTTTCAAATTATCTAAATTAATTAAATAAGCTTTAGCAGGTAATTGAACATATTTTACCTCTGAAGCCAATTTACCACCGTGCTTCATATAATACTCAACAAAGTCACGCACTTCAGGTTTATTCAAAGATGCCTCATTAACATATATAAAAATAGGCCGCGCTAAAGGGTTATACGCACCATCAAGCACCGTTTTCTCACTCGGCTCAACCGGCTTACCCGCTGAATTAACAATAGGAATTGCTTTTACTTTGTTTTTATTTTCAAAATAATACGCATATCCAAAATAACCTAATCCATTAACATCTCTGGATACTCCTTGCACTAAAACATTATCATCTTCGGAAGCGGTAAAGTCTCCACGTGACGCTTTTGATTTACCATTCACAGCCTCAGTAAAATAATCGAATGTGCCAGAATCAGCCCCAGGACCAAACAGTTTTAGAGGCTGATCTGGAAAAGATGGATCAACTTGTTGCCAGGATTTCACCACACCTTGTGCCGCAGGTTCCCACATTTTCTTTAACTGCTCCACCGTTAATTGTGTCACAAAATTATTTTTAGGATTAACCACAACAGTCAAGGCATCAAATGCCACTGGAAATTCGTAATACCGAACCCCAGTTTTAGCACAATCTTCCATCTCTTTTTTCAAAATGGGGCGCGATGCGTTAGAAATATCAGTTTCACCTCGACAAAACTTTTTAAACCCACCGCCTGTTCCAGAAATACCAACGGTTACCTTAACAGAACCTTTTTTTGATTTTTGAAAATCTTCAGCCACCGCCTCAGTCACCGGAAAAACGGTACTTGAGCCATCAATTTTTACCAATTGATCTGATGCCGCAACGGCATAATTTGCTACCAAAGATAATACTGACACACCAGCAGCCAGTCTAAACGCATTTAATAAGGTATTCACGTAAGGTTCTCCTAGTTAAATAATTTGATAAAAAGCATATACAGTATGTAAAAAAAATGTGACAAAAATATGAAAATTAACAAAAAACTGCGATTATGCAACGCTTTATTACTCCCTATTGCAAAAAATTTTCAAAAACTAAAGCAATTTAAATACAAAACAACCTTAAAAACACATCATCATAAATAAATTAACAATAACTGAACTTTTTCGCCTAAAAAAATACTCAACAAAAAATAATAGTTTATTTTCAGAAAGATTGTGAATCCAGTTACACCACCCTCAGCAAATCAATGCACGGGAGAAGCAGAATATAGTGTTTTATTTTTACTAGTCGTGCTTTCAATTATCATAAGATGCTGTTTATTTATTCCAGAACAAATTAATTTGATTCAACATCTATCACAACCCCATTTCAAAGCAAATGCGGTTACCCATCTAGATGAATTTTTAAATGTACAAAACACCGCTCTGGCTAACATAGACCAACACCTAACAAAAGAAACAACGATACAGATGGAAGCTATTTCACAAACCAATCAACAATTACAATCCGCAATACAAAAATACACCTCAAATAGCGAATTTATTGAGCAAGCAACCTCTATGGAAAATGGAAGTACCGAATCCATTTTAAGAACAAATTCAAATCAGCCAAACCAACAGTTTTTATCCAAAAATTTATTCGATACATTCTTTACATTGAATAAAAATCAAGATTAAGCTTTAAATTTTTATAACAACCCATTCACCCGAATCAAATAAGTTTCAGTATTTGCAAAAACCCATCTGTACCATCCCCCAAACAAGCGATGAAAAAACACTTAATTACATTAAAAATCAGATCATAGCCTTTATCAATCAACGCTAACTGATAACACAATCCAGAATATGAATGTAATTAACGCTCAAGAAACTGAAATTCTAAACGTTTTTAACACTGCTCTAGAACAACACAAAAAAGGTAATCTAGAGCCAGCAAAATCTGGTTATGCTCGGGTTTTATCCTCAATCCCTAATCACATAGACAGCATTCATCTATCCGGTGTTATTGCGATGCAAGAAGGTGACTTAGAAACTGGAGAAAAACTAATTTTAAAGGCAGTCTCTCTGCTGCCTGGTCAAGTCATGTTTCACACGAATTTAGCTGAATGTTATTTTCTGCTTAAAAATCATAATGCAGCACTAGAACAGCACGAAATTGCATTGAAGCTTACAAGCAACCGACCACAAGTTCTTTACAACAAAGCCAAGGTACTTAATGAACTTAAACGCTATCCTGAATGTATTGAATGTTTAACAGAATTTTTAAAAAGTGAACCGAATAACGCGAACGCCCTGCATCAATTAGGTTATGCTAAAGAACAAATATACCTTTACAATGAAGCTCTTGAATATTATGAAAAAGCATTGTCAATAGACAATCAAATGCCAACAACATTAAACAATTCTGCATTGATTTTACAAAAACTAGGAAGGTTACCCGAAGCATTTAAATCTGTTGAAACAGCCATAAAACTCAAAAATGACGATTGGTGTTACTGGAATAACCTTGGCACCTTGTATTTAGAATTAGGACAATATCAAAACTCGCTGAATGCTTTCAAACATGCCCTTTCTCTTGGCGGTGATGAACATTTTATAGAAAAAAATTGTGCGCTTGCTCAATTAACACTCGGAAACTATGAAACTGGCTGGAAATTGTATGAACACCGCTGGTTTATCGATTTTTTCCAACAATATAAACGAGAATTTCCACAACCCAAATGGCTAGGACAATTTCCAATCACAGGCAAATGCATTTTCATTCACAGTGAACAAGGTGTTGGGGACTGTTTACAGTTTTGTCGATATGCTAAATTACTTATTGATCAAGGTGCTATTGTTTACTTGGAAACCGATGAATCGTATGAAAGTTTATTTCACTCCATAGACCCTAGAATCCATCTGATCAAACAAGGTGAAACACCAGAATTTTTTGACTGTTTCATTCCCATGCTCAGTTTACCATTGGCATTCGGTACAACAGTTGAAACCATCCCCAGTTTTAATCAATATTTTTATATTCAAAAAAATCGATTGGACACCTGGAAGCAACGTTTAGGAAAGCAAACAAAACCACGAATCGGCTTAGTTTGGAGCGGTTATGCAGGCCATAAAAATGACCGCAACCGAAGTATCCGCCTAGAAACTCTGGTAAAAAATTTACCCCAAGCTTTCGAGTATCACAGCTTACAAAAAGAAAAACGCGAAGGTGATGAACTGGTATTCCACCAATACCAGTGTTTACACGACCATGCGGACCAACTAACCAACTATGAAGAAACAGGGGCACTGGCCAGTCAAATGGATTTAATTATTTCCGTTGACACCAGTGTCGCCCACTTATGCGGTACTTTGGGTCTAGAGACTTGGATTTTAATTGCTCATGCCCCCGATTACCGTTGGCTACTGAACCGACAAGACTCGCCATGGTACCCAAGCGTTCGTTTGTTCAGACAAACTCACTGGAACAACTGGAGTTCGGTGGTGTCTGCAATTAACCAAGCTCTGAAAGAAAAATTTACGAGCTATTAATTGGTTAATTTACAGTGGCTTACCAACGAGATAGGTTACCTGATAAAGAAAAACGCTGATCTAAAGTGGGCACTCCGCTGGCCCTGACAGAATGTTCTTCAATTTTTAAATTTAAGCCAGGGGCAATATTTACAGTTAAACTACGCGCAGGCGACCGCCTAGAGTGTGCAACTGGCTTTGGTAAATCAGCTACAGCCACCAAAGCTAACGTGGCATCGCCAAAATCAGCTTCATCTTTTGGCGTTGGTGGTTTTGTAACCAGTCCAGCATTTTGATTGATTGACATAACTGAACCCGAATTTATCGGCAAACCTACTCTGAATAATAATGGTAACCCCAGTCCAGTAAAACGCGTATTACTAGACTCGTTTCCGTTATTTTCAAAATTTAAATTGTCAGTTGAACGCCCTGTTGTAACCAATGGCTGCCGTAATGAACCAGAATTTTCTGAGCTAGAAGAGTCCATTATCTGTGATGAAGGCGTTGACTCAACAAACATCTGCTTTAATGTACTAACATTCTGTAAAGCCGTACCAACACTGGTTTGAGCTCCTCCATCTAAGTTGGATAACAGCGCTTGTGTTTTTGTAAAATCAGTGCTTGAGGAATTATCTGGTGCCGGTGCTGAACTGGCCAAAAAAAATGTAATCGGATTAGCTTCAGGCGACAACAACCTAGCACCTCGCGCACTAAGATTAAATGGCATGTTATAGACCACTGCTTTTGGCTCAACCCCACTAGATTTAGCACTTTCCAAGTTATCAAGCCACACTCGTAAAGCTGTACCAATATTTTGGCCTAATACAATATTATTTTTTCCTCCAGAAAACTGGACTTTTGGCGCCACAAGCTCCATTTGACCCTGCAAACTGACCACTGACTGTGGTTCAAATCGAATGGTATCAGTAGCAAATAATAACGCTTCCTGCCCAGAATCCAAACTAATATTATCAAGAATTTGTACTTGGCGAGCAACCAAATCAAAGCGCCGTGTTTCAGGCGTAGCGCTACTGACCGGTCTGTTTAAAAGATCAGTCATATTACAAAAACTTACCTCCATAGAACAATCCAAATTGACCCGCCCTACTGATAAACGACCCGCAACTGGTTGGTAATTCGTCTCTTCAAAATCAAGATCACCCCCAAACAAAAGTCCACCAAACCCCTGAATTCGATTAAGTGCTGAGGCATCTAAATACAAGGCATCTTGCGTTATGGTTTGTGTACCCAAAGCCATATTTCTATCTTGAGTTTTAGGTAAAACTTGTAATGTGGTGTTAGCCCCTCCACGTAACAACCCAGAAATAGACACACTGTCAGACTTCAACTTTAATTTACCATTTAAAACTCGCAAATCTGTCCCAGCTGATAACACCAAAGCGGCCTCAGAAGCGCTTTGTATAGTATCTTGCTTATTACTTTGTGTATGACCAATGGCATCAATAACCAAAGTGCCTGACTCCACAGCCAAGGTACTTGAAGCTGAATTAAAAGACGCGGTGCCAATAGAAAAATCGGTGGTTATTACTTCATTGGCAATGCGCACGCCATGCGCCTGAGAAGCCACACGCTCACCCCCCCTTTGATTAGGCAAGGCATTGCGCAAAACATGAATATCGCCAATACTTTGCCCCTGAACAATCAGTTGCCCAGACTGATCCATGTTTGAGTTGGAAGACTGCTGCATACTCAGCAAGCTTTCTTTGTCACCGACAAAAAGTTGCGAAGAAAGCACATCAACACCCACATTATTTTTCAATCTAAGCTTGTCAGGCAAAAGGGTTTTTATAGAATTTTCAGAAACCTCCAAGCCATCTATACCAATTTCAGCCAAAGCCTGACCTTTGATATAAATTTGACCAACCGCTGGAACTTGCACAGAACTACGCAACAATTGAATACCGTGGTTACCTTCTGAAGACACATTAAGACGATCAATCAAACTAATATTTGTCATATTAACTTGCCCTCCCCCCCGACCAATTAGTGAAACCGTTCCTAATGAACCGTCTACCCAAAAATGACTGTCCTGGATATCTACACCAATATTACGATCAGCAGAAAAGTTACCTACGGCAGTTGTGCTACTTAGCTTTAACCTCCCCCCTGCTGATCCTAAGACTTCGATAAGCCCGTTTTGAGTAGTTAGATTGGCTGAATTCATGCGAACGCCACTTAAGCCAGATACGCTATTTACAAAAACAGGATTGACTGGCAGTTGATCAAACAAACCCACCACATCAATCCGACCTCGGCCCGTTGTGGTTAAACGTACGGCATTATCAAGCGCAACCCCTGAACGAAAACCGCTATTGCCAACCGATTGACTCGATAATTCTGAATGACCATATAAACGAATATCGCCACCACCAGCGTCTAAAATTGACGGTTGGGAGCTACCTAAACCCAATAAAAGAATACCTGAACCCATTGAATTGCTTGCAAAACCACGAGACTGGCTGGTGGCTCCCGCTTCAAGAATGTCTGGGATTGTAAGTCCTAAACCACCGCCCAATTCAATGTGGCCGCCATTGGAACGTAAGGCGCTACCGCCAATGACTTCAATTCCACCTTTAGACTGCAAGGTTGATGCGCCACCCGAAATGTCCATATTGCTATTTAATCGAATATTGACAGGAGCTGGTACACCAGATGCTGTTGATATTGAAGATGATGAGGATTCCAGCAAATCAAACTGAAAATTAGGCATAACAACAGACTGAATCTGCGCACCATTTTCAATTCGTATAAACTCTTTTGCATCAATCACGATTGAACTTGGAGCCGTACCTGTTTTCTGTATATTTGTAGATACTGGCGCGTTATTTTCTGGATTATTAGCACCCTCCAAGCCAGACTGCCCCACCACAACCTGACGACCAACCAAACTGACCGCTGGCATAGAAACAGACCCGCTAGCGCTTACTTGGCCAGTTACAAATACATCAGTGGCACCATCACCCTGAATTTCAACATGCCCCAATACAATACCGCCACCTTGCGACTCAGGTAAGCTCACCGCATTGGCCTGCACCAAACCCGTGGTATTGATCACCGCCCCAAGTACTTCAGCAGCCCCTTTAGCAGTGATTAAAACATGGCCACCGTCGACGCTCACAATACCCGACTGAACCACTTGATTTAGATTTCCTGTAAGCACAGAAGCAGCCTGTGCAGACGGCACTGCAAAATTTAACAACCCATCGCCATTTAAGTCAAATGTAAAAGAATCAGCGCCTGCCAAAACCACTTTGCCTAAGCGTGCAATGATTTGAGCGCCCAATTCATTACGCACCTGTGCACCTGCTAAAATACCGTAGCCACCGTTGGTAACAATGCTTCCTTGGTTAATAATTTGTCCTGCATCAACCCCTGCAAAACGAAATTGACCAGTACCTCCTAAAAACTCATTATCAGGCGTCTGCATTTGCCGTGTTGTTGCCATAAAACCATGCGCTGATATAGTGCCACTTGGACCAATCAATGTGCCAGCGGGGTTAAGCAACCAAATTTGTCCGTTGGCTGTGACGGTTCCATTGATAATAGACTGCGTCAAACCATTTTGAAGACCCGATCCCACCACGCGATTAACTAAAATAGACTGTGGATTAAGCTGTTGAAACTCTACGGAATGGCCGTTTGCCACTGAAAACTGATTCCAGTTCACAATAGATCGAGCATTGGACTGCTGCACTTGCATTTGAGTACCGCTGGATTGAACTGTAACACCGCTGGGTGCACCGCCGGAGGCTAAAACTGGCAAGTTCACCAAAGGAGTTACTGGAGAAGCAAGCTGAGCAACTACTGTTGTTGAATAGCACAAAATCAGATAAAAAAAAGATTGAACAGATTTTGTTCTACAATCAAAGGAACCTGTTACACAGCCAACCCTTGCTTGGGCAATCGGAGCAGAGCCTTTTTCTGAAATGACCACCCAACAGGACCTAACAACACTCCAAACCAAGCGATACAAACGATTCATTCGGCTTTTTGATAGCATAGACGTAAGCCTTCTTAAAACTATTATTTTTTTAATAACTTAAACTAAGGTTATTAGCAAATCAACATATATTTAGCTTTATTTTTGAAAGAAACAATTAATGTCCGCTAAAGACTCACACCAAACATATGAATTGGATAAACAACGCGCCTCAAAACATGAAAAAAATGCACCATCAAATCAAAATTCTTCTATAAATTCTCAACCCAATGAACTCGTGCGCGTATCTAAATTATTATCACAAAGGGGGCTTTGTTCCCGACGCGAAGCAGATGATTTCATTGCTAAAGGCTGGGTCTATGTCAATGAAGAACAAATTACAGCGCTCGGTACCCGTGCGCACCCTAATGACAGAGTAACACTAAATAAACAAGCAAAACAAAGCCAAGCAAAGCAATTAACTATTTTATTAAACAAACCAATTGGTTATGTTTCTGCTCAAGCAGAACATGGTTATCAACCCGCCATAGAACTCATCACTGCTGATCAACATTGGGCAGAAGATCCTCAAAAAAATTTTTCACCTGGTATGCGCAAAGGTTTGGCAGCAGCCGGTCGTTTAGACATCGACTCGACAGGTTTGCTAGTTTTAACTCAGGAAGGACGAATTGCAAAACAATTAATTGGTGAAAACAGCGAAATTGAAAAAGAATATTTGGTTCGCGTGCAAGGCCAATTGACACCAGGCGGACTTGAAAAGCTTAATTTCGGACTCTCACTAGACGGAAAAAAACTAAAACCCGCCAAAGTACAATGGCAAAATGAAGATCAGTTGCGTTTTATTTTGCGTGAAGGAAAAAAAAGACAAATTCGCCGTATGTGTGAATTGGTAGGCCTTAAGGTTATTGGCTTAAAAAGAATTCGAATTGGTCAAATCAAGCTGGGCGGACTGCCTTTAGGGCAGTGGCGATTTTTAAGCGAAGACGAACGATTTTAGGTCTTAGGTTTTTTTAGGTTCATTTTTCATCCATTGGATAAATCAATAGCACTTCATGCAAAACTCTGCGCAGTAACAATAAAAAAAGCCATGTAAAAACATGGCTTTTAAGGTGAAAAGTTTAAATTAAGACTTATTTAAAATCAATTGGTGCTTCAAAAGAATCTTCGGCTGGCACCATAATTTCAATATTATCTGTATTGACTGCTGCGGCTTTGTCCAAACTTCCAGTGACCAAACCAGGGAAAGCAATCACCACCGCAACCATAATACATTGGATAACCACATATGGCACCGCACCCCAATAAATCTGGGTTGTCTTAACCTCTTTGGGAGCAACCGATCGCAAATAAAACAACGCAAACCCAAATGGCGGATGCATGAAAGAGGTTTGCATATTAATACCGAGCAATACACCAAACCAAATCAAGTCAATCCCTAGTTTCTCAGCCACTGGGGCTAACAACGGTACAACAATAAAAGCCAATTCAAAGAAATCCAAGAAAAAGGCTAAACCAAAGATCAAGAGATTGACAACAATTAAGAAACCAATTTGTCCGCCTGGCAAATCAGCTAAAAGGTGTTCAACCCACTTGTGACCATCAACGCCATAAAAAGTTAAGGAAAAGACCCGAGCGCCCAACAGAATAAAAATAACAAAAGCAGTTAAGTTAGTGGTACTTTCCATCGCTTGCTTAAGTAACTTACCATCTAAACGCTTACGTGCTATGGCCATAATCAAAGCGCCTACGGCACCCATTGCACCACCCTCAGTTGGCGTAGCAATCCCTAAGAAAATGGTACCTAACACCAAAAAAATCAAGGCTAAGGGAGGAATTAAAACAAATGTTACGCGCCTTGCCATGTTAGAAAGCAACTTAATCTTAAAGAGATTATCTACAACAGCAATCGAGAAGGCCACAGCCATACCCACGCACATAGACAAAACAATGGTTTCATCTGTTGGCATCTCTGCAGACGCTACAAAATTAGCATAATAAACAGAACAAGCCACTGATATTAAAGACAATACACCTAAAGAGCGCAGACCAGTGCTGCCATTTTCTTCACGGATAGTGCGGGCACTCAAGGGAATAGCCGGCACCCACTGGGGTTTAAAAATACTGACTAAAACGATAAAACCAACATAAAACAAAGTCAAAATTATCGCCGGAATAAATGCACCAGTGTACATATCACCCACTGAACGGCCCAACTGGTCAGCCATAATAATTAAAACCAAAGACGGAGGAATAATTTGGGCCAAAGTACCAGAAGCTGCAATAACACCACTGGAAATGCGATTGTCATATCCGTAACGCATCATAATGGGTAAAGAAATAAGACCCATAGAAATTACAGAAGCAGCCACCACACCCGTAGTTGCTGCCAACATAGCCCCTACAAAAATAATGGCATAAGCCAAACCACCACGAACAGGGCCAAATACTTGGCCAATCGTGTCAAGTAGGTCTTCGGCCATGCCACTGCGCTCCAAAATAAGCCCCATAAAGGTAAAAAATGGAATTGCAAGCAAGGTATCGTTGTTCATTGTCCCCCAAATACGATCCGGCAAAGCCTGAAACAACGATGGACTTAACAAACCCAATTCAATACCCAATAAACCAAATGCAATACCACAAGCACCTAAAGAAAACGCCACCGGAAAACCCAGCAACAAAAACAGCACCATACAAAAAAACATGATGGGCGCCATATAAGCAATTAAAAAATCAACCATTTCTAGCCCCTTACGCTGCTTTTTGACTGGATTGCATACGACGAATTTCATTGGCCAACTCTTCTTCAGCCGACACTTCAGAAGTTGGTGCAACTACGCCATCAAAATTAATGCCTTTAACAACCGCAATGCGTTTAATAAGCTCTGAAAAACCTTGTGCTAATAGCATCACAAAGCCCATGGGCACTAACAAACGCGCCGGCCACAAAATTAAACCACCGGCATTATTTGACACTTCCCCACTGCGTAAGGATGTCATAAATACCGGCCAAGACATATAGATAACCAATACACACAAGGGTGCCAAAAAAAAGATTAAACCAAATATATCAATCCAAGCTTGGCCCTTGATGCTAAAACGACTAGAAATAACGTCAATACGAACGTGGCCATTTTTGGCCAAGGTGTGAGCACCACCCAACAAAAACACAGCCGAGAACAAATACCACTGCAACTCTAAAAACGCATTGGAACTGATATTAAAAAACTTCCGTACCAATGCATTTACAGCACTAACCAGCACGGCTACCAAGATTAGCCAAACTACCGATTGGCCAATTGATCGATTCATTCGATCAATCATTTTTGAAATTTGCAACAATGGATTCATACCGTTATGTCCCCAGACTGTGTTTAGCTTAAATGTGCTTAATTTTAAGATTTTTTAGCGCGAGTTGATTGCATAAAGGCATCAAAGCGCCCTTCCGCAACAGCAAACCACTGCAACTGATCTTGCTGGAATTTCTTCCACTGATCATACACCTTTTTAAATTTTGCATTTTTAGCAGCGGTTTCTTCGTACAATTCAAGCGCTGCTTTGTGAGCAGCAACTAAAACATCGTTAGGGAAAGCCTTCAGCTGTACGCCACTTCCCACTAGACGTTTTAATGCTTGAGGGTTACGCACATCGTACTTGGCTTGCATTTCGATGTGAGCCTCAGCACAAGCAGCTTCTAAAATGGCTTGATACGCAGGTGGTAAGCTTTCCCATTGCTTGACGTTAATCAACATAGAAACCTGCAAGCAACCCTCCCAAAAGCCTGGGTAATAGTAATTTTTTGCAACTTTCGCAAAGCCAAGTTTTTCATCATCAACAGGACCAATCCATTCAGCCGCATCAATTGTGCCCTTTTCTAGCGCAGGATAAATATCGCCACCTGGAATTTGTTGCGGCACCACGCCCAACTTAGTCAACACTTGACCCGCAAACCCACCAATGCGCATTTTTAAGCCTTTTAAATCTTCCACAGATTTAATGTCTTTGCGGAACCAACCACCCATCTGCGCACCTGTATTGCCACAAGGAATATTGATGCAATTGTAGTCTTTAAAAAATTCGCGCATCAAGGCCATGCCACCACCTTCATTCATCCAAGCGCTTTGCTGACGGCTGTTCAAGCCAAAAGGCACTGCACCATCAAATGCAAAAGTTGGGTCTTTACCAACAAAGTAATAACTTGCTGTGTGGGCACATTCCACAGTTCCATCTTTAACGGCATCCAAAACATTTAAACCAGGAACAATTTCGCCTGCGGCAAATACTTGAATTTGAAATTTTCCCCCTGTGGCAGCAGCCACACGCTTAGAAACCGCTTCTGCAGCACCATAAATGGTATCCAAGCTTTTTGGAAAGCTGGAGGACAAACGCCACTTAACAGCGGGCAAATCAGAAGCCAAAGCGCTTGTGGGAACAGCCAAGGCCCCCGCGGTTGCTGTTGCAGCAGATCTTAAAAAGGAACGACGCTCCATTTACACTCTCCTTATATTGGTAGATAGTTCAGCTGTTAGAAAGCATGGAGTTTCAACGAAAAAAAACTATGTTAGCAAGCTTGGAAAACCCTCAACCGAAAGAGTGATTCCCAAACAAAAAGCTCCAAAACCAAGACTCAGAGTTAATTTTAACAATTTTTTATTTTTTTATTGAAATAAATATTCATAATTAATTAGTTCCGTTCTGCAGAGCAAAAGCATCACTTATGGCATCTTCTCGTGTGTACTCAACCCCAAAACCGACACTACTACGGATTACCCTAACGCTGAATAACTGATCACAATCAGACAAAGATTGCCATATATACCGGGCAATGTTTTCAGATGTAGGCAAAGGCATTAAATTATTTAAATTAGAATGATCTAAGCGCTTGCGTATTTCTTCTAATTGTTCTGTCAAAACTTTTTCGGGCACTACATACCCATCTAAGGCTGGCCCATCAAACCAAACCTCAGCAATATAACTGTGTCCATGAATACCTGGCCAATCTGGCAAACAATGGGCCGCATCAAAATTAAACTGTTTATACGCTTTCATACAATACGGTGGTTATCTATACATTAAGTTAATTATTTAGTTACTAAGGTAAGCCAAGCCATTTATGCGTCTGCAACCCAAGACGCCACTTAGGGTTTTGCTGGCAAAAAGCAATCGCTTTTTGCACATTGTCTTTCGCCAAAAGATTATCCATTGGCTGCACAAAAAAATATTCGAAATCCCAACCCAACATTTCAATCCAATTTAAATGTTCTTGAGGAAAAACCACCTTGAGTTCATTCCCCCAAGTTTGCACCACCGGATTACCCGCTTTAGGACTGACACAAATCCAATCCACACCATCTGGCACAAGAATAGTTCCGTTGGTTTCAACCGCTATTTGAAACCCTTTAGTGTGCAATTCATCAATTAAGGTTTCATCCAACTGAAGCAAAGGTTCTCCACCTGTCATAACCACATACCGGTGGTACAAGCCAGCCCCCCAAGCAACCTCAATTGCAGACGCTAAAGCGTGTGGCGAGTCGAATTTTCCGCCACCAGGTCCATCAGTTCCAATAAAATTGGTATCACAAAACTGGCATTTCGCTGTGGCTCGGCCTACTTCCCGGCCACTCCATAAATTACAACCAGAAAATCGACAAAACACCGCTGCGCGTCCGGCCCAAGCCCCTTCGCCTTGCAAGGTATAAAAAATTTCTTTAACGCTATACACAAAAAAATTTACCTTAAAAGTTCTACCCAAAAATGCAAGTCAATACAATTTATTGACACAACTTCACATTAAAGTGCATACCAAACAACAAACCAGTTATAATCAGTCAAATGTCTGAAAAACACGGGCTGCAGCGGCAATGGTTTCATCAATCACGTCATCTGAATGCGTAACCGATACAAAACCCGCCTCAAAAGCCGATGGGGCTAAATACACCCCTTGTTGCAACATCGCATGAAAAAAACGCTTAAATGCATCAAGATTGCTAGCAGACACCTCAGACAATGTTCGTGGACAATGCTCTGTAAAATACAAACCAAACATTCCACCGATACTGTCAGCACAAAAACTTATACCCGCACTTGCAGCCATGCGATTGAAACCATCAACCAATCTTTCCGTTTGACGGGTTAACTGCCGATAAAACCCAGGACGTTGCAACAATTTAAGCGTTGCCATACCAGCAGCCACGGCCACAGGATTACCCGATAAGGTTCCAGCCTGATACACCGGCCCCAGTGGCGCAACGCAAGCCATAATGTCTTTGCGACCACCAAAAGCACCAACAGGCAAACCACCGCCAATAATTTTCCCCAAAGTGGTTAAATCGGGCTGCACACCATAAATACCTTGAACCCCTTGTGGGCCAACACGAAAGCCAGTCATCACCTCATCAAAGATCAAAACCGAAGCATACTGCGTACACAGCTGGCGTAACCGTGTTAAAAACTCATGTGACGGTTTAATCAAATTCATATTGCCAGCCACAGGCTCGACAATAACGCATGCAATTTCATGACCCTGTGCGTCAAACAATTCTTGCGCCTGCTCTAAGCAGTTATATTCTAAAACCTTAGTGTGTTTTACAAAATCCGCTGGCACACCAGCCGATGTTGGGTGACCAAACGTTAACAAACCCGACCCCGCTTTAACCAATAAACTATCTGCATGGCCGTGGTAACACCCTTCAAATTTAACGACTGTATTGCGCCCGGTAAAACCTCGCGCTAAGCGAATCGCACTCATGGTGGCTTCAGTTCCACTAGTGACCAAACGCACTTGCTCCAATGACGGCAACATAGCGCACAGTGTTTCAGCCATTTCAATCTCTGCTTCGGTGGGCGCCCCAAAACTGAGCCCATGAACAGCAGATTGCTGCACAGCAGCCACCACTTCAGGGTGGGCATGGCCTAGAACCGCAGGGCCCCAAGAACCAATATAATCAATGTAGCGTTTGTCATCGGCGTCCCAAACATAAGGGCCGCTGGCACGCTTAAAAAACCGTGGCGTACCACCCACGGAACGAAAAGCACGCACAGGCGAATTCACTCCACCCGGAATACGGACCTGCGCCCTAGAAAATAAAATATCATTTTGACTCATAAATTTATATCGATCACGTATTAATATTAATATTCTAAAATCAATAACTTAAAGCAAATTTTATACATAAAAATCCACCAATAAACCCCCAAAAACCAACAATAACACACTCATAAATCGCTCATCAAACAACCAATGAGCTGATTGATTTTTCTTTATACATTGCCTTTTTGCCTTTGAAAAACCCCTTCAGCAAAATGGCACTGCAAACGCTTGGCTTGTTTTAAAGTAAATTCTGGGTCAGGCGTATCACCAAATAAGCTTGAAACCACAGCTGCCGCCACAGCACCTGCACAACTAACATTGGCTATATTTTGCACACCAATACCGCCAATACCCACAACAGGAAGGGGCAACAAAGACACTGCCTGTTCAATCAAACCCAAAGGTGCTATTTTAGCTTGCGGTTTGGTACTAGAAGAAAACAAAGCACCAAAAGCCAGGTATGACGCCCCTTGAACGGCTGCGGTTTTTGCATATTCTAAATTGCCATAACATGACGCCCCTAAAACCGCCTGAACACCGAGCTGAATTCGAGCTTGATATAAATCAAGATCATCTTTACCCAAATGACAACCCGCTGGCTGATAACCTTCAGAAAAAAGCATTTGATACAAAGCCACAGAATCGTTAATCACCAAATGTGCGCCGTATCGCTGCACCAAGGATGCTAAACAACAAGCGTACAATTTACGCTGTTCATCTGAACGAGACTTATCCCGGTATTGCACCCAAGAAATACCTACACTTAACGCTGCCTCAACACTCTCTAATAAAGCAGTTAATGGCCAAGCGCAAGGTGTTACAGCATAAACTCCTGAAATCAAAGAACTGTCCTTGTCTTGCTTTTGCATAAAAACAATTACCCATTTTTAACAAAAATAGCACTTTCGGTTTCCCACCATAGCACCCTATAGCAACCGAGGTACTTCATAGTACTTTTAAGTTGCTATGAAAACTGCATCATCCAACCCAAATTACGATCAGGAATCGCTTGCCCCTTACCTAGCATCTGGGCATACTGCAAAGTGCTATGGGTATACTGCAAAGCGAAATCAACCGCCTGAACTAAGGGCAAGCCCAAAGCCAAACAAGCTGCCAAACTAGAGGCCAAAGTACAACCAGACCCATGATACTGCCCAGGTAAACGCGCACAATCAAAGCGATGCAGTTCGCCTGCCGAACAATACAATCGATTACTAACGACTGCACCAGTGCTTTCATCGTGAGTACCTGTCAATAAAATTGACCCAACCCCATAGTCAAATAAACACCGCAAAGCGTCTTGTACATGACTTTTCCCAGACAAGCGTAACAATTCAGGTACATTTGGCGTTAAAACCGCAATCTGTGGCAGTAAATCAGTAAGATAATGCTCAATAAAACCCGTTTGGGTCAAACTGTCACCACGACCTGTGGCCAAAACAGGATCAGCAACCAGCGGAATGTGCGGATAATCGGCAGCCATTTTTGCTACCCACTGCACAGCCCAAGAAGAGCACAATGCGCCAGCTTTAAAAGCATTAAACTGAAAATCAGCCGAAAGCGGTGCGGTCTGTTGCTGTAATTGAAACAATGAACATGCTTCAAAATAATATGAACCGCAGGTATCTTGCGCT
This sequence comes from Burkholderiaceae bacterium, assembly GCA_034680345.1. GTDB lineage: Bacteria > Pseudomonadota > Gammaproteobacteria > Burkholderiales > Burkholderiaceae_B > SXZD01. The sequence goes on from JAXISZ010000001.1 coordinate 176,206, forward strand.
GTTAGGCCAGTAGCCACCGTTAAAGGATGCACACCGATTGCTGATATTGCTAGAATATCAGCCTGCAAACCTGCGCCACAGGTGGGGTCAGATGCTGAAAAAGACAATACCACTGGCTTTTTTTCGGTTACAACCCCAATAGGCTGAATCCGTTTTTTACTCATCACGAAACAAGCATTTAAAGGCTAAAAACGGTATTATGGCGCATTATATAAATAATTAATTTGATTTATTTCAAATATTTCTTATTCACAAGGATTGATTTTAATGAAAACGTATATTTGTCTAATCTGCGGTTGGATTTACGATGAAGCCCAAGGTACCCCAGAAGAAGGCATAGCACCAGGCACGCGCTGGGAAGATGTTCCTGTCAACTGGGGATGCCCAGAATGCGGTGCACGCAAAGAAGACTTTGAAATGGTTGAAATTTAACGATTTGGACAGTAAACCACAAAACCAGTAAAACCAGCAAAACGCCAACGGCAACACAATGAAAGTTTATGTAAACGCAGAACAGCAAGAATTAAAACCAAGCTCCAGCCTTGCAGACTTAATTCAAACACTTGGCTTACAAAACAAACGGATTGCTGTAGAACGCAACCAAACTATTGTTCCTAAAAGCCTGTACAACAGCACCATGCTGTCTGAAGGCGACCAACTGGAAATTGTTATAGCGGTTGGGGGTGGTTAATTCTCGGCGGTTAACGCTGACAACACCAACAACCTACTGAAATGCAATGCACCCACATTTACGCACAAAAACCGCGCTGCCCACATTAAAGGAAATGTTCATGAAAAGCATGACCAATGCAGATAAAAACGGCATTAAAGACGACTCATGGACCATTGGCCAACGTACCTTTACTAGCCGTTTATTAATTGGAACAGGTAAATACTCCAATTTAGAACAAACGCAGGCAGCCATTTTTGCCAGTGGTGCTGAAATTGTCACCGTAGCAATTCGTCGAACAAACATTGGCCAAAACCCAAACGAGCCCAGTTTACTAGACATATTACCGGTATCACAATTCACCTATTTACCCAACAGCGCTGGCTGCTATACTGCTGAAGACGCTGTTCGCACTCTAAGGTTAGCACGAGAATTACTAGATGACCACCGTTTAGTAAAACTCGAAGTTTTGGGCGACCCCAATAACCTGTACCCAGACATGACTGAAACCTTCAAAGCATCTGAAATACTAATTAAGGAAGGCTTTGATGTAATGGTTTACTGCAACGACGACCCGATTGCAGCCAGAAAGCTTGAAAACATGGGCTGTGCTGCAATTATGCCATTGGCGTCCTTAATTGGTTCTGGCATGGGTATTCTCAACCCTTGGAATATTCAACTTATACTGGAAAGGGCAAACATACCTGTAATCGTAGACGCGGGTATCGGTACAGCCTCCGACGCAAGCATTGCCATGGAATTGGGTTGCACGGGTGTGTTAATGAACACCGCTGTGGCCAAAGCTGCTAACCCTGTTTTAATGGGCCAAGCCATGAAACTGGGGGTAGAATCGGGCCGACTGGCATGGCTTGCAGGCAGAATGCCTAAAAAACTCTACAGCGCTACCCCATCATCACCCACAACAGGCATTATTGCCCAAACCCAGCCCTTAACATGAGCCATTCTATTTCCAGCAATAATCACCCCCATATTCGTAGCTTTGTGCGACGTAAGGGACATATCTCCGAAGCCCAAAAATTTCATGTTGAACACTCGCTGCCAAAATGGAGTATTCCATTTAAAAAACAGTCACTAGAATTAAATCAAACACATGGAAGAAATGCCCCAGTATGGCTTGAAATTGGCTTTGGCATGGGAGAAACCACCGCAACCATTGCTAAAAACAATACTGATATTAATTATATTGGGGTTGAAATTTTTACTGCAGGAGTTGGGTCACTACTGAAAAAAATTGAAGAACAAGCCATTCAAAACATACGCATTATTTCCCATGATGTAGTTGAAGTTCTCGAGCACATGATTCCCGCCCAAAGTTTAGATCGTGTGATGATTTATTTTCCTGACCCATGGCCCAAAGCACGCCATCACAAACGGCGTCTAATTCAACCTCATTTTTTAAATCTACTACTACCAAAACTCAAATCAAATGCGATTGTGCACTGCGCTACAGACTGGGAACACTATGCAGAACAAATGCTTAGTGTTCTTAGTCAGTGCTCTAACTTAAAAAACATGCAAGCCAATGGATCTTACAGCCCAAGACCTGAATCTCGCCCATTAACAAAATTTGAAAATCGTGGTTTAAAACTAGGACACGGTGTTTGGGACCTGATTTTTCAAAAATTCCCCTGACAGGGGCATGGTGTTAAACTACTAAATAGGCGATAAAGACAACTGGAAGATCCTTTCACCCAGTCATGTCAGGTCGAGATAAAAATACAAAACCAAACCCTGCTGAATCACCGAAAACAACCGTTCGGTTGAGTTTGTATTGCTTCGCCCTAACACTGGCCATTCAGCTGCCTTTTGTTGCTTGGTTAACGATTGGAAGCGCCCCTTTAGAGAACCTTCATACGCTAACCCAGTGGCTACAATGGTTTTTAGATCCTAATAAACGCATTTGGTTACCTCTGGCTTTATCCTTAGGGTTAAGTACCATGATCACATGGTTTTTTCATCAACGCATTACAGCCCCCCTAAAAAAACTAACTTCTGTAACCCAAGCGCTATCAAATCACAATTATGAAATGGATGTTAACGTTGAATACGCTGATGATGTAGGCCAACTTGCTTATGCACAACAACAACTGATTGAATATTTACGATTACAAGAACAAGAGGTCAGCAAACTGGCCTACGAAGACTCTTTAACGGGCCTTAACAATCGCGCATACTTCCTTAAAATAATTAACCAAATTTTGAATGACCAACTGCGTGCCATGGTTGTGATTGTATGGAGTATTGATCGTTTTAAAGTATTAAATAGTGTCCTCGGATTTGCAGCAGGAGATCATCTACTTCGAGCACTGGGTCTCAGGTTCAAGTCGCACCTAACCGATGCTATTGTAGTTGCTCGATTAAGCAGCACCAGTTTTGCTGTTGGATTTGAACTACTAGAGAACACAAAAATTGATACGCTCGTTAATAAAATTTTAAACTCAATTCAAGAACCTTTGCGTATTTATGGGCAACCCATTGAATTATCAGCCACTTGTGGTGTGGCTATTGGCCCTAAAGATGGCAATAATGCCGCAGACCTTATGCGTAGAGCCGAAATAGCGCAAACGATTGCGCACGATTCAAAACAAAAATGGGTTACCTTTCAAAACAACTTTGAAGTTCAGTCTTCTGCGCGACTTTCTATGTTGTCTGAACTTCGTGCAGCTCTTGAATCTAAAGGACAACTCCAACTCTTCTTACAACCCAAACTAAACTTGAAATCTGGCACGATTGACCACGCTGAAGCACTGGTGCGTTGGCAACATCCACAACGTGGCTTGGTTATGCCTGGCGAATTTATTCCTTTTGCTGAACAAACCGGCCGAATTTACGACATTACATTATGGGCAATTGAAGAAGCACTACAACTGATTGATGCATTATCAAAAAAAAAACCAATCTGCATTTCAGTCAATGTCTCTGCCTTCGATTTACAACAACCCTCATTTGCAGAAAAGGTCATTGAGCTACTCGTAAAATACAGCATTAATCCAAATATGTTGTGCCTTGAAATTACCGAAAGCAATGCTATGGAAAACCCTACAATTGTTCTTGAAACACTTAAAAAATTACATGCACATCAAATCACGCTAGCCATTGATGACTTTGGCTCTGGCTACAGTTCTCTGTCTTACATGAAGCGCTTTCCTGTGCATGAACTCAAAATTGACCGTGCTTTGGTGGCAGGGGTTCGTCACAACACCGACAGCGAAACTATTCTACGCTGCACCATAGAACTTGGACATCTAATGGGCATGCATGTTACAGCTGAAGGCGTTGAAACAATGGAAGAGTTCTCTGTGCTTAAAAGACTCAATGTTGACTATATTCAAGGCTATTTAATTGGAAAAGCCATGCCCTTAGAACTTTTTAAAGCTTTTTGCAACAACTTTAAAAATCAAGAAATTCAAAACAATTCCTGAATTTAACCCCCCCAATTAATCCAACTATTGTAGTGGGACAGCAAAATTAAACCACCAAACACAATCCGGTACCAAGCAAACAAAGTAAAATCATGCGTACTAATATAGCGCAACAACCAACGCACACAAATAAAAGCACTCAAAAAACTCGCAGCAAAACCCACACCAAACAAGGGAAAATCTTTAACGCTCAACAATTCACGGTATTTCGCCAATTCATATAAACTGGCTAACAACAAAGTAGGCATTGCTAAGAAAAAAGAAAACTCCGCCGCTACTTTGCGTGACAAACCCAGCACCAGTCCGCCCATAATCGTAGCACCACTTCGAGAGGTGCCTGGAATCAATGCTAATGCCTGCATCAGCCCAATACACAATGCATCTCGACCCGACATATCTTCTAAACGCTGAACTCGAGGCGATTGGTAAACAGATTTAACCCGAGCTTCAATCAGCAAAATCAATACCCCACCAACCACCAATGCAACAGCAACTGGAACAGGGGCAAACAACACCGCCTTAATTGAATGACCAAATAAAAGCCCCAAAACGGCTAAAGGTACAAATGCAAAGCATAAATTTAAAAATAAACGATTGGCCTGAGAACTTTTACCCAAACCAAAAACAGTATCCACAATTTTGGCGCGATATTCCCACATAACGGCAGCAATTGCACCAGTTTGAATGACAATTTCAAACAGTTTGCCCTTATCATCATTAAAATCAAGAAGATCTCCCACTAAAATTAAATGGCCTGTTGACGAAATGGGTAAAAATTCAGTTAACCCCTCTACAATGCCTAAAATAAACGCTTTTAATAATAAGATAATGTCCATAAGCCCTGTTGTTTAAAAGTTTTTAATAAAATAACAAAAAAATTCAAAAAAACACATCATAACAGCCCAAAATAGGCTATTTTGGTTATTATCCCAATACAACCAAAATAGCAAAGAAAATCATCAGCAGAAACATTCACCACCTTTTAACTGTAAAAGCAAATAAGATGAAGCAATACGACGTAGTGGTTATTGGCAGCGGTTTAGCTGGCCTAACAACCGCCCTGCAACTAGCCAACACCATGAACGTAGGCATTATCTGCAAAAAAACCGTGTCTGACAGTGCTAGCCGGTGGGCACAAGGCGGTATTGCCGCGGTCATTGATCCAACAGACACCATTGAAGAACATGTGCGCGACACGCTAGTTGCCGGTGCTAATTTATGTGAAGAAGCCTCGGTTCGCAACATCATTACACAAGCAAGTCAAGCCATCGACTGGTTAGTTCAACAAGGCATTCCGTTTTCAAAAGAAGACAGCAATCAGGGGTTTCATTTAACCCAAGAGGGTGGGCACAGCCACCGACGTATTCTACACGTAGCAGACGCCACTGGAGACGCAGTGCAACGTGTTTTAGAGAATAAAGTACGTCACCATTCAAATATAGAATTGCTAGAACACCACATGGTGGTTGATATTGTCACCAACGAATCATTCAACCCACAGCATAAACACGTCTCCGGTTTGTATGTTCTGGACGAAGTAGCCGACCGAGTGCTGGCCATAAGTACACCCTTTGTTGTTTTAGCAACAGGGGGAGCAGGAAAAGTTTACCTATACACAACCAACCCAGACACCGCCACAGGTGACGGTACAGCGATGGCGTGGCGAGCAGGCTGTCGTATTGCCAACATGGAATTTATACAATTTCACCCCACGTGCTTATACCACCCATACGCCAAAAGTTTTCTCATTTCTGAAGCCATTCGCGGCGAAGGCGGATACCTCAAGCTACCCGACGGCACACGTTTCATGCATGAGCACGATGCAAGAACAGAACTTGCACCACGCGATATTGTCGCACGAGCCATTGACTACGAAATGAAAAAACGCGGGCTTGATCATGTACTACTAGACATCAGCCACAAACCCAAAGCTTTTCTGGAATCGCACTTTCCAACCATTTTTGCGCGATGCTTAGAATTGGGCATTGATATTTCAAAAGAAGGGATTCCAGTGGTTCCGGCTGCGCACTACACCTGTGGAGGTGTGGTCACCGATATGCAAGCCCGCACAGACCTCAATGGTTTGTATGCTGTTGGCGAAACAGCTTACACTGGATTACACGGCGCAAATCGACTAGCCAGCAACAGCTTGCTTGAATGTGTAGTCATGGCTCAAGCAGCAGCCAACGACATTTTGCAACACCCACGCCAAGAAAACCGCCCTTTGCCCGACTGGGATGAAAGCCGCGTCACCGACCCTGACGAAGAAGTCGTGATTGCACACAATTGGGACGAACTGCGCCTAACCATGTGGAACTATGTAGGGATTGTACGAACAGACAAACGCTTAGAACGCGCGCAACACCGCATTCGTCTTTTAAGAGAAGAAATTGCCGAGTACTACGCCAATTTTCGTGTTAGCAGAGACCTACTTGAACTGCGTAATTTGGTAGAGGTAGCAGATTTAATAGTGACCAGCGCGCTTTCTCGCCAAGAAAGTCGCGGACTGCACTTCAGCCGCGACCATGCCAGCACCTTACCCAAGGGGTTTCCAACAATCTTACAACGCACTGCCAGCAAAAAAAGACGCCATTGAAAAAATATTAACAAAAAAGTGCTTAAGAAACTACAAAACGCATTGAATAATCAATGGCTTTAACGTTTTTTGTTAGATCACCAATTGAAATTCGATCAACACCTGTTTCAGCTATTTTTCGTAAACTAGAATGGTCAACACCGCCAGACGCTTCCAAAACAGCGCGCCCAGCTGTTAAAGCAACTGCCTGGTGCATTTGGTCTACAGTAAAATTATCTAACAATATAGACTGCGCGCCCGCACTCAATGCCTGTTCTAGCTCAACCAAGGATTCAACTTCTATTTGAATGGAAACACCAGCCTGCAACGCAAGGGCAGCATGTATTGCGGGGGCAATACCACCAGCAGCTGCAATATGATTTTCCTTAATTAAAATACCATCGTATAAAGCCAGACGTTGGTTTTCCCCGCCGCCAATTCGCACAGCATATTTTTGTGCCAACCTTAAACCAGGAATGGTTTTGCGGGTGTCTAACAACCTCGCTTTGGTGCCTGATAACAAATTCAATAAACTTCGGACCTTGGTGGCCACACCGGAAAGCAATTGTAAAAAATTCAACGCGGAACGTTCGGCATTGAGCATTGCACGGGCATGGCCTGTGATTGTACACACAACTGCATCAGCAGGCATCACAGCCCCCTCTGCAAAATACCATTGAATATGCGTACTGCTGTCTAACTGCTTAAAAACCTCATTAAACCAAGGCTGGCCACACAACACAGCAGATTCACGAACAAGCACATTGGCACGGGCCTGGCAATTTTCAGCAATTAATAAACCAGTGTGATCAACCTCGCCAAGGTCTTCTCGTATTGCAGCAAGCACATTGGCATGTACAGCCTGGAGTAAAGTGGGTTTGTACGAAGAAAAAATGTCGCAAGCGTTAATTGATAAATGATCTAGACTCATTAAGCAGGCCCTATTTGACGGTGAACGTGTTCCAAAGATAAGTTGGCCGATGACTTAGTGCTTACACCAGCAACACCACGCTCTTTAGCAAAGGCCAACATACGGTCAATACACACATAGGCCTGGCGCCCAAGCGCGGCATCTACCAAAACCTCACCAACACCAGAGTCAAAACCATTTTCTAAGACGTCGCACAAATTGGTCAGAGCATTCATCGCCATCCAAGGGCAATGCGCACAACTTTTGCAAGTTGCCGCATTTCCAGCTGTAGGGGCTTCAATAAATTCTTTGTTTGGTGCGGCCTTGCGCATTGCGTGTAAGATGCCATTGTCAGTGGCTACAATAAACCGCTTGGCTGGTGATTGCTGTGCAGCTTTAATTAACTGCGTTGTAGACCCCACCACATCAGCCAATTGCAAGACCGCAGCTGGAGATTCTGGATGAACCAACACCTGAGCGCCAGCATATTGACCTTTCATTAATGCCAGTTCGGTGGCTTTAAACTCGTCATGCACAAGACATGAGCCCTGCCATAAAATCATATCAGCCCCTGTTTTTTCCTGAATGTACTGCCCCAAGTGACGGTCGGGTGCCCACAAAATTTTCTGCCCTTGCGCGTGTAAGTGCGCCACAATTTCCAAACCAATGCTGGATGTCACCATCCAGTCTGCGCGAGCCTTCACAGCCGCACTGGTGTTGGCATACACCACCACCAACCGGTCAGGGTGCTGATCACAAAACCGTGAAAACTGCTCAGCAGGACAACCCAAATCAAGAGAACACGTGGCCTGTAAATCAGGCATAAAAACGCGCTTTTCTGGATTCAAAATTTTACTGGTTTCGCCCATGAACCGAACACCGGCCACCACCAAATTTGGCGCTTGATGTTCACGACCAAAACGCGCCATTTCAAGAGAATCTGACACACAGCCGCCCGTTTCTAGAGCCAAATCTTGCAAATCTGCATCAACATAGTAATGCGCTACCAAAACAGCATTACGGGCCTTCAACAAAGCAGTGGCTTTGTCCTTCAACAATTTTTTTTCTTGCAAACAAATTGCTGCGGGCACTTTTGCCCAAGCCATTGAAGTAGAACAAAATTGCGTTGGATTTTTCGCATCAGGCAGGTCAAAATCAACAGCTTTATCAGTTTGATTGACTAAAGGGTTCACAATAACTCCATTTAAGCGGCAATATCACCCATTATTTTACGCTTAGATGGCAAAACTCACCGTCTCAGGTGGTACAAAAATGAAATAAAAATGTGCAATATGACCCTAATGGACTAGGGTTTTTGGCTATGGATTCAAATCAACAACACACACCGGATATCAGCGGGGGTATTTTAGAGTGGCTTGGACAAAAATTTGGTCTGCCTGTGCTCATGGTTGACAAACAAATTAAATTATTGGGGTGTACACAACGCATGTCACAACTTCTGGAATATGCCGGTTACAAAACACCAAAATTAATTTATGGAGAACCCTTGCCCACTGAGTTAAATGCACTATCCAAACAAATGAAACTTTGTTTAAGCACAGAACAAAGCCGTTTCATAAATCTAGATTTACCACAGAAAACAATCAAAACGTTCAAACCATCTCAAAACAAAGTGATTTTACCTCCTATTAACACGCTAAATCTTTCTCTAAGTCCATACCAATTCAAAGAATTACAAATATGCCTAGCCTATGCTCACGAAAATCTAAATAACTCTAGAGGAGAGCGCCGCTTATTAAACATTATTGAAACACTAGAACAAGCCTTAGTTACAGATGAATTAACCGGTGCTTACAATCGCAACTTTATGCAGCGACATTTTGAAAGTTTGTTACAACAAGCTCAAAGAAATCAGCAAGCACTTAGTTTAATTATGTTTGACTTTGACTTTTTTAAAAAAATCAATGACAAACACGGCCATATTGCCGGCGATCAAATGCTAAGGCACAGCGTTATGCTACTAAAAGCCCACCTTAGACAAGAAGATGCATTAATTCGCTACGGTGGTGAAGAGTTTATTATCATGCTGCCACGTACACAAATGAAAAAAGCCACAGAAACCGCGGAACGGATGCGCAGCCTACTACAGTCCCACCCATTTTGTTATGCCGGTTTAAAAATCACACTGTCCGCTAGTTTTGGAGTAACAGAATTTAATTTTCAGCAAGACTCGGCTGAAACACTATTAAAACGTGCGGACCAAGCTCTATACCTTGCCAAAGACAAAGGGCGCAATTGCGTGGTTGGCAAATACTACCAGCAGTGATTTTATAAAAATGAATTGGTCATAAGCGTATAATTTATTGCAATTATTTCATTTAATTTCACCGATTCATTTTAAATCGCACCCAAAGCGTTATTGTACGCTTACCACCCAAAATATTTTTTACTCTAAAGCTAAAAAAGGAACTTTTTGGATTTCATAGCCACTAAGTTATATACGCCTTGTGCTTGTATTTTGGGTGTATATCTAACTACAACAAAACACTTAGCCTTAACGCTATTAATCACTACGTAAAGCTAAGTAAATTCTTATATTTTGGAGTTAAAATGAAACAACATTTTCTTAAAACCTTAATTGGCGCATCCTTAGCTTGCACGTCACTCGCTTTGCAAGCACAAGTTTATTTTGGAAATCAAGTGAACACTGGAAACCAATACGCAACTCTTAGACTTAACAATGTTATTGTTACTGAAAGCGAACTTAATGTGTCTGCCATTGGTAACGTTATGAGCGCGAGTGCAACACGAGGTGAACTGGAAATCGTAAGCCAATCAAACGTTGCGGCTGCTACCCAAACCAATTCTGGTAATCAATTTACTACAATTGACATAGCTGGTGCAAACACCAACTTAACTCAAACTGTTATTAACGGCTCAGCAGTTGGTAACGCTCAAACTTTCTCAGTAGAAAATACAGCTAGTTTTGCAGATGGCACCCAAAGAGGTCTTCCACAAGTGAACTCAGGAGAGCAAAGCGCAACACTAAACTGGGCTCTAGACCCAACCACAAAATTTCAACTCAACTTATCAAGTATTGGTAACGCACAATCCTTCTCCATCAAATAAACCACTCTAAAAATTCTAAAGAATTTTTAGAGTATTTTGCCAATCATATCTTTATAAGTTAATGATTGGCTTTTTTTTGTGCTTTTGATCTTATTTTGAGCTCGGTAAATCACATTCAAATGCGCTTTAACTTTTCTATTGTAGCTAAGCGCAAACTTATTTTTTAAAGCCTTTACAAATTCATACTGTTTATTAAAGCCACACGCAACATAGAAAAATTGAACCTTTATTTTTTTATTGTCACTTAAATTTAGAGTTTGCTTACGTTGTTTTGGTTAAAAACCTAAATCTAACACTTTGTTTTAGGAGTTGCTATGAAATCTCTCTTTCTATGTACAACACTTGTTTTGAGTGTCGTAGCGTCTTCTCTAGTTTTTTACGTGCAAACCATACAACCCATTAACGTTATTGGACGTGGTCATCAATTGAATATTAGTAATCAAAGTACAGCCTTTGTAATTTTCAATACAACAATCAATAACGAAAATTTTAATTTAAGCAACACAGACAATGCAGCCAATACTTCAGCAATTCTAGCAATTACAACCATGCTCCCACAGCTTAAAAAAAATATTGGTTTGGCTTTACAAACAAAAATTGGCAATCAAAACGTAACCCTTGGCTGACCTCAAGGCTTAATCAATGGTTTAAAAATGAACTTAAATGCAAGAGGCAAGCTACAAACATTTGTCATCAAATAAAACCCCTTTAAATTTATTACTAAAAAGTGAATCTATAAATAGCAACCCATTTTCAATCATCAAAACCAGGTTAATTGTCATGTTTAAAAGTAAAGAAAATAACAAAATCGCTGCCCTCATGGTATTAGTTAGCGCCTGCTTTCCATTGTATGCCATGGCCAACACAATGGAAGGGCAAAGTATGAGCCTAATGGAAACCGCTGTCACAAGACATTCAGGCCCAGCAAGCTATGAAAGCCCTGTAGATTTTAATAGAAATAATCATTTCAATTCTAGCCAAACACTGCAACCAGGCTGGAATTTAAATGCCACAGCAATTGGAAATTTGGTTAATGTTCAAATGTCGGGGGCGGGCAATACAGTTACCGTTAATGCCATGCAAATTAACCATGGAAACCAAACAGCTGTTATTTCCCTATATGGTGGCAGCGTTCAAAGTGCCTCTAACTCTAAAAGCGAAGTTAAGCAAACCTCAGCAAATTACACTTCGACAATTTCTACCAAGTAGTTTTTTTTAATTTCTTTTATTTTATTAAAATGATGCCATTAAGTTCACGCTCTTTATTTGTTTCTCTGATTGTTTTATCTCTATCAGCTTGTAGTATTCCGAAGTTTAATGAACCCAATTATGTTAAGCCAATTGAAGGGGCTCAAGTTGTAGAAAATAAAACAGCACAAGCAGAACGGCTAATTTGTCTTGGAGAAACCATCAGGAATAAAGGGTTGCGTCCAACAGCACCACTGCGACAAGGACTTGAAGCCAATAACCAAATTCGTTTTGCCATAGGTCGCATTGAAGATTTTACCGGCAAGCAAGACTTGATCAATGGTAAACGAATTACCCAAGGCGCAGCACTGATGGCAATTTCTGCGCTAGGACTCACCCGTTTACCAATGGTTGAAAGAAATGACCTATTTGTTTCAGAAACTGAATTTAAATACACTGACGTTAAGCTGATTGGAGAAAATTCCAACAACGGATTTAGACAAACATTTGCAGGTTCTGTACCAGGTTCCGATTTTCACATTATTGGCGGCATCACTGAAGTCAACTACAATATTCGCAGCGCTGAATTTGAAGGTACCTTTAAATATTTCGGAACATCAGCTCGCTATGCCGTCATTGACGTCGGCATTGATCTGCGTTTAATTAACACCAGAACACTTGAAGTTATTTCTGCCAATAGTTTCCGTAAACAAATTATTGGTACTGAAATTCGTGCGGGCTATTTCCGTTTCTTCAACGACAAATTTTTAGATATAAACGCTTCAGAGCGCGCACAAGAACCCATTCAACATGCGGTTCGAATGGTTATTGAACATTCTATCTACAAACTACTGCTCGATCTTTACAAAATTTCTCCAGAATCTTGCGACCCTGTTTCAATTGACCCAAACACACAGTTGAAAATTTCTCAAAATGTTGAGAGTTTTCGTTAATTGATTATACGTGGATTATAAAAAATCTTAACTAAAAACTAAAGATTAAATATTATTAAAAACCCTAAGAATATTTTGATACTCTTAGGGTTTTTAATTGAAAAAATGAAACTTAATAATTATTAATACGCTTAATATTTGGCGTTATTAATTAACGTTCATCTTTAACTTGTTAAGTTTAATCACTTAGATAATTAAAATAAAAAAATAAAAAAATAATTAAGCACGGTGATAAATTTCTGCCCCCTTCTTGACGAACTCTACAGCTTTTTCTTGCATACCAATTTCTAAAGCTTGAGACTCATCAACCCCCTGTTTAGCCGCGTAATCACGTACATCTTGTGTAATTTTCATAGAACAAAAATGTGGGCCACACATAGAGCAAAAATGCGCTACCTTCATAGAATCTTTTGGCAATGTCTCATCATGAAAAGCCTTAGCCGTGTCAGGGTCTAAACCTAAATTAAATTGATCTTCCCAACGAAACTCAAAACGTGCTTTTGAAAGCGCATTGTCACGAATTTGCGCACCTGGGTGCCCTTTGGCTAAGTCGGCTGCGTGTGCTGCTATTTTATACGTGATAATCCCATCTTTAACATCTTTTTTATTAGGCAAGCCCAAATGCTCTTTTGGCGTAACATAACAGAGCATAGCCGTACCATACCAACCTATTTGTGCCGCACCAATACCTGAAGTAATGTGATCATACCCTGGGGCGATGTCTGTGGTTAAAGGCCCAAGTGTGTAAAAAGGCGCTTCATAACAATACTCCAATTGCAGATCCATATTTTCTTTAATCAAATGCATAGGAACATGCCCCGGTCCCTCAATCATCACCTGAACATCATGCTTCCAAGCAATCTGAGTTAATTCGCCCAAGGTTTTAAGTTCGGAAATTTGCGCTTCATCGTTAGCATCGTAAATTGAGCCCGGACGCAACCCATCACCTAAAGAAAAAGTGACATCATACGCTTTCATGATTTCACAAATGTCTTCAAAATGCGTATACAAAAAATTCTCTTGATGATGCGCCAAACACCACTTGGCCATAATTGAACCACCTCGCGAGACAATACCTGTCATGCGTTTGGCTGTCATAGGAACATAAGCTAGGCGAACCCCTGCATGTATTGTGAAATAATCAACGCCCTGTTCGGCTTGTTCAATCAAGGTGTCGCGGAAAATTTCCCATGTTAAATCTTCAGCCTTACCATTGACTTTCTCTAGTGCTTGATAGATGGGTACAGTACCAATCGGTACTGGGCTATTACGAACAATCCACTCTCGCGTTTCATGAATATTCTTACCGGTTGACAGGTCCATCACCGTATCTGCGCCCCAACGAATGGCCCAGGTCATTTTTTCAACTTCTTCACCAATACCAGAGCTGACCGCACTGTTACCAATATTGGCATTGATTTTCACCAAAAAATTGCGGCCAATAATCATCGGTTCAATTTCGGGGTGGTTAATGTTGACAGGGATCACAGCACGCCCGCAAGCCACTTCATCGCGCACAAATTCTGGCGTAATTCTAGCTGGAATTGAGGCACCAAAGGACTGACCAGGATGTTGACGCAACAATAAATCAGCCAACTTTTCGCCCTGAGGCCCAGCATTTTTTAAACTTTCCACGTACTGTTCACGGCATAGATTTTCGCGAATAGCAATGTATTCCATCTCGGGCGTTACAATACCGTGACGGGCATAATGCATTTGCGATACATTACAACCCAACTTTGCACGACGTGGCTTGCGCCGCAAATTAAACCGCAAAACTTGCAATTTAGGATCTTGCAAACGTTCTTGGCCGTAAACTGAAGAAGGACCAGGCAAATACTCAGTGTCTTGACGTTCAGCAATCCAATTTTCGCGCAACGCAATCAAACCTGAACGAATGTCTATTTTTGAATCAGGATCAGTGTACGGACCACTGGTATCGTAAACAAAAATAGCGGGGTTTGGTTCTGAACCAAAAGCTGCTGGCGTGTCAGACTGCGACACTTTTCGCATGGGAACACGAACATCAGGCCGAGAACCCTGAACATAAATTTTTTGTGAATTAGGTAGTGGCTCAACCGCATTTTGATCAACGGTGGCTGTAGCTGCTAAAAACTGTGGATTGGCGCTCATAAAATTCCTTTATTTACAACATCGATGAAAAAAGCAGCACAAGCACTTTGTAGTTTAATAAGCACACAATAGCAACTTCTTGCATCGGCATTATCCGCATAAGTGTGAGGGTTTTTCTCACCTAGGAACTTTACCCAGGACCCTTGCTGAAAATCCGCCAGTATAAGGCAATTTAAGCAATTAAAACAATTAAGGCAGGTGGCTCAAAGACATATTAACTTAACAACTCGCCTGTTTCTTTCTTCACTGATTTAATTAAATCTTCACGACTAATGCCAAGCCATATCACCAAAGGACTTGCCACTAACACAGAGGAATAAATACCAAAACAAATGCCAATCGTTAAAGCCAAAGCAAAATAATGCAACGCAGGACCACCAAATATTAACATTGAAGTGACCATTAGCTGGGTAGAACCATGGGTAATCATGGTTCGAGAAATGGTGCCTGTAATGGCACGGTTAACAACCTGAGAAACCGACAACCCACGCACCTTACGAAACACTTCACGAATACGATCAAAAACCACCACAGATTCGTTTACGGAGTAACCCAATACCGCCAACACAGCAGCCAACACCGATAAAGAAAATTCCCACTGAAAAAAGGCAAAAAAACCTAAGATAATAACCACATCATGCAAGTTAGCCACAATAGCAGCCACAGCAAACTTCCATTCAAAACGAATGGCTAAATAAATCATAATGCCAATAATCACCAAACCTAAAGCGATAGCTCCATCACTAGCAAGTTCGCCACCCACTTGAGGGCCAATAAACTCAATACGTTTAATGGTAACCTCGGTACCCCCTTGCGACAATACGGCCGTGGTTAATTTATGAACATTCAATTTACCATGCTCAGAAAGCGCTGGAAGTGTTGACTCTTTAACAGCCAAACGCAACAGCACATCCTTAGACGTACCAAAGTTTTGCACTTGCGGTTCAGACACTCCAACCCGCACCAGTGCAGAACGTAAATTTTCAAGGTTAGCCGATTGCGTGTACTGCGCTTCAACCAACACCCCGCCCGTAAACTCAATACTAAAATTCAAACCCTTGGTAACCAAAAAAAATACTGCTGCCAAAAAACTCAACAATGAAATAATATTAAAAATAATTGCGCGCTTCATGAAATCGATGTCGCGCTTGATTTTAAAAAATTCCATGTTTAATCTCGCTCAAATTCTGTGTTTTTTACTATTTTTTCTGTCATCAACAAATCAACCAATTGATACCGACTGCAGTTTTTTTCTATGGCCATAATATAAATTCACCATCGCGCGAGACACCACCACTGAAGAAAAAATAGAGGTTAAAATACCTAAACAATGTACTACTGCAAAACCACGCACTGCCCCAGACCCAAAAATCAACAAGGCCAATCCAGCAATTAAGGTAGTAACATTAGAATCTAAAATGGTTGCCCAAGCACGGTCATAACCAGTATAAATGGCTACCCGAGGGCTGATTCCTTCACGCAATTCCTCACGAATGCGCTCATTAATCAAAACATTAGCGTCAATGGCCATGCCTAAAGTTAGCGCAATAGCAGCAAAACCAGGCAAAGTTAAAGTGGCTTGTAAAATTGACAACAAGGCCACCAAAAGTACAACATTCACCGCCAAAGCAAATACGGAGAACACGCCAAACATGGCGTAGTAAATCATCATAAATACCGACAAAGCAATAAATCCGTATAAAGTAGAATTAAAACCTTTAGCAATATTTTCAGCGCCTAAACTTGGGCCGATGGTGCGCTCTTCAACAATCTCCATTGGTGCGGCCAATGAACCTGAGCGTAACAACAAAGCAGTATCCGCCGCTTCAACAGTGGTCATTTGGCCTGAAATTTGTACGCGACCGCCACCAATTTCGTCACGAATGACTGGAGCAGTAATCACTTCGCCTTTACCTTTTTCAATTAAAACAATAGCCAACCGCTGCCCAACGTTTTCTCGAGTAACATCTCGAAAAACTCGAGCCCCTTTGGCATCAAGAGTTAAATGAACTGCAGGCTCGTTGGTTTGATGATCAAAACCAGCTTGTGCATCTGACAAGTTTTCCCCCGTCAAAATCACCTGCTTTTTAAGTAACAGTGCTTGGCCACTGCGATCACTGAACTTTTCCAAACCGTAAGGAATCATACCTGAAACCAAAGCTGTTGCAACTTCAACGCTGCTATCAACTAAACGCACCTCCAGTGTGGCGGTTCGGCCCAAAATATCTTTGGCTTTGGCTGTATCTTGAACCCCAGGCAACTGCACAACAATACGATCTGCTCCCTG
Organism: Burkholderiaceae bacterium; assembly: GCA_034680345.1. Taxonomy (GTDB): domain Bacteria; phylum Pseudomonadota; class Gammaproteobacteria; order Burkholderiales; family Burkholderiaceae_B; genus SXZD01. The sequence continues at coordinate 193,455 of JAXISZ010000001.1, forward strand.
CTGTTGAATAATAGGCTCAGCCACACCTAACTCATTAATACGATTGTGCAAAGTGCTCATATTTTGTTTCAGCGCGAACTGTTGAGCTTGTTTTAGTGCTTCAGGCTTGAAAGTGGCTGTTAAATAGAGTCCCTGTGCATCCTGCTTACTTTCTAATTTTAAATCTAAGAAGGCTTTTTCAATGGCAGCAGTGGCTGTTTCTAGTGTTTCTTGATCTTTAAATCGCAAAACCAAATGATCTAAAGCGCGAGCAATACCAGCGCTGCGTATAGATTGATCTCGCAATAGCTGCCGAACTCCCCCAGCCATACTATCTAAACGTTTGTCAACGACAGCAACCATATCAACTTGTAATAAAAAATGCACGCCACCACGTAAGTCTAAGCCTAAATACATAGGCAAAGCATGAATAGCATTTAACCAAGCAGGTGAACGAGACAATAAATTAAGGGCTACCACATAGCGAGATTCGCCTAATTCTGAATTTAAACTACGCTGTAGTAAATCACGCGCCTTTAATTGTTCATCCGTGGTTCGAAATCGCAACTTAAAAGTACCACCACTCATGGCTGTTTCATAAAAAATAGCCTCAGCCTGTAAACCTTCATTGGCTAAAATACTTTCAAGGCGTTTTTGCAACTCTGCATCCACTTTAAATGCGACCTTCGCACTTGAGACTTGTACGGCAGGTGCTTCACCAAAAAAATTAGGCAACGTGTATAAAGATGCAAACGCCAAAATACTGGCCACCAACAGATACTTCCAAAAAGGGTAACGATTCATTTTGAATTAATTAAGGATCAATTTAGCATAAATTGAATGATATTAATTGGATTTTAATGTGCCTTTTGGTAACACAGTGGCCACACTAGAACGCTGTACCTGTACTTCAATAACTTTATCACCAAGGCTAGCTATTTCCAGCGCAATATAACTTTCACCTAATTTAGTGACTTTACCCATTACACCGCCTGCGGCTAAAACCTCGTCGCCTTTTTGCAAACCTTCAAGCAAAGCGCGGTGTTCTTTTTGTCGCTTCATCTGTGGGCGAATCATTAAAAAATACATGACAATAAACATCAACACCAAAGGCAAAAAACTCAATAAGCCACCTTCGGCCCCACCCACACCAGTGACTTGCGCATAAGCATTAGAAATAAACACAATAGCTCCAAAACAAATTAATTAAAACAAATTGACTAAATTTTGGTTACTAGAAAACCAAGAACGCTTGGGAGTATACACTGTATACATTAGATTGTAAGCAAAGTGTTTATCTATCTGTCAATACTTCAAAATAGTTAAAACAAAACACCACAATTAAAATATACCCCCCAAAGAGGGATTCTTTAATCGCAACGAATATTTACATTTAACTGAACAAACCAAGCTAAAAACACGTTTGGGCATTTATAAACTGTTTATGTGAGATAAACCGTGAAAAAAACAACACCGTTGATAATTGCTTTGTTGTTTGCGTATTTTTCGCAAAATCAAACACATGGCGCTACACAAACCCTGCATATTAAACCCCACCAATTAATTTCATTGGCATTACAAAGAAACCCGCAAATTTTAAGCATCGAAAAAGAACAAATGGCGCGCGGTTTTGAAACTCAAGCAGCTAAATCACAGTGGCTACCCAGCCCATCAATTTCCGTAGAAAAAGGGCATGATCGCCCAAGACTAAGCTTAAATCAAAAAACAGAAACATTTCGTCTTTCGCAACCTATTTACACTGGAGGCCGTTTAACCGCAGGCTTAAAAAAGTCTCAAGCTGCAGAACAAACAACATACTTCGCTCGACAAACCGCTCTAATTCGACTGTCTGAAACATTACTAGAAACGATTGGTGGGTTAGCAACAGCCCATCAAAAAAAACAGTCGTTTGAGGAAAGTGAAGAAAAACATTTGCAATACCTAGCCTTAGTTTCTAGGCGGGCTAGACTGGGACAATCAGCAAAAGCCGATGTTTCCCTCGCCGAAAGTAGATTACTTGCAGTGCAAGCTGATTTATTGGCCGCAAGAAATGAAATTGAATTACAAAAAATTCGTTTAAAAAATCTATGCCAATGTAATGATGAAGAAATTAGCGCCCTGGACATCCATTCGTTACTGCAATACGTTAGTCAACCCAACACAGCAAACAAAGACATCGAAATTGAAAATCAAGCCCTACAGATTTCACCCATGATTAAACGCATGGAACAAGAACAACAAATCACTGAGGCCCTTGAACTTGAGGCAAAGTCTGTATTTTACCCTCAAGTGTCCTTAAGAATGGATCATACCCGAGGTGATAACACCGGAACAGACAACATTTTATTTCTGAATGTAAATTTAGCCATAGGTGCAGGATTATCAGCATTTCAAACACTGTCAGCGGCCCAAGAAAGAGTTCAGGGTAAATCAATGGAAATTGAAGCAGAAAAAATCAATGCACTACAAACTATTCAAAGCCTTTTACTAATAGAAAAAACAACTAAAACTCGAGAAATATTATTAAAAGAAGCCTTCGCTACAGCAAGTTCAGTGATGCAAGCTTCAGAAAGGCTGTTTTTAAGTGGAAGAAAAAGCTGGCAAGAATTGTTGAACGCAGCTAGAGAAAACTATAACGCTGAGGTTCAGTTTATAGATGCTCGCGTGTCTACCTGGATTGTGAACCAAAAGATTGCCCTTAACTCCACCCCAATTGAACACTTTATATGGTCTGAACAATGACAAATACACCTGAACCCCAAAAAGAAGCAATTAAAGAGCCATATGTTCGCGAATCCAATCCATTGATTAAAAAATGGATGGCTCCCCTGCTTAAATGCGCTCACTTACAGAAAGAATACTGTAACGCTTTACACTTGAAAGCAGCCCTAGACAGTTGTCTCACAGATATTTCTACACGAGACGTGTTAAAACATATCACAGACCAACTTTCATTAAAACCACCGCGTTACCTAAAAAAACCAGATGCAGCCCAATTGCCTTTGCTGGTCATATGGCCAGACGAACGCTGTGAGTTGCTAAGCACAGTCAATAGCCGCGGGCAGTGGGTAACCCAAGGGGTGAATGAACAAGGCGCTCTTGATTCAGAAGTGTGTTGCGATGATTTTGACGACAGTTGTCTTTTTGTGAGATTAAAACTTGAATCTGATTTTGAATTAAGCAAAAGTGCTTCTTGGCAAGTGATGTTCAGCGAAATCATGCGATTTAAATCGGGTTTGGCTGAAATTGGACTATCGTCACTGCTGATCACAATACTTGCACTGATTACTTCATTTTACTCGATGCACATTTACAATCGAGTGATTCCAAACAATGCCATGTCAACGTTAACAGTTTTAACCGTTGGAGTCATTATTTCACACCTCTTTGAGTTTGTCAGCAAATGGACTCGAAGTATTCAACTGCACACACTGGCCTCACGGCTAGATGAAAGGCTAAGCCGAACTGTTTATGCAAGGTTTTTAGGCATTCGCCTAGATCAGTTACCTACCCATGTAGGAACAACCTCAGGAAGGCTGCGGTCTTACGAATATGTACGCTCCCTATTTACCAACAGCGCTGCAACTATTGCTGTTGATATTCCGTTGGGTCTAATTACACTGGCCGTAATGTTTTTTATCGGTGGAGCGCTGGCTTTTATTCCTGGTGGCCTGCTTATATTAGGTATTTACGTTGCCGTCAAAACCAGTAAAAAACAAGAATTTTTATCTAAACAAGGCACCATGCTAAAACATTTTAAAACAGGTTTACTGGTTGAAACTGTAGAGGGTGCCGAACTGATTCAGTCGAGCAACGGGGGATGGCGGTTTTTGTCAAAATGGTTAGACATTGGCCACGAGTCCCGTCACTTTGACAATGCCAACCAAATGCTCACAGAAAGGTTACAACACTTTATGGCGGCTGCGCACCAGGTGGCCTACACAGCAATTATTGCGATTGGCGCCATAAAAGCTGCTCACGGTTTGATCACCATGGGAGACTTGATTGCCATTTCTATTTTATCTGGAAAAGTTTTAAATCCAATTATTCAAATTCCGGGTTTAATTATGCAATACACCAACACAAAAATGGCATTGCGCGATTTGGACAAACTATGGGAATTACCACAAAATCAAAACCCCAACGACATACCCATTAATCCTGAAAAAATAACAGGCGTCATTGAATTTAACGAAGTAAAATTTAGTTACCCTGGAACTGTTGGTTGTTATATTAAACAGTTACATATTCGGCCAGGTGAAAAAATTGGAATTATAGGAAATATTGGCGGCGGAAAATCCACCCTACTTAAATTGACCTGTGGATTGTACAACCCTGGCGAAGGCAGAATTTTACTTGATGGAATTGATATTCAAAATATTAACCGCTCTATTATTGGAGACCATTTTGCTTACGTTCCGCAAGACGCACGGTTGTTTTCAGGAAGCTTACGAGAAAATTTGGTAATCGGTATCAATGACCCAGGCGACTCTGAAATACTAGCCTGCGCTGAAAAAACCGGTTTACTTAATGCCGTAATTAAACCCCATCCCAAAGGACTGAACCGCGATATACAAGAAGGGGGAACAGGCTTGTCAGGTGGTCAACGTCAGCTAGTTCATTTGACACGGGTTATGCTTAGAAAACCAAAAATTATGGTACTGGACGAACCTACAGCACACATGGACCAAACCCTTGAACAACGCTTTTTCAACTGGATTCATGAATGGTGTAAGTCTAGCCCTGGAAATACATTAATCCTAGTAACTCACAAACCACAACTGCTTGGTGTAATTGATCGATTGATTGTGGTTGCCAACAACTCAATCTGGATGGATGGCCAAAAACAAAATGTTCTGAACAAACTATCCCAAGTACATGAACAACAACACGTATAAAAAACACAACAATAAAAGGATAAAATCATGAACCTGTTAAAAAAATTACGTCCAATACACTGCATTTTTTTAAGTACATTTTGTTTTTCAGCGTGGGCCGCAATCATGGAAATTGACCAACTGGTGTTAGCCCAAGGCCAAGTGATTGTTTCAAATAAAACACAACACATACAAGTGGTTGATGGTGGGGTTTTATCTGAATTAAAAGTTAAAGAAGGCGACCTTGTAAAAGAAAATACCCTTTTAGCTGTGCTAGCACCAACCAGAGCAGATGCGCAGGTCAATGATTTATACGATCAAATGACTAACCATCAAATTGCTGCTATTCGAGCGCAAGCCCAAAGCTTTGGAAAAAAACCCAATTTTTCTAAATACGAAAAAACACACCCTGAAGAAGTGTTAATTCAAAACATGTTATTTAAAAAATCCGAAGACGGGTTAGAAAGCGATTTATCAAACTACAGAAAAGCCTTAAAACTTGCACAAGAAGAGTATAAACTGAGTCAAGAATTATATTCTAAAGGTGACATCAGCCTTTCTGAACTGATGAGATTAGAACGTTCTGTGATTGATGTTAACCAAAGAATGCAAAATGTAATTTCTCAATATCGTATTGACGCCAGTAAAGAACTAACTCGATTACAAATTGAAATTCGATCACTGGAAAATCGTTTAAAGGAAAGAAACGACATTAGGCAACAAACCGCGATTACCTCTCCTACTGACGGCGTTATCAGAGAAATTAAAAACTTTAGCGTTGGAGCAGTTTACAGACCTGGCGACGAGTTACTTCAAATTACACCCAGTAACCAACCTTTAATTATTGAAGCAAAAATACAACCAGCCGACGTTTCATTGGTTTCAGTTGGCCAAGAAGTTGATTTAAACTTTGACGCATGGGATTTTGGGCGTTATGGTTCGTTAAAAGGCAAAGTTAATTATATTAGCCCAGACACCTTAGCTGAACAAGGCGCAGGGGGTCAAAGCTATGTTTACTACCGGCTACGCATTGAGCTTAATGAACAACAAAATAATCAAAGAATACCATTAAACCATATTAAAACAGGCATGACAGTACAAGCCAATATTAAAGCAGATACACGGTCATTATTAACCTACTTAACCGGCCCAGTGGCTAAGAGTTTAAAAGCGTCTTTGTCTGAAAAATAGTTATCAGCAATAATTTTTAAACTATAAAAATTTGCGGCCTATCAGGCCGCTTTTGCGGCCAATTTTTTTAATCAACAATTTTTTCGGTAAGCCGTAAACCCCCAGTAAAACTATCTTGAAGCGATTTAACTAAAATCTCATATTCACTGCTTTTATAAGGAGTGAATAAAAATGGGATTTAAACCTGAAAACCACGATCAACCATCAACATCAAACCAATTAAGCTCAAGCCCTCAAGAATTCAGATACAAAAAACGCAAACACAGCACCGAATTTAAAATCAAAGCCGTTAAGCTTTGCCTAGAACCTGGCGCCAGTTATCAAAAAATTGCTGACTCACTGAATCTTAAAAGCGCGTTACTGTACGGCTGGTTAAAAGTATATCGAAACAACAATTATAGCTTCCCAGACAATGCCTTCTGTAGGAGAAAGAACCTACAGAAGCACCTTCTGATCATTCAATACAGAATAAAACCATTGCCAAAAATCAGGCAAAAATACAGCCAGCCAACGGCGTTGCAGATTTTATCGCCATCCAGCCAAGTCAAATACTGCAAAGCCATTTACAGCGTTCATCATGCAATAGATTAACTGAAATTGTACTGGAGCAAGGCGCTATGCGCATTCAGCTGCATTATCTTATAACTGAATTAGCGCAATTGTCCAATTTATTGCGCGCTTTAAGATCATGATTCAAAGTGAACTGCACACCGTAAGACCCTGAACTGGAAAAGTTGCCTACACATTCTTACAGTAAAATTGAGGAACTATTGCCACACCAGTGGCAGCCTGCAAAAAAATCACCACATGAAGTGCTTGCAGTGATCAACGCAGATTCAAAAGTCATCAAAAAGTTTTATCACCCAATTACTGATTGGCAATTGGGTGATGCGCGCTTTTGAAGTCAAAAATCAATTTAAAAATTTGCGAAGCATGATGCTTGTGAGCTTACGTTAATATAACAAATAACCAATTTTATACTAACGCCGATATGCAGCAGAAGACAGGGCATCGGTTAAACTCTGAGAAATACTGAACTGACCAACGTACAAATACATCATTAAACCACCCATTGATAGTAACAGTAATGTATTTAAAGTTTTAGTAACAGAGCCGATCTGCTTACGAATTTGCTCACCTTCAGAAGTACCCAGCTTAATAATTAGTTTATCAAAATGCGGTGTGTGTCTTATTGCAGAAGATAACTTTGCAAGTAACATCGGCCCTAACAACCCTTTAGAAAAGGCCTCCATATACTCAGCAGGACGATAATGGAGTGAATATAACACCCTTTCCAAATGCCACTTCATCCAAGGAGAAGATCGGGGGATCAATGAGCGTATGGTGTCAGTTAATGTCATACCACTTTGCAACAACACAGCCATCGAACTGAATAAAATTGAAACTTGAAAATCACGGTAAATGGATAAAGGAACAAAAAAAGGACACACGGGAAACAACAGCATACCTTTATTGACAGGAACCTGCTCAAAAATTGCCCTAAAATTTCCTTTCCATCGAGAAATTGACCAAGAAAAAACAATCAAAACGATAACAAAAACGATAACAACTGTTCCACCATACTGTGCGACAAATTCACAAAAACTGCGCACACTTTGATTAAAGGGTGACCATACATCAGGCGGAGACATTTTAACCATGATGGGTAAACTCTGGGTAGCCATCACCCAACAAAAAGCTGAAATGCCTGGCAACAAAATAGCCGGAGGTATCACAGCTTTTACAACTAAATTTTTAGCCAGTGCTTGTTCCCGAAGTGACGCTGCTAAAATACGCAAAGTCTCAACTTTATTAGAACTGTGATCTAGAGAAACCAACATTAAACGATCTGAAGCTGGCATGGCCACGCCTAAAATAGTACTTAACCGGAAATCTTCACCACTACGAAGTTGGCCGTACATCATTGATAAAGCCGTTGCCCTAGACTGATTACTGGTTTTTGGATCTCTTGCTATTTTTAGCTCTTCTAAAAGAAAAGTTCGAAACTGTTCCTTATTTTCTATTGATTTAGCAAGTTCTTCATAAAATGCAGCTCGAGTACCACGAAAATCCGACAAAAAAATAGGGGAAAGTACCTTTTTTAAAAAAAATTTAACAGAAATGAAGAAATTTTTTTGGCCTAAACTCTTATTATCCATAATCAACTCATTCCTTCAAACCGTAAACAATTTCTTGGATCAATTAAACCTTTTGTTGCCTTGTAAATAGTATGTTCAAAAACCGTTTTTCCCGTCATATTTTCCGAAGTAATGCAACCATCAGACTGACTTTTGTAATATTCAATCGCATCTTGATCTTTGCGATCGCGAATCAAATTTAACCAATCTTTATCTGGCGAATACACTTCAGCAACAACAGTTAAACCAACGGTACCCCGAAACCGACAAAAAGAACAACCTTGATTATTTTTATAAAAAAAATTAGAACCATCAATTTTTAATGAATCTTGCACATGCTGATGAAACCATATTAAATGAGCGTATTCTTTTTCATCTTTTGAGTAATCATCGACCTTTAATTTACAATGTGGACACAATTTAGGAACCAGTGCCTGATAAACAATCACACTTAATACGTGTGGATTGGTTAACACATAACGACTCATACCAATTTCACTGTCTGTTAAACGGGGAATAACACCAGAAATTAAATGAGCATGAACAGTAGCACAGGCCATATGTCCGGTTTCAACTATTTGCTGACCAGCACTGGCTGTGGCATTGTCGCGTATTTCACCCATCATTACGCAACCCGGGTCCGCACGCATTAGAGCCGCAATAATTTCACCATACTTTAAAGCCGAACCTGTTTGATCAATAATATCGCGTTGCATAGGCACCTGGTGAACACCTTTTAATGGATACTCAATAGGATCCTCAATCGAATAAAACGCTTCAGATCCATTTGATGGATGGGTTTCAATAAACGTTTTAAGCGATGTGGTTTTTCCTGAGCCTGTAACCCCTGCAAACAACACAAACCCAGATGAGGTATTAGATGCTCTATTAAGTAATTCTATCTGGGAGCTTTCATAACCTAAATCTGTATAAGACAAAGTATCATTACCAGGACTAACGTCTAAAATTCGACATACAACTTTTACACCAATGGCCCCGCGTATAGATTGAAATCGCAAAGAAATTCGACGATTCATAATTTCTCTTGGCTCAATCATACAATACAAGTTTTCAGATGTAACAAACTGCGAATTGCTATTTGACCCTCTAAATGAAGCATTATTAAATGCCCATGCCACTGCCCTTTCAACGCTTTGGGCTGTGTAAACACCGCCGTTCTCGTCTCTTAATAATTCTAAACCACCATCAATTCGCAATTTAACTTCTGCTTTGTTATGCATCACTTGAATATGAACATCCGTGGCTTTTTCTTCAACAGCACGAGTGATCCAACTTTCAAATAACTGTCTGGACTGCGAACGTGTTTTATCTTCAGACAAATAAAAATCACGAGCATCACCCTTTGAGGAAAAATCGTTTAATTGCAAAATCAATACCGTACTACATATAATATCAACCGGATCAATTCGATATCTGGCAGCAAGCAAAATGCCGCGGACTTGAGACAAAAAAACAGAAACATCCACACGTTTTTCATCTGCATATAAAATTTGACATTTTTTTACACCCGTTTCAATCACCGATATTTGATCAACCAAATACTTTGGCACAACAATTAAATTATCAGGCGTTAAACCACACAAAAGACTTGTGAAAGAAGGAAGATCGCTTAATCGATCACAACGTATTTGTTTAGTATTGATAACCATAATATCCTCATTTAAAACGCGATCCAACTGAGAAAAATAGTTGCGGATTCTTTTTCTTCTCTGTTGACATCATAAAAATCCCTTCAGGATTGATATCAGTCAACATAAAACTACCAATTGAATCGTTCACTGTAGCGGTAAACCTTTTACCATTAGACACCTTAAACTCTGCTTGAAAACCACTGGAACCACCATAAACCGCTGTAATCTTGTACATCAGTGAAATCTTTGGCCTGTCTGGCAATGAAACGTCTTGAGTGGCTAAATTTTGATTTTTTGTATTTAAATCTTTTTCCTCAGAGGATTGATTTACATTTTTAAACTGTAAAAAAGCGGCTGATGACTTTTTCCATTGTGCATTTGGACCACAAACATCAGGAAACATTTTTTCCGTATATTTTTCTTTGCATAAGTTATTGACAACCCGCTCTTGAAACTTTTTCTCCACATGTAAGCGCTGAACTTCAACAACCTGCTTAACAGTGAGTCTTTCAAATCCAGGTTTTAAATCACTGTCTTGATTTTCTCTAGCATCGGCAGATGTTATTGATTTAAACAAAAAAAATACAATACCTAAAACTTTTAAGATGCTAGTTGAAACCGTTAAAATGTACTTACTGACGATCATACAGCGCCCCAGTTAACTTAAATGTTAACAAATCTGCTGAGTTATCAGAATCTTTATTAGTTTTAGTAAAATTATCCCCCGAGTTATTAACTTGTATTTCTTTCCAAAAAATTTGGCTTTCATAACGTGTAAGAATATAATCTAATAAAACAAGCGGGCCTTGAACAACAATTGGGTACTCATGAATAACTTTATCTTTAATACTTCCCTTTTTTACGCTAATAGGCCATGGTTTACCTGTTAAGTTACAATTCCAATTAACACCAATAATATCCATTAAAGCCTTTTCTTTATAGCAGAACTCTAAAGCTGGCTTAAGCGTATCAATCTCTTTACTATTTTTAAATCCTTTTAGATGAGAACTATTTTTCCATTGAAAACTAGCAATCACATGATTGAGTTTATTTTCTATTTTTTTTGGCTCACCAAACTGAGAAAGCAAGTGCTTATCCCAAGCAATATTGCCTTTCCAAGTTGATAAACATCCAGAAAAATCGCAATTAATTGACAACAATACCCACCCATTTACCATCAAAGGGTAAGATTCAATTTTATTTTTAAGTGTATTAAAAGATTTTTCATCAAAACCAAGCTGGCCAATTTTTTTAGACACAGCTTCTTCGTATTGACTTGCTTCAGTATTGAAACTTTGCCTTTTAACTTCCTCTTCCTTACGCTGTGAATAAACATAAAAAAGAAAACCAATCAATGCAACACCTAAAAACCCAAAAACTATACTAATAATTTCCTTGTTTGAAAAAATTAATCCGAATTTATTTCTAGGGCTTCTTGGTTTACGTATTTCAGAATGCGTACCAAGCTGTAAAATTAACATTTCAGCAGTTAATAACTCGGCTTTTGGAAATAATTCTGGGTCATTACAAACAATGCCAGTAATTGATTCACTGCTATGATCTTTAATATAATCTTCAACGAGCGATTTTGTTTGCAAGTCTGTTAAAAATGTATCTAAAACAACCAGGTCATTTTCTATTAAACATACCGCAATTGTTTTTTCACCATCTTGCCTTTGTACAGACCAAATTAAAAAACCATTTTTATTTTGAAACAAACGCTTTGCAACCACAGCAAATGCATGCATTGTGCCAAATCGTCTTTGCTCTCTAAACGCAATTGAACCTTGTAAAGTGCCGATTTGTAAACAAACCTCATGACTAATAACTGCAATCTGCTTGGTTTGATTTAAGTTACAAAATTCATAAACCTTATGCTCATTCTCCGCAGGGTTTGTTACCGTAATAGGTTGCCAAAGCAATCCAGCAACAACAGTTAAACTTTTTTCTTGAACAATAAAAGCGGAGGTCGAGCGTAAATTAATCACAGCAGCACCACCCTTAAAAATAACAAATACTGTTCTTTATTGACTTTTTGTTTTTCAGAACCACTTAGCAATATACTAGCTCCTTCGGCTATTCCATTTCTCTCACTCTTACTCATATCTCTGGTTAATCCAGTAATAGCCATTGTCTCACCAGGACGAACAGCAACTGTAAACAAATCAGAAAGACTTGATGTAGCAGGTATTTGCAACGATTGAGAATTTTGATCTTGGCCAGAAGTTACCGCATCAAGTTTTAATAGATCAGAAAAACTAAAGCCAAATTTTAATAAAACTGTATTATTTTCTAAAATAAATGGAAGCACAGATATTTGATCTCCAACTGTAACATTACCAGGCTTTAATCCAGGTAAACCCCCGCCACCGCCAAGTGCTCCGGCAGGTGCTGGAACTGTTTCAGCAAGGTAATTTTGAACCGATAGCCTTGCTTTTCTTGCCCACTGTCTATTCATTGCGATCAAACTAATAGGTCGGTGCTGTACTGTAAAACCTTCTTTATTCAAAGTATCAATAACCAAACTGGCGTCAGCACCTGCCTTTAAATTTACAGAAAAAAAACCACCCTCACCGTCTAACAATGATTTTGGTGTTTGTAAACTCGCCCCCATTTTTTTCAACAATTTTGTATACACTGTTCCCCAGTTAACAGATAAACCATTATTCAACTCACTGGTTATGGAATAAATATCAATTTGTACAACAGCCTGTTTTAACATCGCTGTGTTTTCAGATTTAACAAAATCTCTAATTTGACTAAGAACAGTTTTTGATGTTTTCACAACAACCCGACCGCTACCATCAGCTATAAATAACTCTGATCCAGGCACTGGTTCAATTAACTTTCTAATAATATCAACAACGGATTTAAAATAACTTAGATTTCCCTGCTCTTCAAAATTCTGAGTAATGTTACTGGTCATAGTACCTGGCGTCCCACCGCCACCGCCACCGCCACCAGATTGGCCAGATGGACCCGTAGCTTCATATTTTCCGCCAGTATTTCGTACTCGACTTGTATCTGCTGTATTGGTACGCATACTGTAGCTAGTATTAAATGGAAACATTGCAATTTCAAAGCTTTCCATCGCATAACGTGAAATAACCACTGTTCCGTCTTGATTACTCCAATTTAAATCAAGTCGATCACATATTAAGTCGAGAAATCCCTTTAATGATCCACTCCACTTAAATAAAGCTGGAGAAAATTTGACATTTTGTACAATGTCATCTTTTTTCTTATTAGTTTCTGCAGTTTTATTTTTTTCATTTTTAGCTGTATTTTCCTCAGGCACCGCTGGTAAATCGGTATCAAAAAAATCGTCCTGAACATCACTTATGTCAGGAATTGTTGGAATTACGGAACCTGAAGAAGCATAACGCTCATGCAAAGCACGATATGCATCTGGAGTTATGCGAATTGGAATTCTCGTCATTTGAGATAGACGAATAACGAGTGTATCAAGTGTCCAACTTGGCTCTAGGTCAACATGATTAAAAACAATGTTTTCATAAAAATCTTCACTCAGTCTTTCTTGTTCTCGAACGGGTACTATCTTTGCACCAATCCAAGGCTTTAGACTTCGCTTGAAAACCTCCGATTCTTTTTGTTCCACAACACGTTGTTCAGTGTTTAGTAAACCACCCCGAGCTTGCTCATTGCTCGCAATTAAATCATTCAAAAGCGGTTTGGGTAATTGGCTTAAGCCCAAATCTTCAATGACCGATCTTTTTGACTTATTAGAAATAAAACTACACCCACCTAAAACACTCAAACATAGTAATGTTAAAACTGTTTTTTTAAGGTTTTTTGCCGATTTCATTTACAGTCCTCCGCCTGATCTCCCAGTCTGGTTATTCTTAATAAGGGCGGTATGTTTCCATACAAACATGCCTCAAGGGGATAACTAGAATTTTTAATCGAAGGACTACTCAATAATTGCCGAACAGCATATTCAAAATCACCAGTAAACGTTGTTGCTGCATCTATTACAACATAACGATCAGCATCCCAACGAAAACCATAGCCCATTTTTGACGACCACCGTTTCAATGCAACATCAATTCTTTGGTCTTCCCGTTTAAGATCCCAATTTGCAAGCTCAGGCACTTCTATTTTTACCGGTTTTAATTCAACAGACTCAACAGCCTCTGCTACACTTAAAACTGAACTTAAACAAAAAAACCTTACCCCAAGCAAACAAATTTTAAAAAAGCTCATTGATTGTTCTCCTAATTCCCAACATTTATACAATATAAGAAGAATTCATCAAAAAAAAATCACCCTACAGGGTGTATTATTAAAATAACATTTTGCTTAGAAAAAATTGTATTTATTTTTAACTGCTTTGCGCGAACTGCTTTGCGCGGAGTAAAAATTTATAGACGGAGTATTTGAAGTTTGTTTTTAAAAATATTTTTAAAAACAAATTAAGAGGTTGGCTTAATTAAAACAGCCGGGATGTAAACTCTAAAGCAAGTGCCCTGACTAACAGTCATTAAGTCTATACGACCCTTAAGCATTTCTACCGCTCGCCGTACTATCACTAAACCCAAGCCAATACCCTTAATGCCTTTAACATTTTCACCACGATGAAAGGGTTTAAACAATGTAGCTTTAAGTTCTTCTGTTATGCCAATACCATTATCACTGATTTCAATCATCACCTCGGGCACAACAGAGTTAGAAACATCTCGAGCCCATCGAACACAAATATTGACGCGACCCTCTGGACCAGAACTGTATTTCACGGCGTTAGAAACCAAATTGTTTAACAACATCAACAATGGATATTCCGCAACTTTTTCAATCAACCAACCATCAGGAAAGTCTATAATTACATTTTCTAATCTGTAGTTGTAGATAGAAGCGCTTTCCTCGACACACTTAGCCAATAAACTTTTCAAATCTAAACTTGAAAGAGGCAAATCAATGTCAGTCTCTCCAACTTTTGCAATTTCAAGAGCATTTCTTAAATACGTATGCGCCTCTTGAACGGATGCTTCGATTCGATCTAATAACGCAAATACGTTACTGGGCAAATCCTTTTTTTCTTGCAATACCTTACGCAATACAGTTGAAGACATCTTAACCAATCCTAAAGGAGAACCTAAATCGTGGCCAACAGAATACAACGTTTGCAAACGTATATCAGAAGCGCTTTGCAATGCCAATTGCAATTCAATTTCAGAAGTTCGATTTGTCAATAAACCATCTAGGTACAACAATAAATTTGTTTTTGAACACCGCTGTAAATATGCATTGAAACGCAACATAGCAACCTGGCCATTTTTCAAATCGGCACGGAAATCAAAGGTAAAACTGCTGCCAGTAATTTGCTCAATTGACTGCAATTGATTGAGTACTAAACTTTGATCTGATGTGCTCGCAATTGCAACCAGCAACTCAATAAATGCAGTTGGACTACTTAAGTCTAATGCGTCAACATTTGTCTTCAACTCAAGGTTACTTAAATCAAAAATTAATTCTCCACCCAAAAGATTTTTTAACCCTTTTCCACGCTTAACCTCGGGGGCTGACCAACAAACAATACCAGCGCCTATACCGGCCAACAAATATGGAATACGCTCCCCAATTAGCGTCGATTTACGAAAAATTAGCTCATTGCTATACATTGTGGATCTTTACTTTTACACCGTATCAGTTAGTTAATAATGAATCACCTTTAATAATTAATCAATCAAAAGAAGCGCAACCCCCCAAAAGGGTTGACCACTATTTGCAACATCGGACAATCTATTAAAAATTGTAATAAAAGCAACATTATTTTATGATTTAGCGCTGAACTTAATATGCTGTCTTAATTTTTTAAACTCTTGTAGTGCGTTGATTTATTTAATTCGCCGTTATTCATTATTAATGCACAACGCGCTCAAACGTAAATCTCCCATCTTTAAAATCAATTGGAATAACATCTTTAGGAGCAAATCGCCCCTCTAAAACCAAACGCGCTATTGGGTTTTCAATCATTTGTTGAATAGCACGCTTTAAAAGACGTGCTCCGTACACGGGATCAAACCCGACTTTGGCTATTTCAGCCATAGCTTGCTCACTGATTTCTAAACTCAATTCTTTAGCTGCCAAACGCTCATGCAAACGCTGTAACTGAATGCGCGCAATGGACTGAACATGCCCTTGCCCTAGCGCTTCAAACACCACAATTTCATCTATTCGATTAATAAACTCTGGTCTAAAATGCGCTTTCACTTCATTCATGACTGCTTGGCGTATAAGGTCCGTAGGCTGCCCCATCAAGCGCTGAATTTCATGAGAACCTAAATTAGAAGTCATCACAATCACTGTATTTTTAAAATCAACGGTGCGCCCATGACCATCGGTCATACGACCTTCATCCAACACCTGTAATAAAATGTTAAAAACATCAGGGTGCGCTTTTTCAACTTCGTCCAACAAAATAACACTGTAAGGCTTTCTACGTACCAACTCAGTAAGATACCCCCCTTCTTCGTAACCGACGTAACCCGGGGGCGCCCCTATCAAACGGGCTACACTGTGCTTTTCCATAAACTCGCTCATATCAATGCAAATTAAATGCTCTTCTGAGTCAAAAAGAAAACCTGCCAATGCTTTACACAATTCTGTTTTACCCACACCTGTAGGGCCTAAAAACAAAAATGAACCGTACGGGCGCTGAGGATCTGCTAACCCAACACGCGAACGTCGAATTGCATCAGCAACCAACGTAACAGCCTCATTTTGCCCCACAACCCGCTCATGCAAAACAGCTTCCATGCGCAACAATTTTTCTCGTTCACCTTGCATCATACGCGCCACTGGTATACCCGTAGCGCGAGCAACCACTTCAGCAATTTCTTCAGCCCCCACCTGCGTACGTAATAAGCGTTTGGGATTATCTACAGCGTATCCATTGTCGTCCACCATTTTCAATCTGGATTCTAACTCGGGCAATTGGCCATACTGTAGCTCTGACACTTTTTGCCACTCGCCAACTCGTTTTAATTTTTCTATTTGGGCTTTAATTTGATCTATTTCTTCTTTAATGGCTACACTGCCCTGCACTGCTGCTTTTTCAGCTTTCCAAATTTCGTCTAAATCTGCATACTCACGTTCTAAGCGAATGATCTCTTCTTCAATCAACCCTAAACGGCGCACAGAAGCGTCATCTTTTTCTTTACGCACAGCCTCTCGCTCAATTTTTAACTGAATTAAACGACGATCCAGTTTATCCATAATCTCTGGTTTACTGTCGATTTCCATTTTAATGCGCGCAGCCGCTTCATCAATTAAGTCGATGGCCTTATCTGGTAAAAAACGATCTGTAATATAGCGATGCGATAATTCTGCCGCAGCAACTATAGCGGGATCGGTAATATCAACACCATGATGCAATTCATAACGCTCCTGTAGACCCCTCAATATAGCAATGGTACTTTCCACCGTAGGCTCACCAACCGGTACCTTTTGAAAACGACGCTCTAAGGCAGCATCTTTTTCAATGTACTTGCGATATTCATCTAACGTGGTGGCGCCAATACAATGCAATTCGCCGCGAGCCAACGCAGGTTTCAACATATTTCCAGCATCAATTGCGCCCTCAGCCTTACCCGCACCTACCATGGTGTGAATTTCATCAATAAAAACAATGGTTTGGCCCTCATCTGCGGCAATGTCTTGTAACACCGCTTTTAAGCGCTCTTCAAACTCGCCACGAAATTTAGCGCCAGCCAATAATAAGGCAATATCTAATGTTAAAACCCGCTTACTTTTTAAACTGTCTGGCACTTCACCATTAACAATACGCTGCGCCAAACCCTCAACAATTGCCGTTTTACCCACACCAGGTTCGCCGATTAAAACAGGATTATTTTTTGTGCGCCGCTGCAGTATTTGTATAGCTCTACGTATTTCGTCATCTCGCCCAATCACAGGATCGAGCTTACCAGAACGAGCTCGCTCAGTTAAATCCACAGTAAATTTTTTTAATGCATCACGTTGATTTTCAGCATCAGCATTGTCCACAACCCTTCCTCCTCGCACGGCTAAAATGGCATTGTGTAATTGATCTATTTTTGCGCCTGCTTGACGAAACACCTTGCCGGTTGAACCCTTATCCTCAAACAAAGCCAACAAAAAAAGTTCGCTTGAAATAAAGGTATCACCACGTTTTTGCGCTTCTTTTTCAACAAGATTAAACAAACCCACTAAATCGCGACCAATCTGAACTTGCCCTGCGTTGCCTTGAACTTCTGGGGCCTGATCAAGCAATTGCAATAAAGCTTGATGCAATTGATGGGCATTAACCCCAGCTTTGCTTAGGATACCGTGAACACCAGACTGCGGCTGTTGCATCAAAGCTAACATTAAATGAAAGGGCTCAATATACAGATTGCCTTTACCAACAGCCAAACGCTGAGCTTGCGCCAACGCTTCTTGAAACTTTGTCGTTAACTTATCCATACGCATACAAGTACTCCTTATATCTGTAAATCTATGAGTTTTCCCCGAACTAATATACTATTTAAGAACGAAAATCATAATATCAAGGATACATCATCATGATGATTAAACAACTACAATTAGCCTACAGTGCTGAGGAAGACCGAATGTTAATTCGCATCAATTCAAATGAAGGCCAAGAAATTAGATGCTGGCTAACGCGCCGCATGATTTCAGGCTTGCTGCCCATCCTTCACCAAGTGATGAAACAAATGATTCAAACTGATCGGCCGCTACCAGAACTTGCGCGCAATGTACTGTTAGATATGTCTCGCCAAGCCAGTTTACAAAAAGCAGATTTTCAAACCCCGTTCCAAGAAAAAGCTGTAGATCTACCGCTAGGACCTTCGCCAATACTAGTAAGCAAAGTTGAACTGCACCCTGTTTCTCAAGCTAATTCTAACGAATTACTAATTAAACTTTCAAGTAGTAACGGGGCGGGGTTTGAAATGCGCATGAATGAACAGTTACAGTTTGCCCTTTATGATTTAATTATAAAAGCACTTCCACAAACTCAATGGCATATTGAACCAGCACAAACTGACACATCAGACAATGAAGTTAAACGCGTCTTAAATTAAACAACCAAAAACAACGACTGCACATCATTTAAAAAACGCAAACCCAAAGGAGTAACTTGCAAATGGTTTTGTGACGACTTAAGTAAAGCTTTGTTGACGCCCTGTGTAATGGCATAGGTCAAATCACTTAAAGGACGCCCACACCACTGTTGGTATAAACTTAAATCTACACCTTCAAGCAAACGCAAACCATTTAACGCAAACTCAAAAGGTAGGTCTTTTGCTTGCAAAACTTTACGCTCTACAACCGCTTGATTAACAAAAGCTGCATCCATATAAGCCACTGGTTGGCGCAAACGCACTTCACGTATAATTTGGTGAGCAAACGAAACTTTACTATGTGCACCCGCACCAATTCCCAGGTAGTCACCAAATCGCCAATAATTTAAATTATGCTGACAACGGTGACCTGATTTTGCAAAAGCAGACACCTCATATCGCTGCAAACCTTTTTCTGCCGCAACCTGTAGCACTGCTGATTCTATTTCATGCTGTATGTCTTCATCAGGTAACTGCGGCGGGCGTTGAGCAAACTGTGTGTTAGGTTCTAATGTGAGTTGGTACAAGGATAGGTGAGGCGGCGAAAATGCCAAAGCGGTTTCAATGTCTTGCAAAGCCTCATCAACCGTTTGTTCAGGCAAAGCATACATCAAATCAATATTGAATGTGTCAAATACCCTTGCTGCCAATTCGAGTGCTGCTTGAGCTTGCCGCGCATTATGAACTCGACCCAAACGCTGCAAATGTTGATCATTGAAACTCTGTACACCTACAGATAAACGGGTAACACCGGCATCGCGATAAGCTGCAAAACGTTGTTGTTCAAAACTACCTGGATTGGCCTCCAATGTAACCTCACCTGTCAAAGGCGTACCCAATCGTGCAAACACGGCCATCAACAATCGTTCAATTTCTTGTGCAGGAAATAAAGAAGGGGTACCCCCCCCAATAAATACAGCATATAACCGTCGCCCCCAAACCGCTGGCAATTGCTGATCCAGGTCAACAAGCAATGCGTCCACATACCGCGAAAAAGGTAAATCATCACCACTTACAGTCCCGCCAAGATGGGAATTGAAGTCGCAATAAGGGCATTTTTTAATGCACCAAGGCAAATGAATATACAAAGCCAAAGGCGGCAACGATTTTAAATGCAACTGCCCTTGTGTAAACAATTCTATAACCGTTTCAAACAAGACCTGATTCCTGTAACAATTGTATTAGGCGACTTAAAGCTTGTGCCCTATGACTCATGGTATTTTTTTGTTCTGCAGACAATTGTGCAGCAGTTAAACCAAGCTGAGGTAAATAAAACAACGGGTCATAACCAAACCCACCAGCACCTTGCAAACCTTGGGCAATTTGCCCACGCCACTGCCCCTGAGCAATCAAAGGGTTGGGATCTTGAGGGTGGCGCACAAACACCAAAACACAAATAAAACTAGCATTCCGATTGTGTTGATCAGCAATGGTTGCCAACAGCTTTTGATTGTTAGCAGCGTCTGATTTTAATTGCCCAGGAACTTGTGCATAACGCGCCGAAAAAACGCCTGGGGCACCCCCTAAAACATCTACTGTTAAACCTGAGTCATCTGCCAAAGCAGGCAAACCAGAGATTCGACTAGCATGCCGCGCTTTATGCAAAGCATTTTCAATAAATGTAATAAAAGGCTCTTCAACCTCTGGCACCATGGCCTCAGACTGCGAGATCAATTGAATTTGTAATGGAGCCAACAATTGCGAAAACTCTTTTAATTTACCTTGATTATGACTGGCTAAAACCCAAGAATTTAATGTCATAAAATTAAACCAATCGCTCTTGTTCTTTAAACTGCAAAACCGACTTTTGTAAGGTATGCAATTGAGCAATACCAGTTGCAGCAAGATTTAACAATTCGTCAAATTCGCTCCTAGAAAATGGTTTGCCTTCTGCTGTGCCTTGTATTTCAACAAAGGCACCAGAGTCTGTCATTACAACATTTAAATCAGTATCACAATTAGAGTCTTGCGCGTAGTCTAAGTCTAAAAAATGCTCACCATTGACCACGCCAACGGACACGGCTGCTACAAAATGATTGATAGGCAAACACGCAATCAATCCTTTCTGTTTCATCCAACGCAAAGCGTCAACCAACGCTACCATAGCGCCAGTTATTGATGCTGTGCGTGTACCACCATCAGCCTGCAAAACATCACAATCAATGTGCAAGGTATGCTCACCCAACGCTTTTAAATTAACAGCTGAACGTAAAGAACGACCAATTAAACGTTGAATTTCTTGAGTACGACCCGACTGTTTACCCTTGGCAGCTTCACGATCTACCCTACTGTGCGTAGACCGCGGTAACATGCCATATTCCGCAGTTAACCAACCTTGAGCTTGACCCTTCAAAAAACTAGGCACTTTGGCCAGAACTGAACAAGTGCACAACACCTTTGTATGACCAAAACAAACCAACACCGAACCCTCTGCGTGCTTAGTATAATGTCTATGAATTTCTACGGTCCGCATTTGGTTGAACATGCGATTTTCAAAAATATTCATGCTTTCTCTTGTCTTTTTAAATTTAGGCAAGCAGTATAACGGATACATATTTTAACCAAAAAAATAACATAAAATAACTAATCAATTGATATTGATGAATTAAATTATAATTTTTGAACTGATATGCACAAAAAATAATTCCACGTTGAATATATTTTTGTATATTCAACGCACTGATATTTCATACTAAGCATATGCCAAAATTAACTGTTTTTTTAAAATGCGTTTTCGCTCAAAAAAGTGCACGAACTAATCACTTAACAGAACAAAAACAAATAACAGAAGAAAAAACACATAAGAAATATCGATTGATAAAATCAATTAAAAACTTATTTGCATGCACCCAACCACCCGACAACCCTGAACGAAACATCCCAAAACCAACTGACAACCATTTATCTTTAAGTCAGTTTCAAGCTAATTTCAATACTTGTGAGACGCCAATCAACAACCACGGAAAAATATCTCCCCAAGGTTCGATCAATACAAACTTTACATGCAGCGACACAGGCAGTGAGATTGACCTCAAAGAATCAGAAAAAACCCCAGAACTAGAGGTGCTACAAACTTACGAAACAACTCTAAAAGAAATTAAATCAGGCATCTTACCTAGACACCTGTATGCTATGACTGTTGCAGCTGAAATAACAAAATGTATATTCTCGTTGCGACCAGTTTCAACACATGCCAAATACTGGACAAAAATAGGACACCCAACCAAGTCTATGTTAATTAAAGACAAAAGTGAAAAACAAGGGATTGCCGCTGGCTTGGTTAAAATAGCAAAAGACAAAAAAAAGGAAATCACAGACCCACAAACCGGTCAAAAATTTGTTGCAATTGGTAAAATTTATTATTTTGATATATTTGTTGCAATTGGTAAAATTTATTATTTTGATATTGATCGAGTTGTTGAAGTACTTAATGCCACCGCTTTATATCAAGTTAACCCATCTTCAATTGTTTATCTCGATCAAGACAACAATAAAATCAATGCAATTGACCGCGCCAAAACGATTATTTACCGCCTAGATAATAACAAAAAATCTAATAATGTAAGCAATAATTATTACCAAATTCTAAAAAAAACAAATAACGGCTGGGCCCTTTATGAAATTGTAACGGCTAATTCCATCACTTTAGACCACAATGATTTCTTAGCAATAGATCAAAAGAATAAATTTCCTGTACGCTTTTGGTGTTATGAAAAAGAAATTGATGGCATTAAAAAACACTCTCTACCTGTTACTGCAGACTACGACTTACTGACTACTTTTTTCAGCACAGATGCTTATTCACCAGAGGACTTGACAAGACCCATAAACACCAGCGATCTCAAGGTTCTAAATGCAATTAAATTAAACCCATTTTGGTATCAAATAGAAGTTGCTAGAAAAGGCAATGCTAACAAAGCAACACTAGAACTCATCAGAAAAATAAATCAATCTATTAAAACCGTATCCCCCGAAAACCATGACGAAAAAAACAACCTAAAAACATACAGAACTCGCACAGAGGTTCACCACAATGGGGAGGCAACAAACCCTGCTAGCAGTAAAAAGGTTAATGAAAACAGCCTATTTCCTGCCTTGTTTTTATTTCCAAAAACGTTAGTACAATCAATATCTTCATATCAAACCAACGCGCTCACCGAATTAGAAAAAAACCTCAATTTTGACAACATTTCTATAAAGCATAACACTTGGATTTGTAACAACTTTAAAGAGCTAGATAACCTACTTATAAGATTGGCCAAACATGCACCAAATTATCAATGTGAAATTCATGCACACTGGCTTGAATATTTGCCCAAATGGAAAGAATTGCAGACAAAATATCAAACAAAAAACCAAACCATTGAAAACCTCTGAAAAAAATTGCAAATTCAAGATAAAATCAGTTTATTTTTTAAATAAATCGAATGTCTGAAACTCATTTAAGCGCAATAAAAACTTGCAAAAAAACAATTCAAAGTATGACGGGCTTTTCTAGTGTATTGTTATCTACAAGAATTGGGATGATACATCTAGAATTACGCAGCGTTAACTCTAGGTTTTTAGATTTACAACTTCGTTTATGCGATGAATTTCGTGCCCAAGAAACCCGCATTCGCGAATATTTAACGCGCTTTTTTCAACGTGGAAAAATTGAATGCCGGTTGTTTTGGGCACAAGATGAAATACAAAATCAAAAACCTCACATTAACACCCAAATACTCAGCGAATTGGCAAAACTGGAAGGTGAAATTAAAATGCACTTTCCATTGGCCAACAATCTAAGTATTCGCGATATTTTAAATTGGCCAGGTGTGACCGAATCTAAAAAACTAATGGCCAACGAACCCGATGAAATTACTCAACAAGCGCTTGAACTGGCCACAACTTCACTGATTGAAGCACGGCAACGAGAAGGCCAACAGCTAGCCAACTTGTTAACAGAAAAAATTGGCACAATGCAACAATTGCTATTGGCCTTACAGCCAAAACTACCTGATGCCATGTTAGCTTATAGCAATAAATTATCACAACGGCTAACTGAAGCCATGCAAAAAGCTGTGGAAACCTCTGGGGCTACAGTCTCAATCAACGAACTGCAAGAACGCATTCGCCAAGAAGTGGCTTTACACAATATTAAAATAGATGTGAATGAAGAAATTGACCGCCTAAATTTGCATTTGAAAGAATTTCAATCAATTCTAAACAACGGCGGTGCTGTTGGTAAACGGCTAGATTTTTTAACCCAAGAACTCAACCGCGAAGCCAACACCCTAGGAGCAAAATCTACTATTATTGAACAAACACAAGCCAGCATGGACCTGAAGGTACTTATTGAACAAGTACGCGAACAGGTACAAAACATCGAATAGTTTTTTCACCCCTCCAAGAATGTCTTAAAAGCCCTGTTATTTACTTGTAAATAGAGGGCTTTTTTATTTTCCCCGTCCAAATCGGTTTGCAGATGTCCGTTACCAGTTGCTGTTTAAGTGGTGGGCAAGCCCTGTTTTTTTGACTCAATAAGCAAAAAGTCAAGGTATCTGGTGAGCAGATTTTTGCATCTATCTCACCACCGCCTTATGCAATCAAATGCCATTTGTTTGCGGACTATAGGCTTTTGTTTTGCTGTGTTTTATGTCCTCAATGTTTAGGTACACGTACTAAAAAATGAAAATATAGTTTCACTGACTCATTAAACGTTAAACGCTGATTGTTTCATGACTTGCTCGGCTCGGCTGCCCCCTAGCCGGTATGATACCGAGAGGAAAACTGCCTAATCTCACTTGGAAATATGTTAACACCTGCCGCCAACGCCAATTCATAACAGACCATCTCCCACACCCCGACGTCATGGGTATCATTTAAGTTGGGAAACTTGGCAATCCACAAGTGGCCTTGTTCATCTGTCACACAAGCCTTAGGCCTTGCACCACCTAATGATGAGGCTGGAGAAATCAGCATTTTCAACCAGCGGTAATACTCGTCACTGTCGATGTTATCGTCTTTTTCAATCTGTATTGCTGCGTGCTCTAGCTCTCGCAAACAAGCCATTGGCGGCGCAGCAAACTCAGAGTTGTTATCTAAGAAAGCATCCGAGCCTGCTCGCTTAAATCGAATACCACCCATCCGGTAAGAGTCGTGTACGCCCAACAGGTAATCCAACTCGTTTAATCGACTTGTTGCCCGAATGCCTTTGCGCGCTTCAATGGCCGCACGCCGCTGCATTAAAATACGTCCCCATCTATCAGGCGATGAATCAAGAAATGCACGAAAGTTTTTATCGGCTTCATCACATTGTAGAGTTCACCGGAGTGAAGCGTCAGGATTGGATCAATTTGCAAGCGATAGGCTGAGGTTAAAACGCTTTATCGTAGGCAAAACTAAACACGCCACTTCGGCTTGAATCGCTGTAAGAAAGCAACCCTATTAGCAAAGGCGCTGCAATTGGCTACCAGTCGGCATAGACTTCGACAATTTCACGACTCATTTTGAACCTTCCAGCAATTTTATGTTTTGCAACTTGATGCCAACTTCATCATAAGCGGCCATTTCTGCAAAGTTGCTTTCCATGCCAAGAACGGCCATAACTTTTAAGTAAGTGCCTATGGCAACGCCCGGATCACCTGCGAAGACTTTGTTCACGGTTTTATGATCAAAGCCAGTACGTTCACACAGCATCTTTTTTGTAAAACCACGTCGTTTCATCGCCAGCAACAACTCCTCACCAAAATGAGTCAAGATTTTGCGTTGCTTTGGAAACAGTACATTGTGTAAATGTGAATCCCTGAATGCCAAAGGCCACCAAATCACACTTTTATGCGCAAAGATTGTTAAAGGCCGTCTGAAAATGGGAAAGCCTTGCCCAAAAAGCAGGTATCCACAAAGAAGAAAGAGCGCTTTTGGGGGACTGCTTTATACTTTATTGGGTTAGCAAATTTACACTGAATGCTTCTTAGAACCCAACTGACAAATTGATTTTAAATAAAAAAGATTTCGCTAAAATAAAAAAAACGATACCAATAGAAACTTATAAATTAGGTAAAATGGTTATATTCTTTTTTATCAGATTTCTTTTTCAAAAAACTTATGGACGCAGCCCCCACCATCGATACGCTTAGCAATTTAAGCAACCATGCCAATAATTCAAATTATGCAGGCAGTTTGTTTATACTGAGTGCTCCTAGCGGGGCTGGTAAATCTAGTTTAGTTAAAGCATTGCTAGCCCAAGACAGCGGTGTGGACGTTTCTGTATCGTACACCACCAGGCAGCCACGATCGGGTGAACAAGAAGGATTAGACTATCATTTTATTGACGAAACCACATTTAAAGCTTGGCTAAGCCAAAATATTTTTTTAGAACATGCCCATGTCCATGGCAATTGGTACGGAACATCAAAACCTTGGGT
Organism: Burkholderiaceae bacterium; assembly: GCA_034680345.1. Taxonomy (GTDB): domain Bacteria; phylum Pseudomonadota; class Gammaproteobacteria; order Burkholderiales; family Burkholderiaceae_B; genus SXZD01. Next base: position 219,820 of record JAXISZ010000001.1, read on the forward strand.
AGAAGCAAAAATGGCTCAAGGCAAAGACGTACTGCTAGAAATAGACTGGCAAGGGGCATTGCAAATTATGCAACAAGTTCCACAAGCAATATCTATTTTTATTCTACCCCCCTCTTTTGAGGAACTAGAACGCCGCCTACGTGGCCGTGCAACAGATACAGAAAATACTATAATCAAACGCTTGGCTGCGGCCACCGAAGAAATTGCCCAAGCGTACCGCTATGACTTTATAATTGTTAATGACGATTTCAAAATTGCGCTAGAACAGTTAAAATCGGTGGTGTGTGCTGCACGTTGTCGGTACTTACAACAACGCAAAAGACACCACGGTAAGTTTTTAAATTTTCAATTAAATTAAATCAATAGGAGTTTACATGGCCCGCATCACGGTTGAGGACTGCTTAAAACAAATTCCCAATCGCTTTGAGCTTGCGCTCTGCGCCACCTATCGCGCTCGCTTGTTGGCACAAGGACACACTCCAAAAGTCGATACCAAAGATAAACCCGCCGTAACCGCATTGCGCGAAATTGCCAGCGGCAAAGTTGGGGCAGAAATGTTAAAAAAAGCGCCTACCTAATTTTAATAGAAGTAATCAATCTGATACGTTTCTTTCAATTTTAAAACCAATGCAGCTTGGTTGCTTCATTTTGCTGGAACTGTTTACGTGTCAAAAACTACAAATAAAGCGCCAGTTGAAATTAAATTTTCAAAGGTTGGCTGTTTGTTCATCGGCTTGCTCAGCGGCAATCATGCCGACCTGCTAAGCCACTTCTCCAAACGAATTGGCCAAGGCAGTGGTGGGGTTTACAGCGGTGAAATTGCTGTTGTGGACGGAACAGGTTGGAACGACAATAACCCGCCTCCCATTGGCGAGCTTTTACTTCTCGCCAAACAAGCCAATGTGCGTATTATTGCCGCCAAATCTTGGCCTACGCATTTTGCCTCACTCTTTGAACAAGAAGGTATTGCCTGGGTTGAAGAATCTGAAACAAAAGGCGAGACCAAAACCAACGCGCAGGGTACCTTATTAAACAAAGACCCTATTGGTAAAAATACGACAGGCCCCCAAAACCATGAAATAAACACCCAACCGGTGGAAAGTTCTACCACCATGGTGATTGAAAACCCTATTCGCTCTGGTCAAAAAATTTATGCCCGTGGTTGCGATGCCATTGTGATGGGACCTGTCAATCCCGGAGGTGAGATCATTGCAGACGGCCATATACATATTTATGGTGCATTAAAAGGGCGTGCATTAGCAGGGGCCAACGGTAATCGCGATGCAAAAATTTTTACAATTGGTTTTGCTCCCGAATTAGTTGCCATCGCAGGCATCTACACTACCTTTGAAAAGGGTTTTTCAAACCACACTGAAAACCAAGCTGTTTGCGTAAGTTTACAAACTGACCATGCAAGTTTAAACATCGAACCTTTGAATATTCGTTAGAGAAAGGAACCCCCACGTGAGTCGTGTCATTGTTGTGACCTCAGGAAAAGGTGGCGTCGGAAAAACCACCACAAGCGCCAGCATAGCAGCCGGCTTAGCAGTTAAAGGCCATAAAACCGTTGTCATTGATTTCGATGTTGGCCTGCGCAATCTAGATCTGATTATGGGATGTGAACGCCGTGTTGTATATGATTTCGTCAATGTAATCAATGGCGAAGCCAATTTAAATCAAGCGCTTATCAAAGATAAAAATTGCGAAAACCTTTATGTTTTGGCAGCATCACAAACCCGAGACAAAGACGCCCTAACTGAAGATGGTGTTGAAAAAGTCATTGACGACCTCAAAAACATGGCCTTCCAATACATTGTTTGCGACAGTCCGGCGGGCATTGAACAAGGTGCAACAATGGCTCTGCGCTTTGCAGATGAAGCGGTTGTTGTCACCAACCCAGAGGTATCGTCCGTACGAGACTCCGACCGTATTTTAGGATTAATTGCTTCCAAGTCAAAGCGCGGACAAACAGGGCAAGACGCGGTCAAAGAACACTTACTGATCACACGCTACAACCCAAATCGTGTTGAAAAAGGTGAAATGCTATCAATTTCTGATATTTCTGACCTGTTAAAAATTCCACTACTGGGCGTTATTCCTGAATCGGTACAAGTGCTGGACGCTTCAAACCAAGGTATACCAGTTATTCACATGGCTGACACCGACGTTGCTCAAGCGTATAGAGATGCGATAGAACGCTTCTTAGGACATAATGAAATACCAATGCGTTTTATTGAACCCAAAAAACAAGGCTTTCTGCAGCGATTATTTGGAGGCCGTTAATTATGTCTCTACTCACATTTTTATTTGGTGAAAAGCCGAAATCAGCTTCCATGGCGAAAGAGCGCTTGCAACTCATCATTGCACGTGAAAAAGGCAGCGGCAATTCAACCCCAGATTTTCTACCAAAACTTCGCGACGAGTTGGTGGCAGTTATCTCTAAATATGTACAGATTGACTCAGACGGGGTCAAATTCAATGTTCAAAAACAAGACAATCTGGAAGTACTGGAAGTCAATATCGTGCTGCCTGATCAGCGTTAAAACCATTAAATTATGAAATAAAAAACATACCGCTTAACATCATAACCAAATCAGTGTAACGTAGCGGTATGAACACAATTAGCCATCATAAGGGTTTTAAGTCCCCAAATTATGCGTCAAACCATGTTGCTTCCGTGGCACACCTCATGGAATTGGCGGCCTCGTATTTACCTGAACATGAATTAAAATGTATTCGAGAAGCGTATAAATTTTCAGACACAGCGCACCTTGGTCAATTTCGTGCAACTGGCGAACCCTACATTTGCCATCCAATTGCAGTGGCTGAATACTGCGCTCACTTAAAGTTAGATAGCCAGGCACTGCAAGCGGCCTTATTGCACGACGTGATGGAAGACTCAGGGGCTACCAAAGCCGAATTAATTGAACACTTTGGCCACCAAGTCGCAGAATTGGTTGATGGCCTATCCAAACTGGACCGCATTGAATTTTCAAGTCGAGAAGAAGCGCAAGCTGAAAACTTTCGAAAAATGCTATTAGCCATGGCCCGTGACGTACGGGTCATATTAATTAAACTGGCTGACCGGCTACACAACATGAAAACACTCAGTATCATGGCACCGGCCAAACGACGCCGTATCAGCCGCGAAACATTAGAAATTTATGCGCCCATCGCCAACCGCCTTGGCCTGAATGAAACCTACCGGCACCTACAGGAACTGAGCTTTCAGCACGTCAACCCTATGCGCTACAGTGTGTTGCAAAAAGCCGTGATTGCAGCTCGCGGCAATCGCCGCGAAGTGGTTAACAAAATTATGGAAGCCGTTGAACAGAGAATTGTCGAACTTAAATTACCAGCTAAAGTCTATGGGCGCGAAAAAGGGATATTTGGCATTTACAGAAAAATGATGGAAAAGCGTCTGTCTTTTAGTCAAGTTCTTGATGTATATGGCTTTAGGATTGTAGTTAACAATGTTCCTAATTGTTATCTGGTGCTTGGCTTGCTACACGAACTGTTTCGCCCCGTGCCAGGTAAATTCAAAGACTACATCGCCATCCCAAAGATCAATGGTTACCAGTCTTTACACACCACACTGGTTGGCCCTTTTGGTACGCCTGTTGAATTTCAAGTTCGCACAGAAGAAATGCATCAAATCGCTGAAAATGGTGTAGCTGCCCATTGGCTTTATAAAAATGGCAATGGTAATTTAAACGACATTCAAAAAACCACACACCGCTGGCTACAAAGTTTACTTGATATTCAAAACCAGACTGGCGACTCCGCTGAATTTCTAGAACACATTAAAGTCGATCTATTTCCAGATGCGGTATATGTGTTTACACCAAAAGGTAAAATCATGTGTATGCCAAGGGGTGCAACTGTCATTGACTTTGCCTATGCGGTACACACCGACGTTGGTAATCAATGCGTTGCAGCTCGAGTCAATGGCTTAACCCAACCACTGCGCTGCGAACTTAAAAGTGGAGACCTTGTAGAGGTGATCACTGCACCACACGCCAGACCCAATCCTGCATGGCTCAGTTTTGTCCGCACAGGAAAGGCACGCTCGGAGATTCGCCATTTTCTAAAATCGATGAATCTAGAAGAAACCATTGGGCTGGGGCAACGCTTGCTCAATCAAGCCCTTGAATCTGAAGGTTTAACACCAAGCGAATTCAACCCCTGTCTTTGGGAAAAACTCATCAAAGACACCCGACTCAAAAATCAAACCGAACTGCTGATTGAAATTGGCTCAGGCAAACGCTTAGCCCCTGTGGTTGCACGTCGCGCACTGATTGTAATTGAACGCTCAGAAAAGGGGGCGCAACAATCCAAAAATCGAGTGCCCATTTTAATTCACGGTGGAGAAGGTTTAGCTGTACAGCGGGCCACTTGTTGTATGCCTATACCTGGCGATTCTATCCACGCATATCTAAAAAAAGGCAGTGGCCTGACTATTCATACCGTAGAATGCGAAGTGGCTCGACGTTCCATGGATCGTGAACCTGAACGCTGGACAGATGTTCAATGGGATGAAGAAATATCACGCTCATTTGATGTCAATGTAGACATTGATGTTAAAAATGAAAGAGGAGCCCTTACCCGTGTTTCGGCAGCCATTTCAGACGAACAAGCCAATATTGCAAATTTATCCATGAGCGAAGATCTCGGGCCTCAAAAGATTATGCATTTTACAATTCAAGTTAATGACAGACAGCATTTGGCTCGGGTGATTCGTTCTGTGCGACGGGTTGACGTTGTCAATCGCGTAACCCGTGTACGCAACAAAATAGGCAAACAATTCAAAATTTAATCTGTTTGATAGCTAATATTCAAAATCTCAAGCTCGTCCATTCCTGCTGGTGTAATCACCTGCACTACCTCACCTACTTTTGATTTTAGTAGGGCTCTCGCAACAGGGGAAACCCAACTTATTTTTCCTTTCAAAGGATTAACCTCGTCCACGCCGACAATTGAAACCTTCACTTCATCGCCTTCGCCATTTAAATAAACCACAGTTGCACCAAAAAAAACACGCTCATGATGTGCTTGACTTAAAGGATCAACAACCTCTGCCATGTCTAGACGCTTGGTTAAAAAACGAATACGCCTGTCTATTTCACGCAAACGTTTTTTTCCATAAATATAGTCCCCGTTCTCAGAACGATCGCCATTGCTTGCTGCCCAAGAAACCACACTAACAATTTGAGGGCGCTCAACATCAATTAAATGCAATAGCTCTGCTTTTAATTTTTTGTATCCTTGCGAAGTGATGTAATTTTTATGACAAATTAATAAGCTTTGTCTAAATACCACATTGTCTTCGTCGTTGTCTGAAAAACATTCTTCAAAAGTGCGATTCATCAACAAATCCAGTCTATTTAAAATAATATTAAATTTAATTTCTACTCATTGTTAAAATCAAAGCTTGCAGCACATTTGTATCACCGCATAGAATTAACCATATTTTGTTAACACATTTGCGCTTTTTTGCATTTAATTTTGCATCACTATGCCCCCTGCTTTATTTAAAAAAAATGATACCAACGGCTTAACGCCCACAATTTTGATCGTTGATAACAGCGTGGAAGATTTTACGTTACTCAGTCGCTGCATTCACAAACGTTGGAGTAGCGCCAGAATTATCCACGGCAACTCAAAAGCTATTTTAAGTGAACTTATACAGCACTACGCCTTTGATATTGTGTTATGTGACCACATGCCATCAGACATAGACAGTGAGCAAGTGCATGAAATTTTAGAAAAACTGGGGTGCGATACCCCACTTATTTTATGCTCTCATAAAGCTGACGAAGATATTGGAATTGCAGCCATGAACAATGGCGCCCGCGACTTTGTTAACAAAAATCGGCCTGACCGACTAATCCCAATTATTGAGCGAGAAATGGCTACCCGCCAATTGCTGATTGAAAAAAACAAAATGGCGCAACAAGCCATCACTGCTGGACAACTTGATATTTGCACTGGTATACCAAACCGATCTTATTTTGAAGAACTTTTACACAAGGTGTGCAATCAAGAAGAATCCACCCTTCTGATCTTAATTTCCCTAGAAGGCTTACAAAAACCTTTTAAATTATTAAGGCCAGGACTGGAACAATTATTAATCAAAGAATTTTCCAATCAAATTAAAACACTATTTGAAGAAAAAGTATTAGGACGCATCTCCGAATTTGAATTTGCAGTGGCACTAAAAGCAGAACAAAAAGACCGTGCGCTGGAGTTTTATATAGAACAGCTATACAACCACTTCGAAAACCCAATTTTAGTTAGGGGTCAACGCTTTAACCTAGACATTCAATTGGGTTGTGCCAATGACAGCCATTGCGAGAACGAGCCTAAGGCATTACTGGCTCATGCCGCCAGCACTCTACGGTTGATTAAAACCCTAAACCTTCAAGCCGACGTGCTACTACAAAATAGTTTTCACCTACGCGCTCAGCGGCGACAAACCATTGAATACAGCCTAGCCAATGCCTTAGAAAACCATGAACTGCAGCTATATTTTCAACCGGTTCTAAGCCTACCGGAAAAAATTATCACCAGTGTTGAATGTTTGGTGCGCTGGAGCCATCCAACTTTGGGGCAATTATCACCCGATGAATTCATTGGAGTAGCAGAAGAGTCTGGACTGATTTTACCTCTAGGGCGCTGGGTTCTATCTGCCGCCTGCCAAGCTTTAAAAACCTTGCATCAAAAAGGACACGAACTCAGTGTTGCCATTAACTGCGCAACACCCGAAATGAACCAAACACAATTTGCTACAGATGTTATCAACTGCCTAGATGAACACGGTATTGAACGGCGTTTCTTTGAACTGGAAATTACAGAGTCGGCCGCACTGACCGACTTTAATCAAACTATCAAACTACTTGAACAACTGCACACAGCAGGCATTAGCCTAGCGATTGACGATTTTGGCACCGGTTTTTCTTCACTAAACTATTTAAGAAAATTACCAGCTGATGTGCTGAAAATCGATAAAAGCTTTGTCCAAGAAATGAACGACGATGAAGACAGCTCAAAAATTATTCGGGCAATCATAGGTCTAGGCACAAGCCTCGGACTAACCATCCATGCAGAAGGCATTGAAGACGCAGCCCAAGCACAAAAACTACAAGCTTGGGGATGTAACCGCTTACAAGGTTATTGGATTGCAAAACCCATGGAACTGTCAAGTTTAATTGAGTGGTTAGACAATCCAAAAAATAAATTTTCTAAAAATAAAAACACCCAAAAAAAAGCCTAATACAGCGCCAAATAAACAGTAAATAGAGAAAATGACGCTATTATGCAATAACTTACTGCTAAAAAATATAGGACGGTATGAATTTAGATCAAAACCTAGCACTGCTAATGCTATTTCTTTTGGGTTTCTTGGGCTTAAGCTGGTGGCTAAAACATACAAAACAGCATAAACCATTGCTTGGAACCCCGCTGATGAAAACCCTAGCCATCATGCCTTTGGGACCAAAGGAAAAAATCGTGCTAATGGAATTAAGCGACACTTGGTTAATTTTAGGTATTACAGCCCACAGTATCAATACACTGCACACTGTACCCAAAGGTAGCATTCCCCTACCAACGCCGCCAATAGCACCCCAAACGCTCATCAAGCTTTTAAAAAAATTAAAAAAACAAGATTGAAATAAATTGTCAGCCAATTAATCCATTTATTGTTCTAATATGGTATCAATAACTATAAAGAGCTATGATGGGCTTAAAACAGGTTGTTATCATTGAGGACTACCCTCTATTTGCCAACGCGCTTTGCGAGTTGGCTAGGCGCGTCATGCCTGGTTGTGTTACATGCACACAAAACCACTTGTATGATGCTATAGAGTACAGCAAGCGAGCTCATCCAAAATTAATCATCACCGACCTACATTTAGCCGATGCCCATGGTTTACACATTTTGTATACCCTTGAAAACTATAACCCAAACACTTTAATTATCGGCTTAACTGGCGACAACGACTTAATACACGCTTATCAACGGCAACCTGGGGACAAGCCATTCACCATTTTGTCCAAACGTGAATCCTCAGAACATTTACAAAACAGTATTACTTTAAAGTTGCGCCAAAAAGGAATTATTGACCCTCATATGAATGCCCAAAAATCTGAGCATACCGCAACCTCAACCGAAGAATTTGGCCCATCCTTTCAATTAACCGAAAAACAAAAAAAAGTTTTGAAACATATCTCAGCGGGTTTATCAAATAAGGAAATTGCTAAGCAATTAAGCATTTCTCCTGAAACGGTAAAAACTCACGCCAAAGATTTATACGAAAAATTAAATGTAAAAAACCGCACTCAAGCCGCAAATTTAGCAAAACAAATTATTGAGATTTTTCGATCAAGTCAATCTTAGGCAATTAAAGCCCTGCAACTACGCCCAAAATTGCGGGGCGACAAGCCCCAGTGACCTCACAAATATTACCTGGTAAACCTCTGATTTTTTGGTAAGCTAACCAAGCAAAGGCCAAGGCTTCCACTTGCATAACATCCACACCAAAAGCTGAACTATCTGACCAAATTAAGTGCGAACGTAAATGGCCTAACCGCTTCATTAATGCAGTATTTTTTGCGCCACCACCACATACCACCACTTGCATACAATCGTGTGGCAAGGCTTCAACAATAGTTTGCGCCGTCAACTCTAGTAATGTAGCCTGCACATCAACAGCCGATATAGATTGTGGCATTTGTTGTAAAGTTCGATCTAACCACATCAGATCAAACTCATCTCGCCCTGTGCTCTTTGGTGGCACCTGACTAAAAAAAGAATGTTTGAGCAATCCATTAAGCACATTCTGATTCACTTCACCAGACTCGGCCCAAGCGCCTTGATTATCGTATGCTACCCCCTGGTGACGGGCAATCCATGCATCCAATAATACATTTCCCGGACCTGCATCAAAACCGGTCACGCCTTGAAAACGGCAAATACTCAAATTTGCAAACCCGCCAATATTGAGCACAACAATACTGGATTGCTGGGCTTGAGATTTTTTTAATTTTTGTATTTGAGGCTGCATCCACCAGTGATGAAACGCAGGTACTAACGGAGCACCCTGACCACCCAAGGCAACATCCATACGCCGAAAATCACAAACCACAGGCACACCAGTTAATGCATAAAACAAACTGGGATTAAAATGCTGAAAAGTAATACCCCGCTTTGGCTGATGACGAATGGTCTGACCATGAGCCCCAGCAACCACCGCAACAGGTGCTTGCTGTGGATGAAAAAACGCTTTAACACGAGGATGATTGAGCAGTGCAATGCACGTAGCCGCATACAATTGACTAAGCTGATTACCAGTTGCCTCTAATGCTATGAATGGGTCTTGCTCACGCCATTGGTAATGAACATCTTGCAACCACAATAAATTTTGACGAAGCTCAGCCGAAAAAGGCAGAAAATGGTGTGCTAACACCTCTACGCGCTGCTGCCCCTGATCAAAACAAGCAACTACTCCATCTACACCGTCAGTGCTTGTGCCAGACATTAAACCAACCCACAAATTTTTTTGCAGTTCTGACGGCTCAAGCTGAGTATTTTGCTTGTTGTTTTGGACAGGCCATTGTTTTGCTAAATGGCCATGATTTTCGATAGAATCAGTCAAACTGCGCCAGCCGAGCCACTGCAGGATCTTGTAAACGTGCGTTTAAATGAGCTTTCTGTTGTTTAAATTGAGTAAGTAATAAACCATCTAGGGGTGGTGCACCAGGCAAAACAACAGTTAGTGGATTTTGTTGAACATCGTTAATGCGGAATTCATAATGCAAGTGTGGCCCGCTAGCCCAACCTGTTTGACCTACAAATCCAATAACATCTCCCTGTTCAACACGAACACCTTTTTTAACACCAGCAGCAAACCCATCTAGGTGGCCATATAGCGTTGAGAATTTGCCAAAATGACGCAAAATAACAACATTGCCATAACCATTTTGTACACCAGAAAATTCAACCACTGCATCTGCCGTAGCACGAACTTTAGTGCCAATAGGCGCAGCATAATCAACACCGCGATGAGCCCGCCACTCTTGCAAAACAGGGTGAAAACGCGCCTGCGTAAAACCAGAACTAACTCGCGAAAATTCTATTGGGGAACGCAAAAAAGACTGCTTTAAACTGTGCCCATGCGCATCATAATAGCCACTGATAGCAGCTGTATTGGATGCAAACCAATATGCACTATGCTGTTGGCCAGCATTAACAAACTCAGCTGCAATAACGCGCCCTGGGCGCAGAGGCTCACCATTAAAAAGGTAAGTTTCGTACGCAACCCTAAACCGATCACCAGGGCGTAAATCGCGATGAAAATCAAGACTGGCTGAAAAAATATCAACCAACTGAATTGCCACAGCCTCTGGCATACCAATAGCGTCTGTCGCACTGTACAAAGATGACTTGATTTCGCCACTACGCACTTCTAGATGTTTATCTAGCTTCAGCGTTTCATGGCCAACAACAAAATGATCTGCTCGACGCGAAACAAGCAGCACAGACTGCTGTTCAACCTTTTGATCTTGGCGGCCCCAATAACGAAACCATTTGACCCGACCATCCATATCTGTCAATGCTGAAACCAAGGTGCCTGGACGCAACTGTAAAACCAATTTTGCTTGCGGTTCTGTACGAATAAATTGCATAAAATCAGGGTCACTAATACCCAAACGACTGGCCAGACTCCCTAGAGAATCGCCTCGACGCACTCGCTCTTCAAGCACCAAAGGAGCTGCTCTCATGATTTGCTCTGGCTTGATATCCAGCGCAAGATTTTCTGCCACAAAAACAATTGGGTCTAGACCTAGAAAAACCCCTTTTTGCGAGGTTGCAAATGAGACTGCTACAGCACTGAGAATTGTCAGTGCTGAAAATCCTTTATAAAGCCTAATACGGTGATCGTGCCGCTGGGGCAACCATGCCAACACTTCATTGGTCAATGCATGTACACACGCGTATATGGCATTTAAGCCTCTAAACCAGAATAAGCTTAGAAATTTTAAAAACCGATATTGCATAGTTTCGCTACAATTCCAAAATCAATTTCAAGTGTACCAAAGGTTTTGCATGAATCAAAATAAAATTTTACTTCAGACTGACTCTGGCGAGCAATCTACCCCCGGAAATACACCTAACAACTCAACCATTGATTTGGCTAAACTTTCAACACATGTGCAACATAGCTTGGCAATAACCAAGCGTGGTTGTGACGAGTTGCTTGTCGAATCTGAATGGATTGCAAAGTTACAAAACGCAGAAAAAACCGGACGAAACTTACGTATTAAACTAGGATTAGACCCCACCGCACCGGATATTCATCTAGGCCACACAGTAGTGCTAACCAAGTTGCGGCAACTTCAAGATTTAGGGCATCAAGTAATTTTTCTAATTGGAGATTTTACATCCCTAATTGGCGACCCATCAGGACGAAATACTACCCGCCCTCCGCTATCACCTGAAGAAATTAAATGCAATGCCGAAACTTACCACGCGCAAGCCGTCAAAATTTTGGACGCGTCACGCACAGAAATTCGTTATAACAGCGAATGGGCAATGCCTCTGGGGGCAGACGGCATGATACGCCTAGCCTCACGCTACACTGTTGCTAGAATGCTTGAACGTGACGACTTTACCAAACGTTTCACCACAGGCGTGCCTATCTCTCTGCACGAATTTTTATATCCTTTAATGCAAGGCTTAGATTCTGTCGCTTTAAACTCTGATCTCGAACTGGGTGGAACCGATCAAAAATTTAATTTATTGATTGGCCGTGAATTACAAAAACAAGAAGGCAAACAACCACAGTGCATTCTAACGATGCCTTTACTGCTAGGCACGGATGGTGTGGACAAAATGTCTAAGTCCAAAGGCAACTACATTGGTGTGTCTGAATCACCTGAAACCATGTTTGGCAAACTCATGTCTATTTCAGATGAACTTATGTGGCGTTACTTTGAACTATTAAGCCTACGCCCCATCGAAGAAATTAAGGCCTTACGCGAGGCTTGTGCTGCCGGTGCCAATCCGCGCAATGCAAAAGTTGCTTTGGCACAAGAAATTATTACCCGCTACCACAACCAGCAAGCTGCTGAAAACGCACTTACTGATTTTGAAGCCAGATTCAAACATGGCAGTATCCCAGACAACTTACCAGAAGTACACTTAAGCGGAGCCCCACTATCCATAACACAAATACTTAAACAATCGGGGCTAAGCCCATCAAGCACCGAAGCCAATAGAAATATCGAACAACGCGCCGTTAAAATTGATAGCCAATTATGTGAAGATAAATCTTTAAAATTATCAAGCGGCAGCTACGTGATTCAAGTGGGAAAACGTAAATTTGCACGCGTTAATTTAACTTAATCTATTGTCATCAAATTGAATCTGCTTAATTTTTTACACAGTTTTATCAGAAAAATGAATTGTTGTGCAGTCAATTAATCGGTTAATTTAATTTTCTGGCGGTCCAATAAGGCTCTTGCTACAGTGCTTGGGTCTATGTATTCAATTTCAGCACCTATAGGTATACCACGGGCAATACGACTCACCCTTAACCCCAAGGGCTTGAGTCGCTGCTGCAAGAAAAACGCTGTCGCTTCACCTTCGTTGGTAAAATTGGTAGCCAAGATAATCTCAGTGACTAAGCTGTCCTGAACCCGCTCCAGCAATCGATTAAAACCCAGCCCTTGAGGTTCCACCCCATCAAGCGGGGCGTATTTTGCCATCAACACATAATATAAACCACGGTATGTGCCTGTGGCTTCAATGGCCAACATATCGGCTGGATTTTCAACCACACACAAAACCCCAGTGTCTCGAGTGTTGTCTAAACAAACCATACAAATGTCTTGTTCCGCCAGACCATTGCACTTTTTACAACTGCGAGTGGTATTGACCGCCTGCAACAATGCGTGACCTAAAGCCGCAGCGGCTTCACGGTTTTTATGTAGCAAATGCAAACTCATTCGCTGGGCAGACTTTGGACCAACACCAGGAAGCTGGCGCAACAAGTCAACCAGTTGCTCTACACTCGGAGGTGTCATGAGATCTTTTTTAGCCACTATCAACACCGTTCATTTCAAAACCACAAGTTTAATAATGTTGCTGAGTTGGCCTGCTGTCAGCTGTATTAACCTGCTTTGTTTTAAAGCCAAAAGTGACACTGATAAAACCATTCCACCATAAACTGGTCTAATTAAAATGGAAACTTAAACCCAGGTGGCAAAGGCATTCCAGCAGTAATTGCAGACATTTTTTCTTGAGACGTAGACTCTGCACGACGCACACCATCGTTAAATGCTGCAGCCACTAGGTCTTCCAGCATATCGCGGTCGTCTCCCAATAAACTCGGATCGATTGACACACGTTTTACGCCATGCTTGCAAGTCATTGTAATTTTTACCAAACCACCACCTGCTTGGCCTTCAACCTCTATCTTGGCAAGGTCTTCTTGAACTTTTGCTAAGTTGTCTTGCATTTGCTGGGCTTGTTTCATTAAGCCAGCCAATTGATTTTTTATCATACTTACTCCTAATTATTCTCTAGTTTAATTCATTGAGCTAAAATTTTAGCAAAATCAATTAAAGTATACGCTTAACCGATAACTCTAGGCAGTCAAACCTAGCTGACGATATATCAACAAAAAAATATATTAATACACTAATATATCAATAAGTTAAAAACCAATGAAAAAAGTTAAAACAAGGGTTATGATAAAGGTTGAATAGACCCAGGCACAACAATAGCCCCCAGTTGTTGCTGTAAGGATAAAACAAAGGGATCCTGCTCTATTGATTCTACAGCGGAACATTGCTTTTGGTCCTGCTGAACTTGAGTCAACAACTGCGCTGTATGGCTGACCTCACCTAAAATAATACGAACCTGAACTTTAACACCGTAATAATTAGACAAAGTACTGGCCAAGCGTTGTTCGTAATCAGCAGTGACGTAGGCTTTAATCGAGGTGCGCAAATGCACTAGATATGACAATGGCGAACGGGTTTCAACTGAACCCCATTCCGTGCACTGCAGCGCTTGTTTTACCAAACCACTGGCGGGCATCGCCAAAACATGCCCAGGCCATGATGAAGAGTCTGGCCACAAAACCACCGCGGGCTCAGGATGACCCACTGTTGGTGCAACTGTATTGTTCTGACTCACTGGCTGATTGACCACTTCAACAGGCACCGCAGAAGTTGCGGCACCCGAAATAGCCGCAGCCCGTTTACCCAAACCAGACAACATACCCCCCAACGCCTGGATAGCTGGACGCTCTATTTTTGCCGGCTCAGGCAAACTGGATATTGCATTTGAACTTAAAATACGTGTAGAAGTGACTTGAGCAGCAGGCCTAGGCGGCATTGATTTTTCTGGAACTAAACCAGAGGAACCCCCGGCCACAGATTTAGGTAAAAAAGCCAACATGCGCAACAATGTCATACCAAAACCAAGTGCCTCTTCTGGTGCCAAAGGCAATTCTCGCACCCCATGAATTGCAATTTGATACAACAACTGCAACTCAGTGGCTGTAAATGCAGACAGTAACGCATGTAAAACGTCACGCTCGGGGTCGTCAAAAGAAATGGCCTCAGGCACTACATGCGCAATACTTAAACGATACAATAATTCTGCCAAACCTTGCAAAGCGGCAACAAAAGAGACACTGCGAGCATTTAACTCATCCACCAATGCTAGCAAACGTTTTCCGTTATGATCGGCCAGTGCCTGAACCATCTCGTACAAATACCTCTGATCAACAGTGCCTAACATGGCAGCAACCGTGTCATAATTCAGCTTACCAGCACTGTAAGCAATGGCCTGATCGGTTAATGACAAGGCATCGCGCATACTGCCTTGCGCAGCCCGCCCAATCAACTGCAAAGCAGATACGTCAAACTCAATGTGTTCTTGGATTAACACGTACTGCAAATGCTCTACCACCTGCTCAGGCAACATCTGCCTTAAATTAAACTGCAAACACCGCGACAAAACAGTGATAGGAATTTTCTGGGGGTCAGTGGTGGCCAAAATAAACAGCAAATGTGCTGGCGGCTCCTCCAAAGTTTTTAACATGGCATTGAAAGCAGGCTTTGACAACATATGCACTTCATCAATGACATACACCTTGTAGCGACCCGATGTAGGTACATACATGGCATTTTCAAGAAGGTCGCGCATTTCATCAACACCGGTATTGGTGGCGGCGTCAACTTCCAACAAATCCACAAAACGGCCTTGGTCAATTTGCTTACAAGCCGCACACTGACCACACGGTTGGTCTGTCACGCCTGTTTCGCAGTTCACAGCCTTGGCTAAGATACGGGCCAAAGTGGTTTTTCCTACCCCACGGGTACCCGTAAATAAATAAGCATGGTGCAAGCGTTGAGTTTTTAAGGCATGCCGTAAAGCCTGAACCACATGCACTTGCCCTACCAAACTAGAGAGGTCACGGGGACGCCATTTTCTAGCGAGCACTTGAGATTGGTGTTGATTTTGCGACACGAACGGCTTCCTTTGGAACGTTTCGATTCGAAAAAAACAAGTCAAAACAAAAAATCAAAAAAGCGAGCCTTAACCCCGGCACTGGCTTGACGGTTATGGCTGCTTCCTTCCGGACCTGACCAGGTTGGCCGCTACACCATGCGGGGAGGCCCGCTACCAATATTCTACCACCGCTTGAAATTTTTTATTTTAAAAACAGTCCGACAAAACTAAAAATTCTGCGTTTGCGTTCAACAAAGCCAGTTTTATCTCTTTATCATGCCCCTGATTTTGCAATGTTTGTGCTACAGCCACTGCATAGGTTTTCAATTGTTGTTCATAAGTAAGCAATGTTGCGCTGTCCCACTGCCATTTGTAATCAATAATCCACCACTGATTTTTTAATAAAATAATTCGATCAGCTCGACAGCTATTTTTTTCTATCAAATTCAAAAACTCGAACTCATTAAACGCCAACTGCGCTCTAGAATCATCTAAAAATTGTCGTAAATTATATTGTGCAAGCAAATGAGCAACACTTTGCCGTACCTCTTCAACAAAAGCATCGGACAAATAAGCCAACTGTGGCGCAACTTGACTTTGTATTACAAGCCACCAAGCTTCAAAATCTTGCCATGCTAAAGCATCCAAACCTTGTAAACAGGCATGCCAAGCTATGCCGCGACGAGTTAATAAATTGTGTTGCCGTGGTAAAACACGCCCAACCTCAGGACTGATAAAAGGCAAGGACTTGAATACTCGGCAAATTTTAAGTGCATCATCCGCGCTTTGTTGAAGCTCTTTTATTTGATTAGCTTGCGCCAAATCAGACTGAAAACTAAAATCTAGCCAGTCTATGGTGTGCGCTGCTGCATGCTCACTCAAACGCTGGTACCAACTACCAGGCAGTAAAGGGGCATCTTTTTTGGACGCTGTTCCAGAAACAATCACACGTTGTTGCGCTCGGGTTAAAGCCACATATAACAAATGGTCCATTTCATCTTCAACAGCTTGCCACTCAGTGGCAAACCAATGCGAACGAGCGCGGCCCAAAGACTGTTTTCCTGAATACAACGACAGATGTAGCGGCATTGACGATTCCAGTGGCCAACCAACCAAACACTTGATTTCAGCGTTTTGAGTTGGCTGTGGTGCCACATGAGCGTTGTATAACCACACAATAGGGGCTTCTAAGCCTTTAGCAGCATGCACTGTCATAATGCGTAACGCCGCTGAATCACTAGACTGTTCAGTGCCAGCACTACCATGATCAGCCAAGGCAAGCGCCTGCTGCAAAGCCAAAACCGGATCAGGAAAACGCCCTTGCTGTAAATCCAGCGCCCACTGCAACACCCACTGCCAATGAACTTGTGCCGCAGCGCGCTCAACGTCTGGCGCCATAGCCACTGTTTTTATCTGAACATCAGTCTCTTGAAAAATTAAATGCAAAACCTCATGCAATGACATATTGGCCGCCCACTGTCGCCACTGCGACATGCTTTGCATAGCCAATGCAATAGGCTGCGATGCTAGGCCAATCGCATCAGCCCACTTTTGGCTTTGCAAATGAGGTAAAAACTCACCAATTTGTACAGCAGGAATTGCAAAAAAGGGACTACGCAACAACTGTAAGGCAGCCAACGCATTTAACGGGGAGTACAAAACCCGTAGTAAAGCCAACGTATCATCCCACAACACTGAAGCAAAGCGACCCGCTTTATTATTTACCGTATGCGCTATACCCAAACTTTGCAACACACCGCTTAAAGGAGCACCGTCGGCATGACGACGCACCAACACCAAAATATCGCTTGGGCTCTGAATCTGCCCCGTTTGTAACCAATCTTTTACAGTTAACCCTACACGCAAAGCTTCGCTTAAGTGATCACCGCCCAAGCTTTGCTGACCAAAATAAGCATGCGACTCAAACCAATGAGCACGCAAATTGCTTTGCAAAGTAGATTCATTGGGTTCAACCGGATTAAAACTGGCATCAACCGACGGTAAAACCAAGGGAAAAACCAACACACCACTATCAGCAGTAAAATTAGTCAATTTTAAAACCTCAGGCATTGCGCTCAAAGGTTCGGGCAATTGGCCGTGGTGCTGTTCTATCAACGTTGAGCCCAACCGAAAATGCGCATGCGTTACAAATAAAGTATTAACAGCATGCAAAACCGCTGCGCTACAGCGCCGACTCACTGACGTACTAAAAACCTTAGCATTGAACTGCTGTACCAACCACTGTGTAGCATGATCGAACAAACGCGCTTCTGCTCGACGAAAACGATAAATTGACTGCTTAGGATCGCCAACCAAAAAAACACTCAAACCATCGCCTTGATGGTATTGGCTTAACCAGGCCTGTAAAATTAACCACTGCACTGGATTGGTGTCTTGAAACTCATCAACCAAAATATGCTGTGTTTTACAATCTATTTTTGCTTGTATATAAGCCCCAAATTGGGGGTCATTGAGTAAACGACAAGCGGTTAACTCTAAATCGTCAAAATCCACTACGCCAGCTTGAGCCTTAACCCGATCATATATTGATATAAAGTGCGGCATCAAGTTTAAAGCCGACACGGTTAGATTGCACCAATGCAAATCATTTGTATTGTCCTGAATCAACTCCAAATGGGTTTGCACCACCGCCAAGGCTTCCAAAAATGTCGCTTCAACTTGATCGCCCAACTTTTTAAGCGCTGTTTTTGTTAAATTTAATTTTTTAGAATGCCCCTCTTTTTTTCTAAAGGTTTCCCATAAAACAGGCCAATCATGTTCAACCCAAGCTTTTTCTAATGTCAGCGCTCTTTTTCTTTCGCTTTCAGACCCGTCAACCCAGAAACGAACCAAACACATTACCGCATCTTGCATTTGGACACACTCAAAAATGGTGGCTTCGTTGAGCAAACCTTCCAAAGGACCATATTGGTTTTTATAGAAAAAATCCATGGCTGCAGAATCATCATCGCTCTGTGCTTGAGAAAACTCTGCTTCAGAAAAACGTGGGAATGATGTTTGATCTCGCAACCCTTTTTCATAAAACAATTGCCAAGCTGCGCGTTGCTTAGTCAAATTTAAAATGGCCTTTTTAGCACCATCTACACCGATGGTCTGTATTAAATAATGCAACGACTGATAAAGTATTGAACTAGAATCGATGCGAATTTGATCCATAAATAAACGCCATGCTTTGAGTTGCCAAAACTCTGGCAGCTCAGTTGGCTCAGCTTGACGCGAAAAACCCGCAGACAACGGGGCCAATTGACACAAGGACGTAAACCAACCGTGAAATGTGCTAATTTGCACACCACGGGCTGACTGAAAAACGCGCATAGCCAATGAACGCGCGGCTTGGCGATGCTGAGGGGTTGGCTCACAACATCGCTGCACCAATAACGCATCAAGCGCTGGGTCATCAAGCAATGCGCATTGCTCAATTAAATCGTCTAAACGCTGCCGCATCTCTTGCGCTGCTTTTCGTGTAAACGTAATTGCTAAAATGGTGTCAGGCGCTACCCCTAGCAATAACAGACGAAACATTCGTGTCACCAACATCCATGTTTTACCACTGCCGGCACAGGCCCTAACCACCACTGAATACCCTGGATTGGTAGCCAATTGTGCCAAATTTTCTGTACTTGATGAAGATGTGTTCACACCGCCTCCAGGTCTTGATGTATTTCTTCGCTTTGCCAACTTAAACGGCATACCCCAGCGAATGAACAATGCACACAACCGTCATGAGGCATGGGTGAAAATTCATGGCTTTGCTCAAAATAATGCGCCAAAGCACTCAACAACCGTTGTTCCACCGCCTCTATTACGGCTTGAACTGACAATATTGCTGAAAACGACGAGGGATCAGCTTTTACCATTGACATACGCATAGGCTGTGGCAAATCAACCCAATCAGCGCGCTTAGACCCAATCACCAAATATTTCAACGACTCTACAGGCTGATTCACCAACCAGGCATACAAAGGCAGTTGCGGATAATCCGTCCAGAAAGCCGCCCGTTTTTTAAGTTTATCCATAGATGAGGTTTTAATATCAATTAAAGCCAAGCCCTGGTCACTCTGTTGTAGCTGATCTATCCGGCCCTCAATAGTCAACATGCGATCTGAACCCATATGCAACGACCGTTCATAATGCTGCTCTTGAACAATCACCTGCCAACCCGCTTGCGCCCGCTCAAACAATAGACTTGCCAATTCATTAGACACGCGCTCAAACTGTACATAATCTTCAAAAAGTAAAACCTGCTGCTGCATGGGCAGTTTTTGCCACTGTATATGGGCAAGATCAAGTAACTGCCTAGCCCATACAGATTTACCCGCCAAGATTGACGGCGGCTTTAACTTAAAAAATTGCTCTATGACACGATGCATCCAAATACCTTTAAGCACTTTTTGCCGATCTAATTGAACTCCTGGCTGCACATCTTCTACCTTCAGTAAATGCGACAGAGCAAATTTTAGACCACAAACAGCCAAATCAGAACAAGCCTGAACCGTCAAACGCTCTGGCCATTTTGCATAAGATACTTTTAAAGGTGAGGATACAATGGCCAACACCTCACGCTGTTCCCAATGAACAAACTGCTGCCATGAATTGGCGGTATTGTCTTTAGCAGCACCTTTTCGCTGCATTTGTAGCAGTCGCCAATACCGCACCCACCCAACAGCGGGCTGTGCTTGCCCTGCTTGATAAGCTGCATGCACCAAAAGAAAAGACTGGCCACTTAAAACCAACTCAGATAAACAAGCCAGCTGCTGACGACGCTTTAACCAAACATCAGACACCCCCAACTCTTGAGCTACTGCGGGGGGTAATAAACCAGGGGGACTGGGCGCAAAATGCCTTTGACTACACCCCAATACCACCACGTGATCAAAGCGCTTTAAACGAAACGACTGCAACGGCATAAAACGTACAAAGCTGGCAATATCTTGCTCTCGAAAACGTTGTTTTTCGCATAACTGGCGCCACAAAACCCAACAATCTTGCGCATCAATAACTGTTTGAATTTGCGATCTTGCCGCGGTGCGTAACACAGTGATCATGACTTCACCCGCACTGTCTTGCATCCATACGCTTGTTAAATGCAAAGCCTCCAGCAAAGACAAAATATCAACAAACCACTGAAAAAAAGGCCGGGGGTGATGCCCTAAAGTATCGAACGCCTGCAAACCATTTTTCAGCACTTGAGTTTGTTGCAAATGATTTAACGAGCCAAATTTAAACGCAGATTCAAGCTCAACCTGCTGAGCGTCTCCCCCTTGTTCTTGCAGACAAACGTTTGGCTGATTTTCTTGATCGAACAATTGACCCCCATCTTGGGTATTCATTTGCAATAAATGGCTTTGCAAAGCATGCCATTTCAAAGAAACACGCCCACTGCTTAAATCGCGGATTAATTCTGGCCACCGCGAATGGGCGACACAATGTTGTAGCACAATTGAATGGCTAGAAGACCATGCGCCTAAAAAACGCACGAAATCTTGCGCCCACCAAGCCTGTAATAAAATATCTAACCACCCAGCCAACCGCGTTGTTGATAAACGCCAACCCGTACGATCGTCCACCAAAACGCCAGCGCTTTGTAACAAACCATGCACACGACGAGCCAAAGCGCGATCCACCACAGCCACACCCAACATAGACTGCGGATGCTTTTGTACATATTCAACAATATGCAAAGCGCTAGCGTGAGCTGCTGCTTCCATGTCAGGAGCTTGCAAATATTGCCCTAAGCTTAAATCGCAAACATTCAAATCAACAGTATCTGAAATTTGAATATTTAACCGAAGAACATCCTTAGAAACCACATAGGTTTCTAACCACCAATGCACGCGCAATTCTCCGTCGTCAAACCAAACCAATTCATCAAACCGAGACAACTCTTCGGCTTTAAAACCCTCGGGTAATTGTGCAATCAAACTATCACGATAAATTTGTGCAATGCTCAAGACCACACCCGCCTCAGGGCCCGCCAAAGACACACTTTGTAGATAACGCTGTAGCACATTTGGCAAATCAGAGGCAGCTACGCAAGACAAAGCCAACTCACAATACTCGTCAACCAACGCCCAAAACGATTCTCCTGTTTGCAATATCCCCACCAAAGAGGCGTGCTCACGCAAAATCTTGGCCACCTGCAAACGAAAATCTAACCATGCCATTTGTTGTCGCGGCTCAAACAGTCGATCAGCACTAACAATAATAGGCGATTGCGTCCATTGACTAGATGGATTAGAACAGGAGGCACACAATGCCTCACGCAAATCTACAATTTGTTCAGTACGTGGCACCAACCATGCAAGGCGAGTCAAATTCAAGTTTAAATGGCTCTGACAGAACTGCACTGCGGCTTGCCATGGATTTGAGTCACTGTAAGGCGTAATTAACAGGTCTTTAATCATTTGTATTGTTTAGCTATTTCAACTTTTTTAATTAAAACAACAAAAAATGTGCGAATGATTGGCACTTTTTTTAGTTTCACTGTAACATTAAGTGTCAGTGTTATGTGGGTTAATAGACCCACAGTTTTTCTATTTAAACTCCCTTTTAAAATTTTGCGTGGTTGTCATACATAATATTGTTAACAATTTCTGGCGTGGCTGAACCCTTTTTTATAGGAATCAAACATGAGTAGTGATTTGGTCAAACATGTCAGCGATGACAGCTTTGATACTGATGTTTTAAATACTGATGGCCCTGTGTTAGTTGACTACTGGGCGCAGTGGTGCGGCCCTTGCAAAATGATTGCCCCCATTTTAGATGAAGTGGCGCGCGACTACCAAGGAAAGCTCACCATTGCAAAAATAAATGTAGATGAAAATACCTTAGTACCAGCAAAATTCAATATCCGCGGCATTCCAACGCTCATGCTATTTAAAAACGGCGCAGTTGTTGCAACCAAAGTGGGGGCTTTGTCCAAATCGCAACTTTGTGCTTTTATTGACAGTAACATCTAGATAAAAAATAACAGAGGCGTAGCTTCCTAACTGCGCCTACTCCCCATAAAAAAGTTTCTTTCATTTGCTCAATCCAAACAACTTATTAATCACAACCTAAGGCTTCAGCCCTTCGCGCTTTTTCTCACCTCAGCTCAATCGCTCAGCACCAGGTCAATATCAACTCATCTAACTCTACTTCATTATGCATCTATCAGAACTAAAAGCTCTACATGTCTCACAATTACTAGAAATAGCTGCTGGCCTTGAAATCGACAACGCCAATCGCTTACGCAAACAAGAACTGATGTTTGCAATACTAAAAAAACGTGCTAAAAATGGTGAACAAATTTATGGCGATGGGGTGTTAGAAGTGCTGCCTGATGGCTTTGGTTTTTTACGCTCACCGGAAACCTCCTACTTGGCCAGCACTGATGACATTTACATTTCACCCAGCCAAATTCGTCGCTTTAACTTGCACACAGGCGACTCCATAGAGGGTGAGGTTCGCACCCCAAAAGATGGCGAACGCTACTTTGCCTTGGTCAAAGTTGACAAAATCAACGGGCAAGCTCCCGAAGCATCTAAGCACAAGATTCTCTTCGAAAATCTCACCCCTCTACACCCCAACCTGCCCTTACTCCTAGAACGTGATATTAAATCTGAAGAAAATATCACCGGCCGAATTATTGACATCGTTGCCCCAATCGGCAAAGGACAACGTGGCTTACTAGTGGCATCGCCAAAATCAGGGAAAACAGTGATGCTGCAACACATTGCACACGCCATCACATCCAATCACCCTGATGTTGTGTTAATTGTTTTACTGATTGACGAACGGCCTGAAGAGGTCACAGAAATGCAACGCTCCGTACGTGGTGAAGTGGTATCTTCAACCTTCGATGAACCTGCCACTCGCCATGTACAAGTAGCAGAAATGGTCATTGAAAAAGCCAAACGACTTGTAGAACATAAAAAAGACGTGGTTATCGTTTTAGACTCCATCACCCGCTTAGCCCGGGCCTATAACACTGTGGTACCTACCTCGGGTAAAGTCCTCACTGGCGGCGTTGACGCCAATGCCCTACACCGACCAAAACGTTTCTTTGGAGCAGCGCGCAACATAGAAGAAGGCGGCTCACTGACCATCATAGCCACTGCCTTAATTGACACAGGCAGCCGGATGGACGAAGTAATTTACGAAGAATTCAAAGGCACGGGCAATATGGAAATTCACCTTGAACGCCGAATGGCTGAAAAACGAATTTATCCAGCCATCAACATTAATCGCTCAAGCACCCGCCGAGAAGAATTGCTCATCAAAAACGATGTTTTACAAAAAGTGTGGGTATTGCGCCGTTTGCTGCATGACATGGACGACCTCCAAGCCATGGATTTTTTGTTAGATAAAATGAAACAAAGCAAAAACAACTCTGAATTTTTTGAAATGATGCGTCGCGGTGGTTAATACATATTGTTGATGCGCATACTCCGCCTACCCGCTTGCCCTAAGCAAACCACCAAAATTAACTTACAAAATTGGCGCTCAGATTCTCAACATATTGATAAGCATTAAAAACATACTGGAAACATTTCGAAAACTTTAAAATATTAACCAGCAATCTGGTCAAAACAATGGTTTTTCAAGTACAATGACCCGTTTAGGCAAGTGGGCGACGGTTTTAAAATTTTTATCTTGAGCACCTTGCTCAGACCGGTCTGGCTACCTCACTATACATTGGAGCAATTATGAAAGAAGGCATTCACCCCGAATACAACGAAGTGGTTTTTCAAGACATGTCCAGCGGCTTTAAATTTATTAGCCGTTCGACTATTCGTACCAAAGAAACCATTGAATTCGAAGGCAAAACATACCCTTTGGTTAAACTTGATGTTTCTTCAGAATCTCATCCTTTTTATACCGGCGCACAAAACAAAGCACTGTTAAATGCCAACCGCGTTAAAGACTTCGAGAAAAAATTTGCACACTTGCGTAAATCAAAAATCGCCTAAGCCCAAGCTTACATCGAATTCTATTTTTAAAATTTCTTCAAATCGGTTTTTCTTCATAAACCAGCGCAGCCTCATAGATGGCGTTCGCTGGTTTTTTTATGTTGGCATTTCTTCAGCATGATTTCCTCGCCTTTACTACAACGACTCCCTTGTTGGGCATTATGGGGATTGATTATTTTGTATGGCTTACCGGGACTGCTCATGCGCGACCCCTGGAGAACAACTGATGCGATACATTTTGGTATTGCTGCAAGTATGGCACAAGGCAATATTCACGATTGGCTTGTGCCTAACGTTTATGGTATTTTGGTTCATCAAGAAGGACCCTTAGCGCATTGGTTGGCTGCTTTGCTTGGGAAAATCTGGCTAAGCTTGGGCGGCAACAAGCAATGGTTAGACGACATTATGCGTTTATCCTGTTTACTTTGGCTATTGGCAATTTGTTGGACACTGTGGTCAACCACGCAACGGATTGCATTACGCCCAGAAATGCAACCTCTAGACCCACTAGGATTAAATGCGGATCGATCGCACTACGCTAAGTCAATAGCGGACTGCGCTGTACTTTGTTTACTAGCTTGCTTGGGGCTGATGGTTAAAAGCCACCAACTGGCCACGGAGCTACCTGAATTACTGGGCATTTCAATTATTGTTTTATCTGCTGTACGGGGCTTAAATCGGCCCATAACAGCTGGATGGACCCTTGGAATAGGTCTAAGCATCACTATTTTAGCGCGCGGCTGCTCAAACGGCTTGTTAATTTTTGCGACATTACTCATCTCCTCCATGTTTCATACCACCGCTCGGTTTGGTCTGCTACATCGAATTATTCGCGCAAGTCTTGCACTTATACTAATTATTGGTATATGGGTTACAACCGTTTATCACCTCAGCCCTGAAGGGCCGCGCTACCTAGAACTTTGGTGGAATTGGAATATACAAGAACTCAATCGGTATATCCCAACCTCTATTGAGCAAGCCCTTGGCACCGCAATAAATCATCTCAAAACCGCAACATGGTTTTTCTGGCCTGCCTGGCCACTACTAACCTGGACCCTTTGGCAATATCGCCAACAACTGCTTAACTCCCCTTTACGCATTCCTGTTGCAAGCTTAGTAGGCGGAGTCATTGCGCTATTATTTTATAAAGGTGGTGACGATAGCAATTTATTCGCGCTTCTTGGGTTAACCACCGTACTGGCTGCTATTGGCCTAGGTAGCCTCAAACACCACTTGGTTAGTTTGATCGACTGGTTTGCTTTATTTATTTTTAGCTTAACTGGAATTGTAATCTGGCTGGGTTGGTCTGCCATTTTATTTGACAACCCAAGTTTTCTAGTGAAAAGCGTTAAACGCTTAACCCCGGACTTTGTTGCTGCTATGGCGCCAGGCGAAATACTCTTAGCCATTGCAGTCAGCACAGCTTGGCTAGCTCTTCTAGTTTGGCGTGTACAACACCACCCCAAAGCCGTTTGGCGCAGCCTAGCGCTATCTTCAGGTGGAGCAACGCTGGTTTGGCTACTAATTATGACCCTTTGGCTACCCATGATAAACAACAGCAAAAGCTATCGCAATGTTGCCTATGCTATTACCACAACAATGCAACAACACCAAGCCAATCAAACAACAGACTGCATTGTTGCCCTAAACGTAGGAATGGCACAGCGCGCGTCTTTAAGCTATCTAGGGCCAATGAACTTTAAATACTCAGACTCAGCACAAGCCTCAAACGAAAAATGCCCATGGGTTTTAAGCTACATTAGCTTTCCCAAAGACAAGGCGGCGCGACCGCCACAACCAGAAGGTTCTTGGCAACTGGTTTGGGAGGGGCGCCGCGCCTCAGACAAACAAGAACTGTTTCAATTGTTTATTGAACAGCGCCAATAAAATATTGTCGGTAGTAACGCAATTCTTCAATTGACTCTTCAATATCGGCCATAGCGGTATGCTTTGATTTTTTATGAAAACCTTTTGCAATATCTGGTTGCCATCGTTTACACAACTCTTTTAAGGTGGAGACATCCAAATTGCGGTAATGAAAAAACTCCTCTAATTTTGGCATATAATTTGCCATAAATCGGCGATCTTGACATATGCTATTACCACACATGGGGCTTTTGCCCGAAGAAATATAGTCGGATAAAAAAAGAATCAGGGCTTCTTGTGCTTGCGTCTCAGAAACTGTAGAAGCCCGAACCCGATCAATCAGCCCCGATTTACCATGCGTAGACTGATTCCACTTGTCCATTTTCGCCAAAATTTCGTCGCACTGGTGAATAGCAAAAACAGGCCCTTGCACCAAAACATTGAGCTGAGAGTCCGTAACCACTACAGCCACTTCCAAAATTCGATCGGTTGACGGATTCAAACCAGTCATCTCCATATCCACCCAAATCAAATTATTTTCATTTTTTAATGAAACCACGTTTTCCTGAGCTTGTGACATAATGCAATCTAATGTTAGTCTTAAACCAGTCGCTATTGTCGCACACCCAAAGCTTTACGAAAAAGCCTGGGCAGGTGCCTTTGTCAGCCGCCGTATGCTTCTCCATTAACCTATTGACCTTAAAATCGCCGTGTTCATCTGGATTTTTTTAACAACTGTTTTGCTTACTGTTAGCATTGATTTTTATCTAACTAAGCGCCAAGTGCTGTGTGTTGCGGCGCATCGCGATACTGTTCCAGTGGAATTTATTGAGCAAGTAAGCCCCGAGGCTCATCAAAAAGCAGCAGACTACACAACTGCCAAGAGTCAGCTGAGTTTGGTTTGTTTAGTGCTGAACACCGCTTTGGTAATTGCTTTCACTTTGCTAGGTGGCTTAAACACATTAAATTCATTTCTACTTACGCACACAAACGGGTTATTGTACGGAATTACGCTAATAGCGAGTACTGGGCTAATTTATACCATAATTGAACTGCCCCTAGACTACTATCGCCAGTTTAAAATAGAAAAAAAATTTGGGTTTAGTCGTATGGCCCTGCCACTTTTTTTCATAGATTATTTTAAAAGCCTGTTGGTATGTGCGGTTATAGGTGCGCCACTGCTGGCCTTGGTTTTAGCTATCATGACAATTGCTGGCCAATTCTGGTGGCTATACACCTGGGGCATTTGGGTTATCTTCAATACACTTTTAGTGCTGAAATACCCAATTTGGATTGCACCACTGTTTAATCACTTTACTCCACTGGAACATGGCGAAACACATCGGTGCATTAAAGACTTACTAAAACGCTGTGACTTTCCCACAGACAACTTATTGGTAATGGACAACAGCCGCCGTTCTAGCCATAGCAACGCTTACTTTACTGGTCTTGGAAAAAACAGACAAGTCGTGTTTTTTGACACTTTACTAAAAAAACTCAACCCACAGCAGATTGAAGCGATTTTAGCGCATGAACTCGGCCACTTTAAAAAACACCATACCATTAAAAATTTAATGCTTAATTTTGGCTTTACTTTGGGTGCCCTGTTTACGCTCAGTGAACTTGCAAAAACAACTTGGTTTTTTACTGAGCTAGGAGTCTTTCCCAACTTAACAAACAACAATCATGCGCTAGCACTGGTGCTTTTTTTCCTGATTATGCCGTATTTCAACTTTCTATTAAAGCCCATACTGGCTGCGTTTACTCGTAAAAATGAATATGAAGCCGATGCTTTTGCTGCTAAACACAGCAACCCTGAACTCCTCATATCTGCCCTTGTTAAACTGCATGAAGGCAATGCCACCACTCTCACACCCGACCCTTGGCGTTCTTTATTTTTTGATTCGCAGCCACCAGCAAGCATGCGGATCGCCCGCTTGCGCGCTTTTTAAAAAAGCAAAACAAATGCGCATCTTATATTTTTTCATGCTTCTATCTATATTGCACAAAGTTAAACCGAATTGAAAAATAAATCTCAAATAGCACCTAAACTGTCCGCACCAAAGGCCCTTGTAATTGCAACATTTGGCCGACATGCCCTAGCAAAAGATGCCGATGGCAAACAATGGCAAGTTTTTAGCCGTGGGAAAAAACAAAATTTGGCCGTTGGAGACATGATTGGCCTGGAACCCAGCGCTGCAAACCAAGCTTGGGTTGCTGAAATTTTTCCCAGAAAAAATTTACTTTATCGTTCTGATGCACAACGCACCAAAGTATTTGCTGCCAATCTGGATCAAGTGCTTTTAATGATTGCCCCAAGCCCGCCTTTATCCCCTGAACTGGTACTACGCACTTGGCTAGCCTGTGCAACGGCTGATATCGAATTAATCTTGGTGCTCAATAAAATTGATTTGTTGAAAGCCTCTACCTGTAACTTGGTTGATCAGTCAGACAAAATAGATCAACTAGAACTTCGCTTGCGTCAATTACTTCCTTTATCTCCCCCAAATCAACCTAAACTACTAAAAGTAAGCGTTAAAAAATCCCCAGACTTAACCGTAAACATCTTGATGCCCCAGTTAATTCATCGCAGAACGCTGATTCTTGGGCAGTCTGGGATGGGGAAAAGCAGTTTAATTAATTTATTGGTACCCGAAGCACAGGCCCTCACAGCAGAAATATCACAGGCTTTAAACACCGGAAAACACACCACCACGCACACACAAATCCACCGACTGAACTATGGCGCTGAAGTCATTGATTCACCAGGTTTTCAAGCATTTGGCTTGGCTCACTTGGAAAACTCAGCGATTGACTCGGCTTTTTCATACCTTTTTGAAACCAACGAAAAATGTCGATTTTACAATTGTAAACACATCAGTGAGCCTGGTTGCGCTGTCATAGCTGCTGTACAGAAAAACCAAAAAGCAACACAATGGTTAACGTTTTACCATCAATTTAAAGCAGAAATACGCGATGCTAAACGTTTCTAAACAAAGGGAAGTTAAATCTATCAACGCACAGGCCCAACCACTGTTAGCAAAAATAAAACCACCATCCACAACCCTAAAGAACGCCAAATCAAGCGGGTGGTTGATGCTAAGGTCTGGCCGGTCCAGATGGTTTGCATTAAAACATTTGTTTGAATGTCCATAACATCACTGCCAATACGCAAACCCAAAGCACCTAAACCCACTGCAACCAAGGATGAATCAATGTTTTTTTGACTATCATTTATTTGTGCTCGCCAAGCCAATGTTGCCTCTTCAAACTGACCCGCTGCAGCGTAGCTTAAACCTGTTAAACGAACAGGAAAATAATCTAAAAAACCTAAAAATCGTTGTGCTGCCCAATTAAAATCTGTACCTAAAGCATTGCTTTTTTGCTGCCAAGACCGTACCGCTAATTCTACAATACGATAAAGCACTGCCCCCGTTGGGCCAGGCAAAATAATGAACCAAAATAACACGGCAAAAACCTGACGATAAGCAGCAACCAATGCGTATTCAACACACTGACGCACCAACCGCGCAGGTTCGGTTTGGGCTGGCTGAAATTCAAACTCAGGATAGACTTGGGTACGCCATTGAGAATAAACTTGCGCAGCCCGCTGCCTATCTCCCTGATTCAGGGCTAATTGCAAGTCAGTAAACACCTGACTAAATTGCCGAAAACCAACACTTAAATACAATACCCATAAAGAAAAGAGTCCCCCAAAAACCAAAGAAAACTCACTTAAAAAAAACCACAATACGGCCGCAGAAGCAACCCATATTACACAAAACATGACCAAAGCAACAGCACCGTACTTTTTTTCATGACTAGCATGAAAAATATTTTCAATTGCTTCAAGACTTGAGGCCATCATCCGATAAATACAATGTTTCGGATTCACGGCCCTAGCCTGTTCTAGCATTAAAGCCATGATGACACACAAAAAAGCCATATGCTCAAAATTTCATTTAAAAAAGTTATTCAAAATGTGGCGTACCGTCAACATCAACGCGCTTTGAAAACACTTCAATCGCCACAAATTCTAATTGCGGTATATTTTGCAATTGCTGACGGTAGCACGACAACTGCAGCGGCTGTGCTTCAGATAAAACGACAATAATGCCATAACGACCTGAGGATAACATCCACAGTTTGACATCAACCACCGTTACATCAGCTGTTGCACGATCCTGCATCTGTTTAGAAACCCTTAGCAACCGCTGCCAAATAATCTCCTCTAACTCTGGGGCTGAACGTAAATCAAGAATCCATTGGAGCGATTGTTTTAACAGCGATCGAGACCATATAAGAACCAAGGCAGCACCAACAAACCCAACCACGGTATCGAATTGCGAAATACCCGTTAAGTGCCCTACCAGCAATGCAAGAATTGCGAGCAATGAAGTTACAGCATCAGACAACACATGTAAGTAAGCCGCCTTTAAATTTAGGTTCTCTACAAAAGCTGAATTGTTTTTTTCCGAACAACCGTCTTCAATCATAGGATGAGTAACTCCGTGCTGCGCACTATTTTCCTCAGAGCGCTCAGCATGCACATCGCTGTGCTTAAACCCAAAAATACCCGTCTTCTGATGCAATAGCAAAACGCAAATTAAATTGACCCATAATCCGACAATAGCAATAATCAAAGCTGTTGAGAAATCCACCAGCACAGGCACTAAGAGTCGAGCGATCGATTCCAAAATCATCCATAACCCCACCACCCCCAATAACAAAGCACTCGAAAAGCTTGCCAATCCTTCAATTTTGCTGGGCCCAAATACAAAACGCCGATCACTAGCAAAGCGTCGACTTAAATAAAATGCAACACAAGACAAACCCAATGCAAATACGTGTGTTGCCATATGCCAACCATCGGCCAACAATGCCATTGAGCCAGAAAGCTCACCCACCACAATCTCTATGAGCATCATTAAAAAAGTGACTGCCGTGGCCCAAGCTGTTCGACGTATTGCCGCTGTACGAATTGAACTGTGCTCACAAGTGCCCATTTTAGATGTGTGATTCAACGGGTGTTTTTTAACCATTGCAAGACGTCCTCTAAATGTTTATCCCCTTGCCCTTCCAAACCTTTGGCAAGCTGCTGTTCTAATGACAAAGCCATTGTTTTACCCAGCTCTACTCCAAATTGGTCGAATGCATTTACCCCCCAAAGCTGCCCCAAGCACAATACCTTATGCTCTAGGGTGGCTAAAGCATAGCCCAATGTATATGCATCTAAAGTACGAAACATCCATAAGCTCACAGGACGACCGCCTGGCAAAGTGCGCAAACGACCATTAACCCCCGCAGCTAATGCCCCCTCGGGTTGTTTACCAAATGCAAAAGCATCTGCCTGAGCCAAACCATTGGCCAATAAAATATTGTGATGCGCATCAAAAGCGTGCTGTGGTTGTGCTACTAACAACACTTCAATTGCCACAGCCTGCCGAGCTTGGTGCAACCATTGAAAATATGCATGCTGACCATTGGTGCCTGGCTCCCCCCAAATCATTGGACAAGCGGCGTGAGCTAACAATTCACCATTGGGTCCCAGTTGTTTTCCCAAACTTTCCATTTCCAATTGCTGAATATAAGTTACCCACAAACCCATGCGCGCATCGTATGGGGCAATCACTCGCGCAGGCAGTCTCAATAACGAATGATTCCAAATATCAATTAAGGCCAACATCAAGGGTAAATTTTCTCGCAAGGGTGCAGTTTTAAAATGCAAGTCAGCCGCATATGCGCCTTTTAATAAATTGGCCCAAGCCAACTCACCAATTGCTAAACGCGCAGGCAACCCCACAGGGGTCCATAACGAAAAACGCCCACCTACACTGTCTTCAAATTCAAATATCTGCTCTGGATAAACACCCCAAGCACGCGCTTTGTTTGAATCACTGGTCACAGCCACCACATGTTTTAAAGGATCGCTCACCCCACCTTGGGCTAACCAGGCTATCACAGTTTGTGCGTTACATAATGTTTCCCGTGTGGTGAATGTTTTTGAAGCAATCGAAACCAAAGTAGTTTTGGGGTCTAGACAATCTAAGGCTCGCTGCAACTCATGGCCATCAACATTGGCGGCAAAATAAGCTTTAATTTCCGTATGCACGGAATTGCTATACGCAATCATATCTGCCACCATACGAGGCCCCAAGTCTGACCCACCAATTCCCAAATGTAAAATACTGCGTATTGGAGACCCTGAGGGCTGTATAAACTTTGCCAACAAAGACCCAACCCAATCATCCAAACGAGCTAAGGTGCTGGCACTGTTTCCGCTGGGGTTAGGTTCACGCCAAGCCCAATGGCTAACGTTGCGCTGCTCGGTTTTATTCAATACCTTGCCAGCAAACATATCATCGCGACTTTTTAAAACTGCCAAATCTTCAGCCAATGACCACAAAGCCTCTAAGGCTGACAAATCAAAACGCTGGCGAGTTGCATCAATATACAAATGCCCATGATCAAACCGCAGGCGCTCAGAACGCGCATAGCCTCCTTGATCAAATAAACCACGCAAACTAATATCTTGCAAACGCCTAGCATGTTCCTCTAATACTTGCCAGCGCGAAGAAAATTGATTCAAGCCCATTGTTATCCTTTTTTTAATTCGCCCACCTTCTTTATATTTTTATCTTTTTTATTTTATTTTGAACTACCGCACCCAACCAAACAAAAGCGATTCAGCAAAAAAACGCCTTGCCCCCGGTAAAAACTCTAAACCTAGCAAAGCCGCTTGACACATCCTAGCAATCAAAGGATTTTGACTGACAAAGCCCCGTGCCATTGTATTGGTTAAATGAATTAAAAAATATCGGTCCGCTTGTCGTGCACAAGCGTAAGCTTGTAGGGCATCATCCAGATGACCTGAGGTTTCAAATGCACTAGGTAATAAATGTGCGGCTAAAATCCGCGCGTCACGCAAACCTAAATTTAACCCCTGACCCGCTACTGGATGTAAAATTTGTGCTGCATTACCCAAAGCCACACAACGACCATCCAACACCGAGCGCCGTACATTCAAACCCAATGGAAAAGCTTGTAAAGATCCGAGGTGGGTAACATGTAAATGGCCCGACATCAATGTATTAATTTGTGGAATTAATACATTAGCGGCGGATTTTTTTCTTAAATCAGTGGCTGCTTTAGCACCACACCAGACCATAGTGTAATGTAAACCATCCATACTAATTGGTAAAAAAGCCAACGGACCGTCAGGTGTAAACCGCTCATACGCAGTTAAACCTAAAGTTGTGTTTCTTTGAATACGTTTTTTTGTATTCTGTACGATAACACCTCCCACCAAAGCTGACTGACCATAATCACGCATGATGTCTCGCTGCACAGTCGAGCCAAACAAGCCCCCCTCAGCTTGTACCAATACAGCAGCCGACAGTTTTGTACCATCAGACAATAATAAATGAACTTGGGTTGCGGTTTGCTCAATGCGCTGAACCGAAACACCCCGAACAAACTCCACTGAGGTGGTATGCACCGCTTTGTCTAAGCCAGCTAATAAATCGCGATAAGGTACAGTCCAACCCAAAGTGTTGCGCCCCAACTCAGCTGCAGTGATCCATACACGGCCATATCGCCCATACTCTGAAACATGAATATTGCGCAAAGGTACCGCAGAGTCAGGAAAATCATAATCCAATAATTGCTGACGAGAAGTATCGGACAAAGCCAAAACACGTGCGTCTTGTTGTGCTGTTTGCAAAGACTTGGCATCAATTAAAATGATTCGACTGGCACGCTGCCCCCAAGTTTGTGCAAGTTCAAGCGCCAGCATTAAACCCACTGGACCCGCGCCCACAATGGCCAAGTCATAATCACTCACGCTTTAGCCTCGCGCAACTGACGCATTAAATCTTCAATACCCACCACTGTTTTAGGCACACCCTGCGTTAAAATTTCGCACCCTTGCGGTGTTATTACTGCATCGTCTTCAATTCGTATACCGATATTCCAAAAGTGTTGTGGAATATCGTCTGCGGCTCGAATATACAAACCAGGTTCCACCGTAAGAACCATGCCAGACTGCAAGATACGCCAAGGGCTATTGGCATCACCTACCACATCCTGAACTTGCCGGTAAGCACCACAATCGTGCACGTCCATACCCAGCCAATGGCCTGTTCGGTGCATGTAAAATCTTTTATATGCTCCTGATTCTAAAACAGAGTCTAAAGTACCCGTCAATAATTTTAAATCCAGCATACCCTGCGCCAGCACACAAACAGCCGCGTCATGCGCTTCATTAAAATGACAATCAGGACAAATTTTTTCAATGGCGGCGGCTTGTGCTGCTAATACAATCTCATAGCAATCGCGCTGCGCTTGTGTAAAACGCCCATTAACCGGAAAAGTTCTTGTAATATCAGAAGCATAACCATCCAACTCACACCCCGCATCAATCAACAACAACTCGCCATCGCGTAAAATTTGATCATTCGCCCGATAATGCAGTACGCATGCGTTGGCACCACCAGCTACAATAGAACCATAAGCGGGAGACTGCGCCCCCCCCTTGCGAAAATGATAAAGCAGTTCAGCTTCAACCGCGTACTCAAAAACCCCAGGCTGCGCAACGCGCATCGCTTGAACGTGAGCATCTGCCGATATTGCGGCAGCCCGACCCATCGTGGTTAATTCAAAAGTATCTTTATACAAACGCATTTCATCAAGCCAATGGGTCAAGTCAAAAGCAACTATTGGTGTGTTTATACCTGAACGGGCTTTGCTACGAACGTCGCCAATCGCCTGACGCATCAAGTTGTTTACTGTCTCAGACTGCGCCATCGGATAAAACACCTGACGAACATTCATCAAAAAGTTAGGCAAACGAGACGCCAACTCATTTTCAGCATAGGCACCATCAAAAAGAAATACATTCTGAGCTGCCGTTGGCCCAAAACGAAAACCATCCCAAATTTCACGTTCTGCGTTTTTATCGCGACAAAATAAAAAATCTTGCAAAACACCATCGGGTTGCACCAACATCACCAATGTAGCTTGCGGTTCAATAAAACCCGTTAAATAATAAAAATAACTGTCCCAACGATAAGGGTAGTCACTATCACGGTTGCGCATCACCTCTGGCGCTGTAGACAACACCACAACCCCACCGCCTTGTTGCTGAACAAACTGTGCCAGACGCTGCCTGCGTATTTTATAAACTTGCTTATCAAACATGATTGAACCACCATTTCAACTTAAATGTGCAAATCTGCTTAAGTTTGCTCAAATCTAATGCGCTATTAAACCTATTAAACGGATTTAAACGCTACCCAGCCTACTAGGCGACAATTAATGGATCTTGGCGCTGCAATAATGCGTCAAGCTGCTCAAGACGCTCGGGGGTACCAACATCCACCCACTGACCCAGCAACGGCTGAGCGCTCACTTTGTCAAGGTGCATAGCTTGACGAAGCACGGGACCTAACGGCACAGGCTGCCTACGAGGTAAATCAGCAAACAAGCTTGGCCGATACAAACCCAACCCGGCAAATGTCACCGCTTGATCACCAGCAAGAATTTCACTGTTTAAACGGCCATTAATATAAGCAAAATCGCCTTGGGTATTGTGACTCGGATTATCAACCCACCACAAATGAGCTAAGTCAGTGCCTTGTATAAAGGCTTGAATGGCCTTGTGCACATCTGCAATCTCTAAACGAAAAAACACATCACCGTTGATGACAAAAACACAATTTTGACCTTCACCTATTAAAGAAGGCAAAGCTTGTGCAATACCACCGGCTGTTTCTAAAGGCTCAGATTCTGGGGAATAAGTAATTTTTAGACCAAAACGACGACCATCACCTAAAGTTTGTTCAATTTGTTGCCCTAAATGCGCATGATTAATCACCACTTGTGACCACCCACATGCTCGAATCCACTCCAAATGCCAAACAATCAACGGTTTACCACCAACACATAATAAAGGTTTAGGCGTGTGATCTGTTAGCGGACGCATGCGCTGACCACGACCAGCGGCCAAAATCATGACTGAACACAACTTCAAAATGTATACCCCACTTTTGCCTCAACACCTTGTAATTGGTCAAGAATTTTAACCAAAGGCTTAAAAACTGAAAACGATTCAGCCACTTGACGAGTGTAATGCAACACCAAAGGAATGTCTTTTAAATATTCAGGTTTACCATCTCGATAATACAAACGTGCAAAAATACCCAATATCTTTAGGTGCCGTTGCAACCCCATCCATTCATACTTATGATAAAACTCAGCAGGATCTTGATCAACAGGAATACCCGCTTTTTTAGCTGTCTCCCAGTAACGTATTGTCCAATCTAGGCAAAGCTCAGTATCCCATTGAATGTACGCATCTTTAAACAAAGAGACCAAATCATAAGTCACAGGCCCAAGCACCGCATCTTGAAAATCTAACACCCCTGGACCCGCTTGGCACGAGGCCATTTCAACAAGTTCAGCATCAAGCACCATCAAATTACGGCAGTGGTAATCGCGATGCACAAAAACTTGAGGCTGCGCCAAAGCCTGCGATGTTAATAAATTGAATATTATTTTTAAATCGTTGCGCTGTGCGTCGCTAAACGAAAATTGACAATGCCTAACCACATACCAATCTATAAACAATTGCATTTCCGCTTGCAAACGCTGTGCATCGTATGAAGGCAAATTCTCCACTGAGGTACCCACCTGCATACGCACCAAGGTTTGCCATGCATCTTGGTAAAGACTGTAGCATGACTGCGCATTTAAAGCCTGCATGTAAGTGGTGTTACCCAAATCGCTCAACACCAAAAACCCTCGGTTTTCATCTGCGGCCAACACTCTAGGCGCAAGCACACCAGCAGCCGATAAACGCTGTGCAATCTGAACAAAGGGCCGCACATCTTCTTGAGGTGGGGGCGCATCCATTAAAATAACTGACCCGCCATGCACAGTCAGACTTTTTACCCGAAAATAACGCCGGAAACTCGCATCTGCCGAGGCGGTTTCTAAAGTTTCGGGTAATAATTGTAAATCCGGTAACTCACCGATCCATTGTTCTAACTGTTTTTTTCTTTGATCCATACGCTAATTCACTTTAATAACACAGACGCTACATATACTGAATACTTAACACCTATAATAAAGGGTATTACAAAACAGTACAGCACGAGGCATCGTGAAATTCAAAAAAAATCGCCTGTCCAAGGCCCTAGACGTGCATTCTAGACCAAGGTATTGGCTCGCACTACAGCCAATTATGGCTCTTTTAATCATGCACTTAGACCACCATAATGCGCACGCCACTGAACCGAGTCTACAATTAAAATTACATCGCCAATTAGGCGCATTGCCACAACCACACACCGCATTAACACCCACGTTTATTCAAGCACAACGCATTGAAGGAAACTCTGAGGACACAATTTATTTACATCAAAATGTCGAATTGCGTCGCAATGACAATGTAATCAAGGCCGATGAAATGGTGTATGAAGTTCCTAAAGACCTTGTTAACGCCTCAGGGCAAACACATTTAATTAAACCAGGACTTGTGATTACGGCTCCCCGTTTATCGGTTCGCGCCTCCACAGGCGCAGGCGTCATTGAAGAACCACAATTTTTTCTAGAAAACAGTGGCGGCATTGGACAAGCCAAATCTGCGGAATTCAACGGTATCGACCAATTAAAACTATTTTCAACGTCATACACCACCTGCCAAGTGCCCAATATTGAAGATGCTGACTGGTATATACAAGCCGAGGAACTCAATCTAGATCAAACTCAAGACGAGGGCATAGCCACCAATGGCAAAGTGATATTTAAAGGCCAACAACTGATTAAAGTGCCATCTTTAAGCTTTCCGTTGCGCAATGAACGCAAAAGCGGCTTTCTACCCCCAACCGTTTCTTTTACAACCCGAAGTGGCTTAGAACTCACCAGCCCTTACTACCTAAATATAGCACCCAATCGAGACTTCACTTTCATTCCCCGTGCGTATGCCAACCGCGGTTTAGCGTACGGTGGGCACTTTCGTTACATAGAGCCAGAAGGATCGGGCAATATTCGCTTTGAGCGCATGGAGTATGACAGCCAAAGACAAATCTCAAGGTACTCATTGCTGGCTCAAGGCAGGCAACGTTTTGGTGATCGCTGGGTTGGAAGTTACAATATAAACGAGGTGTCTGACAACAATTATTTC
Organism: Burkholderiaceae bacterium; assembly: GCA_034680345.1. Taxonomy (GTDB): domain Bacteria; phylum Pseudomonadota; class Gammaproteobacteria; order Burkholderiales; family Burkholderiaceae_B; genus SXZD01. The sequence continues at coordinate 258,368 of JAXISZ010000001.1, forward strand.
GTTGACTTTTCTAGAAGTTTAATCAGAGCGTCACAAAAAAACCTACCCCGCGACTTAGCCCTCAGTTATTTTGAAAATTTTTACAATATCACAACACGTGTAACCAGTTTTCAAACACTTCAAGACCCAGCCGCACCAATCACCGTTCCTTATAACCGTGTACCACAAATTTTGCTAAACGCTAGCAGACTCGATGTCAATGGATTCGACTATCAATTGATGGCTGAAGCTGCGCGATTTTCGCACCCGACACAAGTTGATGGCTCACGTTTCACTCTAAAACCGAGCATCAGCGCCCCTTTAATTACACCCGCTTTCAGCATCACCCCCAAGCTAACAATTCAAGCAGTCAGTTATCAATTATCAAATAAAAATGGTTTTGATCTATTGCAAGATAGGCAATTGAGCTACAGCATACCCATGCTGTCCCTAGACAGTAAATTACAACTGGAACGCAATACACACATTGCAGGTCAGTCTTACATACAAACCCTAGAGCCCAGAATTTATTTTCTATACGCACCCTTTCGCGACCAAAGTCAACAACCAGTTTTTGACACCCGCCAAGCTGATTTTAACTACACACAAATTTTTACAGAAAACCGTTTTGTGGGTAATGACCGCGCTGGAGATGCAAAACAAATTACCATTGGTGCTACCACCAAATTTCTTGACTCAACAAATGGTTTAGAGCGGCTACGGATTTTTACGGGGCAACGCTTTAATTTAACCGAGCAACGTGTTGCCCTGCCTGGCAGCACTCCAAGCAATATGAGTAAAACCGACTTTCTATTAGGCACTGACGGGCAAATTAATGCCGCACTAGCAGTCAACAGTTTGGCACAGTTTTCTGCAGACACAGGGTTAATCACCCGAGGCAATGTCACTGTTCGCTACCGTCCAGGCGAAAACAAGGTAGTTAACACCAGTTATCGTTACGCACGTGACGCCTTAAATCAAATTGACTTATCAGTACAATATCCATTGTTGGGTCGTTGGTATGGGGTTGGACGATTTAATTACTCATTTAGAGAGTCTCGCCAAATTGAAACTGTTGCTGGTATAGAATACGATGGTGGGTGCTGGGCCAGCCGTGCTGTTGCTCAAAGTTTTGCAACCTCATCAGGCACTAAAACAGCAACTGTATTATTTCAACTAGAACTCAACGGCTTTAGTAAAATTGGCTCAGATCCAATGCTTTTACTACAACGGGCTGTACCAGGTTATTATCCTGTTAATAACGCAAACAATCACAATACGAAAATATATAATCGCGACGCTTATTTGGATTATCAATGAATACATTTTGCTTAACTAGCCTTAAATATCATTTAAAGTTTTTTTTAGCGCTCAATTTTTTCTTGCTAACAACATGTGCAAACGCACAAAATGCCACGAACCAAAAAATTGATTCGCGGGTAACAGGAAAAATTTCTGAGCAACTTAGCTTAAACGAAAATGTTTTAAACTCAGGTGCGATTGATTCAATTGTAGCAATTGTTAATTCAACCGTAATTACTCGCAAAGAGCTCAATGATCGCAGTGCGTTAGTGGAAAAACAATTTCAAGAGAAAAAAATACCCTTGCCCTCACGCAATCTATTTGAACGCCAAGTGCTCGAGCGTTTAATTCTAGAAAATGCACAATTACAATTGGCAAGAGAAAACGGTATTCGCATAGAAGCCAGCAACATAGACCGAACGGTAGCAAAAATTGCGGAACAAAATCGGATGAGCCTGACCGATTTTAGAAAAAAAATTGAAAGTGAAGGCATAACCTTTACACGTTTCCGGGAAGAAATAGAAAATGAGTTGCTGCTTAGTCGTCTGAAAGAACAAGAAGTTGACAGTCGCATACAAATTTCAGAAAGCGAGATTGACAATTTAATGGCTGACCTAAATGGCCATAAAAATGAAGCGACACAGATTAATTTAGCACAAATTTTATTTCGTATCGCTGAAAATGCCAGCCCCAATGAACGAAAAAAAATTCAAGAACAAGCAGAAAACGTTTTAACACAATTGCGCCAAGGCGCAGATTTTTTTGAAACAGCAACCAGTTATACTCCTGCCTCTGAGCAGAACAAAAACCCAATACTGGGGTTGCGAAGTATAGACAAACTACCCACTTTATTTACAAAAGCAACAGAAAATCTGCAAATTGGTGAACTTACGATGGTTCGCAGCGCAAATGGCTACCACATATTAAAATTGCTAGAAAAAGTAACGCCAAAAGCAACTTTAACAAACCAAGAAACCATTGAATTAACCCGAGTCAGACATATTTTGATGCGCCCCACACAAACCCAAACCGCGCAGACTGTGCAACAAAGACTCAACGATATTCGTCAAAACATTCTCAATGGTCAAGAAAATTTTGAAAACATGGCTAAAAAGTTTTCAATTGATGGTAGTGCTGCCAAAGGGGGCGATCTCGGTTGGGTGTATCCAGGCGATACGGTCGCAGAGTTTGAATATGCCATGAAAGACCTTCAACCAGGGGAAATCAGTCCCATAATCGAAACCCAATTTGGGTTTCACATCGTTGAAGTGATGGGGCGTAAAACACAAGAAATTACCCAAGAACGACAACGGGCTGCTGCACGAGAAATGCTTAAAGATCGCAAATCTGAAGAAGCATTTCAAGAATGGTTAAGACAACTGCGTGACCGAACCTACGTTGAAACACGACTGGACTAAATGCATGAGCTCTAATTCTCAACGCCCTATTGCCATTAGCACCGGAGAGCCCGCAGGCATTGGCCCAGATATTTGTCTAATGCTTGCAGGTCAAAGCTTAAAAGAAAACTGGCACAATCAATTTGTATTAATTGGTGACATTAACCTATTGGCAGACCGAGCCAAAGCATTACAACTAAACGTGCCTCTGAGTTTGTTTAACCCAGAAAACACTAAAAAAAATTCATCAGTTCAAGTGCATCACATTCCAACAAAAAAAAGGGCACAAGCTGGACAACTAAATCCAGCCAACGCCGATTATGTATTAAGCACTTTAGACTACGCCATCAAAGCTTGCCAAACAGGACAATGCGCTGCGTTAGTAACTGCACCTATTCAAAAATCAGTGATTATTGAAGCGGGTCACCTTCAGTTTACTGGGCACACCGAATACCTCGCCCAGAAAACAAATACAGCGCACGCTGTTATGATGCTAGTTGGTGGCGGTTTGCGTGTAGCACTGGCAACCACACATATGCCATTAAAAAATGTCCCAACATTTCTAACAGCCACAAACTTAGAACACACCATCACAGTTTTAGATCACTGTCTTCGCCGTTTTTTTGGATGTAAAAACCCAAAAATTTTAGTAACAGGACTAAACCCCCACGCAGGTGAATCAGGCCATCTTGGACAAGAAGAGGTGGAACTGATCACACCCGTACTAGACAATTTGCGTAAGCAAGGTTTAAACCTAACCGGACCACTGCCTGCCGACACGCTATTTATACCTAAATATTTAAATCACGCTGATGCCGTTTTGGCGATGTACCACGACCAAGGTTTACCTGTTTTAAAGTACGCCAGTTTTGGGCAGGGTGTTAATATCACTTTGGGTTTACCTATCATTCGCACCTCTGTGGATCACGGTACTGCGCTAGAATTAGCAGGCTCTGGACAAGTTCAACATCAAAGCCTATTTGCCGCTTTTGAACAAGCAAAAAATATGGTGCTCTCTTCAAAAAACCACTGACATGAAAAATCACCAAGCCAGAAAACGCTTTGGCCAACACTTTCTAAGCGACCCAAGTATTCTATCGGCTATTGTTTACGCCATAGGCCCGCAACAAAATGACAACATTGTAGAAATTGGCCCCGGACTTGGGGCAATGACTCAAGAACTATTGCCTCACCTGCCTTTATTGCATGTTATTGAGATTGACTACGACCTTACAACGCGCCTACGCAATAGTTCAATGGCAAACAAATTAAAAATTTACGAAGGCGATGTTTTACAATTCGACTTTTCCATCTTACCTCAACCTTTGAAAGTTGTTGGAAATTTACCTTACAATATCTCTTCGCCGTTGTTGTTTCATTTATTACAGTTTCGTCAACACATTGTTGATCAAACCTTCATGTTACAAAAAGAAGTTATACAACGCATGGCAGCAGAACCCGGGGAAAGTGCTTATGGACGCCTAAGCGTTATGCTTCAAGCTTTCTATGAAATAGAATGGCTCTTCGACGTGCCAGCAAGTGCTTTTACCCCTCCCCCTAAAGTTATGTCAGCCGTTGTAAGAATGACACCACTAAAAAACCCAAAAATAAAACCACAACACATTGAAAAACTGTCTAAATGGGTAACCTTAGCTTTTTCTCAAAAACGTAAAATGTTACGCAATACTTTAGGTAAGCAAATCGACCGCAATACATTGGAACTTGCGTGTATTGACGTTCAACAACGTGCAGAAGATATCTCGGTCAATCAATACATCAGGCTAACCGAACTCACAGAAAACGACAACACGCCCACCTAACCCAGCGTTATTTCTGTTAAACAATATTTATTCACCGCTTAAATTTGCCGCCAAGGCAAGCCGCGCTTGCCAACTCTAAGAGTCTACATTACGACAGTTTCTGTCAAAACCTGCGCTATTTTAAAAACATTAATTGTTTTTAATCCCCCGTTATAGGGTATTAAAATCCATACATTCTGGATGATAATTTTTTTCAATACACTTTTGAAAGAGGATATTTGTGGATCCTTTTACAACTCAATCCAAAAAAAATTTACTTGCATTAGCAATCACCACAATTGCTAGTGTTGGCTGCTCTTTTAATCGACCATTTGAGGAAGCCAGTAAAAAAATTGAAGAAATACCAACAAAAATTGAAACACAAGATGACTTAAGCAACGACATTATAACCAATCAAGTGTTATCAAGCAGCGCTTTCATCATCCGACGTTTAAACAACACACAATTTTTACCTCCTAGGCATATCAGCCGCTTATCCGTTACAGATGCTGGTATATATGATGTTATGCAACTGCTATTTGATGAGTCCAATATTGCAGTTACTTTTGAAGGTGGTCCAGATAGCATTCGAAGATATGGACCGGTTAGCGTATACAACTTAAAAGGTGATATCAACGATGTTATGAATCACTTAGCCAATTCAGTTGGATTTTTTTGGAGTTACCAAAATCACACCATCATGATTGAACCTGAACAACAATTTGTTGTTGACTTACCGCCTATTTTAAATGATGACAATCTTGCTGGAATTACCAACACCTTTCAATACCTTGGTGCACGAGATTCATACTTGGATAGAAACTCCAGATCGATTGTTTTTAGATCAAACAAAAAAGCACTAAAAGTCATCGAAGATTATTTAAATCAATTGCGCAAAAGCAGGTCAATGGTGATTTACGATTTGCAAATTCTCCAAGTTGACCTGAATGACGACTCAAATTTAGGTATTCAATGGAATCAGTACAACGGCAGTAACGCTGGCAATGGCGGTGGCAACAACATTAGTAAAATGTCGAAAACAGAAGGCGATATTGGTTTTAGTTTCACCATCGTTGGCCGCTCCTTCAGCAGCGACCTCCTTTTGAATTTCTTACGTAGTCAAGGCACAGTTAAAAGTTTAAGCAAACCGCGCATGGGTATCATGTCTGGCACGAAAGGGGCACTGCGTGTTGGAAAAACGACAACAATTGTAGCCAAAATTGGTCGTGACATTGGCAACACTGTTTCACAAACCACTGTTGAAACCAAAGATGTTAAAACTGGTCTAGATTTAAATCTATTTGCTGAAGAACACGATAAAACAATCTATACACGCATTAATCTATCAATTACCGAAATTTTAAAACTCAGTAAATTCACTGCATTAGGAACAGATCTTACCCTACCTGATATTGCCGACAGAGAAATGCGAACTCAAGTGCGATGCCGACCAGGCGACACAATTTTACTTGGTGGTATTACTTTTAATAAAGCAGAAGTTAATCGGTCAATTGGCGCTGCTATCAATGAAAAAAAAGAATCTGCAGGCCAGTCGGAATTGGTTATCGTTATACGCCCAAGACTGGTTTATTTCGAACCAAAAGAAATTCAAAAAACACAAGCACAGGAATCAACTAAACATATAGAAAAAATTTCTGCAATTACATTTGAAAAAAATTTGAAAGAAAAAACAATAAATGATGTAGATGTTTATGCGCCCACCGTCATAGTTCCTTATGTTCAAGGGGTTCAAGCAAACCAAGAAGCAATTGTTCTGAACTCATCCACTTTAACTCCTGCAACCCCTATGGAGCAGATATATCAAGATATATCGATTCCAAATCAAGCTAAAAAAACACCTGTAATACCTAAAGCTACCAAACAAAAAAACTTCAATATTGCACCAGGTGTTCCTATACCTTTATTTGGTACCCTTCATTTTTCCAGTAAAGATACTAGCAATAATAAACAAACTAGTGAGTACAAAGAAGGAAAAAACATATGAAACCAAGTCGCATGCGTTTAATACTCCTAAGTTTAATATGCTCCTATGTTTTTGGTCTAAATAACGCTCAAGCTCAAAATAGTAACTTGAATCCACTTATACGACCAAAGTTGCCCACACGTGATGCAGTACCGCCACTACCAGGCGGTAAATTATCTGGAAATGAAACGCCACAAGCAAAATCAGCACAAGAGGAAATGACAGTCAAATTGCAACAGCTTAACGCTGATCGGATACCAATGCCTTTGCGATTATTGCTAGCTCCCATCTATGTTTCCGCTATGTTAGGAGATACTGCAATTCTAAGACAACCTCTACAACAATTTCAGCAGATTGGTTTAGTTGGTGCAATGAATACACAACTTACAGGTCAAGGCATTCCTGGAAACTTGAACACAGCTTCAATTCCACAAACAGGAATGGCTGGCCTACCAGGTATGAATGCCATGCCTAGTGGATTTGGAGCAACAGCTCAAACCATTCCAGGCGGATTTTTACCCGGCATGACACCTGGATTTGGATCGCCAGGATTTTCTCAACTAGGGGGGGTTGGATTTGCTCAAGCTCAACAAAGACCAACCAGTATTCGAGTTAAGGATGGTGAAAAAATTAATCTATATGGCTTTGAATTGTTGGCAAAAGTAAATCGTAATCAAGTTAGATTAGATTGGATAGAAAACATTGAAAAACCTGTAATTGTTTACCAATCTGGCATTGAGCCTGTTAATCAAACAGCTTACATACCACCATCTGCGATTTTAGAGCGTGCTGATCAACAATATTTTAATCGCTCTCAAGCAACAAATGCTCAAAACTCCGCAGCAAGTGGATCCACTCAACCAAGCGCAAATACCTCTGCTGGTATTGGGGGCAGATAATGTTTTCTGATCAAATAATTCGAGAAAGGCTTCTTGAAAAAGGTTTAAGTAAAGCCCAATTCGAGGCGATGTACCGTCAGTATAAATACTTAAAATCGATTGGTAAAAGTACAACCCTACAAGACTTGGTTGCTCGCAGTCGCATGCTTTCAAGCGCTGATTTAGAAAGTGCTTTTGAAGACAATACAAGCGCATCTATCAGTGCCGAAAGACTTTTACCTATCCCTATTTGTTATAAATATAGTGTTTTTCCAATCAACTCATCTGGCAACACTTTGGTGATAAAAACTACAAAATTTCTTACGGAAATAGAAAAACAAAAAATTCTAGACGCTTGCTCACGTCCGGTCAATCATTTGCACATTTTACCTTGTGACATGGTTGAAATAAAAAAATTGTTGCGAAGTGGTGAAGAGGCAGAAAACCTTCAAGATTTGATTGAAAAAATGTCTGAAGAAGATATTAGCCCGCGTGTGATTCAAAGTGTCATTAAAATAATCCTCACTGATGCCATTACAAGTCGAACTAGCGACATACACATGGATAGAAAACCTGATCCAGATTCTTGGATTAGCTACCGAATTGATGCTGAAATAAAACAAGTTCATCTAATTCCAGAAAATATCATGGGCGCAATATTCACAGTCATCAAAAGTGAATGTGGCATGGATGCGGCTAACCAGAGAACAGCACAAGATGGTCGCCTTTCTTTTAAATATCGAGATCGAATGGTTGATTTTCGTGTAGCAGCTCAACCACTGGTTGATGGCGAAACATTAACTTTGCGTATCTTAGATGGTGGTAACTTACCTACACTACACGATATATTTCCAAAACAAAAAATCATCCTAAATCGTATCGATGCGCTATGTAAAATTTCAGGGAAATCTGGCGGAATTATCATGATTAGCGGCGCCACAGGTAGCGGAAAATCAACAACCCTTTACAGCTTAGCCAGTCGATTTGACCGTGATAGAGTAAATATCATCACTGTTGAAGACCCAGTTGAATACATACTCCCTTTTTCCAGACAAATTCAACTTCAAGCCTTACTAAAACAGCAGGCTCGCGACGTTGAACGCTCAATTCTTAGACAAGACCCTGACGTATTAATTTTAGGTGAAATTCGAGACTCTGACTCAGCTAGAACAGCCTTAGCATTTGCAGAATCCGGTCACTTAGTTTTGTGTACCATTCATGCCAACAGCGTTATCCAAAGTATTGAACGCTTTATGTCAATGATTGAAGAAAATGCAAAAGAGGACTCTCTCTACGTTCTGGCTCACCATTTAAAAATGGCAGTGCATCAAAAACTAGCGAAACGTTTATGTAAATGTGCTGAAGGCTTCAACAGCACCGACCTTGAAAGTTTATCCAATAGACTCAAAGAAATATCATTTGGCCAATTATTTGCTTTCGGAACCCCGATGAAAAGGGTTGGTTGTAAACAATGTGATCAAATCGGATTAAAAGGACGTGTTGCAGTTCACGAAACCCTAATAATTGAAGAAAATGAAGCTTTGCGACTTGATTTTACAAAGTGGGTCATTGATGAAAAATTTTCTTCGCTCGAAAAATTAAAAAAACTCACTGGTACCAAATACATTGAAAGGGCTGAAACAGCCAAAACATTACTTAATATAGGCGTAATAGATGCACAAACTGCACTAAATTCGATTGGCATCCTAGAACCTTTGGAGGTTAAAGAATGAATCATCGCTTAAAAAATTATCAAGTTGTTTATGCCTTAAAACAACCAATCGATATATACGCAAAACCTTTAAAAAAGGTACAAGGGATGTACCGCCATGAAGCGATTATAACCGCATACTCAGAAAAAGAAATTGTTAGAGATTTTCTTGAACGTGACGCATTCATTCTTGATATAAAACAAATACATAATGTTTTTCCTAAATTGAAAAGAACGTCAAGATCAATAAAGTTACAAATTTTACAATCTATCTCATTTAACACTCGAGCAGGTCTCACACCAACTCAAGCTTTCGAGCAAGTCATCAACACGGTTCGGGGAAAAGATCGTATCGCTTTAAATTATGCATTGCGCAGTATCAAGCAAGGTCGTTCCTTTGTAGACTCAATTGAAATGCTAGACTGGTACGACGAAGGCACGATTGCCATATTAAGAACGGGTGAGAACACCGGACAATTAATGCAATCTATTAGCTCAGCGGTAACACATTATAGTAAAAATTCAAATTTAATAAAATTAATGTTTGGTGCTGTTATTTGGACAACACTAGATATATTTATGGCTGTTCAAGCCGTTATTGGAACACGCTTTGGGTTAATTCCACATAGCAAAGAACAGGGAATTAATATAGACAATGAAGAAGCGAAAACCCGTTTTTTTCATGCGTTAGAACAAGCTACAACGGTTAATGATATTTTACTAATTGGCACGGGAATCATCATCGTCTTTTTACTAACGATTATATTCGGCATTCTATCTAAAAATCCAAAACACCGAGAAAAAGCCAACGAAATTTTATACAAAATACCAGCCCTAGGGGACATGTTAAAAAACTCAGCCATGTCAAACACCACTGCTGTCATCAGCTCACTATTGAACGGTGGAATTCAAACACTTAACGCACTTAAAATAACACTGCGCTCAACACGTGACAAACAATGCATAGAATATCTAGAGAAAGTCTCTGACCTTATAAAAAAAGGGGTAATGGTTAGAAACGCATTTTCAATCAACCCAATGAGTATGTCTGAGCGTATTGTGCTGCAATCTAGCAACGATTCTAATCAGTTAAGTATTGCACTCCAAAACATTTCTAATTTACGTGAAGAACTCGGAAAACAGAATGCGAAACGATTTGCAACAATTGCACTAATAGGCTCACTGGCTTATTCTGGAATTGCTGTTGGCTTTAGTCTTTGGGTAACATATATTCAACAAAGCGCCCTAACCGGAGGCCTACAATGAGTCAACATGTAGAAATTAACGTTTGCTATGAACAAATTCTAGGCGGCTGCACACCGTGTGGGGACAACATGCCGCAAAGATTGGTGACCATGATAGCAGAAGATATTCTTGATACACCGAATATAAATACCTTGTTCTGTGTTCACGATGGATACCTATATTATCTTAGCTTACCCAGTCGACTGATAAGCTCATTAAAACAATTCGAAACCCCATTGGCTAAAGTACTTCCTTCACATCCAGAACACAAAGGCGATGGTGTGTATCGTGTTAATTTATACGGCAGAAGCCACATAGCAATTAAATTTGGAACTAGTTTAAAAGTGATGTCGAACTCCGAAGAAGTTATTGATGATTATATCGCTAGCAACAATATGAGGGTTTTTGATGTAACAAACTCAAAAGGGGAAATTCTTTTAAGCATACCATCAATCTATCGAATCAAAGTTGAAGCAATTTCAAAATCAACACAAAAAATAATGTACACACTTATTTTTGTTTTTACATTAATCCTGTCATGGTCTGAAATTATTAGATTAAATATTTTTTTTACACCCGAAAAAGAAGAAAAACCTCTTATAGATCAAACCATAAGGCTAGCTAACGAACATAAAAAAGGAAATCCAGTTAACAAAGACATTGAACGCATGGAATCGATTGCCGCAATAACTATACGTGCTGGTGGCTGGATTGAAGAGTACAGAAAAGAAAGCAACGGTAGCGAACACTTTTTAGTTATGCTACCAGAATGGGTGAGTCGAGATTATATTGAAGAACTAGGAGCAGGTGTAACCACCGACAAAACCTCAGATGGATTAATTCAAGCTAGGAAGGGGTCCGTCAAATGAAAACCAATCATAATCAAAACCCTTTTAATCCTATAACTTTTGACAAGCAAGCAAGTGCTGTATTTTTTAAACACATAGGATTAATTACACCACAACTGATCCTCATCTTCTTCATTATTTTTATGATGACATTAAAATCAGTGGTTAACACCTTCAACGAACGGCAAAACAGAGAAGAATTGATGAACAGCGCTCAAATGGTTTCTATGATTGAACAGAATCCAACGCAGCAAGAAATTGATCAAATAATACGTAAAATGAAGTTTAACCAACCCAACATTGAAATTAAAACAAACAATGGTGACACAAGCACACTACTGATTATCGCAAAATCAGCCGACCATTTTGTCGAATTTAAACAAACCTTGGTACTTATCCAAGCATTGATTGCGGACGCACAGTTTAGCACCAGCCAGCTTTGTTTGAACAAATGCCCTGAAGGAGCCACTTATGCAGCTTTAAAAATCACCAAACGACAAATTACTATCACAGAGTCTAATCATGAAAACAATTAAAAAAGTCTATGGAATACTTCTTATCACTACGATTTTTTTAAGCGCTTGCGGAGAAAAAAAACAGAACACAAGCGCTGAAAATGGTAAAAAAAATAATACCGTAGAACAAGTAAAAAGCAACCGTGTATTAGCTATAGTCAATGGCGAATCGATATTTGAAAATGATCTTCAACCACTATTACAAGCAGGAATTGATAAGGCAATTGCTCTTGATCGCTACATTAATAGGATTATCACCGCTCAAACTGCTTTAAAAGATTATGAGAATGAATCAAAATCTGCGCTGAAACAAGCTGAAAGAGATATTCTTAGTAATCTCTATATGCAACAAGAAACTCAAAAATTTGAAAAATTAATTACAGAAGACGATTTAAAAAAACAGTATGAACAAACTGTTCGTCCTGAAGACTACAGAAAATTTAAAGCAAAATATTATCTAAGCAATGATGCTCAAGACGCTGGAAATGTTGCTGAACTTGCCGCAAATGGTGACACCAATGTCAAAAAATCTTTCAACGCAATAAAAAACAATGACGACAGCTGGTTACGCGCACAAGATTTTCCGTATGGTATTGGTCAAATCATCAAGCAACTTAAGGCTGGTGAATTCAGTAAACCAATAGCGACAAGAAATGGTTTTTTCATAGTTTGGGTTGAAGAAACAAAAGAAAATTCACCACCTACTTTTGATCGCATTAAAGGAGAATTGAAAAATTTACTAATTGCTCAAAGAATTTCAAGCCAAATTGATCAAAAAAGAGCAGAAGCAAAAATAGAATTAAAGTAATTAAAATTTATTGACAAGGGAGTTATAAAATGAAAGACGAAATATCAAAAAAATCAAAGGGGTTTATTCAAGGAGTCTTGTTGTTTGGAATTGCACTGATGGCCGTTGTGATTGCTGCATTTGCTTTGTCTGGAAAAGACAGTAAAAAATCCACCAGCAACGAAGCAGCCAAAGCTGACGCTGCTGCCTTATTGTCACAAGGAACAACATTGGCTTCAGCCATCGAGCGAATGCTATCTGATAGACCGCTTGTTACTTATAATTTTGGCAAAGACATGTTTTCGGAAAACTTTGGAAGCCCGACAATAGGTTTATATAATACCCAAGACAGTTATGCAGTACCACAAGTTTTACCTGCTACAACGTTTGCTAACAATACACCAATAAACTACCCTATTATTGGTCAAAATTCTAGGCCCGATCCAACTGCTCCATCTTCAAAAGCTGGTAGCTGGCGTCTTAATTCGACAGCAGTAGTGGATGGAAGTACTGCCCATATTATTTACGTAGAAAACATCAAAGACTTAGTTTGCAATCGTATAAACCTGACGCTGTACAATAACAAATCGTTTTTAGGTGTTGCTTTATCTAGTAGTAACTTAGAGGGTGAAAATGTGGCAATTAATTCCACAAACGTTTCTAACGGTGGAGGAAGCTATACTGAAGGATGCGTTAAAATGTCGGATGCAAAATACTATTATTTTAAAGTAGTCTACCGTCCATAAAAAAAATGGTATTTAATTATAGTATAGCTAAGCCATGAAAAGGCATACCAAACAAATTTTTAAAGGTCACGGTTTTATCGTGGCCTGGGTGCTTTTATTATTGGCTACTATTTCTATAACCAGTTTAACTGCGGCTATTCGTCAAAATAAAGCAACTCGTGCAGCCCACGAACAAGAAGTGTCAAACACTTTATTTCAGCAAATTCAATTAATAAAATTTAAACTGTCAAACTGCAGAGAAATGCTGGATACAAGTGCCACAGATGAACGTTTAGACAGAAGTCTCCCTGGTACTCAATCAATTATCAGGCCGCTGGTTAAAGACATCTGGTGCTCCGCTAATGGCACGGACAATGACGCTACAGAAAATAATACCAGTAACAATAATAAGGTACTTTTAAAGACTAAACTTTTTTCAAAAATTGAAGAAGGCCGATTAAACCCTCCAGCAGGATTTGGAGATTGGATGTTTCATAATCAAAACAACAATCGAGACCCGTATCCAAACCTTTCAAACCAACATGCCACAATCTACATTCAATCGCTAGCAAATAATCAATACGCTGAATCGATATTTAACAGATTAACGCAATATATTTTACCCGAGAATTTTTATAAAATTGAGAATAACAATAATTCACTAGAGAATTTAAGTCAGCTTAGAAAAAGCCAACCACTCTATGAAGAAATAAAAAAAGCTAACAACAGTGAAACACAATTGCTATATTTTTTTCTGGTATTAGATCGATGAAAAATTTTAATTTAAAAAATGGTTTTATCGCTAGCTATATTTTATTTGGCTTAACGTTGTTAGCTATTGTAACTGGCACATTGGTTGCAATAAAAAACAACCAACGCAGCAGTGAAGCAAGGCAATCGATAAAAAATACAATTATAGATGAAGCACTAATAATTATACGACAAATAGAAATCTGTAAAACAGCTTATTCAAGTACAACATACACAAATGATATGACTATAGGTGAACCCTTTAATAACACATATCCAGGAACACCTATTAGTGGATTGGCTGCGGATATTCAATGCAAAATTACTGAAAGAAACGTATTCAGTGAAGACAATCCAAGATTGGTTAGCCTATGGTCAGGGATTGACAATTCAACTTTATTTACGTTAAGTCCACCAGCAAAAAAAGATAACTTTAGCCCATGGTATTACCGAAATAGTAGTCAAACAGATAACAATTTCACTCCAGGTGTTTACATTTTTATTCAAGCTAATTCAGATACTACTGCTGCAAATATTCTGTCTTTAGCCAGCCAACACCCAACCATGAAAAACTTATTTGATCTTCAAGTATTACCACAAAATAGTATGACTCGACTTATTAGCAAAACATTGGTTCAAGAAAGATCGCAACCATGAAAAAAACAAGCCAAATTCCCTCAAAAAATTCATTGTGTTCAAACCAATATAAATATTTAAAAATATTTGCAATATTTTTTCTAGTGATAATTCAATCAGAAAAATTACATGCTCAAAATAGTTCAGATAGTAAATATGTTTACAAAGAAATTTTGCAAAGTGTTGTTATTGCAAGAAACACATCTACTGAAATTCAAATGAGAGAAATCGCCCAAAAAATCATTAGTGCTAATTCAAACGAACTATCAGCCAATAAATTCGTTGTTCCCTCCGAAGGAGAAACAAGATACAGTCAGCCAAATGGGCTTTACCCTAATTTATTTAGACTTCCAAGAATTGGATCGTTCGATTTTCGTGATAGTAATCATGTTAGATTTGCATACTGTGCTTTTGATCCAAGAGGGCAAGCAATTAATACTCGCCTCCAAGGACAAGACACTTCTAATGCAGTTGCTTTTGTTATTATCGCTGCAGGACCCAATGGTCGATTTGACACTATTACAAGTTGCAGCGAACTTAGCAATCATATAACTGATCGTCAAACGATTAACAATTTCATAGAAAATCAACCCAATAGAACTCTTCGAGATGACCTTTTTTTAATATACACTAACGAGCAATTAACATTTTCAACCAGTACCCCACCAAGCTTTGGAGCATCTGTCAACGATCTTAATACACTTAGATCATTAAGTAAAGAATCAGGTAGCAGAATTGGTCAAATTCGTTTAGTTACTAAAAACAATCAGTTTTTTCAGGCGGTTTCAGCCAATAACAATCAGTTTAATTGGGAACCCATGTCTGGTAAATGGTTAGCTAATTCCGAAAAAATATTAAATCAAGATACTATTGAGCTAAACTTAGCATCTGGTAGTTTGGGTATTGGGTTTAGCGAGAATACTAACCAAGTTCAAGAAACCAACGGAAAAAAAGCCATTTTAAACATTGCCAACCACACCAACTCGAATAAATATTTGTCTGGTATTGCTTTTCAAAATGCAATTAACTCAAATATCGCTTACATAGGTGTTTCGCAGAACAATACTAATTTATTTGAAATTAGAACAAGTCTAACTGACAACACAAACCCAACACCAATCAATATCTTAAATTTCACACCCGATGGTACTTTAACGATTGGCGATTTAAAAAAATCAACTACTTTTAATAGCAGTAGCAATACATTTAATAAATCAACCACCCTAAAAGACACTCTTACTGTAGAAGGAGAAAGCACTTTCAAAGACAAAATATATGCAATGAAAGGAATCGAAATAACAGGCAACATTTCGTCTGACTCACTAACTGTCAGAGGAGTAAGTACCTTTAATAACAACGTAAGCATCACTCGGGGTGGTTTAAATGTATCCGGTGGTATTACGGCCGATCGTTTCAATGGTGATGGTGAAAACATCACCAATTTACAAACAAAAAACTTAACGGGGGTAGTTGCCATTAGAAATGGCGGCACTGGACTTCCCTATATTCCAGGAAATAATCAAATTTTAATTGGCAACGGCTCAGGTTATAGCCTAAAAACCATAAGCAGCACCCCCGGTGAAATTGAATTTGACAATACCGACCGATTATCTTTTAAGCTTGCCAATGTCAATAATACACCGGGCACTTATGGTAGCCCTACTCGTATACCCATTATTACAGTTGACACAAAAGGACGAATCACAGCAATTAGAGACACAGAAACAACAATACTACCCCTAAACCTCTATATAACAGGAGAGCAAGCAAGTGACCGTAGAAATTTAACGCAAGTACAATTTGTGAGCAACCAAGACATGAGGTTACATCTAGACTTTAACCAATTTCCATTTCTTTCATCTTTAAATCAAGATGTTGGACGTGACTCAAGCCCTCAATTTAGCACAATTACAGCCAACCAGGTCAATGCTTACTTAAATGGTACTGCAGCCTTTGCCAACAAACTCAACAAGTGCTTGAGTATCACACTCAATTACCAAAGACCCGACAACGGTCAATTGATTCCAGAAACACAACGTCAATGCTTTAACAATAACGACCCCCAAGCCTCTTTTAATTTTACAGTTCCACACCCAATAGAGGTTACAGTTTCTGGGGGTAATGGTGGTGACGCATCTAGCAGGGGGGATGGCGGGCGAGGTGGAGATGCATCGCTAAATTTAACATACAATTTTTATACCACTTCCGCAACGTCTCCCAACCCATCTCTTCCTAATTCAACAATCACATTACAAAGTCAATTATTTGCAAATGATGTCACTTTTTCAGTTGATGGGATCTCAAAAACAATTAACATTCCGGCGTCACCAGCTTATCAAAGAGCATCACAATTAGACCAAAACTTAAGAACAAGCGATACAGTCACCTTTGATGGACTAATAATTAAAGACAGCAATAATCTTTTTTTAAGTCCAGATGGCACTGTAAAATCTAAAACATTAGTGGTTACAGAACAGGCAACAATTAAAAATCAACTAATAATGCAAACTCCTGGATCAGCAGGTGACGGAACAATCTCCATTTCAGGGGCTGACGCACGCATCAGTATTGGAAACAATAGAACGGGGCAAGCCCTTTCAAATCCAATTATAGTGCTTGATGGTCCTAGAGGAACAATCAACACGCCATTTTTAACCGCCAGTGAATTGATTCACACCCCTAAAACCCTTACTGTAGGTTCTGGCAATAACTTGATTACGCTCACCGCGGCAGACGGCACAATTAACACACCAAATCTAATTGCAAGAAACCAAATTGTAACCCCACTGTTGTTTGCTTCAAATCAAATTCGTATAGGACCTGATAATAATAGACCTAATATTACACTCGATGGCGCGACCGGAACAATTACAACACAGAACATTGTTGTCACTGGTAACTCTAATTTTAACCAACTAACCGTTGGCAGTGGAGCAAATCAAATCACTTTTAACGGGATGGATGGTAGCGCCAATTTTAAATCGGTTACTATTCGCGATTTCTTATCGGCAAATCAAATACAAATTAACAAACAATTAACTATAGGAAATCAAATTGAATTAAATGCTGGAAACGGCCAAATAAAAGGAACAACGATCACAACAACAGGTGATATTTTTGTAGGCCAAGATCAAAATACCATACACTTAAATGCTAGCAACGGTTTAATTTCTGCTGCAATCTTAAAAACCAGCGGTAATGTGGTTGTTGGTAGCGGAACTAATACCATCACACTAGATGCTAGCAATGGTCAAATTACTGCAAATAGCTTGAATACTCGGGGAAATATCGTTGCAGGGTCTGGAACCAACGCCATCATACTAAACACTACAACTGGAGAAGTTATTACTAAAGGGGTGGCTATAACATCTGATGCCAGATTAAAAGAAAATATTTTAGCAGTGGATCACTCAAATATCATTCAACGGCTAGAAAACCTACACTTGTATGCATATCATTTTGTCGGTGATCACCCTAGTAATCGCAAGCTTGGTGTATTGGCGCAAGAAGTTTTACCATTATTTCCTGAAGCAGTAACCCTGCATACCGATGGCCCACTAAAAGGCTATTATGCTGTTAAATATGATCTACTTGGTGCATCAGCAGCCGTAAGTGTTGGTCAGTTACATCGTCAAACAAACACTTGGCAACTGCATCTAAAAAACCCACAAACCTTAAGTACCCACCTACCAAATTTTGTCGTTAATAACCTCACCACAGACACTGTTGAAACTCAAAAACTCAAAGCCAATTTGATTGAAGCTGATAAAGCCCAATTTAATGACTTAGAAATCAAAAAACTAACTTCTGTGAATGGTAGAACAAAACAATTACAAGCCGAAACCATGAACTCAGGACAAAAGCAAGGAGTTACAGGTGTTGGTGGCTCACTTATGCTCTTTAGTGCCTCTAGTGACGGGCACTATTTAGTGAATGTTTCATCTAACGATGGTTCTTACGCCACTGCAACTGTTTTTGTTTCAGGTGGACAAATTCATGTTATACCGATAGCTAATATGGAAATTAGCATTGAAGGCGCCTTTGGTAATGTATATGCAGTGGCGACAGGTAAAAGCTTAAAAGCCAGCTGGATACGAATGGGATAAATTTTCATCATTTTTAAAATTAAAAAACGCAAGATAACCAAAAAATCTACCGAAAATGCTTAACTTTAACGCTTTAGAAAACATTAAAACATTTAAAAAAAACAGGTTGATTCTTGATTGATAGAGAAAGATTTACCATGATACTTTTAAACCAAAAAAACATAAAAGATCGATTCTACAAAAGTCTTTGTCATCTGAAAACCACTTATGTATTTATCCTAATACCTCTAGGCCTATGCCACCTACTGACAGCAACATTAGCACACGCAAAAAGCCTGCCTGAAAAGATTTATATACACGATACTATATTACAAAGTGTTATTTTAGGAAGAAAAAATGCAACGCAACAACAAATGCGCTTTCTTGCTCAACAAGTTAGCAGCCTTAACAGCAGTAAATCAGACGATGATAACAATCTATTAAGAAACCAACTAATTACACCTCCATCAGGAGAGTTAAACAATCAATTTCCCGGACTATTTACCTTACCCAAAAATATTGGAAACGATATCAGCGACAGCAATGGCGTTCGCTTTGCATATTGCCCATTTGACCCAAATGGCAACAGCAATTTGACAAGATTAGATGGAAAAAACACTTTGCAGGCAATAGCCTTTGTGATCATTGGTGCCGGTCAGAATGGACGTTTTGACACCATCAACCGTTGCAATCAACTACTTCCCTATATTGATAATGAAAATACACTGGTGAATTTTTTAAACTCAAAAGAAATGCCCAGACAACAATCTAAGGATGATATTTTTTTAATTTATACCAACGAACGCTTAACATTTGCACATACCTCAAAACTGAACTTTGGAGATCCAGTCAATAATTTGGACGAACTTAATAACCTAAAAAAAGACATCGGAGTTAAAATTGGACAAATCCGTTTAGTTATACAAAACAATCAATTTTTTCGAGCAGTTTCACCAAATATAAATCAATTTAATTGGGAACCTGTTTCAGGTAAGTGGTTGATCGATTCCGAGAAAGTTCCAAATCAAGACACTATAAACCTGAATTTAAACTCTGGCAGTTTAGGGATTGGGTTTAATGAGCAAACAAAACAATTTCAACAACCCACTGAAAAAAAAGCTATTTTAAATATTGCCAATCACACAGACACAAATAAATATTTGTCCGGCATTGCATTTCAAAATGAAATGCAATCTAATCTTGGCTATTTAGGTGTTTCTCATCGAACAAGCAATTTGTTTGAAATACAAACAAATTCCAAAAGTATTTTAAATTTCACAGCCGATGGCACTTTAACCATTGGAAACCCAAATAATCCAGCTACTTTTAGTGCTCAAGAAAATATATTGAGCAAACCAACCACCCTAAAAGAAACTCTAACTGTAGAAGCAATCAGTACATTCGAAGAAATAATTCATGGGACCAAATCAATAGATATCACCGGCCAAGCCACTTCTGATTCACTAACGATCAATGGGCCGAGTACCTTTCAAAACAGGGTAACCATCACCCAAGGTGGCCTAAATGTATTTGGTGGCATCGTGGCAGATTATCTCCGTGGCGATGGTCGAAACATCACCAATCTAAAAACAAGTCAGTTAATCGGTGAGGTTTCCATTAGAAACGGCGGCACTGGACTTTACTATATACCAAATAATAACGAGATTTTAATAGGAAACGGCCTTGGGTATGATCGCAAAACAATCAACAGTACCCATGATCAAATTGAATTTGTTAGCACCACTAATAATGTGTTCCTTAAACTTGCTGATTTCAATCGTACACCAGGAAATTACGGTAGCAGCGATAGAATACCAACCTTATCAACTGGCCCAAGTGGTAGAACCTTTGGAGTTTCCGATCAAACCTCTAGCATTTTACCAATAAATTTTTACATTCAAGGTCGGCATAACAGCGAATATACTGATCTTGGCCAAGCTCAATTTAGGAACAATGCAAACATGACCATCCACCTTAATTTAAACAGACTACCCTTATTAAGTCGTTTAAATCAAGATGTCAGCAACACAAGCAATTCAAATTTTACCCAAATTACTGCAAATCAAATTAATGCATACCTTAATGGTACGGCCAATAGCGCCAATCAATTAAATAAAACACTAAGGATTAGTATCAATGGTAATCCTCAAACTCATGATCTAAACGACCCTAATAACACAACAGCCAACTTTAATTTTAACCTACCACGATCACTAATAACTTTTGTTAATCAAGGAGAACCAGGGAAGGATTTTCGTGGCTCTGAAGAGTGCGACGATGATCCAAGCAAAAATTGTGATATAAGCCATGAAGGTGGAAGAGGCGGTATTGCATCTATATCTATGAGTCAGCCCACCATCAATAACAGCGTTATAAATAACACAACCAATCCTATTGTCAACCCTTCCACCATAAAATTACAAAGTCTCTTATTCAAAACCCATCAAAATTTAAACATTAACGGTAACCGGCAAACCATTCAGTTTGAACCAGCTGATGGCTTTTATTATGCTGCCTTGCTTAATCAAAACCTAAATACAACCAATCAGCCGATCTTTCAAAATTTTAATATTAAAAATACAATTAATTTAAAAAATAATGGCGAAATTATATCTAGTTTTTTAGATGTACTAAATCAAGCTTCCGTCATGGATCGTTTACTCATACAAAAACCAAGTGCATCCAATCCAAACGAAGGAAGTATTGAAATTTCTGGAAGAAACGCCAAAATTACAATTGGAGATAACACTTCAGGACTTGGTTATTTACAACAACAGATTGTTTTAGATGGCAGTACAGAAACTATTGAAACAAAATATTTAAGTTCAAGTGAAAGAATTCATACGCCTAAACAGTTGACAGTTGGAGTTACAAATAATCAGATTAAATTAATTAGCGCAAACGGCAATAATGAAACTAAAAATTTAATTGCAAGAAACCAGATAACAAGCCCGCTCATGTATGTGAACAATGGAATTTATCTGGGGCCCAATAGCAATTTTCCAACAATCACATTAGATGCGGCCACAAACACCATCACCACTAAAAACCTAATTGTCAATGGATCTCTAAATCTTAGAGAATTAACACTAGGTGAATCACCCAATCAAATTGTACTGGATGGCAACAATGGATTGGCCGACTTTAAAAACATTAGTGTCAGTGAAAGGGTTACAGGAGAAAATATTAATGCCACAGAAACAGTAACCGTTGGCAAGCAAATTATATTAAATGCAACCACCGGAAAAATCTCTGCGCTATCGATTATAAATACTGGCAATATATCTGTTGGTCTAGTGGCAGGCAATCAAAATAATCGCATTATGCTTGAAGCAGTAACGGGTCAACTTGAAGCAAAACAAGTTAATATAACTGGAACAATCACAGCGGGTTCAGGGCCCTTAGCCGTAGCACTAAATGCCGGCAACGGGAATATCAGCTCTACTAATTTAAGTACATCAGGCAACATTAGAGCAGGCTCAGGCACTAGTACAACTTCCTTAAACACCACATCTGGAACCGTTATTACCAGTGGAGTAACGCTCACATCCGATGCCAACCTAAAAGAAAATATACAACCTATCAACAGTGGTCACATCCTAGAGCGACTGCAGGCTTTAACCTTATACAATTACAATTTTCAAGGAGAATCTATTTCCAATCGTCACTTAGGATTACTCGCCCAAGAAGTACTGCCTTTATTTCCAGAAGCAGTTAATCTAAATACAGATGGCGCACTCAAAGGTTACTACAGTGTAAATTACAATATGTTAAGTGCTGCAGCTGCGGTTGGGGTAGGCGAACTACACCGCAAAACAAGCGCCTGGCAGCTTCACCTTAAAAACCCTGAAACCCTAAGCACATTACTGCCCAACTTTATTGTTAGTAATCTAACAACTCAAACAATAGAAACAGAAAAACTAAAAGCCAAACACATTGAAGCAAACAAAGGAAACTCAGAGCAACTGGAAGCACAAAATTTCACAGCCATTAACAGCCAAGCCAAACACATTCAATCCGATACGCTTAATTCAGGCTATGCCGAGGGTTTTGCGGGTTTGGGTGGGTCGCTACAATTATTTACCGCCGCTAATCACGGACAATATTTGGTTAACGTTTCAGCCAACGATGGTTCTTACGCCACTGCCAATGTGTTTGTTGCTGGCGGCCAAGTGCATGTTGTTCCAATGGCTGCATTTAATATTCAGATTACTAGCCTGGGCAATAATATACATGCTGTCACCAGCGGAAAAAGCCTAAAAGCCAGTTGGATTCGTATGGGCTGAACATAAATTAAAATAAATCTACAATAGCTTGTGTGTTCAAACTAGCGGCTGTTAGCAATTACGTTTAAAATTAAGGGGTACGCTGATATTCTATGATAGTTAATATAAAAACTATCTTTAATAAGTGCTTTTAATCTGCACCGCACTAAAGAAGCTAAACAAAAGCTAAAAAGGCTTTATTAACGCCTCTGTAGTTCGGCTTGCGCCCTATTTCTACTTTATAGCAGGAAAAAACATGTTTAACCGCGAGCTTAGTATTGCCCAAATAGACCCTGAATTATGGTCCGCCATCACACACGAAAACCGCCGTCAAGAAGATCATATCGAATTAATTGCCTCTGAAAATTATGCCTCGCCTGCAGTTATGCAAGCCCAAGGCAGCCAGCTTACTAACAAATACGCTGAAGGGTATCCAACTAAACGCTACTATGGCGGCTGTGAATACGTAGATATTGTCGAACAACTAGCGATTGATCGCCTTAAAAACCTATTTGGCGCAGAAGCGGCCAACGTTCAACCCAACTCTGGATCACAAGCCAACCAAGCGGTGTTTTTTGCTTTACTACAACCAGGCGACACCATTATGGGCTTGTCTTTGGCTGAAGGTGGTCACCTCACCCATGGCATGCCATTAAATATGTCAGGCAAGTGGTTTAATGTCGTGTCGTATGGCTTAAACGAACAAGAAGAAATAGACTACGACCGCATGGAAGCCTTAGCCCATGAACACAAACCCAAATTAATCATTGCTGGGGCTTCAGCTTATGCTTTACGGATTGATTTTGAACGCTTTTCCAAAGTAGCCAAAGACATTGGTGCTTACTTTATGGTGGATATGGCGCACTACGCTGGTTTAATTGCTGCAGGCGTCTACCCCAGTCCGGTGCCATTTGCTGACGTGGTCACCTCCACCACACACAAAAGCCTACGCGGCCCACGTGGAGGTATCATTCTAATGAAAGAAGCACTGGCCAAACCAGTCAACAGTGCTATTTTTCCTGGTATTCAAGGCGGCCCCTTAATGCATGTGATCGCCGCAAAAGCGGTGGCTTTTCATGAAGCACTGCAACCAGCATTTAAAATTTATCAAGAACAAGTTTTAGTCAATGCGCAAACTATGGCCGAAACATTGGTTAAGCGTGGCTTACGCATTGTTTCTGGTCGTACAGAAAGCCACGTAATGCTAGTTGATTTACGTGCTAAAGGCATCACTGGCAAAGCGGCTGAAGCTGTTTTAGGTCAGGCTCACATCACTGTCAATAAAAATGCAATTCCCAACGACCCAGAAAAACCGTTTGTCACCAGTGGTATTCGTTTAGGCAGCCCTGCTATGACAACCCGTGGATTCCAACAAACCCAAGCCGAAATGGTGGCCAATTTAATTGCTGATGTATTGGACAGTCCTAACGACGAAAATAATTTAAACCGCGTTCGTCAACAGGTACAAAACTTAACAGCGCAATTTCCAGTTTACGCTTAAACCTTTACTGCGGCACCCCAAAACATGAAATGCCCTTTTTGCAGTCATCATGAAACGCAGGTGATTGACAGCCGTACCCCAGATGAGGGCGATGTTATCAGACGTCGCCGTCAATGTTCGGCCTGTCAAAAACGCTTTACCACCTATGAGCGCACAGAACTGACCATGCCTGCTGTTGTAAAAAAAAATGGGGCTCGCGTTGATTATAAACGCAGTAAACTGCTGGGCAGTTTACAACTGGCCTTGCGCAAAAGGCCTGTGTCTTCTGAAAAAATTGATCAAGCCATTGCACGGATTGAAGAACAACTGCTCAACCTAGCGCAACGCGAAATTAGCTCAGAAAAAATTGGCGAATGGGTAATGGCTGAACTCAAAAAACTAGACTCTGTAGCTTATATTCGTTTTGCTTCGGTTTACCACAGTTTTGAAGACCTGCAATCATTTGCTGACGCAATTGGCGATTTTCTTAACCCAAATAAAACACAAAAAAGTGAAACCAAGGACAATGCAGTTAAAGCAAACCCATGAACTCTGACTGCGCAAATCCTTCAACACCATCACCCTCAAAAAACATAAGCATCCAAGCCCAGACGTTTTTCTCACAACTGGATCACCAGTTCATGCGACAAGCACTAGATTTAGCGCAACAGGGGCTGTATAGCACCTCCCCCAATCCACGTGTTGGCTGCGTTATTGTCAAACAAGGGCAGGTCATCGGTCAAGGTTATCACCTACAAGCGGGCGGGTCTCACGCAGAAGTATATGCCCTAGACCAAGCAAATAAAAACGCTCTAGGCACCAAGGGTGCTACGGTCTACGTTACCCTAGAGCCTTGCTGCCATCATGGTAGAACCCCCCCCTGCACAGATGCACTGATTGCGGCACAAGTCAAGGCAGTGATTGCTGCCTGCACTGACCCCAATCCTTTGGTGGCAGGCCATGGACTGAAAAAACTACAAGCCGCGGGCATTCAAGTACAACATGGATTACTAGAAAAAGAAGCCACAGAACTGAACATCGGTTTTTTTAAGCGTATGCAATACGGCACTCCATGGGTGCGTTTAAAAACAGCAATTGGTCTAGACGGGTTAATTGCTTTACCTAACGGTCAGAGCCAATGGATTACCGGTGAACAAGCGCGAGCAGACGGGCACGCCTGGCGTGCCAGAGCTTGCGCCATTTTAACGGGCATTGGCACCATAACCACTGACAACCCATTGCTCAATGTGCGACACCTAAGCACACCCAGACAACCCATCCGCATTGTGCTTGATAGCCAACTTCGCATAGACACAAGCTATCGCATCATTACGTCGGCTAATCAGGCTGCGCCTGTATGGATTGTACATACCGTTGATGAATTGAAACACTTCAATACAAATAGTGCTTTAAGCCAAAAAATCAACTCAAGCCAACTCAATGATAGCCCACTTAATAAGACCTATGAAAAAGCCATATTGCTTAAAAAAGCAGGCGTTGAACTGGTGTATTGCCCAAACTCAATGGGCAAGATTAACTTAGCGTATTTAATGCTTGAATTAGGTAACCGTGGCATCAACGAACTACATGTTGAAGCTGGTGCAACACTCAACAGCAGCCTACTAAAAGCCAATTCTGTTGATGAACTGCTCATTTACCAAGCCCCCCTTATTTTGGGTCAAGGAAAACCATTTGCTGTCTTGCCCGAAAGCAAACATATCAATGAAATTTCTCCGTGGTATTGCCTTGAACACCATAGACTAGAAGAAGACTGGCGCCTACGGTTACGAAAAACCATTTCATAACTCAACTTGTTATCGGGTACACTGCGAGTGTTCCCTTTTTTTCTGGTTATATACAATGTTCACTGGAATTATTGCTGCAATTGGTAAAATTCAAACCATTACCCCACTGGGTCAAAATAACGAATCTGGCGTACGTCTGCACATTGATGCAGGCAACTTACCTATGAACGACATAGCTCTTGGCGACTCTATAGCCATTGAAGGCGCCTGCATGACCGTCGTGGAAAAAACCAATACACATTTTACTGTGGATGTATCTGCCGAAAGTTTATCCAAAACTGTTGGTTTAAACACATGTAACGAAGTGAACTTAGAAAAGGCCCTAACTCTGGCGGACCGTTTAGGCGGCCATTTAGTCACAGGCCATATAGACGGCTTAGGCCAAGTAACTGAATTTAAACCCATTGGCGAAAGCTGGCTGCTAACCATTAAAGTACCTAATCACTTAGGTAAATTTCTAGCCTACAAAGGTTCTGTAACTGTCAATGGTACAAGCCTTACCGTTAACAAAATACATGATGAACCCACCAGTAGCCAAATTTTTATCAACTTAATTCCCCACACAATAGAAAATACAACATTAAAGCATTTACATATTGGTAAATTAGTTAATCTAGAAATTGATTTAATTGCCCGTTATTGTGAACGCTTACTCTCACACCCAAAATCAACAGTTGGAAACAAACCCACTGAATAAAACATAGAATGCTTAATCAATTTACCCATATCACCAGAAGGCAAAGCCATTACAGCGCATGTTGTCCAGCCTCGGAAACTGCGCTCACTCATCAGTTATCAAATTGAATTTCTAGAACAATATCAACCCAACCATACACGTTATTTATCAGAATCACTGAGTCAACAATTCTATAGCCTGGGGCATTCAACAGAACATCAAACACGGTAAGCAGTTTTGCTCGACATCTTTTAAATCATTTGCTAATTGATTTATCTTAGGGTTCTTCAGCGCTGAAAAGCAATACATACAGCTTACTAGAAGGCAAAAACCTGATTGAACTGGGTCAAATTTCTGATGGAAAAGACGCACTTGAAATTCAAATAATTTTGACCCGCAAAAACACCATTGAATATTTGGTTAAAAATACAGAAGCATCCACACTGATTGCTCCAACCATATAGCTGCAACCATTCCTTTCATCCATCACAATCTGTGTCTGCTATATCGACGCTATAACTGAAATCTATCAAATAAATCGCTTTGAACTACTTCGCGATGTATTTAATATAGGCCTACGAAAGGTATCACCAACAGTACGCAGCGATTAAAAAAGCCGTTGTTGTACCTAATATTTTGCAGCTTCACCATCGCCAACTGATCAACAGTATTATTCAAAATTAAAAAAAATTAAGCTAAAAACCCAAGGTTTTTAACTGAAAAATTAGCCAAGTAAGGCAAGGCAGTATTTAAAGTTGATGAGTCAGCACCTAACCAACTGGCCAAGGTTGCAGCGTATTGATCTACAGAAATACTGGGCAACAAAACCCCACGATTTAACAGATCTGCACTGGCATCAAAACTAGAATTATTAGAATTACGCGCTGCCAAAACCGGAAAACGTCCATAAATATCACCACCACGCACCGCACCTCCCATCACAAACTGATGTGAACCCCAACCATGATCAGTACCATCACCATTGCTGGTAAAGGTTCGACCAAAGTCACTCATGGTAAATGTAGTCACAGCGTTGCCCATTCTCACGGCTTGTAAAGTGGTATCAAAATAAGCCATCGCCTGGTCCAGCTGTGCCATTAAAACCGCATGATTGCGGTTTTGAAAATTATGCGTATCAAACCCACCCAAACTTACAAAAAACACCTGGCGCCGCAAACCCAATGCTGGACCCGCATGAACAAGACGAGCCACCATCTGCAATTGATGCATTAAATTGGAAAATTGCATGGCATTGGTTGCCGGATTCATAAACATCAATTTGGGATCTTGACTGGGATTATAATTGGCTGCTGGGGTACCAACTAGGGGGTCTGAAGGTGATATTAACTGGGCACGTAAACGCTGTTCAGTGTCAATACTTCGGCTAGCCATCATAGCTAAATCTGCACCAAACAAAGAAGATCCTCGATTGGCTTTTGCAATCTGTTGAACAGCCTCACCCAATACGGTTGAACCATAAATTTGACCATTATTATCTTTACCCAAAGACACTGCGCCTGAAGCAGTTAAACGATACTGCACGACGTTGCGTCCAAATAAAAACACCGTATTACCTGAAGTTGAGATGGCCGTAAATGCAGAATGATTCTGAGCAGCCTCCATTTGATCGGCAACACGCCCCCCCCAACCCTGCGTCACCCCCTCAGTGGCCAAACTCATCCACCAATTTTGCTGATCATTGTGTGAATATAAACGAGGTGGCTTTGGAACTTGAGGATTATTCAAATCGGCTTTAACCAAAGGCTGTATTAAACTACCCACATTAGCAACCACAGCCAAACGTCGCTCCAGATTAAATTTATTTTGCAACTGCCCTAACATAGGATGTAATGCAAACTGACGCTCCTGGGGATTGCTTACCGTAATTGGCAATACACCGCCTAAACGCGCTACATTATCTATGCTCTGATTGCGCCGCGGAGCCACACCTGGCTCTAACAAAGCAATTGAACTGGGCGACTGATTGCGCACCAAAGTATAGTTAGCAAACGAATCAGGATCGGTTGCCAAAACCGTATTAAATGAATCATTACCGCCATACAAAAACAGACATACCAAAGCGCGATAATCCCTGCAGATTGAGCAGCCGAAGAACTGCATAATGCTAGATTCAACGCGGTTAGAGCTGCAACCCCCAAACCTGCAAAACTGGCCATTTGTTGCAAAAATACACGACGTGAAGCTTTCATCATAATTGCACCTGAAATTCTGGGCTAACAACCAACATCAACAATGTTGCTTGTACCCGTTTCCTCTGAGCTTGTTCAACCTGCGCTTGATTGTTGGCGATTGATTGCATTGATCATACTGTTTCGTAAAGTTGTATCTATGGGTACTATTAATAGACGCTGGGCCAGAGCATCAACCAAGTCTGCTGGACGATCAGCCAAAGACAGCCAAGGCGCCAATTGCAACTGTACATCTGAACGTCGAGTAGCTTGCTGATAATTTCCAAAACCTGAAGCAATTCCGTTGCGCATAAAATTCACATACCCAGCTGCACTACTTTCGCTAAGAAGCTGCATTTCAGGAGAAAGTAAACCATTTGCGCCAGTTACAGAATTAGGGGCACGATAACCTGGACGATAAAAATTAAATACTGAAGGTGATCTCAAAGGTGACATCCCCAATGAAGTAAGAGGATCGTCGGTCAAGCCAATCTGATACAAGTTAGAATCACTGCTAACACCAATTGAACGCAGTAAGTTGGATAACTTTAATACAGGCTCTTTAAGCTTGGCTCCTTGACTGTCAAATTTACGCGCTTCTGGGTGCAGTAAAATCGCTTTGACCACAGCACCCAACTGCCCCTGAGTTGCCCTCCAAATGCTGCTGATGT
The DNA here is from genome assembly GCA_034680345.1 of Burkholderiaceae bacterium. Taxonomy (GTDB): domain Bacteria; phylum Pseudomonadota; class Gammaproteobacteria; order Burkholderiales; family Burkholderiaceae_B; genus SXZD01. Next base: position 288,095 of record JAXISZ010000001.1, read on the forward strand.
CGGCTATGTAAGCAGGCGATGGATTACTGGTCACCAACCGCTGAATCAGTAAATGCGACATAAATGGTGCCACATTGGGATAATTTGCAATTGTATCTAACGCTATCTTTACAGAGAGCTCGGGGTTAGATGGATTTTGCTCGGGAATTACAACGCCTAAAAATCGTTTTTCTAAACGAGAGTGAAATTGAGGGTACTGCACCATTGGCCGAGAATTTCTGTCCGAAAATGAATTTCCAAAAGAACTCACCCCATTAAAAAAGCAAGCATTATCTGGAAAATCTGGGCAATCGTAACTAAAGCCAGTAAAAACCCGAGCCAAACCCTCAATATCTTGATAACTATACGTTTCTATTGGTTGACCATTACCACCCAAAACTGGTTGTCCTGAGGCGTTTAATTGAAATAACCCAATAGAAAATAATTGCAACACTTCACGGGCATAATTTTCATCTGGAACACGCCCTGTGCGCAGATCTTCTTTTTGATTACGTAAATGAGATAAATACAAACCCATCATAGGATGGCGGCTTACATCCTCAAGCAAATTACGATAAGAACCAAATGCATTGCGTGCTAGCATGTCCATGTAAGCAGCGACAGCACGCGGGGATTGTGCCACATTAGCATCCAGCATTGAAACAACAAAAATTTGCGACAAAGCATAGGCCACACGCCAACGCAACTGGTCTTGAGCTGTTAGCGCTTTATTCCAAAAGGCATGTAAAACTTCCGATTGTCCTGCATTAGCATTCGGATTATTAAGACGCAAAGCCGCTTCGGACTGATCCCATAGCGCTGCCATTCCTACTGAATTGGGTGTTTGTAATTGCCCATTAATCCAACCAGCATAACCTTGAACATTCAATTCATTGATCAAATTTTCATCAGCACCAAATGTAGCTTGCTGCAAAAAAGCCTGTGCCTGTGCTCGGTTTTCTGGGCGCTGAACATTTGAAGATTGAAACCCGTTAACTAGGCCAGCCTGTTCCGAATTACACCCCACCAAGATACTTAACGCAAAACCAGCCCCAACACCGCTGACAATTTTACAAAAAAATGAACTGCGGGCCAATACCCGTTGAAGCAATTGCAACATCATCCATCATAAAAGCTAAAAAATGCTTTTATTAGTGACTTTTCTGGGTTAAAAGTTCGATAATTAATAAAAAATTATTTTAAAAGAATAAAGTAGCTAACCCTAAGAATATAAAAAACCCCAAGCTATCTGTTGAAAAAGTCAATAAAACTGAGGATCCCATCGCTGGATCCCTGCCCATTTTTTGTAAAACAAAAGGCACTGCCATACCAATCACAGCACCAATTAATAAATTCAATGTCATTGCCAAAGTCATCAAAATGCCTAATGCCACACCCTGCGGACTGTCATAATATAAAAGCCAGGCCAAAACGCCGGCAATACCGCCCCAAACCAGCCCATTCATAGCCGCAATACCAAGCTCTTTATACAATAGTCGTTGCGCATTGGCCGCAGTTACTTGCCCTAAAGCAATTGAGCGAATCATCAATGTCATGGTTTGATTTCCTGAATTACCGGCGATACCGGCCACTATAGGCATTAAAGTGGCCAAAGCCACCACTTTTTGAATCACACCTTCAAAAGAACCAATCACCCGACTTGCAAAAAAAGCGGTGCATAAGTTCACCGCTAACCACAACCAACGATTTTTTGCTGACTTCCAAACCGATGCAAACAGGTCTTCTTCTTCGCGCAAACCTGCCTGAGACAATAACTCTGACTCACCCTCTTCACGAATAACGTCAAGCACCTCATTAACTGTTAAACGACCAACCAACTTACCTGCAGGATCTACAACAGGAGCACTGACCAAATCGTAACGCTCAAAGGCTTGCGCTGCCTCAGAAACATCATCTAACGGGGACAAAGAAAGAATGTCTTGGCTCATGACATCAGCCACCATCACCTCCGGCTCATTAATTAACAAACGATCCAAAGGCAATGCACCTTGCAAGGCATCATCTCGGTTAACCACAAACACCTGATCGGTGTGATCAGGTAAGGTGTCAAAACGACGCAAATAACGCAACACCACTTCTAAAGTAACGTCATCGCGAATGGTGACCATTTCAAAGTCCATACGTGCGCCTACAGAATCTTCTGGATAAGACATCGCCGCACGCAACTGTTCACGCTCGGCCAACGACAAACTTGACGCCAACTCTTCTACCACTTCGCGAGGTAAATCCTGGGCCAATTCCGCCAACTCGTTGGTATCTAAGTTTTCTGCAGCAGCAACCAACGCCTGGTTGTCCATGGTGCGAATCAAACTTTCACGCACCGAATCGGACAACTCCAGAAGAATTTCACCCTCTCGCTCAGAGCGCACCAATTCCCAAACCATTAAACGGTCATCTAAAGGCAAAGACTCCAGCACATAAGCGGTATCTGCAGGGTGTAATTTAGCCACACGGTGACGCAAAGCGGTCAAGTGTTGACGATGCACCAAGTCTTCAATCAATGCTTGCCTATCAGGATGACTAGCCACCTGCTGTTTATGTACAACATTTTCAACAACTCGAGAACGCTGCAATAGAGCCTGCACCTCTTCCAAGGCCCGGTGTGCATCGTCTAAATCACGAACCGGACTGGATGCCTGGGCAAGCAAATCTTCTTGAGATTGCTCTTGAGGTGATAAATTGTCAATCAACATAGGAAGCACGCCATGTATTTAATTTACATGTAGTCAGCATAACGCAAAATTTTCAGAAAACAACCTAAGTACTTGGTATTGACTCTTCAAAAAAATGAGGAGAATGTTTAAAATCTTTGAACACAGACCCATCTGCATAAACCACCCGATGCACAGGCATACAAGATCGTAAACTATTGACTACCCATGCAGCCTGAGCACGCATCAGGTCTTCAACACGAAGCTGCGCTGTTTGAATCAAACCTTGCGCTAATAACTCAGCGCGCATAACCCCAGGCAATAACAACGCGTCATCACTCGGAGTTAAGCGTTTATCATCAATTTGCAATACCCAATTACCACGCAATGTTTCAGTTAAAAACCCATCCTCGGTGTATAACAAAACGTCATCAACCTCGGGTAAAGTGCTTTGATGAGTATTGTAATCTGAACGCTCAGTGGTTTTATGGTGTGTGAAAATCCATTGGCCCTTATATGGTTGCGCACTAAGCGCTACAGTGAGTTTTTCAGGCAAAACAACCCAAGGTAAGACTTCAATATTAAAGTCACCTTCTGCGCCCAATAACCAACGACAACGGTACAAACCTTGCGAATACTGTTTTGCAACCTCAGCCAAATTAGTCACAATGGTTTCTTCATGAAATGGATAAGAAAAAAACTGCGCGGCTTGCTGCATACGTTGCAAATGCTGTTGCAATCGCTGATATTGCCCCTGCTCCAAACGAATTGTTTCCAGCAACTCAAAGGCCTGTAATGCGCGATGCGCTAAACGCGATTTAATATGCCACTCTCGCATTTCAGCCATTGAATCTGCATACCAAGTAATACCACTACCAACCCCATATTGCAGCAACTGCTTTTCTTGATGATGAACAAACGTGCGAATTGCCACATTAAATACACAACCACCGCCTGGCTCTATCATGCCAACAGCGCCGCAATACAAACCGCGCGGGCGATTTTCTAACTCAGCAATCGCCTTCATGCTTTCTGCTTTTGGTGCTCCGGTTACACTACCACATGGAAATAATGCCTTAAAGATACCGAATAAATCTGTATCCGGTTTAGTTTTTGCCTGAATTGTTGATGTCATTTGCAACACCGTAGGATGCGCTTGCACATCAAACAACGAAGTGGTGCGCACAGATCCCGGCAAAGCTATGCGAGATAAATCATTACGCAACAAATCAACAATCATGACATTTTCTGCACGCTCTTTGGCATTATTTTTTAAATTCCATGCCGTTAACTCAAACTCACTGCCAAACTCAGCAGTACCCTTCATCGGTTGAGTAACAATGGTTTTTCCATCCCACTGAAAAAACAGCTCTGGCGAGGCACTAGCAACAGACCAATGCCCAAATTTGAGCGCAAAGGCAAACGTTTTTGGCTGTAAAAGCAATAAACGCATCAATAAATCTCTAGCATCAAGGCTGCCCGAAGCCTGCCAAGCCGTTGTTAAATTAAGCTGATAATACCGCCCAGAGGCAATGTCAGATTTCACCCTATCTATTTGACCCGAAAAACTTTTTTCAGTAAAAAAACAACGCATTGGGCTGTGTAACTTACTGCCAAATTCTATAGATTTCCCTTGACCCATGGCGGCAAGCGAATTAACTAAACTTTCGTCAAAAGCCAGAACACAAACCAAAGGGAAAGGTTCTTCAGAGTTATCAAAAATGACTTTCAGTTGCTCATCGAAAGCCGGAGCCGCCTCATAAGCCACCCACATAAAAACTCGCAAACCAAGCTTTGCCCAGTGCTTGGCTTGCTCAAAACAATACCTCACTTGAGTTATACTACTTGCACTCAAAACGTGGCGTGGTTTTAATATGTATCCTTCATGAGATTGTATTGGTAAAATCATATTGGCTCGAATAGACCATGCTGCATATTCTTGATTTGAGCCGATTAATGTTTCGTAATGTGTTTTTGTTTGAACCATATGTGCAAATCAATTGCTTTTATAAATTAAGTTGTATTAATGAATCACTCCACGTCACACACAAATTCTAATGCTGACCCCAATAACAAGCGCGCAAGTAATGAGCCAAATCGCACTGTAGCCGGAACCGCCCTAACAGTAACATTGCTAGTACCCTTGTGTTTAGTGGCGCCAATTTTTTTAAGCCTTATACTGCCTTTCAACCTTACAAAATATTCACAAACGGTAGCTCACCTGCTTTTAAGCGCATGTGTAATCATAGTGCTAATTTACACAGCAAGACACTACCTTTTTTCTATAAATCGTCTATTTTGTAAACAAAAACAGCTTTATATAGACCTTCCGTATGCGCAATGGCCTAACATCACTGTGCTAATCATGGCTCACAATGAAGAGCGGGTCATTCGAGATTCTTTGTTATCATTGATTAATAGCGACTACCCTAAAGATAAACTGGTTATTATGCCAGTCAATGACCGATCAACTGATAAAACAGCAGAAATCATTGATCAACTGGCAAAAGAATACGCCAATATTAAGCCATTACACCGCTTAGAAGGTGAAGGGGGAAAACCAGCCGCCTTAGACTATGCTTGCCAACATATTGAAACTGATATTTTTATCGTTTTTGACGCCGACTACCTTCCTGGAAAAGGATTATTAAAGCAACTGGTTTGCCCTTTCTTTGACCCCGAAGTGGGTGCCACTATGGGTCGCGTGATCCCGTTAAACGCACAATCTAATCTGCTTACCCGGCTTTTAATGCTAGAACGCTGCGGCGGTTACCAAGTAAACCAACAAGCACGACAAAACCTAAACTTAACTACTCAGTTTGGCGGCACAGTAGGCGGCATTCGCACATCAGCACTCGAAGAAGTGGGTGGCTGGGGAACAGACTGCTTAGCTGAAGACACGGATCTAACCATCCGTCTAAGATGTGGTGGCTGGAAAGTGGTGTATCAAAACCGTGCTGAATGCTATGAAGAAGTACCTGAAGAATGGTCTGTGCGCATTCGACAATTACAACGCTGGGCTGGGGGACACCAACAAGTACTGATTAACCAATGGTTAAAAGTTCTGCGATGTGAGCCTATGGGCTTTGCAGAACGATTTGACACCTTCTTACTGCTAGCTATCTACATGCTATCACCCGTCATTTTAATTGGGTGGAGCAGTGGTGCATTTCTGTTTTATACCGGCGACGGTTTGCTTATCAACAGCTTAATGGGTGTTGTTCTTTCTATTGCCTACGCTGGTTTTGGAAATTTTGCCATCATGACTGAAATCACAGTGGGGGCGTATCTAGATCGGTCTCGAAATGACTTAATCTTACTTCCGTTTATGCTCTTTGTATTTATAATAAACTCGGTTGAAATTACACGAACAGTCATTATTCAGTCATGGAAAGCATGGCGTGGACAAAGCACTGGCTGGAATAAAACCACCCGCTATCGCAAAACCACCTTATGAATTATTCACTTGATATTGCGCCAATTTTTTTGGTTTTTAGCTTTGTATTAATCATTCTCGGACCATTGGTCCCAGCTCTTTTGTATCTAATCAGCAATACAAATCAATCAGCGCTAGAAGTACCGCCCAATCGCGATGACAACGCCCGCCACTTTGCAGACGGACTTAAGACATTGATTGAAAAAAATTTTCCTGATGCAATTTCATGCAAAGACCCAATCGAGATTGATGCAAAAAACTCAAGAATCACCATGAAAGACCATTTTATATGGTTAAAAAGCAGTGATGATTTTCCGAAAACGCCTTTAACAGGAGCCAACACCTCCGAACGACGCATAGCCATTTTAAATTCAGTTGCTCAAATTCCGCCTTTCACCCAATGGTATGGCGATGCCTACAGCAACAATTATTTAGAATTGATGGAAAACACTTTATTGCGCACACTTCGCTGTGACAATAAACTCTTACTGCATCCGAATGTCACTATACTCAGATGGGTTGATGCACACTCTATGTTTGTTATGGGTAACAACCAGCTACCGCCCCGTACAACAGCTAGCCATACCTTAACACTATCAACAGGCGTTAACTTTTCAAGGTTGTATGCCCCCCAAATCGAAATTGCCCCACCCCCTAAAACAACGCAAACAACTGACACTAAAAATCCCGCTGAAAAAAATATGCTTACCAGCAAAATTCTACATGATGAAATGTTCGCTGCTCCCCTTGAGCATTCAAAATGGACCCACATCACACAAAACGACCTAGATCAAACAGCTCGACATCTGTTTAAAGAAAACCTTTGCATCGAATCTCATCAACATATAACAGCCAATTTAATTTGCCAAGGCGATTTATACATCAACGAACATGTCCATATTGAGGGTAGTATCAAAGTTTACGGCAATCTCTACATTGCACCAGATGTGATCATTAAAGGAAATGTTTTTTGTGGCGAAAACGCCCAATTTGTTAAAAATATCAAAGTTCATGGCCTAATTTCTTGTGCCTCAACGCTTTCAATAGGACCATACTGTCATATTGGTTTATTAAATGCGCCTACTAGTGTGTGTGCCGATCACATCAGTTTACGCAGTGGAAGTATTATTCACGGACAAGTTTTCTCTAGGAATCATGGCCAAACCGATGAATGATTATAATATCTCCAATATGCGGGTAGCCTGTGTAACCGGAACAAGGCCAGAAATTATAAAAATGTTTCCTGTGGTGCAGCGCCTTCGAGAAAATGAAATTAACACTGCCTGGATTTCTTCTGGCCAACACACCGCACTGGCGGAACAAACCTACTCAGCAATTGGATTAGCGCCCGATTTTACTTTACCCTTAAAAAGGGTAAACAACGGATTGAGTAGTTTATCAGGCAGAATGATTGAAGCTTTTGGAAAACATTTTACTAAAGAAAACTACAATTTAGTTTTGGTGCATGGCGACACAGCAACAGCGCTAGCAGCTGGTATAGCTGCTTTTTATTGTGGGATTGCAATAGGTCATGTAGAAGCGGGGTTGCGATGCCCAACGTTAACAGAGCCTTTCCCTGAGGAAGCCCATCGCCGTCTTCTTGGCCGTATATCTCACTGGCATTTCGCCCCCACTCCTCAAGCACAACAACAGCTGTTGCAAGAACAAGTAACTGGGCACGTTGTATTAACGGGTAACACAGGCTTGGATGCACTAAAAATCACAGCCCAGCGAATTGCTGCCGAACCACAATTGGTATCAGAAGACTGTCAATATTGGTTTAATGGTACAGATAAAAAAACTGTTCTGGTCACTTTACATCGTCGAGAAAACTGGAAAAATGGTGTGGAGCAGGCTTGTCAAGCCCTAAAAAATTGGCTAGAAATGGCACCTAACCACGCTGTGTATTGGGCTGTACATGCAAATCCTGCATTAAAGAAAAATATACAACAACAACTTACGAAGTTAAAACTTGAACACAACCTACTTGCGCGTTTTAAATTAGCCGAACCGCTAAACTACTTGGATATGACATATGCTATAAAAAATTGCTTTGCACTAGCTACCGACAGCGGTGGTCTTCAAGAAGAAGCGAGTCTATTCCAAACTCCGGTACTTGTGTTGCGCAATACCACTGAACGACCAGAAGCCATAGAGGCTGGCTATGCTGAACTGGTGGGCTGCACAACAGAAAACATCAAAACAGCATTACAAAAATTAAATAAAGGACTTAAAAGATCTGCTTCAAATTTAACACTTCCTTTTGGTGATGGCAAAGCAGCTAAACGCATAGCGCATCATTTACGTACCCACTACCAACAAAATCATTTAGATAAAGCATTTTAATTGTGTGCTTGTTTGGTTAATATTTTATATCATCAAACCCTATTTCCCTGTTTATGAAACTAAACTTTAGACTTAATTCAATCTTCTTTGCAGTTTTTTTAATACACTTAAACTGCCAAGCAAATCCCATAACAACAAATACAGTAACAAGCAATACCACAGTGACTGAGCGATCAGAGGCTGCGGCGGGTATGTCTTGGGGAAAAGCCACAAACAACTATAAAGAAGGTACTGGACAATTCTTACGATTTAGCACCAATCTGGATAAAACCAGAATCGACACCGAGTTGGTTCATCAACAACGCTTTCAATTAAATGGCAGTCAAGCCAAACTAACGGTGCATCAACCTGTTAATAGTAACAATCACATCAGCTTAGGCTTAAGTTCGGGCAATAGTAAATTATTTGCTAAAACCGGAGTCAATTTAAGTTGGGCACACCGCTGGCTAAAAAATGAAACATTCATTTCACGTATTGGCGTACAATATTATGACTGGAGAGAAAACAGAAATCAAAAGGGCGTATCATTTGAACAAGTTTGGTATGCACCCTGGAACGGTATTGTACAAATTGGGCGAACTCAAGGCAATAGTAATCCGGGAAACGTGTCTATTCATAGCAATTATATTGCGCATACCTGGTTATTAAAAAATAACGCTCAACTGCTTTTTCGCTACGAACAGGCTCGTGAAGGGTATATGGCTCTAGGAGAAACAAACGAAATTGTTGACTTTGACAGCAAAACACTCAGCCTTGGTTTGAGTTACCCAATTTACAAAAACAATCAATTACAATGGCGTTGGGATCGTTATCAGAATCCATTTTATCAACGCAATACGCTTAGTGGGGCATGGAGTTTACAATGGTAAAAGCAGCCAGACGTTCTGCTAGCCAGCAAGCTTTACTGCTGGAACGCCTACGTTTTCAAAGCTGGAATGGCAATACGTTGCTAATGCATCGGTCCTTGCATTTTTTAAATTTTAAAAAATTTGACATCACTGTTCTGATTGGAATACCAGTGATCAGCAACTTATTGCTGGCTTACTTTTGGATGGATGTACAGCTGTTTTTCATGGGTGCCATGTATTTTTTTCTGCACCCAATTGTCAATGACCTGATGTTTGGCCTACAACAACTGCCACTTTTAGAAAAACAACTTTATATCCCATTGATAGACTCCTTCTCTCCTTCATCAAGAGACTGGTGGAGTGGTTTTTTTTTCGCAGGAATCATGATTATTCTTGCGCATTGGGACTACAAGTATTGGATTCCTGTTCGATACACCTTAGGTTTTTTTGGTTATTTGCAACTCTCAGCCAATTTTTTCTTTGCATTTAACATTGATGGTGGCCAACAAAGCTCTCTAGACTATCTCAGTGATGCCATGACTGCAAGCACCTATTGGTTGTGGATAAGCCCTTGGGTGTTTAGTATTATTTTTAATATCTTTCCGTTCCCATTGATACATAAAATCCGCATCAGCGCTTTATGTTCTGTTTTTCTAATTATAAGCTTTCCTGTTCAATATGCCTTTCAAGCATTTATTTTGCATTATTACTCAAGCATCTGGATACCCATCTTATTTTTTGTAGCCAGTGTGCCTCTGAACATTTTAGCTAGCGTGTGCTTTTATGCGATGGGAATGGCTTGGCCCACACAAACCCTGCAGCGCTCAAAAACCTAATAAATCATTTTTAATTAATAATTATAATCATCAAGTCGTATTACTTACTAAAGGATACAAGATGATAGAAAGTTTTGAAAAAGATGAATACCAAGATAAATGCTGTATTTGTGGGAAAAGTCAGATTTTCTATCGAAAAAAACTAGCCATTCGCGAAACTTATAACTGCTCTGACTGTAAAGCATCTCTCAGAGAACGAGAGCAATGTCGCGCCATCGTAGAACACTATGCGCAATTAAATGCTGAAACTTTGTCAGAGTTAATACTTGTAAATGACTTTAAATTTAAGTTTATTTATGAACCTGGTACATCAGGACCATTTCGTCTTTTTTTCAAACAGCTTCCGAACTATTTTCAATCAGACTACTACAGTCCTGAAGAAATCAAAAAAGCCTCACGCGATATACCGCATCAAAATTTAGAAGCACTAAGCTATCCAAATCATTTCTTCGATCTCGTTATAAGCTCTGATATTCTTGAACACGTTAGAAAACCCAAACAGGCCTTCAAAGAAATTTTTCGCGTTTTAAAACCAGGTGGCTGCAATATTTTTACCGTACCCCTTCAAGACCCTGCAAATAAAAAAACCACAGCACGTGTTGATACTTCAGGCGAAACAGACATTCATCTATTACCAGCGCACTACCATGGTAACGGCAAAGGTGGAAAATCGTTGGTATACAATGAATTTGGCCTCGATATACTTGATATGCTTCAAAATACTGGATTTATAACGCAATTTCAAAAACCAACCACCACCAGCGCACAAGCTAACCGCATTTTTACACTGATTACGCAAAAACCCTGCACTACAAGTTAAGTTTGTACCAGTTTTCGATGTTTGCTAATACTCATCAATATTCCGCTGATAATTCCTAATGTAAGCATGGCAGTACCGCCATAACTCATCCATGGTAAAGGTACTCCAACAACAGGCAAAATACCAATAACCATGGCAACATTTACAAAAGCGTAAGTAAAAAAAGTCATGGTTAAGGCCGCAGCTAACAAACGCGTAAACAATGTTGGCGCCATTGAAGCGATCACAAAACCCCTTAGAAGAAATAAACCATACAAAATGATTAAAACCAATGCACCCAAAAGGCCAAATTCTTCGGCGTATACAGAAAAAATAAAATCAGTTGTTCTTTCAGGAATAAACTCCAAATGGGTTTGCGTACCCTGCAAATACCCCTTGCCAGAAACACCACCAGAACCAACAGCAATGATGGATTGAATAATGTGAAACCCTTTACCTAATGGGTCAGAGCTTGGGTCTAAGAGTGTTAATACACGTTGCCTTTGATAGGCATGCATTAAACTCCAAATTAAGGGTAAACTCAATAGCAATGTAGCGCCTAAAAATGATAAAACCCGCCATGATAAACCAGCAAAAAAAATAATAAAAAACCCTGCCGTAAACACCAAAGTGGCTGTTCCTAAGTCTGGTTGACGCAAAATCAAAACAACTGGAATTGCCAATAAGATGGTGGCCGCAGCATAATCACGATAACCCAAAATAGATTCACGTTGCTGAAAATACCACGCAAGAATTAAAGGCAAACCAATTTTTAATAACTCAGAAGGCTGTATTCGGATTGCGCCTAAATTCAGCCACCGACGCGCGCCCTTGCTAACGTCTCCAAATAAAGCGACAGCCACTAGTAATAAAACACCACTCACATACACTGGCAACGCAGCCTTTAATAAGGTTTGTGGACTGATATTAGCAAATACCCACATTACAGCAAAAGCGATTATTAAATTACGAAGATGATCTAGAGTTCGACCATTAAAATCATAAGCCGCAGAAAATTGAACCCCAATAGATAAAGCCACCATCAACATGATAATAGCGGTTAGAATTGGGTCAAATGCGCAAACGTATGGCTTAATACTCTGCCATAAATGAAATTTTTTCATGGCTGCACGCCCTCCCCTGGCTTTTTGGATGATAAATACGCTTCGATTGCTGTACGTGCAATTGGAGCCGCTGCCTGAGCCCCAAAACCACCATTTTCTACAACCACAGCCAACGCAATACGAGGTTGATCAGCAGGCGCAAAAGCAATAAATAGGGCATGGTCTCTCAAGCGCTCATGAATACGCTTGGCATCGTATTTCTCACCTTTTAAAGAAAACACCTGAGCTGTTCCAGTTTTTCCACCAGATGTAAAGGGAGCATTAGCAAACACCTTGGCCGATGTTCCTTCGATATTAACCCCCACCATCGCACGCTTAATAAAGTTAATGTGTTCAGGTTTAAAAGCAATTCGATTTTTAATTTCACTGGCCATATAATGTTGTTGACCAACCACCGTATCTTCAATCACACGAACTAAACGGGGTTGCATAACCACACCATAATTAACCAAATTAGCGGTTGCGTGAGCCAATTGTAATGGGGTAAATGAATTGTAGCCTTGACCTATCGCTAAAGAAACTGTTTCGCCTGCATACCATTTTTTAAGTTCAGGCTTTCTGTAGGCGTTTCGCTTCCAAGTTGTTGAAGGCAGAACACCCTTACGCTCTCCATCCAAATCAATTCCCGTTAAACGCCCAAAACCCAAAGGCCCCATAAAATTGGCTATGCCATCAACACCAATTTCATTGGCCAATACATAGTAATACGTATCGCACGAAACCACGATAGATTTGTACATATCAACCGTGCCATGACCGCCTTCTTTGTCATCACGAAAACGGTGCCCGCCATAAACAAAATAACCTGGGTCTGACATACTGGTGGTCGTTTTACGTTTCCCCAGTTCCAAAGCGGCCAATGACATAAAAGGTTTATATGTAGAGCCCGGTGGATAGGCCCCTGCAAGCGGTCGATTCAATAAAGGCCGATCAGGAGATTCATTAAGCAACTTCCAGTTTTCTATATCAATACCTTCAACAAATAAATTGGGATCAAAACTGGGCTTACTAACCAAAGCCAAAACCTCTCCAGTACTGGGTTCTATAGCAACTAATGCGCCCCGACGATCACCAAACGCTTTTTCAACGACCTCTTGCAAACGAACGTCAATAGACAAGGTTAAATTGTTACCAGATTTCGGATTTTGCCTCGACAAAATCCGTACTGCACGACCACCCGCAGCCGTCTCGACTTGCTCAAACCCTGTAACTCCACGCAATTCTCGTTCATAGCGCTTTTCAATGCCCTCTTTACCAATAAACTGAGCACCACGATAGTTGGCCGCATCTTCAAAGTCAGCAATTCGTTGCGCGTCTTTTTTAGAAATACGTCCAATATACCCAATCACATGCGCAGCGGTTTCACCAAATGGATACTCCCGAAACAATCGAGCTTTCAATTCTACACCTGAAAAACGGTGGCTATGCGCAGCAAAACGAGCAACTTCTTCATCATTTAATCGAGTGCGAATTGGAACAGATTCAAATGATTTTGCTTCGTCTAACAGCTTTTTAAACCGCTTACGGTCTCTTGGTTCAATACGCACAATTTTTGACAAATCATCTATCGTACGATTTAAATTAAATACTTTGTCAGGTGTTAACTCAAGCGTGTAGGCGGAATAATTGCGTGCCAACACCTCCCCATTGCGATCAAAAATCAAACCGCGATTGGGTACAATCGGCAACACTGTAATGCGATTGTCTTCTGCCTGAGCAATGTATTTTTTATAATTTAATACTTGCAACCAAAAAAGCCGAGCCAATAACACCAAAAATAGTAACACAATTACAATACTGGCTACCGTTAAACGAAAGCGGAACTGTGCCAAGCCGTGTTCAGGGTGGTGAAATTCCTTCATATTGGCCGATTTTCATCTCGATCTATTGAGCGACGCTGTGGGGCCATTAAGAAAATAGTCACCAGCGGCCATAAACCAACATTCCATAGCCCTGACAGAAAAATACCCCACCCAGGAAAATCCCAACCTAAAAACAAGCGCACAACAACAGTCACCGTTTCTGCAGCTACAAATAAAGGCAATACATGAATTGCCTGCGCCCAAACTGAAAACCACAACACACGACGGTGCAAAGTAATTGCAAAATAAGACAACAAGGTATAGGCCAGTGCTGACTCACCCAAAATACCCGTCTGGTGTACATCCATCAAAAGCCCAAAAAACCAAGCCAAACCCATACCCACTTTGCGTGGCTGATGAATATTCCAGAAAACCAGCACCAACGCCAAAAAATCTGGCATTTTTAACCAAACAGGCCAAGCCACTACATTTAACAAAAAGGCCACAAACAAAGAGAAAAAAATAAATACCGAATTAACCGGACGAAGGATCGTAGCATCAACAGTAGAAACATTCATAATTTGCCCATGGCCTTAACTTATGGCTTGTAATGCTCTTAAGAATTCTGCCCAGGCTGCGGAATCAATACTGCCAACGGATTATCAACAGGGATAATCAAAACAAAGCGATGACGGTCAACGGCAGCAACAGGCTCACATAAAATTTGAGCAAACGCATAACTTGAGCTGCGCTGAACTTGCAATACACGTGCCACAGGAAGCCCAGACGGATACAAACCGTCTATGCCTGAACTCACCAATTCGTCACCCACTTGTACATCTGCATTGGCAGCAACAAAACGCAATTCCAGCAACCCACCCGCTTGCCCACCATAAACAACGCCACGCAAACCAGTGCGTAAATTTTGAATGGGTGTGATTTGATTTTTATCTGTTAAGAGTGTGACTTCAGACCGCTCAGCAAAAACCCGCGTAACCTGACCAAGCACACCAGCTGCATCAATCACTGGCTGCCCAATCTGCACACCAACCATGCTACCCTTATCTACAATAATTTTACGTGAATAAGGGTCCTTCGCCTCATGCTTAATTTCAGCCAAATGCCCTTTAAGTTGAGCTGCTTGATTGGCAGCCATTAATCGGCGCAAATGCGCATTTTCAGCAAGCAAGGAAGCCAATTGATGCAATGCTGCTTTATCAACCAAATGTTGCTTTTGCAAGCGAAGACTTTCAGTTTTTAACATGGCATTGTTATTAAAATGCTGTGTCAACTCAGAAAACAAACCTGTTGGCAATTCAGCAATACTTTGTAAAGGATATAAAACCACCGCTGCAATTTGCCTAACCATCTGAGATGCTTGATAACGAACATCTAAAACCAATGCGGCAACCGAAAGCAACACAAAGAAAAATAGGCGCACATGGGCCGATGGACCTTGTTTAAACAATGGTGGCGGTATGTACTCCATACAAAAAAAGCTCAAATTAAATATAAACGTGAAAAAGAAATATAAAAACAAGTAAAAACAATCAAACTACTCACTGGCAAAAATAGGGCCTAGTTTGTCCATCCGTTCTAATGCCATACCGCAACCACGCACCACACAGGTTAGCGGGTCATCCGCCACATGAACTGGCAAACCGGTTTCTTCCATCAGCAAACGGTCAAGATCTCGCAGCAAAGCGCCGCCGCCAGTTAACATCATGCCACGCTCAGCAATATCAGCACCCAATTCAGGTGGAGTTTGTTCCAAGCCAATTTTAACCGCAGAAACAATTGCATTTAACGGCTCAGTTAGCGCCTCTAAGATTTCATTGGACGAAATTGTAAAACTGCGAGGAATGCCTTCAGATAGGTTGCGACCTTTGACCTCCATGTCACGAATTTCAGAGCCCGGAAAAGCAGAACCAATGCGTTTTTTTATACTTTCAGCCGTTGGCTCACCAATCAGCATACCGTAGTTGCGACGAATATAATTGATAATGGCTTCATCAAATTTATCTCCGCCTACACGTACAGAACCGGCGTACACCATACCTCCTAAAGAAATGATACCCACCTCAGTTGTACCGCCCCCCACATCAACAACCATAGAACCAGATGCTTCGGACACAGGCAACCCTGCCCCAATGGCAGCCGCCATAGGCTCTTCAATTAAAAAGACCTGAGATGCACCAGCACCTAAGGCAGATTCACGAATAGCGCGACGCTCCACTTGCGTAGACCCACAAGGCACACAAATAATGATACGAGGCGTAGGTGAAAACAAGCGGCTTTCATGAACCATTTTAATAAATTGTTTGAGCATTTGCTCTGTCACGGTAAAATCGGCGATGACCCCATCTTTCATGGGACGAATAGCCTCTACATTACCAGGTACTTTGCCCAACATTTGCTTGGCTTCTCGCCCCACAGCTGTAATGGTTTTTTTACCATTCGGACCACCTTCTTGGCGGATGGCAACAACCGATGGCTCATCAAGCACAATACCCTTGCCACGGGCGTAAATTAAAGTGTTAGCGGTGCCAAGATCTATGGCCAAATCATTAGCAAAATAACTGCGCAGATACCCAATCATGTCGGAAGGCGTCCTGAAAGTAGATGATTGTTTTTATAAACCAAACCAGCGATGATACCCTATAAAATGTATCATCAAATGCAAATACTGATTGTAACAGGTCGCTCTGTTCATTTTAAACTGGGCTTTAATTAACCCTTCCCGCAAAAAACAGCGGGTTTTTCATGGAAAAAATGCAAAATGTCTTTGAATAAAAAAGAAATTGTTCAATTGGGGCAACTGGCCCGCCTGCACATTGCACCACAAGATGAAGCACCTTTAACCGAAGCACTAAACAATATTTTAGATTTAGCCAACCAATTAACCCAAGAAAACACCTCTGGTGTTACACCTTTAACGCACCCTTTAGCGTTAATTGAAAAAATTTCGCTACGTCTACGTGAAGATATAGTGACAGAAGATAATCAACGCGAAAACAACCAAGCTTGCGCTCCCGCTATTGAAAATAATTTATTTTTAGTTCCAAAAGTTATTGAATAATCTATTACTTGCCATGATCACTCACACCACAAAACCCGAAATACTCAACTTAAAAAGCCTAGCCAGCCTATTGCAACAACGTAAAGTCAGTAGTGTTGAACTTACTAAAGCCGCGCTAAACCGTGCACACCAATACGCACATTTAAACGCCTTTATTGACATCAATGAAAATTTATCTTTGGCACAAGCCCAAGCGGCTGACAAGCGCATAGCCTTAGGCGAAACGAACCCTTTACTTGGCATTCCTCTAGCGCACAAAGATATTTTTGTCACGCAAGGTTGGAAAAGTACAGCGGGCTCAAAAATGCTTGCAAATTATGTCAGCCCTTACGATGCTACGGTCGTTAACCAATTGCAACATGCAGGCATGGTGTGTATTGGAAAATTGAATTGTGATGAATTCGCTATGGGCTCCTCTAACGAAAATTCTGCATTTGGCCCTGTGCGTAACCCATGGGATATAAATGCCGTGCCTGGCGGATCATCGGGCGGTTCTGCAGCCGCAGTTGCGGCAGGCATTGTGCCACTAAGCACCGGAACCGACACAGGCGGCTCTATTCGTCAACCAGCAGCACTGTGCGGCATCACTGGCTTAAAACCCTCTTATGGCACCATTTCTCGCTACGGTATAATTGCTTATGCCTCCAGCCTTGATCAAGGTGGCCCAATGGCTGGCAGCGCTGAAGACTGTGCCATTGCATTAAACGCTATGGCTGGCTTTGATCATAAAGACTCCACCAGCCTAAATAGACCCACTGAAGACTTCACCCGCTTTTTAGGAAAACCTATCACTGGTGCCACAGAAAGCCAACCCTTACGGGGGCTGAGCATTGGCGTACCAAAAGAGTTTTTTGCACAAGGCTTATCCGAGGACGTCAAACAAAGCATTGACAAAGCGCTGGACCGCTATCAATCCCTAGGCGCAGACCTAGTAGAAGTGAGTTTACCGCGTACCAAGCTTTCTATACCCGCTTATTATGTTATTGCGCCGGCTGAAGCATCATCTAACTTATCGCGGTTTGACGGTGTGCGTTACGGCCACCGCGCTGCCAATTATCACGATTTACAAGACATGTACCAACGCAGCCGCAGCGAAGGTTTTGGCTCCGAAGTGCAGCGTCGTATCTTAATAGGAACCTATGTGTTATCTCGCGGCTACTACGATGCATACTACTTACAAGCACAAAGGGTACGTCGTTTAATTGCTCAAGACTTTCAAAACGCTTTTACACAATGCGATGTAATTGCAGGCCCAGTCTGCCCAACCGTTGCCTGGAATGTCGGGGAAAAAACCGACGACCCATTACAAATGTATCTAGCCGATATTTATACACTAGGGGCTAGCTTAGCGGGTTTGCCAGGTATGTCTATACCAATTGGGTTTGGCAATCAAAATCGCCCTGTCGGCCTACAACTGATTGGCAACTACTTTTCAGAAGCACAATTACTACAAACCGCTGATTTTTATCAGGGTATCACAGACCATCATTTACAACGCCCCAATATCAATCACCTTGCAACAGAAGGAGCCTAGAAATGAGCTGGGAAATTGTCATCGGCCTTGAAACCCATGTTCAGCTGGCCACACAGTCTAAAATTTTTTCAGGTGCTAGCACGCAATTTGGCGCAGCTCCTAACACCCAAGCCTGCGCAGTTGATTTAGCGCTACCCGGCGTACTACCCGTTATGAATCACCAAGCCGTAACTCACGCAATTACTTTTGGTTTAGCAGTAGAGGCCGAAATTGCAGAACAATCGACCTTTGAACGAAAAAATTATTTTTACCCTGACCTACCCAAAGGATATCAAATTAGTCAAAATGATATTCCAATTGTTCAAGGTGGACACTTAGACATTGTTGTTGGCGAAGCCGTAAAAACTATTCATTTGGTGCGTGCGCATTTAGAGGAAGACGCCGGAAAAAGTTTACACGAAGATTTTGCAGGCATGACCGGTATTGATTTAAACCGTGCTGGAACACCTTTACTAGAAATTGTTACCCAACCTGATATGCGCAGCGCCGAGGAAGCCGTGGCTTATGCCAAAACATTGCATAGCCTTGTCACATGGCTAGGCATTAGCGACGGCAACATGCAAGAAGGTAGCTTTCGCTGTGATGCCAATGTGTCTGTTCGCAAGCTAGGCAAAGAACTAGGAACACGTTGTGAAATCAAAAATTTAAACTCCTTTAAATTTTTACAGCAGGCCATCATTTACGAAGCACAACGACAAATTGAAATACTTGAAGATGGCGGTTCAATCACACAAGAAACCCGCTTGTATGACCCTGATCGTAACGAAACACGCTCAATGCGCAGCAAAGAAAACGCACACGATTACCGCTATTTCCCAGACCCCGACTTACCCCCTTTATGCGTAAAACCGGACTGGGTAGAAAGTATTCGCAAAAAAATGCCTGAATTACCAAGCCAAAAACAAAAGCGTTATATAAGCGAATTAAGTTTGCCTACTTACGATGCTGTAGTGCTGACCACATCGCGTGCAATGGCTGATTTCTTTGAAGCTGTTGTAGCATGCCTAAATAATAATTTAGGCAATACTCTGGGCAATGCACAAGCTAAACTAGCAGCCAATTGGTTGATGGGTGAAGTGTCTTCACAATTAAACCGCGATGGTATTGAATTGAACCAAGCACCTATTTCAGCCATTAAATTGGCAAATTTACTTGAACGAATTATTGACAACACACTTTCAAATAAATTAGCCAAAGAAGTTTTTTTAGCAATCTGGTCCGGTGCTGAAAACGGTAATGTCGATGCGATTATTGAAAACCGTGGACTTAAACAAATAACCGACACCCAAGCAATTGAAAACATCATTAATGACGTAATCAACGCCAACACAGAAGCAGTCAATCAATACCGTTGCGGAAAAGATAAAGCATTTAATATGCTGGTTGGCCAAGTGATGAAACAAGCCAAAGGAAAAGCAAACCCAAGCACTGTCAACGAACTGCTCAAGAAAAAACTTGAACCTCATTAATTTAATACAATAACTTGGAATAGCATGGCTGTGGCTCTTTTTAATTTTTTTATTGTTTGATTTTTTTGAAGGAAAATTCAATGAATTTTATTTTTAAGCTAAAAAAATTAAATGCTACAGCGCTAACTATAACCACATTACTTCTTAACGCTTGTGCGCAACACATAAGCAGTCACGTTACCACCTACCAACGCTTAGAGCCAGAAGCATTGGCTCAAACGTCAAAATCATTCGTTATCGCACCCAACTCTAAAATTGAAGCCCAAGAATTTGAACAATACAGGCATCTGCTGATTGCAGAACTAGGGCCTCTTGATTTTACGGAAGCAAAAGACCCAAAAAAAGCACAATATCGAGTTGAATTTGAAATTCAAAGCTCGGAGCAAACACGCACAGTCCTGGACTATATACCACCTACGCACTGGGGCACAACCCAAGGGGTTTACGGGCGCAACGGACGCTATATTTATGATCCTTTCTTATCAACCCAAATTCCTATAGAACGCACTATTTATTATACTCACTACGAACTGAAGGTTTCACTATTTGATACAAATCAAACACCTGAAAAATCCGTATGGGAAGGCAAAGCGTCAACTGATATCAATAAAAACCACAACACAAAAAAAGCAACAACTATAAATGTTGCGCCTTATTTAATACGTAGTGTTTTTGTAGGATTTCCAGGTGAAAACACAAAAACACGAAACGTCAAACTGCCAAAAATAAAACCTTTTTAAAAATTGCTTTAATTTTTAAGTTAAATCTTAAAAAAACACTCAACTAAAATTAGTTTCCCTGGTCATTACACTGTTGCAAAAAGTAGCTTGACGCTGAGTCCCCTCCGCGCATTTGTATAGTCAATTCAAAATATGATTTAGCCGTTGTCAGGTCACTGGCTAAAAAAGCAGTCAGCGCTTTATCATAAATTTCAATCCACGCGTAATCCGAAGCTTTATAGGTGCTTTCACGCATTGCTATCAATTCGTAAATAACAACTGGCTGAGACTTGCCTTTAAAGAAGGTGACATCAAGACGACGCGCTACAATATCGTATTTAGCTAACTCATAAGTAGACTGCCCAATAATGCAACGAACACCATACTTTTTACAACCACCTTCAAAACGGCTTGCTAAATTTACAGGATCGCCGACCACGGTATAATTTATTCGCGACTTTGAACCTATGTTGCCAACAACGACTCGACCGGTGTTCACACCAATGCGCATATTTAAAGCATCTGCCCATTTTTCAGGCCAATGCTTACGTAACTCCTCAAGCTTGGCCAAACAATCCAACGCAGCTGCACAAGCTCTTACCGGATGCTCTTCATAGTAAAACGGTGCCCCCCAAAAGGCCATAACGCAATCACCTATGAACTTATCAATTGTTCCCAGTTGATTCTCGATTTGATCTGACATTGTTTCAAAGTATTGATCCAAATAAGGCACAATTTTAGGCCCTAGCTCTTCAGTAATTGAGGTAAACCCAACCAAGTCAGCAAACATGATGCTGACTGTGCGATTTTCCCCATAAGGTTTAGCCACCACACCACTTCTAAGTAATTTTTTAACCAGTTCAGTTGGTAAATATTTACCAAACGAATACAATCCAGAAGCCATATAGACCAACGCCCCTGATAAAGTATGAATTTCTCTAATTCGTGAATTTACCAAAGAAATTTTAGACAAATCATAATTACTTACAAAGTGCGTTTGTTTTATAATCTCTGTCAAAGGCTTAATAATTCCATAATGCCCTAAAGCCATTGCCGATAAACAACCAAACACAATCATGATCACAACAAATAAGATAACCATTGCTGTGTTTTGGTTAACTCGCTCCGCAAAATCCTCTGTAGGAATGACAGTAAACAAGAACCAATTATTTCGGCCTATAGCCTGAGCAGAAACAGAATAAATCTTTCCTTCCACCAATGCTCGAACAGTCCAATTCTGGGCTAAACTTTTAATGTCAACCAAACCATTTTCTTTCAATGCTCGGCTCGCCACCCTTATTAAAGGTGCATTGGCATTGTGAATCGTCGGCAAAAACAAAAGCTCATCTTCTTCATCCTTATGCATAATCTCTTGTTTCAGGTCAACAGGTGCTTTAGATGCAAGAATGCGCCCCTCTTGGTCAACCATAAAGACTGTCCCTGATTTTCCAACCCTAAGATGAGACATGAAATCAGACAAACGATCTAATTCCAATGCTATTGTGACAACCCCCAAATTCAAATGATCCTTAGAACGAATTTGCAAAGCTGCATTTACACCCGGTCGGCCAGTGGAAGAAAAAGTATAAGCTTGGGTAAGAACGGCTTGATTATCGTGTTGTAAAGCCTGTCTGAACCAAGCTCGTTGGACTGCATTGTATTCATTGACTCTGGTATTTTCTCTAACAAAACTGTATTCTTGACCATCGTAAACAAACAATCTTTCATGGCGTAATGCCCTGCCTGCTTTATGACTCCAAGCGCTGTCTATTAATGCTATGGAACCAGCACTTCTTCTTTGAGCCCCATAATAATCACCATTGTTTAATCCGATACCTACAAAACTATAGTAACGGCTGGCATTTAATATTGGCAATAACATGGCCTCACGCTCAACCTGATTACGCAAATCAATAGTGCCACTTTTCCATAAATCACCAAGTAATCGCTGATGACCCATCACCATCGCCAATGTGTCATTGAACTCACGACTAAGCGATGAAATCACCTCATGGTTTAACTGTTGCACAAATTCATCAGAATTTTTGTATACAACCCAACGCCAAGGAAAATGAACAACCAGAGCTGTCATCAAAACTGTAACAAGGGTAACCAATAGAAAACCAACACGCAAACTAACATCCAATCGAACTGAAGAAACTTTTTTTAAGTTTATTTCTGGAGCATCTAAACTTTGTGGAAAGAATTGATTGGACTGCTTTTCGATTAATTCTGAATGTAAATTCATAATGGCTTGTCCCCGTGCAGAACTACCTTAAATCAATTTTATTTGTGAGTATCTTTTTATTAACGTATAAAAACCCCAGCTAATATAGCAAGATATAATCTAAAAAATAACACCTTTTCGCCTTCACAACGTGCATTGAGCCATCGATAGTTATAATGGCAGTATGCGCTTTTCAATTTCTAATAACGAGGCTGCATAGAAACGATAAAAACTTAAAAACTGATAAACTCGATCTGCTAACAAGCTCAAAATTAAATCATCATAGGTCATCCCAACCTGAGATAAACCAGCTGAAATCAAAGATAAAGACTCTGCAGTAGATGCTTTTAAGTCAGGCTTTAGATTGGCCTCAATGACATGTATCTTACCCACCTCATCAGACCGAAAATCAACCCGAACACACGCAGTTAAATTTAAATAGTGCTGCAAACAACGCACTATATTGGTTAACTGCCGCCCCACCCTAGATGTAGCGGACAAACATTGAAAACGATTAACACCAATTGGGCAAACATCCTGCGATGTAAAAATCATCTCATCCTTACTGAACAAACGCTGTATGTGTGAAAATACAAAAGCCTCTTTCAATAGTTCAATTTGATGATCCCTACACAATACAAAACCACCCAAAGCAGCTGTGTACTCAAGACCTGATAAAAACTTTTCAATCAAAACAACATTTCCAGTTACAGCAATCACTTCCTGAACTGCTTCTGCTAAACCTGATCGATCAACACAATGTACATTTAATGAAGCACGCCCTGAAACCGGTTTAACCACGAACAGACCATCATAGTCCGTAAATTTTTTGATAAAGTCTTGAGAGTCTGTCAAACAACCGCTGAACTGCTGTTGGTGCACAACCATATATGGTGCTGTAGGAATGCCAATTGACTGCAATGTATTTTTAAAAATATGCTTGTAATCGAGCAAACAAGCATTTAAAGGGTGATGACCTATATATGGAACCCCACTTAACTCAAGCATAGAAGCAGCGTGTGCCACTGAACCCAAACCTTGAGTTCCACCCGTATTTAACCAAACCAAATCTACTTTAGCTGCTTTTAAACGTGCAGGTAAATTAATGTCTTCAGGCAATAAAATAACGTGCCGAAAACCACTGCGCCGCAAACTACCGGCTATATTAGCCGCAACCTCCTCATAGGTTTTGTTAGATCTAGGGTTGTGGGTTTTGTTAATTACACCCGTTGAGTTCTTGATACAACCACCATGCACAACGGCTATTATTGAGTTTTCACGCATGTAAGTCAATACGCTTTCGAGTTGTTCAACTTGCATTTCCCCTCCTCTGTAAACACAATATCAAACTGTTAAACCTAACTTAAAATCTCCCAAAAATACTATTATTTGATTTAATTGATACAACTTCATCAATAAAATATAACCACTACAAACGTGCTATGCTGATTATTGCCCTATACTGCTAGCCTTCACTTATAAACTCTTAATACGCAATGATCATCGGTCTTAAGAACATTCATCTTCGAATTGGTACAACGCAAATTCTTGACAACATTACTTTTTCTTTGCTGCCGCAAGAAAGAGTGGCTTTGCTGGGCCGCAACGGTGCGGGAAAAAGCACGCTTCTACGGATTTTATCCGGCCACCAAACATCTGATGAAGGTGAAGTTATTCGCAGCGACAACCTTCACATTAGAACACTGGAACAAAACATACCGCGAGACCAAAATGCAACCATCTTCGAAATGGTTGCCACAGGTTTAGACAAAACCGGTGGACTGCTCATAGAGTACAACAAAACCCTAATTGAAGACGCTGAAAACTTAAATAAAATTGCAGACCTTCAAGCCACTTTAGATAATTTAAACGCCTGGCAGGCAGAAAGCCAAATTCGAACAATTTTGTCTCGTTTGCATCTACCAGAACAATTAAAATTTTCTAATTTATCTGGCGGCATGAAACGCAGAGTAATGCTTGCAAAAGCTTTGGTTTGCAATCCAGACGTTTTACTTTTAGACGAACCAACTAACCATCTAGATATACCCGCTATTGTAACCCTAGAAAATTATTTATTAAACTATCGCGGCGCAATTATTTTTATCAGTCACGACAGAAATTTTATGCGTCGCATTGCCACCAGAGTCTGTGACTTAGACCGCGGACATTTAATGTCTTGGCAAGGCGGATACGATACTTACCTTAAAGGTAAACAAGCCCATTTGGCTGCTGAAGAAAAAGCCAATGCACTGTTTGATAAGCGCCTAGCACAAGAAGAAATTTGGATTCGTCGTGGAGTTGAAGCACGACGTACACGCAACCAAGGCAGAGTACGCGCTTTACTTGAAATGCGACAAACCTTTAGCGAAAGAAGGCAACGACTGGGGGTTGCACGCATGCAAGTTCAAGAAGCAGAAAACAGCGGAAAACTTGTGGCTGAGATACAAAATGTGTTTCATCAGTTTGATCAAAAACCGATTGTTCGCGAATTTAATGCAATCATCACACGAGGTGAAAAAATTGCCCTCATTGGTCCAAATGGAACAGGGAAAACCACACTAATACAAATTATTTTGGGGAAGCTACAACCCCAACAAGGCAAAGTTCGCCACGGATCCAGACTAGAAGTGGCTTATTTTAATCAACTGCGACAAACATTAAGCGAACAAACTACAGCTATTGATTTAATTGGTGCAGGTAAAGAATTCATCGAACTTAACGGTCAAACAAAACATGTCATGAGTTATCTTCAAGATTTTTTATTCACGCCAAACCGTGCTAGACAACCAATTGAAAGTCTTTCTGGTGGAGAAAGAGCGCGCTTATTGCTGGCCCAACTTTTTTCTCAACCCTCCAATCTATTGGTGTTAGATGAACCCACCAACGACCTAGATCTTGAAACACTAGATTTACTTGAAGAGCGCTTGATGGAATATACTGGCACCATTTTATTTGTTAGCCATGATCGCGAGTTTATCAATCAAATTGCCACACGCACATGGGTATTTGAAGGCAATGGGATTATTGGCGATTATGTTGGTGGCTATGATGACTGGATTCGTCAGAGAAATAACGATCCATGGCTTTCACATGTAACAAATCAACCCCAAACTAACGCGCAGAACGAAAAAAAAACAAACCAATCAAACCCGCTTACAAGTACAAGCGCAGAACAAAGCCAAGAAAATTCGGTACAAACACCAAATAAAAAACATAAGCTCAGCTATAAAGAACAAAAAGAACTTGATCATATTCCCAGCCAAATTGAAACCCTTGAGCATGAACAAAATGAACTGGTCAAAGAAATGATGAAAACCAATTTCTATCAACAAGCATCTTCTCAAATTATTCAAACACAACAGCGCCTCACAGAAATTGAACACAAGTTACAAATAGCCTATGCGCGCTGGGAAGCACTGGAACAAAAAAAATAAAATAACTAAACATCTTTATAAGTAACTCGCACAGGCTCAGACGAAAAACGTTCTCTGGCTGTGCGTTTTTCAAAACCCAAACGAATTTTTTCATTCTCTGCCTTGCGATAAATCTGGCTGCGTAACCAGTAAATAAGCTCTCGACCAGCCAACTCACCTATGATAGCCATCTTCCAAACCCGCTCAGTAGCAGACCAACGAAAACCTTTAGACTTTAATGCGTCTTTTAGTTCAATCGGTGAATCCAAAGCATGGATCACAAATTCTGGCAAAGCCGCCTTTTCAAATAAAAGCTCAAAAGGCAAACGCCCTGACTGCGGCAAAGGCGATGTAAGAAGGCCAAGCAAAGCTTCACAATCATTGACTGCTCGGTGACTTTCATAGAAATAACCCAAGCGATACAGCAAAAACTCTAATGCATTAGAACCAAACCCTTCTGCTCGCCAATCAATTTGTTTGAAACTGCATGCAAAGGGTAGGTTTTTAAAAAATGGGAAACGTTTTTCTAAAAAAACACGATCAAAACTGGCATTGTGAGCCACAATCAAGTGTGCATCTTTAACCAAATTGTATAGCTCATTGTCATCAAAAGACCGATTTTTTACCATGTCGTCGGTAATACCATGCACTTTAATGCTTTCTACTGGAATCGGAAACCCTGGGTCTTCTAAACCACTGAATTGCTGCTCAACCTGACCCACTTCGCCAGTTTCTGCATCAACTTGCACCACCAAAGCCCCAATTTCTATAATGGCATCTTGATTAAAATCCACCCCCGTAGTTTCAGTGTCAATCACCACCACCCGTACACCGATTAATTTGGAGTTTAACAATGATGTTAAAGATAAACGCTGTAAAACCCGATAATCAGGGTGCGTTTGTAAAACACGAAAACACTGCTGCAGCAACCGTCTTTCGGAATCATCAGCACTGTCTGCATTATCAAGTAAATCGCTATGATCTACGCCAGAATGAATATTAACCATTTTATTTTCTCTAAAAAAAATGTATACCACCAACCAAAAATCACCTATAACTCAAACTCAAAAAACCAAACAGAATGGTTTGCTCTAAGGGCTAAAACTTTTGAACTGGGAGAAAGCCATCGTTAAGCTCATGAACAATTGCGCTGGGTTGATATTACCCAAAACGCATGTAGATTGCCAAAAATGTGATTGGCCACCTTAAAAATCAAATCACGCTTAACTATCAAACTGTTGAACTAAGCGACCGAATTGCCTGTTTAATTCCCACCCAAAAACCTGATGTATGGTTAGGATTTGGTCGTTAAGAATTTTGGAAATTGTACGACAATACACTGGCCCAGTTGTATGTTCCTGCACCATTTTGCTCGGAAAAACAGCGTTTCAATGACGGCTGTGTTGATTAGTGGGGGCGAGTTTGAATTACTTCTCTATGCAACAATAAAACTCAAAAAAACACAGCTCTATACCGCTTTAAGGAAAATGAACTACACTGCGCATATCAAAACCTAACCACAGGCAACAGCACAGCATACGATCCACAACAACGAACTCTATGGTTTGGTGATACTAAAACAAAAACACTTTTTAAAAGCCGTATTCAACCAAACACAACAAAGCTTGAAGAAATTACCCAACATTACCAACATACGGTTGGAAAGCAAAGGCCAGAGGGGGCTTTATTCAGCGCAGACGGTGTTTATTTGGTGACTTTTTAGACCGATACCGACTTGATGTTTTCAGTGGTTCTGACGGTGATTTGATTAGTCATGTTAAAACACCTTTTAGCAAAATAACAATGCCATCAATTATTTCTGAAGGTCAAAAAAATTCAAATGATTGGTTGGTATGTACTACAGAAAATACAAAAGAATCTAGTTTTCAAAACGATCAAAAGCAGATTTACAGTGGGCAATTAATTGCATGCTCTACTGAAATAAAAACAGGATTTAATTTTTATTATCACTTATAAAACAACAAAATTAAAAAAATAAATAAAACATCTTAAAAATTAAAATACACAGTGACTTATCGTTGTAAAATCATGCTAATTTCAATAAATTTTTATAGGAAAATTTTATGCCTAAACCTAAAATAGTTCAGCCAACAGCAACCAAACAAAAGAAAACAACTTTAACTACACCAAACCCTGTTTTAATTAAACCAACCGCCAAAATTGCAAAATCCACAAAATCCATTAAAGACACTCAAGCAGCAAAATCGGTAAAGACAGAAAAAATTGTCAAAGCCGCTGTAAAAGACACGGGCAAATCAACCTCGGCTAAGGTTGCTGCAAACAGCACCAAAATTAAAGCAACAACGAGCCGAAAACCAGCAACTAAAGTGACCGCCAAAACAACCACAACAACTGGTAAGACTGCAAAGCCAAGCACCAAAAAAACCACCGATTCCATAATTCGCCGTGTCACACTTAACACCACATACATTACAGCGCTTGAAAAACTAGGTGATGGTGATTTAAGCACTGGTGTTATCAAAGCTGCTGAAAAAGCCATTAGATCTTTACGCGCTTAAAAACTGCCTGTTCATTTAAAAGAATTTTAATTGTTCGCAGTTCAGATTTAAAACTCAGATTAAAAAAAACCGACTAAACCGATTGCTTATTTTTTATTAAATTAAGGCAATGTTATTAAGTCGGTTTTTTATTGAAGATAAATCATGTTCTATGATTTAACATTACCCAACTGCTTGTCTAATACTTCGGTAACCTGTGCTAAACGTCTTTTGCAAACCTCATAGGCCTGCATTGCTATTTGAACATCTGGAATCAATGAATCAATATCCATTTGATTTTCACCGGATCTCAGTTTATCAGCAATCGCTTCTAATTTTGAATAAGCGTCATTAAAACTTATCTTATCAATTAGATCTGCTTGATTCTCAGCTTCAACAAATTTATTGTTTTGAGTCATGGTCCACCCCGTTATTAAATGTAATTGCTAAGCTTGCATCGGAAAAACGCAATCTTGCATTCTTCAAAGGCCCAACGTCAGCTGCTTTTTTCAACAACTGCCCCTGATTATCAAATACTAAGACAAATCCGCGCTGTAAAATACTTTCAGGGTGATTGGCTTCAATATATGTATACAACTGTATAACTTTATTTTCTGCCAACACTAAGCGCGCATAACTTAAAGAGTTTACCGTTTCACGTTGCTTATCTAAGGCCAATTTTAAATAAATCTGCCGTAAACGCACATTTTGCACAATACCTTGCTCAAACAAAAGTAACAAGCGTCGATAAGCTGAATCAAGACTTCTCGAACCATAGCTGACCACTTGAGCAAACGCCTCTTGACTAGAACGCATAGCAAAACCAACAATCCTTTGCGCATAACCAACAACATGTGTCCATTGATTATCAAGCAACAAACCGGCGCACTGTACACTTTGTCGAGTACATGAAATAACATCTAAAAAATTTTTTTGCATTTTTAATAAACGTTGAATTACCCGCTGTTCAATAAAATCAATCACCATTGAAGGCGTCGAAAAACGCTGACAAACAACCTCATCCAAGATGGTTTGATCTCTTTCATGACCAATACCACAAAATACAGGCATCGGACTTAAGCATATTAACTTAGCCACATCAAAATCATTTAAACTGGCCAAATCCGATTGACTGCCACCACCACGAATGATTACCAAGACATCAAAACCTGTTTTATAGTGCAAATTAAAAATTTCATGCAACGCTTTACACAATGAGTCTGCCGCTGCGTTACCCTGAAAAACGGCTACAAAATATTCAAATTGCAAAATACCTTTTTTTTGCAGCTGATCAGCTCGCACCCTAAAATCACCCAAACCTGCTGCATCAGCCGGACTTAACACCGCAACCCGAAAAAAATCATCAGGTACTTTTTGTTGACGATTACGTTCATATAAACCCTGAAATTTTAGAGCATGGCGTATCTTATGTAATTTTACCTGCAACAAACCCAGTGTAAACTCAGGATAAATATCACGCACCACCAAAGAAAAACCAAACAAGGTGTGCAACTGTGGCTTGACACACACCATGACTTCTTGATTGTTTTGTAATACCTGCCCTGTGGCTTGTTGAAACTTTGCTTCTAATAATACAGCGGTATTACGCCAAACATTGGCACGTAATTTAGCCAGTAAATCACCCGAGGCGTTATTTTGCACCAACGTAAAATACACATGCCCTTGCGCAGCTCGTTTCAATTCAGACACTGTTGCAACAACCCATTGTTCTGATAAAGCCTCTACACACCCACTTAACTTAAGAATATATTGACTTAAAGTAATGGCCTGCGGTTCAAGATGAGAAATCATATTTAGATTATTCAAATTAATTAATTTTGTATTAAATTTTATTCAGCATTCTTTTAAATCAATTTACAATCGGTTGTTCTATAATCCTAAACTAAAAAAACAAAAACAAGATTATTAATTTTTTTAAAACCACGCCACCCAAATGGACGCTGTTCTTAACAAAACCATTTTAACTGTATTAAGAATACCAAACCGCATACCTTAATACATTATTGAATAAAAAACGCCATGCAATTTACTTTGATTCCTGTAACACCCTTTGCCCAAAACTGCTCTTTACTCATTTGTGAGCGAACACAGAAAGCAGCCATTGTTGACCCAGGTGGGGACTTAGAAACCATCAAACGCGTTATTGCTCAAAAACAAGTAGACGTTGAGAAAATTTTTCTCACCCACGCTCACTTAGACCATTGTGCCGGGGCCGGTTTGCTTGCCAAAGAACTCAATATACCCATCGAAGGGCCGCACCCTGAAGACCAATTTTGGCTTGATGCCCTGCCTATTCAAGTGGTTCAATTTGATTTTCCGCCCACAGAAGCTTTTAAACCTACGCGCTGGTTGCATGATGGTGACACCGTCGCATTTGGTGAGCAATCCTTACAAGTGCTACATTGCCCTGGACACACACCAGGGCACGTGGTTTTTTTCCATGAGAATAGTCGATTGGCGATTGTTGGCGATGTACTTTTTAAGGGATCAATTGGGCGTACAGACTTTCCTCGCAGTAATCACCAAGCATTAATCAACGCTATTGGCAATAAACTCTTCCCACTGGGTGATGACATTGAGTTCATCCCGGGTCATGGACCTATGTCTACCTTTGGTCACGAACGTTTGAATAATCCATATGTTGGCGAACAAGCCATAAAACGCCAAAAGTTTTAGTCTTTCGCCATTTTTTACAAATGGGTTGGAGATCAATCAGTGGTTCATATGGTTAATTGTGTCATGAATTCGCTTGTCTTTTTCTATCCATATTTGATCCAACCAATGCTTTAGGCATTGCTTGGCCCGTGCATCTTCTCGCTGAAGGACCAACAATTCTGAAGGCAAAGGCAAAACTCGAACATGAATCCGAGCCTGAGTTTGTTGCCCGCACAACCAACTCCAAGCAATTTGTCGAACCCCTGGTTGATAAACAATCGTTACATCAATCACACCCGCAAACTGTTCGCCCATAGCGTTTAAAGCAGTTGCTAAACCACCATATTTAGGTTTTAACAAATATTGGTAAGGTGTTTTAGTTTGCTTTGCTTTTGCAACTGTGTAACGGGTTCCCTCTACAAAATTAACCAAAGCCACAGGATCACATTTATATTTTTCACATGCCTGTTGCACTGCTTTTAGATCGCTAGCTATCAATTGAGGATTTCTGGCCAACTTCGCGGCACTGTAACGGCGCATAAAAGGAAAATCCATGGCGCAACACATCACACCAACAATAGGTACCCATATCAATTCTTTTTTTAGAAAAAAACGTAAAAAAGGAGCTTTGTCATTCAAAGTATTAAACAATAACAATACATCAACCCAAGATTGATGATTACACAATACCAAATAACTTCGATTAGGCAATATTTGGCCAATAAATTCAACCGGACGAGTACCCGATTGCAAGATGGCGTACAATTTCCGATTACTCTCCACCCAATAAGTTGCGCACCGAACATTCAAACGTGCAAAAAATCGCTGCCAACCGTGCACCGGTATAGCACGCAAAATAAGCAAGGGAATAAGCACGATAAACCAAGCGGTAATACACACCAACAAAGCCAACAATGTGATAACACCCAAGCTTATCTGCACAAACCTATTTTTTTTAAACGGCTTAGATGGCTCTTTAAACTGCTTTTCTTTCATAACAAACCATATTTGATTAAATGAACGCTATTGTATGTCCGATTGCAATCAACCTTCTACTGTAAATAATTTAATTAAAAAAAGTAAGTCATGCTACTTATTTTTATTCTTGGCAGACGGCACACTCTGTATTTTGCTCTGGCTTATTGAAGATTAAACGCAAAGCAGGATGGTTCAAACTACGGGGATGAGCAAATGCATAAAACTCCTCACACACGCCCTGCGCATCACCTAAATACAGCATATCACTTTGACCATGCACCACATCTTCAATGGTTTGACACGGCATCACAAACACACCCATACCCCCTCGGCCAAACGCTTCAAGTAAAGCCAAGTCCTCAAACTCACCCACAACAATCGGCGCAATACCATTGCTTTCAAACCAATGTTCTAATTTGGGTCGTAAAGCATTATTACGAGCAGGTAACAAAAAGGGTTGCTGGTGTAGATTACGCGGAAAATCTGCACTCATCGACAGCGTACGCTGCGCTTTTGCAAAAACACGCACCGGGTACGACAATAACGAAACTACTTTTAAATGCAAAGATGTTACAGCCACTGGACGCTCAGCTAACACCAAATCTATGCGATGCTGCACTAGCTCAGTACACAGCTCTTCAAAACGCCCTTCACGAAACACCATGCGCACTTGTTGTGGTAGGGCCAAAATACCCTGCAAAGTTTGAAAAGTTAAAGCCTTAGGCAATGCATCAGCAATTCCTACACTTAATCGCAAGGTATGATCTAAAGCGTCGTCATGCAAACTGTCGCTGAGTTGATCACCCAACTGAAAAATTTGATCAGCATAACGCAAAGCCACGCGCCCGGCCTCTGTTAACACCAAACCACGACCCTGAGGCTGAAATAAACTGCGCCCCAACGCTTTTTCTAACAAGGCCACCTGAGAGGACAAAGTTTGTACCCGAACTCCCAATTGATTAGCTGCTGCAGTCATGCTCCCCAATCGAGCTACCATCCAAAAGTACCGCAAATGGTGAAAATTTAAATCGTGAGACACAAGCCCCCCTTTAATCAAATTTAATCGAAATATTTATAAATTTTCATCCTATTTATTCTGACATAAAAAACTTTTACAATGTAATATGATGTTTCTACAGAAAGGCTGCTTATTATGAAAAGAATCATTATTTTTCTGGCAACAAACTTTGCCATTATGCTGGTGCTTGGCATAACCGCTAGTGTTTTAGGTCTGAGTGGATACGCTGGCAATGGTGGTTTATTTAAATTGCTCATGTTCTGTGCGTTGATGGGTTTTGGTGGTTCATTTATCAGCTTACTGATGAGCAAAACGATTGCTAAATGGAGTACTGGCGCCAAAGTTATTCAACAACCCCACAATGAAGTTGAACAATGGCTTGTCTCTAGTGTTGCTACGCTAGCACAACGCGCCAACATCGACATGCCTGAGGTGGCAATTTACGAAGGCGAGCCTAATGCATTTGCCACAGGTCCAAGTAAATCCAATTCACTGGTTGCAGTGTCTACGGGTTTATTACACAACATGACGCGTGAGGAAATTGAAGCAGTGCTCGCTCATGAAGTGGCTCACGTTGCCAATGGCGATATGGTTACGCTCACCTTAATTCAAGGTGTGGTCAACACCTTTGTGTTTTTTATTGCTCGCGCTGTTGGCAGCTTGGTCGATAGCTTCTTAAAAAAAGACGACGAACAATCCAGCAGCCCAGGACTGGCATACTTTGGAATTGTTATGGTCATGGAAATATTATTGGGCATTCTAGCCTCCATTATTGTGTTGCATTTTTCTCGCCAACGTGAATTTCGCGCAGACGCAGGCGCAGCTCACCTGATGGGCAACCGCCAACCCATGATCAAAGCTTTGCGCCGTTTAGGGCAGATGCAAGCAGGTGAACTACCATCAAATATGGCTGCCAGTGGAATCAGCAGCAAAAGCAGCTTAAGTGGTCTGTTTGCTAGCCATCCTTCCTTAGAAGAACGCATCAATGCGCTTGGTCAGGCTAACTAAACCATGGAACTCCTACTCGATCCCAATGTATGGCTGGCCTTTTTTATGCTGGCCGCACTCGAAATTGTTTTAGGCATCGACAACATCGTTTTCATTACGGTTTTAGTCTCCAAACTGCCTAGCCATATGCAACACAATGTCAGGCAATTTGGTCTATTGTTTGCGATGGGCTCTCGGATTGCCTTATTATTTTCCCTATCTTGGATTATTGGTTTAACCGAACCTTTATTTTCCGTGTTAAATAAAGCAATTACCGGTAGAGACTTGGTTCTATTTTTTGGTGGCTTGTTTTTACTATGGAAAGCCACCAAAGAAATTTATCTTGAAGTAGAAGCCAAAGAGCATGAAAACCATAATACTGAAACGCTATCTACCTCAAAGAAAACTGGGGCCGCATTGTTTTGGAGCTCAATTGTACAGATTGGTATTTTAGATATTGTGTTCTCTCTTGACAGTGTCATTACTGCTGTGGGCATGGTTGATGAACTCAGCGTCATGATTTCCGCGATTATGGCTGCTGTAGGTGTTATGCTTTTTGCGGCCAAACCAATTGGAGAATTTGTCGAACGCCATAGCTCGGTTAAAGTGCTGGCTTTGTCTTTTCTAATGATGGTGGGTATGGCCCTGATTGCAGAATCTTGGGGGCTACACATTCCCAAAGGATATTTATATATGGCTATGGGCTTTTCTCTGGGCGTTGAACTCTTGAATATCAGAGCCAAGAAAAATCGCTTATAATATTTGGCGTTGTTCAATGGCTTTTGTTGTAGTATTAATTAACTGAATTAAATAAGCTCATTATTAAGCAAACGCATTAAGCAATCCACATCAAAAAATAAGCGCCCGTGTTGAAATGGATATCATGCAGCCCTCCGAAGGCTGCGGTTCAGGTTCGATTCCTGACGGGCGCGCCATTCAAGAAAACACGTTAAACAAAAAGTACAAGCTAGGTTTTTCAAGGATTTACAATTACGCTGGCAAGGTTGAGACTGTCTCCTTCTCATCACAGGAGGTTGTTATGAAGCACTCTCAGGCGCTATTTGTCTTTATTTCTGTACTATTTGCCGTCAATGCTCAAGCCACACCAACCAGCGATACTTCACCATGGATGGTAAGGTTTCGAGCGCAGTATGTTGCCCCCGCAAATAAATCAACAGCGATTCACGGACTGGCTGCTGAGGCAAATGCTGTTCATGTAAACAAAAAAGGGATACCTGAACTAGATGCGAGTTATTTTTTAACTCAAAATTTAGCGGCAGAATTTGCTTTGAATCACCCAGAAAAACACAAGATGAGTGTTAACGGCTTGGGAAATGTCGGCAGTTTTAAATATTTTTCGCCAACCTTGAGCCTACAATACCACATCAACCCACATGGGGACTTTAAACCCTACCTTGGATTGGGTGTTAATCACACTCGATTTTCAAGCGTGAAACTTCACACAGCAGACGGAACACCCATCTCCCTAGTGGGGCATCACACAAGGCCAGTTGTGGGCGCAGGTTTTGATTACCGCCTAAGTCAGAACCTTTACTTGAACTTAGACGCGAAGAAGTCAATCATTCGTGGGGATATGTCAACAAATAACTCAACGCATGGATCTTTAAAAATTAATCCAACTATTGTAGGCATAGGGCTAGGCTTGCGTTTTTGAACTTTGCGATTTTCAATACTTAAAACACGTGGCTCGATTTCATAGCCAGTAAACAGCGTAAAAAATGAAATAAAATTGGAATAAATGAACTGAACAAATCAACTAAACAGCTGGAAAACCCCCAGTTGTTTTTTTGGGGGGGTTAAGTAAGGAACCGCTCTGGCTTATTTTAAACGTGCAACTGCTTGTGCAACACGTTGGCCAAACAGGCGTGCTGTTTCCAAGTCACCAGGTAGCATTTCGTCTACGCTTGCGTCGGCTGGTGTGCTTGCCATTGCGCCACAGGAAGAGGCAACATAGTTTACGTCATTGCGTTGCGCATTTTTGGTGTTAGCTGGCATTAGACCGGTTCCAACCCAGATGCCACCATGCTGCATGGCCAAAGTAAAGAGGTAATGCAAGGTGCTTAATTTATCACCATTCATAGACGCGCTATTGGTAAAACCAGCAAATAGTTTATCTTTCCATTGCTGAGTAAACCATGCTTTGCTAGATGCGTCCGCAAATTTTTTAAATTGCCAGCTCACTGAACCCATATAGGTTGGGCTGCCCATAATAATCGCGTCTACTGCATTTAATAGATCCCATTGCTCTTGAGTTAACTGGCCATCGGCGTCAATTGGGACCAATTCTGCACCCGCACCTTCAACAACAGCTTGCGCCATGCGTTGGGTGTGCCCATAACCTGAATGATAAACCACTGCAATTTTTGACATAAACAAATCTCCTAAAAAGATAGTTCAAAAAAACAATTTATTTCCTAAGTTTACATACGCTGTGGGGCACTGATGCCCAATACATCAAAACCGTTACGCAAAACTTGACGGGTTGCACATAATAAAGCCAAGCGAGCTAACTTAAGGGATTCGTCCTCAACCAAGACTCGCTGAGCATTGTAAAACGCATGAAAATCTGCAGCCAAATCTCTTAAATAAAAAGCAATTTGATGAGGTGCCATTTCCTGAGCAGCTTGCGCCAAAACATCAGGCCAAGCAGCCAATCGATTAATTAAAGAGAATTCTTTAGACGCCAACAAAACGGATAGATCAGCTTGCGCTAAAACGAATTCATCCCCCCCCCATGCTAACAGAATTGAACAAATTCGAGCATGCGCATACTGTACATAATAAACCGGATTTTCATCAGACTGAGAAAGCGCCAAATCAACATCAAAAACAAACTCGGTATCGGCTTTACGGGAAACCAAAAAGAAACGCACAGCATCTCGACCTTTGGTTAAAGCAGCCTGCTGTTCTTCCCAAGGTTGATTCTCATCAACCCCACCAGACCAAAGAATTAAATCTCGCAAGGTTACGTAACTGCCAGCTCGTTTGGAAATTTTAACCTCTTCACCATGGCGCATTACAGTGACCATTTTATGCAAAATATAATTGGGATAACCCTCAGGAATACCCAAACCAACGGCTTGCAAACCAGCTCGCACACGGGCTATTGTGCCGTGATGGTCTGAACCTTGAATATTAATAACACGGAGAAAGCCACGCTGAAATTTTGTAATATGGTAGGCAACATCTGGCACAAAATACGTATATGTACCATCACCCTTACGCATAACACGGTCTTTGTCATCGCCAAAATGGCTGGACTTTAACCACAAAGCCCCTTCAGCATCAAAGGTTTGACCCGAAGCAACTAACTGCGCAACCGCATTGGCTACACGCCCCTCAGTGTACAAGGTACTTTCTAAATAATATTGATCAAACCGAACACCGAATGTTTTTAAGTCAATGTCTTGCTCTCGGCGCAAATAGGCTACAGCGAATTGACGAATACCTTCAATGTCTTGCGCATCACCACTACCGGTCACCGCTTGTATATCCACAGCCGCAACTGTTTTTTTTGCCATAAAATCGCGCGCGATGTCAGCAATATAATCACCGTTATAGGCATTTTCAGGCCAATCAGCATCACCAGGCCTATATCCATACGCCCGCGCTTGAACAGATGCCGCCAAAGTCTGTATCTGCACACCTGCATCGTTGTAATAAAACTCGCGGTGCACACGCCAACCTTGGGTTTGTAATAAGTTTGATAAACAATCACCCAACGCACCTTGACGACCATGGCCAACATGCAAAGGGCCAGTAGGGTTGGCAGATACAAACTCCACCAACACCGACTGTTCGGAATGTGTGTGTTGATAACCGAACTTTGAACCCAGCTGCAATACTTCACGAAGCACTGCCTGACGAGCAGAAGGAGATAAAGTCAAATTAATAAACCCAGGGCCTGCAATCTCGTATTTATCAACAACACCCTGTAAGCGTTGGTCTTTTTGCAAATACGAAACAATGACCTGAGCCATTTCTCTAGGATTCATACCAGCAAGTTTTGCATACTGCAAAGCCATATTACAAGCCACATCACCATGAGCGGCCTGCTTAGGACGATCTAAAACGACTGTGGCATCAAATGTTTTTTGCAATACAGCAGACAAAGCATCAGCAAAAACGGCGGCAATTAACTGCTTTTGGGAAGGTAGCATAACAAAGAAGTGCGCTTAATAATCAAGCGCCTAAAATTCAACAGCCCTCCATTCTACGCCAACAAACATCAAGATACATCAACAATAAACCACCCTCTCAGGCAAAATATTACAAAACCCATCGATTGCGAACTACTATTTCAAAACACCACCACTTCAAATAAATTTTCTGTCACTTACCGGATATCGTTAACATGGGTAAGCCGAATTGTCACGCAGCGATGCTTCAATTAAAAACAACATTTGGCAATCACTTTGTGTTATGAAATAGTTACAACCAAGGGTGGTATTGGATAAGCGATCATGCAAGAGGGAAAATATGGTTAATTTCCAATGAATTAATCAATGAATAAACAGAAATAACCACCTCGCTATTTATGAATGCGCCAACGGACGCTTCATCAATAAGCACAATCGTAAAAGACCCTATATCAATGAATTCAATGAAAGCAAAACCACCTAAAAAATTGATAAAAATAAACTAGCCTTGACCTTCGATTTGCGATATTTTTTTATAAAAAACCATCCAAAATGGACAAACGCGCCTTATTTACAACCAAAGCCACATTTTCGCCAGCTATCTGAGCATTTTGCGCCAATGGCGCAACCTCCAAAGACCCCAGCACACTTGCCGCCCTCATCCATTGAGCAATTGGCAATGAAGGCTCAAGCTGACGATGCATCAACCAATAAGACCAAACCTGCTGTAAGCCTTGCCAACGTTGTGGGCGTCTGAATAAATCTAGTGCAGTGAAAATTTTTAACACAGCTTTAGCCTGGTGTGCTATCTTAAACTCATCAAACCAGCGACACGCGAGCTGTGCTAACTCAGCACAGTTGCGCGGCACCTTCCAAGCCTGGCTCAAATACTTAACATCCAACTCAGACAATTGCGCAGACAAGCACCACAATGCAAATTTTTGTTCTAATTGCATAATCCCAAACAACTCACCAGAGCATGCCTGACAAACCCCGACACCACATAAGTTGTCCGCCAATACCTGCGCTCGGTCTGTAGACACAATCGAACCAAACAAAGCGTACAATACACCTATGGTATGCAAAACTTGAAAACCCAAAGCAGGCTCAGCCGCAAGTAATAAACCCGACAACTCTTGCCATACACGCTCAGCCACCAAATGCTGCGCTTCTCCAGCAACCACCATCGCCTGACAAAGCGCTGTTGTGGCTGCATCCACACTAAAATCAGAATAACGCGCAGCAAATCTAGCCAATCGTAAAATACGTACAGGATCTTCGGCAAAAGCAGCGCTGACATGGCGCAAACGCCGCGCCTGTAAATCAGCCAGACCACCCCATGGATCACACAACCGACCACTTGCGTCTGCCGCCATAGCATTGATGGTTAAATCTCGGCGTCGCAGGTCATCGGTCAAGCTCACATCGGGCGCAGCAAAAAACACAAAACCTTTATAACCCACGCCAGATTTGCGCTCTGTTCGCGCTAGCGCATACTCTTCATGGGTTTGAGGATGCAAAAAAACCGGAAAATCTCCACCCACAGGAATAAATCCAGCACTCACCATGTGTTGCGCATCAGTCCCTACCACCAGCCAATCGCGATCTGTAATCGGCAAACCCAATAACGCATCGCGTACAGCTCCACCAACCAAATAAACCCGAGCTGTAGATGGCAAAGCACCAGTTAAAGGGTCTAAAGAAAAACCAGGCAATAAAGGCGTATCGCTAAAGACATCATTCATACTTTTAATACCAAAGAAAATATAGCAAGGAATGCGATTAGGTCAATAGCACTATAAATGATCTAAATTTTCAAGCAGTCCCTGAGCTGTTTCCATAATCGAAAAACGTTCATCAGCAGGAATACGCGATAAATTTTTCGCCATCAATGCGGTACGGGGATTGGCTGCCATGGCTAACTCATGCCGATGTAAAAAATACCAATATAAAACAGTAATGGGGCACGCCGTTTTGCCACTGCGTTGTGTTGGATTGTACGAACAGCCCTGGCAATAATTGCTCATACGTTTAATGTATGCACCAGAAGCAATATAAGGTTTACTGGTAAAGCGCCCACCATTTGCAAACAAAGCCATGCCAGCAACATTGGGCAACTCCACCCATTCGACTGCATCTACATAAACAGCCAAATACCAGCTTGCCACCTGCTGTGGTAACAACTCAGCTAACAAAGCAAAATTGCCAGTCACCATCAAACGCTGAATATGATGAGCATAACCATAACGTAATGTTTGGCCTATGGTTTGTTGCATGCACACCATTTTTGTTTTAGCAGTCCAAAACCAAACGGGCAAGGCACGTTGATGGTTGTAGTAATTGGCTTTCGCCATCTTAGGCATATCTAGCCAATACACACCACGTATAAATTCACGCCAACCCAAAATTTGACGAATAAACCCCTCAGCACTAGCTAGACTCACATCGCCTTTTTTCCAAGCCTGTTCAACCTGCTGAATTACTTCCAGGGGATGTAACAAATGCAAATTTAAACTACTTGATAATAGAGCATGCCAAGCAAAAGGAATATCTGTCCACATGGCATCTTGATATAAACCAAATTGCGGCAAACGGTGTTTAATAAAAATGGCCAATGCTTCCAATGCTTGGTTTCTTGTAACAGGCCATCGAAAAGCAGTGAGATCGCCAGGATGGTTAGCGAACCTAGCGTTTACTTCATCAAACACTTTTTGTGTGATCATATCTGGCGAAAACCACTGTGGCTCAGGAATCAAACCTGGTCCAGCTTTGGGAAATCCTTGCCGATTTTCAGCATCATAATTCCACTGTCCTCCTTCAGGCTGACCCTTTTCATCAAGCAAAACACGATAGCGCTTACGCATTTCACGGTAAAAAAACTCCATACGCAATGTGTTTTTTTTAGCCGCCCAACGCGTAAAATCAGGTTGAGCACATAGAAAATGAGAATCTTCATACACAATTAAAGTAACAGCCAATTGTTTGCATATCGCTTGGACTTCCAGCAAAATGCGGTAGTCTCCCGGACATGTTAAATGTAAATGGCTGATTTTATGCGCTTGTATATACTGAGAAAGATCGTGGGCCAACCCGTGATGTGTTGATTGCGCTAAAGTTTGATACAAAACGGCATAGCCCGCTTGCTGCAAAGTTAGATGAAAATGGCGCATGGCTGAAAGAAATAAAGCAATGCGAGCCTTGTGATTCCAAACCACCTGCGCTTCGCCAAGGGATTCCAACATAATGACCAAACCCGCAGAAGACGGAGGGGTTTCAAAAACTCTAAGCGCTTGGAGCGCTGGATTTTCTAAATCAAGTTGATCGCCTAACACTAAAGCCATATGGGTGGTGCTGCTCATGGGTTCAATCCTTTTAGTAAGTCAAAGACAAGCCACCCATATCATAGAACACTGGTTATTTTTTTCTTGGAAAATTTTTACGGCACCGATCAGAACAATATTTTACTTGCTCCCAGTTTTTCCCCCAAGATTTTCTCCAAGTCATCACCCGACCACAACATTGACAAAGCTTGCTGGGCAAAACCAACTTATTACCGTAAAAAACACGCTTTCCCATCTAAAATTAAAACGCACACCGAACAGTGCGCCAACGCTGCATCGCTTCAGGAATATCAGACAAGCTCTTCATAATACACACCCCTCGAATAGGCCGCTTCTGCAAAATACTTGAAGAACCACCACACCAAATCTCTATTGTCTTAGGTAATTTACTACGCAACTCTTCTAAGCCATCAATAACTTGAGTATTGCTACTTAAAGATGAAAAAGACAAAGCCACAACATCAATTTGATGCCTGGTTGCCGCTAAACCAATATCCCAAATTGGAGTTTGTACCCCCAAAGAAATACATTTAGCCCCTTCAAGAGCCATAATAGATTCAGCCATCAACAA
This sequence comes from Burkholderiaceae bacterium, assembly GCA_034680345.1. GTDB lineage: Bacteria > Pseudomonadota > Gammaproteobacteria > Burkholderiales > Burkholderiaceae_B > SXZD01. The sequence continues at coordinate 330,628 of JAXISZ010000001.1, forward strand.
ACCCAAGCCATGCAATTCATTTGGAAAAGTAGTAAGAATTATTTTAGGGCGATTCACAGATTCAGGAATATTGCTGATTGCATTGCGCAAAATAATTTGAATACTTTCAGTATAAATGTGCTCTTCAAATACCTGAAAATATCCACTTGCCCAAGCATGGCCGACCATTACTGTCATAGGCGCTACCAAATCAATGACAAACCGCTGCAAACCCGTACGTAATACCGCCTGAGATAATGCTCGACGAAATTCATCAATGCGGTAGTCTTTAATCATACCTAAATACAATTGAATATCGTCAGCCACTTCCTCAGAAATCACCTGAGTTTTGTTTACCGTAATTTCTTCTGCTAAATCTTGCAGAGCTTGCGTATCCAACTCAATGATTTTTCCTGGGCGATAACCAGCATCCAATAAACGCTTAAGAATACGCAGCTTCTCAACCTGATCAACAGGATAAGCGCGTTCACCATACTCATCCCGTACAGGCATGGGAAAACCATAACGACGTTCCCAAACCCTTAAAGTATCTTTAGACAGGCCGGTACTTCGCTCAACAGCAGAAATAGTCAGCGTTAGCGCTGGAGTAACGGAATGATCATTCATGAATTGAAAAATAGCGTAATAATGAGTTTATGAAAGGCAGTACCAATGCACCGAAATGTATTTAATACAAACAAAAATAAAAATGTCTAAGACAACCGGTTGACTCTACTAAAATACAACTATATTATAAATATAAATACTTAAATTGACTTAGACAAGATTGTTTGTCTAATAAAACATTACTATGTTGTTATTGATTGCAACATAATAAATAGCATAATAACAAAAAACAAACATAACAATTACAGACATTAATGTTTTTACGCTACAAATTTGTTGTTTTACAATATTTTTTAATAATTGATGAATGTATATTGAATAACAAGCAACAATTAACCTATGAGAATTAAATATGAACGCTCCAGAGAATATGTTGCTACCGGACGTACAGTCTCATCGCGACGACCGCAATATTGCAATTGATCAAGTCGGGGTTCGCTCTTTAAAACACCCGATTATTGTTGACACGCTCAATGGCCCGATGCCAACCGTGGCCACCTTTGACATGACCGTTTACTTGCCGGCAGAGTATAAAGGTGCCCATATGTCACGCTTTCTTGAAGTGCTTCAAAATTTTGATGAAAGCTTAAATTTTAATTCAGCGCACGATTTGTTGTCTTACATGCTTGATCGATTAGAAAGTGACTCGGGGTGTATTACTATTTCTTTTCCATATTTTATCCGCAAAACCGCGCCAATTTCTGGGGTTAAAAGCCTATTAGACTACGACCTACAGTTACAAATTGATCGCAAAGACAACATGACCGACTTCTGGATGTCCGTGGTGGTTCCTGTTACAAGCTTATGTCCTTGCTCTAAGCAAATTTCAAAATACGGCGCACACAACCAACGTTCTCATATTAAAATCAAAGCGTTATTAACACAAAAGATGTCAATTGAGAGTTTAGTTAAGATAGCGGAAGAATCCGCCTCTTGCGAACTTTATGGCTTACTCAAACGATCTGATGAAAAGTATATCACTGAACGTGCTTACGAAAACCCAAAATTTGTTGAAGACTTAGTTCGCGATGTCGCCATTAAACTAAATGCAGATTCACGCATAGCGCATTATCGTGTAGAAGCTGAAAATTTTGAATCTATCCACAATCATTCAGTTGTGGCATGGATTGAAAAAAACAAACGCAAACATTGAAAAATTTTGAAATAAAATGAAACGGAATGCTTGTTTTAAAGCATTTCTCTTTCTTTGTATTTGCTAAACTCTGCTTGATTTATAATTGATATAAACCAGGTATGATTATAACCAACCCCGCACTTACCCCACTCGGGGGTTACAAATCAAATTATCGCGTGGCTGTTATTGGTGGCGGTATTTCTGGCTTAACCGCCGCTTATCAATTACGTGATTATGCACACGTCACGCTTTACGAAGCTAATCATTATATTGGCGGCCACACCAATACCATTGATATAACGCTAGAAGGTATTGAATTTCCGGTTGACACAGGTTTTTTGGTCTTTAACGAACGAACTTATCCTAAACTGATTGCCCTTTTTAAAGAGCTCGATGTTGAAACCACACTTTCTGACATGTCATTTGCGGTGAGTTTGCCAGAAATTGACCTAGAATGGTCTGGAACCAGTTTAAACACTGTTTTTGCGCAAAGAAAAAACGTATTTTCTTTGCGTTTTTTGCGCATGCTCAAAGACATTCTGAAATTTAATAAACAGTGCACACAAATGGCTCTAACCCAAAATAACAGACAAAAATTGCAAGAGGAACAAGAGGCAGAAAAACTTAAAACCCCATTGTCTGAATTTTTACAACAACACGGTTATAGCAAAGCATTTATTCACTGGTATTTATTACCTATGGCAGCAGCTATTTGGTCATGCCCAACCACACAAATGATGCGATTTCCAATAGCTACATTTATCAGCTTTTGCCATAACCATGGCTTACTACAGGTTGAGAATCGGCCTCGGTGGTTTACCGTTAAAGGCGGAGCTCGCCATTATGTTGACAAAATTTTACCGCACATCCCACAAACAATTTTGAATTGTCCAGTACAAAATGTTTCACCAACCCTTCACGGTCAAATTATTGTAAACACCGCTGAACACCAGCACACTTACGATGCCGTCATTATCGCTGCTCATAGCGATCAAACACACAGCATGCTTACTAAAACCAACCCTAAATTGCGCAGTGTGTTAAAACATATTAACTACCAAGAGAATATTGCATACCTTCACACAGACACAACGCTGATGCCAAAACGTCCAAAGGTGTGGTCTTCTTGGAATTACATCAGTGACGTGAACAACTCACAACCCAGCGTTTCAGTGAGCTACTGGCTTAATCGCTTGCAGCCATTACCTTTTAAAACTCCTGTCATGGTAACGCTGAACCCACTAAAACCACCACATCCCGATAAAACCATCCGCACCATTTATTATACCCATCCAATTTTTGATCAAGCGGCAATCGACGCACAACAATCTCTGAATAGCGCTCAAGGTGAATCGGGTATTTTTGTAGCCGGAGCATGGACTGGTTATGGGTTTCATGAAGACGGACACCGCTCAGGATTAGAAGCAGCAGAACAGTTACGGCAGTACTTGTCCAGCAACTCAGTATCTAAAAAGGAACCATGCGCATGATGGGCCCCTCTTCAGGGCCGCTTTATATTGGACATGGAGAAATTCGCCACGCACGATTGGCCGTCCGTACACACGCTTTTTGTATTAAAGCTTTTTTTATACGGATTAACTTAAAACGGCTTACAGAATTAAAATCATCAATTTGGTTTGGCATTGGTAAATTTGGTATTTTTAGTTTTAATCCAGCCAACTATGGTGATGGCCAAGGCACGATAAATAACCCCTGCCCATGGCTAAATTCACTTTTAAATGAACACAACATTAAAGAACCACTGGGTGATGTTTGGCTACACACATTTCCCAAAATATTGGGCTATGTTTTTAATCCGGTGAGCTTTTGGTTCTGCCATGCCATAGATGGCCGTTTATTGGCGATTGTTTGTGAAGTCAACAACACCTTCGGAGAAAAACACTGCTATTTACTCTCCCACAGCAATCGTCATTTGCAAGCAGGTGAAACGCTCTACGCAAATAAAGAATTTCATGTTAGCCCTTTTTTTGATGTAAGTGGTGAATACGAATTTCGCTTTTTCACCAACACTAAGAAAACAGTTGCCCGCGTGGTTTTAAAGCATGAAGATAAACCAAAAATCTTAACCAGCATTTGCGGTCAGTTTGAACAAATTAGCACAAAAACTTGGCGAAACACCTTATTGCGCTACCGCTGGTTTACCCTTGGGGTTATTTTAAAAATTCACGCCCATGCTGTGCGTCTCTGGATAAAAAAAGTGCCTTTTTTCAAAAAACCAACGCCACCCAAACATTTTACAACCTCTTCACATCAGTCAATGCTATGAATCAAGTTGCCAATACTACATTAGAGCTTCCCTTATCTAGTCATGCCCCACGAGCAGCTCAATGGGTTTTGCATTTGCTCAAAGATATCAAACACGGCACGCTGGACCTCAGCCTACCTGATGGCTCTTGCGGCAAGCTGGGAACCGGTGAAGCACCTTTTGCTCATTTGCACATTTATGATTGGGGAGTCTTTTCTCAAACACTGAAATCCGGTGATATTGGTTTTGCTGAAGGCTACATTAACAACCAATGGAGTAGCCCTAATTTAACTCAATTATTAACCTTATTTCTGGCCAATCGTAAACAAATTGAAAGTGTTATTTATGGCGGCTTTTTTGGTCGTCTCTTCTACAGAATAAAACACTTATTAAACCGCAACACCAAAACGCAAGCCAAAAAAAATATTCACATGCATTATGACCTTGGCAACAGTTTCTACCGTTTATGGCTTGATCCAAGCATGACCTACTCAAGTGCTTTGTTCAATGATCACGCACGCCATGACCTCCAAGAAGCACAAAGCGCTAAATATCAAACCATTTTAGACTGGCTAGCACCCAAACCAGGGCATCAACTGTTAGAAATTGGGTGTGGCTGGGGTGGCTTTGCTGAAGCAGCCACCGCTCTAGGAGCGCACGTTACGGGCTTAACACTGTCGAGTGAACAACTCAATTATGCAACCCAACGCCTAGAAAAAACCGGACGCAGCGAACTCTGCGACCTGCGCTTACAAGACTACCGCGACTGTACTGGTCAATTTGACGGCATTGCTTCAATAGAAATGTTTGAAGCGGTGGGACAATCATTTTGGCCCGAGTACTTTCAAACCGTTGCCAAACAACTCAAACCTGGTGGACGGGCAGCTATTCAAGTCATTACAATTGCTGAATCGCTATTTGATCGCTACCGCAAATCTTCTGATTTTATTCAACAGTATATTTTTCCTGGTGGCATGTTGCCAAGCAAAACGGAATTTAGACAACAAGCAGAAAAAGCTGGATTGCGCGCTGTTCAACAAATGGCTTTTGGTCAAGACTACGCCAAAACACTCAAACTGTGGCGACAAAACTTCAACCATCAATTACAAGATATTCGAGCGTTGGGGTTTGATGAGCGGTTCATTCGAATTTGGAATTTTTATCTCGCTTATTGCGAAGCAGGCTTCTTAGAAAGCAACACCGATGTTGTACAGTTCTACCTTGAAAAATCGATACAAACGTAATTGCATTCTTCCGATCAATAGCAATACAAAAAAGGCTTAATCAAAATGCTCAACTCTCAAATCAAAACAAAAGGTTTCAAAAAACATTGCCAACAAATCGGCTACTTATGTACTCTTGTGTTTTTTCTGTTTACATGCAACCTGAGTTTTTCACAAACGCCAACATCCAACAATCAACCCATAAATCAAACTGCCAACCCAATGAAAAATACATTGGCCAACCAATTATTGTCAAATGGGCAGTACTTAGGCCAAGCCACTATGCGGTGGTTTGGACTCAAAATTTATGACGCCCAGCTGTGGGCTGAAAAACCACCCGCACAATTTAACTATCGCACTGACGCGCACTTACTAGAACTCACCTACGCCCATGACTTTGAGAGCGAAAAAATCGCTGAAAAATCGCGCGAAGAAATTGAAAAACAAGGTGTAGGCACAACTGAAGTGCTGAATATGTGGCAAAAAAAATTAAGTGCGCTTATTCCCAGTATTAAAAAAGGCAATCAGTTAACAGCGTTATATAAACCAGGTAAAGGACTGGTGCTATTTAAAAACGGCCAAACGGTTGGCGAATTAAACGACCCAGAACTTGCAATTGCGTTTATGGGTATTTGGTTAGACCCTCGCAGCTCTGAACCTGCTTTGCGAGAAAAACTAATTGGCTTAAAACCGTAAGAACACACAATGAACTCAACGGCCCCACCCAGTTTACGAAATATTCTGAGCTATGCTGCCTACGGCTGGGCCCTGGGCGCTGTAGCAGTGCCTCTGTATATTCAAATACCATTTCTGTACACAAGCAATTTTGACGTTGAACTGGGCATGATTGGCGCAGTACTCTTAGTCTCTAGACTAATAGATGCTATCACTGACCCATTGATCGGATGGTTGATTGATCAAAACAAACACCGCTCTGGCTATACAGGGGTATTGTTGATCTCGGCCCCTTTAATGGTGCTGGGCATGTGGGGCGTTTTTTTTCCGATTGGACAAAGCAGTGAATTAAAAGCGCTTAGCCTTTTAGGCAGTTTAATAGTTGTACACTTTGGCTACAGCTTAGGCACAATTGGTTATCAAGCCTGGGGGGCAGAACTGGGAAGCAACGACAATGAACGCTCAAAATTTGTAGCTGCCCGCGAAGCACTCGGCATTTTAGGAGTGATTTTAGCCGTTAGCCTTCCCGCAACCCAATACGCCAGCACACTGGCTTTGCTATTTACTTTTTATACCTTAACCAGTCTTGCAGTTGTTTTAAAATACGCCCCTCGCCCTAAACAACGTATTCACTTTGTAAGCAAGCAAATCGGCAACTTGTCCCAAACCTTGCCCAAGCCTAATGAAAACATGCTCCATAGCTTGCTGAAACCCCTTCAGCAACAGGCATTTCGCCGATTATTACTGATATTTTTAATCAATGGTTTTGCCAGCGCACTGCCCGCCACCCTTGTTCCTTTTTTTATTCGCGACCAACTACAGTTACCAGACACAGCACAATGGACCCTAGGTGTTTATTTTTTGGTGGGCGCGATTTCAACATTGTTATGGGTCAAAATAACTCAGCACCTTGGTCTACTTAAAACCTGGTGGATAGGTATGTTACTAACCATCATAGCGTTTTTGGGAGTTACCCAGCTACAAGCAGGAAGCCTATATGGTTTTTTATTCATCTGCATACTCACAGGCTTTTCCCTAGGCACAGACTTGGCCATACCTGCGGCAATTTTAGCCAGTTTAATTCATCGCGCTGGGCACCAAGGCCAACGCGAAGGCGCTTACTTCGGAATTTGGAACTGGGTGAATAAATTAAACCTTGCTTTGGCACCCACCTTAGCGCTACCCACATTAAGCTATTTAGGTTATCAAGCCAACATCACCGCCTTAAACTCTACACAAAATACGCAAGCTTTATTGCTCCTTTACGCTATTGTACCTTGCATTTTAAAATCACTAGCGCTGTTATTATTAACCCGCGAAATACGAAGAGAGGACGCAATATGAATCTCATAGTGCAAAAAATTCAACGATACCTTAGCCGTTTAAGCCTTGCCGCGGCCATTTCTTCTTTATGTGCTTGTACCAGCATTGACTCAGCCATCTACGCCAATGAACAACCAAAATTTGATTTGCAACAATACTTTAATGGTACCGTAGATGCTTGGGGCGTATTTACAGACCGATCGGGCAAGGTGGTAAAACGCTTCACTGTGGTTTTAAATTGCAAATGGCAAAATAATACAGGTGTTTTACACGAAGATTTTACTTACTCTGACGGCAGCAAGCAAACTCGCATCTGGACCATCGAAAAAAATGGTGATCAATACACAGGGACTGCGGATGATGTAGTAGGGCAAGCCAAAGGCATAGCCAGTGGCAACGCCCTATTCTGGTCCTACACACTGGCCCTACCGGTTGATGGAAAAATTTACCACGTACAATTTAAAGACTGGATGTACCTTATGGACCAAAAGGTGATGCTCAACAAAGCCGAAATGAGCAAATTTGGTTTTAAACTGGGTGAAGTGACCTTAAGTTTTCAAAAACGCTAAAATGTAACCCATACCCAATAGAAAGGTGTTTTCTATGCCACTGAATCGCCCCATCACAAATTGGCAAGGCAAACGGGTTTGGATTATTGGAGCTTCCACCGGCATTGGCTTGGCTTTGGCTCACTGCTTAGTTGAAGCCGGAGCCGAACTGGCCTTAAGCTCGCGCAGCTTTGAAAAACTACAAAATGCATTAGAAATCTTATCAACGCAAACCTTGCGCCCCAAACCCCTTGCAATTGCTTTAGACATCACCGATGCAGCCGCTTTGCAGCTCGGCGCTTTAAATTTAATTCAAACATGGGGAACTCTTGATGTGGTGGTGATTATGGCAGGCACTTACGTTGAAATGCATGCCCAAACTTTTAATTTACCTGCAGCACGCCAACAAATGGAAGTCAATATCAACGGCGTTCTCAATGTATTGAACGCTGTACTGCCACAACTCATCAAACAGGCATCCGGCCATCTATGTATTGTTTCCAGTGTTGCTGGGTACAGTGGGTTACCTAAAGGTCTGGTCTATGGGGCTAGTAAAGCAGCTGTTATTAATCTGACGGAATCACTCTATCTTGACCTAAAAAGCCAAGGTGTGGATGTTAGTTTGGTATGCCCAGGTTTTGTAGACACTGCTCTCACAGCCAATAATCAATTTCGCATGCCATGTTTAATCACAGCACAGCAAGCAGCACAAGCCATGATGCGAAGTTTTGCCTGTGGTGACTTTGAAATGCACTTTCCGAAACGTTTTAGTTACGTGCTAAAATTTTTGCGACTTCTACCGCATCGTGCTTATTTTTTTATCATTCAAAAATTAACTGGCGTAAAATGAGCATGAATAAACAATGAATGCTGAACTATATTTACCAAAGCTTGTGCATGTTTTTGAAAGACTATCAAACGATAGCCTACAAGAATTAGACAATATTTACGAACACAACGTGTATTTTAAAGACCCGTTTAATGAAGTGCGCAACCTGTCTGAAGTTAAATCAGTTTTTACACACATGTTTGCCACTCTGGAGAAACCCCATTTTAAAATCACCGCAACCGTGATACAAAACGAACAAGCGTTTGTTACTTGGGATTTTTTGTTTTATTTTGGGCGTTGGCGCGCAAATGAAATACAGTGCATACAAGGTACAAGCCATTTAAAATACAATACGAATGGCAAGGTTGTTTACCATCGCGATTACTGGGATGCAGCCGAAGAGCTTTATGAAAAAATACCATTCCTAAAGTATTTTATGCGCTGGATCAAACACCAAATAAAAACATAGCGTCACAATACGTCAATCACAATTGTGCGTGATTGTCATGCAAATGAAGCGAAGCTCTGGTACCCTTGCGCCTTTGATTATCAAGTAAAAAACGAAAGTTTAGCCATCATGTTATATCCAGAACTCTTCCATTCGCTTGAAAGCGTGCGTTGGTCAATGGCCAAAGATATTCCATGGGAGACTTTTCAGCCTGAAAGACTCAGCCAGGAACAAGCCCAGACGATCAAAATGAACGCCATCACTGAATGGGCTGCCTTACCCGCCACAGAAATGTTTTTGCGCGACAATCGAGACGACAGCGACTTTTCAGCGTTTATGTCAATTTGGTTTTATGAAGAGCAAAAACACGCCTTGGTTTTAATGGAATACCTACGTCGGTTCAAACCCGAATTATTACCCACCGAAGCCGAACTGCACGCCGTTCGCTTTGAATTTGACCCAGCCCCGCCCCTGGAAACCCTAATGCTGCACTTCTGTGGAGAGATTCGCCTGAATCACTGGTACCGTTGCGCCTCCGATTGGCATACAGAACCGGTTATCAAGTACATTTATAAAATTATTTCCCAGGATGAAGCCCGGCACGGTGGTGCCTACTTACGCTACATGAAACGCGCATTGGTTGAAATTGGTGACCATGCTCGCGAAGCGTTCACCAAAATTGGTGTACTTATGGCCTCAGCACGACGCACCAGCCAAGCCTTGCACCCAACCAACTTACATGTGAATAAAAACTTATTCCCCAATGACACCGTGCAATCGCGGCTACCGGAACCTGGCTGGCTTGAAAAATGGTTAGATAGTCAGATTAATTTTGATGCAAAGTGGGAAGCTAAAGTGGTTGAGCGCATCTTGCATAACATGAGTTTACTGATGGACAAAACGTTCAACAGCGTTCAAGAGTTGAATCGCTATCGCAAAGAACTGACCAAACAAAGCCAAAACAACCCAAACCAAACCCCGCCAGAAGCGTTGGCAGGCTAACATGTATTAAACATCTTAAACTGCAAAGTACCGTGAAAAATCCACCGCCACAATTCGACAAAAAAATTGTAAAACTTCAGCATTTGCAAGAAGTTTGCCGCCATTTACCAAGGCCTCTGGTTTTTACCAATGGTGTTTTTGATATTTTGCACCGTGGCCATGTCACTTACCTTGACCAAGCACGCCAACGCGGTGCAAGTTTACTGGTTGCACTCAATAGCGACGCCTCAGTCAAACGCCTAGGTAAGGGCCCAGACAGGCCCATCAATTCAGAAAACGATCGCATAGCAGTGATTGCAGCCCTAGCATGCGTTGATATAGTCACTCACTTTGACGATGACACACCTTTACAAACTATCTTGTGTGTAGAACCAGATATTTTAATCAAAGGTGGCGACTGGCCAATTGAAAGCATGGTGGGCGCCAACGAAGTATTGGCACGCGGCGGAAAAGTCTTTTCTATTCCCTTTGATTTCGAGCGCTCTACCACCTCAATTGTACAAAAAATACGACAAACAGCACATTAATTTTTATAAAATGAATACATTTATTGCGCCGCAAAATGCACGACCCTAAAGAGGGTAATGCAACGCGCTCTTTACATTTACTACATTACAGCAGAGGTTAAGCACACAAAAACCGGATTAAACCACGCTCAATCTTAATAAAAAATACACCCTAAGCCACAAAAACCTAAGCAATTAAATGGTTTTCCAAAACCCAGAACTGGCCACCTTTGAATTTGGACTTGGCCACTGCAAACCCATTCGCTCTAGAACACCCACAACCAATTCTGCGGCAATTAAATTACGAAACCCTTTAATATCTGCAGGTAAAACCCACCATGGTGCATAATCGGTGTGAGTTTGATTAATTGCCATTTCATGCGCATGCAAATACAAGTCGTAACGATAAGCACTTTCTAAATCTGCCTCAGTCAACTTCCAACGCTTAATGGGATCTAACCAACGCGCCCTGAAACGTTCTTGCTGGGTTTGCTGAGACATGTGCAAATAAATTTTTAAAATATGCGTGCCATTTTCAAACAACATCCGTTCAAAATCAACAATTTGCCGAGCACTTGCCTCAATACAATCTGGTTTAACGCAACCATCAATGATTGGCCGAAGTAAAGCATCATAATGACCGCGGTCAAAAGTTACGCATTGCCCATTTTTTGGTACATGCGCATGAACTCGCCACAAAAAATCTCTAGCTTTCTCCTGCGCTGTTGGCGCCTTGAAAGAAACCATTTGAATGGCCATAGGATGTTGACCAGAAATTAATTTACGTGCAACTCCATCTTTACCAGCGGCGTCCATTCCCTCTAAAACAATCAACAAACGATGTTTACCTTGAGCATATAAACAAGTCAGCAATTGGTCTAGACGCTCTGACAATTGCTGGAGTTTGTCCAGCATCTCTTCTTGAGAAGAAAAGGTATCTGGTGCTGTAGCCCATTTGCGCAACCTAAAATAAGCCGGAGTCACCATACACCCTTGCTTTAATGTTTCCCATTGCGCTTCTGAAACCATCAACGGTGCAGTACTTGGCGGTTCAAGCAGCGAATTGTCATCATTTTTGAAATGCAATGTTCTGTGAAGCATCGTGATCTCGCATGAAATTTCAGGCAGGACCACTATCTTGCATCATTTTTCCGCATTGCAGCAAGCTTTTCTTTTACACCACAACAATACCGCCAATAAAAACAGCAAAAGCACGCTTCCACTTAGAATCATAGCACTCCAAACAGGTAGCTCATAACCTGCTATAGGCGGATAGGGTGTAGCGCATAAACCATCAGCTCTAAGTAACCAAGGTAACTGCTGTACTACCCAAAGTTCATTGATTTTTGTTTCCAACGGGTCTATACCGCAAATAACCGACGGATTCGCCAACACCACCACATGATGCCAAGCCACCGCAGCAGCAGCGGCCGATGCAAGCCCCGTCAAAAACGCAACCAAAGCCGACCAACCAGATGATAAGCGCAATATCAGTAAAGCACCCACCACCAGCGCTAAAAATCCCAAGCGCTGTAAAACGCACAAAGGACATGGGTACCACTGTAAAAAATGCTGTAAAAAAAGCGCCACCGTCAAAGAAATAAGCCCAGTAAACAACAAAACCCAAGGCACAATCTGTATCAAGTAAGAATCAAGACGCCTCCATTTTAAAAACTGAAATTGCACGAGTAACTCCCCTTTTTTTATACAACCTTAAACAGATAGCCATAACTGTTCTAATTTTGCTGCATCTGCAACAAAACTGCGAATTCCCTCTGACAGTTTTTCTGTAGCCATTGCATCTGCATTCATAGCAAATCGAAATGCCGATTCGCCACAATCCAGCACCAAAGGCATTTGCAATCCTGCCCACTGCGGTGTTAATACAGGCTGAACGGCAGCAGCTGGCATCTGAGCCAATTGCGCTAGTAATTCTGGGCTAATGGTGAGTGAATCGCAACCCACCAGCGCCAAAATCTGCTCAACATTACGAAAACTTGCGCCCATAATTTCAGTGGCCACACCCCTGCGCTTAAAATCAGCGTAAATGACACGTACAGACTGTACACCAGGGTCTTTGTCCCCTAACATGGCCAAATCATTCCACCGATTGCCAGCCTGTTTTTTAGCCCAGTCATAAATTCGCCCAACAAATGGAGAAATAAGCTGTACACCCGCCTGAGAACTCGCTTGAGCCTGAACCAATGAAAATAACAAGGTTAAGTTACAATGAATACCGAGCTTTTCAAGTTGACAAGCCGCTGCAATACCTTCCCAAGTAGCGGCAATTTTAATTAAGACCCGATCTGAATTAACGCCGGCTGCCTGATACATATTAATCAAACGCTGCGCGCGCTGAATTGTAGCTTGAGTATCAAAAGACAAGCGAGCATCCACTTCAGTAGACACACGACCAGGAATAATCGACAAAATACGCAAGCCAAATTCAACAATTAAAGCGTCCATTTGCTCAGCAAGCGGCACTTTAGACAAACGACTTTTAACCCCACTTAACAAACCTTTATATTCTGGCTTTTGCGCTGCCTTTAAAATCAAAGAGGGGTTTGTGGTTGCATCTTGTGGCATAAAAGTTGTGATTGTGTGAAACTCGCCCGTATCCGCCACCACAGTGGTGTATTGTTTTAAAGCTTCTAGCGCGTTATTGCAATCATTGCTGTTGCTATGATCTCCCCGATTCATGGCTATTTTTCCTTTGTTTTTATCAATTTTTCCAAATTAACCAGCGTATCTACATCTTAAACCTTTCAAGTTTTGTATTGTTTCCGACTTGGCAAAGGCTTGAGTTTTAAAATCACTAAAAACCACAAACCACATAAAAGGGCTATCAATTCAAACAAAACCGCACTGCCATGGTTTTTCAGCAACCACCCACCCAATGCCCCACCTAAGAATAACCCAATAGCCTGCGTGGTATTATAAACACCAAGGGCCAAACCCTTGGCTTGAGCAGGCGCAACCCGTGACACCCAAGACGGCAACAAAGCCTCTAACACGTTAAAACTTACAAAATACAATGTGAGCAAAACCACGACATACGAAAATTGATTTGCAAAAAAAGCCAATGCCCCTTGAACCATTACCAATAAAAATACACTAGCCAGTTTTAATTGCTTAACCTTTGCCTTTTTTTCTGCCCAAATTAAAAAAGGTAACATCAACATAAAAGACAATACAACCACTGGCAGATATACTTTCCAGTGTTCTGAAACCGGCAAATGGCCTGTTTTTATTAAGATATCAGGTATCACAACAAACAAAGCCATCTGCGTTAAATGCAAAGTAAAAATACCCAAGTTTAAACGCAGTAAATCTGCATTAAACAACACATCAAGTAATGACACCGCAGCTGTTGTTTGCGTTGTTGTTTGTACAGTGATTTGTTCGTTTTTTTGTACCCTTGTTTTTTTCACAAATGCCGAGGGCAATTGCTTTGCAGAACTCGGAATACGTGTTAAAACCACCCAAATAGCCAACGAACAAAGAACCGCCGTTATCCAAAAAATACCGGATAACCCCACCCAACTGTATAAAGCAGGTGCCCCAACTAAAGAAAGGGCAAAAACCAAACCAATAGACCCCCCAATAGCGGCCATGGCTTTGGAACGCACATGTTCGCGCGTTAAATCGGCTAACAATGCTGACACTACCGACGAAATAGCGCCAGCCCCCTGTAAAGCGCGTGCCATCAACAGCTGTTGCACAGTAGAAGCACAAGCCGCCCAAACGCAACCCGCAGCAAAAATCAACAAACCCAAAACAATGACGGGCTTGCGCCCAATTAAGTCTGATGCCCAACCCATTGGCACCTGAAAGCAAGCCTGGGTTAAACCATAAATACCAAGGGCTAACCCAACCAAAGTAAGGTCTTGGCCGCCAGGCATGCCCATGGCGTGTACCGCCATCACAGGCAACACCATAAACAAACCAAACATGCGCAAAGCAAAAATAGTGGCCAACCATGCGGTGGCACTGCGTTCAGCTGGGGTCATAGACTCACCAGACAGTGCAGAGGAGTTTTCAGAAGACGCGACAGCTTGCATATCATCCATCAAAAAAGGCGAGTCGCCTAAATGTCAAAAAAACACTATAGTAGCAGGTTGCTTTGTTGATCACGTTTGGCCATGTCTTTACCCCCCAGTCCTTCAGAAAATATACTGCGCATTCGCGGTGCCCGCACGCATAATTTAAAGAATATCGACCTAGAAATTCCACGCAACCAACTGGTTGTTATTACGGGACCATCAGGGTCAGGCAAGTCGTCTTTGGCCTTTGACACGTTGTACGCCGAAGGACAACGCCGCTACGTAGAAAGTTTATCCACTTATGCGCGGCAATTTTTACAGCTCATGGAAAAACCTGATGTGGACATGATCGAAGGTTTATCCCCAGCCATTGCTATTGAACAAAAAGCCACCAATCATAACCCTCGCTCCACAGTGGGCACAGTCACAGAAATTCATGACTATTTAAGACTGTTGTTTGCCCGCGCAGGCGTCCCACATTGCCCGCAGCACCACCTACCATTAACAGCATACTCCATTTCTGAAATGGTGGATCACGTTCTGCGTTGGCCCCAAGACTCACGGGCATTGATTCTAGCACCTATACCGCAATCCCACACTGATAATAACCCTCAAGATGTATTGCATCAACTCAAAGCCCAAGGGTTTGTACGTATTCGAATTCAATCTGAGAACACCGTAGCCGAACTTATTGAACTGGATCAATTACCCAAACTAAATTGGCAAAAAAAATATCGCATTCAAGTGGTGGTAGATCGGTTAAAAATTCGTACAGACCAAAGACAACGGCTGGCCGAAAGCTTTGAAACCGCACTAAGACTTTCACAAGGCAAAGTTCTGGCGATTGACTTAGAACAAAACCGCGAACATATTTTTTCTAGCCAATACGCATGCCCCGTTTGCGATTACAGTTTAAGCGAACTTGAACCTAGGCTATTTTCTTTCAACAACCCAGCCGGTGCTTGCGAACAATGTAACGGCCTAGGCGAAGAGCATTTTATAGACCCCAAAAAAGTAGTAGCATTTCCTGAATTAAGCTTAGCCGCTGGTTGTATTGCTGGATGGGACAAACGCAATCCCATGTATTTTCAAATGCTACAAAGTCTAGCTATTTTCTACGATTTTGACATGGAGACTCCTTGGCTTGCACTGCCGGAAGCTGTTCAACAGGCGATTTTTTATGGGTCTGGCCAAACTAAGATTGCATTTACCTATCTGGCTGACCGCAATAAAACGATTGTTAAGGAACATCCTTTTGAAGGCATTATTCCTAATTTGCAACGCCGCCGTGACGAAACAGATTCAACCGCTGTTAAAGAAGAAATCAATAAGCTTTCTAGCTTACAAACATGCCGTACCTGTGGCGGATCTCGCTTAAAAGAACAAGCACGCTGTGTAACAATTGGCGACAACCAACAACAGCGCCACATTCACGACTTGGCAACCATGCCAATTGCCGAGTTACAAACTTATTTTAATGCGCTTAACTTAAGCGGAGCGAAGGCCCAAATTGCCCAACGTATTTTGTTTGAAGTGCGCTCACGACTACAATTCTTAAACAATGTTGGATTGGGCTACTTAAGTTTAAACCGTGCTGCTAATACTTTGTCTGGCGGCGAATCGCAACGCATTCGTTTAGCAAGTCAAATTGGATCCGGGCTAACCGGTGTCATGTATGTTTTGGACGAACCGTCAATTGGTTTGCATCAACGGGACAATGATAGGTTAATTGATACTCTAAAACACCTACGCGACCTAGGCAACACTGTTTTGGTTGTAGAACATGACGAAGACGCTATCGTGGCTGCCAATTGGGTGGTTGACATGGGCCCTGGGGCTGGCGAACAAGGCGGCATTGTGGTGGCTAGCGGACAACCTGGTGAGATTGCGCAAAACCCAGCCTCTCTTACCGGAAAATACCTCAGTGGCAAACTAGAAATATCAGTACCTAAAAAACGTCGCCCTATTAACCCTGAAAAGCAGATTACCATTGAAGGTGCTTGTGGCAATAATCTCAAAAACGTTAACATAAAAATTCCTGTGGGTGTTTTGGTTTGTGTAACAGGTGTTTCAGGTTCAGGAAAATCCACGCTGATTAACGATACGCTTTTAGCAAGTGCTGCGCATGTTTTAAATGGTGCTAACTACGATGCCGCCACCCATGAAAAAATCACGGGTCTTGAATTTTTTGATAAAGTCATTGCCGTTGACCAAAGCCCTATTGGCCGTACGCCTCGCAGCAACCCCGCCACCTACACCGGTTTGTTTTCAGCTATTCGCGACTTATTTGCCGGGGTAGCAATGGCACGAGAACGCGGTTATGACAGTGGTCGCTTTTCCTTTAACGTCAAAGGGGGACGGTGCGAAGCCTGCCAAGGCGATGGTGTGGTTAAAGTTGAAATGCATTTTTTGCCCGATTTGTACGTGAACTGTGATATTTGTCATGGCAAACGCTACAATCGGGAAACCCTAGAAATTCGCTATCGCGGCTTAAACATTGCAGAGGTACTTAATCTTACTGTTGAACAAGCACTAGATGTTTTTGCTTCTGTGCCCACATTGGCCAGAAAACTAACCACCTTACTTGATGTTGGCCTGGGTTATATTCGGCTTGGCCAGTCAGCCACAACCCTTTCAGGAGGTGAAGCGCAACGGGTAAAATTGTCGCTTGAACTCAGCAAACGCGACACCGGCCGCACCCTTTATATTCTTGATGAGCCCACCACCGGACTGCACTTTCAAGACATTGCTTTACTGCTTAAAGTGATTAATGCATTGGTAGAAGCTGGCAATTCTGTGCTGATTATTGAACACAATTTAGATGTGATTAAAACAGCAGACTGGATTGTTGACATGGGCCCAGAAGGTGGTGATGGTGGCGGCCGCTTGGTGGCCGAAGGTACACCAGAAGAAGTAGCCAAAGATGAAAACAGCCATACCGGAAGGTACTTAGGACGCTTGTTGCAGGCTAAACGCAACAAAAATAATAATAAGCAAGCGGCAGTGTAGCTGCATAAAATCTTTTGTTAACTGACATCGTATCTTTAACCCTTATTTTTCAATGGTTTTTTCTTAATACAACTCGTGCTTAGAAAAAAATATCTATTCAATGCGTTGTATACTGTATAAACCAATAAGTAAAGATTGTATTCTTTAATGGTTTTGGCTATTTTCTGTTATGAATGGGGCAATCATTGAATGACCTGAATATCAGTAACAACATCAGTGAAATTATTGAAATGGCCTGGTGTGACAAAATCTCTTTTGATGCAATTGCTGCATTAACAGGCTTAAACGAAGCTAATGTGATTGCATTGATGAGAAAAAATTTAAAATCATCTAGTTTCCGATTATGGCGAAAACGTGTCACAGGGCGTCTTACAAAACACGCACAAAAACAGAAAACTCTGTTATGAACGTCGTTTGGTTTAAAAGAGACCTAAGAGTTGAAGATCATGAGGCTTTAAGTGAGGCTGCAAAAGCTGGTCTGGTTCTGCCTTTGTATATTCTTGAGCCTGAACTATGGCAACAACCCGACATGGGTTATCGTCACTATATTTTTTTACATGAAAGTTTAAAAGACCTTAACACTGCCTTACAAGCCTTAGGGCAGAGGCTGATTATAAAAGTAGGTGATGCCGTTAGCGTATTACAAGATATTCATGAACGCCATCGTATAAATGCTTTATGGTCGCATCAAGAAACATGGAACGCTTGGACCTACGAACGTGATAAAAAAGTAAAACAGTGGGCTGCTTCAATGGATGTTCAGTGGCATGAACCTGCCCAAAATGGTGTTATTCGAGGTTTGCGTAACCGCGATGGTTGGGCGGCAAAATGGTATATGCAAATGAAAAAACCAATTTGTGATAAACCTAGATTATTACATGCGATTGCTGAGCGTTCTTCTCAAATGCCCACCCCAGAAAAGTTTGGTTTGAAAGTTGAAACTTCAATGTCAGGCCACCCAATTGTATTGCAAAAGGGTGGGCGCTCTGAAGCCATTAAGCTTATATACTCTTTTTTTTACGAGCGTGGGGAAGGTTATACAAAAGAAATGTCTTCCCCTGTTACAGCGTTTGAGGCTTGTTCACGATTGTCAGCTCATTTTGCTTTTGGTAATTTATCATTGCGAGAAATTTTTAAAACATACGAGCAACGCAAGCAAATTTTAACGCAAATGCCACCCAGTCAGCGTGGCAGTTGGCTAAGTGCGATGCGTTCTTTTTCTGGCAGACTGCGTTGGCATTGTCACTTTATTCAAAAACTAGAAGACGAACCGCGTATTGAATTTGAAAATATGCATCCAACTTATAATGGATTGCGAGAAAACAGTTTTAACAATGTTTATTTCGAAGCATGGAAGACCGGTAAAACAGGCTACCCAATGATAGATGCCTGCATGCGGGCTCTTATAGCAACTGGTTGGTTAAACTTTAGAATGCGCGCCATGCTAATGAGTTTTGCAAGCTACCACCTGTGGTTGCACTGGCGTGAACCGGCTTTGCACCTGGCAAAATTGTTTGTTGATTATGAACCTGGTATTCACTATAGCCAAGCGCAGATGCAATCTGGTACAACCGGTATTAATGCAATACGCATTTACAATCCGATTAAGCAAGGAATGGACCACGACCCAGAAGGCGTGTTTATTCGCAGTTGGGTACCAGAGCTTCGTCATTTAAACTCAGCATTTATTCATACACCATGGCTGGCGCCACAACAGATAAATGGCTATCCGTTACCGATTGTGGATGAAAAAACCGCACGAAAAGCCGCAGCACAACAATTGTATGGGTTACGAAAGAACAATACAGCGCACGCACAAACAGCTCAAGCAATCGTAAAAAAACATGGTAGCCGTAAGTCTAGAAGTGGGCTAAAGACAGATAAAAATCAGTCAGAGCCGCCTTTTCATATTCAACTAAAATTGCCGTTTTGAAATACTGTTGGTAAGCCCCCAGCAATCACACCTTGCAAATTTTTTAAATTGTGAATTCAAGTACTAAGTGCAACTAAGACAATCTTAACTGTAAAAGTTTTAACTTAATCTGACTTTTTGTTTTAAAATATGTTAAAAAAAGAGTCAGAAATGAACTTAGCAAGCAAAGTAATTAAACCGAAATTAGGGCTTTTAGAACTTGCAAAACAACTTGGCAGTGTGAAGCAAGCCTGTGA
>JAXISZ010000002.1:0-143120 GCA_034680345.1 Burkholderiaceae bacterium
ATCACTCTCATATTTTACAAATTAGAGGAGAAAGTTATCGTATTAAAGAAAAGAAACAAGCTGGATTGATGGATAAAAATAAAGAGTAGTGGATCACTTTTAAATTGTTGGGGTGGATCACTATTGGATTGTTGTTGACACAATGAGTATGCATTGGTTACACTAGCGGCGACTGACGGCAAGACTGGTTTAAATGTCTTTCAGTTGGATCGATTGATTTGCTTTGGGGACGCTTAAAATAACCAGTTTGTTATGGTTGATGCGCACCTCAATAGGCTTATACTAAGGTTAGATTTTTCATGTGAATTGACGGTTAACGTTTTAAATTAAAAAAGTCACCGCCTACGAACCGTAAAAACCCCTTTAATATCTTGTAATTCGTTAACCAATTGTTGCAATTGTTGCGCATGGTGAATTTCAACTGTAAATTGCATATGCGCTTGGGCTTTGCGCGACACTGTTTTTACTCCCACCACATTGGTGCGTTGGCGTGCAAATACTTCGGTAATGTCTTTAAGCAACCCTTGCCTGTCGTTGGCTTGCACAATAATATCAGCCATGTAGATGCCGCTTTGTTGATTGCCCCAAGTGGTTTCAATTAAACGTTCGGGCTGTAGTTTTGCCACTTCTGTTAAATTGGGGCAGCCCACACGGTGTATTGAAATACCTTTGCCACGGGTAACAAACCCTACAATTGGGTCAGGCGGCAAGGGGCGGCAGCATTTGGCCAGTTGGGTGAGTAAAGCGTCCACGCCCACAACCAACACATCAGATTCATTGGCGGCATGGTCTGCGCGTTTGCGTCGGGTATTGGTGATAATCTGTTCTGGGTTGTGTTCTGTTGTGGTGTTGGGTTCGTTGTGGTTCAGAGCGTGTTCAATGGTACGGGCTTTAATTTCATCGCGGGCCAAGGCACTGTAAAGGGCTTCGGGGTCGTTAAACCCCAAAAGCTGGGCGAGATTGTCATGCGCTTGGTTGGTTTGGCCGATGCGTTGTAGTTCACGTTCAACCTGTGTTTTACCCCGCTCTAAGGTTTCTTTAAGCTCTTGTTGAGCAAACCAGTGGCGTACTTTGGTTCGAGCACGTGTACTGGCCAAATACCCCAAACTGGGGTTTAGCCAGTCGCGTGACGGATGTTTGGGTTGGTCGCCACGGGCCGTGATAATTTCGATGGTTTGCCCATTTTGTAAGGTATGGTTCAATGGCACCATGGTGTTGTCAACTTTGGCACCTCGGCATTTATGGCCAATGTCGGTGTGTACGTGGTATGCAAAATCAAGTGGGGTGCTGCCTTTAGGCAGTTCAATCACACGACCTTGAGGGGTAAAAACGTAAATATTGTCGTCTAATGTGACATTGCGCAAGCGTTCAGACCATGCCGAGCTGGCCACTATTGTATTGGTTACAACACTTTTCCAGTCAAGTAACTGGCGCAACCACGCCATGCGTTGTTCAGTTTGGTTTTGTGGGTGGTTATGACCACTGTAAGCCGCAGGCCCCAGTTCTTTATACAGCCAGTGGGCCGCCATCCCGTATTCTGCAAATTCGTGCATGTCGCGGGTGCGTATTTGTATTTCTAGGCTTCGCCCTGCACTGTCTTGTATTACAGTATGTAAGGACTGGTAGCCGTTGTGTTTGGGTTTGGCAATGTAATCATCAAATTCTTCGGCAACAGGTGTGCCTAACGTGTGCACCAAGGATAGCGCTTGGTAGCAAGTTTTAACATCTTCAACAATAATGCGGCAAGCGCGAACATCATAGAGCTCATCAAATTTTAAGTTTTTACCCTGCATTTTGTTATAAATGCTGTAGATGTGTTTGGGGCGTCCTGTAACATCAGCCACAATGTTTTGTTCTGTCAGTTTTTGGCGTAAGTCGGCAACCGCTTGCACAATGAAGTGTTCTCTTTGCGTGCGTTTTTCGTCAATCATGCGTGCAATGTTTTTGTAAATGCGCGGTTGCAGTAACCGAAATGACAAATCTTCTAATTCCCATTTAATTCGCCACAACCCTAGGCGGTTGGCCAAAGGCGCATACAAATCTAGGGTTTCTTGAGCGTGCAGTTGCGCCATGGGCCATAAAGGCCCTTGTTGCGTTTTAATATCGCTGATGGCCGCAAAGTATCGCAAGGTTTGTAATTGGCCGCATAAGCGAATAAGCACCACACGCACGTCGCTGGCCATTGCCAGTAACATTTTTCTGAGTACTTCAATTTGGTTGGCCCATAAAGCGGTTGCATTGGCAGCGGTTTGCCGAAATTGCCCGCCATGCAAAATGCTACGCAGTTTGAACAATTGATTTAAATTGTTCAGCAACAGGTTGGTGTCTTGCCCAAAACGGGGTGGGGGAGGGGGTTCTTGTGTGTGGGCAAATAAAAAAATAGGCGCTATAAACCCAGTAATTCGAGTGGCTACGTCGGTGTTGAGGTTGGCCAATTCTGCGGCAGTTGCCAGCATATGGCTTAAGGCGGGCTGGCCCGTCTCAAGGGTTTGGTTTAACGCCAGTTCGGCTCCGTAAGCTAGGGCTTGCCGCATTAGCGTGGTTTCTTGTTCGTTAAGGTTTGCCAATACCTGTTGTGTTTTGTCTTCAGTGTTGGCGCCGGAGCCGCTAATGATTGAAACCATATATTAAAACCATCGTGTGATGGTTGGCTGCGTCGTTGTTATTTAAGTGGCATACTCAAAAATAAAACGATCAATCCAATCCATTTGTTCTGTTTGCATAAGCGTGGGGGCGTGGCCCACACCCTGGGCTTGTATCAGTTGTGCTTTGGGGCCACGTTGGGTCATGGCTTGGGCTGTTTCAAGACTGAGTAGGTCAGATTTTTCGCCACGAATTAGTAATGTGGGGGTGCTGATGTTGTCGTAGAGCTGCCATAGCTGCGCCTCGTTAAGTGGTATTTGTTCTGCCTTCATTTGCTCAAAGGCATGGGCTATATTGGGGTCGTAGTGCAACACCCATTGCTTGTTTTTTTCTTGCACTACGTAACGGGTTAAGGTTTGCCATTGCTGCTCAGAGTGATGGCCAAAGGGTTGGTGTATGTGTTTAATATAATTAAGCGCGTGTTCAAATGTATCAAATGCTTGGGTTTTCCCCACATATTGCCCTATGCGTTGCAGCGCTTGAAAATTCAAAGCAGGGCCCACATCATTGAGAATGAGTTTGTTGATGGGGTGCTTTTTTAGACTACACAATGCCATACCAATTAAACCACCCATGGACGTGCCCAGCCAGTCGATGCGTGTGGCTTTTAGATGGGCCAGCAAAGGCTCAATGGCATTGAGATAAATTGGCACGCTGTAGAGTTCGGGGGTGGGTAGCCAGTCGGACAATCCACGCCCCGGCATATCTGGCGCTACCACCCGAACCTTGCCGGCTAAACGTTGGGCTAGGGTGTCGAAGTCTTGGCCATTGCGTGTTAAACCATGCACACAAAGTAACACATGGGGGTTGTTTGGGTTGCCCCATTGCCTGTAAGCTAAGCGATGTAAACCAGTTGGGCTTAACCATTGAATGGTGTTTATTTGCGCAGCGTGGTTTGTGGCGTGTGTCATTGTTGCGATTGCTGAAATTCTTGCACCAAATTGCCCTGTGTTGCGTTGTGTTCTGTAGGGTTAAGCAGTGGCACTGGGTTTGAGTGGTTGTTGTCGCTAGACAAGGCATGCCAGTTGGGGTTGTCCAGTTCGCCAAACACCTGTTTAAGGCGCATGCCCCAGGTGTTGCGAATGTAAGCCATATAGGCGTTGCGTTGGTCTATGCTGGCAAAACGGGTGACAGCCAGAGTGTTGGT
Organism: Burkholderiaceae bacterium; assembly: GCA_034680345.1. Lineage (GTDB taxonomy): Bacteria > Pseudomonadota > Gammaproteobacteria > Burkholderiales > Burkholderiaceae_B > SXZD01. The sequence goes on from JAXISZ010000002.1 coordinate 3,791, forward strand.
TTCATAGCACAATAAATCTAGCGGCATGCCCACTGATAAGTTAGACCTTAGGGTTGAGTCCATGGAAATGAGCGCACATTTGGTGGCTTCATCCAGCGAGGTTTCGGGTCGAATGACACGGTCTAAAATAGGTTTACCATATTTGGCTTCGCCAATTTGAAAGTATAGGTTTTCGTTGCACGATTCAATGAAATTGCCCGCAGAGTATATTAAAAATAACCGTGGCGGCTCGTTGCGAATTTGTCCACCTAAAATAATATTACAATTAAAATCAATATTGAATTTGGCTAAACTGGCGCCATCAACTTGGTGAACCTCGCGCACTGCTTCGCCTAGCAAACGTGCACAGTCGAACATGGTGGGGGCGTTGCGAATATCGTCTCCTTGGCTGGAGATTTTGTTCATAACCACTTGTTTCACAGCTTGTGAAATAGCAAGATTGCCTGCAGTCATCATCACTAAAACACGCTCGCCAGTTTGTTCTATGACGTGCATTTTACGAAAGGTGCTGATGTGATCTACTCCCGCATTGGTTCGGGAGTCTGCTAGAAAAACAATGCCTGAATCTAAGCGAATAGCCACACAGTAAGTCATGATGCCCTAAGGTTGTTGTTTAATTGTATTGTAACTGCCTTACGCGTGTGTGCAATCATTCTTTTTAATTGCGTGTGTCTGTGGCTATACGTCACACAGTTGTTTTTTTGTATGAGTTTAAAGCGCTTCATGGTCCCCACTAGGACAGGGTGCTAGCAGTACTGAAACCATGCTTTACCCTGAAAAAATGTTTATTAATGGTCAATTTAATGGCACCAAAAAGTCATGGCTGATTTTATTGCCCAGTAAGCCAATTTTTTGCAAAAAATTAATTAAGTAGGCATGTAAACCAGTTATCAGTATGTCTTCAATTTCGCCAAATTGTAGTTCGCTTTGTAAGCGGCCCGCGTAGCGTAGGGTACTGTTTGAATGTTGGTTGGCAATGGCTTTTAGCTTTTCATTGACATTCTTAATACACCATAGTAGTGAACGTGGCATGTCGCCTCTTAAAATTAACAGCTCTGCAACACGGGTTGGTGTAATGGTGTCGCGGTACACCTTGCGGTAGGTTTCAAAGCTGGAGACTGAACGCAGCAAAGCAGCCCAATGGTAGTAGTCGCTTTGCGTGCTGTCTATGGGTGTGTGGCTTAGCCACGGGTTATATTGCCCATTTTGTGGACTATTATGGTATTTTACATCAAGCAGCCGTGCGGTGTTGTCTGCGCGTTCTAAAAAGCAGCCTAAGCCAATAAAATGAAAACTTTCATCACGCAGCATCGTGCCATGGGTGACCCCACGCGATAAGTGCGAACGGTGCTTCACCCATTCAAAAAATTCACCCGTTTGTTTAAGTATTTCACCTTCTTTTGCAAATTTTTGTAATTCTAACCATGTGGTGTTGTGTGTTTCCCAAACTTCAGTGGTTAAGGTGCCGCGAACAGCGCGTGCGTTTTCTCTGGCCGCTTGTAGGCAGCTGAAAATGCTTGAAGGGTTGTTGGGGTTGATGGTCATGAACTCAAGCACATGTTGCGCTTTGGGCTGTTCGTATTGTTTGTGAAAACTTTGACGCAGGTTTGAAATAGACAATATGGCTTCCCAAATATTGTCTTGGGTGTTTTTGTTTTGTGGCAGTAAAACAGTTTGCAGGTTAACATCCAGCATGCGAGCGGTGTTTTCTGCGCGTTCTATGTAACGCGCCATCCAGTAGAGGTGGTCGGCTGTGCGGCTAAGCATATTAAAAATTCCTTTATTATTCTAATACCCAAGTGTCTTTGGTACCACCGCCTTGGCTGCTATTGACCACCAAGGAACCTGATTTAAGCGCTACGCGTGTTAAGCCACCTGGAACCATCAGCACATTTTCGCCACCGCTTAATACAAAAGGTCTTAGGTCAATGTGACAAGGCGCAATCCCTTGAGCAACATAGGTGGGGCAGGTCGACAGTGCTAATGTGGGTTGGGCAATGTAACGTTCTGGGTTTTTGATGAGTTTGTTTTTAAAGTCTGCCAATTCTTGTCGAGTTGCTGTTGGCCCCACCAACATGCCATATCCCCCCGCGCCGTGTACTTCTTTAATAACCAGTTCTGGTAGACGCTCAAGCACTTCACGTAGGTGATTAGGTTGCCGACATTGCCAGGTGGGTACGTTGTTTAAAATGGGTTTTTCATCCAAATAAAATTCGATCATGTTTGGAACATAGGGGTAGATGGATTTGTCGTCGGCAATGCCTGTGCCTATCGCGTTGGCAATCGTAACTTGCCCAGCGCGATAGGCTGAGAGCAAACCCGCTACACCTAAGGTGGAGTCATGACGAAATACCAGTGGATCTAAAAAATCATCGTCTATGCGGCGGTAAATAACATCAACCCGCTGTGGACCTTGCGTTGTGCGCATATATACTGTGTTTTTATCTACGAATAGGTCTTTGCCTTCTACCAATTCAATGCCCATTTGTTGGGCTAGAAATGCGTGTTCAAAATAGGCAGAATTGTAAATGCCGGGTGTTAGCACCACAGCGGTGGGCTGGTGCACGCCGTGTGGTGCAGCGGCTTGTAAGGTTTCTAGCAGTAAGTCGGGGTAATGTTCAACCGGTGCAATTTTATTGAGGCTAAATAAATCGGGAAATAAGCGCATCATCATTTTGCGATTTTCCAGCATATAGCTCACGCCAGAAGGTACTCGCAAATTGTCTTCCAGTACGTAAAATTCACCAGCGCCAGCACGCACTAAATCAATGCCTGCAATGTGGGCGTAAACCCCGTTGGGTACAGCAAGTTCACGCATTTCAGGGCGGTATTGTGCGTTCTTTAAAATAGCCTCTGCAGGAATAACACCTGCTTTTAAAATATATTGTTTGTGGTAAATGTCTTTTAGAAAAAGATTAATGGCGTTAACACGTTGTTTGAGGCCCAATTCTAATTGTTGCCATTCTTGGCTTGGAATAATGCGAGGAATGATGTCAAACGGGATTAAACGTTCTGTGCCCGCTTGGTCTCCGTAAACGGCAAATGTAATGCCGACTCGCCGAAAAATTAAATCGGCTTGAGCGCGGCGTTGGGCTAAGGTGTCTTGGCTTTGCTCTGTAAACCAATTGGCAAAGGTTTTGTAGTGTGCTCTAGGGCCACCTTGGGCGCTGTACATTTCGTTGAAGTATTCTGTCATTGCGGTCATTGCATTTATTGGTGTTGTGGTTATCGGATTTTTTTGTTCCTCGCTTTTTAGTGTAATTCAAGAACCGTGCCACCTCAATAGTTGGTTTTTGAGCTGTTGTTTAGCACTGGATTGGTGCTTTTTAGGTGTTTCATGGACGGCATAGAATGTGCGTTTTTTGGGCGCTCAATGTTTATTGAGATGCTTCTTGATGTGCACTTAAAACAGTATGCCAATAGCGCTTCTGGTTGTGTTTTGCGGTGCTGAGTTCAAAACCATTTTGCTTAGATTGTATTTGAATGGCACCGCTTTGGTCGGTGCGCAATTTCTGTGATTGTTGGTAACGCGCCCAAACTTGGGGCGCGGGGTGGTGGTAGCGATTGCGGTAACCCACTTGAAACAGTGCATACCGAGGGTTTACAGCATGAACCCATGCCATTGAAGAGGACGTATTGGAACCGTGATGGGGCACCACCAAAATATCAGCTTGTAGTTTTGCGGAAGACCTATGCTTAAGTAGCCATTGCTCTTGCGCTACACCGATATCGCCGGGCAATAGTGCGCTGCCATATTTGCCTTGAATTTTTAAAACGCAAGATTTTTCATTGTCGGCAATCTCAGGTTGTAGTTGTTGTGGGGTTGGAAATATGATTTCAAACTGCACTGAGTCCCATTCCCAGCGTGTGCCTTGGGTGCATGGTTGGGTGTTTTGGGTTTTGGGCCACATGCCTTCAGGGCTGGGTGGGTTAGCATAGAGTGTGTGAGTTTGTAGCTGTTGTAAAACGGTTTGAGCGCCGCCTGCATGGTCGTTATCAGCGTGTGAAATAAGCATTGCGTCTAGTTTGCGGTGTCCAGTGCGCCATAGCCAAGGCACAATCACTTGTCGACCGCTGTCGCTAGTTTCTGAGCGTGCAGGACCGGTGTCAACCAATAGGCTGTGGTGTTGGGTGCGAATCACTATGGCGTTGCCTTGACCAATGTCGAGCATGTCAAACCAAAATTCGCCAGATTTAGGGCGTTCTGGTTGCCACCAAAAAGGTAGGCTGATCAACAGCATACCGATGTATCTGCTTGGCACGCCGTGTGGTGCTAAGCACAGTAGCACGCCAAGCAAATTAGCGGCTGACACAACCCATGGCACCTGTGCTATGGGTTGTATGGCCCAAGACCATTGGCTAATTTTTGTTAATAGCCACCACAATATACTTAAAGTGCTGTGCGCCCATTGTAAAAGAGTCGTGTTGTGTAATAAGCCACCGATTAAACTCAATGGTGTTACAACAAAACTGACCCACGGCAACGCGATGGCGTTGGCCACAGGCCCTGCCCAGCTTTGTTGGCCAAATAAAGCGATGGTCAGGGGCGTTAGTCCAACAAATACTACCCACTGCGATTTTAAAACCGAGTATAGTTTTAAAAAAGGTTTGGGTTGATGTTGTTTGCGCCCTAGGCTGCTATAAAGAAAAATTCCAACAGCACCAAACGACAGTAAAAAACCTGCTGATGTGGCCGCCCATGGGTCGCAAAAAATTGTAATGAGAATAGCCAGCGCTAAAATATCCAGCTGGCGGCTGCGCATGCTAAGTAAAGCAGCGCTTGTGCAGCCTAGCAACATCCAAACCGTGCGTTGTGCGGGTATGCCCCAGCCTGCCAGTGCTGCGTATAAAAAAGCCAGGGGTAAACTGACTAAGCAAGCGGCTTTTTTAGGGTTCAGCAGGCGAATTAATTGTGTAGAATATGACCATAAGCGATGCACAAGCCACCCCATGGCTGCAGCTAGCAAAGTAACATGCATGCCGGATATGGAAACCAAGTGGCTTGTGCCCGTAGCGGACAATACTTGCCACTGGTTAGGCGTAATGTTTTTTTGATCGCCAATACTTAACCCTGTAATAACGCCTTCTAAGCCAAATTGCTTTTTAGGTAAACTGTTTTGTATGTGTTTGGCAATTTGGCTGCGCCATTGTTCAATACCTATGGACCATTGTTGTAAGTGAAACCATGTGTTTATGGAAGAGGGCGCAGGCCATATTTGTTTTGGACTCGCCGCCCTTGGCGGTGGCACAATAAACCCAGTGGCACCGATATGGTTGGCCAACCAATGGCGTTCAATCTCAAACCCACCAAAATTTAAAGGGGCGATGGTGCGCTTGAGTTGCGCGGTAAATTGCCAATGTTCCCCCACTTCTGGGCGCCATGGTTCAGCGCTTTGTTTCCAAGCCAGGGATAACTGGCTGGGGAGTTTTCCGCAAACGTGTAAGCGGCTGGTTTCGTCGGTTTTAATGACTAGTCGCAGCTGATTGTCTTGCATTTGCGGTAGGGCCACCAATTGCCCTTTAATGTCTAGAAGTATGCCCTCACAAGCGATTGGTAGTCTGTCTTGTAGCGCTTTTTCAATGGTGGGTAATTGCCAAGCGGCAATTGCACATACACCTAAAATAATTTTCAGTGTTGTACTTATAACAAGTTTGATGCTTTTTTTTAGGCATTGAATGCGTGTGACTGTAAAATTTGCACACAATAACAATAAGCTTGCACCCCATAGCCAAGTGTTGGGTATGGTAGGTAGTTGGGCTTGTTGATTTAACCAGAAACACCAAAGTAAAGTGCCCAAAGCCAATGTGGGTAGTGGCGAATAATAATACAAAGTTATTAATAAAATAATTGAATATTTTACTATGTGACTTATTTAAATTACTTTGTTCAATGTGGGTTTCGTTGTGCTTAACGGAGTATTAAATTTAGGTAAAACCCGTGCAATGTTGGTTTGGGTGATTTGGTTTAGTTTTTGTGTCGTAATATTTAAAATATTGGCCACACATTGGGCAATTTGCGGTATTTGTGCGGGTTCGTTGCGTTTTTTGTAAAGCCACGCTGGTGCAATGTCTGGCGAATCTGTTTCTAAAACAATTGCGCTTTTGGGTATATGTTTTAATACGCGACGAATTTGCAGCGCCCGTTCAAAAGTAACCGCGCCACCAAAACCCAGTGCGCAGTTTAATTCAATGAATGCATCGGCTTGTTGTAAGCTACCATTAAAGGCATGGGCAATGCCGCTGCAGGGATTAAATTGTCGAAGTCCTTTGAGTATTAAATCTTGTGCTTTACGCACATGCATAATCACAGGTAAGTTAAATTGCTTAGCAATTTTAAGTTGTTCATGAAAAAAAGTAATTTGTTTTGTTAAGTTATTATGATTAATAAAGCCATCTAAACCAATTTCACCAATCGCCACCAGTTTGGGGTCGTCTTTGTATTGTTTTAGGTGTGTTGTTAAATGTTGTAAATCGTCTTCACATGAAGATGAGACATAAAGTGGGTGAATGCCCAGGGCGTATACAGCCCCTGGTGTGGCGTTTGCCAATTGCCGCACTTGTTCAAACGATGCAGCATGAACGGCAGGAATAATCATTGTGTGAACATTGGCTGCTATTGCCCGTTGAATAACACTTTTTTGATCAGTGTTAAATTCATCGGCATTTAAATGCGCATGGGTATCGGTCCAAGATAACACGTCTATTTTAAGCTATCTGAATTAAATTAAGGTTGATAAAGTTTGCCATCATCTAATTTTAATACCTTAGCGCATTGTGTTGCTAAACTGTTGGCGTGGGTTACCAAGACTAAGGCAACACCAAGGTTTTGGTTTATTTTTTGCATTTCTTCAAACACCAAATGGGCAGTTTGGGTGTCTAGGTTGCCGGTGGGTTCGTCAGCCAGTATGGCTTGCGGGGTGGTTACTAAAGCCCTGGCTATGGCTACGCGTTGCCTTTGCCCGCCAGAAAGTTGGCCTGGTAGGGCGTGGGCGCGGTCACTTAGTTTAAATTGGTTTAACCAATACAGTGCTAATTCGCGCGCTTGTTTTTTTGCTTGTCCTTTGAGCCTTAAGGGCATGGCAACATTGTCTAGCGCTGAAAATTCAGGCAATAAATGGTGAAATTGATAGACAAATCCTAAATGTTTATTGCGTTGTAGGCTGAGTTCTTTTTCGGACCATGTGTTGATGTCTTGCCCTTGCCAGTACACACTGCCAGCGCTGGGTTGATCAAGCCCGCCAAGAAGATGCAAAAGGGTACTTTTGCCGCTGCCAGAAGCCCCTACAATCGCAACGCTTTCTCCTTTGTTTAATGAAAATTTTAAACGTTGAAGAATCGGTTTTTCAGGTTCTTCTTGGTATGTTTTTGCTAAGTTTAGCGCTTCAATAACGGGTTTATTCATAACGCAGTGCTTCGGCAGGTTGAGTGCGAGCTGCGCGCCAGCTGGGGTATAGTGTGGCAAGCACACTCATGAGACAGGCAACCATGGCGATGGTGGTGATGTCGCTGCTGCGCGGGTCAGATGGCAGTTGGTTGATAAAGTAAATGTCTTTGGGCAAAAACTGGATGTTTAATAACGCTTCAATGGCTGGAACAAGACTGCTTAAATTAAAGGCCAATAAGCAGCCACCAAAAACCCCAATGGCTGTACCAATCCATCCTACTAAAGCGCCTTGGATAATAAAGATAGCTTGAATGGTACGGGGTGTAGCGCCTAAGGTACGTAAAATAGCAATGTCGCTGCGTTTGTCTTTAACAGTCATGACCAACATTGAAACCAAATTGAAAGCGGCCACAGCAATAATTAACGCTAAAATTAAGAACATCATACGTTTTTCGGTTTGTACCGCTGCAAACCATGTTTTGTTTTGTTGTGACCAGTCGCGCACCCAGTAGAAATCGGGTAGTCTCAGTGCTATTTCTCGGGCAACAAAGGGGGCTTGATGCATGTCTTTTAGTTTTACGCGAATGCCGTTGGGGCCTTCGGTCTGAAACAAGCGAGCTGCGTCGTTGATGTGCATTAACGCCAAAGTGCTGTCGTATTCGTAGTGACCTGTATCAAAAATACCCACAAGGGTTAAGGTTTTGAGCCTTGGCAGTAAGCCAGCTGGTGTTATTTGGCCTGAGGGGGTAATTAGGGTCACGCGGTCGCCCAGTTGTAGGTTCAAAGCTTTAGCCAATTCATTGCCCAGTAAAATCCCGAACGTTCCTGGCTTTAAATTTTGTAATTGATCCGCACTAAACTGGTTTAAATTGGACACGTTTTTTTCTTGGTCAGGATCTATACCACGAACCAAGATACCGCGAACAATATCTTGGTCTGTTAACATGGCTTGCGCACTGATATACGGGGCTACGGCTACGGTTTTTGGGTGTTGTTGTAAAATGTTTTGTGTGCCTTCTAGGTCAATGAAGCCGTTTTCGGGTGCAAGCACTTCAATGTGTGCAATCACAGAAAGCATACGATCGCGCACGTCGCGGGCAAAGCCATTCATGACAGATAAAACAACAATCAGTGCGGCAACACCAAGGCCAATACCTGCCATGGAAAGTCCAGAAATAAAGGAAATGAAGCGGTCTCGGCGTGTACGTGCCGCACCCCGAACATAACGCAGGGCGATTTCAAAAATAAGCGGGGCAAGGGTCAATTTAGGATCGCTGTTAAGTCATACAATGGCTTTATTGTAGCGCAGGAATGGGCTGTTTTTTGCTGTATTGCTTTTACTTTTTGCGCTTTATTTGAGCTGCATTTTATGGATTTTATAGCATTGGTATAATCCATTTTAAATAGATTTAAACGCGGATTGCCAATCGGTTGTTAAGCGTTGGGGTTTTTTATGATGGATTTTATATGGCCAATGCTTGTGCAATGTGGGTGGTGATGCCTAATGGTTTATTGTCCTTACCTGTGGGTAAGGCGTTGCCCTCAACCACTCAGTCCAAATTGGCTGCGCCAGCTGCGTTACAAAGGGTTTTAGCCCGCGGCCAGTCTTTGCCCTATCAAAACAGTGAATTCGACCCCTTAGAAATGTGGATGGCTCAGCAGTTGGGTTGGAATCAAGCCGGATCAGCGCCTGTGGCATGGGCTATGGTTGGGGCTGATGCTCGTCAAACACCAGCCGGTAGTCAATGGTGGGTAAGCCCTGTGCACATTGAAGTTGGGGTTAATGGCGTTGGTTTATTACCGCCAGAGGCACTGCGTTTGTCTCGTGAAGATGCCAACATGTTGTGGGCCTTGGTTGATGATTTACTTGTGCAAAATGGCTGGCAAGACCCAGGGTGTTTTGCTCAGAAAGACCTAGAAGAGACAAAAGAGAAAAAACAACCAGCAGTTGTTTTTTCAAATGATTTGGCCCGTTTAAAATGCACGCAACAGCCCTTGCCTGTTTCTATGGTGTCGCCTTGGTCTTTAGCGCGTGCAAAGTTAACCGATTTTTTACCTACTGACAATGCAATGCGCCCTTGGCGCCAGTTGTGGATGCAAATTCAAATGGCTCTGCATGACCATCCTGTTAACTTGCGCCGCCAAGCCAATGGTTTGCCAGTTGTTAATGCGTTTTGGTGGTGGGGAGGTGGCGCAGCTTGGCAACCTTCTCAAAGCCTATTAAATTTAAAATTGCATCGTTTGTATCCGCAGTATGAATCAAGCGCCTTAAAATTGGATACGCTCCACCGTTTGGCATTGTATTTGGCGCCTTGGTTGGGTCATTGTTGTTTTCAAGATAGTTTTGTGCAGATGCAATCTTCAGTGGCTTCGGCGTCGCAGGTTTGGCACGTGATAGAAGATTTTGATTCATCGCAGTGGTTGCGGGTCAGCGACGCGTTGACTGAATTTGATCAAGCAGTTTTAGCACCTTTGCAACACGTGGGAATTGCCCATGGCGTGGCAATCATGGGCCAAGTGGGTTGGCGTTCAGTGCTTGCCAGTCGCGCAGTGCGTTGGCGTTTTTGGAAGCGTCGCTTACCAGTGCACAATATCTTGGAGCATATGCCTGGTTTTTTAGATGAAGAAGACCTACAAGCGGTGTCGCGCGATGTTGATGCATTGAGTCGCTAGTGTGGGGTTGTGGGCTTGTATATTTTGGTTTGCATACGGGAGGTGGTTTAATTAAACTACTTGTCTATAACTAGTTTAATTGAGGGCGGGTATGCAAACTTGACCAGTAAAAAATGCCAAAGCCCGTTTCAGAGAGTTGTTAGATGCGTGTTTGAATGAAGGTCCTCGGCTGGTTATCCGGCGTGGTGTACAAGCTGCTGTTTTAATGCCTGTGAATCAGTAGAAGCGTTTATGTGGTGCAGTTTGTTCTTCATTTAAAAGTTTGTTGTTGATCGATGTTGTTAGAGCTGGCCTTCAATTGCCATCATAAAATATGACCACGGAAATTCGCATTCGGCGTTTTGATTCAGCCATTGCACAGGCTTTAGCCTTGCAAGGTTTACACCCTTTAATGGCACAATTGTACGCTGCTCGAGGCATGCAACCACAACAGCCGTTGCAACAGGGATTGGCTAATTTATTGTCACCACAAGCTATGCTGGGCATTGACCAGGCGGCTTTGGTATTGGCTGACGCGCTAGAATCTGGTGCCCGTATCGTTGTTGTGGGCGATTACGATTGCGATGGCGCTACAGCCACGGCAGTTGCCGTGCGCGGTTTGCGCATGATGCTACAGGCTATGGGGACAGATACTGAGCACTCTCAATGGCAAATCAATTTTGTAGTGCCAGACCGTTTTGTGCATGGTTATGGTTTGTCTCCCGAAGTGGTTGATTTGGCCATGCAATACGAACCAGAATTATTGGTGACCGTTGATAATGGCATCGCTAGTTTTCAAGGCGTAGCATATGCCAATACTTTGGGTGTTGGTGTGGTAATTACCGACCACCATTTGCCGGCAGAAGGCTTGCCAGAGGCTTTGGCTATTGTGAATCCCAATCAAAATGGATGTGCTTTTCCAAGTAAATCTATTGCAGGGGTTGGGGTGATGTTTTATGTTCTAATGGCCTTACGCAGTGAGTTACGTCAGCGCGGAGCATTTGATCAAACCACCCAACCCCGTTTAGACGTTTTGCTTGATTTGGTGGCTTTGGGCACCGTAGCCGATGTGGTGCGTTTAGATGCGAACAACCGGTTATTGGTTGCGCAGGGGCTAAAGCGGATGAGGGCAGGGGCTTTTCAGCCAGGTATTGGTGCGTTGTTTGATGTTGCGGGTAAAGCTGCACGTGTGGCAACAGCGCAAGACTTGGGTTTTACAATTGGCCCACGTTTGAATGCGGCTGGTCGTTTGGCAGATATGGCTTTAGGCATTAAGCTATTACTGGCTGAAAATCACGGTGAAGCTTTAGACATGGCTAGAACCCTGAACGATATGAACCGCGAACGTCAAAAAATTGAAGCTGAAATGAAGCAAACCGCTTTTGATGACCTAGAAAGCTTTGATGTTAGCCAAGTGCGTTCTTTGGTGGTACACAATGCGGATTGGCATCAGGGTGTGGTTGGATTATTGGCCTCGCGCTTGAAAGAGCGTTACTATTTGCCAACTCTGGTTTTTGCCCCGGGAGATGCAGGTCAGTGGAAGGGATCTGGGCGTTCAATTGCGGGTGTGCATTTGCGCGACGTGTTAGACCTGGTGGCTAAGCGCATGCCCGCAGGTTCTGTGCCAAAGTTTGGTGGCCATGCTATGGCTGCTGGCTTGACTGTGCTTGATAGCGCGTTGCCTGAATTTAAATCTGTGTTTGACAGTGTTGTGCGCGAGCTCAGCGATGAAACCATATTTGCACGTTATCTAGAAACTGACGGTTCTTTGCCTGCTGGGTATTGCAATGCTCAAGTTGTAAATATGTTGAATCAAGCGGTTTGGGGGCAGGGTTTTGCGCCCCCTATGTTTTCTGATGAATTTGAAGTGCTTAATCAGCGTATATTAAAAGATGCGCATAGTAAATTCCAGTTGCGTCGCAATGAGCAACACTTCACCGCACTGCGTTGGAATGCGGTAGAACCTTTACCTGAGCGCGTGGTTTTGGCTTATCGTTTAGAACATGATTATTTCTCGGGTGATTCATCCATTCAATTGATTATTGAAGCGGTGGGCAATGGTGAACGTGGGAAATTTTTCCATGGATGATCTACAAATGATTCAAGGCGAACAGTGTTTACAACTGCGTGGTGTATTTGGTTAATCCTTTGTGTTCAATTTAATTTTAGCTTAAGTGTGCGATAAAATGAGAAGCTTATTTTTAATCGAGAAAATGCAATGGAAGCTGAACGTTTAAACGCATTACAAAATCTTATGGCCGATTTGTCTATCAGGACAAACCAGCTTCGGGGGTATCTTTGACTACGCTGCTAAGGCTGAGCGTTTAACAGTTGTTAACGCTGAACTTGAATCACCTGATGTGTGGTCAGATCCAAAGCATGCGCAAGAGTTGGGGAAAGAAAAAAAATCGCTGGAAGATGTAGTTTTGGGGATTGACCAAATTGATACGGCGTTAAATGATGCGCGCGATTTATTTGAGTTGGCTTCGGTCGAGCAAGACCAGGACACACTGGTTGCTATTGAGCATGATGTGGCCATGTGTTGTGAAAGTGTTGAAAAGTATGAATTTCGTCGCATGTTTTCCAATCCTGCCGATCCCATGCCAGCATTTTTAGATATTCAAGCCGGTGCCGGCGGCACTGAAGCCCAAGACTGGGCCTCTATATTGTTGCGTCAATACTTAAGATATGCGGAGCGCAAAGGCTTTAAGGCTGAGATCCAAGACGAGTCCCCTGGCGAGGTGGCGGGTATCAAAAGCGCCACCATTAAAATTGAGGGTGAGTACGCCTATGGTTTATTGCGCACTGAAACGGGTGTGCACCGTTTGGTGCGTAAATCACCGTTTGACTCATCGGGCGGGCGTCACACCAGTTTTGCCAGTGTTTTTGTGTATCCTGAAATTGACGACACCATTGAAATTGAAATTAATCCGGCTGATGTACGGGTTGATACCTTTCGAGCCAGTGGCGCCGGTGGTCAGCACATTAATAAAACCGATTCTGCGGTGCGTTTAACCCATATTCCAACGGGTATTGTGGTTCAATGTCAAGATGGTCGTAGTCAGCACAGTAACCGTGATGTCGCTTGGAAGCGTTTGCGCTCTCGTCTGTATGATTACGAAATGCGTAAGCGCCTTGAAGCACAGCAAAAGCTAGAAGACACTAAAACTGATGTGGGTTGGGGCCATCAAATTCGCAGTTATGTGTTAGACCAAAGTCGCATTAAAGACCTGCGTACAAATGTGGAAATCTCGAATACACAAAAAGTATTGGACGGCGACCTAGACGCATTTATTGAAGCCAGTTTAAAACAAGGTGTTTAACAATGAGTGACAATCAAGCGGCACAGATGCTAGAACAAGCCATCGATGAAAATCAAATTATGGCTGAACGCCGTGCTAAATTAGCAAAAATAAGAGAATGGGGCACGGCTTTTCCTAACGATTTTGTACCTGAACATCGGGCACAGCCTTTGCAAAGTGCGTATGCTGCCCTAGATAAAGCCACCTTAGATCCGCAAGCCATTGAAGTCAGTGTAGCTGGGCGCATCATGCTTAAGCGGGTTATGGGCAAAGCGTCATTTGCAACTTTACAAGATGCCACTGGTCGCATTCAAATTTATTTGAACAATGAAGGGCTGGGGCATGACGTACACGAAGCTTTTAAGCATTGGGATATTGGCGACATTATTGGGGTTAACGGGCGTTTGTTTAAAACCAATAAAGGTGAGTTGTCTGTGCACTGTACTGGTATTTGCATGCTGACAAAGTGTTTGCGGCCATTACCAGATAAATTTCACGGTTTGGTGGACCATGAAATTAGGTATCGTCAGCGGTATGTTGATTTGATGATGTCTGAGGACACTCGCCGTACATTTGTAGCACGCACCAAGGCCATGGCTTCGATTCGTCAGCATATGTCTGGCCATGGTTTTATGGAAGTTGAAACACCTATGTTGCACCCCATTCCTGGGGGGGCTGCAGCTAAACCATTCGTTACACATCACAATGCGTTAGACATGGAAATGTTTTTGCGTATTGCACCAGAATTGTATTTAAAGCGTTTAATTGTGGGTGGTTTTGAGCGGGTGTTTGAAATCAATCGAAATTTTCGCAATGAAGGGGTCAGTCCGAGGCATAACCCAGAATTCACTATGATGGAATTTTACGCCGCTTACTGGAACTACCACAGTTTAATGGATTTTACTGAGGCTTTAATTCGTCAAACTGCCATTGATGCCTGTGGCACAGCGTGTTTACAGTATCAAGGGCAAATCTTGGATTTATCACAGCCTTTTCAACGCTTAAGCATTGTACAGGCTATCTTAAAATATGCTTCGCAGTACACTGAGGCACAGTTGCACGATGAATCTTTTTTGCGTTCAGCATTGCAAGCCAAGGGCTTAGATGTGCAAGGGCCGGTACTTAAACGCGCAGGTTTAGGCGCTTTGCAGTTGGCCTTGTTTGAAGAAACTGTAGAGGCTTTGTTGTGGCAGCCAACTTTTATCATTGATTATCCGGTTGAGGTGTCTCCTCTGGCTAGAGAATCGGACAGTCGCCCAGGTATTACAGAACGGTTTGAGTTGTTTATTACTGGCCGAGAAATTGCCAATGGTTTTTCTGAGTTAAACGACGCTGAAGACCAAGCGGCTAGGTTTCGTGCACAGGTTCAAGCCAAAGAGGCGGGCGACGACGAAGCCATGTATTTTGATGCTGATTTTATACGGGCTTTGGAATATGGCATGCCACCAACAGGGGGGTGTGGCATTGGTATTGACCGCTTGATGATGTTGATCACTAATAGCCCCAATATTCGCGATGTTATTTTATTTCCGCATATGCGTTTGCATACGTAGTTTCTTTAATATCTGTTAAATTGGGTTAAATTAGCAGTTGTTTGGATGGCAGTTGCTGATTAACATTCTTCGTTTTTAGGTTGTGTTTAATAACAATTTATTGTGGTTTTTATTATTTGCATTTCATTATTTATGGATGCTTATGCTCATTGGGTGTCATGATTGTCTGTCACAAGATCGACCACTTATTTTTAAACAAATCATCGATAAACCCCCCTAGTGTGGGGGTTCAAAAGTAAGGCCAAAAGCTGGCACGCTGAATCAAAGATTTCATATTGCTAAACAGTAAAAAAACTATTTTATAGTTTAGCAACAAATAGTTATTTTAAAAATAAAGTGTGTCACAGTTATTGTTTCCAATAATTAAAGCTCGTCAATCCAAGCTTGCTGAATGGCTTCTAAAATTTTTTCATTGGAGCGCATAGGGTCGTCTTTGAATTCTTCTAATTCACAAACCCAGCGGTGTAGGTCGGTAAAGCGGATACTCAGAGGGTCGATTTCGGGTTTTTTTTCAATTAATGCTATAGCAATTTCTAAAACGTCGGTCCATTTCATCGTGCTTTTTCGTTTCTATTTCGTTTTTATTGACTGCTTGTTATCAGAATAATTAGGCGCTTGTTGAATTGATCGTCAACATTTGTTAATTCATTTGGGATTGATCAATGGTGTTCACGCGCGTGGTTGATGGTGTATTTAGGCAACTCAATGGTTAAATTGTCTTGTCCAATTTTGGCTTGGCATGACAAGCGTGACAAAGGTGTCAGCCCCCAAGCCATATCCAATAAATCGTCTTCGTTATCGTTGCTGGGATTTAGCGAGTTAAAGCCTTCGCGTACAATCACATGGCAAGTGGTACAAGCACAGCTCATTTCACAGGCGTGTTCTATTTCGATATTCTGTTCCAAAAGGGCACGGCAAATACTTTGGCCGCTTTTGGCTTGAAACTCTACGCCTTTGGGGCAAAGAGTGTCATGGGGTAGAATTTTAATGGTGGGCATGGTGATCTTTATTTAAAACAATGGGTTAAAGTGGTTTTTAAGTTTAGGCGGCAGGCTTTGGCATACAAAAGATGTGGGTTAACGCATTCGTATTAGTCTGTTGAAATCTCGTTTAGATTTTTACCTGTTAAGGCTTTTGAAATGCTGCGATTCATGCGCAGGGCAGCGAAGTGCTCGGTCGCTTCTGACAATACGTTGGAGGCGTGCTTAATGATCTCAGTCTCATTTTCTTGCAAACTATTTTCCAGTTGTAGGTAAGCGTTGGTAATGATTTGTTGCTCGCTAGGGTTGAGCAAGTTGGCATCAGCAGCCAAGGCGCTTTGTACGGCTTGTAATAAGCGTTGCGCATCAACCTGTGCTTCACGCAATGCACGTGCTTGCATATCAGTTTGTGCAGCCTCAAATCCGCCTTTAAGCATGTTGGTAATTTCTTCATCGCTTAGCCCGTAAGAAGGTTTAACAGTGATGCTGGCTTGTATGCCACTGACAGTTTCTTGAGCACTGACTGAAAGCAAACCATCTGCATCAACTTGGAAGGTTACGCGAATACGCGCTTGACCTGCAACCATTGGCGCAATGTCGCGTAATTCAAAACGCGCCAGTGAACGATTCTCAGAGACCAGTTCGCGTTCTCCTTGCACCACATGAATCATCATGGCAGTTTGTCCGTCTTTAAATGTAGTGAAGTCTTGAGCACGAGCCACAGGAAGCGTTGAATTGCGGGGAATAATACGCTCAGATAAGCCCCCCATGGTTTCTAAACCCAACGACAAAGGAATAACATCAAGCAATAGCCAATCATTACCTTCTGGGCGATTTCCGGCTAAAACATCAGCTTGTATGGCAGCACCTAGCGCAACCACCTCATCTGGGTTGATGGAGCAAAGCGGGTTTTTACCAAAAAATTGCGACACAGCTTGTTGTACCAAAGGCATGCGAGTTGAGCCCCCTACGAGCACTACGCCGTTTAGTTCGTGTGGCAAAATTTCAGCGTCTTCTAAAGTTTTGGCGCTGGCTTTTAGTGTTTGATCAATTAAATTTGTGCAAATGCTGGCCAAAATTTCTGTGTTAATTTTGATGCAATTTGGCGGGCTATTCAAATGCTCAAGGTTGTCAATACCGTTAATTAGGTTTAGATCAATGTGAAAAGACTCGCATTGGCTGAGGGCTTCTTTAGCTTGGCGGCATAGGCAAAGCAATTGGCGCATTTGGCCTTTGTTTAAGTTTGACAGTTGGGCTTGTGCTAACACCCAGTCAGCCAATGCTAGGTCAAAGTCGTCGCCGCCTAATGCGCTATTGCCACCCGTGGCAAGTACTTCAAATATGCCGTTGCTGAGACGTAAAATTGAAATATCAAAGGTCCCGCCCCCCAAGTCGTAAATGGCATAAACACCTTGGATTGCTTTATCTAAACCGTAGGCTACAGCGGCTGCGGTGGGTTCGTTGAGTAAACGCAATACGTGAATGCCCGCTAAACGCGCCGCGTCTTTGGTTGCTTGGCGTTGACTGTCGTCAAAGTATGCGGGAACTGTGATCACTGCCCCAACCAATTCCCCACCCAAGGTTTGTTCTGCTCTTTGGCGCAGTTCACTTAGAATATCGGCTGAGACTTCTACAGGAGATTTAATGCCTGCTGCCGTTTCAAGTTGTACCATGCCCTCTTTGGGTAGCAGACGATATGGTAAGCGTAGGTGATTGATGTCTTGCCAACTGCGTCCCATCAAGCGTTTTATAGAACTGATGGTGTTTTCTGGGTCATTTTGAATATTTTTTAAAGCGTTTTGCCCTAGGTTTTTAATGCCTGCCTGATCATACTGTACCACCGAAGGTAATATGACTTGCCCATGTGTGTCTGGTAAACAACTGGCACTACCAGAGCGCATGGCTGCTACTAAGGAATACGTGGTTCCTAAATCAATGCCAACCGCCAGTCGGTGTTCGTGTGGGGCGGCGGACATATCAGGTTCAGCAATTTGTAAAAGTGCCACGGTGCGGCTCCTGTTTTCGCGTAAATTGTAGTATTAAAAATTGCAATGCAAATATCTAGGGTTTTAAATGTGGATTTTAGCTATAGCAGATTTTACGTTTTTTTGAAATTGCTCAATAAACATCAATTCTTTGGTGAGTTCAAGCGCTGTTACGGTGTTATGATTTGTGTCGATACAGACGCTTAGCTGGGCCAGTAAGTTTTTTTCAACCCATTGAATTTCTTGGTATAAATTTTTCAAGGCTTGCTGGTTTTTTTGCGGGTTTTCGCTAAGCTCTTCTAGAGTTTCGTACCATTGCATTTGTCGCATAAGAAATTGTGGTGGCATGGCTGTGTTTTTTTTGGTGTGAACTGCCTGACCTTGCAGTTCACACCAATAAGCCGCACGAGTCACTGGATTTTTTAGAATATGAAATGCTTCATTCACGTGCGTGGCCCACTGTAACGCTACCCGTTGTTCAGTAGGCGGGGCATGTGTAAAGCGGTCAGGATGCACCTGACTTTGTAGTTTTAAGAAACGTTTTTGTAGTTCAGTGTTGTCTATCTCAAAGCGCACGGGCAGACCAAAAAGTACAAAATAGTTGTCTGAGACAGAAATCATGGCTAGTAACTTTTGATTTTTTAGGTGGTTAGCTGATTAAGCGCAGCACTTTTTACGCCACTTACTACGGCATGTTGTGTGGGATATTTTAAACGGTAAAACTCTCACCGCAACCGCAGCGCGCTTTTTCATTGGGGTTGTTAAATTTAAACCCTTCATTCAGACCTTCGCGGGTAAAATCCAGTTCCATGTCCTGTAGGTAAGGTAAACTTTTAGGGTCAATAAAGACTTTTACCCCTTGGCTTTCAAAACACATATCCTCATTTTGACTGGAGTCAACAAATTCAAGTTTGTAGGCCATACCTGAACACCCTGTGGTGCGAATACCTACGCGTAAACCAATACCTTTTCCGCGTTTTGCTAAAAAATTTGCGATATGTTTGGCTGCGGTTTCTGTCAGTGTAATGCTCATGCTTAATTCCAAGGTGTCTAGGCAGGTTAATTGTATTGTTTGGCTCTGCTAGATTAAGCCGCTTCAGCCTTTGAGGGGTGGGTTGCAGTATGTTTTTCACGATAATTTTCAACCGCGGCTTTAATGGCGTCTTCTGCAAGAATGGAGCAGTGTATTTTCACTGGTGGCAGTGCCAATTCTTCAGCAATTTTAGTATTCTTAATGTTAAGTGCTTCATACAGGGTTTTGCCTTTAACCCATTCAGTTACTAAGGATGAAGAGGCAATGGCTGACCCACATCCATAGGTTTTAAATACCGCATCTTCAATAATGCCATCATCATTGACACGAATTTGAAGTTTCATTACGTCACCACAAGCGGGGGCGCCAACCATACCCGTGCCAACCTGGGTGTCATTTTTATCGAAAGCGCCCACATTGCGGGGGTTTTCGTAGTGGTCTATGACTAGATTACTATAAGCCATGGTGAATTCTCCTTAAAACTTTGATACACTTTTATTTGATATGATTTAATTTAGTGGGCAGCCCATTGCACGGTATTTAAATCAACACCTTCTTGCACCATTTCCCAAAGTGGTGACATTTCGCGCAGCTTACCCACTTTGTTTTTGAGTAAGTCAATCGTAAAGTCTACGTCGGCTTCTGTTGTGAATCGGCCAATTGAAAAACGGATTGAGCTGTGGGCCAATTCGTCGCTGCGCCCTAAAGCTCGTAAAACATAAGAGGGTTCCAAAGAGGCTGAGGTGCAGGCTGAACCAGACGAAACCGCAAGCTCTTTGATGGCCATGATTAAAGACTCGCCTTCAACATAGTTAAAGCTGATATTTAAATTGTGAGGCACCCTGTGGTCTAAGTCGCCATTTACATATGAGGCTTCTATGGTTTGTAAGCCGTTGAGTAAACGAAGTTGTAAGGTTCGAATCCGTTGGAGTTCAGAGTCCATTTCTAGCTTAGCTAAGCGAAAACATTCGCCCATGCCTACAATTTGGTGGGTGGCTAAAGTGCCAGAACGCATACCCCGTTCATGTCCTCCGCCATGAATTTGTGATTCAATGCGAATGCGGGGTTTACGGCGTACATACAGGGCGCCGATGCCTTTGGGGCCGTAAGTTTTGTGGGCTGAAAAACTCATGAGGTCCACTTTTAAGGTGGCTAGGTCAATTGGCATCTTACCTGTGGCTTGCGCTGCATCCACATGAAAAATAGTGCCATTATTACGACATAGTTCACCAATCTGTGCAATGTCTTGAACCACACCAATTTCATTGTTCACCGCCATTACAGAAACCAGTACGGTGTCTTTGCGCAGCGTTTTTTTAAACAATTCGAGGTCGACTAGGCCATTTTCTTGCACGGGTAGATACGTCACCGCAAAGCCTTGACGTTCCAATTCTCGGCAGGTGTCCAACACGGCTTTGTGTTCAGTTTTTACAGTGATAACGTGTTTGCCTTTGGTGGGGCTATAAAATTGTGCCGCACCCTTGATGGCTAAATTGTTGGATTCAGTAGCGCCCGAAGTCCAGACAATTTCGCGTGGGTCCGCGTTGACAAGGGCGGCAACGTATTCTCGAGCTTGTTCAATGGCTTCTTCTGCTTCCCAGCCATAGGCGTGACTGCGTGATGCTGGGTTGCCAAAACTTTCACGCAAAAAAGGCAGCATTTTTTCAATTACCCGTTCGTCCACTGGGGTTGTGGCGCTGTAGTCAAGGTAAATGGGCTTATGAAACATAACAAAACTCCGCTGTCAATGGGCTTATGGTTGTGATAGGGTATGGGTATGTATTTTTGGGGTGTTGGGCGTTGGTGTTCGCCGGTCTTCAAGAATGGCTAAGCTTGTGGGTGATTCAGCACAACGTTTGTTGCGTTGTTCATCAACCAAGTTTTTCAGTGTGACCGACTCCAAAAACTTTAACATTTGATCGTTTAACCGCGCCCATAAATTATGGGTCATGCATGGCCCCTCGTCTAGGCAATTTTCCTTACCGCCACATTGTGTAGCGTCTAGCGGTTCATCCACGGCTAAAATAACGTCTGCCACAGACAAATCATGCAACGGTCGGTTAATTTGGTAACCCCCTCCAGGGCCGCGTGTGCTTTCTACCAGTTCGTGTCGCCGCAGTTTGGCAAATAGTTGCTCTAAGTAAGACAAAGAAATTTTTTGTCGAACGCTAATTCCTGATAACGTCACAGGACCTGCCTCTTGTTGTAATGCAAGATCAATCATAGCTGTAACAGCAAATCGACCTTTGGTGGTTAAGCGCATTTATAACCCCGTTATATTCCTTAGCAATTTACTCAAGTATATCAATAACCCAGTAACTTAATCAACAACTAAACTGGGTTTTTGCTCATTGGTGTTGTTGTTTGGTGTGGGTAACCATGAGAAATTGTGAGCAGCTGCATTGAAACAATCAGGCACAGCGCCCCCCCTGAGATTATGTTTAGGTGGGCGTGCGATGGAAATAAAATTTAAGCGGCTACAAATTGTGAGGCGCGTTTACGAACCACTTCAATGAGGCCATTACAGGCGTCTTCAACATAATTGAGAACAGTTTCAAAGCCATCAGGGCCGCCGTAGTACGGGTCAGGCACAGTGGCTTCGTCGTGTTCTGTTGCAAACCGCATGAGCAGCATCAACTTATGGCGGTATTGTTTGGGGCACTGTTGTTGTAATAAACTTAAGTTGTCCCAGTCCATAGCCAAAATGTAGTCAGCGTCACGAAAGTCGTCTGTATGAATTTGGCGAGCGCGAATTTGGCTCAGGTCATAGCTTCGTTTGGCAGCGGCTGATTGTGTGCGATTATCCACTGGGTTGCCAATATGAAAAGCATGGGTACCGGCAGAGTCTACAGCGATGGTATTTTCAAGGCTGGTGTTTTTAATTAAATGACGTAATACCCCCTCTGCTGTTGGAGATCGGCAAATATTGCCCATGCATACAAATAAAATCTTGGTTTTCATAAAGTACATTTCCTACAATTTAAATATGGTTAGTTGACGATAAAAGATTAAGTTATTGCTTCAAAAGCGTCTACCTTGCCCATTGTGTAAGCCTTGCGTGGGTTCTGTGCCACTGTTTTTTGTTCCAAACATTTGACTTTTTAATTGATTGAGTTGATCACGCGCTTTGGCTGCCTTCTCAAATTCTAAGTTTCGTGCATATTCAAGCATTAATTTTTCTAGGCGTTTTATTTCTTTAGCCATGTCTTTTTCGTTGCCAAAGGCTAGGGTGGGGCCAATTGCTTTGTTGGTTTTATGGTCGGTTTGTCCCTTGAACACGCCGTCAATTAATTCTTTAATTTCTTTACGAATACCTGTTGGCGTAATGTGGTTGGTTTCGTTAAATGTAATTTGCTTGGCTCGACGCCGTTCTGTTTCTCCGATGGCTTTGGCCATCGAATCTGTAATTTTATCCGCGTATAAAATGGCTTTTCCATTTAAATTGCGAGCAGCACGGCCTATAGTTTGAATCAAACTGCGTTCGGAGCGTAAAAACCCCTCTTTGTCTGCGTCTAAAATGGCCACAAGAGAGACTTCAGGAATGTCTAAGCCCTCTCTAAGCAAATTGATGCCTACCAGCACATCAAATTCACCCCGCCGCAAATCGCGGATAATTTCAACACGCTCGACGGTGTCAATCTCTGAGTGTAGGTAGCGTACCCGTACCCCGTTATCACTTAGGTAATCCGTAAGGTCTTCAGACATGCGCTTGGTCAGGGTGGTGACTAGAACACGGTCTCCAGCTGCGGTGCGTTCGCGAATTTCTGCAAGTAAATCGTCAACTTGTGTTTTTGCGCTGCGTATTTCTATAATTGGGTCAAGTAACCCCGTGGGCCGCACCAATTGTTCAACAATTTGTCCGGCGTGCTCTTGTTCGTATTTAGAGGGTGTTGCTGAGACAAAAATAGTTTGTCGCAGTTTGCTTTCAAATTCCTCAAATTTTAGTGGTCGATTATCCAACGCTGAAGGTAAGCGAAAGCCAAAATCCACAAGGGTTTCTTTGCGCGATCGGTCGCCACGGTACATGCCCGCGCATTGGCCAATTGTTACATGGCTTTCGTCAATAATTATCAGCGCGTCTTTGGGTAAGTAGTCAATCAGTGTGGGCGGTGGTTCCCCGGAGGCGGCCCCAGACAGGTGCCGAGAATAGTTCTCAATGCCTTTGCAAAAGCCCAGTTCGGCTAACATTTCAAGGTCGAATCGGGTGCGTTGTTCTAGGCGTTGAGCTTCAACAAGTCTGCTTTCTTTTTGGAAGAAATCTAGCCGTGTGCGCAATTCATCTTTGATGCTTTCAATAGCGCGTAAAACCGTTTCGCGCGGGGTAACATAATGCGAGCTAGGGTAAATGGTGAAGCGTGGCACTTTTTGTACGATCTGTCCGCTTAAGGGGTCAAACAGTTGTAGATTGTCTATTTCATCGTCAAATAATTCAATTCGCAAAGCCAGTTCTGCGTGTTCAGCAGGAAAGATATCAATTGTATCGCCTCGAACGCGAAATATGCCTCGATTAAATTCAATATCGTTGCGCTTGTATTGCATGCTAACCAGGCGTTGTAAAATATCGCGTTGATTGATTTTATCCCCGTGGCGCAAAATCAAGACCATGGCATGGTAGTCACTGGGGTTGCCAATGCCATAAATACAACTCACGGTGGCCACTATAATTGTGTCGCGACGCTCCATTAAACTTTTGGTTGCAGACAGTCGCATTTGCTCAATGTGCTCGTTAATAGAAGAGTCTTTTTCAATAAACAAGTCGCGGCTAGGAACATACGCTTCGGGCTGGTAGTAATCGTAGTAGCTGACAAAATACTCCACTGCGTTTTTCGGGAAAAACTCACGCATTTCGGCATACAGTTGGGCAGCTAGGGTTTTGTTCGGAGCAAGAACCAAAGCAGGGCGACCAGTGCGAGCAATGGTATTGGCCATCGTATACGTTTTTCCAGAGCCTGTAACTCCTAATAGTGTTTGAAACAATAGGCCGTCGTTGACCCCTTGGGTTAGGTGTGCAATAGCCGCAGGTTGATCGCCTGCTGGAGGGTAGGGCTGATACAACAGGAAAGGACTTTCTGGAAAACTGATAAAACCCGTGTGCATGGGTGAAGATATAAAATGAACTAAAGCATTATTATCCAGATGCTTGGCAAAAAAGGCTAGAGTTGACTTTATTTTAATTTTATGATTATTGTATTTATTCGTTGTATTTTTTTGAAAATATAGGATAAATTTTTTTGGGTAAATGAATTAATCAAGCTTAAAAAGTGATACAAAAAAAGCGCGAGTAAAATAAATTAAAGTTTTTTTGAAAAAAAATAAAAATGTGTTTATAATGGCGCATCTGTTCCCTGATAGCTCAGTCGGTAGAGCGACGGACTGTTAATCCGCAGGTCCCTGGTTCGAGTCCAGGTCGGGGAGCCAAAGACTTTCTTATATCCAGTTTGTTGCGTTTTCTCTTTGTTGTTCTTCTTGGCCATCAAAAAATTTTATTTGTTTGGTTTTCTTGTTTTCGTTTTAATTTTTTTCCTGTTTTTTTGCCGTTCGGCAAATTATCCCAGTATCATAGGTGATTGGTTTACTAGTCTAAACTCCGTTTGACTTGCTTGTTATATTTGTTTTACGCTAAAAACAACAAACTTGGAGGCCATTATGTTGGGTTTTCTAGTTGCGTGTATTCTAAGCTTGGGAGCGGTTGGGGTTGTGCAAGCACAAGAATGGCCAACAGCTAAGCCAATTCGATTGCTGTCTGGTGACCCGCCTGGTGGTTTGGTGGATCAAGTTTCCCGAATTTTGGCTGAGGCGCTGCAAATTCAGCTTAAACAAACCGTGTGGGTTGAAAATGTTGGGGGGGCTTCAGCGGCTATTAGTACCGCTATTGTTGCTCAGGCAGACCCTGACGGATACACTTTTGCTATGGTGTTTGAACCTGATACTTTAAATGCCACCTTAAAAGCAAAAAATTCTTTTGATATTCCTAAAGATTTAAGTCACATCGCTATGGTAGGTACTACGCCCATGGTGTTGGTTGCGTCAAAAAGCTCGGGGATCACTGATCTTCATCAGTTATTTGAGGTGTCCAAGGCAGAACCTCCCCAAATGTATGGGTCTGTTGGTGCCCGCAGTTTAGGGTATTTGGTGATGTCTTTATTGGCGAAGAATTCTGGTTTTAATTGGAGACATGTACCTTACAAAGCACAAGCGTCTTTGATGCAAGACATTATGGGTGGGTATATTTCTTTGTGTATAGGCCCTTTGCATTTTATGAAGCCATATGTTGACGGTGGTCAAGTGATTCCTCTTGCTGTAACTAGCCCTTTTCGTTCTCGTAACCTGCCACAGGTTCCCAGTGTTTCCGAAAGCGCTTACCCAGGGTTTGCAGCGATCGCCTGGTGGAGTATTGTTGCACCGACTCAATTGTCTTCACGCATCGTGCAACGTATGCACAAAGAAATTTTGCTTGTATTAAAAAATAAGGCTGTCGCAGAAAAATTAGGAGCACTGGGTATCGATGTTGTTGGTTTTTCCCCAGATCAGTTCCACAATTTTACTGAAAAATAAACCCATAGTTGGAACAAAGTGATTTCGGGCAATAAAACTTGAATCTGAGTTTAATGCAGGTTGCTGTTTGAACACTTACAAAAGTTTTTTATAAAAAATTTTTCTATAGAAATCATTTTTTATTGTTTTACAGAATAAAGAGGCTCATATTTAATCATTCCATCTTCATGTGATGGATTTTAAATATGAAATTTTCATACGCAACTGTATTTTTTTCAGCAATTTCCGCGCTGCTCTTATCCTCTGGTTTGGTTTTGGCTCAAACTTCGGGTGTAAGCAATGCAAGATTGGCACCAGCAAAAGAAGTAAGCTTATTGAATGTATCTTATGACCCTACGCGCGAGTTGTATCAAGATTTTAATAAGGCATTTGCTGGTTATTGGAAAGAAAAAACAGGACAAAGCCTGACCATTCGGCAGTCTCACGGGGGTAGTGGCAAGCAAGCACGTTCCGTGATTGACGGTTTAGAGGCAGATGTGGTCACCTTGGCATTGGCTTACGATGTTGATGCCATTGCTGAAAATAAATTGCTCGCCTCAGATTGGCAAAAAAAATTGCCCAACAATGCTTCTCCTTACACCTCCACTGTTGTATTTTTAGTGCGTAAGGGCAACCCAAAAAATATTCGTGATTGGAACGATTTGGTTAAATTTGGTGTTGAGGTGATCGCGCCTAATCCTAAAACCTCCGGTGGTGCACGCTGGAATTATTTAGCTGCTTGGGCGTATGCGCTAAAACAAAAAAATGGTTCGCAAGCCACCGCTAGAGAATTTGTAAGTCAGTTGTACAAAAATGTAAAGGTTTTGGACAGTGGTGCTCGCGGTTCTCTAACCACCTTTGCTGAGCGTGGTATTGGAGATGTATTAATTGCTTGGGAAAATGAAGCTTATTTGGCTGTTCGTGAATTGGGAGTGGATAAATTCCAATTAATAACGCCGTCTATTTCAATTTTGGCCGAACCTCCTGTTGCAGTGGTTGATAAAGTGGTTGACAAGCGAGGTACTCGCACTGTTGCGCAGGCCTATTTAGACTACCTTTACACAGAGGCGGGGCAGGAGATTGCTGCTGGCCATTATTACCGGCCAACAAATAAGAAAATTGCGGATAAATACGCCAAACAGTTTGCTAAAGTGACTTTATTCAATATAGACGATGTATTTCAAGGTTGGTCACAAGCCCAGAAAACTCATTTTTCTGAGGGTGGTGTGTTTGATCAAATTTATTTAAAACGATCAGACAGGGGAACTTGAATGCTGGGTTTTGGTTTTGCACAGCGAACTGTTTTGCCCGGGTTTCGCTTTGGCATTGGTTTGACTTTGCTGTATTTATCTTTATTGGTTTTGCTGCCTATATCGGCAGTGATTTTAAAAACAGCTGAATTGGGGTGGTATGGTTTCTGGGCAATAGCCACAGATGAGCGGGTATTGGCGAGTTTGCGGTTAAGTTTTGGTGCTTCAGCCATAGGCGCGGCTTTAAATGCAATTGTGGGGACAGCATTGGCTTGGGTTTTGGTGCGTTATGATTTTTTAGGGAAGTCAGTGGTTGATGCCTTAGTTGATTTACCCTTTGCTTTGCCTACAGCTGTTGCGGGTATTGCACTAACAGCTATTTATGCGCCCAATGGTATTTTAGGGGCACCGTTGTTGGATTTGGGTTTTAAAGTGGCATTTACGCCGATTGGTGTGGTTGTTGCATTAACTTTTATTGGTTTGCCTTTTGTTGTGCGCTCCGTTCAGCCTATTTTAGAAGACCTTGAAACTGAATATGAAGAGGCGGCCATCAGTTTAGGTGCAAGCCGATGGCAGGCGTTTATTAAGGTGGTTTGGCCTGCCATGATCCCTGGGGTTTTAACTGGTTTTGCATTAGCGTTTGCTAGAGCGGTGGGAGAATACGGATCTGTGGTTTTTATTGCGGGTAATGTGCCATTTGTTTCAGAAATCACGCCATTGCTTATTGTTACGCGTTTAGAGCAATACGATTACGCAGGAGCTACAGCAATTGCCACGGTCATGTTGGTTATTTCTTTTCTTTTGTTGTTGCTTATTAATGGGTTGCAGCATTGGTCTTTAAAGCGACACGGGGGCATTAAATGAGTACTCGATACGAACAGTTGGCTGCTACACGAGATCCCGTTTGGGTTCGTGTGGGGCTCATTATTCTGACTTTGACGTACCTAAGTGTATTGTTATTGCTGCCACTGTGTGTGGTTTTTTATGAATCGCTTAAAAAAGGTTGGTTTGTTTACTTAGCTGCCTTAACAGAACCAGATGCGGTTGCGGCCATTAAACTGACGTTATTGGTTGCGGCCATTGCCGTGCCTTTGAATATAATTTTTGGGGTGGCTGCTGCCTGGAGTATTGCTAAATTCGAGTTTTGCGGTAAACAGGCTTTATTAACGTTGATTGATTTGCCGTTTTCTGTCTCTCCCGTTATTGCGGGCATGATGTTTGTGCTTTTGTTTGGTGCTCAAGGTTGGTTTGCCTCGCAGTTGAACGCTTGGGACATAAAAATTATTTTTGCAGTTCCTGGTATTGTGTTATGTACCTTGTTTGTTACTTTACCGTTTGTTGCGCGAGAATTAATTCCGCTGATGCAATCGCAGGGGCAGCAAGAAGAGGAAGCGGCTTTGGTCTTGGGCGCTTCAAGTTGGCGCATGTTTTTTAAGATCACTTTGCCCAACATTAAATGGAGCTTACTCTATGGCGTAATATTGGCTAATGCCCGTGCAATGGGGGAGTTTGGAGCTGTATCTGTTGTTTCAGGACATATTCGTGGCTTAACCAATACCATGCCATTACACGTTGAGGTCCTATATAACGAGTACTTGTTTGCTGCTGCTTTTGCAGTGGCTTCATTGTTAGCTTTATTGGCAGTGGTGACTTTGGTCTTGAAAACAATTGTTGCAAAATGGAGTGAATCATGAGCATTCGAGTTGAAGGCATTGTTAAATCGTTTGGTGGTTTTACAGTACTAGACAATGTGTCTTTAGACTTTCCTCAAGGGCATTTGGTAGCCTTATTAGGGCCTTCAGGCTGCGGTAAAACAACTTTGTTGCGAATTATTGCTGGCTTGGACCATCCGCAACAGGGGCGTGTGTATTTACAAGGCGATGATGCATCCGATTTACATGTGCGCCAGCGCAACATTGGTTTTGTATTTCAACATTATGCTTTATTTCGTCATATGACGGTATTTGAAAACGTTGCATTTGGTTTGCGTTGTAAGCCTCGTCAGGCGCGTTTATCTGAGGGCGACATCAAAAAGCGGGTGATGGAATTGTTGGGTTTGGTGCAATTGGACTGGTTGGCTGATCGGTTTCCGGCCCAATTGTCAGGTGGTCAGCGTCAGCGCATTGCATTGGCAAGGGCGTTGGCTGTTGAGCCCAAGGTGTTGTTGTTGGATGAACCGTTTGGTGCGCTAGATGCGCGAGTGCGTAAGCAACTGCGTCGGTGGTTGCGTCGTTTGCATGATGAGTTGGGTGTTACCAGTATTTTTGTCACCCATGACCAAGACGAGGCGATGGAGGTGGCCGATCAAGTGGTGTTAATGAACAAAGGATGCATAGAGCAGATTGGTTCTCCAGAGCAATTGTTGCGGGAGCCTGCCAGTGACTTTGTTCGTTGGTTTTTGCATCATGAACACGATGACGAAGCTTTTCAAGGTGTATCCGTAGGGGTGGTGGCTGCATGAACATTCAGCAATTGCGAATCTTAAGAGAGGCTGTTGTATGCAATTTTAATTTCACTGAGGTTGCTAATGTGCTATTTACTTCTCAGTCGGGTGTGAGCAAGCATATCAAAGACCTTGAAGACGAATTGGGCATTGAGTTGTTCGAGCGCAAAGGCAAGCGAATATTGGGTTTGACCGAACCGGGTTGCGCGGTTAAGGTATATGCAGAAAAAATATTGACAGACCTTCAAAATATTCGACGTGTTGCAGAAAACTTTGCGCAACAGGACGCTGGTTGTTTGGTGGTTGCTACAACCCATACCCAAGCGCGATATGCTTTAACACGAGTGGTTGCTGAATTTAAAACACGATTTCCACGGGTTGAATTGTCATTGCATCAGGGGAGTCCTAAAGAAATTGCCCGTATGTTAATTGAAAACGAAGCCGACATTGGTATTGCCACAGAGGGACTGAGCCATGTGGAGGAGTTGCAGGCTTATCCTTTTTATACGTGGCACCATGTAGTGATTGCGCCTACGGGGCATCCTTTATTAAGTCAGCTTGAGGTTTCTTTAAGCGACTTAGCTAAGTATCCTATAGTCACTTATCAGGCTGGCTATACCGGACGATCCATGATTGACCGGGCATTTAATGCTGCAGGTTTGAAGCCACATGTGGTATTATCCGCGCAAGATGCAGACGTCATTAAGGCTTATGTTGAATTGGGTTTAGGCATAGGCATCATTGCGCCGATGGCCTTTGATTCAGAAAAAGACCATGGTTTAAAACAATTAACAGGCCCGCTTTCATTTCAAGAAAACAACACGTTGATTGCGGTTAAAAAAGACAAATTATTAAGGGGTTATGCTAAAGCTTGGATTCAATTGTGTAATGCATCTTGTTTAACGAAATAAGCGACTAACTCAAAAAACACAGTAGAATTAAATTAAGTTGAACTTTTGTTAGGTAATTGTCACAAAAAATTGTTCGGCGCGTTTTGTATTAACTGATGACATTCTATGAATAATTTTTTTTCTCGTAAATTAAGTTTGGTGCTTACTTTAAGCTTGATGGTTTTTTTGGCCGTTGTTTATTCGCTTAAGCCAACTCATGTGGTTCGTTTTCAGCCCACGGCTCGTTTAGCAAACGCTCCGGTATTTAAAGTGGTGTCTGACCCTGACGTTCTAAATGACCCAAGCTTACCGCATGGCCCAGCTTACGCGGTTATCCCAGATTCAAACCATAGCCGAACTCGGGTGGCCATGGACACACCAAACACCCCTGAAAATTCAGCAGTCATGAGTGATGCGCCTTCTTCTGGTTTGGGCATCAACATTCATGAAGCTCAAGATACTCGTGGAATTACCCCCCCTGCTTCAAATTCAGCTGAGCATGTTAATTCGGATGCTGCGGTTGAGTTCAGGCCAGCCTTTCGAGCTGAAGTGCCTGCCGGTTTGGAAGAATTCAAAGACATGGGTATGGCCTTGATCGCTGGAAACAGTCGAGAGTGGTATACCGTGCAAACAGCGTTTGTTTCTATTGACGACCATGTATTGTTGAACCGGCGTTTAATTGAGTTGAGTTCTGCTTTAGGTACCCGCGATGACATTTACATCTACCAAGTCATTCGTAATGGCAAGACTTATCACGGGCTTTTTGCTAGGCGCCTTCCAACAGTGGCTAAAGCCAAAGATTTTCAGCGAGTCTTAGAAAAGAAATTGGGTTATCAAACACAAGTGCGTAGTCATAAAGGATTGCGCACTGAACAGGGTTTTTAATTCCGTTTGACGACGGGTCTTAGAATTTGGTATAATTTTTGTCTTAATTCGGGGCGTAGCGCAGCCTGGTAGCGCATCTGCTTTGGGAGCAGAGGGTCGCAGGTTCGAATCCTGCCGCCCCGACCAACATGAGACACAACCAGAAGGTTCGCGGCATTAATAACATAGATGTGTTAACCGTTTTCATATAAAAAAACAGTTTTAAGACACATTTTAAACTGCCCGTAGCTCAGCTGGATAGAGCATCGGCCTTCTAAGCCGAGGGTCGGGGGTTCGAGTCCCTCCGGGCAGGCCAAAGCAAGTGCTCAAATGGTGTTTATTGAAATTTTTTTATTTTTGTACATAGTTTTTTTAATTTTTCTTGTTTTTTTACTAGAAAAATTTTTTGGATCAAGTAGTGGCGGGGTTAGCTCAGTTGGTAGAGCAACGGATTGTGATTCCGTGGGTCGTGGGTTCGAGCCCCATACCTCGCCCCATATCTTGTATGTACAAATTTTTTTGTCTTGATTTTCCCCCTATAATTTCTTCTCAATTTTTCTGTAAATCCTATTTTATACTTTTTTATTAGCTGGTTTGATTAATCTGATCTCTAACTCTGAAAAGTTAAGTTTTTTTCTTAATCGCAATTGGCTTAGGATGTGGTCATGTGCGTTCAAGCGATTAACTAGAGATTTTTTTCATGGCTGGTTGTAGTCTCTTGTGTTGCAATAAGAAAAGAGGCTAGGTACGTGGATTATTCTCGAAAAGTAGTGGCGCGTTTATTGCGAATGCTGGGACTAATCACAACAATCAATGCCAGTGCTGCTAAAATCAGCATTGCAGCGCTGATTGGTCTATTAATAAACACCATAGGATCGCCGCGAGAAATCAGTAAAGCCCGTCTTAAGTATTCTTCCATCATGGGGCCTAAAATAAAACCGAGTAACATGGGCGCAGGCTCACATTCTAGTTTCAGAAAAATGTAACCTAAAATACCAAATAGTCCCATTAAATATAAATCAAAGGGGTTATTATTTAAACTAATTACGCCTATGCAACAAAATAACAAAATGCATGGGTATAAATAGTGATAAGGCACCGTGATCAGTTTTACCCATAAACCAATTAAGGGTAAATTAAGAATCACCAAGAAAAAATTACCTATCCACATTGAAACAATTAGCCCCCAGAATAATGAGGGTTGTTCTAAAATTACCGTGGGTCCGGGCGTAATTCCCTGAATAATCATAGCGCCAACCATCAGCGCCATCACTGGGTTTGATGGGATGCCTAGCGTCAGCAGGGGAATAAAAGAGGTTTGTGCACCGGCATTATTTGCAGATTCAGGTGCTGCTACGCCTTCTATGGCACCTTGTCCAAACTGATCTTGATTTTTAGAAATTTTTTTTTCAATAGAGTATGCAGCAAAAGACGCCAGCATAGCGCCTCCGCCAGGTAAGATGCCGAGCATTGAACCTAAAAGGGTGCCGCGAGAAATGGGTCCAGCAATCCGTTTATAGTCATTTTTATCTAACATGAGTCCATTAATTTTTTTGATAGATGACTTACGTTCTTGTTCGGTTTCAAGATTTTTAATAATTTCAGCTAAACCAAAAATTCCCATACTTAAAACGACAAACCCAATTCCATCAGCCAAATTAGGGTTATCAAAGGTGAAGCGTTCAGTACCAGAATTTATATCTGTACCCACCAAACCTAGCAGTAAACCCAATAAAATCATGCCTATGGCTTTTAATAGTGAACCATGTGCTAACACCACAGAGGCTACTAACCCCAGAACCATCAAAGAAAAATATTCAGCGGGGCCAAATTTAAGTGCAAGATCAGCTAAGGGCGGTGCAAACATAGCTAGTAGAAGCGTGGCAAATGTACCCGCGATAAACGACCCTATTGCGGCGGTTGCTAGTGCTTTGCCAGCCATACCTTGGCGAGCCATTTTATAACCATCAAGTGCCGTGACAACAGAAGATGATTCACCTGGTAGATTAATTAATATGGCCGTGGTTGAGCCGCCATATTGTGCGCCATAGTAAATTCCCGCCAACATAATCAGGGCTGATATAGGCTGAAGTGAAAATGTTGCTGGCAGCAGCATAGCAATGGTTGCTATGGGTCCTAGGCCAGGTAACACACCAATTAATGTGCCTAAGAACACACCACCTAAACAGTACATTAAATTGTTGAACGTGATAACAGATTCCAAACCCAGTTGTAGATTTTGTAGTAGTTCCATGGTTTAACCCTGAGTAATCCAGTTGCCAAAGGCTGGTAGCGGTAAACCAAGCCCAACTGAAAATATCAACCAACACAAAACGGTGATTGTTATTGCTAAAACCAATACTTTGGGGGTTTTAAAATAAACGCTAGCCAAAGCGGAGCTGATCATTGTGATTAAAGCAGCCGGTACAAGCCCCGTGCCTTTTATAATTGCACCGAATACAAACACAGGAAAAATAACCATAATGGTTTTGTTGATCAATATTTTTTCTATCGGGTTTTTAGGTTGCAGTATTGCTTGGCAACAGCAAATTATGCCAATTAAGCACAGCAGAGCGCATAAAACTTTGGGAAAGTAACCCGCCCCCATTTTGGTGGCAGTGCCCATTGGAAATTCTTTTGAAAAGTACAGGCCTAACGCACCTACGAAAAAAAACATCAGTCCGGCCCAGAAATCTTTTTGTATTGTTAGCATACCGTTCCTGTTGATAAAACTTAGTTATTACTGAGTTATTAAATCTTTCATGTTCTTAATTTTTTTATATAATTCAAAAATTTGTATTATTTTCTGCGATTTTTTTGGTATTTCTTGTTTGCTATGCAGAATTCACTTTTGTGAGTTCTGCATATGATTTAAATTGATGGCTTGTAGTGCGGCATGATTCTTTAAGTATATGGATAATTGTTTTGATCACACGATTTAGTCAGCATATATGCCAGCTTTTTTAATAATAGGCCCCCAGCGGTCAATTTCAGCTTGTAAATGAGCTTTCAGCGCTGCCGGCGTAGCTTTTTCTTTACTGACGGGTTCTGTGCCTAAATCAGCCATGCGGTTAACAACTTCTGGATCTTTAAGGGCGTTTTGTAAAGCACTGGTCAGTTTGGCCGAAATGGTTTTAGGCGTTCCTTTAGGGGCATAGAGGCCGTGCCATACAGAAATTTCAAATCCTTTAATTCCTTGAGAGTCTGCCGTTGGAATTGCGGGCAAAGATGGCACTTTAGTTTTTGTAGTGACGGCATAAGCCTTTATTTTGTCCCCTTTAATTTGTCCGCTGGTATTGGTGGTTTGGTCGCACATTAGATCAACTTGGCCTGATAAAAGGTCTGTCATGGCGGGTCCTGTGCCTTTGAATGGCACGGTGGTCATATCAGCTGCTAGGGTGCTCATCAGTAGCATGCCGCATAGATGAGAAGCTGAGCCTAGGCCCGCATTAGCGTAGTTTAGTTTGCTGGCATTGGCTTTGATGTATACAATCAGCTCTTTAAAATCACTGGCCGGAAAGTCCTTACGCGCCACAATCGTCATGGGAACATCGGTAACCAAACCTATGGGTTCGAAGTCTTCTACGGCGTTGTATGGCAGTTTCTTATAGAGGGCTGGAGCGGTAGACTGACCAATGTGATGTAAGAAAATTGTGTAACCATCAGGGGTTGAGCGTGCTACTCTAGCAGCGCCAATGGTGCCTCCGGCGCCACCAACATTTTCAATCACAATTTGTTGTTTTAATTCTTTGGACATCGACTGTCCAATAAGTCGCCCTACAGTGTCTGTAGGCCCACCGGCAGAAAAAGGAATAACCATTGTAATGGTTTTATTGGGGTAGTCTTCCGCTGCTATTGCAACGCTTCCTAAGCTCAGTGCGACCGATAGTAACAGTTGAATTTTTTTCATTACAAACTCTCCTTTTTAAACTCACGTTTTAATTTCTGTTTTTGTAAAGTTGGTTTATGTTTTGTTAAATTAATTTTTTCTGACTCAGGTGTTACGCTTGATTTGCATTGATTTAATGTAGCCTTTTAGCTTATTTGCTGATTAACTCAACAATCAATTTTAATTTATTGATTTTGCCTGTACATGATAGAGCGATTTTCGCCAAAAAAAATAGTGACTTTGTGTGTCTTTTTTAAATTGAGTTGCTCCTGAAGCTTATCTTGATTCAACACAGTATTGTTTGACTGGCAAAACTTGAATTTTGTATAAACAATTTTTTGTTGGCTGTGCATAGAGTTTTAAATATTTTTCTATGCAAACTATTTTTCTGGAAACTATTTATGCAGAAGGTACAATATAAGACTTTTAAATTTTTTTAGGTCTACTATTTCAGTAGATTTTATGGCTGTGGTCATGGATAAAAATGCAACACATACAGTAAAAGCAAGTTTGGTTTTAGGTGCTTTGGGCGTCGTTTTTGGTGATATTGGCACCAGTCCGCTTTACACAATTAAAGAAATATTTGGACATGCAACCGGAGTTGTTGCCAATTCAGGCAATATCATAGGTGCAACATCAGCAGTTTTTTGGGCCTTGATGGTGGTTGTCACCCTGAAGTACGTGGTCTTAATGTTGCGGGCTGACAACAGGGGGGAGGGCGGAATTATGGCGCTCTTGGCGCTAGCGGTTTCCAGTGTTTCTAATTATCCAGATTTAAAAAAGAAATTATTTCTCATAGGTACATTTGGTGCTTGTTTGTTTTATGGTGAATGCATTATCACACCCGCTATCTCGGTGTTATCTGCTGTAGAGGGTATGGCTTTAATTTCTCCAAGTTTGGCGGAGTTTGTATTGCCAATTACGGTGGCTATATTAATTAGTTTATTTGCTGTACAGCGGTTTGGTACTCAGGTGGTAGCTCGCTTTTATGCGCCCATTATTGTATTGTGGTTTGCTGCCATGGGGGCTGTTGGTTTTTGGCAAATATGCAAAACTCCTGCCGTGTTGGAAGCTTTAAATCCAGTTAATGCATTGGCTTTTTTGCAGGCGCGGGGTTGGGGGGTGTTTGCTACTGTGGGTATGGTGGTTTTGGCCATCACAGGGGCAGAAACTTTGTACGCTGATATGGGTCACTTTGGTAAAAAATCTATTCGGCTGGCGTGGGCTATTTTAGTTTTTCCTGGGTTGGCATTAAATTATTTAGGGCAAGGTGCTTTACTACTATCAGCGCCCGACGCTGTAAGCAATCCTTTTTTCTTGGCTTTTCCTTCTTTTTTGTTGGTTCCTGCGGTTATTTTGGCAACCATGGCCACAATTATTGCATCGCAAGCCACTATTTCTGGCGCTTATTCAATGACACAACAGGCTATTCAGTTGGGGTTGTTGCCGCGCATGCAAATTATTCACACATCGGAAACAGAATCAGGGCAAATTTATATGCCGACAGTTAACTGGATTTTACTAACAGCGGTTTTACTTGCTGCCTTGGGGTTTCGCAGTTCTTCAGATTTGGCCTCTGCCTATGGTATTGCAATCACAGGTACCATGTTAATTGCTACCATTTTGACCTTTTATGTGATTCGATATGGTTGGAAGTACCCTTTGTGGTTATCTTTAAGCGCTACGTTCTTTTTTTTATTTTTAGATGTTTTATTGTTCGCCTCATGTGCAGTAAAATTTTTTCAGGGTGGGTGGTTTCCTGTGGTATTAGCCTTGTCTTTGGTTACTCTCATGTTAACCTGGAAGCGGGGCCGAGAATTGTTGTTACAGCATATTTACGAAAATGACCCCAAATTGGTTGATTTTGTTGAATATATGAAAGACACCACCATTTCTCGTGTAGAACGAACAGCTGTTTTTTTGGTTTCTGACCCAAGAACAGCTCCGCAGGCGTTGATGCATAATTTAAAACACAATCAAGTTTTACATCAACGTAATTTAATTGTTACAGTAGTGTTTGAAGACATTCCTTGGGTGTCTGATGCGCATTGCTTACAATGTTTGCAGGTGGGTGACGGGTTTTGGCAGATCACCATTCGCTATGGTTTTATGGATAAAACGGATATACCTAAAGCCTTATCGGCTTTGAATCAGCAGGGCTTATTTTTTGAGGCTTTCTCAACTTCCTATTTTTTGAGTCGAGAAACGGTTGTTCCTTCGCAGGGGGGCAAGATGGCAAGATGGCAAGAGGCTCTATTTACTTTAGTTTCACGTAATGCGGGTAGTGTTGTAAGTTATTTTAATATACCTAGCAACAGCGTAATTGAGTTGGGATCGCGCGTACATATTTAGCAAGATATTGATTTGCTTTGAGTTAAGGCTGTTTTTGGACTGGTTTTGTAGCGGGGTGAATTAATTATCGGAGTTCCGGTGTTTTTTCTCCTTCCGCAATAAAAACCAGTGTTAAGCCGTTGTTACAGTAGCGCAGGCCAAACGGGGCTGGACCATCTTTAAAAACATGCCCGTGGTGCCCTTCGCACCTTGAGCAGTGGTATTCTGTGCGTGGGTAGACTAATTTATAGTCGATTTTTGTGCGTAGAGTATTGGGTAGCGCATCCTTAAAACTTGGCCAACCTGTACTGCTATTATATTTCATTTCGCTTGTAAATATGGCCTGATAGCAAGCTGCGCAATGATAGGTACCTGGGCGTTTTTCATGGTTTAAAAAACTACTGAAGGCGCATTCGGTATGTTCTTCAAACAAAATAGCGTATTGCTCAGGGGAAATAAACTCTAACCATTCTTGCTTGGTTTTTTTCATGGATGTTTAACTTGAATATTCTTGCGTTAGGATCATTATATTGAAAAAGGTTAATGCCATGAAGACAGATGTAAATTTTGTGTATTAAACAGATGAAACGCTAGTTAGTTTGTTCATTTTGGGTTCCCAAATCAGCAAGATTGGGGAATTTTTTAAACAAACTGACGGCTTGTGTACGGTTTCGAACATTCATGCGCGTGAAGATTTCTCGAAGGTGAGTTTTAATTGTTTCTGGTGATAGGTCTAGTTCTCGCGCTATTTCTTTGTTGGACAGTCCGGTTAAAAGCAATTGCATTACTTCACGTTGTTTTATTGTGAGTTGGATGCGTCCAGATATATCTCTTCTTAAGTGACTTCTGAATCTTGAGCTGTTGTTGATGGGCTGCTTCCAACTTGCAACTATACTTGCTCTAGAAATGCAGTCTGTTAACATTTGTGATGTTTGATAAAAATCACCCGTTTTCGGCATTGCGAAACATTTAAACAGGGCTAATTCAGTGAGTTTATGTAGTAAGCTTTCGTCGCCACTCATAAATAGTATGGGTGTTTCAAAATTCATTTTCCGAATGGTGATTGCGGTTTGAATACCTTTGCTGTCGGTTAGTTGTAGATCAGCAATAATTAAAGCAGGTTGAGTGTGAGTTAGAAACTCACAGGCTTCTCTTAAGCTAGCCACGTGTGTAATTTTTGTATCAGCTACAACAAACTCAACGAGATCACGCATACCTGTAGCGTACAGTGGGTGGTCTTCTACAATCAAAATTTGTGTTTCAAGTGTATTTTGATTTTCTATCGAGTTAAATTTTTTTGGCCCCATCTCACAACCTTTGTATGTAATTTTAGAGGTGCTTATAACTGCCACCGTAAAATTATTATGATGTTGATTAAGCCAGTTCGCATACCCTCAGAGGGTGATTTATATATCACCCAATGGGTAGTTTTTAAGTGAAATATATTATTAAATTCAGAGATTAAACTGACTTTGATTTGACGAAATGCATTAGCTGATTACGTTCGTCGGGGAACACGACCAAATAGATTTGAATAAAATGGTGATAAACATGGTGGCGAATCAGGGACTCGAACCCCGGACCTGCGGATTATGATTCCGTCGCTCTAACCAACTGAGCTAATTCGCCAAGAAAAATATTATACCAAAAAAATGCTTCTTGCGTAAAATCGATTGTTTAGGGAAAAAGCGTTTTAAAATTAAATGGGTTTTCTACAGTGAATGGCAATCGCGCGCAATTTGCCATCTGGCGCCCATAATCATGGCAATTAAAGTGATGATGGCCCCAATTGATAAGGTTGAAATTCCTGTAATGCCTTGTCCTATGCTGCAACCTAAACCCAAAACTGCACCAATGCCCATTAAAGCGGCCCCGCTTAAATGACGAGTAAAATCTCGACTGTTTTGAAAGCTTTCAACTCGAAATTGTTGTGTTATTTTTGCGTTTAAAAAAGCACCAAGCGCAACGCCGACTGCACTGGCAACGCCCAGAGTTAAGCGGCGAGAGCCGTCTGAAAAATAAATAAGCCACTCCAAAAAATGAGCAATGGGGGCTACAAAACTTAAACTTTCTGGACGATTATTATAGGTTTTTAAAAACCGAGGCTCTAGTGTTTCCGGGTCTTCTTCTAAAAACCCTGGGCCTAAACTCAGCGCCCAAGCAGCGCTAATACATAAACCAATGCCAATACCGCCAACCAGTGTTTTTTTCTTTCTCCCCTCAGGATGACAAAGTACCCAATATATTAAAACCAAGGATGGGCAGAGTTTGATTGCGATCAGTACCCAAGGCATCGGGGTTTGATATAGAGTAACTAGCCAAGTATAAAGTACAGTGTCGAGTGTTTGCACTGAGGAGAAGGTAAAAAACAGTTGTTCAAGCCATTGCACACGAAAAACAGCAATCAATCCTTTTAAGGTGATTAATGCAAATAAACCCATGACAATAAGCACAGCCAGCGATTTTAGGTTGCCTGCGCCAAAGCGAATTAAGGTTTTTCCCGCGCACCCAGAAGCTTGTACCATACCCACACCAAATAAGGCACCACCTATGATATGTGAAAGCCAAAGTAGTTTTGGAAGGTGGTACATGGAATTGGTTAGTTTCCAATTGAATACCAATTCAGCGCTTTGTGTAAATAAAATAGCTGTTGCCATTGCTAACACCCACATGCGCATACGCGACCAGTGATTCATATTTATAATGTCAGCCACTGCGCCCATGGTGCAAAAATGCACCCGATGCGCTAAGCTTCCAAAGCACACACCTATGAGCAAACTACAACACAATAAGATCACTTCCAGTGTTGGCATGTTAAGCATCAGGTAAAATTTATGTTCTGACTTAACCTTTTATCAAAGTTAGACGTTTTTTTGCTGATTCCGCAAGGGGTCCCTCAGGTGTCTTGGTTAGTAGCTGTTCTAAAATTTTTCGAGCGGTTTTGAAGTCTTTTAAACTGATGTGGCTGTCGGCTAGGCTTAGCATAACATCTGGTGCGCGACCGTTATTGGGGTATTTGTCTAAAAATTTTTGTAAAACAATGGCAGCAGTTTTATAGTCTTTTTTGGCAAAATGAGCTATGCCAGCATAATATAAAGCTGGGGAGTTGTAGCCGCTAGAAGGGTAACGGCGATTAAATTCATCAAGTAACGAGGCTGCGGTATTGAAATCTGAGTTTTTATAAGCATCAATTGCCGCTTCGTAAGCGTTAGTTTCTTCTTGACTGACGTTGACAAGACGATTATCTATTTCAATTTGTTTGGGTTCAAATTTTCGGATACGCGCGTCAATATCACCATAATATTCTTTGATTCGACGTTGAGTATTGGCTAAATTGTTGGTTACAATCTCAAGTTCATTGCGTAATTTTGCAATTTCACTGTGTTGAGATTCTAAAGTTTGATTCAAAATAAGTTGGCCTCGCGAGGTGGCCTCAAGTTTTTCAAGTTTTGCAGCAATCTCAGTAAGGCGATCATTGCTCAGTTGTTGCTGGGCTTTGACCCGTTCGCGCAGTTCTATGATGGCTTTGCGAGCTTCATCGTCTTCAAATAAGGCGTATGCCGTGTTTGACAAGCCGGCAAACGCAATAGTTATAGCCAGCAGCTTTTTTTTCAACTGCCGTGTCATTAAAAAATGCGCGAATTTTGGGGTCATGGCGTTTAATATTTAAAATTATTGATAAATGAGGTCAGCGCGGCGATTTTCAGTGTAAGCTTCTTCATTGCCTCCTGTGGCTTTTGGTTTTTCTTTACCAAAGCTGACAGTTTCTATTTGGTTGTCTGATACCCCTAGGACATTCAGTACTTTACGCACCGATTCTGCGCGTTTTGCGCCCAAAGCCAAATTGTATTCACGCCCCCCGCGTTCGTCGGTGTTACCTTGAATAACAATTTTTTGATTTTTATTGCTGATTAGGTTTTTACCGTGGGCATCTAAAACAGTTTGGAATTCAGGTTTCACTTCAAAGCTGTCAAAGTCGAAGTAGACACTGCGTTTTGCTAGCAACCCTTTGGCGTTGTTAACGTCATTGGTTTCAGCTTCAACACGGGAAACAGCTCGCGGATCGGCTGTTTCTTTTGCTGTTATTGTAGCGGCCGGTTTGCCTGGGTTATCACTGACCTTGCCGGTGGTTTCTTTCAATGACGTTGAACTACAGCCAGCCATTAAAGCCGAAAAAATAAAGGCACTGACGGTTTTGGTATAGTATTGCGAAGTTTTTTTCATAGTGTTAGCTCCTAAAGCAAAATGCAGTGTTGGTCAGTTTATTTAAGGAAAGGCCCCCAACTGGGTTCCCGAATATCGGAAATTGACATACTTAAACGTTGCTTGATGCGACCGTCTATTGATGTGACTGATAATACCCCTTTTCCGCCCATTTCGGTAGCAAATATAATCATGCGACCATTGGCTGAAAAGCTTGGGCTTTCATCGTTATTGTTATTGGTTAAAATTTGTTCTTCATTGGTTTCTAGGTCAATCGTGGCCAGTTTAAATTGACCTTCACGACGAGTGATAAACGCCAGTTTTTTGTTGTCAGGGCTAATTCGGGGCGAAATATTGTAGTTGCCATTAAAGGTAATGCGCCGCGCCGCGCCACCATTGAGAGGCATGTTATAAATTTGTGGCCCGCCACTGCGGTCGGAGGTAAAGTAAATGGTTTGACCGTCTTGCGCAAAAATGGGTTCGGTTTCTATGCTTGAAGTATTGGTTAACCGACGTAAATTAGCCCCATCTGCATTGGCCATATAAATTTGTGAGTTACCATCTCGTGTGAGTACAAACGCCAATTTGCTGCCATCAGGAGACCAACTGGGAGCAGAGTTGTTGCCTTTATAATTGGCTAAAACAGTACGCTGGCCATTTGAAAGTGAATGGATATAGATCACGGGTTTTTTTGCCTCAAACGACACATAGGCTAACTGTTTACCGTCAGGCGACCATTTGGGCGAAATAATTGGTTCTTTTGAGGTTAGGGCCACTTGCGCACTTTCCCCGTCAGCGTCGGCGATCATTAATTCATAGCGGCTATTGTTTTTAGTAACGTATGCAATGCGGGTGCTGAAAACCCCAGCGTCCCCCGTGATTTTTTTATAGATAAAGTCAGCAATTAAATGGGCTGTCTGACGCAGTTGATGAGCAGGCACCACAATACTTTGCGTACCAATGGTGTTTTGCTTGATAACATCGTGTAAAGCAAAACGCACATCATAGCGTCCGTTTGCTAGGCGTGTGATAGAGCCCGTTAACAGTGCGTCAGTTCCGGCTGCTTTCCAGGCTGGATATTGGATTGGGGTGATCTCTGTTAATTTTTCTGCTGTGCTGGCGTTAATGATGCGAAATACACCACTGCGATCAAGGTCTGAGCGGATGATTGCTGCGATGTCTTGAGGCGGTTCTTCGGTGCTATGTAATTTGGCAATAGTAATTGGAAATTGGTTAGCTCCAACTCCCGTAATTTCAATTTTAAGCTGCGCCACAGCAGGTTTTAA
This sequence comes from Burkholderiaceae bacterium, assembly GCA_034680345.1. Taxonomy (GTDB): domain Bacteria; phylum Pseudomonadota; class Gammaproteobacteria; order Burkholderiales; family Burkholderiaceae_B; genus SXZD01. The sequence continues at coordinate 46,370 of JAXISZ010000002.1, forward strand.
GCACAGTAGCAACCAAAAAGTAATGAATAATTTAAAGTATTTTTTCCACATACTTTCACAATATCAAACCTGAAACAATGTTAACGATGATAATTTTTTTGAAGCTGTTGAATGTTTTTAGTGGTAAAAAGATTCATCAAGCAACATAGGTGATTATATCTAACCTCTTGGTTTCTTGCTTATAAAGAAATACGGAATCTTTAAGGCACGCGGCTTAATATATTACATTTAGCCATTTGGTCTATAGGTGAAGTCAATTTGTCTTTGATACATCCCTTCAGGTGGCCGTGGCAAAGGGCTAGATTTTGAAATAGCTCTTTCAATCTCATCATCACAGCGTGGAAAGCCTGAGCTTTGTTTTTTTGTTACATTAAGAATTTCACCAGATGGCAATTGTTCAATCAAAAACTTAGCGGCAGGGTCGCCTGGAACATTGCATCCAGTTCCGTTTAAGTTACTTTTAACTTTATTTTGAATTCGGCTCTGGTAGGTTGGGTCAAATACTTTTCCTGCTGTGTCGGTTTTTGTTTTAGCTCCCGGATCACCCAATATTCTTTGGCTGTCTTTTTTTAATAAATCGGCTAGCGATCGCTCCCTTTCAAGTTCTTTTTGAAACTCAGCCAGTTTATCAACTTCCGGTTTTTTTGTTGGCTTGGGCTCAGGTTCAGGTTTAGGCTCAGGTTTAGGTTTGCTTTCAGTTTTTGATGTGGATTTGTAATTGGATTGACGCTCAGGCTTTAATTCTGGCTTTGACTCTGATTTTTTGTTTTCTTTGGGGGTTGTCTTGTCATTAATTGATATGCTAGGTTTTTTTTGAATATCAGCTTTGGGTTGCGGTTTTGCTTCAGTTTTTGCTTCTATTTTAGCTTGTTGCTTGGGTTCTGGTTTTGTAGGGGGGGGGGGACGGGGGGCAATTGGTTTAACAGCTAGATCTTGTGTTTTAATTTCCGGCAATGCAGCCCAAAGTTCAGCTTGAGAAGCAACAGGAGGAGGGGTGTTTACTGACCATTGCACGCTGATGAACAACATCGCACCCAAGAACAAATGAGCAGCAAATGCTAGAAATAATGATCGCTTAGCGTACGGGTCATCGCGCAAATGAAAAACTGTATTTATACTGTGCTCGACAGATAACACCAAGCCATGAGTAGACACTTGCGAGTGATCTGCTTTAATTGCCTGATTTTGTTCAGGTAACCCCAAAATATTTTTGATTAATCCTTGGGGCTCTTGTTTGCCGTCAGTAATTTGTTCTTTCATGGTGCCGGTTTAACCAATAGACCTACGCGGGCAATGGCATTGCGTTGAAGTTCGTCCATTACAGACATAACATTTTCATATTTAACGCTTTTGTCTGCTGCTATTACCACAGGGCGAGACATTTCTTTACCGTTCAAGCGCTGTAGAATGTTAACAATATTATTTTTTTCAGCGTTTAGCTCTACATTGGTTTTGCGGTCGCGTATGGTGATGCGTCCGTCAAGTTTGATGTTAATTTCTATGGGCATGTCTTGTTGGGTTTGCCGACTTTTCGCTACGCTGGGTAAGTCTAGTACACCAGGATTAACCATTGGCGCTGTTACCATAAAAATAACCAACAACACTAACATCACGTCAATGTAGGGTACAACATTAATATCATTCATTGCACGACGCGATCGCCCACGACCGCTGCGTTTTCCAGCTTGCATAATCGTTTTGCCTTTCTCAGCCTTGGCGCTGCAGAATATTTAAAAATTCTTCAATAAAGCTGTCAAAGCGGATGCAAAGGCGATCTATGTCATGGGAGTAGCTGTTGTAGGCAACAACAGCAGGTATGGCAGCAAATAAACCAATGGCTGTGGCCACCAGTGCTTCTGCAATGCCTGGGGCTACACTGGCCAAGGTGGCTTGTTGTACATTTGCTAAGCCGCGAAATGCATGCATAATGCCCCAAACAGTACCAAATAAACCAATATAGGGGCTTACAGAGCCGGCTGAGGCCAATAATGCTAAATTGCCTTCTAAAGCGTCCGTTTCGCGTTGGTATGCAGCTTGCATAGCGCGTCGTGCACCATCTATGAGTAATGTGCGGTCTGTTAACCCTTTTTGTTGGCGACCACGTAAAAACTCGCGCATGCCTGCTTCAAAAATGTGTTCCAGTGCACCAGATTCACCGCGGTTATTCATGGCGCGTTGATATAAAGTGTTTAAATCGCCACCCGCCCAGAAATCACGTTCAAATGTGTCTGTTTGTTCTTTGGCATTGCGCACAGCATACCATTTGCGAAAAATAGTGCTCCATGAAGCAATCGATATGATCAACAAAATGGCCATAATGATTTGTACAACAGTGCTGGCATTTAGCACAAGAGAAAGGATTGACATGTTTTGGTTGACTTCCATGCGTTTTTATCCTGTATTTATATTGAGTGTCGGTTACATTTGAGCGCTATTGTAATTCAGTTGTTTGGTTTAGTCGTTTACAACTCATTTATTTGCAACTGTTTTGTGTGTTAATTAAGCTTTAGTTAATACTTTAGTCAGTATTTTATTTGGTTGCTGCATGCTTTGAGCAATTAATTGATGCAAATCTGTAGGAATTGCCGTGGGGGTGAATGCAGAACCATGCACACAAGCAACTTTAGTGGTGCAATACACCAATGTTGTGTTGTTCCGCGATATTTTTTGAGAAAATACAAGGCTGGCGCGCCCTAGTTTTTCTATTTGTAAGCTGACGGTTAAGTAATCGTCTAGATGTGCAGGGCGGATAAAATCAAGCTGTGCGCTGCGAACAACAAAGTATAAAAGTTGTTCTTCAGCCAGTTTGATTTGTTCTATTCCTAAATGGCGTAGATACTCAGTTCGACTGCGCTCAAAAAATTTTAAATAATTTGCGTAATATACTACGCCACCGGCGTCAGTGTCTTCGTAATACACTCGGATTGGTAATTCAAAGGACATCATGGTTTTAAAGGGCGTTTATGGTGTTTTAATCAAATAGGGTTTGTTGGTTTTTTTCAATCTGTTTTATTGGTAATCCAAAATGCTGATAAGTGCTTGCAGACGCTATGCGTCCGCGCGGGGTGCGTTGTAAATAGCCTTGTTGAATAAGGTAGGGTTCTAAAACGTCTTCAATGGTGTCGCGCTCTTCGCCAATAGCTGCAGCTAAATTGTCAACCCCCACCGGACCACCGCCGAATTTTTCAATGATGGCTAAAAGTAGTCGGCGGTCCATTGGATCTAAGCCCCGAGTGTCTACATCTAACATAGATAATCCAGCATCTGCTACGGTTTCTGTAATTTTTCCATCTGCACGCATTTGTGCGTAATCGCGTACCCGTCGCAATAAGCGGTTGGCAATTCTGGGTGTACCCCGAGAACGTTTAGCAATTTCAAGGCTACCTTCGGGGCTGATTGGAACGTCTAGTAAATGGGCCGAACGGCTCACAATTTTCCCCAGTTCCTTCGGGCTGTAAAATTCAAGTCGTGCCACAATACCAAAACGGTCACGCAATGGGTTGGTGAGCATACCAGCGCGGGTTGTAGCGCCCACTAAGGTGAAGGGTTGCAAATCAAGTTTAACGCAACGGGCCCCTGGGCCTTCACCAATCATGATGTCTATTTGGTAGTCTTCCAAGGCTGGATATAAAATTTCCTCAACCACGGGCGACAGGCGATGAATTTCATCTATAAACAGCACATCGTTGCGTTCTAAATTGGTTAACAAGGCGGCAAGATCACCAGGCCGTTCTAAAACAGGCCCGGAGGTTTGTTTCAAATTAACGCCCATTTCACGAGCAACAATGTGAGCCAGTGTGGTTTTTCCGAGGCCTGGTGGTCCAAATAAAAGTACGTGATCTAGTGCTTCATTGCGTGCTCGTGCAGCAGAAACAAATAGGCTTAGTTGGTCTCTGATTTTTTCTTGACCCACATATTCTGCTAGGGCCTTGGGGCGTAAGGCACGTTCAAAAGCTTCTTCATTGGGTGTGCTAATTTGCGGGGAAATGAGTCGATCAGGTTCTATCATGGTTGGTCCGTTTTAGCGCATTAGGGATTTAAGCGCTAATTTAATGCCGTCGGTCACTGTGGTGTTTTTTGGTAAGATTTTAGTAGCGCTATTTGCTTCTTTTTCTGAGTAACCTAAGGCCACCAGCGCCTGAATAATTTCCCCGCGTTCATGTTCTGTGCCTGCGCTGGCGGACGTGGTTGTAGAAATGTTGGCAAATCGTCCTTTAAGTTCCAGTAGTAACCTTTCAGCTGTTTTTTTGCCAATACCAGGTACTTTGGTTAAAAGGGTGGTTTCTTGTGACGTGACAGCTTGACACAACTCGTCAACGTTTAGGCTGGACAAAATTGCTAACGCAGTCCGAGCCCCAACACCACTGACTTTAATGAGTTCACGGAAAGTATGGCGCTCGCTGTTGGTGAGAAAGCCATAGAGCAACTGGGCGTCTTCACGGATAATCATTTCCGTTAAAATGCTAACGCGTTCTCCTAAAATGGGCAGATTAAAGAAACTGCTCATAGGCATTTGTAGATTGTAGCCCACACCGTTAACATCCAGTAAAACCCAGGGCGCATTTTTCTCTGCAAGTACACCACTTAATCGACCAATCATTAGAATTTACCTCAAATCCCTATATCGCTTAATTCAGGTTAATAGGGATAATGAAAAGATTTGATTGTAACAGTTAACCCGAAGTACTGGATAAAACATCAGTCTAGCGCCAGCTGGTTCGGCCTTTTCGTAGTCTTGGGGCAATTAAACTGCGGTTGGGTGAAGCAGCGCTGGCTTGCTGTAAGAATTTTAAGTTTTGTGCGTGGGTGAGTGCTGTTGCAAGCGCATCAGCAGCGTCTGCGCTCGGTGAGATGGGCAATTGCAGTAATCGCGCCACCATGTTTTGCACTTGTATTTTACTGGCTTTGCCATTTCCAACGGTGGCTTTTTTAACTTGCAGGGCAGTATACTCGTGCACAGCTAAGCCCGCATGGGTTAATGCGGTCAATGCTGCGCCTCTGGCTTGGCCCAATAGTAACGTTGATTGTGGGTTAACATTGACAAACACCACCTCAACCACGGCCAGTTGAGGCTGGTAATGTTCGGCAAGTTCAACTAAACCACTGAACAAGGTGTGCAATCGGGTTGGCAAAGGGGTGCTGCTGTCGGATCGAATAACACCACTGGCAATGTATTTGGCCTGCCCGTTGTGAAAATCAATTAAGCCGTATCCAGTGATGCGTAAACCCGGGTCTATTCCAAGAATACGCATACTTAAGCTACTTTTTCAGTGACGAAAATGACGTACACCAGTAAACACCATGGCTATGCCGCGTTCGTTGGCAGCAGCAATCACCTCTTGGTCGCGTACGGAGCCACCTGGCTGTATAACGCAATTTGCGCCTGCATCAATCACCACATCTAACCCATCTCGAAACGGAAAGAATGCGTCTGAGGCAACGGCTGTACCATTGAGGCTAAGCCCAGCATTTTGGGCTTTGATTGCAGCAATTCGAGCCGAGTCTATTCGGCTCATTTGGCCTGCACCAACCCCAATGGTCATGCCTTCATGGCAAAATACAATTGCATTGGACTTCACATACTTGGCTACTCGCCATGCAAATAGGAGATCGTTCCATTGTTGAAGGGTAGGCTGAATCTGAGTAACCACTTGAAGTTCGCTTTGTTCGATATTGCGTTGATCTGGTGTTTGCACCAAAATACCGCCGCCTACACGTTTTATGTCAAAACGATTTTCTCCTTGAGCCAAAGGAATTTCGAGTAAGCGTAGATTGAGTTTGCTAGCTAGAAGGGTTCGCGCTGATTCAGAAAATCCAGGGGCAATAATTAATTCAACAAACTGTTTAGAAATCGCCTCAGCGGTTTTTTCGTCAACCGCTTGGTTAAAAGCGATAATTCCCCCAAAAGCTGAGGTGGGGTCGGTTTGAAACGCTTTTTGATAAGCCTGTAAACAGTTTGTGCCTATGGCAACCCCACAGGGGTTGGCGTGTTTAATGATAACGCAAGCAGCAGTGTCAAAGGTGCGTACGCATTCCCATGCTGCATCTGCATCGGCGATGTTGTTGAAGGATAGCTCTTTGCCTTGTAATTGCCGATAACTGCTCAATAACCCTTCACTTACTTTAAGGTCACGATAAAACGCAGCTGTTTGATGTGGATTTTCACCGTACCGCATGTCTTGTACTTTAGTGACTTGAAAACTGAGTACCTCAGGGTATATTTGGCGATTAGGACTTTCTTCAAGGCGACCGCTTGGGTTTTCTAAACCGCTTAAAAAGCTGGCTACAGCAGCATCGTAGGCGCTGGTGTGAGCAAATGCTTTGGTTGCTAATTGAAATCGAGTAGTTAATTGCGTCGCACCATTGTACTTTTGCAAATCGGTGAGCACTTTGGCGTAGTCGCATGGATCAACTACGATGGTGACCCCCGTATAGTTTTTAGCGCTAGCTCTGATCATGGCTGGACCGCCAATGTCAATGTTTTCAATAGCGTCCTCAAGTTGTACTGAGTTGCTGGCTGTGGCTTGTTCAAATGGATATAAATTAACGGCTACTAAATCGATAGTGCTAATGCCGTGAGTTTGCAAAGCTTCTAAGTGACTTGGCTTGTCTCGTCTGGCTAAAAGAGCCCCATGTATTTTAGGATGTAATGTTTTAACTCGACCATCTAAAATTTCTGGAAAACCAGTGATATTGGCTGCTTCAATGACGGGTATGTTTTCAGCGGTCAATAATTTAGCGGTGCCGCCAGTTGATAAAATTTCAACGCCCATAGCATCTAGCGCTTTAGCAAATTCAATCACACCAGTTTTATCTGAAACGCTAATTAAGGCACGTTTAATTTTGACCAGTTCTGGAGTTCCTGTGGATGGGCCGTTTACTTTAATCATGTATTTACTATTAGTAAGAGTAATATTGGAGTTGGCAAGGGACTTTTGTAAGCCTTGCACAATTTGTTGGCAATTTAAATAAGCTGGTATTGTTGAAGCTTTTTACGCAAAGTGTTGCGATTGATTCCAAGCATTTGACTTGCAATGGTTTGATTATAGCCAGCTTTGTCCATAACAACTTCCAGCATAGGTTTTTCTACGGCGCTGATAACCATGTCGTAGACTGCATTGCTGGGCTGGTCTTCTAAATCTGAAAAAAACTTGTCTAAGTGCTGTTTTACACAGTCAGCAATTGTGATGGTTGGTGTGTTCATGCTAATAATTTTAATTCAAAAAACAAGAGCTGTCATGCGGTAAATTTTTGGGAAGACGTTCAAATGCATGGCCGAGTTGCTCAAAAAAATGTTCCGTTGTATCAAGCTGTTCATCTGGGCTTTCTATGATCATGAGACGGTTCATAAAAGGGTGTCTTAGCCCAATGATTGGTGCAAGATACCATTGCAAATGTTTTCGAGCAGTGCGCACGCCAGTTCGTGGACCATAAAACCGATGGTGGTCTTGAAGATGGGATATTAAACTTTTGTGTACGTCTTTTACTGAAGGTGCTAATAAGGACTCGCCAGTCTCTAGGAAATGTAAAATTTCTTTGAAAACCCATGGTTTGCCTTGTGCCGCCCGACCAATCATAAGTGCATCTGCATTTGTGTAGCGCAATACTTTGAGTGCGTCTTGCGGGGTTTTTATATCGCCATTGGCAACCACGGGTATACGCACAGCCTGCTTAAGCCTAGCTATGGTATCGTATTCAGCAGCCCCTGTAAAACCGCAGGCGCGAGTGCGTCCATGTAAAGTGAGCATTTGAACGCCGACACTTTCTGCCAGTTGTCCTATTTGAAGGGCGTTTCTCTCATTAGGGGCCCAGCCAGTACGAAATTTTAAGGTAACAGGTACACCATGGGGTTTAGCAGCGCCAACCACCGCTTGTAAAATTTTGGCTACAAGACCTTCATTTTTTAATAATGCTGAACCCGCGGCGGCATTACAGACTTTTTTTGCTGGACAACCCATATTGATGTCAATAATTTGCGCACCCTTGGTTATATTGTAAGTGGTGGCTTGTGCCATCATTTCTGGGTCGCTGCCTGCAATTTGTACAGCAATTGGTTCGGTTTCCCCGTCGTGGTTTAGGCGGCGAGTTGATTTGTCTGTCGCCCACAATAGTGGGTTGCTTGCCGCCATTTCAGACACTGCATAGCCAGCACCCCAGTGTTTGCATAGATGGCGAAAAGGTTGGTCGGTTACCCCAGCCATAGGGGCAAGGAAAAGAATGTTTGAGGCTGTATAAGGCCCTATGTGCATGTCTTTAATAAAGAATTTTTTAAAATCATATTTTACGCGTAATACATAAGCTGTGTTTGAAAAGTGCTTTTTTTATGAAAATTGAGCATTTTTCAGTAAAAACAACTTCGGTGGGGGGTTATTGATTCGATTGATGTGGGTCTTCAGGAACAAGCGATGTTGCTACGGCCATAAGATTTTCAAAAATTTCTGTGCCTGCTGGTAATACTTTGGCTTGATCCATTAAAGTGCGAGAGCCTTTGCCTGTTTTAACTAAAAAAGTTTTACAACCTACGGCGCTCGCTGCTTGTAAATCACGCAAAGAGTCGCCAACAGCAATCACAGCCTCTAGGCTGATGTTATAGCGAAGCGCTACTTCTTCAAACATCCCTGGTTTGGGTTTTCGGCATGAACATTGTGATTCTGGCCCATGTGGGCAGAAAAAAATGGCGTCAATCTTACCCCCCACCTCTGTTGCCAACCGAATCATTTTATTGTGCATTGCTGCCAGGGCCTCCAGATCAAATAAACCCTTGGCAATCCCGGATTGATTGGTTATCACTACAACGTGATAGCCTGCTCGGTTCAAGCGGGCAATCGCTTCTAAACTACCTGGAATTGGGTGCCATTCATCGACTGATTTAATGTAATTGTCTGAATCTTCGTTGATAACACCATCGCGATCCAGCAAAATTAGTTTGGTTTGGTTCAAGCAAGCTCCAGGTTAATTTAGTTTGTTGCTAGTTGTGCAAGGTCTGCTATATTATTCATGGTTTTGTGTAATAACGCCAAAAGTGACAGACGATTTTCGCGCACTTCTTTTACATCGACCATCACCATTACATCATTGAAGAACTCGTCAATTTCAGGTTTAATTGTGGCCAGTAGTAGCAAAGCCTCTGTATTGGCATTATTTTCAAAGTGCGATAGCGCTTTTGGAAGTAGGTTTTGTAATTTCGTCGCTAGGGCTTTTTCCGCTGGTTCGACTAGCAAGTGATTGATAATTTCTGTGGTTTGGTGTTCTGATTTTTTTAATAGGTTACTGATGCGTTTGTTGGCACTGGCAAGGGCGTTGGCCTCTGGCAGTTTTGCAAAGGCTTTGACTGCTTTTAGGTGATCAATAATTTTATTGAATTCATAGGGGCGTTTGCTTAAAACAGCAGCTATCTCAGTGTTGCTAAAGCCTTGCTCTCGTAGATAGCTGCGTAAACGGTCTAAAATAAACTCAAATATTGCATTGTCGTTGTTTTTAACACTTTGAAAAGGTTCAAATAATTCACGGGCGTGCCGTATCAAATGAATGATGTTCAGGGCTAGATTTTTTTCAATTAAAATACGAATGATGCCAAGCGCATGCCGTCTTAAAGCAAAGGGGTCGCGGTCTCCAGTGGGAATTAGGCCAATACTATAAATGCCCACCAGTGTTTCAAGTTTATCTGCCAATGCTAAGCAAATACCAAGCGTGCTTTTAGGCAGGGTATCCCCAGAAAATCTGGGGTGATAATGTTCTTCAATGGCGTGTGGGATATCGCCTGTTTCGCCATCTATAGCCGCATAGTGCATGCCCATGATTCCCTGTAACTCTGGAAACTCACCAACCATTTCAGAGACAAGATCAGCTTTAGCTAGTTCAGCGGCTCGTTTTGCAATGTTCGGATCTAATTGAAGATATTTTGCCAAGTGTTTAGCCAGTGAGCCCAAGCGAGCAACACGGTCTGCTTGTGTGCCAAGTTGGTTATGATAGACAACTTGGCTGAGTTGTTGTTGTCTATTTATTAACGGTTGTTTACAATCTTGTTTAAAGAAAAATTCAGCATCAGATAAGCGTGCTCGCAAAACCCGTTCATTGCCTGCAATAATCTGTTCAGGTTGCTGTGTTTCAATATTTGACACCAATAAAAATCGATTGCGCATAACGCCCGATGGGTTTGTTAAGGCAAAATATTTTTGATTAGTTTGCATGGTCAAAATAAGACATTCTTGAGGCACTTGAAGAAATTCTGCAGCAAAACTACCGCTATAAACAATTGGCCATTCTACAAGAGCGGTGACCTCTTCGATCAATCTATCAGGCGCTAGAACAATGTCTTGTTGAGCCGCTTTTTGCAGTTGCTCGCATATGAGCGCACGGCGTTTTTCAAAACTGGCGATAACCTTGCCTTGTTGCTCTAGGATAACTTCGTAAGCATCGGCATTGTCTATGGATAATAGACCGTTGCTTAAAAAGCGGTGCCCATAGGTATTACGATTTGCGTTTAGCCCCAGCACGGACACTTCCACTATGTTTTGGCCGTGTAATGCGATTAAATTATGAGCTGGACGAGCAAAGTACACCGTATTGCCATGGTCGCGCTGATAGCTCATTAGTTTTGGGATGGGTAGTTTTTCAACGGCTATTTGTAGTGCGGCATTTAATGCAACAGGCAAGGACAGCCCTTTGGCTAGGTGACGGTAACAGAGTTGTTCTTGTTTGCCGTCGTTGTAGCGGGTTAGGTCTTTGATATCAATGTGAGATAGTCCAAGCGCGTTTAGTTTTTTTAGCAATGGAGGGGTTGCTTGCCCGAATGTATCTAAACCAATATTGACGGGCAGTAATTTAATTTCTGTAGGTTGATCTGGCGCACGATCTTTGACATTGGTAATATGTACGGCTAATCTTCGCGGACTGGCATAACAGCTTGTTTGGCTATTTGGTTGTAGTAGCCCATTTTTTTTTAATTCTTCGGACACCAGGTTGCCAAAAGTTTCCCCAAGGTTTTGTAGAGCCTTAGGTGGCAATTCTTCGGTGAATAATTCAACCAATAGACTTGGATTCATCGCGCTGTGTTTTCTATAGAGTCTTAAAGTAATTTTTAATCGTTGTTAGTGATGCGGTGGTTTGTTAGCTAGGCCTTAAGTGGTTGAGTTTTCTAGCATTGGAAATCCCAAACTTTGCCGAGATTCAAAGTAGGCTGTGGCTACTGCTTTTGATAAAGCGCGTATGCGTCCAATGTAACTGGCCCGTTCTGTTACTGAGATTGCACCGCGGGCATCAAGTAAGTTGAATGTATGGGCAGCTTTTAAAATTTTTTCATAAGCTGGAAGGGCTAGACCTGTGTTGATTAGTCGTTGTGCTTCAAGTTCGTATTCTGCAAAATGTTTAAACAGCAATTCTTTATTGCTGTGCTCAAAATTGTAAGCTGATTGTTCAACTTCATTTTGATGAAAAACATCGCCATAGGTGAGTTGTTTTTTAATACCATCGACTTCCCATTCGGTCCATACTAAGTCGTAGACATTCTCTTTGCCTTGTAAGTACATCACCAAGCGTTCAGTACCGTAAGTGATTTCTCCGAGGATGGGCTTACAGTCTAACCCCCCCACTTGTTGAAAGTAGGTGAACTGCGTCACTTCCATGCCATTGAGCCAAACTTCCCAACCTAAGCCCCATGCGCCTAAAGTGGGGTTTTCCCAATCATCCTCAACAAACCGAATATCATTTAAGCTGGAATCTATACCCAAAGCTTTTAAAGAGCCGAGATATAAGTCGAGAATGTTTTTTGGGGCTGGTTTAAGTACCACTTGGTATTGGTAGTAATGTTGCATGCGGTTAGGATTGTCTCCGTAGCGGCCATCTTTGGGGCGGCGCGAGGGTTGTACATAAGCGGCACGCCAAGGCTCTGGACCTAGAGCGCGTAAAAATGTAGCGGTGTGGCTGGTTCCTGCCCCCACTTCTAGGTCTATGGGCTGTAAGAGAGCGCAACCCTGACGATCCCAGTAATTTTGTAGTGTTAAAATGGCTTGCTGAAAAGTGAGCATAGTGATTTCCTGTTGTTTTGTTTTTGGTTTTAATTTTTCTTATAAACACACTGATTTTAGCTGTAATTTTGCATTCCACCCAAACAAAGGTACTTGGTTTCTAGGTATTCTTCAATGCCCCAGCGCGATCCTTCTCGACCAAATCCAGATTGTTTAAGACCACCAAACGGTGCAATCTCATTGGAGATGAGTCCAGTATTAACACCTATCATGCCATATTCTAACGCTTTGGCAACTCTAAAAATTTGTGCGATATTTTGGCTAAAGAAATAAGCTGCCAAACCATATTCAGGATGATTGGCTTTAGTAATCACTTCTGCTTCGTTATTAAAGCTTAAAATGGCTGCTACTGGGCCAAAGGTTTCCTCTTGACATATCAGCATAGAGTCTTTGACTTGATGAACAACAGTGGGTTGGAAAAATAACGCTCCAGCGTTATCAATTTGCCCGCCTGTAAGTAGTTGAGCCCCCTGATTGATTGCATCTTGAACATGGTGTTTCACCTTGTTGAGTGCTGCTTGGTCAATGAGTGGACCTAGGTCGTTGTTGGGGTCTAGGCCATTACCCACTTTTAATTGGCTGGCTTTTTCGGCAAGACGCTGAGCAAATTCATCAGCAATTGATTGATGAATATAAAATCGGTTGCTACAGATGCAAGTTTGTCCTGCATTTCGGTATTTGGAGGTTACTGCGGCAGAGACCGCAGCATCAAGGTCTGCGTCAGCAAAAACAATAAATGGAGCGTGCCCCCCCAGTTCCATTGAGCATCTTTTGATTGTTGGTGCGCATTGTTTTAGAAGTTCACGTCCCACTTGTGTTGATCCTGTGAACGATAGTTTTTTAATCAATGGGCTTTCACATAATATTTTGCCAACGGCTATGGATTGAGTTTGGTCTGCTGGCAGTATATTGATCACACCGGCAGGAATTCCAGCCATTTGCGCCAATTTTGCTAAAGCCAGTGCTGATAAAGGGGTTTGTTCTGCTGGTTTGATTACAATTGTGCAGCCTGCAGCCAAAGCGGGGGCCGCTTTTCGAGTGATCATTGCCATAGGGAAATTCCACGGCGTAATGGCTGCGCAAACCCCTACAGGTTCTTGAAAAACCAAAAGTTCTTTGTCTTTTTGTGGGCTTGATAGTAGACTGCCTTCAATCCGTTTTGCTTGTTCGGAAAACCACTCAACAAAGGACGCTCCATAACTGATTTCTTCAACTGCTTCTTGCAAGGGCTTGCCTTGTTCTAGCGTCAAGAGTTGGGCCAGTTCGGTTTGATAGTTTTTAATTAAATTAAACCACTCTCGTAAATATTGAGAGCGTTGTTTGGCGGGGGTTCCTTTCCAGTTTGCTAGGGCTTGATGAGCAGCCAAAATAGCGTGTTCGGTGTCCGTAACGTTGGCGTTTTCCACTTCTGTGAGCACTTCTCCAGTGGCGGGGTTGATCACGGTGAATGTTTTTTGACTGGCTGTAGGTACAAATTGATTGTTGATGAACAGTTTTTTTTGAAAAAGTTCGCTTTTTTCGAGCATTGCAGCGTCCTTTCAGTGATGAGCTTCTATCTATTTTGGGCTTTGGTATGCAGTTGAATTGGTCAGCGCGAGCGCTTGAGCGCAAGCAAATAATCCGGCGGTTTCTGTTCTCAAGACCCTTGGCCCTAGTTTTGCTAATTGAAAATGGTTGTTTATTGCAATTTGGGTTTCTTCAGAACTCCAGCCGCCTTCTGGGCCTATAGCTATGATTAGCTCCGGTTCAGTTATATTTAGGCAATGGCCCCTTAGATTTTCATGCCAGCGCTTAAACCAAGTTGTTAGTTGTTGTGCAAGTTCTTGGGTGTTTGGTTGTGGGTGGAACCAAAGTTTCAGAGCATTGGGTTGTGTTGTAAAATTTTCTAAGAAGTTTGACAGTGTCTCGGGTGAATAAAGTTCTGGTTGTTCTGCCCGTCCGCATTGGCTGCATGCGCTGGTAACAATGCGTTGCCAGTGTTGTAAGCGTTTTTGTTGTCGTTCATGATTTAGGCGCAAAACGCTGCGTTGGGCTTGAATGGGTGCAATACGATTAACCCCAGCTTCGCAGCTTTTTTCAATAATCCAGTCCATTTTATCGCCTTCAGGTAACGCCTGCACCAAAGTAATGTGCAAACAGTTGCGGGGGCTTTTTTCACCGAGGGCAATAATTTCAGCGCTAACTTGAATCTTGTTTTTAAGGTTGTGAATTTTTAAATGCGCTTTGCGGAATTGGCCATCACCGTTCCACAGCTCAATCGCATCTGTATGCTTAAGGCGTAATACCTTAATGGCGTGGTGCGCTAGCGTATCGGGAAAGATTACTACATCCCCAACCTGTAATTGTGTATCTAAGAAAAATCGAGGCATCTTAAAAGCACACCCCTGAGTTGGGCGTCAAAGAAAGAACAAATAGGATTCTGATTGGATACTAATAGCTTATCACTTACGTATTGATGAAAACGAAGATCAACACACTTTAATTTAAATTTTATCATTCGATGAGCATGGTGCCTATAAGTCGGTCATGTAAAAATTGTTTGTTTTTATCGAAAAAGTACCACATGTAGCTAACACCAGACAATACCAGTGGGTAGCAAAGCAGGTAACGAAGCAAAGCTTGCTTTACTGAAATAGTTTGTTGATTTGTATTGACTAAGCGAATATGCCAGGTTTTCATGGCAAGTGTTTGTCCTCCATGTGTCCAAAACCAAATAAAATAAAGTCCTAGGACAAAAAAAAGCCAAACTTGTCTTGCGTGTCGTAAGTACAAACCGTGTTTGCTTTGGGTTAATGTATCGAACAGGTAAGCAGCTAAAAATACCACTCCAAATAAAAGTAGCGTTTCATACAAAACACAGGCCAAGCGCTTTAAAAGCTTTGGTGATTTGAAGGTGAATTGGCTTTCAGGCTTATTTTCAGGGGTTTTTTTTGGGGGATTCATTGATGCTGGGCAGATATTAATAGAATATGAGGTTATGTTGTGATTGCTTAACTAATGCTAACGGACTCAGTTTCAGCACAATGACGGACCGTTTTTTAGTTTCAGACGTTGCTGAAAATGAATAAACCTTAGTGCATTGGTTATTTTAAGTTTTCAGTGAGATTATTCTGTAACCGTTGGTTTTGTTTGGCTTTCAAAGTTTGGAGTCGGTGTTACCACCTTATTTTTTGGGCGTGTTGTGGCTGCTGTACCTACAGGCTTTTCATTTTGTTGAAGCTCTTTTTTTTCTTGCTGAGCCCGTTCGATTAAAATTAATTTGGATTCTGGGCTGAGCTTTTGGTACTCTTGCCACTGGTTGTGCTTGTCAGATTTTCCGCTGCTTTGCACGTTTGTAAAATTTTCTCTGGCCAATTTTCTTTGTTGTGGCGTTAGTTTCGCCCATTCTTGCATTTTTTCTCGAATGCGTGCTTGGCTTAAAGGGCTCAAGGCGGCGTATTGGTCAGCAACGGAAAGCCATTTTTTCTTTTGTACGTACGACATATCTTCCCAGAAGGGGCGTAAAGGTTCAAGGGTGTTTTGTTGCGCACGGCTTAAGCTAGTAAATCCGTAGAGTTGGGTGCTCGATGGTACCTGGTTGATGGTAATGGCGGGCGAATTGTTGCTTGGTGTGGTTGAAACTGGGGGGTTAACTGTTTCAACGGAGTTGTTATCTTGGTATACGCTAATAGGGGTTTCAGCGGCACAGTGAATTGAAAAAGCACATAGAAAAACTGAGATATTTAAAATAATCAGATAAGTTGACTGTTTTAAGTGTGAAATTAACTGAGTCATAATTAATAAGAGGTAATTAAAATAATTGAATTAGATGCGCGTTTCATCTGCGGCATCATCATAGAGAATGCTGGCAGATTCTTGTTGGGCTTGCTCAGGTAGTATGTGGGCGTGTTTTAAATACGCTGAAAATCCTTCATCTAAATAGGCGGATATAGGCAATTCATCACCTAACACAAGCGAGTCGATGGTGGCTAGGCGATTGGCTTCGTGGTCAAATTGCGCATCGGTTATCAAAAATAACCCCAATACCAATGTTAGCGCGGGTATTGCAGTACTTGACCCAAGTAACCATTGATTTAAAAAGCGATTTGTTTTGTTTAAATGTTTCTTTATTTTTGGTGAAGCGTTCAACAAAGGCGATGATACAGATTTTCTTTGGCGCGCCAATGCTTTCTTGCGAGCTTGTTCCAGCCGTGATTGCACGGGTACAGACAGGTTTGTGGTGGCGCGATTAAGCCACTGTCGAACTTGCCAGCCGAAGTGGTCGTCTTGGTTCATCATAAGTGAATTCCTCGTGTTTTCAAGGCATGAGCCAGGGTGTGTGTGGCCCGAGAGCAATGTGTTTTGACACTGCCCTCAGAGCAGCCCATGACCGCGGCAGTTTCAGCAATATCCATTTCCTCCCAATAACGCAACAAGAATGCTTCGCGTTGACGTTCTGGTAGTTTTTTTATTTCATCTTCAATAATGGCAATAATTTGAGCGCGCTCTAATTCTGTTTCAGCACTGTTTTGTAATGTGCCAGCGTTGGCCACCAAGGTATCTAAAATGTCATGGTCATTTTCATCGTCTTTAAAGAAAGAGGAAAACAAGCTGGTCCAAGTTGACTGAATTTTATGACGTCGGTGGTAGTCGAGCGTTAAATTTTGCAAAATTCGTGTAAAAAGTGGGCCTAACTCTTCAGGCGGGCGGTTGCCATATTTTTCGGCTAGGCGAATCATGGCTTCTTGAACAAGGTCAAGCGCGGTGTCTTCATTTTTAACAGTGTATAAAGCTTGTTTAAATGCTCGGCGTTCAACGCTCTCTAAAAAATTAGACAATTCTTGTTCGGTGGCCATAAGCACTAAAAACGCTTTGCAATTATTGAAATATAATTTTACCCTGAAGGGAGCTTGACCGCCTTTTTTCGCTTCAGGTATAGTGTAACAATCAATTTTAATTGTCTCTAGTCTAAAAGCATATCCTGTCTTTTTGGTGAAAGACGCGCTTGGGTCTTGCGGGTGTCCGACAAGGCCCTTTGCCAACCAGCCTGACACAATCAGGCCGAGTCTGTCAGCGCGCCATGACTGTTCTTGCTTTGTGTAAGTTCAATTTTCAGGCGCCAGGCCCCACGGCATTGCAGACCTGGAAGGCATCCAATCAATTTCCCGTGGACTTTGAAAGGATCCTAACATGGAACTTACCGGCGCTGAAATCGTCGTACAATGTTTAGAAAAAGAAGGTGTAGAGCACGTTTTTGGTTACCCTGGCGGGGCTGTTCTCTATATTTACGACGCCATCTTTAAGCAAGAGCACTTCCAGCACATTTTAGTGCGTCATGAGCAGGCTGCTGTGCACGCTGCAGATGCATACTCTCGCTCAAGTCAACGTGTTGGTGTGTGTATTGTCACCTCCGGGCCTGGCGTAACCAATGCGGTTACGGGTATTGCCACAGCCTATATGGACTCAATCCCAATGGTGATTATTTCTGGTCAGGTGCCAACGCACGCAATAGGCCAAGATGCATTTCAAGAATGCGATACCGTGGGTATTACCCGTCCATGTGTTAAACACAATTTTTTAGTCAAAGACGTTAAAGATTTGGCTGCCACCATTAAAAAAGCGTTTTATATCGCGCAAACTGGCCGTCCGGGTCCGGTTTTGGTCGATATTCCTAAGGATGTAACTGTTGCAAAGGCTGCGTTTGATTATTCAATGCCTGTTGATATGCGTTCATACAATCCAGTTGTAAAAGGACATCAGGGGCAGATTAAAAAGGCGGTGCAGTTGTTGTTGGCGGCAGAGCGTCCCATGATTTATACCGGTGGCGGTGTTGTTTTGGCCGGTGCTGCTGAGCAATTAAATCAATTGGTTCAATGGGTTGGTGCACCTTGTACAAATACGCTCATGGGTTTGGGTGGTTTTAAAGCAACAGATCCTAAGTTTGTGGGTATGCCAGGTATGCATGGCACTTACGAAGCCAATTTGGCCATGCAGCACTGTGATGTTTTGCTTGCTGTGGGTGCTCGATTTGACGATCGGGTGATTGGTAATCCTAAGCATTTTGCTTCGAGTCCAAGAAAAATTGTTCACATTGACATCGACCCTTCTTCTATTTCTAAGCGCGTAAAGGTTGATGTACCTATTGTTGGTAACCTCAAAGAGGTTTTGGTTGAACTTCTTGCCCAGTTGGAGCAGTCAGGTCAACAAATGAATTCAGCTGCTATGTCTGCATGGTGGCAACAAGTCAATGAGTGGCGCGGCCGCAATTGTTTAGCTTACGCTGGTTCTGATGAGTTAATAAAGCCGCAATCTGTTGTTGAGGCTGTTTGGCGTGTTACAGGGGGCGATGCGTTTATTACCTCTGATGTGGGGCAGCATCAAATGTGGGCCGCTCAGTATTATAAGTTTGATAAGCCGCGCCGTTGGATTAACTCTGGTGGTTTGGGTACCATGGGTGTGGGTTTGCCTTATGCAATGGGTGTACAAATGGCCAACCCGGATGCAACCGTAGCTGTGATTACTGGTGAGGCATCTATCCAAATGAATATTCAGGAATTATCAACCTGTCGTCAATACCACTTTACGCCAAAAATTATTAACTTAAATAATCGCTACCTAGGCATGGTTCGGCAGTGGCAGCAGTTGGATTACGGTTCCCGTTACTCTGAATCGTACATGGATGCGTTGCCTGATTTTGTTAAATTGGCAGAGTCTTATGGGCATGTGGGTATGAAAATAGAACATCCTCGTGATGTTGAGTCTGCGTTGCGAGAAGCTTTTGCCATGAAAGACCGTTTGGTTTTTATGGATTTTATTACGGATCGCACTGAAAATGTTTGGCCTATGGTTAAGGCGGGTAAGGGTTTGACTGAAATGTTACTTGGGTCAGAAGAGCTTTGAGTTAGGAATGCATATGAGACATATTATTTCTGTTTTACTTGAGAATGAGCCGGGTGCATTATCGCGTGTTGTTGGGCTTTTTTCTGCGCGAGGGTACAATATTGAAACGCTTACAGTTGCACCCACTGAAGATGCAACTTTGTCGCGCATGACCGTAGTGACTTCTGGTTCTGATGAAATCATCGAACAGATCACTAAGCACTTAAATCGACTCATTGAAGTGGTTAAGGTGGTTGATTTATCGGACGGGGCGTTCATTGAGCGCGAGCTCATGCTGGTGAAGTTGCGTGCTGTGGGCAAAGAGCGTGAGGAAATTAAGCGCACCGCTGATATTTTTCGCGGTCGTATAATTGATGTAACTGAGAAAAGTTACACCGTTGAATTAACCGGCAATAAAACAAAACTAGATGCTTTTCTTGAGGCGATAGATCGCACTGCGATTTTAGAAACTGTACGCACCGGTGGTTCTGGTATCGGTCGCGGCGAACGCATTTTAAAAGTTTGATTTTCAATAAAAGTTTAACAATTTAAATTAACAGATTAATTAACTAGTTAAGTAAGGACAACCTATGAAAGTTTATTACGAAAAAGACGCTGATCTTGCAATCATCAAGCAAAAAAATGTAACTATTTTAGGATATGGCTCACAAGGGCATGCGCACGCACAAAATCTTAAAGATTCAGGCGTTAATGTCACGGTAGGATTGCGTGCAGGTGGCGCAAGCTGGGAAAAAGCCAAGGCCGCTGGTTTGACGGTCAAAGAAATGGATGCGGCTGTTGAAGGCGCAGATCTCGTGATGATGCTTCTGCCTGACGAACATATTGCAAGTGCTTATGAACAAGTTGTTAAGCCTAACTTGAAACAAGGTGGAACATTGGCGTTTGCCCATGGTTTTAATGTTCATTATGGTCAGGTTGTGCCTCGCCAAGACCTGGACGTTGTTATGATTGCCCCTAAGGGCCCTGGTCACTTGGTTCGTTCTACATATACTCAAGGTGGTGGAGTGCCTTCATTGATTGCTGTTTACCAAGATCGCTCTGGTCGGGCTCGTGATGTTGCGTTGTCCTATGCATCAGCCAATGGTGGCGCGCGTGCGGGGGTGATTGAAACCACATTCCGTGAAGAAACAGAAACGGATTTGTTTGGTGAACAGGCTGTGCTTTGCGGTGGCGCGGTTGAACTGATCAAGGCTGGTTATGAAACATTGGTAGAAGCTGGATATGCTCCAGAAATGGCTTATTTTGAGTGTTTACATGAACTTAAATTGATTGTTGATTTAATTTATGAGGGCGGAATTGCCAATATGAATTATTCAATTTCAAACAATGCAGAATATGGTGAATACGTCACGGGTCCCAAAGTGATTACTGATGAAACTCGTCAAGCCATGCGTCAATGTCTTAAAGATATTCAAAATGGTGAGTATGCTAAGAGCTTCATTTTAGAGAATCGCGCTGGGGCACCTACATTGAATGCGCGTCGCCGTCTCACGGCTGAGCATCCTATTGAACAAGTGGGTGCTAAATTGCGCGCTATGATGCCCTGGATCAGTAAAAACAAGCTGGTTGATCAAAGTCGCAACTAATCATTGTTTGGCCTTTTGTTTGCAATAACACATCTTGCTTTGTTTACCGTCTTTGGTTTGGTCTTTTGTGTTGGTTGCTTAGGCAAAAAATGATTAAAACTTAATATACATTGAGCCCAGAGTTTCATTGCTCTGGGCTCATGTTATCCAATCTTAAGGTTTATATATAAAAAACTATTCATGAATTATCCTCATCCCATCATAGCTAAAGAGGGTTGGCCTTTTTTGGCAGTTTTGTTTTTTATGGTGATTTTTTCGGGTTTTTACGGACCTTTGTGGCTCGTTGGGTTATTGGTAGTGCTATTTGTATTTGTACTGCAATTTTTTCGTGATCCACCCCGTGTCATTCCAAGCAATTCCAATGCTGTTGTTTCTCCTGCTGATGGTCGAATTGTGGTGGTTGAAAAAACATTTGACGCCTATGCAAATCGTGAAGCTCTGAAAATCAGTGTGTTTATGAACGTTTTTAACGTTCATTCCAACCGTTCCTGTGTGAATGGAAAAATTTTGGATGCAAAATATTTTCCTGGTAAATTTTTTAATGCCGACCTAGATAAAGCCAGTTTGGAAAACGAACGAAACGCCTTAGTGATTGAAACCACTGATGGTGCAAAAGTTACTTTGGTACAGGTTGCTGGTTTGGTGGCGCGTCGTATTCTATGTTATGTAAAACCAGGCGATCTCTTAAGCAAAGGGCAACGTTACGGGTTTATACGTTTTGGCTCGCGCGTTGATGTTTACTTACCACTTGATGCCATGCCAAAAGTTGTTATTGGTGAAAAAGTGCAGGCATCCTCAACCATTTTGGCTGAATTGTCACAATGAGAACTGTTCGTCGAAAACCGGTGTCCCGTTCAGGTGCTAAGCGTATTTGGATAGTAAAGCCTTCTTTATCCCATGAGGCGCGCTCAAAAGGTTTGTACATATTGCCTAATCTGTTTACTACTGGGGCTCTTTTTTGCGGTTTTTACGCAATTGTACAGGCTATGAATTTGCGTTTTTCTGAAGCTGCAATCGCCATATTTTTTGCGATGGTGCTGGATAGTTTGGATGGTCGCGTGGCCCGCATCACCAATACTCAAAGTGCATTTGGTGCAGAATACGATAGCCTTTCGGATATGGTTTCATTTGGTGCTGCACCGGCGTTAGTGGCTTATGAGTGGGCGCTTAAAGGCATGGGAAAATTGGGTTGGGTTGCTGCTTTTGTTTATGTGGCTGCTGCGGCACTGCGCTTGGCTCGATTCAACACCAATATTGGTATTGTTGATAAACGCTGGTTTCAGGGTATACCCAGTCCGGCGGCGGCGGCTTTGGTTGCTGGTTTCGTTTGGGTGATGGACGATGTACAGTTTCATGGTAGAGATTTATCTTGGTTTATGTGGTTTATCACTTTATATGCGGGTATAACCATGGTCTCAGATATGCCTTTTTACAGTTTTAAAGATTTTCGCTTT
This sequence comes from Burkholderiaceae bacterium, assembly GCA_034680345.1. Lineage (GTDB taxonomy): Bacteria > Pseudomonadota > Gammaproteobacteria > Burkholderiales > Burkholderiaceae_B > SXZD01. Next base: position 68,315 of record JAXISZ010000002.1, read on the forward strand.
AAACGCAGCGTGCCATTTTTGGCCATAGCTGCCATTCCTCTAGTTTATGGTTTGATTTCGCAGGATCCGCCTAAGGTATTGTTTTCTATATTTGTTTTATATGGTTTGTCGGGTTATGTCATGTGGTTTTGTAGACGTTTTTTTGGTTGTTATGCTAAAAATGATGGGACAATTGCTGAGGTTTCGGATGACAAACCGAGAGTGTAGCCTGATTTAACAAGTGATAAGTGATTGTTTTAATCAATTGCTTAAATAGTAATTCGTTAATTGCTCTGTAGCTTTGGCGTCGGTATACTAAATTTGTAAATATTTTTTGTAATGGTTGGCCATTATGGCAGAGCATAGTCAGCACGGTATGTGTTATGTCCCATGGGCGTTGGTTGTACAAGTTTCATGTGCTTTGCACCCCCTAAATCTCTATTGTTTGAGACCTTTGCTTGGCACTGAACGATTGCGTTCTTTAGCGCAACTGTTCTGAAATTTTCATTGCCTTTTTAGGCTAATCGCACCTTATTATCTAATCCACATTATGAATCGGGAGGTTCCGATGACAGATCGTTTAATTATATTTGACACCACATTACGTGACGGCGAGCAAAGCCCGGGCGCTTCAATGACGCGGGATGAAAAAATTCGGATTGCTAAACAACTAGAAAAGTTGAAGGTTGATGTTATTGAAGCTGGGTTTGCTGCTTCAAGTGTTGGAGATTTTGAAGCAATTCGCAGCATTGCTTCTGTTATTAAAGACTCAACAGTGTGTTCATTGGCGCGAGCCAATGAACGCGATATTGCTCGGGCTGGGGAAGCGCTAGCACCGGCGTCTCGGCGACGTATTCACACCTTTATAGCAACATCACCATTGCACATGGAAGTTAAATTGCGCATGACACCAGAGCAGGTGCTCGAACAGGCAAAAGCAGCTGTGCGTCATGCGTTGCAATATACCGATGATGTGGAGTTTTCTGCTGAAGATGGTTACCGTTCAGAGCTACCATTTTTGGCCCGTGTTTGTGAGGCTGTGATTGCCGAGGGTGCTCGTACAGTTAATATTCCTGATACCGTAGGTTATGCGGTGCCGCAGTTATATGGTGAGTTTATTCGTCAGTTGCAAGCAATGACAACAAATGCTGATCAAGCCATTTGGTCAGTGCACTGTCATAACGATTTGGGTATGGCTGTTGCTAATTCATTGGCAGGTGTTGCTTTGGGTGGTGCGCGACAAATCGAATGTACGATCAATGGTTTGGGTGAGCGGGCGGGCAATTGCTCTCTTGAGGAAGTGGTGATGGCTGTTAAAACCCGTCATGACTTCTTTAACCTTGAGGTTGGCATAGATACGCAGCACATTGTTTCCGCTTCAAAATTGGTTTCTAACATTACGGGTTTTGCTGTGCAACCAAATAAGGCAATTGTGGGCGCTAACGCTTTTGCACATGCTTCAGGTATTCACCAAGACGGTGTTTTAAAGGCGCGGCAAACATATGAAATCATGAAGGCTGAAGATGTTGGCTGGAGTGCAAACAAAATTGTTCTGGGTAAACTTTCTGGTCGCAATGCGTTTCGTCAGCGTCTAACTGAATTGGGTATTGATTTACCCTCTGAGCAGGCATTAAATGAAGCCTTTCAGCGGTTTAAAGACTTAGCGGATCGTAAGGCTGAAATTTTTGATGAGGATTTGCATGCTTTGGTTGGCAGTGATGCGAGCGACCAAAGTCAAGAGCATTATCGTTTTGTTTCATTAAATCAACATTCAGAAACAGGTGAGCGACCCGAGGCGCATATTGTATTTACAGAATTGGGGCAAGAAGTTAAGGCGTTTGCGCAAGGCAATGGGCCTGTTGATGCTACAGTCAACGCCATAGAATCGCATGTGGCAAGTGGTGCTGAGTTATTGCTTTTTTCGGTTAATGCCATTACAACGGGCACCACGGAGTCACAAGGTGAGGTTACTATGCGCTTATCTAAAGCAGGTCGTATTGTCAACGGTGTTGGTGCAGACCCAGATATTGTTGTGGCAGCTGCTAAGGCGTACTTGTCCGCATTAAACAAGTTGGCCTCTAAGCAGGAAAAAGTCAACCCTCAGGTTTAATCTAAATTGCTGTTGGTGGTTAAATCTAATATAATCCGTTGGTTATTTGTAAGCACGCTTAGAAGGTTTAATTTAGCCTTGTTTGGTTTAAGTTGAATTAAGGTGGTGCCTCATGGGGAGGTGCTAGCTTGCTGAGCGCAAGTGGAGTTTAAAATGTCAGCCAATTTTCAAGCTGCCGTCAAGGCAGATATCGTTTCAAAATTTCAACGCGCAGCTAACGACACTGGTTCGCCAGAAGTTCAGGTGGCCTTGTTAACAGCTCGCATCACGCAGTTAACTGAACACTTTAAGTTGCATACCAAAGACCATCACTCCCGCCGTGGTTTGTTAAAAATGGTGTCCCGTCGTCGTAAATTATTGGATTATTTAAAGCGCACAGATTTTGATGCTTATAAAAATTTAATTGAACGCTTGGGTCTACGTAAGTAATCGGTGTTATTTTTTTAATCTTATATAGATGCCTGCAGCTAGGTGTTGCAGGCATTTTCTTTTAGCGTGGTCAGAAATCTCTCTTAGAGGGTGAAGTAGACAAAGAAAGGAATGAGTTGTGTTTGAAATTCATCGAGAAAGTTTTACGTTTGGTCAGCACAATGTATCAATAGAGACAGGTGAGGTTGCACGCCAAGCAACTGGTGCTGTAATTGTTAATGTAGAAGACACCGTTGTGTTGGCAACAGTTGTGGCTGCAAAATCAGCTAAGCCCGGACAAGATTTTTTCCCATTAACAGTTGATTACGTTGAAAAATATTATGCTACAGGGCGTATTCCTGGGGGTTTTTTTAAACGAGAAGGTAAGTCCACAGAAAAAGAAACATTAACTGCGCGCTTAATTGATCGCCCTTTGCGTCCTTTGTTTCCTGAAGGTTTTTACAATGAAGTGCAGGTGGCTCTGACCGTTTTGTCTTGTAATCCTGAAATTGATCCAGATATTCCAGCGATGATCGGAGCTTCAGCGGCGCTAGCTATTTCTGGAATTCCATTTAATGGGCCTATTGGTGCTGTTCGGGTGGGCTATATAGAGCAAGAGTTTATTTTAAATCCAACAATAAGCCAATTAAAAAACAGTGCTATGGACTTGGTGGTTGCGGGTACCGAACAAGCAGTTTTAATGGTAGAGTCTGAAGCAAATCAGTTGCCAGAAGAGATTATGTTGGGTGCTGTGGTTTATGGTCATGAGCAAATGCAAGTGGCCATTGACGCAATTCATCGTTTGGTTGAAAAAGCGGGCAAGCCTGCTTGGAATTGGGCGCCAGAACCTCGTGATGAAGTGTTGTACGAACGAGTAACAGGTGCTGCACAATCATTATTGCGCCAAGCCTATCAGATCACACAAAAACAGGCTCGTTCAGCGCGTTTGCAAGAAATTGCGGCACAAACTCTTCAGGCTGTTACAGCGCAGTACATAGCTGAGGGTCAAGCTGAGCCAGATGTAGGGAAAATCTCTGATATTTTATTTACCTTGGAAAGTCAGATTGTGCGTACTCAAATTTTAGAGGGTGAGCCTCGCATTGACGGGCGCAATACCCGAACGGTTCGTCCAATTACAATACGAACAGGTGTGTTGCCTCGCGCGCATGGATCTGTGTTGTTTACGCGGGGCGAAACACAAGCCTTGGTTGTGGCTACTTTGGGTACCAAACAAGATGAGCAACTTGTTGATGCAATACAAGGCGAGTACAGAGACCGATTCATGCTGCATTATAATATGCCCCCTTATGCCACGGGCGAGTGCGGCCGCATGGGTGCTCCAAAGCGGCGTGAAATAGGTCATGGCCGTTTGGCAAAGCGGGCTTTGCTCCCTTTGCTTCCTGCGGTAGACAGTTTTGGGTATTCTGTTCGTTTGGTCTCAGAAATTACCGAGTCCAATGGCTCTAGTTCCATGGCATCGGTTTGTGGTGGTTCTTTGGCACTTATGGATGCAGGTGTGCCAATGCAAGACCATGTGGCGGGTATTGCAATGGGTTTGATTAAAGAGGGCAATAAATTTGCTGTTTTAACCGATATTCTTGGCGATGAAGACCATCTGGGTGATATGGATTTTAAAGTGGCGGGAACAGCCAACGGTATTACTGCCTTGCAAATGGATATTAAAATTCAAGGTATCACCAAAGAGATTATGCAGGTAGCTTTGGCGCAAGCACGCGAGGGCCGTCAACATATTCTTGGTAAAATGCAGGCAGCTATGGGTGGGGCTCGCGATGAATTGTCCGCATTTGCACCGCGTATGTTGACCATGAAAATTAATCCAGAGAAAATTCGCGATGTTATTGGCAAGGGTGGTGCAACCATTCGAGCCTTGACTGAAGAGTTTGGTGCCAGTATTGACATTCAAGAAGATGGTACCATTACAATTGCCAGTGTGGACGCTGCAGCTGGCGAGGCCACTAAAAAGCGTATTGAAGAAATTACTGCGGAAATTGAAGTGGGTGCGGTTTATGACGGGACGGTGCTTAAGTTGCTTGATTTTGGTGCAATTATCAGCGTATTGCCTGGAAAAGACGGTTTATTGCACATATCGCAAATTGCGCATGAGCGTGTTCATGCTGTGAGTGATCGTTTAAAAGAAGGGCAGGTTGTTAAGGTTAAGGTGCTTGAGGTTGATGATAAAGGACGGTTCCGTTTGTCAATGAAAGCGTTGCTGCCTACGGAGCCCAATGTGCCGCTGTCCGAGCAATCTTCTGTAGGTCAGCCTGCTCAGGTTGCGCAAATTGGTGGTGATCAGTAACTGCTGGTTTGCAAGTTTGTGAGGCAAGTTGTTTATCATCAGTCGGGCTCGCCGCATGTGCTGCAGTTGATAGCTTCTGCAGCAGTGCCAGATCCTGCCCCCGATGAAGTTGTAATTCAGGTGGTTGCGGTAGGGGTTAATCGTCCTGACCTATTGCAGCGATCTGGATTATACCCGCCACCGGTTGGCGCAAGCCCGCATTTAGGTTTGGAGGTTGCGGGCCGAATTTTCCGGTGTGGGGTTAATGTATGTAATGCATTGGTTGGCCAGTCTGTTTGTGCTTTAACCAATGGTGGTGGTTATGCTGAGTATGTCGCGGTGCCGCTGACTCAAGTCATGCGCGTGCCTAGTGGTTTGAGTTTGGTGCAGGCTGCAGCATTGCCTGAAACGTTTATGACTGTTTGGTCCAATATTTTTGAGCGTTGTGAATTGGCCCCAGGAGAGCTTTTTTTAGTTCATGCGGGTGCCAGTAGTATTGGGTTGACTGCAATAGCGATGGCCAAAGTTTTTGGCGCCAAGGTGTTTGCAACAGCTGGCTCGGAAAATAAATTGGCAGCATGCACAAATCAGGGTGCTGATGCGGTTTTTAATTACAACCACCCGAGTTGGGTTGATCAGATAAAAAAAACTGTAAAAAAATTAGGGCATCAGGGCGTTGATGTTATTCTTGATGTGCTTGGTGCGGACGCCTTCGCTGCCAATTTGGGATTGCTTGCTACGGAGGGGCGTTTGTGTACAATCGCTCAGTTGTCAGCATCGGTGGGGTCTATCGATTTAACAAGAATCATGTTAAAACGGTTAACAGTTACGGGGTCAACTTTGCGGGCCAGAACCCCTGAGTATAAGGCTCATTTGGCTCGGATTTTGCAGCAACGGGTGTGGCCTTGGATTGAGTCTGGGTTGATTGTCCCTGTGGTTGATACCGTTATGCCTTTGGATAGTGTTGTTCAGGCACATATACGGATGGAGTCCCGTCAAAATATTGGCAAAATTATTTTGCAAGTCAGCGACTACTCAATAGAAAGTGATAGTCGCTGTGTGGAGTAAACGATGAAAAAAAAATTAGTCGCTGGCAATTGGAAAATGAATGGTTCTTTGGCCAGCAACGAGGCTTTGCTTAAAGAGGTGCGAGATGCTCTGCCTTTGTCTTGCGAAGGTGCTGTATTTTGTTCTGCGGTTTATTTGCCTCAGGTTCAAGGTTTTTTGGCGGGTAGTGCGTGGTCCTATGGTGTGCAGGATGTTTCTTGCTATGCGCAGGGTGCCTACACAGGAGATCTGGCTGTATCAATGGTTCGCGAATTTGGCGCTACAATGACGCTTGTAGGGCATTCGGAGCGCAGAACTTATCATGGTGAAAGTTCTGAATTGGTGGCTAAGAAAGCAGTTGCTGCGCTTGAGGGTGGGTTAACACCCGTTGTGTGTATTGGCGAAAGTCTACACGAGCGTGAACAAGCTTTAACTTTCGATACAATTGCCGCTCAATTAGACCCTGTTATAGAAAAAGCATCGCCATTTTTAGCTAATCAATGCTGGCCCTTAATTTTTGCTTACGAGCCGGTTTGGGCAATTGGTACTGGAAGAACAGCTACTCCTGAGCAGGCTCAGGAGGTGCATGCTTTTATTCGCAATCGCTTTGCTACGTGCTTGGGAGTCGCTGTTGCTGCTGGTGTAAAAATTCTTTATGGTGGCAGTGTAAAAGCGGAAAATGCCAAAGCTTTATTTGCTCAGGCAGATGTTGATGGTGCTTTGGTTGGGGGTGCAGCTTTGCAGGCTAAAGAATTTATTGGTATTTTAAATGCAACTTTGGGTTGAAAATTTATGGCAATTTTTGGTTCTTTCTTGATGGTTTTGCAGGTTTTGAGCGCAATTTCTGTTATTGTTTTGGTCTTGCTTCAGCATGGTAAGGGTGCCGATATGGGTGCAGCATTTGGCGGTGGGTCTTCGGGGGGGCTGTTTGGCGCCACCGGGGCTGCTAACTTTCTTAGCAGAACAACGGCAGTTTGTGCTACAATCTTTTTCTTAAGTACATTAGGGCTGTCGTTTGCTTCTCAGGTTAAAGTTGAGGGAAAAGAAAGCAAAAGTGTTATGGAAAGTGTTGCTGGTGGTGTAACTGAAGGTGTAACAAACAGCGCCTCTGAAAACTCTACGGGAACGGTTGTTTCGCCCGCAGATATTCCTGTTTCTTCTGGTCAGGTTCAGTCAGGGGTTGATCGGGATCAAGGTCAGAATCAGTTAAAAGCGGCAGGAGACATGCAAAACAAAGTTCCGCAGAATCCGGCTAGCCGTTTGCAAGACATTCCTAGGTAGTATAATTTAAAATTGGCCGACGTGGTGAAATTGGTAGACACGCTATCTTGAGGGGGTAGTGGCGTAAGTCGTGCGAGTTCGAGTCTCGCCGTCGGCACCAAAGTAAAACAAAAGCCGGTCAGGGTATTTCAGGCCGGTTTTTTTTTCGAATAGGTTTTTGCCAAAACGCAAATTAAGAGGGCGCCATGAATTTATCAGCGTATTACCCCATCCTGTTGTTTATTCTTGTTGGTTTAGCTGTGGGTGGTGGTGTAATGGTGGTTGGTCGTGTTATGGGTCCAAATCGTCCTGACACTCAAAAGCTATCGCCTTATGAATGTGGTTTTGAGGCGTTTGAGGACGCTCGAATAAAATTTGATGTTAGATACTATTTGGTCGCCATCTTGTTTATTCTTTTTGATCTTGAAATTGCTTTTTTGTTTCCTTGGGCTGTTGCTTACCGTTCTATTGGGTTCGTTGGTTTTTGTGCAATGATGATTTTTTTGGCTATTTTGGTTGTTGGGTTTATTTACGAATGGACCAAGGGCGCCTTAGATTGGGAATAACAGAAGTTGATTGTTTTGATCATTAAGCTTGGTGCCATGGGGGGTTGAGTAGTGGGTATCGAAGGTGTGTTGAGTGAGGGGTTTGTTACTACCAGTGTTGATAAGTTAATCAATTGGTCAAAAACGGGCTCGTTGTGGCCTATGACCTTTGGATTGGCATGTTGCGCTGTGGAAATGATGCATGCGGGTGCTTCGCGTTACGACCTTGATCGTTTTGGAGTTATTTTTCGGCCAAGTCCTCGACAGTCTGATCTTATGATTGTGGCGGGTACTTTGTGCAATAAAATGGCGCCGGCTTTGCGTAAGGTTTATGATCAAATGGCTGAGCCACGTTGGGTGATGTCTATGGGTTCGTGTGCTAATGGCGGGGGTTATTACCATTATTCATATTCTGTGGTGCGAGGTTGTGATCGTATTGTTCCGGTTGACGTTTACGTGCCTGGTTGTCCACCTACGGCTGAAGCGTTAATGTACGGTATTTTGCAGTTGCAGAATAAAATTCGTCAAACCAATACGATTGCTCGATAAAAGGGAACAAGATGTCAGAAAGACTCGATTCGCTGCGCCAAAAAGTAGAGCAAGCCTTGGAAGGGTTGGGTATTGAGTTATTGTCAGTGCTAAACGAATTAACTGTAGATGTAAGACAGGCCGACTATTTTGAGGTTTGCAGACGGTTGAAAAATATTCAGGGTTTAGAATTTGATCAACTTATTGATTTGTGTGGTGTAGATTTTTCCACTTATGGCAATCAGCCTAGGGAAGCTAAAATTTTTGCGGTGGTTTTGCATTTACTTTCGGTTGGCTTAAATCAGCGCATCCGCATGCGTGTTTACTGCGAGGATAACGAGTTTCCTGTGGTTGCTTCTGTGGTGGGCTTATGGTCTTCAGCGGCTTGGTATGAGCGAGAGGCTTTTGATCTGTACGGTATTGTTTTTGAGGGTCACCCTGATTTGCGCAGAATACTAACTGACTACGGTTTTGTGGGTTATCCATTTCGTAAAGATTTTCCGTTGTCTGGCCATGTTGAGATGCGCTACGATTCAGAGCAAAAGCGCGTTGTTTATCAGTCGGTTACAATTGAGCCGCGTGAAATTACACCGCGCGTTGTGCGTGAAGAACAATACGGGGGTACGTGTTAATGGCTGAAATTAAAAATTACACGTTAAACTTCGGTCCCCAACATCCGGCAGCCCATGGCGTTTTGCGTTTGGTTTTGGAGTTGGATGGGGAGGTTGTTCAGCGTGCAGATCCGCATATTGGTTTATTGCATCGGGCCACAGAAAAATTAGCTGAGCATAAAACTTTTATTCAAGCTTTGCCGTACATGGATCGTCTTGATTACGTTTCTATGATGTGCAATGAGCACGCATATTGCATGGCCATAGAAAAGCTTTTGGGTCTTGAAGTGCCTGTGCGAGCCCAGTACATACGCGTAATGTTTGACGAAATTACGCGTTTGTTGAATCATTTGTTGTGGTTGGGTGCTCATGCTTTAGATGTGGGTGCAATGGCGGTGTTTTTATATGCGTTTCGTGAGCGTGAAGACCTGATGGACTGTTATGAAGCAGTTTCGGGGGCGCGATTGCATGCGGCTTATTATCGTCCTGGCGGGGTGTATCGAGATTTGCCAGAGCAAATGCCAAAATATGCGCCATCAAAAATTCGGGGGCAGAAAGCGGTAGACGCTTTGAACGAGCTGCGTCATGGGTCTTTATTGGATTTCGTAGAGGCGTTTACTGATCGTTTCCCAAAATATGTTGACGAGTACGAAACATTGCTTACAGACAATCGAATCTGGAAACAACGTTTGGTCGGTGTGGGAGTGGTTTCGCCTGAGCGCGCGCTTGCTATGGGGTTTACTGGCCCTATGTTGCGAGGGTCTGGTATCGCTTGGGACTTGCGCAAGAAGCAGCCTTATGAAGTTTATGATCGTTTAAGTTTTGACATTCCCGTTGGAAAAAACGGTGATTGTTACGATCGGTATTTGGTTCGTGTTGAAGAAATGCGTCAAAGTAACCAAATCATCAAACAGTGTGTCAAATGGTTGCGTGACAACCCTGGTTCCGTAATCACCGAAAATCACAAGGTGGCACCGCCTGCCCGAGTGAGTATGAAATCCAATATGGAAGAGCTTATTCACCACTTTAAATTGTTTACTGAAGGTATGCATGTTCCCGAGGGGCAAGCTTATTCGGCAATAGAGCATCCTAAGGGCGAATTTGGAATTTACCTGATTTCTGATGGGGCAAACAAGCCGTATCGTTTGAAAATTAGGGCGCCAGGCTTTGCCCATTTACAGGGTTTGGATGAAATGTCGCGCGGCCACATGATTGCTGATGTCGTGACCATCATCGGAACTCAAGACATCGTATTTGGTGAAATAGATCGCTAAAATCACAGAAAAATTGAGGTTCTTAGATGCTAAGTGAAAAAGCATATCAAAAAATTGATCGTGAAGTTGCCAAATATCCTTCAGATCAAAAACAATCTGCTGTGATGTCTGGATTGCAAATTGCACAAACCGAATTGGGGTGGTTGTCAAACGAAGTCATTGAGCATGTAGCAAATTACCTTGGTATGCCGCCAATAGCGGCTTATGAAGTGGCTTCTTTTTACAATATGTACAATTTAAAGCCACTTGGAAAAAATAAAATAACAGTGTGCACCAATTTGCCTTGCGCGTTGTCGGGCGCAACGGAGGCGGCAGAGTTTATTAAGTCAAAATTGGGCATTGGTTTTAATGAGACCACTGCTGACCAGTGCTTCACCTTGAAAGAAGGTGAATGCATGGGGGCTTGTGGTGATGCGCCTGTACTCTTAGTTAACAATCATCGCATGTGTAGCTTTATGAGTAAAGAAAAAATTGAAGCATTGCTCCAGGAGTTAAAACCATGACATGCTTACATAATCGGCACATTAATCCAGTTATATTGGCGAATTTGAATGGTGATAATTGGTGTTTAAAAGATTATGAAGCTCGTGGCGGATACTCTGCTTTAGGTGCTATCTTGAAAAATGGTGTGACACCGGAAAATGTAATTGCTGAAATTAAAAAGTCTGCTTTGCGGGGTCGGGGTGGGGCGGGTTTTCCGACGGGTTTAAAATGGAGTTTTATGCCTCGTCAGTTTCCTGATGTAAAGTACTTGGTGTGTAATTCTGATGAGGGTGAGCCCGGAACCTTTAAAGACCGTGATATTTTGCGTTACAACCCACATGCCGTGATTGAGGGTATGGCGATTGCTGCTTATGCTATGGGTATTGGTGTTGGTTATAACTATATTCATGGTGAGGTTTGGGATGTTTATGAACGTTTCGAACAGGCTTTAGAGCAAGCGCGAGCAGCCGGTTATTTAGGCGAAAATATTTTAGGTAGCGATTTTTCTTTTCAGCTTCACGCCCACCACGGTTATGGTGCTTATATTTGTGGTGAAGAAACTGCCCTGCTTGAATCAATTGAAGGTAAAAAGGGGCAGCCGCGGTTTAAGCCACCGTTTCCTGCGTCTTTTGGCTTATACGGTAAGCCCACCACTATCAACAATACTGAGACTTTTGCATCTGTGCCTTTTATTATGGCTAAAGGTGGTGATTGGTTTCAGGCTTTGGGTAAGCCCAATAATGGTGGAACCAAAATATTCTCTGTGTCTGGTGATGTTCAGCGTCCTGGAAATTATGAGGTTCCTCTGGGGACTCCATTTGCCAAGTTGTTAGAATTGGCTGGGGGTATGCGGGGTGGTAAAAAAATTAAAGCGGTGATTCCTGGTGGTTCTTCCATGCCGGTTATTCCGGGTGCTGTCATGATGGAAACGGACATGGACTACGATGCCATTGCCAAGGCGGGTTCTATGCTTGGTTCTGGTGCTGTTATCGTGATGGATGAAACGCGTTGCATGGTCAAGTCTTTGTTGCGCTTGTCTTATTTCTATTACGAAGAAAGCTGCGGACAATGCACACCGTGTCGGGAGGGTACAGGGTGGTTATACCGTGTGGTTCATCGAATTGAAAACGGTCAGGGTCGACCGGAAGACTTGGACTTGCTCAATTCAATTGCCGACAATATTCAAGGCCGCACGATCTGCGCCTTAGGTGATGCGGCTGCGATGCCTGTTCGTGCATTTGTTAAGCATTACCGTGATGAATTTGCCTATCACATAGAGCACAAGCGTTGCTTGGTGCCTGCATACATTTAAAGTTAGCGTACAAATATGATTGAAATTGAAATCGACGGCGTCAAGGTGGAAGTTGCTGAAGGTAGCATGGTCATGGATGCTGCGCAGCAAATGGGAACATATGTTCCGCATTTTTGTTATCACAAAAAGCTGAGCATAGCAGCCAACTGCCGCATGTGTCTCGTAGAGGTTGAAAAAGCACCTAAACCCTTGCCTGCATGTGCAACCCCAGTCACGGCGGGTATGGTGGTACGCACGGCATCGCCTAAAGCCATTGCAGCGCAAAAGTCTGTGATGGAGTTTTTACTGATTAATCACCCTTTAGACTGTCCTATTTGCGATCAAGGTGGTGAATGTCAGTTACAAGATTTGGCGGTTGGTTATGGTGGTAGCAGTTCTCGTTACCAAGAAGAAAAGCGCGTGGTATTTCATAAGGAAATGGGTTCTTTGATTTCTGCGCAAGAAATGTCACGCTGTATTCATTGCACACGTTGTGTTCGGTTTGGCCAAGAGGTTGCAGGTGTGATGGAAATTGGTATGGCGGGTCGTGGTGAGCATTCAGAGATTTTATCGTTTGTTGGGCGTTCAGTTGAGTCTGAGCTTTCTGGCAACATGATTGATCTTTGTCCCGTGGGTGCGTTAACTTCAAAACCGTTTCGATATTCGGCGCGCACATGGGAACTGGCTCGCCGTCGTTCAATTAGTCCACATGATAGTCTGGGGGCCAATGTTGTGGTTCAGGTCAAGGGTGACCGTGTTATGCGGGTTCTGCCTTACGAGGTGGATGACCTCAATGAGTGCTGGATATCAGATAAAGACCGTTTTGCTTATGAGGGTTTAAACAGTTCAGATCGTGTCACTACGCCAATGGTTAAGCGTGGAGATCAATGGGTGCAAACCGATTGGGAATCCGCCTTAAATTTGGTTGCTGAAGGTTTGCAAACTGCGGTCCGTGAGCATGGTCCAGCAGCAGTGGGCTTATTGGCTGGACAAACCTCAACGCTTGAAGAGTTGTCGTTGGCCAGTAAGCTTATTCGAGGTTTAGGTAGTGAGAATATTGATGTACGCTTGCGTCGTGTTGATTTTTCAGCTGATGGTAAGCGTAAGGGCATTCCATGGTTAGGTACCCGTGTTGCTGATTTGAAAAAATTTGATCGGGTGTTAGTGCTTGGTTCTTTCTTACGCAAAGACCATCCTTTGGTTGCGCAGCGTTTGCGCCAAGCGGCTCGACGCAAAACCAAGGTGTTTTCTATCCACAGTTGTAAAGACAATTGGTTAATGCCTTTGGCTGCAACCCAAGTGCTTGCCCCACAGCATTGGGTTTCGGCCTTGGCTGAATTAATTGTGGCGGTTTCCAATATCAAGTCTTTGGCTATCCCTGCTGCTTTGCAGTCTGTTTCGCCTTCAGTAGAATCACTGGCCATGGCCAATGAGTTGGTGTCTGGTACTGCACCATTGATTCTAATGGGTAATATGGTTTCTCAGGCTGAAAATGCAACAGTGTTGGAGTTGTTGGTGCAAACCTTGGCGGGAGCCTTAGAAGCCACGTTTGGTCATTTAACAGAGTCTGGTAACACATTGGGTGCTTATGTTGCTGGTGCCCTTCCTGGTGCTCACGGATTGAATGCTGCGCAAATGTTGAGCGGTGGTCTAAAAGCCTTGGTTTTAATGAACACCGAGCCTAATTTAGATGCAGTAGACGCAGCGCAAGCATTGCGTACCTTGCAAGATACACCGCTGGTGGTGGCGCTTGCTACACACCGTTCAGAAGTGTCAAAATATGCGCATATTGTTTTACCAATTGCTCCATTTACTGAGACTTCGGGCTCTTTGGTCAACTGCGAAGGACGACTTCAGGCGTTTAACGCCACAGTTAAACCCTTGGGGCAGGTTCGACCTGCTTGGAAAGTGTTGCGAGTTTTAGGCGATTTATTAGGTATTCAGGGTTTTGACTACAACAGTACGGAAGACATTCGTTTGTCACTTGAGTTACAAACCAGTGAAGCGATTGAGCCACGTTTGAGTAATCATTTGACTTTGGGCGCGCAAACTTTTGGAAATTTGGCGTTAATATCCTTAGCGGAGCTAAATACAAGCTTTACAACGCTAGTCAGAGTGGCCGATGTACCTATTTATCGGACCGATTCAATTGTTCGCCATGCCCATTCATTGCAATCAACTTCGGGGGCTGGTCAGCCAGTCATCCGATTGAATCAGCAAACCATCAGTGCGTTAGGTCTCGTTAGCACCACTCGGGCAACAGTGCAGATGAAAGATTACGCGCCAATCGTTTTGCCTATTGAGGTGGATGATTCTCAAGCGTTTGGGGTTGCGCAAATTTCCGCTGCATTGGAGCAAACTGAGCGCTTAGGGCCTATGTTCGGTGATCTTAGAATCGCTGCTGTATCGGCTTGAGGTTGAAGAATAATCAGCTAAAAGGATAGTAAATTAATGAACAGTCTTTTGACGGCCATACAAACAGAGGGTGCCGCCTTGTTTGGTTCTTTTTGGCCGACTTTGTGGACCCTGGCGGGCATCCTCGCAATCACTTTGCCATTGCTTATTTGTGTTGCGTACTTAACTTATTGGGAGCGTAAGTTAATTGGCTGGATGCACGTACGATTAGGGCCTAATCGGGTGGGTCCTTTGGGGTTGTTGCAACCATTTGCTGACGCGCTAAAGCTTATTTTTAAAGAAATTATTGTTCCTGCTAATGCCAACAAAGGCTTATTTATTATTGCCCCAATGATGACCATCATGCCTGCTTTGGCAGCCTGGGCGGTTATTCCTTTTGGTCCTGAGATGGTGTTGTCCAATATCAATGCTGGGTTGCTTTATGTGATGGCAATTACATCAATTGGTGTTTACGGTGTGATTGTTGCTGGTTGGGCATCCAATTCTAAGTATGCTTTTTTGGCTGCGATGCGTGCTTCAGCGCAAATGGTTTCTTATGAATTAGCTATGGGGTTTGTATTGGTCACTGTACTGTTGGTCAGTGGTAGCTTGAATTTAACAGAGATTGTCCAAAGTCAGCAGAGAGGTATTTTCGCTGACATGGGTTTAAGCTTTTTGTCATGGAATTGGTTACCGCTGTTGCCTTTGTTTGTTATTTATATTATTTCTGGTGTTGCTGAAACCAATAGACATCCGTTTGATGTTGTTGAGGGTGAGTCCGAAATTGTTGCAGGTCACATGGTTGAATATTCAGGAATGGCCTTTGCGGTATTCTTTTTAGCTGAATATGCCAATATGATTTTAATTTCAGCCTTAACTTGCGTAATGTTTCTTGGTGGTTGGGATTCACCAATAAACACAGTGCTTCTGAACTGGATTCCAGGTTGGATTTGGTTGGGCGTAAAAACATTTCTTGTTGTATCTTGTTTTATTTGGTTTAGGGCTTCATTTCCTCGGTATCGTTATGATCAGATTATGCGTTTAGGCTGGAAAATTTTTATTCCGTTGACATTGGTTTGGTTGGTGATTGTGGCGGTTTGGATGCAAACGCCTTGGAATATCTGGAAGTAATCGAAAGGAAGACTGAATGTACCAAGTTGTAAAGGAATTTTTGTCGAGTCTTTTGCTCAAAGAGTTGTTTAAGGGTTTGGCTTTAACAGGTAAGTACTTATTTAAACCCAAGATTACAATTCAGTACCCAGAAGAAAAAACACCAATGTCACCGCGTTTTAGGGGTTTGCACGCATTACGGCGTTATCCCAATGGCGAGGAGCGCTGCATTGCATGTAAGTTGTGCGAGGCTGTGTGCCCAGCCATGGCAATCACCATTGAATCTGAGGTTAGGCAAGATGGTTCAAGGCGAACTACGCGGTACGATATAGATTTAACGAAGTGTATTTTTTGTGGTTTTTGTGAAGAGTCATGCCCGGTTGATTCCATCGTTGAAACTCATATTCATGAGTATCACGGAGAAAAACGTGGTGATTTGTATTTCACAAAAGAAATGTTGTTGGCTGTAGGCGATCGTTATGAAGCTGAAATTGCCGCTAACCGTTGCGCAGATGCAAAATTCCGCTGAAATCAAGAAAGAATAAGATTGATATGACAGCCATCTCCCCCGCTTTTTTTTATAGTTTTGCAGGTGTTTTAGTTTTTGCAGCTTTGCGCGTTATCACTGTGCGTAATCCGGTGCATGCAGCGATGTATTTAGTTTTGGCTTTTTTTTCTGCCTCAGGTTTGTGGGTTTTGCTGGATGCCGAGTTTTTAGCCATTTCACTGGTATTGGTTTATGTTGGTGCTGTCATGGTGTTATTTTTATTTGTGGTGATGATGCTAGACATTAATTTGGATAGTCTGCGAACTGGTTTTTGGCGTTATTTGCCAACCGCTGGTTTTGTTGGACTGATTATCGCCATTGAGATGGCTATTGTATTGCGTATGGGTTTTTCAGGGACTGAAACACCACAAGAGATACCAAAGTCTGTTAACAATACTGCCGAATTGGGTCAGCTACTTTATACAGAATATTTATATCCATTTGAAATAGCAGCTTTAATTTTGTTGGTGGCGATGGTTGCCGCCATTGCACTTACATTGCGTAGACGCAAAGATACAAAAGCACAAAAACCATCTGATCAGGTGCGTGTTAAATCCTCTGAGCGGGTGCGTTTGGTCAGTATGGAAGCTGAAGTTGAGCATCGGCAAACCCGAGCAGCAGACACACAAGAATAACAGAGGATTAAAACATGGTGAGTTTATCGAGTTATTTGGTATTGGGTGCAATCTTATTTGCTATCAGTGTTATTGGTATATTTTTAAATCGTAAAAATATTATTGTATTGTTGATGGCCATAGAACTTATGTTATTGGCGGTGAATATAAATTTTGTAGCGTTTTCTCGCTACATGGGCGATTTATCAGGGCAGTTATTTGTGTTTTTCATTTTAACTGTAGCTGCTGCCGAATCTGCAATTGGCTTGGCCATTTTAGTGGTGTTATTCCGTAATATGAACTCAATCAATGTCGAAGATCTCGACCAACTTAAGGGGTAAGTGCTATGAATCCCTTGTATTTAATTGTTCCTTTGGCACCGTTGTGTGGTGCTATTTTGGCTGGGTTCTTCGGTAAATTAATTGGACGTCGGGGCGCTCACACGGCTACTATATTGGGTGTTCTAACGGCTTTTATTGCTTCTGTTTTGGTGTTTCAAGACGTCTTAAACGGCAATACTTTTAATGGCACCCTCTATGAATGGGCACGCGTTGGTCATTTAAAGTTTGAAGTGGGTTTTATGATTGACACACTGACCGTCACCATGATGTTGGTGATTACCTCTGTGTCTTTGATGGTGCATATTTACACCATAGGTTACATGCATGAAGACCCAGGCTATCAGCGGTTTTTTTCTTATATTTCATTGTTCACTTTTTCAATGCTGATGTTGGTGATGAGCAATAACTTTTTACAATTGTTCTTTGGGTGGGAAGCGGTAGGCTTGGTCTCTTATTTGTTAATTGGCTTTTGGTACACGCGAGAAACAGCAATTTTTGCCAATTTAAAAGCGTTTTTGGTGAACCGTGTTGGCGATTTTGGTTTTATTTTGGGTATTGGTTTGGTTTTGGCATACACAGGGTCATTAAATTACACAGAGGTTTTTGCCCAATCAGACAAACTTGTATCGTTAACGTTTCCCGGAACTGACTGGCCATTGCTGGCTGTAGCCTGTATTTGCTTGTTTATTGGTGCCATGGGTAAGTCGGCACAGTTTCCACTGCATGTTTGGTTGCCAGACTCAATGGAAGGCCCAACGCCTATTTCTGCGCTTATTCACGCTGCCACCATGGTAACTGCTGGTATTTTCATGCTCAGTCGTATGTCGCCTTTGTTTGAGTTGTCAGATATTGCCCTTAATTTTGTGTTGGTGATTGGGTCGATTACCGCTTTATTTATGGGTTTTATGGGTATCATTCAAAACGATATCAAACGAGTCGTGGCTTATTCTACGTTGTCCCAGCTGGGGTATATGACCATTGCATTGGGTGTATCAGCGTATCCAGTTGCAATTTTTCACTTGATGACCCACGCCTTTTTTAAAGCTTTATTATTTCTGGGTGCAGGGTCAGTAATTATGGGCATGCACCATGATCAGGATATTCGTAACATGGGTGGTTTGTGGAAGCATATGCCGGTGACATGGTTAACTTCCTTGTTGGGTTCTCTAGCATTGATTGGAGCACCTTTTTTCTCTGGGTTTTATTCTAAAGATTCGATTATTGAGGCGGTGGCTTTTAGCCAATTGCCTGCAGCTGGTTTTGCATACTTCAGTGTCTTGGCTGGTGTGTTTATTACTGCGTTTTATTCATTCAGAATGTACTTTTTGGTGTTTCATGGTGAAGAACGTTTCCGTCAGGTCAGCCACGGTCATGCTGGAGATCACGCAACAAAAGAGGATGCGCATGGCGATCATGGCGTCTCTCAAGCCCATGAGCCTCATGAGTCCCCATGGGTGGTAACATTGCCGTTAATATTGCTGGCAATTCCTTCTGTTTTAATTGGCTATATAGCGATTGAACCGATGTTGCATGGTGCGTTTTTCAAAGATGTTATTACAGTGTTGCCACAGCATCAAGCGATGATTCAATTGAAAAATATATTCCATGGCGCAGCGGCGATGGGTTTTCATGCTTTATCAACATTACCATTTTATTTGGCATTGGCAGGGGTGGTGACGGCAGCTGTTTTTTATCTGTATGTTCCAGCGCTACCGCGTTTTTTTGGCAAAGTATTGTTGCCCATTCATCGTATTTTAGAGAATAAATACTATATGGATCGTTTCAATGAAGTGGTTTTTGCTGCTGGGGCAAGACTTTTAGGTCGTGGTTTGTGGAAGGCGGGCGATCAAACTGTGATCGACGGTTTAGTGGTCAATGGCAGCGCTCGGTTGATTGGTTTTTTAGCCAGTGTGGTCCGCTTATTTCAAACTGGATATATATACAATTACGCATTTGCAATGATCTTAGCGGTTTTAGCCATGATCAGTTACTTTGTGATGTCCAATGCCAATCTTTTGGCAAATTTGAATTATTAAAATAACGAAGCCTCAATCGCTTTTTGGAAATAATTGATGCAAAACACATTACCGTATTTAAGCTTAGCCATTTGGATCCCTATCGTGTCTGGTTTTTTTATTATGGCAACCGGAAAAGATGAAAACGCTGGTGTTGTCAGGGCGGTTTCGTTGGTTAGCGCTATTTTCGGGTTTTTGGTAACCATACCATTGCTTGTGGGGTTTGATACCAGCAGCGCGGCATTGCAGTTTGTAGAATCAGCACTGTGGATTGAAAGTCTGCACGTTAATTATGCGCTGGGTGTTGATGGAATTTCAGTTTGGTTTGTCTTGTTGACTGCTTTGATTACGGTTTTTGTTGTGATTGCAGGGTGGGAAGTCATTGAAACCCGTGTGGCGCAATACATGGCGGCGTTTTTGATTTTATCTGGCGCAATGATCGGTGTGTTTGCAGCCAGCGATGGTTTGTTGTTTTATATTTTTTTTGAAGCAACGCTGATTCCAATGTACATCATCATCGGAGTTTGGGGCGGAACTAATCGGGTTTATGCTGCATTTAAGTTCTTTTTATACACCTTATTAGGATCATTGCTGACCCTTGTGGCTATTATTTATCTTCATCAACAATCTGGTTCTTTTGAAATATCAGCTTGGCATAAATTGCCAATTGGCATGGAAGCGCAAACTTATTTGTTTATTGCGTTTTTAATGGCTTTTGCAGTAAAAGTGCCCATGTGGCCTGTACACACTTGGTTGCCTGACGCTCACGTAGAAGCACCAACAGGGGGCTCGATTGTTTTGGCTGCGATTATGTTGAAGTTGGGGGCTTATGGCTTTTTAAGGTTTTCTTTGCCTATCGCCCCTGATGCGAGTCAGAGCTTATCAGGCATGATGATAGTATTGTCATTGATTGCTGTGGTTTATATTGGTTTGGTGGCCTTGGTGCAGTCTGACATGAAAAAGCTGGTGGCATACTCTTCGATTGCTCATATGGGTTTTGTGACTTTAGGCTTTTTTATGTTTCAATCTTTGGCGGTTGAAGGTGCAATTGTACAAATGATCTCCCACGGTTTTGTTTCTGGCGCCATGTTTATGTGTATAGGGGTCCTCTATGACCGTTTACATACCCGTAATATTGCCGATTACGGTGGTGTGGTTAACAGTATGCCTAAGTTTGCTGCGTTGTTCTTATTCTTCGCTATGGCCAACGCAGGTTTGCCAGCAACCAGCGGTTTTGTCGGCGAATTTATGGTTATTTTAGGCGCTATTAAATACAATTTCTGGATTGGTTTATTGGCTGCTACCACTTTAATTTTTGGTGCTGCTTATTCGCTATGGATGTATAAGCGGGTGGTTTTTGGTGAAGCAGTTAAAGATAAAGTGCGCCAGTTAAATGATTTGAATGCACGTGAATTTTGTATGTTGTTGGCTATGGCTGCATTGGTTTTGGCAATGGGGCTTTATCCTAAACCATTTACTGATGTGATGCATGAATCGGTGCAAGCACTGCTTGATCATGTAGCCAACTCTAAGCTTAAGGACTGATCGTGACTGCAATTACATTCGCTAGTTTAAATGCCACAGCGGCTTTTCCTGAGATATTTTTGGCTTGTGTGGTATTGACTCTTTTAGTGTTTGATGGCCTAACCAAAAGCCGTTATTTGTGTTTATTGCACAGTTTTTCTGTTGTTTCAGTTCTGGTGGTAGCTGCGTTTTGTTTTTATCACTTTGATTTAAAAGAACCAGAGTTGGCTTTTTCTAATATGTATATTAACGACTCTATGGGCTTGTTATTAAAAGGTTTTAGTGCATTATCATTGGCGGTTACATTGGTTTATGCGCGTCAATATGTTGCTGACCGCGGTATGATGCGTAGTGAATATTTAGCGCTGGCTTTATTTGCTTTATTGGGCCAAATGGTGATGATCTCAGCCAATACTTTGCTGTTGATTTATTTGGGCTTAGAGTTGCTTTCTTTGTCATTGTATGCGGCGGTTGCTTTACGTCGAGATCACCTGCAGTCAACTGAAGCGGCTATGAAATATTTTATTTTAGGTGCTTTAGCTTCTGGCTTTCTACTGTATGGTATGTCCATGGTGTATGGGGCGACTGGTTCTTTAGATATCACGGAAATTGCGAAGGCAACAGTAAATCCTGAAGCCAACAAGCTAATTTTGGTTTTCGGATTGGTGTTTGTTGTTTCTGGTCTAGCATTTAAATTGGGTGTGGTTCCCTACCATATGTGGGTTCCCGACGTGTACCAGGGTGCTCCAACGGCCATCACTTTGTTAATGGGTGCTGCCCCAAAATTTGCAGCATTTTCTCTTTTGGTTCGTATCTTGGTTGAAGCTTTGTTAGCAACAGCTTACGATTGGCAACAAATGTTGTTGGTTTTATCTGTGTTGTCTATGGCGGTTGGTAATTTAGCGGCAATTATGCAAACCAATTTAAAGCGTATGCTGGCCTATTCAACCATCGCGCAAATGGGATTTATGTTGCTGGGTATGTTGTCTGGAGTGGTAGATAAACATACCGTGGGCGCAGCCAGTGCCTATGGCGCATCGATGTTTTATGTGGTCACTTACGTTTTAACTACTTTAGGTACATTTGGAGTGGTTTTGTTATTGGCCCGACAGGGAATTGAGTCAGATCGTATTGTTGATTTGAAAGGTTTAAATACCCGTTCTCCGTGGCTGGCTTTGGTGGTCTTGGTGTTAATGTTTTCTTTGGCTGGAATTCCGCCGATGGTTGGTTTTTATGCAAAACTGATGGTGTTGCAGGCGGCTTTTGCAGCAGGTCATGTGCTTTTGACTGTATTTGCGGTGCTTATGTCTCTAGTGGGCGCGTTTTATTATTTGCGCATTGTAAAAATCATTTATTTCGATGCGTCGGTTAATGCTGCAGTCTCTGGTGCATTTGTTGAGCCGAATGTATCCGTTGAGTCTAGTGCTTTAGATGAATTGTCAGTGGGCGCGCAAGTTGTTGACAGCAATCAAAACCAAGTAAACGTTTGTGGCGCTTGTTCTGCTTTGCCAAAAGTATTATTGGCTGTTAATGGCGCCTTGGTGCTTATTTTAGGTGTTGTTCCTTCTGGTTTGATGGGCTTGTGTTTACAGGCGATGCAGCGTGTGTTAGGGCAGTAGTTTTTTGGCTTAAGCTAGTTTAATTTAAGTCCGTTTAGGGCTTATTTAGAGTTCATTTAAAACTTACTTAAAACGCATTTAGGGCTAAAAATGGTTTTTGGCCCTAAATAAAAGCTATCACATATTCGGATAATTTGGTCCGCCCCCACCTTCAGGCGCTATCCATGTGATATTTTGTGTTGGGTCTTTAATGTCACATGTCTTACAGTGTAGGCAGTTTTGCGCATTAATTTGTAGCCGCCAATTGTTGTTGGTATCTTGAATATACTCATAAACCCCAGCTGGGCAATAGTTTTTTTCAAGCCCAGCATAACGGGTTAAGTTGACTGCAACTGGGGTATCAGCGCGATTCAATTGTAGGTGACAAGGTTGATTTTCCTCGTGGTTGGTATTGGAAATATAAACAGAGCTGAGTAAATCAAATGTAATGCGCCCATCGGGTTTGGGATAGTTAATTGGTTGAAATTGCGCTGCAGGTTCAGTGGTCTCATGGTCAGCGCTTTGGTGGTGTAAAGTCCAAGGAACATGGCCACCTAGTAGTTTTTGTTCAATCCCAACCATAAGGGTTCCGGTCAATAATCCTTTGGACATCCATTGTTTAAAGTTTCGAGATTTATACAATTCATCGTATAGCCATGAATTATTAAAAGCGCGTGGGTATTGTTCAAGTTCGTCATTGGCGCGTTCAGCTAGAAGAGCATCAAAAGCTGCTTCAGCTGCGAGCATGCCGCTTTTAATAGCAGCATGGCTGCCTTTAATGCGAGAAACATTGAGAAAGCCAGCTTCACAGCCTATTAAAGCACCGCCGGAAAAGCTGAGTTTTGGCAAAGACATTAAGCCGCCGGCTGTAATTGCACGGGCGCCGTAGGCCAAGCGTTTTCCATTTTCAAAAAAATGTTGAATTGCCGGGTGGGTTTTGTAGCGCTGAAATTCTGCGTAAGGTGATAAATGTGGGTTTTTGTAGCCAAGTCCCATGACAAAACCCACGGCAACTTGGTTATTTTCAAGGTGGTAAAGAAACGAGCCGCCATAAGTATCAGAATGCAATGGCCAACCGGCGCAATGGATCACTAAGCCTGGTTGGTGTTGGGCGGGGTGTACTTCCCAGAGTTCTTTGAGGCCAATACCATAAACTTGGGGGTCGCGTCCGTCATTGAGCTTGTATTTAGACATGAGTTGTTTGCCAAGGTGGCCTCTGGCGCCCTCAGCAAACAATGTGTATTTCGAAAGCAACGCCATACCCAATTGATGGTTTTTTGTTGGATGGCCGTTTTTATCTATGCCCATGTCACCTGTAATGACACCAAGCACTTCATTGTTTTCGCCATAAATAATGTCAGCAGCAGCAAAACCTGGGAAAATTTCAACGCCAAGTGCTTCGGCTTGTTGCCCAAGCCAACGCACAACATTACCAAGGCTAACCACGTAGTTGCCATGATTTTTAAAGCAGTTAGGAAGGAAAATATTGGGTACTTTGAAAGCTTTTTTTTCAGATAAAAATAGAAAACGGTCTTCGCTAACAGGGGTGTTTAGAGGGGCCCCTAATGTTTTCCAGTCAGGTAGGAGTTCACTGAGTGCAATCGGGTCCATCACTGCGCCAGACAGTGTGTGAGAACCCAATTCAGCGCCTTTTTCTAACACTACAACGCTGATACGTTGTTTTTTTTCTTTGGCCAATTGTTTTAGACGAATGGCTGCAGATAAACCAGCAGGGCCTGCGCCAACAATGACAACATCGTATTCCATGGTGTCTCGTTCATGATGATTGGACATAAATGCCTTTCTAAATCACAGTTACTGTTAGGTTATCAAAATTTAAAAGAATTCGTTGTTTTTATTGTAATGTGTACAGTCATTTTTGCTGGATTAGTTACAAAGCGTGATACAAAATTAGGTGCGATGCACAAACCTGATTTAGAATGAAGTTTGGTGTTTGTTAAGAATAATTTGCTAAAAATAATAGAACATCGTTTTGGTTTTTTGCTTATCTGTTTTTGCTTATTTGTTTGCTTGCTACTGAGGGTGGGTTAAATGGCTATAAATAAAGTGTATCAAAGCGCAGTATCAGCATTGGCTGGTATTGTATCTGATCACATGACCATTGCTGTGGGTGGTTTTGGTTTATGTGGTATTCCTGAAGCGCTTATTGTTGCTTTGCGTGATAGTGGTGTTAAAAACTTAACGGTTATTTCAAACAATGCTGGTGTGGATGGGTTTGGTTTGGGGCAGCTATTAACAACTCGGCAAATAAAAAAAATGATCTCCTCTTATGTTGGGGAAAACAAAGAGTTTGAACGTCAATACTTGTCTGGGCAATTAGAGCTAGAGTTTACTCCGCAGGGTACGTTGGCTGAGAAATTGCGTGCAGGTGGTGCGGGTATTCCAGCATTTTTTACAAAAACAGGCTATGGTACGGTGGTTGCTCAGGGTAAGGAAGTGCGTGAGTTTAATGGCGTCCCCCATGTTATGGAACATTCATTGACTGCTGATCTCGCCTTGGTGAAAGCGTGGAAGGCCGACACTTCCGGTAATTTAATTTATCGTAAAACAGCGCGTAATTTTAATCCAATGGTTGCCATGGCATCTAAGGTGACGGTTGCGGAGGTTGAAGAGATTGTAGAAACAGGGCAGTTGGACCCAGATGCAGTGCACACCCCTAGCATTTTTGTACAGCGTTTGGTGTTGAATGCTCAGCCTGAAAAAAGAATTGAACAAAGAACTGTTCGCTCAGGTTCACTTTAAAAATCAAGACAACAATCAGTACGGAGAGTTAAATGCCTTGGAGTAGAGATGAGATGGCTGCAAAAGCCGCCGAAGAGTTGCGTGATGGTTTTTATGTGAATTTAGGAATTGGTTTGCCCACTTTAGTGGCTAATCATATTCCTGAGCATATGGACGTAATGCTGCAATCGGAAAATGGGTTGTTGGGTATCGGGCCCTTTCCAGCAGAGGCTGAAGTTGATGCTGACTTGATCAACGCTGGTAAACAGACAGTGACAACAGTGGCTGGTTCAAGTTTTTTTTCAAGCGCTGATTCTTTTGCTATGATTCGTGGTGGGCATATTAATTTGGCTATTTTAGGTGCAATGCAGGTCAGTGCAACTGGCGACTTAGCCAACTGGATGATTCCTGGTAAATTGGTCAAGGGTATGGGCGGCGCAATGGACTTGGTGGCTGGTGTCGCTAAGGTTGTGGTGTTGATGGAGCATGTCGCTAAGAAAAAAGACGGTGGTGAAGATTTAAAAATTCTCTCGCAGTGTACCTTGCCTTTGACGGGTGTTGGCGTGGTGAATCGAATTATCACTGATTTAGCAGTTTTAGATGTGACGCCTAACGGTTTAAAATTGTTGGAATTGGCCCCAGGGGTCACCCGTGAAGAATTAAATGCTAAAACGGGGTGCCCAGTTCAGGATTGATGCATAAGCAAGGTATAATCCCGCTTTAATTGTTGCGTTTGTTCTCGCCATTGTGTTCATGATGACCAAATATGTTTTTGTCACTGGTGGTGTGGTGTCCTCGCTGGGCAAAGGAATTGCAGCTGCTTCTTTGGCTGCTCTTCTGGAAAGCCGTGGTTTAAAGGTCACCATGCTTAAGCTGGATCCTTATATTAATGTAGATCCTGGAACCATGAGTCCTTACCAGCACGGTGAGGTGTTTGTTACTGAAGACGGTGCAGAAACCGATCTTGATCTTGGCCACTATGAGCGATTTATTTCCGCTCGTATGCGTAAATCAAATAATTTTACAACGGGCCAAATTTACGAATCAGTGATTCGTAAAGAGCGCCGTGGTGAATATTTAGGTAAAACCGTTCAAGTTATTCCACATATTACTAATGAAATTCAAGCGTTTATAGAACGTGGTGCAGCAGCGGCTTGGCAAGGTAAAGCCGATGTTGCTATTGTTGAAATTGGCGGTACGGTTGGAGATATTGAGTCTTTACCGTTTTTAGAATCTGCTCGCCAAATGAGTTTGCGCCTAGGCCGTCATGATGCTTTTTTTATGCATTTAACTTTGGTGCCTTTTATTGCGTCGGCTGGTGAGTTAAAAACCAAACCCACACAACATTCTGTGCAAAAATTGCGTGAAATTGGCATTATTCCTGATGCTTTGTTGTGTCGGGCTGATCGCCCCATTCCGTACGATGAAAAATCAAAAATTTCTTTGTTTTCAAATTTGCCAGAAAATGCGGTAATTTCGGTTTGGGATGCTGACACCATCTATAAAATTCCAGCCATGTTGCACGAACAACACCTGGATTATGCCGTTGTTGAAAAGCTTCGGTTAACGCAGGCGAAACAAGCCGATTTGTCAGTTTGGCAGAATTTGGTTTTTGCTTTGGAAAATCCTCAGCATGTGGTGCGCATTGGTATGGTAGGTAAATATGTAGAGTTAACTGAATCTTATAAGTCATTGAATGAGGCGCTTAATCATGCGGGTCTAAAAACAAGAACTCGCATTGAAATTGTATATATTGATGCCGAGCAAATTGAAGCTGAGGGCGTAGGTTGTCTTGCCAATTTGGACGCCATTTTGGTGCCAGGTGGTTTTGGTAAGCGTGGGACAGAGGGTAAAATTCAAGCGATTGCGTATGCCCGTCAAACCCATGTGCCTTACTTGGGTATTTGTTTAGGGATGCAGTTGGCGGTTATTGAGTTTGCTCGTCATTGCGCGCAGTTAAAAGAAGCCAACTCTACAGAGTTTTATACGGAAACACCGTATCCTGTTGTTGCACTAATTACAGAGTGGGTTGATCGTTCAGGTCAAATTGAAAAGCGCACTGAAGCCTCGGATGTTGGTGGGACTATGCGTTTAGGTTCTCAAAAATGTCCTGTGCTTCCAGGGACTTTGGCTCACCGTATTTATGGTGAAACGGTTAATGAACGCCATCGTCATCGTTATGAAGTGAATAATTATTATGTGCCAGCGTTAGAGCAGGCGGGTTTGGTTATTTCTGCTCGTACTCCTACAGAAAATTTACCCGAGATGATGGAATTGCCCAATCATCCATGGTTTATTGGTGTGCAGTTTCACCCTGAGTTTACAAGCACCCCGCGTGACGGGCACCCTTTGTTTACCTCTTTTATTCAGGCTGCTTTGGCATTTGCTGCTAAAAAATAAAGAAAATGTTTGTTTAATGGCGTTGAACAAAGGACTATAGATGAAGTTATGCAATTTTGAGATTGGTTTGAATCGGCCCCTTTTTTTGATTGCTGGGCCTTGTGTAATTGAGTCTGAGCAGATGGCGATTGATACGGCTGCAGAATTGCAAGCAATGTGTGATCGCCTTGGTATCCCGTTGATATACAAAAGTTCATTTGATAAAGCCAATCGCAGTTCTGGAAAAAGTTTTCGTGGTTTAGGCTTGGAAGCTGGTTTAAAAGTATTGGAACGGGTTCGCTCGGAGTTGAATATGCCTGTTTTAACTGATGTTCATGAGCTGGGCCATATTCCCGAGGTTGCTGCTGTGGTGGATGTTTTGCAGACCCCCGCTTTTTTGTGTCGACAAACTGATTTTATTCATGCAGTGGCGGTTTCTGGAAAGCCTGTTAACATCAAAAAAGGTCAGTTTTTAGCGCCTGGTGATATGAAGAATGTTGTTGATAAGGCCCGAGAGGCTGCGCAAATGGCAGGTGTTGAAACAGATCAGTTTATGGTGTGTGAACGTGGGGCTAGTTTTGGTTATAACAATTTGGTCTCCGATATGCGCAGTCTGGCCATTATGCGCGATACGCAGTGCCCTGTGGTGTTTGATGCAACGCATTCTGTTCAGTTGCCCGGAGGGCAAGGAACCGTTTCGGGTGGTCAGCGTGAATTTGTGCCTGTTTTAGCAAGGGCAGCTGTGGCCAGCGGCGTAGCTGGGTTGTTTATGGAAACTCACCCTAACCCGGATCAAGCTTTATCTGATGGCCCAAACGCTTGGCCTTTGGGGAAAATGGAAACTTTGTTAAAAACTTTGATTGCCATTGATCAATTGGTTAAAAGCAGTGGCTTGATTGAAACAAAGTTGTAATTAAAGCAAACCTTTATTAAGTAAGGATTGAAATGAGTGCTATTGTTGATGTAATTGGGCGTGAGGTGATTGACTCCCGTGGTAATCCTACCGTTGAGTGTGACGTTTTATTGGAAAGTGGCGCCATGGGGCGTGCAGCGGTTCCTTCTGGTGCTTCAACAGGTTCTAGAGAGGCCATTGAATTGCGTGACGGCGATCAATCTCGCTACTTGGGCAAAGGGGTGTTGACTGCAGTTGAAAACATTAACACCGAGGTTTCTGAAGCCATTTTGGGTTTAGACTCTCATGAGCAAAGTTTCTTAGATCATACTTTACTTGATTTAGATGGTACGGAAAATAAATCACGTTTAGGTGCCAATGCGATGTTGGCAGTTTCTATGGCTGTAGCAAAAGCCGCAGCTGAAGAAACGGGTTTGCCTTTATACCGTTATTTTGGTGGTATGGGTGCCATGGCTATGCCTGTGCCTATGATGAATGTTATTAATGGTGGGGCGCACGCTAACAATAATTTGGATCTGCAAGAGTTTATGATTTTACCGGTAGGTGCGCCCACATTTCGTGAAGCCTTGCGTTACGGTGCTGAAGTGTTTCATGCTTTAAAGGGTATATTGCATGACAAAGGTTTGTCTACTGCGGTAGGTGATGAAGGGG
The DNA here is from genome assembly GCA_034680345.1 of Burkholderiaceae bacterium. Classification (GTDB taxonomy): domain Bacteria; phylum Pseudomonadota; class Gammaproteobacteria; order Burkholderiales; family Burkholderiaceae_B; genus SXZD01. The sequence continues at coordinate 96,975 of JAXISZ010000002.1, forward strand.
GGTTTGCGCCTTCTGTTGCAAATCATGAGGCCGCCATACAGTTAATTCTACAAGCCATAGAAAAAGCAGGCTATGAGCCTGGCACCCAAGTGGGTTTAGGTTTAGATTGTGCTAGCTCAGAGTTTTATAAAGAAGGTAAGTATTGTCTTGGAGGGGAAGGTTTAACACTGTCTGCCCAAGATTTTACACATTTGTTAGAAACTTGGTGCAATAAGTATCCTATCATTTCAATTGAAGATGGTATGGCTGAAAATGACTGGGATGGTTGGAAGTATTTAACTGAACGCTTAGGCCACAGGGTGCAGTTGGTTGGTGACGATTTATTTGTTACCAACACCAAAATTTTACAGCAGGGCATTGATTTATCAATTGCCAATTCTATTTTGATTAAAATTAACCAGATTGGTACATTAACAGAAACTTTTGCAGCTATTGAAATGGCCAAGCGTGCTGGTTATACCGCCGTGGTATCTCACCGTTCAGGAGAAACAGAAGACAGCACGATTGCTGATATTGCTGTTGGTACCAATGCTATGCAAATTAAAACTGGTTCGATGAGCCGTTCTGACCGAATTGCAAAATATAATCAGCTATTGCGCATTGAGGAAGATTTGGGAGATGTCGCGTATTACCCAGGTCTGAAAGCATTTTATAATTTGCGTAAGTAATTTTATCGTTATTGCTTTATGCAAAGCTTGGATTTATGAATAGCCGCGTTGTTTCTTTGTTGCTTGTTACTCTTTTACTGACGCTGCAGTGGCCTCTCTGGTTTGGTAAGGGGGGCGTGCTGCGCGTGCGGGAACTCGAACAAGAATTGACTAAACAGCTTGACCATAATGAACTGCTGCGCAGTCGTAATCAGCGTTTGCGCAGTGAAGTACTAAGCTTGCAAAATGGTTTCGAGGCCATTGAAGAGCGTGCTCGGTATGACCTTGGGATGGTTGGAGAATCTGAAATTTATGTGCAACTGGTGAGTCCTGACGTACAAGTGGGGGCTCAGTCAATTACAGCGCAAGCAAATTAATCAGAAAATAGTGCAGCACAGTCAATGCTGTCAAACGCATAGGTGGTATTGCAGTAGTCGCAGTTAATGCTTAGGCTTTTTTGTGTTTTTAGAGCGTCTTCTATTTCTTCTTTTCCGAGTCCTTTTAGTACCTTGGCAACTTTTTCCCGTGAACAGGTACAGAAGAAATGAGCTGGTCGTATAGAAAGGGTTTGGTTAGGTTCTTGCCAAAATAAATGTCTGGCGATAGTTTCTGGCGAGTTTTCTAGTAGTTCTTTTGGTTTAAGTGTGTTGCATAATAAAGTGAGGTGGTTCCATTGGGCTTGTGTTTCGTGGGTTTCAACCGTTGTTGCACTGTCTAATTTGCCGCCTTCATTGGGCATTTGTTGTAAAAGTAGGGCTCCTGTTGATTCATGGTCAGATTGTAGCCAAAGACGGGTTTTCAGCTGTTCTGATTGCTGCATATAGTTTTCAATAGCTTGAGCAATTGATTGGCCAGATAACTCAATGATGCCTTGATAGGGATGTTGCCCAGGTAGGCGATTTTGGGGATCCAAAATAATAACAAAACGACCCCTACCCTTTTCATTAACCAGTTCTTGAAATGAGCTGTTTTCTTGAATATGTTTTGTTTTATCAAATACAGCGGTTGCGCGTACATTTAGTTCGTGGGTACATTCTGCCGTCATTAAAGAAACGGGGCCATCGCCTTTGATTTGCAAAATTAGCGAGCCTTTGAATTTTAAGCTGGCTGACAATACAACGCTGACCGCAACCAATTCACCAAGCATATTTTCGATAGCTTTTGGATAATTGTGGTTTTTAATGATCTGTTGCCAGCTGTGGTTAAGTCGGACAATTTGAGCGCGCGCCGTTTGGTTGTTAAACAGAATCGTTCTGAGTTCGCAGGACATGCTAGGCGAGCCTTATGAGTTGATTTTTGAATTTTTTCGCTTTTTCAACATAAGCTTGTACACCCAGTTGAAAGTTATGAATTTCTTCATCGCTAAGTGTGCGTATAAATTTAGCTGGGCTGCCTAAAATTAAAGATTGCGGAGGAAATTCTTTTTTTTCTGTGACTAAAGCACCCGCACCAATTAAAGAGTTGTTACCAATAATAGCGCCATTAAGCACAATCGCTTGAATGCCAATTAAACAGCCTTGGCCAATTGTACAGCCGTGTAGCATCGCTTGATGGCCAATTGTACAGTTTTCACCGATGGTCAGCGGGCTGCCCATGTCTGTGTGGAGTACCGCACATTCTTGAATATTAGAGTTTTGACCAATAATAATGGGTTCATTGTCTCCACGGATGGCTGCAAGGTCCCAAATTGAGGTGTTTGCTTCGATTAACACTTGGCCTATTACGCTGGCATTTTGTGCGATGTAACTGGAATCGTGGATTTGTGGTGCATATACACCCAATTGATAGATGGCCACGTTTTTTCAGAATAATTTAGAGTATTTTTGAATTAAAGCAATCTAAAATAAAAAACCAGCCAAATTAACTGACTGGTTTTTTAAACAATTAAGAAAAGAAAAAATTATTTCTTTTCTTCTGTTTTTGTTTCTGCTGGGGCGGCGGCAGGAGCAGCTGCTGCATCAGCAGGAGCAGCAGGAGCAGCAGCTGGCGCTACTTCAGGAGCTGCTGGGGCAGCAGGTGTAATTGTTGGGGCAGCAGGTGCGTCTTCTTTTTTACCGCAAGCGGCCAATGCAACAGCAAGGATAGAAGCGATCAGGAGAGACTTTTTCATATCATTTTTCCTTTGATTAACGAGTGAAGTGGATGAAAAAAATTTTTTTAAATACAGTGCGCTTTAATTCGCTATAAAATGTTCAGCGCAATTTATAAATCACACCATGTATTTTAACTTTTAATTGAGCAAACTCAAAACTTCGAACCTTTAAAATATATATGATTCGTGATTATTTTTATACTCACTGAGAAATGAACGTTTCATTTGATTAAACGTTGACACCAAACCACAAAAACTTTGAATTTTTTAATTTATTAGGTTGTTGCTTGGTTTGCGGTCATCGATTTTGGAAAATTTTTTATGGTTTGCTTATTAACTAATATTTAAAAGGTTCGTTCTGCAGATTTGCACCCATCCGGCTTCCAGCATTTCTTTGCACCAATGTAGAAAAGGGTGGTTGAGGTCCGTGAATTGTTTTGGTGACAATTTGATTTTTCTTTGGTTGGCCAATGCGGTTATCCAGTTGCGCATTTCTTCATTTTCAAAATAAAAGATTTCCCCATTGAGTGCAAAATGTTCTTTATCTAAAAGAATGCGGCTTTGTGCTAGCAGTTCAATTCCCTTATTGGTAAGTGCTTGTAGCACAACCATTGGGCGGCAAGGTTTATCCATTGGAGTAAAAAAAACATTTGATTTGGGTTCTGTGCAATAAATTAAAAGGCTTTTGCACAATGTGTTTTCATTATGTTTAAAGTGCTTAACTTGGTTTTTTAACCATTGATGGAGGTCTTCTGGTAGTTGGGCCGGGGAATTGCAAACGCCTCGTTTTGGATCGCTAAATCGCATAGCGTTATATTGTGGGCAGTTTTCAATGTCATCGGCCATTTGTCTGAAGGCGTTGGCCATGAGTTCGGCAGCGCTGGGTGAGCGAAACCCAATTGAGATTGTTGTGCAAGGGCCAATGGCTATGCCATCGTGTGCAATGTGCGGGGGAAGGTAGAGCATGTCCCCTGGGTTTAATATCCATTGTTCGGTGGGTTCGAAGTGCTTAAGAATTTTTAATGGTAGGTTTGCTTGTAAATCAAGTTTACTTTGGTTACTGATGCGCCAGTGTCGCTGGCCATGCATTTGTAGCAGAAACACATCATATGAATCAAAGTGTGGGCCAACCCCACCTTGATCTGTAGCAAAACTAATCATAATATCGTCAAGTCTGGCGTCTGGTACAAAGCGAAATTGTTCTAGCAGTTGGTGCGCCAGCGGTATGTGCAGGTTAGCGCCTTGAATCAGTAGTGTCCACCCCGGCGTGTTTTTAGAGGGTAGTGTCTTAAATGGCCCATGTGTCATAGACCATTGCTTGTTTTGGTTTTGAATGAGGCGTGACTCTACACTTTCTAGTGCACTTAATTTTAGTAAGTCGTCAATGCTGCAGACTGGCTTAAAGTTTGGAATGGCATTACGAAACAATCGTGGCGAAACTTGCCAATGTTTGGTCATGAATTCTTCTATGTTATCGTTGCCCAGATGTTTTAAAACGGTATTAACTGCATTCATAATTATGTTAAGTAATTGTTTTGTTTTTTTGTTTTATGTTTTTTTAGATGTTTTTAAGTGTTTTGAAGTAACAATAAAATAGGTGGCCGATGAATGGAGAAGTTTAGAACTCCCCCTCTGTAGTATTGTAACTTTTTAATACAAATGTGGTCTATCTGTTAAAATAGATGTTATTTGGGTTGGTTGGCGATGTTGGTTGGTTGGTTTTAATTTTTAATTTAACCTTTTGATTTTAAGTTTAAATAAAATATAAAAATAACAGAGTGAGACAATCATAAAACGAGAAAAGGGGGGCTGTATGCAGGTTATAAAAGGCGTGGTGGTCACTGTGACATATCAAGTGTGGGACGCTCAGGGCGAAGTAATTCAAGATGCCCAAGAGCCTATGGTGTATTTGCACGGTGGTTTTGGTGATGTGTTTGTAGTTATAGAACGGGCCTTGGAAGGTAAGTCCGTTAATGAAGAGGTTTGGATTCAAGTAGAACCAGAAGACGCTTTTGGAGAATACGATCCTAACCTGATCCGCATTGAAGATCGTTCTTTGTTTCCAGAACAAATTGAAGTGGGTATGCAGTTTGAAGGCATACCAGAAGACCCTGATGAAGAAGCGGTGTCCGAAGAGCCGCCTATCTGGACCATAACGGGGGTTGCAGAAGACAAAGTGGTGTTAGATGGTAACCACCCTTTGGCAGGCGTAGCGTTACGTTATTATTTAAAAGTTTGTGACATTCGTAGCGCTTCTGAAGATGAGTTACAACGCGGTAGCGTTGCGCCAGAAGCATTAAGTGTTACTACGCAACCTTTGCATTGACGTTTGTAAATAATTAATAAATGAAGCTAGCAATTACAGAGTATGATTGTGGTTGCCGGCTGTAGCCGTGGTTATAATTGTTGTTTTATTCATAACCTGATTCTTATTAGACCCGTGAACCCATTTTAAGTTCAGACACATTGTTTTTTTAGCTCGTAGAGTAATTCTAGGGCAGCTTTGGGTGTAAGTTCGTCTATATCAGTGGCCATGAGTTGTTTCAATATTGTGTTATCACTTCCGTCTGTTGCCGTTTCATTGTCTTGGGTTGGCGTTTCAAATAGCGTTTGTTGAGGGCCTTGATTAATTTTGTTTTCTTCGAATTTCGCTAATCTGCGTTGAGCCATTTTAATTAGAGACAACGGCAGCCCAGCTAGTTTTGCCACTTGTATACCAAAACTACGGTTAGTAGGCCCAGCTTGCACACTGTGTATGAATATTAATCGTTGGTTATGTTCAGTAGCGCTGAAATGCACGTTGATGGCTTCGTGAAATTCTTTTGCTAAATCAGTGATCTCAAAATAATGTGTGGCAAAAAGCGTGAGGCAGTGATTTTTTTGTAGGAGGTGTCGTGCAATTTCCCAAGCTAGAGACAGTCCGTCAAAGGTGTTGGTGCCCCTGCCAATTTCATCCATAATCACTAAGCTGTGTTCTGTGGCTTGTCGTAAAATGGTGGCCGCTTCGGTCATTTCCACCATAAAGGTAGAGCGTCCGCCAGCTAAGTCGTCTGATGCCCCAATTCGTGTAAATATTCGATCTATCAAGCCAATTTGTGCTCGCTTGGCAGGTACAAAGCTACCTATATGCGCTAGCAGCACAATTAAGGCTGTTTGGCGCATGTATGTAGATTTACCACCCATGTTGGGGCCTGTAATTAAAAGCATGCGCCTTTTGTTATGCAGTTCGCAGTCGTTAGGGGTGAAGTGTTCCACTTCATTCTCAACCACTGGATGCCGTCCAGCTTCAATATGAATACCCGCAGTGGTTTTTAATTCAGGACAGATCCATTGACGTTGTTTTGCCACCAATGCAAGTGCGGCTAAGCAGTCGATTTCTGCAACAGCGCGCGCAAGGTTAGACAATGCTTTAATATGCGGTGTAAACCAGTTTAGCAGTTCTTCGTAAAGTTGTTTTTCGAGCGTTAGGGCACGGTCTTTGGCTGATAGTGCTTTGTCTTCAAAGGTTTTGAGTTCTGCAGTGATATAGCGCTCCGCATTTTTCATGGTTTGACGACGGCGGTAGTGTTCTGGTGCTTTGTGGCTTTGTCCATTCGGAATTTCGATGTAAAAGCCGTGCACTCGGTTGAATTCAACTTTTAAATTGGCAATGCCGGTGTTGATTCGTTCACGGGCCTCCATTTCTAGCAAAAATTGTCCGCTGCCTTGTTGCAAGGTGCGTAATTCGTCTAATTCTGTGTGATACCCGTCGGCAATTACACCGCCGTCACGCACCATATTGGCGGGTTGCTCAGTAATTGCAGTTTCTAATGTATGTAGAATGATAGCTTCAAATTGTAATTGGTTTGTCAGTTCAATTAGACTATTTGGACAAGAGTTTTTTGGCCTTTGATCAATTGCTAGAAGCTGATTAATTAGTGTGGGTAGTTTTGTGAGGGCGTGACGCAACGCTGATAAATCTCTTGGTTTTGCCGATTGTAGTGCGATGCGGGTCACTATGCGCTCAATATCTGATACACCACGCAGGGTTTCTAAAATATTTGGGGTTTGTAAATTAATTAACCAAGTCACATGTATTTGACGTTGTCGCAGCGTTTGCATATCGCGCAGCGGTTCGGTGACCCATTGTCGCAATTTGCGACTACCCATTGCAGTGGCGCATTGGTCTAATATTTTTAGGAGGTTGGGTCCTTCATGTAAATGGTGCAGTGATTCGGTAATCTCTAGATTACGTCGTGCAGTGGCATCCATAATTACTTGATGGTTTTTTTTATGCACCCTCAGTTCAGTGATATTGCGAATCTGTGTTTGATCCGTTTGTGTGGCGCGGATATATGCAATCAGTGCACCCGATGCACCCAATGCAAGGGGAGTGTGTTCAATTTCAAAGGCTTCTAGGGTGTTGACATTGAGTATTTGTTTGAGTTGATTACCGGCTTGTGCTGCATCAAAATGCCAGGCGGGTCTTTCAATGGCTTTCCAAGGTTGACATTGTCCTTGAAGTGTAAGGTCTGGCACTAGCAATTCAGCCGGGTTTAAACGGTCAAGTAATGCCGGTAAAAGTTCTTCATCGGTATCAATTAATTCAATTGTTCCAGCAGAAAGGCTTGCACTGGCAATACCCCAGCGGTTTTTTTCTTTTAAGGCAGCAACCAGTTGCCGATTTTCACGATCGGGTAGCAGACCGTTGTCTGTGAGTGTGCCTGGTGTAATGATGCGCACAATGCGTCTGGGCATGGGTCCTTTTTGTTGGCCTGGTTCGCCTACTTGTTCGCAAATGGCAATTGACTTGCCTATTGCAACCAGTTTGGCTAAATATTGATCAACCGAATGAAATGGAACACCAGCCATTGGAATGGGTTTTCCAGCAGATTGGCCCCGATGTGTTAGCGTGATCTGTAAATATTGCGCAGCCAAGAGCGCATCATCGAAAAACATCTCGTAAAAGTCACCCATGCGGTAAAACAACAGATGTTCTGGTACTTGGGCTTTAAGCTGCAAGTACTGCTGCATCATGGGGGTGTGTTGGGTCAGTTCTTCATCGACTTGGCTCATGATAACAAATATTAAATGGGGTTAATTGTTTTGAATGCAGCGCAAAATATGGGGTAACAATTTAGGATTGGCTGCAATAAGTTGGCCATTTTCCATATATTTGTTTTCTCCTTCAAAGTCTACAATTAAGCCGCCAGCTTCTTGAACCAGAAGGGATCCAGCTGCAATGTCCCATGGTTTTAGTCCGAATGCAACGTAACCATCGAGATACCCAGCAGCTAAATGAGCTAGGTCCATAACGGCAGAGCCACTGCGGCGCAGCCCAACTGCTTGTTGGCTGATTTTTGACTTTTGTTCTGATGACAGTGGCGGTGGTATAACAGCATTGGAGAAGCATACGCCCATTAACGCTTCATTCATACGTAGGCGTTTACTGACTCTGATGCGTTTATTATTTAAAAACGCTCCCTCACCCCGACTGGTAGTATATAAATTGTTATTAATTGGGTCGTAAATTAAGCCATGCATAATTTGCCCCCGAATTTGTAGGGCAATTGAAATACCATAGCAGGGGTAACCATGAATAAAGTTGACTGTGCCGTCAATCGGGTCAATGATCCACTGATAATCAGAGTCTCCAGTTGCTCCGCTTTCTTCAGCTAAAATGGCGTGGTTTGGGTACGCTTGTTGTATGGTGTCAATAATTGCCGTTTCTGCTGCTTGGTCGGTTTCTGTAACAAAATCGTTGGGCCCCTTAACGCCAACCTTAACCAGATCAATGTCTAAACTGGCACGATTGATGATTTTTCCTGCGGCGCGGGCAGCCTTAACGGCAATATTAAGCATGGGATGCATGGTAACGGCTTTCTTTACGATGTACTGATCAACCCGCTATTGTAATTGAGCTTTGGTCTTTGAGCTTTAGTAATGCAACATTAAGTGAAGTTGTTTTTTTGGAGGTGTCGTGTTTAATCCTGATCATGTGTTAACTCGTGTGCGGGTGGTGTTGGTGGCACCTTCTCATCCTGCTAATATTGGGGCATGTGCTCGTGCTATGAAAACAATGGGATTGCGTGATTTGGTCTTGGTTAATCCACGTATTTCTGTTGTGTTAAGCGATGAACAGGCCATTGCATTGGCCAGTGGTGCTACTGATGTGTTGGCTCAGGCTCAAGTATGCCAAAGTTTAAAAGAGGCGTTGTCAGATGTAACTTATGCTTTGGCAAGTTCGTCTAGAGCGCGAGAATTGGCCCCAGATGTGTTGGACGCACAAACAGGTGCGCAAACGGCAGTGAATTTTTTGCGCTGTCATTCTGAGGCAAAGACGGCATTGGTTATGGGGTGTGAAAGAACAGGGTTATCAAATGAAGAGATTTTGACTTGTTCTGCTCAAGTGATGATTCCTGCTGACCCTGTTTATGCTTCTTTAAATATAGCGCAGGCGCTTCAGTTATTAGCCTACGAAGTGCGTAAAGCCGCTTTATGTGCTGTCTCTGTTCCTGTTTTTCAGGAAAATAATGCGGCGGTATTAAATGCTGAAAATTTAGCAATTGTTGCTGGTGGCCTTCAAAATTTACCTTCGGGTTTGGCAATTAATCACAATACTTTAGTTGTACATGCGGATATTGAGCGTTTGTTTGATCGTTTTGTGCAAGCAATGCAAGCAGTGGATTATATGAATCCGCAACGCCCAAAACGTTTGGTGCCCCGTTTGCAGCGTTTATTACACAAAGCCCGGTTAGAGCGAGAAGAAATTGATTTGTTACATGGTTTTTTAAATGATGTAATGCGAGTTGCACAGGGGCGCTGGTATCGCAGTGAGTGGGAGGCTTTGGCATCGGCAATTGCGCAAGCTCGTCAAAAATATGATGAAATATCACGTTATTAATAACTAGCTATTTTATTTTTCGTTTTGGTGTTGCTATTGATGGTATTTTGTTGGACGTTGGCAATTCAATTAGCTTTTAAGTTTATGTTTAAATTTGTTCTTGAATTGGCTTTTGGTTTAGTGCTCAAATTAACCCTGGGACGAACCTTTATGTTTGGTATTTATGTTTGAAAGATTACGAGAAGATATTCAAACAATTTTGAATAAAGACCCTGCGGCTAAATCGCGGCTGGAAGTGCTATTGTGCTATCCTGGTGTGCATGCCTTGTTTTTTCATCGTATAGCCCATTGCGCTTGGAAAAAGGGTTTTACTACGCTGGCAAGATTTATTTCGCAATTGGCACGGTTTTTCACAGGAATTGAAATTCATCCAGGTGCTTGTATGGGTCGGCGAGTATTTATTGATCATGGTATGGGTGTTGTAATTGGTGAGACTGCCGAAGTGGGCGACGACTGTACAATTTATCAGGGCGTAACTTTAGGTGGTGTGGCTTTGCATGATGGAAAGCGTCACCCCACTTTAGAGCCTGAAGTGATTGTTGGTGCAGGTGCTAAGGTTTTAGGGCCGTTTACTGTTGGTCGTGCAGCCAAAATTGGGTCTAACGCTGTAGTGACTAAGCCCGTGCCCGCAGGCGCAACCGCTTTAGGAAATCCGGCGCGCTTAATTTTGGCGCAGGGCACTTCGTCGGTGGATTTTTCTAATAAATTTGACAAAACTGTAAGCCAGGCAACTCTAGCTGCTTCAGATATGGTTTTTTCTGCTTATGCGGTGTCTAGTCAGGTGGATGACCCCTTAACCAAGGCTTTGCATGGTTTAATTGATCAAGCCATTGCACAGCAAGGTCGCATTGAGCATTTAGAAATGGTGTTACGTCAGTCTGGTATTGCGTCATCAGAAATTCCAAAAGATAAGTCCAGTTCAACTGAACAACTTAAGACATTGAATCAATTGGTAGATTAAACTCAGAAATATTAATCAGTTGGATGCCGTCTGTGGCAACCTTTAAGGTGTTGCCGCGGTTGTTGTTGTCAAAGTCCCAGTCAGCAAGCACCCATCTTTCTCCTGTGTGGTTTTTTGTTTGTCTATGGTAGGCTGTTTTGTGTGTGTGGCCGTGAATGATTATTGAGCAGTGTGGAGTTTTGTCACCGTTTGGCCAGCGCCCTAAAAAAGCCTGTTGTACCGCTTTTGTGTTGACGTCCATGATGCCAATCAGACCATTTTTTAGGTTTGTTGCCTGTTTTTCTGTGGTGACTTTCCGTTGTTTGCTATGTTCACGTAGTTTTTGTGCTGTTTCAATTCTTTTTTCTAGGGATTGACTCAAGAAACTTTTTTGCCAGTTGGGGTTTCGGCTTATTTGACGAAATGCTTGATATTCAATGTCATCGGTACACAGTTGGTCGCCGTGGCTTAAGCAGATAATTTTTTCTTTAAATTTTAATGGGTAGGGGTCGGGTAATAAAACGGCTGAAATTTTTTCAAGATATTGATTTCCAATTAAGAAATCTCGATTTCCTGGCATAAAGAAAATACTACACCCCTTTTGAGATGCTGGTTTTAGATGCTGCGCCAGTGTTTGAGCGCATTGGGGAATATGATCACCTCCTACCCAGTAGTCAAAAATATCACCCAATAAATACAGCTCATTATTGGGCGCAGCAATGGTATTAATCCAGCCAAGCAGTTTGCTCAGTGTTTTTGGTGTGTTTTCTGACAAGTGTAAATCTGAAATAAACCACCTAATCGGTTCTTGGGCACGTTGCATAGCGCTGCTAAGCTGGCTGGATACAGGCTGGTTAGCTAATGACTTCAGCTTTTAAAATCAGTATATCTTCAACGGGTACGTCTTGGTGAAAGCTTTTGGAAGCGGTGCGCACGGTTTTGATGGTGTCTACAACTTCTTTGCCTTTGGTGACCTGTCCAAAAACACAGTAGCCCCAACCTTGTGGTGTAGGGCTTTTAAAATTTAGAAAGTCATTGTCAGCCACGTTGATAAAAAATTGCGCGCTGGCTGAGTGCGGGTCGTTGGTGCGTGCCATGGCAACAGTGTATTTATCATTCCGAATGCCGTTGTTTGCCTCGTTTTCTACGGTGCGCGGTGTAGGCTTTTGTTTCATACCTGCTTCCATGCCTCCACCTTGAATCATGAAGCCATTGATGACACGGTGAAATAAGGTATTTGTATAGTGACCAGATTTTACATATTCTAAGAAATTGGCTACAGTCTTTGGGGCCTTTTCAGTGAACAATTCAATTTCGATTGTGCCGGCGGTGGTTTCAAATCGGACCATGGTTTTTCCAGTCGTTTTAAGTGGTTTAAATGATTGTGCAATGCTTGGTGTGAGCGCAAAAAATAAGCTGCAGGATGAAAATAGCAACCCAGTAATGGCAGAGCGTCGTGTTTTATTCATTTTAAATAAGTTGAAAATAGGTTAACTTGAAAGGGTTTCGTGTATGAGTTTCCAGTCTCGGCCATTGCGCACCCAATATTGTTGGCGTTGTTTTCTGGCTGCGGCTTTGTTGTTGCGGTGAGTGTGCGTTGAGTGGTCTGCAATATTGACAACTAACATGTCTTCTTTAGATGGGTAGCGAAAAATAGAAATCCCTTGGGTTGTTTGATTACCTGAGTTATCTTTAAGTATGTCGTGTCGAACTTGAGTGAGTTGTTTAAGCAAATCAGAGCGTTCGGTTTGCCATTGTTGGCGGGAAATAAACTGAATATTTTCAGTGATGATAACAGGGGTATTGCCAATTTTTATAAAGCGCTGAAGTTTTTGGATATCGCTGTTGGCCAGCACAACACATCCTTCGCTGGATTTTGGTGGGCGGCTAATCTGATTTGATGGTACGCCATGTAACCAGATACCGTGACCTGTTTTACCTTGACGTTTGTCCCATTCATTTGGATAGTCAAGAGGTAGAGCCAGTTTCCCGTAAAAATCGGTTAGCTTTTTTTGGGGTAGTAGGTCGGTGATGGTATACACACCAAGTGGAGTTTTATTGTCTCCCTCACGGGTTTTATTAGCACCTGCTTTGCCTTGACTGATGTAAAAGTCGGTGATTAAACGGGGGGCTGGCAATTTGTTTTCATAAATAAATAAGCGTGAGCGAAGGGTGTCAACTAAAATTGCATAGCGTTGGTCAGAACGCAGTTGTACTAACTCGCGCGGAATTTGTTGCTGGCTTGGGCGAATGCGGTAGGCACGTAACCTAACAAAAGCTTCTTCTCTGAGATCAGTTAAGGATCCCATCTTGTTGACCGGCGCGTTTTTTATGTCCCCAATATGATTAATTGGAATACCTGCTTTTAATGTGTAAAGATCACCGCGAATAAGATAAGCAACTCTAAAGTTAGGGTATTGCTCTATCAGGTTATTAACATAGTTAATGGCCTGATCTAACTGTCCGTTGGCGATGTGCTTGTAAACGCGTTCTAATTCTGCGTCAATGTGTGGGCGATCAAACGGCGTTTTATTGTTTTTTTGCGCGTTTTCAGGCTGACTTGAAACGTCTGACCAATTGTTGGTTTGGGTGTGCCCCTTTGGTTGAAATTTTACCTTGCTCATGACGTCTTGACCGAAGGCGGCAGGTGTTTGCAGCACCCAGAGTGCGCTGGTAAGTAAGGCAAAAATTAACGGCAGTATTGAACGCGTATTAAGCATAGGTTTTAATTAGAGGCTTGTTCCTTAATAATTAACCATTTGTTCCCAGATTTACTGAAAACCAAAGTTTTTACCCCTGTATTTTTTAGGCGATCAGAGATGTAAACTTGTTTAAATTGTACGATGGCTTGGTCGCCTTCGTATACAATAATTGGGCTTTCAACGCGAACTTCAATACGCCCTTTGTTATTGATTCGTTTACGTCTTTCAGCCTCCCAAGCGTTACGACTTTGTCCTGAAGAAGGGTTAAATTTATCGCTGTAAAACATTAGATATTGGTTGACGTCTTGGTTTGACCAAGCTTCGGCCCAATTGCCCAACACATTGAGGATTTCGGTATCAGATCCACGTGTTGCCAGTCCGATAGGTGCCGTGGCGGTAGGTGCTGAATTAATGTGATTGGCATTTGCTGTGGTTGCAGGGTTGGGCAGTGCTTTACTGTTAGTTGCTGTCGTGTTGGTGCTGGTATTTGTTTTTGGTGCTGTAGGAAGCACTGATGCGTTTGAGGTATTGGCTGTGTTTAAAGCATTTGTTGTGCTAGAGGTATGCGCGGTATTAGATGCTATGTAATTGCTTGAAGGCGCTGTATTGTTTATGTTTTGATTGGGCGAGGCCAAAGTAACTGTGCTATTTGGGCTTTGGGTTGCCGGCGTAGTAACTGCTATTTGCATAGGTGGTGTGGTTGCGGCGACAGCAGGAGCTTGAATCGCTGGTGCTGGATTGGTTTGTGTTGATGGAATTGACGGTGTTGGCGGTGTTGGCGGTGTTGGTTTACTGCGATTACCGCTGATTAAATCTTTCACCATTGATAGCTTGATTTCAGCCGTTGCATTGCCTGAGTCTAGTTGTAAGGCTTTGTCGTAAGACTGGCTGGCCAATTTAGAGTATACATCGCCTAAATTCTCATAGGCAGTGGCATAGCTAGGGTGGGTGCGAATAGCCATTTCTAAGGATTGTCGCGCTTTTTCGTATTGTCCTTGGCTAGCATAAAGTACAGCTAAGTTATTGTAGGGCTCAGGCAAATCAGGGTAGTCTTCAGTGAGTCGGTTAAAAATTTTAATGGCGTCGGCATTTTTGCCTTGTTCAGTAAGCACTAAGCCTTTTAAGAAGCGAATTTGTGGGTCACGTGGTTTGCTGGTTAAATAGGCATCGGCCCTGGCTAGTGCTTGGTCAAGTTGGCCATTGCGAAGTAAGCGAGAAATATCGCTTGCTTCGTCAGCAAGTGCATTAATTGGACCAACTAAACAAAAAACGAGAGCAAAACGGGAGCTTGCTTGGCTTAAAATCGAACGCAGACGGTTTTTTTTCATTTTCGCGACTACAAAAGATGCAATGATATACTGTAACAGTATTTTACCAATAGCTTGATGGCTATTCTTTAAATTTTAGTGATCTATTAGTCTTTTTTTATTAAATGAGTTTGCATGCCTGAAGTTTTACATATTTTTAACACGCTTAGCCGTGTAAAAGAAGTATTCAAATCTTTGCGTCCAGGTCAGGCACGCATGTATGTTTGTGGTATGACGGTTTATGATTTTTGCCATTTGGGTCATGCCCGCGTTATGGTGGTGTTTGATATTATCAAACGCTGGCTGGAGTTCATCGGTTATGAGGTCATCTATGTTCGTAACATTACCGATATTGACGATAAAATTATACGTAGGGCTTTAGAGCGCGATGAATCCATTCGCACCCTAACGGACCGCTTTATTTTAGCGATGCACGAGGACGCAGACGCTTTGGGCGTTGCCCGACCCAATCATGAGCCGCGGGCCACTGAATTTGTGCCGCAGATGTTGGGCATGATCACGCGTTTGGTAGAAAAAGGCTTGGCTTACCAGTCTGAAGAAGGGGATGTTAATTTTGCAGTGCGTCGTTTTCCTGGTTACGGGCGCTTATCTGGTAAAACTTTGGATGAATTGCGAGCAGGTGAGCGGGTTTCTGTCGCTGAAAATAAACACGACCCATTGGATTTTGTTTTGTGGAAGTCCGCTAAACCCAACGAGCCTGAAGAGGTGGTTTGGCCGTCCAATTTTGGTGCGGGACGCCCTGGTTGGCACATTGAGTGTTCTGCAATGAGTTGTGGCTTACTTGGCGAACACTTTGATATTCATGGTGGCGGTGCTGATTTACAATTCCCTCACCATGAAAATGAAATTGCTCAAAGTGTTGGTGCTACGGGCCAGCCGTTTGCTAATGTTTGGATGCACAATGGATTTGTGCGTGTTGACACTGAGGGTGTGAGCGAAAAAATGTCAAAATCTCTTGGCAATTTTTTCACAATTCGCGATATTTTGCAGTTGTATGATGCTGAGGTTGTGCGTTTTTTCATTTTGCGTGCGCATTATCGCAGTCCGCTTACGTACTCTGCTGTTCATATTGAGGATGCTAAAGCCGCGTTAACTCGCTTGTACACAGCGTTAAATGCTATCTGTTACGAGGGCTTTCCTGCCTTTGATGCGAGTGGTCAAGGTGTGGCTGCGTTTACAGCCGCCATGAATGACGACTTTAATACTCCTGAGGCTGTTGCTGTGTTATTTGAGTTGGCTGGTGAATTAAATCGGACACAATCTTTGCAGTTAGCGGCACAGTTAAAAGGTTTGGGAGCGTCTTTAGGTATTTTGCAGCGCGACCCCGCCGCTTTCTTACAAGGGCGCTTATTGGCAACACAGCAAAAGGGCCAAGAAGATGCGCAAGCATTTCAAGATCAGATTGAACAAGCCATTGCAGAGCGTGCACAAGCTAAACGTGATAAAAATTTTGCTTTGGCTGATCAAATTCGCCAAGACTTATTGGATCAAGGTGTTGTTTTAGAAGACAAACCAGGTGGTTTGACGCAGTGGCGTAGGTTGTAATCATCAATGTCTGGTGCGGTTTTACCTCAATGGTCTGCCCTTATTGACGGTTCCCCTGGGTATTGGCAGGTTGCATGTGAGCATTTGATTAGAGTGCATCCTGGTTGGTTGCGATTGATAAACCAATACACCGATTCCTGTTTACAGTCTCGGGGTTTACCTTTTGAAACTTTGGCCCGTGCCATCGTGGGGCAGCAAATTTCCGTTAAAGCTGCAGATGCAGTCTTTTTGCGTTTGCTGGGCATCATGCGGCCTTCATTAAGTCCTGAGGGCATTTTAAATAGTTCTGTTGATGCTTTGCGACAAGTGGGGCTGTCTGCGCGCAAGGTAGAATATTTGTTTAATTTATCGCAGTTTGCGTTAGCCGGTGGCTTGCATGCTGAGTATTTAAATCAACTCAGTGATGGTGATTGTATAAATCACCTACTGCAAGTTAAGGGCATTGGGCGATGGACAGCCGAAATGTTTTTAATGTTTAACTTATTACGTCCTGATGTTTGGCCCATAGATGATTTAGGCTTACTAAAAGCATTGGGGGTAGAATTTTTGTTGGGGCAGACGCCTGATCGTCGTAAAGCCTTTGATATGGGGGAGGCATATCGCCCTTATCGCACGGTGGCGTGTTGGTATTTGTGGCGTAGCATTGACCCCGTTGTTGTCAATTACTAAAAGTACTGAAAGAGCCAGTGGATGAAGCAAACTTTTTTGGATTTTGAATCGGCTTTGGCCGAATTAGATGCGCAAATAGAACGTTTACGTGTTTTGGATAAAGACGGTGACGTAGATATTGCATCTCAGATTGAACAGCTGCAAGATAAATTTCATCAAAAATTGGCAGAAATTTACCGTAATTTATCACCTTGGCAGGTTTCTCAGGTTGCGCGTCACCCACAGCGTCCATACACGCTAGATTATATCGCAGCTATGTTAACGGAGTTTCAAGAGCTGCATGGCGACCGTCATTTTGCAGACGATGCCGCTATTGTTGGTGGGTTAGCTCGTTTGGATGGTGAGGCGGTGATGGTGATTGGTCATCAAAAAGGCCGTGATGTGAAAGAACGCACGCGTAGAAATTTTGGCATGCCGCGCCCAGAAGGTTATCGCAAGGCTTTGCGTTTAATGAAAACCGCTGAAAAATTTAGTTTACCTATTTTAACGTTGATTGATACGCCAGGCGCTTACCCAGGTATTGACGCTGAGGAGCGTGGCCAGTCAGAAGCGATTGGGCGCAACTTGCTGGAAATGGCGCAATTGCAAGTGCCTATCGTGGCAGTCGTGATTGGTGAAGGGGGATCTGGCGGCGCTTTGGCTTTGGCTGTTGCTGATCGGGTTTTGATGTTGCAAAACTCCACTTATTCTGTCATTTCACCTGAAGGTTGTGCTTCTATTTTGTGGCGCAGTGCGGAGCGGGCGCCAGATGCAGCTGTTGCTTTAGGTATTGATGCAAAGCGTTTAAAGTCTTTGGGTCTAATTGATGAAATTATTCTGGAGCCGTTGGGGGGGGCGCACCGCAACCCACTTGAAATGGCATCGCGTTTGAAGCATCAAATTCAGCAAGAATTCCGTGGTTTGCTTAAGATGCCGTCTGAGCAGTTGCTCTCCGCACGCCATAAAAAATTGTTAGGTTACGGTAAGTTTAATCTGGTTTAGGTGCGGGCACTTATTGCTAAAAAATGCTTATTAAATGGCTTCTTCTTTTTGTTCTGTTTTAACTGCAGCGTTGCAAAATCATTTAACTGAATACGCTGGTTTTGGTTCTAATATGGACCAGACAGTGTATATTGCATATTCTGGTGGTGCAGATTCCACAGCTTTGTTGTTGGCGTGCCGTCAATTGGGATTGCCATTGCAAGCGGTTCATGTGAATCATCAATTACAAAGCGCTGCCACTGTTATGCAGACGCATTGCGAGCAGTTTTGCCAGCGTTTTTCAATTCCGCTGATTGTTCTTAAAGTGGAGGTGTTGGTTGATGGCGGAGAAAGCTTAGAAGCCAATGCCAGATTAGCACGTTACCGCGCAATTGGCGACTATTTAAAGCAGCAGGGCGCTGGCTTGATTTTAACTGCCCATCATGAAGATGATCAGTTGGAAACCACTTTAATTCATTTGTTTCGTGGTTCTGGGTTAGAGGGGTTGTCAGGTATGGCTGTATGCGCAGCTTGGCCAGTACAGGGTGAAGGTGTGTTTTCTGCTTTGCGGCTTGGTCGTCCATTCTTGAATATTGCGGGGGTTGCTTTGCGCCGTGCATTGCATGAGTGGGGGTGTGTAGAGGCGTTCGATTGGTTTGAAGACCCCAGTAACACAGACCTTGACTTACGTCGCAATTGGTTGCGTCATGCGTGTATTCCTCAATTAGAACAAGCATTTCCACAGTGGCGTGATTCTTTGTGTCGTCTAAATCGTCAAGTCAGCAACTATCGTCAGGATGTTGATCAACGGGTAGATGCTGTTTGGTCACAGTGTATTGGTAGCAATCGCGGATTGCTGTTACAGCAATTTAATACGTTACCATCTGCTTTGCGTGCCCAAGTTTTGCGTGCTTGGTTAAAGCGCCAGGGGATTCGTCTTAATGAAGCTAAAGCCCTAGAGTTGTTGTCTCAGTTGTACAGTGTTCGGGGCGGTGTTCGGCAAGTGGCTGGAACTTGGTATTTGCTAGTTAAGCAAGGCTTAGCAACCTTACAATTTAAGTAAGAAAAAGATAAAAAAATATTTTCAAATGGGGTTGGCTGTTTGGGCGCTATATTCGTCCTGTATGTCCTCTGTAATAGAACTGTGATCGTTGCGCACATTTTTGCATAAATTGCTCTGTAAGGTTAACCTTTTTTCACTTCTCAAGTTTTACTTGTTTTGCGTGTTTGGTTGAATACGTACGGGTTGTTATTATTCTTGGTAAATGTTAATTTTAAGTGCTTAATTTCTAAGCAGCTTTATTTAATTCATTTACGTAATATTAAGCCGTTCAAATTAATAATTTAGTAGCATAAATTAAAAAGAAGAATGAATAAATGACAATATTGGTAACGGGTGCGGCGGGTTTTATTGGTATGCATGTGTGCGAATTTTTGATGGACGCAACTGGTGCGCCCCGTGCTTTTAAACGCCTTTTATTTTTTAGTTTTATGGATTACTTTCTGCGTGAAGGGCTACAACTCGGTTCACCTCTTGTTTTGATCCTAAAATAACGGCACAGCGTTGATGTAGTTTTTCTGGGGTAATGTCTAAAATGGCTTGTTTTCCGTTGCTTGCCAAGCCACCAGCTTGTTCAATTAAAAAGGCCATGGGATTGGCTTCGTACATTAAGCGCAGTTTGCCTGGTTTGTCGGGGTCGCGGGCGTCGGCTGGGTACATAAAAATACCGCCACGGGTCATAATACGATGAACGTCTGCCACCATTGACGCGATCCAACGCATATTAAAATCTTTTTCACGGCAGCCAGTTTTTCCTGCTAGCAATTCATCAATATATTGTTTAACTGGTGCAAACCAGTGTCGCATATTCGACATATTGATGGCAAATTCTTTGGTTTGTTCGCTAATCTGTATATTTGCGTTGGTTAGTGTAAATTGGTTTGTGTCAGTACCAAAAGTGTACGCATCCACTCCTTTGCCTGTGCTTAATACCAGTTGCGTTTGCGGTCCATAAATCACGTAACCTGCAGCAATTTGAGCGCGCCCTGTTTGTAAAAAACTGTTTTGGTTTAGTGGGCCGTTGGGTCTTTTTAAAATTGAAAAAATAGTGCCAATTGAAACGTTGACATCTATATTGCTGGAACCATCTAGTGGATCAAATAAGACCAGGTAAGGCGCATTTTCACACCCTGCGACTACATTAATGTCATCTAATTCTTCAGAGGCCATCGCAGCAATAACACCGCTGTTGCTTAACGCGTCGATTAGCAGGTCATTGGCAATAATATCTAATTTCTTTTGGTCTTCACCCTGTATATTTTCGCTGCCTGCGTTACCCAATATGCCTGCAAGTGCCCCTTTGGCCACTTTAGCACCAATAGTTTGGCAGCATTGTGCCAGAGTAGACAGTACTGTGCTTAGGGCAGGGTCCATGCCATGGCTGACAGCATCGTTTAAGGTGTCGGATAAATAAGTCATCATTTAAGAACTTTCATTTTTGAATTGGATGAGTGGCCAGTGCTTTTTCAACTACTTCGCGTACATCAGACGAAAGGCTTGTATGAGCACGAACCAATTGTAGCGCTGCAGTTATTTGGCTTTGTCTACGTGGTGTAAATCGCGTCCAGCGGTCCATGGCTCTGGCCAAGCGAGCTGCTATTTGTGGGTTAATACTGTCTAATTCAATCACTTTTTCGCTCCAAAACTCATAGCCTGAACCGTCTAATGCATGAAAGCCAGTGGGATTGTTCATACAAAATGCAGTAATCAGGGCACGCACTTTATTGGGGTTACGTATGGAAAAAGCCGTGTGGGAAAATAGTGAGCGTATCTTGTGCAGAGTGGGTGCTAATGCTTTGGAGGGTTGAGTGCTTTGAATGGTTAGCCATTTGTCCATCACGAGGCTGTGTTGTTCCCAGCGTTGTTCAAATTGCTTTAGGCAATCTTCAGCTTCAGGCGCGTGGCTATGTACTAAGGCGGTTAAACTCGCCGCTTGGTCTGTCATGTTATCAGCGCGTTGAAATTGTTCTACCGCTTGATTAAACTGACCGCAGTCACATAGCCAAGAAAGCATCAAATTGTGCAAACTGCGTAAACCACTATCGGCTTGTGTGAACTGATAACGGGTATCAAATACTCGGTTGCTCAGTAATCTAATTGCTGTGTTTTGAAAGGTATGAGCAATATACGTTTTAAGTGCTTGTCGAATACGAGCAATACCCAATGGGTCAACTGGTGTGTTTAGTTGTTCTGCTAATGTTGCTTCCGAAGGCAGTGTGAGAAGCAGTGCGCGATAGGCGGGTGAAAGGTGTTCTGCTTCGATAACCGGAGTAATGGCTTGTATTAGGTTTTGCAGTGAAATTTGTAGTTCTGCCGCCTGTAGATCACCGTATTGTAATGCGGCAACAATTAAGCGGGTATATAAACGCTGTGAGGCTTCCCATCGATTAAATCCATCGCTGTCATGGGCGAGTAAAAAAGCATCGTCTTTGTCTGATAGATTGGCTTGAAGAATGACCGGTGCAGAAAAGTTGCGTAACAGTGATGGCAAAGGCGCTTCATGTACATTTTCAAAAACAAAAGTTTGTGCGCTTTCTTGTAAGCTTAAAATGCGAGTGCATCCTTGCGCTTGAGCTTCTCCTGCTAGTTGTAATGGTATATCTTTTCCGGCTGAATCAATTAACCCAACGGCTATGGGTATATGTAATGGTGCTTTTTCGGTTTGGTCTGCTGTAGTCGGGCAGTGTTGCGACAATGTTAGATGAAATTGTGCTTTTGTTTCGTCATACATACCATGGGCTGCTACAATCGGTGTGCCGGATTGGCTGTACCAGCGTCGAAATTGCATTAAATTGGCTTCGGGTTTTTCTTTTTGCAGCGCATTTTCCATGGCATTAATGAAATCATCGCATGTTACGGCTTGACCGTCGTGCCGTTGAAAATAAATATCCATACCCTGGCGAAATTTTGATGGGCCTAGCAGGGTATGTAGCATACGAATAACTTCGGCGCCTTTTTCATATACAGTTACAGTATAAAAATTATTGATTTCAAGGTAGCTGTCTGGGCGAATGGGGTGCGACATGGGCCCTGCGTCTTCTGGAAACTGCAGCGCCCGCAGTACTTTTACATCTTCAATGCGTTTAACGGCTCGAGCAGATTCCGCAGCCAAATTGCTTAAGCCTTCAGCCATCATTTCGGCAGAAAAAACCTGATCACGAAAAACGGTTAAACCCTCTTTTAAGCTTAATTCAAACCAGCTGCGGCAGGTGACCCGATTGCCTGTCCAATTGTGAAAATATTCGTGTGCCACTACGCTTTGAATGTTGTCATAATCAATATCGGTTGCGGTGCTTGGGTTGGCCAAAACAAATTTAGAATTGAAAATGTTCAACCCTTTGTTTTCCATGGCTCCCATATTAAAATCGTCCACAGCTACAATCATAAAGCGATCTAAGTCCAGGCTTAGACCAAAAGTATTTTCATCCCATATAATCGATTTGATGAGCGATTGCATGGCGTGGGCTGTTTTGTCTAAGTTGGGTTGCTCAACCCAGATTTGTAATAGTGCTTGTTTTCCACTGTTTAATTCGTGCGTGCATTCTTGGCAAACCAGTTGGCCCGCCACCAATGCAAATAAATAACAAGGTTTTGGAAACGGGTCTTCCCAAGTGGCTTCATGCCAATTATTTGCTAAATCGCGTTGAGCGATTAAGTTACCGTTGCTAAGTAAAATAGGGTGGGTAATTTGATTGGCGCGTAATGTCACAGTATAGCGCGCCATGACATCTGGGCGGTCTGGAAAAAAAGTGATTCTCCGAAAGCCTTCTGCTTCGCATTGTGTAAAGTAGTTTCCTTTAGAAAGGTATAAACCTTCAAGCCGAGTATTTTTTTCAGGATGAATCCGCACTCGCGTTTTTAATTCCCCTTGGTCTGGGGGGCTGAATAGGCTTAAGCCGTTTTTTGTCAGTTTGTATTCAGATGCGTGTAATTCTTTATTATTAACGGAAATCTCTAGCAGTTCTAACTCTTCGCCATTGAGGAGCCAAGCGCATACCTGTTCTGATTGATTTTTACGGAATTTCAATATTGCTGTAACCTCAGTGCCATCGGGCAATAACTCAAAAATCAATTCAACGTGCTCAACCCAATAGCTGGGTGGGCGATAGTCAATACGTTTAAAGACAGCTGGGGTTTGCACGTTTTCCATGGCGTTGGTTTTTTAAAATTAAGGGTGTTTGTGATGGTGGTGGTCACAGTTGTGGTCGTGTTGATGCTCTGGATGGTTACAGCGATGCCCTGTATTTCTTGGTGGTTCAATTGGCGTGAATGCCAATTCACATGCTTGGGTGTTTAGGCCTTGGCTTTGAACATACTGTTGGGTTTGGGTTTGATTCAATACATAAATGGTTTCATTGTCCAGCATAATTGGCCAATTTTTTACACCAAATTCAAAGCACAGTGCTAGACGTTTTGCTGTGTCGCCAGACACTTCTAAAACTGGCTCAACTGCAGCTTGAACAATCGCCCATTGGTTTACCTCAGCCAGTAATCGATCGCCAACATGTACTGCCTCATGTATGTGCAAATGTGCGCTGCTCCCTTCAGGTAGCGACACATGATGCGGTGGGGTTTGCCTTTGGGCATAGGTTAAGGGAATATGAAGGGCATTTTTTAAAAGTACAGCCGCAATTTGATTGTGTTTCGGAATAACACGTTTAAAAACCAGCTCGTGCAAATTATCCCAGTGATGATGCTCGCAGTTATGGTGCTCATTTTTTTGTTCATCATTGTGATGATGGTTAGTGGTTGGGTGCTTATGTGGGTGTTCAGACATGGTTGGTACCTATGATTAAATTTTGCATAAGACGTTGATGAATTGCCATTTTTTTAACGTTAATTTGTTTAATTTGTAAAATTAATCTCTAAAATTTTCAAAGTTCAAGGGTGCCTCAGTGATTTCTTTTTTTAACAGAGCAATCGCCGATTGTAGGTCATCGCGCTTTGCGCCTTGTACCCTTACTGAGTCACCTTGAATGCTTCCCTGCACTTTAAGTTTACTGTCTTTAATGGCTTTGACTATTTTTTTAGCCAATTCTTGTTCTACGCCGTCTTTGACAGTTACGGCTTGTTTGAGTTTATCGCCTGACAATTTTTCTGTTTTGCCAAAATCTAGAAAACGAATATCGATATTGCGTTTGGCGCATTTGTTCAGCACAATATCTTTTACTTGTCCAAGTTTGAAATCGTCGTCGGCAAATAGGGTTAAGGTGGTGTCTTTTTGCTCAACCCGAGCGTCTGAACCTTTAAAGTCAAATCGGGTGCTGACTTCCTTGTTCGTTTGTTCAACAGCGTTGCGCAATTCTACCCAGTTGGGCTTGCATACAATATCAAAGGACGGCATTTGAGTTAAAACTCCTTGGAAATTTATATTTTGTACAATCGTAATTTAAAGTCACCCTATTTTAAGGCACCTTAGGCCAACCTGTTGTAGATTGCTTGAACTTTCTATAATCTGTTTTATAACTTCTTGTAACTCACGATGATTCCATATACTTTCTTATAATCGGCTTTACAATTAATTTACGCTAACATCAATAAACGAAATAATGCCAGATATTTATTTTGACTTCAGCCTACAAGCTTGGCACACTTTTGGTTTACCTGCTCGCGCTGCAATGGCTGCAGTTGCTTATTCAGAAGCCGATTTACTTCAAGCCATAAAAGCGGTTGGTCAAAAGCAGCTGCCTATTTTATTTTTGGGGGAGGGCAGTAACACCGTTTTTATGCAAAACTACCCAGGGGCTGTTGTGCGTTTGGCTATGCTGGGACGGCAGTGGGTTGGTGAGGACAAAGATCATGTGTATTTAGAAGTGGCTGCTGGTGAAAATTGGCACGAATTGGTGAAATGGACCTTGGCCCAGGGGCGACCTGGTCTTGAAAACTTGGCGTTGATTCCGGGTTCGGTGGGTGCTTGTCCCGTACAAAATATTGGCGCATACGGTTTAGAGGTGATGGACCGTATTGCTGCCGTTCGTATTTTGCATTTAGACACTTTAAGCTTTGAATCATTGCCCAATTCATCTTGTGATTTTGCTTATAGAGACAGTATTTTTAAGCATGAATTGGCTGGTTGCTGTGTGATTACTGCAGTTACTTTTCGTTTGCCCAAGCGCTGGCAGCCTCTTGCCAATTATGCGGATATTCAATTGTATTTAGAGAAACAGGGGTGTTTGCATCCTGAGCCATTCAATATTTTTAATGCGGTAGTGCAGGTGCGGACAAGAAAGTTACCAGATCCAAAGCAAGTGGGTAATGCAGGTAGTTTTTTTAAAAATCCAATCGTTTCTCGTGAACTTGGTGATTATTTATTTACAAATTGGCCGGGTATGGTGCGTTATTCTCAGGCCGATGGACGTTATAAATTGGCTGCTGCCTGGTTGATCGATCATTGTGGGCTGAAAGGCTACGCCGTGGGTTCAGTTGCTGTTTCGGCCCAGCAGGCTTTGGTTTTAATTAACCAAGGCGGTGGTGATGGCGCGTCTCTTAAAGCTCTGATTTTTGAAATTCAACGCCGTGTTAATCAACAATTCTCAGTGATTTTAGAGGTTGAGCCTGTGTTGGTGGGGGCTGTTCCAAACGTCTGGGCTGACATGAAAACAGTCGCATAACCAGTTTAGTTACATGTTATATGTGTAGTGTCTTCATAAATTTAGATTGTTTTTTTGAGCAAAAAAACAATATCACCCCCCCCTTATTTAATGCCAACTTGGTATATTTTTCATGGGTTAGGCGTGTGTTTTTTTCATGGATTGGAATCTGCTAAACATTTGGAACAAAATAGCTTCTTTTTTGAAAGAAACAGCCGCCACTTTGCCAGCAAAGCCCTATGCAATTATTATGGTTTCAGCTTATGGGATTGAGTCCAATATAGCAATCACAGAAGATGTTACTCCAAAATTAATTTACGATTACTATGGTCTTTCAAAGCGCACTTACTCGCTAGAATATCCGGCACAGGCAAGGCATTTGCTCGCTCAGAAAGTGGTGAGTGTCTTGCCTCTGTCGGCAGAGTGTTGTTAGTTGATGATATGCAGCGCTTTGATCATAATTTGTTTATTCGAACAATGCAATAAAACCTGCCGGCCAATGGTGTTTATTTCACGCTAACGCAAAGGCAGGTTTTTTTCGGTTTTTATTCAAAAGAACAGACATAATGCACGGTGTCTGTCACTTCAATTTCAAAAAAGCTGTTGCCTGAAACAAAAAATGACTGTCCAGTCGAATACATTCTACCTTCGGTTTCTCCGGCTAGCTTGACCTTGCATGTGCCTGCAATAATTTCCATAACCTCAGGGGCTGCGGTATTAAAGTTTAGCGTTGAAGGAAAAATCACGCCCACTGATTTTTTTGAACCGTCGCTAAGTACAACAGAATGACTGACGCATTTACCTTCAAAATAAACGTTGGCCTTCTTGACTACCGTAACATTTTCAAACTGACTCATGAATTGTCCTTTTTCATACCCGTTTTTTTCGAGCATTGGCCGCAATCCGCATTCTTAATGCGTTTAGTTTAATAAATCCACCCGCATCGGCTTGATTATAAGCGCCACCATCATCGTCAAATGTGGCAATCGTTTGGTCAAATAAGGTATCTTTTGAATCACGAGAAACCACTGTAACATTGCCTTTATACAATTTAACTCGCACCCAGCCATTGACCTGTGCCTGAGTGTGGTCAATTAAGACTTGTAAGGCTTGACGCTCTGGTGACCACCAATAACCGTTATAAATTAAACTGGCGTAGCGAGGCATCAAGTCGTCTTTAAGGTGAACTACTTCTCGATCAAGGGTAATTGATTCAATCGCGCGGTGCCCTTTAAGTATGATGGTACCTCCTGGTGTTTCATAGCAACCGCGAGATTTCATACCGACATAGCGATTTTCTACGAGATCAAGGCGGCCAATGCCGTGTTTACCGCCCAAACGGTTTAATTCAGAAAGCACTTGTGCCGGACTTAAACGCACGCCATTGATGGCTGTAATATCGCCGCGCTCATATTCTAAGTCAATATATTCCGCTTCATTTGGTGCTGCTTCAGGAGATACAGTCCAACGCCACATGGATTCTTCTGCTTCAGCAGATGGGTTTTCTAGGTGTCTGCCTTCAAAGCTGATGTGCAATAAATTGGCATCCATTGAATAAGGGGCGCCGCCATTGCGGTGTTTCATGTCAATTGGAATACCGGCATTTTCAGCGTAAGTCAGTAATTTTTCACGTGACGATAAGTCCCATTCACGCCATGGCGCAATTACTTTAATATCGGGTCGTAAGCCGTAATAACCAAGCTCAAAGCGCACTTGGTCGTTGCCTTTTCCCGTGGCGCCGTGCGATACCGCATCAGCTCCGGTGGCATTGGCAATTTCAATTTGACGTTTTGCAATGAGAGGCCGTGCAATTGATGTGCCAAGTAGGTATTCACCCTCATAAACTGTGTTGCAGCGAAACATTGGAAATACAAAATCGCGTACAAATTCTTCACGCAGGTCGTCGATAAAAATATTGTCAGGCTTGATTCCAAATTTTAATGCTTTGGCTCGGGCTGGCTCCAGTTCTTCACCTTGCCCCAAGTCTGCTGTGAATGTCACCACTTCGCAATTATAATTGTCTTGCAGCCATTTTAAGATAACTGAAGTATCTAAGCCGCCAGAATAGGCCAGCACAACTTTTTTAATGTCATTCATAATTCAACTCAATTCAAAAATCTTAATTATTTTATTTTTTAGAACGTACAATATAGCGGTTAAAGAATTTGCGTAAAGTCCATTGTATTTACAGCGCTTGCAAGCGCTTGAATCAGCTATATTTTATTTCTATTTATATTTTTCCGCGCAATAAATATTCCATAAGCGCTTTTTGGGTGTGTAAGCGATTTTCTGCTTCGTCCCAAACCACGCTTTGGGGGCCATCCATCACTTCTGCACTGACTTCTTCGCCTCGATGTGCGGGCAGGCAGTGCATGAATAAAGCAGTCGGATCAGCCAATTTCATCATTTCACTGTCAACTTGCCAATCGGCAAAGGCTTTGGCACGAACTTCGTTTTCTGTTTCAAAGCCCATGCTGGTCCAAACGTCGGTGGTAACTAAATGCGCTCCCTTGCAGGCGTCCATGGGGTCTGTGAATACTTCAAAAAAACCTTGTCCTGCTGTGGCTTGTTTGGCTGTAATTTCATAGCCTACCGGTGTGGAAATATGCAGTTTAAAGTCCAATAGTTTGGCAGCTTGTAACCATGTATTGCAAACGTTATTAGCGTCACCAATCCACGCCACGGTTTTACCTTCAATGCTGTTGCGATGTTCAATAAAAGTAAAAATATCTGCCAAAATTTGGCAGGGATGATATTCATTGGTTAAGCCATTGATCACTGGCACACGGCTATTGGCAGCAAATCGGTCAACAATGTTTTGCTCATAAGTGCGAATCATGACCATATCGCACATTCTGGAAATTACTTGTGCAGCATCTTCAACAGGTTCACCGCGACCAAGTTGCGAGTCTTTAGTATTTAGATAAATGGCTGCCCCACCCAGTTGGTGCATGCCTGCTTCAAAAGACAAGCGAGTCCGGGTGGATTGCTTTTCAAAAATCATCACTAGGGTACGGTCTTGCAGAGGATAATAAGGTTCATACCGTTTGAACCTCGCTTTAATATCTTTTGCTCGCGAGACCAAGTAGTAAAACTCATCATCACTGATATCTGAAAACTGTAAAAAGTGTTTGATTGACATAATGGGTTTTTAATTCTGTAAATGTTGGTTTACAGGGTAGACCTTATGGATAAACTATGATTTTACGCTAAGCTTGGCGCGCTTAAAAATGTTTTAATCAACGGTGCCAGAGTAGCGATTAAAAAGTCGGCGTCATTTTGTGTTAGAACTAAAGGGGGCAGCAAACGCACTACAGTATCGCGTGTTACGTTGATAATCAACCCTTGTTCTAGCGCTTGGCTCACCAATACACCGCAGGGTTTGGCCAATTCAATACCAATCATTAAGCCTTGTCCGCGAATTTCTTTAAGGCCTTCAACTCCGAACAATGCTTGGGTTAGACCATTCTGAATGTATTGGCCAACTTTTTCAGCGTTGTTTAATAAATTTTCTGTTTCCATGGCCTCCAGTGTGGCTAAAGCAGCAGCGCATACTAGCGGACCACCGCCAAAAGTTGTGCCGTGGCTACCAGGCCGAAGCACTCCAGCGCCTAAACCCTTGGTCAAACAGGCTCCAATTGGAACGCCAGAGCCCAAACCTTTTGCTAAAATGAGCACGTCAGGTTCAACATTGGCATGTTGATAGGCAAACCATTTGCCTGTACGACCAATACCGCTTTGTACCTCATCAATCATTAGCAGCCAACCTTTGGAGTTGCACAAAGTACGCAATGCGTGTAAGTATTCTTTTTCAGCAGCATTGATCCCCCCCTCACCTTGCAACACTTCTAAAAGCACAGCGTTAATTTTATGGTTGGTTTTCGCTATCTCTTCTATAGCATGGAAATCGCGGTACGCTACCCTTACAAAGCCAGCGGGAAGAGTGCCAAAGCCAGCTTTGGCTTTTTCACTGTCGGTGGCAGCTAAGGTGGCCAATGTTCTGCCATGCCAAGCCCGTTGCATCACAATAATGTCGGGGTCAGGGTTGCCTTGTTGGTGGCCCAGAAACTTGGCTAATTTAATGGCGGCTTCATTGGCTTCAGCCCCTGAATTACAAAAAAACACTTCTTGCATACCAGACAATTCGCATAATCGAGTTGCCAATCTCTCTTGTTCTGGAACTTGAAATAAGTTTGATGTGTGAATTACTCGGCCAGCTTGTTGACTGATTGCGGCAACTAATTTGGGGTGATTGTGCCCAAGCCCGCTAACAGCAATTCCGGCGAGGGCATCTAGGTATTTTTTACCGTTTGTATCCCATAACCATGCACCTTGACCGTGGCTAAAAGCAACTGGTTGACGGTTGTAGGTTGGCATTAAATGGGAATTCTGCGTGTTCATATATATTTCCAAAAAATTAACGATGCGCTTTGCTTCGATAGTTATCCATATTTGTGATTGCATCGGCTGGCTTTAAGTACTCAGCGGCAATTGTTTCTAAAGTTTGCGGACTAAGTTCAAGGTCTGGTGACATCGGTCCGGTTGCAATGTTGTCTATTCGCATAGAGTCTAGATTGTCTCGGCTTAATAGTGGTTGACCTGGTAACATTTCCATAGCCAAAGCTTGTAAGTACGCCAGAGGACCGGGCAAACCCAAAATGGCGCATCGATTTCCGCTGTAAGTTACTGCAATATTAACCAATTCTTTTAAACAATACACTTTCGGTCCTGCTAATTCATAGGTTTTTTCTTCAGATTCTGGATTATCTAGGGTATTGACCATGCCATTAACCAAATCACCTACAAAAATGGGCTGAAATTTGACGTTGGCGCCTGCGAGAGGCAATATAGGGAAGAACTTTGCAAGTTTTGCGAATAGATTCAAAAAATGATCATTCGGCCCAAAAACCACAGAGGGTCGATAGATCGTCCAATTCAAGAAGCTTCCTCGAACCACCCTTTCTCCGTCAGTTTTAGAACGCAAATACATACTAGGGCTGTTTTGTGAGCCTGTGATACCTAAGGCGCTAACATGTAAAAACCGTTTAACGCCATTTAATTTCATAAACTTAGTAATGCGTTGCGGTAGTTCAACATGAGTTTTGGCAAAGCCTGCGCCATAGGGTTTGCCGTGGCCACCATGTAAAATACCTGCGAGATTTATGACGGCATCGGCTTGAGCAACTAGATTTTTAAGTGCGTTATTGTCACCCAGATTGGTTTCAATCACCTCTACACGAGGCACCATCAGTAAAGTTTCGGCATTTTTTATGCGACGGGTGGGCACAATTACTCGGCGCCCTTGTTCAGCCAACTTTGAGGCTAAGGCTGTACCAATAAAGCCTGCCCCCCCGATGATCAGAATATTCTTATATATCATATGTTTTCAATCAATTAAATAGATTTTAACGGATTCACTCGTTCATGATTCAAAGTTTAAGGTATCGTAACATTTTGGGAGAATTCTCGTTCAAACGGAAGGTTTGCGCCCACTGAAAAATTGATTTTACCAAGCCGAGCTTTTAAAGATTGTGGGCGTTGGTCAAATAAATAAGCGTACGCTATAGTATTTGCAGACACCTTTTTAACATAGTCACGGGTTTCGGTAAATGGAATTGCTTCTGCAAAAATTTCACCTTCAATTGATTTTAAAGGCAATTTTGAACGCCATTGTTTGGGTCGGCCTGGGCCAGCATTATAGCCTGCAGTGGCCAAGACCAAGGAGTTTTCAAATTGGTCTGACAGCATTTTTAAATACGTGGTTCCTAAACGCAAGTTAAGCTCAATGTTATTGATTTGGTTTTGTGTAAATTGGTTACCCATACCAATTTTTTGTGCCATCATTTTCGCTGTCCCTGGCATTAACTGCATTAAACCGGAAGCACCAACCGTTGATTTTGCAGCGGTAATAAACCGAGATTCTTGTCTTATTAAACCGTATACCCATGCAATATCAATTGAGGATTGATTGGTTTGTTGCGTTAAGCTTTCACGAAACGGTGTTAAATACCGTAAACTTAGATCGTGTTGGTTTTTTGTTCTGTCTGCTGCTGCAATAGCTCGGTCGGGTAGCTCGTTATTTTTTGCCCAAATAGCAGCGGCCAATAGTTGGCGGTCAGTCATGCCGGTTAAGGCGTGGTTAAATTCTCTGAAACCTTCGGTTCTTTGATTTAAACGGTACCATATTAAGGCGCGTTGTAACCCAGGGTGTTGCGCAATTTGTGAGAGTTCCGCTGCGGTTAAACTTTGTGCTGCAGAGGGCGGAAACACAATGGCTTGGCCAAGTTCTTCGGTGGCCAATTGCCCATAAAAATGAAAAGGCGAGCTAATGGTTCGGTACAATTGTGTTGCATTTTCAGGCTCACCAAGCATTTGCTTTGATTTTGCAAGCCAAAAGCGCCATGTATTTTCTGACTGTAAGCTTTCAGGCATCGCTAAAATGGTGCGTTGAACGTCTGCCCAATTTTTTCTTAATAGATTCATGCGTGCTAGCCATTCGTGAGCTTCTTTACTGCGTTGTTCAGCTTGCCCGGCATTAAACCACTCGGTGGCTTGAGGATGCCATTTTTTTGCGGCAAACAAACCAATTTGCGACCATGCCCAAGAGCGTTGTTCGGTTGGTATTAGGTGTTTGTTTTGTTCTAACCATTGTGCGGCTTCCTCGGGGTTATCACGGCTGTATTTGGAAATCGCGAGCACGGCCAAGTCTGCTTTGTTTGGATTAATTGCACTGCCAAGGCTAAGTAAAAAACGACTTGGTTTTTCAATCGCTTGTTCAAAAGCTTTAGGGTCGGTACCGCGTTCTTTGCCGCCATTGTTGTGTAAGTAGCTGTAAACCCGTGTAGCGTTTGTAAGATTGCCATTTTCAACCAATACTTGAATGCGACGCATTACATCTTTGTGTTTAATGCGACCATTTTGATGCAATTGTTCAGCCATCCAAGCGCAGCCTTCTGGAAATTCCTTTGGCCACTGCAGGTAGGTGTTTAGTGCTTGCGAAATGTCTTTGTCATCAAGGTGGTCAGTATATGTTTCTAAACACTGCGTACTTAAATCGTCTTTTTGATTGAGCAGAGCAATTTGTGTTTTAAAACGGGGCCAATCGCCTTTTTTTGCTAGGCTTAACACATATTCGCGGCGAAATTGTTCGGCAGCCCATGAACTAGCGTGGCGGTTTAGAAGCATCTCCATTATGGTTTCTTGTTCAGGGTTTGCAATCAACACTTGATTTGGTTGTTTTAATTTGTATCGCCAAAAATCAAGGTAAGCCACCATTGGGTATTCGCTAGGAATTTGAGCGGCATTGCGTTCAAAACCACTGGCATCAGCGTTGCGAAATGCGTCTCGTGCTTGTAAAAAAAAGGTGTCAACATTGGCTTGAACAACCCTTGGGCTTAAGCTTAAAAAAAACACCAGGCTTGCAGTGAGTCTTGCTGCTTTTTTATACCATATTTTATTTTTTTGCATTTTATTTTTTAAGCTGGTTATTATCATAGAAATATAATCAAGCGTGAACAGTCAAAAATGGTAGAACAAACGAAATATAACAGTCGGCAGCGGCTTTTGGCTACCCGTTCAGGTTTATCGCCGCAGTGGGTTGCCCAAGCCAATCAGTCTATTGGTCAACATATTCTGCAAATATTGCAGTTAAAAACAGTGCGGTGTTTAGCGGTTTATTTTCCAATTCGCAGCGAACCAGACATTATCAACCACTACGTCAAATATACAGAATATTGCCAATTGGCTCTACCGGTTTGTACTCAATCAGGAAAATTGAGTTTTTTAAGTTGGCAGCCTGGTCAAGGTTTAGTCAGTGGATCATACAATATACCCGTTCCAGCACATGCCGAGGAAATTGAGCCCGACGCTCTATTACTTCCTTGTGTTGGCTTTAACACCATGGGATACCGTTTAGGATATGGGGGGGGGGTGGTTTGATCGTACATTAGAAACAAAGTCGGCCAGCCTTAGCACATACGGCGTGGCTTACAATTGCTTGCGTGACGACCATTTTCCGGTTCAGCCTCACGATATACCATTAACTGCCATTGTGACTGAAGCTGGTTTCTACCGCCCACCCATAAAATAAAAATTATGCGTGTTTTAAAGCATCTAGTAAGCTTTGCGTCGGTAATCCGTTATTCATTGTATAAAAATGAAAGCCTGGTACTGCTTCTTTAATAAGTTGTCTACACAAGTTTAAAACCACTTCATGGCCAAATTCCCGTATCGATTGTAAATCATCGCCAAAACTGTATAAATGATTACGAATCCATCTGGGAATTTCGGCACCGCAAGCGTCAGAAAATCTTGCTAATTGAGAAAAATTGGTCATTGGCATAATACCAGGCAAAATTGGAACGTCTACCCCCCGGGCGCTGACTGCATCGCGAAAACGTAAAAAAGCATCTATATTGTAAAAATATTGGGTGATGGCCGAATTTGCGCCAGCTTGTATTTTTGCGATGAAAGCGTCTAGATCGTGCTTTGGGCTTTTGGCTTGTGGGTGCATTTCTGGGTAGGCAGCCACCTCGATATGAAAATGTGCCCCTGTTTCTGACCGAATAAATTCCACTAAATCGCTGGCATAGCGAAACTCTCCAAACTCAACCATACCAGAGGGTAGGTCGCCTCGCAACGCTACAATTCGTTCAATACCAGAGGCAATCAGAGTTTGTAATAAATTTCGAACGCTAGCGCGACTGGCCCCAATACAAGACAGATGAGGGGCTGCGTCAAAACCTTCTGCTAAAATTTCAAGCACTGTATTTAGAGTGCCTGACTGGGTTGTCCCACCTGCGCCATAGGTTACTGAGAAAAAACGAGGCTGATAATTTTGCAAAACTTGGCGTGTGTTAGCCAATTTTTGCACACCTTCAGGCGTTTTGGGTGGGAAAAATTCAAAACTAATTTCCATAATTATGACCTTGCTGGGCAAATCCAGACAAAAAATTCCTTGTTACCGTCGCCCCCTTTGATTGGAGAGGGAAAAAAGGCTTTAACCGTAAAGCCTTGTTCAGTCAGTGAGTTAATTATGTAACGTTCAAAGTCTGTGCCAATTGCATTTTCAGGGACAATGCCTTTTTTACCAACAGCCTGTGGCCCCACTTCGAATTGCGGTTTAACTAGGCAGAGGGCGGTTGATTCGTTGTTTAAAAATGCTTTCAGCGTAGGCGTTACCTTAAGCAGTGAAATAAAAGAAAGGTCCGCTACAATTAAATCAAAACCTTGATCTGGGCACCATTTTTCAGGCTCAAGTTTAAGTGAAACAATCGCTTGCCTTAGTTGGGTTGGGTTTAAATGGCGTGCATTTAAACCCTCAAGGCACAGTACTTGCTTATTTTTTTGTAGTTTCGAGTGTAATTGATCATGTCCTACTTCAATACCTAAAACACCCAACGCACCGCGTTCAAGTAAAACTTCGGTAAAGCCCCCCGTGGATTGACCTATGTCCAAACAAACAAGACCAGAACAGTCAATTCTGCAGAGGTTTAAAGCGCCTATTATTTTTAAGGCGCCTCTAGAAACGTACTGGTCTTGTTCTGTCGTGTTTACTTCTAAAGAATCGTGCGTTTCAACGTTTAATGAAGCCTTAGTCACAATAACAGCGTCTGAATAACCAATAGAGCGCAGGCGAACCCGCCCTTGCTCAATGGCCTTTTGTGCAAGGGTTCTTGAGCTGCATAGCCCCCGTTGCACCAGTGCTTTATCAAGCCTCATCATTCAAATCATCAATACCGGTAGGTTTCGGGTTTAAAGGGACCTTTAACCTCAACACCAATGTATTGTGCTTGTATTGCATTTAAAGTTGTGAGTTCAGCACCTAATTTGCTCAGTTGCAATCGTGCCACCTTCTCATCTAGATGCTTAGGCAATACATAAACTCCTACTGGGTATTTGTCGTGTTGGCACCACAATTCAATTTGCGCCAAGACTTGATTAGCAAAACTTGAGCTCATCACATAACTGGGGTGCCCTGTGCCGCAGCCTAAATTCACTAGGCGGCCCCTTGCAAGTAAAATAATACGCTTACCATCTGGGAAAATCACGTGGTCTACTTGTGGTTTAATTTCTTCCCATTGGCAATTATTTAGTGAAGAAACATCAATTTCATTGTCAAAGTGCCCTATATTGCACACGATGGCTTGGTCTTTCATTTTGGCCATGTGTTCATAGGTAATTACATCGCGGTTTCCTGTGGCTGTTACAAAAATATCTGCTTTGTCTGCGGCGTATTCTAGTGTTACAACCCGATAGCCTTCCATTGCGGCTTGTAGGGCACAAATGGGGTCAATTTCAGTCACCCACACTTGGGCAGATAAAGCACGTAAGGCTTGGGCAGAACCTTTGCCCACATCACCATATCCTGCAACAACAGCCACTTTGCCTGCAACCATGACATCAGTCGCACGCTTGATGGCATCAACCAGCGATTCACGGCAGCCATACAAGTTATCAAATTTAGACTTGGTTACCGAGTCGTTTACATTAATCGCGGGAAAAGCCAAGCCACCATTGGCGGCCATGCTAATTAGGCGTTTTACACCTGTGGTGGTTTCTTCCGTCACGCCTTTAATAGCAGCAAGTCGAACCGAATACCAATTGGATTCAATAGTTAGTTTATGTTTAATGCTAGTAAATAAGATTTCCTCTTCTTCACTGCCTGGGTTGTTTAAAACACTTAGATCGGTTTCTGCTTTGGCACCAAGATGCAAAAGTAGGGTGGCATCGCCACCATCGTCCAAAATCATATTGCTGTAGTGACCGTCGGCCCATTCAAAAATACGGTGCGTAAAGTCCCAGTATTCTTTTAAAGTTTCGCCTTTATAGGCAAAAACAGGGGTTCCTCCAGCGGCAATGGCGGCGGCAGCATGGTCTTGGGTTGAATAAATATTGCAGGATGCCCAGCGCACTTGTGCGCCTAATGCGATCAGTGTTTCAATTAGAACAGCGGTTTGAATGGTCATGTGCAAAGAGCCAGTGATGCGAGCACCTTTTAAAGGTTGTTGCTGCGCATATTCTTGGCGAATGGCCATTAGTCCTGGCATTTCAGTTTCTGCAATCGCCATTTCTTTGCGGCCAAAGTCGGCTAGATTAAGGTCAGCAACATAAAAATCAGGCTGCCCTTTGGCATTTACGGGTTTGAGAATGGCGTTCATCACGCCCTCCTTTCTAAAAAAATTAAAAAAAAGAGACGTGAGCGCCGTTGGAACGGCTGAGCAATTTACCGATTGCACAACCTCAGTCAAGCCTGGCAATCCATTGAACTGTCGCAACGCTCCTTGACTACATTCTCATTTTAACAAGAAATTGGGTGGTGGCGAGTTTTTTGGTCGGTTTTTTTAGTGAATTATGTGTTTTGAGGCTATGGGTATAGGGATGCGTCGTTCGCGTGCGCTTAGTTTTACGCAAACAACGATGCGTGTTGCAAAGTAAATGGGAGCTGGTGTAAAAATGATTCAATAACACCATCGCCATTTTTAGTCATGTGGATTCAAATACGAAGTGCAACTTTGATCAATCAAAGTAAAAAGGCTGATGCAATTGCAGGTGCCAAGTGGAGAACGTAATTTGATTGAAATTACGTAATGTTTTTTAAATGGGCCAGTTTTAATAATGTATTTTAAATCAAAATGTTTGATTAAATTTAAACTTTTATAGGTCACTGGAAATTTTGTAAGTTCTGTCAGATTGTTTGTATCTAAGTTAATACAATATGCTCCGCTTCACGGCTAGTCAGCTTGCTGTCATCGATGCGGATGGTTGATTTGATACTTTCGATAGTTGTCACCCACCTCAGCGCTAAAAGACGTTCGGGCACTGGTTTCCATAAGGCTCGCTATGCGCCTTTGAGTTCATCAATCCTAGCAATCAGGTTCAGGATTTAGAGTGTAATTTGGAGTGTGTCTGAACGTAAGATACAGCTAAGATTACATCCATTTTTCAGCAGAGTGGGCTTGATAATGGGTGATTTTTTGTTAGCGTCAAATGTAAACTGATTGTTATCGCATCAATCAAAAATTGGCTCACTTGAATAAACTCATGAGCTTTTTAAGGTTATGCTCAAAACAAAGAACAGGGCATTGCTTTGGTTAAAATAGAACAGGGGGGGTGACCCCCTAATCAAATTAAATCATTCTTTTAAGCAGGTTAGCCTTATCTACTTTTTCCCAGCTAAATTCCGGTTCATTTCTTCCAAAATGCCCATAAGCAGCTGTTTTGGTGTAGATAGGGCGTAGTAAATCCAGCATTTTCACAATGCCTTTGGGTCGTAAATCAAAATGCTGGGCAATCAACTCCGTAATCGCAGCATCTGAGATTTTTCCTGTGCCAAACGTATTAACCATAATTGAGGTGGGGTTTGCTACACCAATGGCATAGCTGACTTGAACCAAGCATTTATCCGCCAATCCTGCTGCCACAACATTTTTTGCAACATAACGCCCTGCGTAAGCCGCTGAACGGTCTACTTTCGATGGGTCTTTACCAGAAAAAGCACCGCCACCGTGTGGTGCTGCTCCACCATAAGTGTCCACAATAATTTTTCGTCCTGTTAGACCACAATCGCCTTGTGGTCCACCAATTACAAACCGACCTGTTGGATTTATCAAATAATTGATTTTTCCTTTGACCAAATCAGTGGGGAGCACCGGTTTAATGATTTCCTCAATCACCGCTTCACGCAAATCAGACAACTCAATTTCCGGTGCATGTTGAGTAGACAAAACAACCGTATCAATACAGTACGGTTTGCCATCAACATACCGAACAGTGACTTGAGACTTGGCGTCTGGGCGTAGCCAATTTAAGCGCCCGTCCTTGCGTATGTGGCTTTGCCGTTCTACCAAACGGTGAGACAAATAAATTGGTAAGGGCATCATTTCTGGTGTTTCATTACAAGCATAGCCAAACATTAAGCCCTGGTCACCAGCACCTTGGTCCAAGTTGTCATCCTGCGCGTGATTCACGCCTTGGGCTATATCGGGGCTTTGCTTATCATAACAAACCATAACTGCACAGCCCTTGTAATCAATGCCGTATTCAGTGTTATCGTAGCCAATCCGACGAATTGTTTCTCGCGTTGTTTTAATATAATCCACATTGGCCGTGGTGCTAATTTCCCCAGCTAGAACAACTAAACCTGTATTGCACAGCGTTTCGGCAGCAACGCGCGCTGTGGGGTCTTGTTCTAAAATGGCATCAAGAATTGCATCAGAAATTTGATCGGCTACTTTATCGGGGTGACCTTCAGAAACTGATTCAGAAGTGAATAGATACTCGTTGTTCATGCATACTCCAAAAAATTAAGGGGCATAGAAATATTAGGCATGGCAAGAAATGCAGATGTGCTTTTAATTCTTAAGTACACAAATCAACATTAGAGCACACCAAAACCCTTATTCAGGCCCCAATCGGTTCATCAACGCGAGGCCATGTTTTTAAGAACAACGGCGACGCTTTAGCAGATATCTTTAAAGACGCCCCGCAAGTTGTCATTAACTCAGCGTCTGTGTTAATTATAAACCACTGTTTGCAAAGTTGGCCATTGTTCAAGCTTACAATATTCAGATGTGGATTCAATTAATCGCTAAAGTTTTAGCATGTTTACCGTTGTGCTTGGTGCATGCCTTAGGTTGGTGTCTTGGCTGGGTGGCCTATGGCGCATCAGCCTCTTATCGGCAATTGTTTCGTAAAATGTTGGCTCAAGCTATTGCCTCAAATAAACCGCTTTATAAGCAAGTGTTGTACAAGGCTATCGGTGAGTCTGGTAAAGGTTTGTTTGAATTACCCTATGTTTGGTTTAGCGACGAAACTTTGGTGCAAAAAAAAGTAATTTGTAATACTTGGTCTATTGTTGATCAGTATCAAAAAAAACAGCATCCTCTAATTATACTGACACCGCACATGGGTTGTTTTGAAGTGGCTGCACAAGCTTATGCGCAACGTTACCCCATTACAGTGTTGTACCGTCCTAATCGAAAACCGTCGGTTCAATCCATGATTTTAGCGCGTCGTACGCGACCCAATTTGCAGTTGGCAGCCACAGATATGAGCGGTGTTCGGCGCTTACTAAAAGCTTTGCAACAGGGGCAAACGGTGGGTATTTTGCCAGACCAAGTGCCTACCAAAGGCCAAGGTGTTTGGGTAGACGTATTTGGTCATAAAGCATATACCATGAATTTACCTGCAAAACTGATTCATCAAACTGGTGCAGCGGTTCTAATTGCTGTGGCGCTTCGTTTACCTTTGGGTAGAGGGTGGTGCCTTGAATTTATCGAAGTTCAGCAGCCTATGCCTGTAGACAACACTGAACTTACCGTTTATCTTAATCAGGCTATTGAAAAAATAATTGTGCAATACCCAGAACAATACTATTGGGCTTACAATCGTTACAAAATACCAGAAATAATTCAAGCCTCTGAAAAAAAGTAGATCAATGAAACATTTCATCAAAATTTGGTTTGCTTTGGCGCGTTTACCTTGGGGATTGTTTTCTGTTGCGGCAAGTTTTGCTTCAGTTTTTCTAACCCTTTTGTTTTTTATCTTTGCGCGTGAACGCCGCGCCGTGTTATGGATTAATTTGCGTTTGTGTTTTGCTGAGAAATCAGTTTTTTGGCGGGGAAGAACTGCTTTTTCCCATGTTTACATCTACATTCGAACCTTTTTTGATCGTGCTTGGTTGTGGCAAACCGATGAAAACACCTTGCAACAGCGGGTGCATATTCGAGGCTTAGTAACCTTATTGGAAAATTTGCCGCCTAAAAGGCAAGCTTTAATCATATTGGCACCCCATTTTTTAGGGTTAGATGCAGGCTGGTCTAGATTAAATCTAGAAATAAGCATGGCAACCATGTACGCTAATCAAAAAAATCCGATTCTTAACCAATATATTAAACTGGGGCGTTCTCGGTTTGGAGCTTCTGAATTAATTTCCCGTCAAGACGGTGTTCGTACTCTATTGCGTTATTTAAAACAAGGCAAACCGTTATACTATCTGCCTGATATGGACTTTGGTGAACGCGATGCCGTGTTTGTGCCTTTTTTTGGTGTGTCTGCAGCAACTGTCACCGCTGTTGCAAGACTTGCTCGCTTAACGCAAGCCACCGTATTGCTGTGCCCTACGTATTGGAAGCCAAGTGGTTTGTTTGCAAGTCAATACACCGTTGAAGTGGCTGGTATCTTAGAGGACTTTCCTGGTTCAGTAAACGATATGCAAGCTACAACCAATATCAATGCGGCAATTGAACAGCTGGTGAAACAGCGTCCGGCGCAGTACCTTTGGACCCATAAGCGTTTTAAAACACAACCCCCTGGAGCTCAAAATCCGTATGGGTGCTATCGATAAATTGATTTAAACAAGTCGGAAGTTAGAATGAAATTTACAAAAATGCATGGAGCTGGCAATGACTTTGTGGTGCTTGATGCAGTAAGACAAACGTTAAACTTAACGCCAGATCTTATTCGTCGTTTGGCCGACCGGCATTTTGGTGTTGGGGCTGATCAAGTTTTAATTGTCGAGCCTCCAGAAAATCCAGCTAACGACTTTCGGTACCGCATTTTTAATCAAGATGGTTCAGAAGTTGAACAGTGTGGCAATGGTGCCCGTTGTTTTGCCCAATATGTTGTGCAAAGTGGGTTGAGTGATAAAACAAAATTGCGTGTTGAAACTCAAGCAGGAGTGATTACCCCTCAATTGGAAGCCTCTGGTCGTGTTGTAGTGGACATGGGCTTACCTGGTTTTACAGAAGCAGCTGTCCAATTCGATGCCGCAAATTTAAACACCCGTCAAGTCAATAAAATCATCTTTTATACCATTGAGCTGCCTGAGGCTTTACAAATTAAGCAACCCACCGTGGAGTTCTCTGTTGTATCCATGGGCAACCCTCATGCTGTTATTTTAGTGGAAAGTTTAGCGCAGGCACCGGTGCAAAAATTGGGAAAATATTTAGAACATCATCCGCGATTTGCAGCTAAAATTAATGTTGGGTTTTTACAGGTTGTTGATCGCTCTGCGGCTGGGTTAAGGGTTTGGGAACGCGGTGCCGGAGAAACCTTGGCGTGTGGCACAGGTGCTTGTGCTGCTGCTGTGGTTGGTATGCAAATGGGCGTTTTTGATCATCAAGTCAATATTCAAAAAAGGGGTGGGTTGCTTACGATTGGTTGGCAGGGGGAGGGGGCACCGGTGTACATGACTGGGCCTGCACAAACCGTTTTTGAAGGGGAGTGGTTAGATTCAGTTCCTGTTTAGTTTGGTGTTTTAAGTTTTGCTCACCCATACACAGGTTATGTTTAATTAATAGCACTATTTAAGTGTATCGT
Source organism: Burkholderiaceae bacterium (assembly GCA_034680345.1). Classification (GTDB taxonomy): domain Bacteria; phylum Pseudomonadota; class Gammaproteobacteria; order Burkholderiales; family Burkholderiaceae_B; genus SXZD01. The sequence goes on from JAXISZ010000002.1 coordinate 138,711, forward strand.
TTAGATAAAAAAGCGCATGCAAACACAATTGAGTTGGGTGGAACAATACTTAAACTATCTAAATCGTGAAAAGCGTTATTCCGTGCACACCCTTAAAGCCGTGGCGGCTGACTTGTATCGGTGTGTGCCTACAGAACACCAACAGCAACAAATCCTTCCAAAGCAAGCTTCAAACGATTTGGTTATGTCAAAACCAGTGGCCGATGCTTATTGGCAGGGTGTTACAGCTAACTATTTGCGTACAGTTTTGGTTCGTTTGCGCGCCCAGGGGCTTGCTCCTGCATCGTTGGCAAGGTGTGCGTCATCATGGCGGGGTTTTTTTAAGTGGGCAATTCATCGTGGTTTTTTAGAGGTCAACCCAGCGCTCAGTTTAAAAATACCAAAGCGTCCTCGGTTGTTGCCTAAAGCTTTAACTGTAGACCAAGCCCAGGCGTTATTCGTCCCGTTGGCTGAAGCAAAAATCCAATCGAATCAGTCTCAGATTAAAATTGAGCGCAATTTACGTGATCAATGTTTAGTTGAATTGCTTTACTGCACTGGTTTAAGAATTTCTGAGGCGGTTGGACTAGATTTAGCGCCATCTAAAGAGGCCCTTAGTCCTGGGCAGCTGGGTGGTTGGCTTAATTTGTCTGATAAAAAATTAACAATTTTTGGTAAAGGTGGTAAAAATCGACTGCTCGATTTAAATGAAGCGGCTTGGGAGGCTTTAGAACAATGGCTAAGCTTGCGTGCGCAGTGGCTAAGCACAATCAGCAATTGCGGTACAATTACCACAAGGCTCTTTATTAACACAAAAGGGCGCCCAATGACGGTAGGCATGGCGCAGTATGCTGTTGCTTCCTATGCAAAAAAGCAAAATTGTCCTGTTCCTGTTCATCCTCATATGCTGCGGCATTCGTTTGCGTCGCATATTTTGCAAAGTAGTCAAGATTTGCGTGGAGTGCAAGAGCTTATGGGCCATGCTTCAATTGCATCTACTCAAATTTACACCGCGCTAGACTTTCAACATTTAGCTGCGGTTTATGACAAGGCTCATCCGCGCGCAAAAAAATGACACAAGGCAATTTAAACATTACAAACGGTATACATGCTCAACTTATTTTAAAACCAGGCAAAGAAAAGTCCGTGTGGCGTAGACATCCATGGATTTTTTCTGGGGCTGTCGCCAAAATACAAGGGCACCCTGGTTTAGGTGATTTTGTGGGGGTGTATAGTGATAAGCAGCAATTTTTGGGTTGGGCGGCATACAATCCAAAGTCACAAATACGCGCAAGAATTTGGAGTTTCCAGCAAACAGAGTCCATCAATCCAGGTTGGCTTCGTCAAAAGATACAGTATGCTATCAATAAGCGAAAGTTATTAAATAATGCAACCAACGCCATGCGCTTAATACATGGTGAGGCCGATGGATTGCCGGGCGTGATCTGCGATCAATATGGAAGCTGGTTAGTGCTTCAATTCAACAGTGCTGGGGCGCAAGCCCTTAAAGCAGAGTGCATCAATCAATTGGTTGAGTGCACGGGAATTGCAAAAGTTTATGAACGAACAGACAGTGACACCCTTCACCTTGAAGGCTTACAGGTGCAAATAGGCCCGTTGACAGACGCTGCTAAACAAGCCATTGAACAAGCGCAGATGGTCCCTATTGTTGAAAATCAAATACAGTACATTGTTGATTTGGTTGCTGGCCATAAAACAGGGTTTTATCTTGATCAGCGTGACAATCGAGCACTGGTTCATAATTTAGCTCGTGGGCGTGTGCTCAATTGCTTTTCTTATACGGGCGGTTTTTCTCTAGCAGCCTTGAAAGGGGGGTGCGTTGAGGTCATATCAATTGATTCTAGCGAGCCAGCCATGTTACTTGCGCGGGACCATGCTAGAAAAAATAAATTAGAATCAACCCAGTCTAAATGGATTGTATCCGATGTTTTTCAATACCTGCGCCAGGCAAAAGCGGCCGGAGAATTGTTTGACCTAATTATCTTGGATCCGCCAAAATTTGCGCCTAATGCCAGTAGTCTAGATCGCGCCTGTAGGGCTTACAAAGACGTTAATCTGATTGCAATGCAGCTTTTGAAGCCAGGGGGCCATTTATTGACTTTTTCTTGTTCGGGTGTAATGACTGCGGAATTATTTAGAAAGGTAATTGCAGGGGCTGCGGCAGACTCAAAGGTTGATTTTCATGTTGTTAATACCTTGCGCGCAGGCTTAGATCATCCAGTTGCATTGTGGTTTCCTGAGGGTGAGTACCTTAAAGGTCTGCATTTGCAACGGGTTTAAGGGTGTTTCCTACATTTTTCGTGTTATTTGCTTAGTATTTAATTGGTTAGAATAAACCAAGTGCCTTATGTAGCCGCTGAATTAGTGTGCATTCGGGTAAGATTTTTTGTTTCCAATTTAATGCGTGGGCAGTTAAAGTGTCGTTGTATGCTAGGGCTTTATTTAAACAGTTGGTATTAATATTTTGTTTGCCGTTCCAAAAAAACCAAACTTGTTGCCATAAGGAGCGAATGGGCTCAGGTAAGTCTGAGGCATATAGTGAATAAAAAGCCTCTAGTTTATCCCAGTGAGTTTTATCATTGGTTGGGTAAATTTGCCAAATAAAAGGTTTGCCACTTAACTGAGCACGAACAAAAGAGTCTTCACCTCTTACCAATAAATAATCAAACCCCTGCAATAGGGTGTCGAATTCAGTTTGGGGTACAAATGGTGTTTTTTGTACAAGAGATGTATCTTTAAGGGTTGATTCAAAGTTTCCGCTAACATGGAAAGTGATTGGTTTTCTTGTATATTCAAAGAACGAGAGCCATTTTTTTAAGGGTTCAAAGTCATAAGCAAACACAAAAATATTTAATCTTTGTGAGTTGTTTGGAGGGGCGTTGTTAATTAAATTAGTATTATTTTCAGGGCCTAATAGCCCGCCTGTTTTGTTAGAAAAGCCAGGAAAGAAAAACAATTGTTGCCATTTGCTTTCTGGGTCAATACTATAGTAGCCGTGAAAGTCTTCTACCCATTTTTCCGCTGATAGGTATTCCAAATTCACCCACTGTACTTTTGGTGTGCGGTGTGCAAGTAAGGATTTCCATATATGTGAAATGGGCGTGCCAAACATTTCAATGACGATATCGCCCCAGTCATCAATTGTGTTGGGTTCTTTTTTTAAAAAAATCTTACACTTTTCCAGTAAGTGAATAGAACAATCGGTATTTAAAAACGATTGATCTGAGTTTGATAAGACAGGCAGGTCAGATAAAATTAAAAAAGGCTGGATATTGTCAGTGTAAATTTCAATTGAATCACTGGGCCTTTGATGAAGCCATTGTCTAGCTAGGCGCAATGTAACACCAGCGTCCCCTAAGTTATCAATAATTTGACACAAAATAGTAATTTTAGTGGTCATAAAAAGAAAAAAGCGAACCCTTGGATTCGCTTAAATATTTTGTTACTGAAAAGGGGCATTATTTTACGCGGTTGCGATATTCATGCGTGCGTGTGTCAATTTCAATTTTATCACCAATTTCAACAAAGGCTGGAACTTGAATCTCATAGTTGCTGGGGGCAATTCGGGCGGGTTTCATGACCTTGCCAGATGTGTCTCCACGAACAGCAGGCTCAGTGTATGCAACTTCTCTAACAACACTGGTTGGTAGTTCAACAGAAATTGCTTTACTGTCATAGAAAACAACTTCACAAGGCATGCCATCAATTAGATAATTCAAGGCCTCGCTCATCATTTCTGCTTCAACTTCAAATTGATTGTATTCGGCATCCATAAAAACATACATTGGATCAGCAAAATAAGAATAGGTGGCTTCTTTTCTATCTAGAACCAAAACCTCGAACTTTTCATCGGCTTTAAAAACAGACTCTGTTCCGGTTGCGGATAGTAGGCCTTTCATTTTAATTTTTACAACAGCGGCGTTACGACCAGATTTGTTGTATTCAGTTTTGATAATCACCATGGGTTCTTTACCAATCATAATGACGTTACCCGCACGGAGTTCTTGCGCGATTTTCATTGCAGCCTCTAAAAAAGTGTAAAAGGAAATAAAACAGAGCGTAACTATAGCGAAAAAAACCCATATCGTCTGTAGTAAATCATTTGTTAGGGGCTAAGAGGTAAAAAAAAAACGAAATAATTTGAAAAAATGGCGGGGATTTTTAAAAAAATTAATATATTGATTTTAAATAGTAAAACAATAATTGTTGTCTGCTTTTTAAGTAAATCACACCCATTTGGGTCTTCTTTTTAGGTATTTTTTCTTAATAGTGTTTGACAGGTTAAAAAAAGGTGTGCATAATCTCGTTTCTCTGCTGCTGCGAAATAAAAGAACGTAGCAAAAAAGCAGGTAGTCACTCAAAAGTGAGTGGTGTAAAGCTCTTTAACAATTAACAGCCGATAAGTGTGGG
>JAXISZ010000003.1:0-141483 GCA_034680345.1 Burkholderiaceae bacterium
AAGGCCTTGCTGATGCAAAATCTGAATTTTCATAAGTTCTTCTTTTGTGATCAAAGTGCCCCCAAAAAGGCACTATAGTGAAAACAAGTGGATCAGATTTCAATTGTTGAAGTGGATCAGTTTTGCATTGTTGGTAACACTTAACTGAGATCGGGTTACCTGTCCTTGCGTAGCTTGTTCGATGGGTAAAACGAATTCAGCGGGAACACGCCCTGATTTATTCAACCAAAACCAGACGTTTTGCTGTTTTGAGTTGATGGCTCGTGTTAATACTGATTGCCCGCCGACCAAGTCAATGGCACGGCGGAGATGTTTTTGTGTCGTGTTGAACACTTCCATACCGTCTCCTGTTACAATAATAACTGTTACAAGATTGAATTTTACAGTTTTATTTGTAGAATACGGGCTTATGAAAACTTTATCCGAACGACTAAACCATGCCTTGCAGCTTACTGGGGTGACTCAGTCTGAGTTGGCTCGTCGCATTGGTATCAAACAGCAGTCGATCAGCCAGATTTGCTCTGGTAAATCGGCTAGGTCTCGTTACACCATGCAGATCGTGGAGGCGCTTCGCGTGAATGCTCATTGGCTCGCCACAGGTGATGGCGAGATTGGCTTGGGGGTCGGTAATGTAGAAGTCGGGCTTGATATTAAGGGAAGAATTCCTCTCATTAACTGGGTTCAGGCCGGTGATTGGACTGAAATAGCGGAGGGATTTTCCCATGAAGATGCTGAGGAGTGGCGTGAAGTCACTGGGAAAGCACATGAGGGTTGTTTCGCACTTCGCGTAAAAGGCGACAGTATGGAAAATCCAAGCGGAAAAAAATCCATACCTGAGGGAGCAGTGATCGTTATTGATCCTGAGTTACCTTACTCTTCAGGTTCATTGGTTGTTGCGCGTTTGGATGATTCGAAAGAAGCAACCTTTAAGCAGTTGGTTATTGATGGTGAACAGAAGTATCTAAAACCTTTGAACCCACAATACCCTGCAATACCGATCAACGGCAACTGCACCATCATCGGTGTAGTACGACAAGCTATCATCGATTTCTGGTAGCGAAGGAATTTGTGGTTTAGCCACAGTTGTTCATGAGCTGAAGAAGCAACGATTGCAAACAGCTACAACTGAGCATTGGCGCACGCTGAGAGTAAATGGTAACCGATTAGATAACCATTGATTGTTTATAAAGTCAAGATCAGCGAAAATAGCGGCCAATTACGATTAACACGACGGATTTGACAAGCGAAGAACTGCAAAGAGAGTACTTCCAAAAGTGTGTACAAATCCGTGTACAAACTAAAAGAATTTATACATGGCAAACCAAGATTTTCTCAATGAAATCAACAAGCGAAGGACCTTTGCTATCATCTCTCACCCAGACGCTGGAAAAACCACTTTAACTGAAAAACTGCTTTTGTTTGCGGGTGCTATTCAAATTGCAGGCAGTGTTAAGGCTAGAAAAGCCTCTCGGCATGCTACATCAGACTGGATGGAAATTGAAAAACAGCGGGGCATTTCGGTTGCATCCTCTGTAATGCAAATGGAATACCGCAACCATGTTATTAATTTATTGGACACTCCTGGGCACCAAGATTTTTCAGAAGACACTTATCGGGTTTTAACTGCGGTTGATGCTGCCCTAATGGTGATTGATGCTGCCAACGGAGTAGAGCCACAAACTTTGCGTTTAATTGAGGTTTGTAAGGCTAGAAAAACGCCCATTTTCACATTTGTAAATAAAATGGATCGTGAGGTGCGTGACCCACTAGAAATCTTGGATGAAATTGAACAGGTTTTAGGCGTACCTTGTGTGCCGATGACTTGGCCTGTGGGGCAGGGCAAATTATTTCATGGTATTTACAATTTGCGTACACAAGCTATGCGCGTGTTTTCACCAGGTCAGCAGCGTCGTTCTGAAGGTGAAGAAGTTTTGGATGGGGGTAACCTAGGGGTGTTGAAGTCTCGTTTTGGAGCTGAGTTTATTCAGGCACAGCAAGAAATGGAATTGGTCACAGTGGCTTCTCCCGGGTTTGATGCACAGGCTTTTTTGGCTGGTCAGCAAAACCCCATGTTTTTTGGTTCAGCAATTAATAATTTTGGTGTGCAAGAGGTTTTGGACGCTTTGGTTGATATTGCTCCAGCCCCTTCAGTGCGCATGTCAATTTCCCGTCCAGTTGAGCCACAAGAGACAAAATTTTCTGGGGTTGTTTTTAAAATTCAGGCAAACATGGACCCTGCGCACCGTGATCGTATTGCTTTTGTGCGGGTGTGTTCTGGTAAGTTTACAAGTGGTATGCGTTTTAAAGTGCGTCGTACCGGTAAAGAATTGCGTCCTACCAGTGTAGTTACTTTTTTGTCACAGCGGCGCGATCGTGTTGATGAAGCTTATGCAGGAGACATCATTGGTTTAACCACACATGGTGGTTTGCAATTGGGTGATACGTTAACCGAAGGTGAATTGTTACAGTTTACGGGGTTACCTTTTTTTGCTCCAGAATTGTTCGCAGTTGTGGAGTTAAAAGATCCTATGCGTAGTAAACAATTGAGTAAGGGTTTACTGGAGCTAGGAGAAGAGGGGGCTATTCAGGTGTTTCGTCCTGTAATTGGTGGAGACATGATGCTGGGGGCGGTGGGGCAGTTGCAGTTTGAAGTTGTGCAGCATCGTTTAAAAACAGAGTATGGGGTTGACGTTCGTTTATCGCCAGCAAAGTACACTGGTGCGCGTTGGGTGTCAGCGAACACGCCTGTAGAGTTAAAAAAATTCATGGACCACAATGCAGCGCGCATGGTTAAAGATGCCGCAGAAACAGACGCTTTTTTAATTACGTCGCGTTTTGATTTAGAAGTTACGCAAAAACGATGGCCTGAAATTATTTTTCATTTGATGCGGGAACATGCCGGTCTGCAATTACAAGGTGTTTAGCGACTTTACAGATAACAACAAATAAACTGGGTTGAGTTTGTTGTTATTGAATCATTTTTGTTTATAAAAATAGTTGTTTGATTTTGTTGTTTACTGTTGAAGTGTTGCAGTATTGTAATATTGCAGCAATTTTTGGGTTGTTTTTATAAATATTCAAAAAATACAGAGTTTCCATGGTTAATTCTAAGGTTTGGGTCAATTGTTATCCTAAGGGGGTTGTGGATGAGGTCAATTTAAATGAATTTTCATCCATAAAAGACATTTTAGAACACAGTACACAATGTTTTTCATCAAATACTGCATTCAGTAATCGAGCAATTTGGTCCGACACCTGTTTGTCTTACGCCGAGTTAGACGCTCAAAGTACAGCTTTTGGCGCATATTTACAAAGTTTGCATGGTATGAAAAAAGGCGATCGAGTTGGTATCATGTTGCCTAATTTACTGCAATATCCTATTGTTTTATTTGGTGCTTTGCGAGCTGGATTTGTGGTGGTTAATATAAATCCACTGTACACAGTGCGCGAATTGGCGCATCAACTGCGCGATGCTGGCGTTAAAATCATTGTCGTGCTTGAAAATTTTGCTCACGTTTTGCAACAAGTACTGACCAAAACTCCAATTGAACATATCATTTGTACTTCAGTTGGTGAAATGCACCCATGGTTTCAGGGTAAATTAATGAACTGTATGGTGCGGCATATTCGAAAAATGGTGCCTAAGTTTAGTTTACTCAATGCGGTTAATATGAAAACAGCCTTGGCAATTGGTAAAGCCCGTTCGCTTCTGCCTGTTACATTGACGCATGCGGACTTGGCTTTTTTACAATACACGGGCGGCACCACAGGAATTTCTAAGGCAGCCATGCTAACGCATGGCAATATTGTTAGCAACCTTCAACAAGTGTCAGCTTGGATTGACTTCGCAGTTGAAGAGGGTAAAGAAACAGTGATTACAGCTTTGCCACTTCACCATATTTTTTGTTTAACAGCCAATCTTTTAACGTTTATGAAGTGTGGCGGGCATTGTTTATTAATTACCAACCCGCACGATATCAAGGGCATGATAAAAGTGTTGAGGGCCAACCCCTTTACCATTTTTACAGGGGACAATACTTTGTTTGTTGAGTTGATGAATCATTTTGATTTCAAAGTAATCAACTTTTCGAGTTTAAAAATTACGCTTGGCGGTGGTGCAGCTATTCAAAAAGCGATTGCTGATCGTTGGTACCAATTAACTGGCAAACCCATTACTCAGGTCTATGGTTTAACGGAGTGTTCTCCAGCGGTGTGTATTAATCGGCTTTCTGAAATGTTTACTGGTAGCGTGGGCTTACCTTTGCCATCAACATTGGTTAGCATTCGCGATTCACAGTTTAATGAATTGCCGTTAGGGGTTGGTGGAGAATTGTGTATTAAAGGCCCTCAGGTGATGAGAGGGTATTGGGGGCAGCCTAAGCAGACCAACGCGGCATTGACAATCGATGGTTGGTTTAAGACTGGTGATGTTGCTTATCTGGACAGTAAAGGTTATGTTTTTATTACGGATCGTTTAAAACAGATGATTCGGGTGTCGGGTTTTGATGTTTATTCAACAGAAATAGAAGAGGTGGTTGTTCAGCACCCGCAGGTTATTGAAGCTGCTGCCATAGGTGTGCCTGACGAAAAAACAGGGGAAGCCGTTAAAGTTTTTGTGGTGGCACATAGTACTTTGTTGACTGAAGAAATATTATTACAACATTGTCGTTCTTTATTAAGTTCTTATAAAGTACCAAAGTTCTTTGTTTTTTTGGATGCTTTACCCAAATCAAATGTGGGTAAAGTTTTGCAAAAAGAATTAAAGTAGTTGTTTTGCACAAAATTTAAATGCAATTGGTTAAAGTAGCGGTTTGTTGTATAATTAATAGTTTCCTGCTACACCTAGTCATTTGATCTAGGGTGGCTTTCCAAGACTTAGGAAATCTTTAGGAGTGTTAATTAATGCGTCATTATGAAATTGTTTTTATTGTTCATCCAGATCAAAGCGAGCAAGTGCCCGCAATGGTTGAACGTTATCGTGGTATGGTTGAATCTCGTCAAGGCAAAATTCACCGTCACGAAGATTGGGGTCGCCGTCAGTTAGCGTATCCAATTCAAAAATTGGCCAAAGCGCATTATGTTCTTTTAAATATCGAGTGTGATCAGCAAACGCTTGATGATTTAGAACACGCTTTTAAATTTAACGATGCTGTTTTGCGTCATTTGGTTGTGAAAACCAAAAAAGCTGAAATTGCTCCGTCTCCCATGATGAAAGAAGTTCAGCGTGAGCAGGAACGCAAAGCCGCTGCTGCTGCTGCGTCAGCATCTGCTAGCAGCGAAGTTGGTTCAGAACAGTAAAAATCAACTCAGTTAAAGTGAGTGCTTATTGAATCAACTTTGTTTACAGGCGTTCATTGTTGAACGCGATACTTTAAGGTATACGCCGTCCGGGCTCCCAGCATTAAATTTTAAGTTAATGTATGAAGGTGAGGTTTTGGAGGTTGGTTTAAAAAGAAAGTTGATGTTTGAAATGGTAACCGTAGCTTTAGGTGATGTTGCCATGTCATTGGACAGAGTCCCTCTAAATACTCGCTTAATTTGTGAAGGTTTTCTTGCAAAAAAAACGCGGTTGTCAAAAATGCTCGAATTTCATGTTACAGCATTTTCGGAGCAAAAAAATTAGGCAACCCATGCTCATTGATTGGAGTTAATAATAATGGCATTCGGACGTAAATCTAACGATCGTAAAAATCGTCGCCCCCAGCAAAACCCACTTTTTAAACGTAAAAAGTTCTGTCGTTTTACCAGCGCTGGAGTTGAAGTAATTGATTACAAAGATATTGACACCTTAAAAGATTTTATTGGTGAAAATGGCAAAATAATGCCTGCGCGAATCACTGGCACCAAAGCCAATTACCAGCGTCAGCTTGACACAGCTGTCAAACGCGCTCGTTTCTTGGCTTTGGTACCATACACCGACAATCACTGATCTCGTTGATTCGAATAGGAATAAAAAAATGGAAGTTATTTTACTAGACAAAGTTGCCAAATTAGGAAAATTAGGTGATGTTGTCCGTGTTAAAGATGGTTACGCTCGCAATTACTTAATCCCACAAAAATTTGCACGTCGTGCAACACAGGCTGCTGTTGCGGAGTTTGAGGTCCGTCGTTCAGAATTAGAAAAAATTGCCGCTCAAAAACTAGCTGGTGCTCGTGCTGAAGGCGAGCGTTTGGCCAACATTGTTCTGCATGTCATTGAAAAATCAGCTGTAGATGGACGGTTATTTGGTTCTGTCACCAATTTAACAGTGATTGAAGCTTTGAGCAAAGAAGGCTTTAAAGTTGAAAAAACCATGGTGCGTATGCCTGATGGTCCCATCAAAATTGCTGGTGAGTATCAAGTTCAGGTGGCTTTGCATTCTGATGTTGTAGTTGACGTTAAAATTGTTGTTGAGGGCGATACCCGCTGATTTAAGCGCTAATTTAAGCTTTACTCAAAAAAACTTTGCTTAACATGTAAAGTTTACATAATCAGCGCATTTTATGTATATAGGGCACGAAAGTGCCCTATGTCGTATTTTCTAGTTGCATTGTCATTTCCCACAAAATGTCAGAAATAATTTAAGCCTATGTCCCAAGAGTTTACTGATCCAGCACTTGCTGCTTTGCGTGTTCCTCCTCATTCTGTAGAATCTGAACAATCAGTTATTGGTGGTTTATTGCTAGACAATAACGCCTGGGACCGAATTGCTGATTTAATTAGGGTTGAAGACTTTTACCGTTTCGATCATCGTTTGATTTTTGAGCATATACTCAAGCTCATGGAGCGTTCACGACCTGCCGATGTGGTTACAGTGTTTGAGTCGTTACAAAATCAGGCTAAGGCCGATGAGGTTGGCGGTTTGTCCTATTTAAATGCAATTGCGCAGTATACGCCTTCGGCGTCTAATATTCGCCGTTATGCTGAAATTGTTCGAGACAAAGCGGTATTGCGTCGATTAATTACGGTCAGTGACGAAATATCAACCAGTGCTTTAAATCCACAAGGGCGAGACACCAAAACCTTGTTGGATGAAGCTGAAGGTAAAATTTTTAAAATAGCGGAAGACGGAGCCCGTGGCTCTGCCAGTTTTCAGGAGTTGCAACCTGTTTTGGCAAAAGTGGTGCAACGTATTGATGAATTGTACAGCCGCGACTCAGACAGCGATATTACCGGTATACCGACAGGGTTTATAGATCTTGATCAAAAAACATCAGGCTTACAAGCGGGTGATTTAATCATTGTTGCTGGCCGACCTTCAATGGGTAAAACAGCGTTTAGTTTAAACATTGGTGAGCATGTTGCGATTGATGCGGGTTTGCCCGTGGCTGTTTTCTCTATGGAAATGGGTGCTGAGCAGTTGGCCATGCGTTTACTGGGTTCTGTTGGTCGTTTAGATCAGCACCGGTTGCGCACCGGAAAACTGATTGATGAAGATTGGCCACGGTTAACCAATGCAGTTCATAAAATGCAAGATGCCCAGCTATTTATTGACGAAACCCCCGCACTTTCACCTATGGAGTTGCGAGCACGGGCACGCCGTTTAGCCCGTCAGTGTGGGCGACTGGGGTTGGTCATTATTGACTATTTGCAATTGATGGGTTCTAGCTCGCCGGGAGAAAATCGCGCCACTGAAATTTCTGAAATATCTCGTTCTTTAAAAGCATTGGCCAAAGAGTTATCATGCCCTGTGATTGCATTATCGCAGTTAAATCGTTCTTTAGAACAAAGGCCCAATAAACGTCCCGTGATGTCTGACCTGCGCGAGTGCGTAACAGCCGACACCTTGGTTACTTTGGCTGATGGCCGTCAATGTCCTATTTTTCAGTTGCTTGGGCAAACGCCGGAGGTTTTTTCTATCAATGCACAAGGCAGGCTTGAGCGTTCAATATGCAACAAAGTGTGGTTGGTTGGAACCAAACCAGTGGTCCGTGTTAGGTTGGCCAGTGGCGCGAGTATTTGCTGTACTTTGCAACACCGATTATTAAGTCAGGACGGGTGGCGAACGGTTGCCGAGCTTAGTGCGGGTCATTTTTTGGCGAGAGCCGCTCATTTTGAATGTCAGGTTTCATCCTGTGAAAACTCATACGGTGTTGAAACAGCATCACAAGTATCACAATCTTGTACACAAGGTTTTGTGGCGGATTATACAACCAATCACATAAAAAATAGTCCTGACTTGGTTTGGGATTCGATTGTTGCCATAGAACCTGAAGGTGAACAACCGGTGTATGATTTAACAGTGCCTGGTAATGCATCCTGGCTGGCGGGTGACATTGTAAGTCACAATTCAGGTGCCATTGAACAAGACGCTGATGTTATCATTTTTATCTACCGTGACGAAGTGTATAACCCAGACTCACCAGATAAAGGTACCGCAGAAATTATTATTGGTAAACAAAGAAATGGTCCCATAGGTACCCTTCGGGTGACATTTTTGGGCCAGTTTACAAAGTTTGAGAATTATACAGGCGCGCAGTTAAGCGGCGATTTATACTAATAGCGTTTATTGTGGTGGTGGTGCGCGCCCCTGCTAGGGCGCGGTGTTTAGGCGTTTTCAGGTGGTTTACAAAGCGTCTGCTGCAAAATCTGCCAGCCGCGAACGTTCGCCTCTTTGCAGGGTGATGTGTCCTGCGTGTGACCAGCCTTTAAAACGATCAACTACGTAAGTTAAACCTGAAGAGCCTTCTGTTAAATAGGGGGTGTCGATTTGTGCAATATTACCTAGACAGATTACCTTGGTGCCGGGGCCTGCTCGTGTAATCAAGGTTTTCATTTGTTTTGGCGATAAATTTTGTGCTTCATCAATAATCAAAAATTTGTTAACAAATGTGCGGCCACGCATAAAGTTCATGGATTTAATGCGAATTTTTGTTTTGATCAATTCATTTGTGGCGTTTCTGCCCCAATCGCCAGCGCTGTTGTCAGATTGATTCAACACTTCTAGGTTGTCTTCCAAGGCTCCCATCCAGGGTGCCATTTTTTCTTCTTCTGTACCAGGTAAAAAGCCAATATCTTCTCCGACAGGTACCGTAGCTCGGGTAACAATAATTTCGTTATATTGTTTATTTTCTAGTGTTTGGCTAAGACCAGCCGCCAGTGCGAGCAGGGTTTTACCAGTGCCGGCTTGTCCCAATAGCGTTACAAAGTCGCATTCAGGATTCATTAGTAAATTTAGTGCAAAGTTTTGTTCAATATTACGTGTTGTAATACCCCAAACAGCATTTTTCCCATGGCTAAAATCACGTAACGTTTGCAAAACAGCGGTGCGCCCGTTGATTTCTTTGACTTGAGCAATTAAAGGTGTTCCAGATTCACAATGGACAAATTGATTAACAACCATTTGGCTAACCAAGGGGCCTGTGATTCGGTAAAAGGTGCTGCCTGACTGTTGCCAACTTTCAATGCCTTTGCTGTGTTTTTCCCAGAAGTCGGTAGGTAAATGCATAAAACCATTGTAGAGAAGATCGCTGTCTTCGAGCACTTGATCATTAAAATAATCTTCCGCTTGTAGACCCAGTGCTCTGGCTTTGATGCGCATGTTGATGTCTTTTGATACCAAAGCAACTTTGCGGTTTGTATGGGTTTGGGCTAAGGCATGCACCACATTTAAAATTTGATTGTCAGCTTTTCCCATGGGTAGGTGGTCAGATAGGTCGTTTCCCATGGGTGCCATTTGTAAAAATAGATGGCCGGTTGCTTCAATATTCCCAAGTTTATCAAGCGCCATGCCTTGTTCAATGTTGGCATGTTCGTTTAATAAGGTGTCAAGGGTTCGGCTAATGGATCGGGCATTTCGGGCTACTTCAGACATGCCTTTTTTATGATCGTCCAGTTCCTCCAGTGTAATTAAAGGAATATAAACGTCATGCTCTTCAAACCTGAATAGCGCTGTTGGGTCGTGCATAAGTACATTCGTGTCGAGCACATAAAGACAGCGTTGGTCACTTGGAATGCGTTTGACTGATTTAGCGCTTGTTTTATTGATTTTTTTTGTTGAATGGCCTGTTGCGGGCATTGCAACAGTTTGTTGTTTGCCTTTTGTATATGATGTGGTTTTAATTTTTTCTATCGCAGATATTGCCATACTGGGCGCAGTATGCGGTTTTTGCGTAGCAGGTGCGTGCGCAACAGATACAGGAGGCTTGTTTTTACTCTTGGTGATTTTCGGGATATTGGCTAGAGTGTCGGCCATTTTAGAGGGGGCTTTGGGTAGTGGCATTCGTTGTTAGCCTTTTTTATGGTTTGTGTTTATTTATAAGCTCTGAACAAACTTTAATACGTCTTCAACGTGTCCGGGCACTTTTACACTACGCCATTGCTGGCGCAGTACACCGTTTTTGTCAATAACAAATGTGCTGCGCTCAATGCCACGCACCTGTTTACCATACATATTTTTATTTTTCATGACTTCAAATAAACTGCATAATTGCTCTTGCGGATCAGAAATCAATTCAAATGGCAGATTCAGTTTATTTTTAAAATTAGAATGTGACTTTAAACTGTCACGAGAAACACCACAAATGACTGCACCTGCTAGCGTAAATGCAGCAAAATGATCTCTAAAATTTTCGCTCTCTGTTGTACAGCCTGGTGTACTGTCCTTGGGATAGAAATACAATACCAGTGTTTTGCCGTTAAAATCAGATAAACTGAGTGTGCCGTTTGTGCTTTCTGCGCTAAAGTTTTCTATCGATTCGTTTAGTATTGTGGGCATAAATAGGGTTTCCTTTAACTTTTAACCAACAGTAACACACCGAGTAAAATGATGCCGGTGGCCACTATGCGTTGAATTGATAAATTTTCACCTAACCACCAGTGTGCACCCACTGCATTTATGATATAACCAATTGAAAGCATTGGGTATGCAATTGAAACATCAACACGAGATAAACCCATAATCCAGACAATAAATGAAATACCATAGCATAAAGCGCCTAAAATAATGGGCCACTGGCTAGCGATTTGAATCAAATTTAAGAGTAAATTTCCTGTGCTTAAATCGATAATCCCAAGGCGGTTGGTGCCTGTTTTTAATAACAGTTGTGCCGCAGAATTAAGCACAACACCGGTTAAAATATAAAATAATGCACTGTTTTTCATAGGGTTATGATTAGATGAAGGCTGAGAAGGTTAATGCAGCTATCACGTTGCGTCCTTCGCTAAGTAGTAAATTGAAAGTTCGACAAGCCGCTGGTGTGTTCATCACTTCTACGGTTAGGCCGTTGATCGCCCATTGTTTTCGAATTGACTTATCAGGGAAAATTTGGTGCAGTCCTGTGCCCAATAAAATAATTGTATTGTGTAATGGGTCCGTGTGTCGTTGAACAAATCGGGTTAAACTGCTAGCTGCCGTGTTAAAGTCTATTTGCCCTTCTGGCCAGGGTTGTGGCTTGATTTTTGAACCAAGAATAAGCGCTTGATTCCAATATTGACCGTTTAAAGTTAGACCATGGGGATCCACAGCACTGATGTTCATTGGATTGTTTAAAATATCAGCTTGGAATTTCACGTTTTGCGCAGTAATATCGAAAAGATTAAAGTATAGCCATTTGCAGGATTAACATGATGAAGCCCGTTGAAAAATCCGCTAAATTAAACCATGTATGCTATGACATACGAGGCCCAGTTTTGGCCCGAGCCAAACAGCTGGAAGAAGAAGGCCAGCGTATTATTAAATTAAATATTGGAAATTTGGCTCCTTTTGGTTTTGAGGCACCTGATGAGGTTCGTCAAGACGTTATTATGAATCTTGGCAACGCTTCAGGTTATACAGATTCCAAAGGCTTATTTGCGGCTCGTAAAGCCATTATGCATTACACTCAGCAAAAACAAATTAAAGGGGTCACATTAGAGGACATCATTATAGGCAATGGAGTTTCTGAGCTGATTGTCATGGCTATGCAAGGTTTGCTTAATTCCGGTGACGAGGTTTTGGTGCCAGCCCCAGACTATCCCTTATGGACTGCTGCAGTTTCGCTTGGTGGCGGCACCCCACGCCATTATTTGTGTGATGAGGGTTCTGGCTGGCTGCCTGATTTAAACGATATTCGTGCCAAAGTTAATTCTAAGACAAAGGCCATTGTCATCATTAACCCTAATAACCCAACTGGTGCAGTTTATCCAGACGATATTTTATTGGGTTTGATTCAAATAGCTAGAGAGCATCAACTGATTGTTTTTGCTGACGAAATTTACGATAAAATGCTTTACGATGGAGGGGGGCATACTTCTGCAGCTTCTTTGGCTGACGATATTTTATTTATTACAATGAATGGGTTATCAAAGAATTATCGAGCTTGTGGGTATCGCGCGGGTTGGTTGGTTATTTCAGGTGAAAAACGCCATGCTACCGACTACATTGAAGGTTTGAATATGTTGGCCAGTATGCGTTTATGTGCCAATGTACCAGGCCAATACGCCATTCAAACTTCTTTGGGTGGATATCAGAGTATCGATGATCTGGTTGCCCCAGGGGGGCGTTTGGCTCGTCAGCGCGACGTTGCCTGGGATTTAATTACCCAAATTCCAGGGGTAAATTGTGTGAAGCCGCAATCGGCATTGTATTTGTTTCCCCGTTTAGACCCAAAGATTTATCCAATTGTCAATGACCAACATTTTATTTTAGAGCTGCTTGAACAACAAAAAGTGCTTGTGGTTCAAGGCTCAGGTTTTAATTGGCCACATTCAGACCATTTTAGATTGGTTTTTCTTCCAAACACCGATGATTTAACAGAGGCCATTACACGGATTGCTCTGTTTCTTGACGCATATCGTCGTCGTGTCGCCTCTTAACTCATTGACACATTTACTCAATAGATTTGATTGAAAGTTTTTTAATTTATGAACCCCCTTCGTGTTGCTCTTTTAGGTTTTGGTGTGGTGGGTAGTGGCACCTATCACGTTTTAATGCGTAATCAATTAGAAATTGTTCGCCGTGTTGGTCGTGCTATTGAAATTGCAGCCATTGTTGATCTTGATATTGAAAAAGTAACTCAAGCCACCGCGTCGTCGGTGGCTGTGAGCAATGATGCCATGGCAGTGATACAGCGCGCAGATATTGACGTTGTGATTGAATTGATTGGTGGTTACACCGTTGCTAAAAAATTTGTTTTGGCAGCAATTGAGGCAGGAAAGCATGTTGTAACTGCCAATAAGGCGCTTTTGGCAACGTATGGTAATGAGATATTTGCAGCGGCACGCGCCAAAGGTGTAATACTTGCCTTTGAAGCTGCGGTTGCGGGCGGTATTCCTGTTATTAAAGCAGTTCGAGAAGGGCTTACAGCAAACCGTATTCAGTGGATTGCTGGCATTATTAACGGTACCAGTAATTTTATTTTGTCTGAAATGCGCAGCAAAGGTTTACCCTTTGCTGATGTCTTACAACAAGCGCAAGCGCTCGGTTACGCTGAGGCAGATCCTACCTTTGATATTGAGGGTGTAGATGCAGCACATAAATTAACCTTATTATCGGCTTTGGCGTTTGGTACACCTTTACAGTTTGAACACGCATATGTCGAGGGTATTTCTAAACTTGAGCAAGCTGATATTCAGTATGCAGAACAACTGGGGTATCGGTTGAAGCTGTTGGGTATTACACGACGCACTGCTGATGGCGTTGAATTGCGAGTTCATCCGTGTTTAATACCTTCAGGGCGTTTAATTGCAAATGTTGAAGGTGTTATGAATGCGGTATTGGTTAAGGGCGATGCTGTTGGGCCAACTTTATACTATGGTGCTGGTGCCGGAAGTGAAGCCACCGCTTCGGCTGTGGTGGCAGATTTGGTTGATATTGCCCGTTTGCAACATGCCCAGACCGATCACCGTGTGCCTTACAGTGCATTTCAGCACGAATACATTCAAAACTTACCCGTGTTGCCGATGGATGAAGTGCGTACATCATTTTATTTGCGCATGCGCGTTGCTGACTTACCTGGCGTGCTCGCAGAAATTACCCGAATTTTAGCTGCTGGTTCTATATCCATAGGCGCCATGATCCAAAAAGAACCTTCCCAGGGTCAGTCTCATGCTGATATTGTTTTATTAACGCACCAGTGCAGAGAGGGTGATGTGTGCCAGGCTATTGCCGCTATTGAGTCGCTTGATACCGTGGTTTCAGAAGTAACTCGAATTCGTTTAGAGGAGCTAAACTGATGAAATATACCAGCACCCGTGGTGGCATGCCTGCTCAAAGTTTTAGTGAAATTTTATTAGAAGGTTTAGCGCCTGATGGTGGTTTGGCTGTGCCACAGTCTTATTCACAATTGAGTTTAGAACAGCTGCAAAGATGGTCTGCTTTACCATACGCAGACTTGGCGTTTGAAATTATTCGCTTGTATTGTACTGACATTGAAGAAGCAACACTGTGGCGCTTAATTCAGGCGACCTACACTGAACAGGTTTTTGGTAGTAAAGAGATTACACCTTTGCGTCAGTTGGAAGATGATTTGTTTGTGTTAGAACTTTCCAATGGCCCTACTTTGGCTTTTAAAGATATTGCAATGCAATTGCTTGGGAATTTATTTGAGTATGAATTGGGCCGGCGTCAACAAAGTTTAAATATTTTAGGGGCCACCTCTGGTGATACTGGGTCAGCTGCTGAGTATGCAATGCGCGGTAAACAAGGGGTTAACGTGTTTATGCTTTCACCCTTAGGCAAGATGAGCTCTTTTCAGCGAGCGCAAATGTATAGCTTGCAAGATCCGAATATTCATAATCTTGCGATTGCGGGTTTTTTTGATGATTGTCAAGACATTGTGAAAGCTGTCAGTGAAGATTTAGCATTTAAATCTGATTATAAAATAGGCACTGTGAATTCAATCAATTGGGGACGCATTACTGCTCAGGTGGTTTACTATTTTAAAGCTTATTTTTCAGTGGCTAAAAAGGTTGGAGATCCTGTTTCATTTACGGTGCCATCTGGTAACTTTGGCAATGTTTTGGCAGGCCATATTGCCCGACAAATGGGTTTGCCAATTCACCGCTTGGTTGTGGCTACCAATGAAAATGATGTGCTGGATGAATTTTTTAATACAGGGGTATACCGTCCAAGAACTTCAGCTCAAACCCATGAAACTAGCAGTCCGTCGATGGATATTTCTAAAGCGTCAAATTTTGAGCGTTTTATTTATGATTTACTAGGCCGTGATGCTGTAAAAACTGCTGATTTATGGAAGCTATTGTCCACAGAAGGTCAATTTGATTTATCCGACTGTTTAGCATTTCAAAATATTGGAGCCAAGTATGGTTTTCAGTCTGGGGTTTCAACCCATAAAAACCGTTTAGAAACCATTGAATTGGCGCATCGAAAATACAATACGCTTATCGATACCCACACTGCAGACGGTTTAAAGGTGGCTTTGGATAAACGTGAGCCAAGCATTCCTATGGTGGTTTTAGAAACTGCTTTACCTGTTAAATTTGCCGCTACAATTGTTCAGGCCATTGGTATTAACCCCCCAAGGCGGCCTGAATACCAAAATATTGAAAGTTTACCGCAACGAGTAACTACGCTTCCAACTTCTGTAGAAAGCGTCAAAGCATACATTCGGCAGCACGTTTAATTAGCTCTGTAGCCAGGGTAGGTTTGCATGTTTCCATCCACCAGACCTCCCACGGTGGCCTTGTGGGTTTTTTTCTCCCTCGAAGCCTTCGAGTATATTAAATGCTTGAGTATAGCCGTGTTCGCTTGCAAATGTGGCGGCGTGGTGCGATCTTACACCGCTGCGACATAAAAAAAGTAAGGTTTGGTTTTTATTAACGGCCTCTTCAAGAAGCTCTAGAAATTCTGGGTTTCTTGAATTGTTTGGGTACACGTTCCATTCGATGTGTATCCAGCGGTCGTCAAAAAGATCAACATATCCTACCCAGTCAAGTTCAGCCTGAGAGCGTACGTCCACCAAAATGGTTTCATGGTTGGTTTGTAACAATGTCCAAGCATCCTTAGGTGTAATGGCTCCGGCATAGGCTAGGTGGTGTGATTTTGCGTGTTCGTAAGCGTTAATCAATATTTCATCACAAATCTCAAACTTAGTCATGATGTTTCCTTTTTGCTATTGATGATGATACAGCTTTCTTGTTTTGAATATTGACTGAGATAATCGATTAAATAACCACCCTTTTGAGGTATGTATGATGGAGTGGTTTTGCATACATATGGTATGTTTTTCACTATTTTGGTGCGTTTTTAATATATTTTTTTATTAGAGTGTATATATTTTTTTGATGGTTTTTTTCTTTCTAACTTATTGATGTATGTTAATTTTTTTTTAAGATTAAAAAAATGGCATATTTTTTGCGGAGTAATTTTGCATTCTGCCTTGAATTCACAAAAGCCAGCCGGTTTTAAACGTGGTATCTTTTGTTTTTTCGTGCCAAATAATTGGTAGCGTGCCCAATTGGTGATCGTTTTTTTTATTCTTTAGCATCAGGAGAGTTTTCCATGGCAAGTCCTCAAGACGTCATGAAGTTGGTTAATGATAATGAAGTTAGGTTTATTGATTTTCGGTTTACTGATACTCGTGGTAAAGAGCAGCATGTATCAGTGCCTGTCAGTATGTTTGATGAAGATAAGTTTGAATCAGGTCATGCTTTTGATGGTTCGTCGATTGCGGGTTGGAAAGGCATTGAAGCGTCGGATATGCTTTTAATTCCTGACGCCGAAACCGCGCGTATGGATCCATTTCGCGAAGAGCCCACACTGATTTTAACTTGTGATGTGGTTGAGCCATCTGATGGCAAAGGTTACGATCGTGACCCCAGATCAATTGCTAAACGCGCTGAAGCTTATTTAAAGAGTACAGGCATTGGTGATACTGTTTATTTTGGTCCAGAACCTGAATTTTTTATTTTTGATTCAGTCATGTGGGGCGATGACGCCTCCGGTTCGTTTGTTAAAATAAAAGCAGATGAGGCTCCCTGGTCCAATGGCATTGATTACGAGCATGGTAATTTAGGTCATCGCCCAGGTAGAAAAGGGGGTTATTTTCCTGTGCCTCCTACTGATTCCTTTCAGGACATTCGTTCTGAAATGTGTTTGTTGTTGGAGCAGGCAGGTGTTCCAGTTGAGGTTCATCATCATGAAGTAGCTTCTCCAGGGCAGTGTGAAATTGGCACCATGTTTTCAACTTTGACCAAACGTGCGGACTGGATCCAAATTTTAAAATATACCGTATGGAATGTTGCAGCAAATTATGGCAAAACCGCAACGTTTATGCCTAAACCCATTGTTGGCGATAATGGTTCAGGTATGCATTGTCATCAATCCATTTGGAAAGATGGTCAGAACTTATTTGCAGGAAACGGATATGCAGGTCTTTCAGAGTTTGCTTTGTATTATATCGGCGGTATCATTAAGCATGCGCGGGCTTTAAATGCAATAACCAACCCAGGTACTAATTCTTATAAGCGTTTGGTGCCAGGCTTTGAAGCCCCTGTAAAGTTGGCTTATTCAGCGCGTAATCGTTCCGCATCTATTCGCATTCCTTACGTGCCTAATCCAAAATCCCGTCGTATTGAAGTGCGTTTCCCGGATCCTACAGCCAATCCATATTTGGCATTTGCTGCGCAAATGATGGCCGGTTTAGACGGCGTACAAAATAAAATACACCCAGGCGAGGCTGCAGATAAAAATCTTTATGACCTACCGCCAGAAGAAGATGCAAAAATCCCAACAGTTTGTAGTAGTTTGGAACAAGCGTTAGACCATTTGGATAAAGATCGCGAGTTTTTAACCCGTGGTGGGGTTTTTAGCAATGACATGATCGAGGCCTACATTGCTTTAAAAATGGAGGATGTGACTCGTTTTCGCATGACCACTCACCCAATTGAGTTTGACATGTATTATGGCTTGTAGAATATAACTATATTGTTGATTTTATTAAAGTTGCGGCCCTTCGGGGCCGTATAATTTGTTATGCAAATACGTTCAAAATTTTCTATTCATTTTTTTAGCTATTACTATTTTATTTTTTTGTTTATAACTTTTGGCAAAAATTCGTTTGCTGGCAGCGAAATTTATGTTTGTATCGACGCAAAAGGCACTCGCACCTATCAAAATACCGCTCCTGATGAGGGTTGCCGTAAATTAGGTGGTGAGCCAGTATTGTCTGTGCCTACATTGCCCACCAGCCCTCCAGCTGGGGCATTTATCAATACACCTCAAAATCAATCACAGACTCGTAATGACTCCAATTACAGCAAGGGGAATCATGGTTCCGTGAAATCTTCTGGATTGGGTGATACGGCACCACCTCAGTATTTAGATCAGGGTGCAGTAGCACGTGATAACGATCGAAGACGTATTTTAGAAAATGAACTGCGTCAAGAAGAAGCGCGTTTACAAGATTTACAAAATCGGTATCAAACGACACCAACCCCTCAATTACAAACTGAAATAGCCCGCTCCAATTCAAGCCTAGAAGCATTGCGGCGAGAAATATCTAAAATTCGTAAATAAAGGCATGTCAGTATTTCGATTAGACCAATTAATAGGGTTAGATTTATTAACCACAGCAGTTTTGGCTATCGATGAACATGGAAAAATTATTTATGCTAATTTAGCAGCTGAACATTTATTCGATTTAGCCAAACGAAATTTATATGATCTTCCTGTTGAGACACTTTTTTTAAATTCGAAGCAGGTTCGTAAAATGCTTTTAGATATTTGGCAGTGTAGTTGTTCGGTAAATCGTCAAATGCTTGAAATTCGGCGTCATCCACAGGGAAGTACACAGGTATATTTAAGCATGTCTCTGTTTGATGAAGGCGGTATGTTTACATTGTTTGAAATCAGAGAGCTAGAGCAGCAACTTAAATTAGATCGTGAAACGCGTATGTTGGATCAATCACAAGCAAATCGTGAATTGATACGCAATTTAGCGCATGAAATAAAAAATCCTTTAGGCGGTATTAGAGGCGCGGCGCAACTTTTAGAAAGTGAATTCGAAAATTCTGTTTTTCGTGAGTATACCCAAGTTATCATTAAAGAAGCAGATCGATTGCAAACATTGGTTGATCGCCTTTTAGCCCCTCATAGAAAACCCCATGTTCCGTCTTTAATTTCTATTCATGAAGTGTGCGAGCGGGTTCGTTCTGTCGTATTAGCTGAGCATCCTAGGGGTTTGCATATTATTCGAGATTACGATATCAGTATTCCAGAGTTTTATGCAGATTTTGAGCAATTAATTCAAGTGCTTTTAAATATTGTTAACAATTCCACGCAAGCTTTGTCTGAAAAAATCCAAGATGATGAGGCTCGTATCATATTATGCACAAGAATAGTGCGCCAGTTAACTTTACATCGAAGACGTCACCGTCTGGCTTTGGATTTGCAGGTTATTGATAACGGCTCAGGAATTTCGCCAGAATTGCGTGACAAAATTTTTTACCCTTTGGTATCTGGTCGTGAGGGTGGCAGCGGGCTGGGTTTAACAATAGCACAAACATTTGTACAACAGCATGGCGGTACAATTGATTGTGAAAGTGTTTCTGGTCAAACCGTTTTTAGGATTTTATTGCCCATTCCAGGGATTTCGTACAATAACGTTTAAACATTTTAGTCTTTACAAAATGTGTTGATTTTTTGCATTTTTTAAAGAGAGAAAGGAATTTTTTGGCCATGCGTTCAGTTTGGGTTGTGGATGATGATCAGTCAATTCGTTGGGTCCTGGAAAAATCCGTATGTCGCCAATCGTTGCTTTGTCGAACATTTGAAAATGTTCGAGAAGTAATGACTGCATTACAATTAGAGACTCCGCATTTACTTATTTCAGACATTCGTATGCCTGGTCAGTCAGGTTTGGTTTTGTTATCTCATGTTAGAGAAAACTACCCAACTTTACCTGTGATCATTATGACGGCTTATTCAGATTTAGAAAGCGCTGTTTCTGCATTTCAGGGCGGGGCTTTTGAGTATTTACCCAAGCCATTTGATATTAATAAAGCCATTGAATTGATACAGAGAGCTTTGCTTGAGTCGCCAAAAGCACAAGCCATTGATATAATTGAACAAAATGAACCAGAAATTTTAGGGCAAGCGCTGGCCATGCAAGATGTATTTAGGGCAATTGGCCGTTTATCACAATCCCATGTTACGGTTTTAATTACCGGCGAATCTGGTACAGGTAAAGAATTGGTAGCTAAGGCTTTACATCGACACAGTCCAAGGGGGAAGGGGCCTTTTATTGCGCTTAATACCGCTGCAATTCCAAAGGATTTATTGGAATCTGAGTTATTTGGCCATGAAAGAGGTGCTTTTACTGGTGCAGCTGCAATGCGACAAGGTCGTTTTGAACAGGCCGAAGGTGGTACACTTTTTTTAGATGAAATTGGTGATATGTCTGCAGAGTTGCAAACGAGATTATTAAGGGTGCTTTCAGATGGGCATTATTATCGAGTTGGTGGTCAGCAATCCATCAAAGCGAATGTTAGAGTAATTGCTGCCACACATCAAAATTTAGAAGAGCGTGTTAAGCAAGGTTTATTTCGTGAAGATTTATTTCATCGCTTAAATGTAATCCGCTTACGTTTACCCTCCCTACGAGAACGTCAAGAAGATATTCCGTTGCTAGCACAGTGTTTTTTACAGCGTACAGCAAGGGAGTTGGGGGTTGATACCAAATTTTTATCCCAATCCGTGCTTCAAGTGATTAGTCAGATGAGTTTTCCGGGTAATGTTAGGGAGTTAGAAAATCTGTGCCGTTGGCTTACAGTTATGGCTCCTTCACAATTGATTCAGTTAGATGATTTACCACCAGATGTTTTAGAAGGCACAATAGACTCTGACTTAAAGCAATCACCAAACCATGATTTTTCTGAAATTAGCTCTGATTTTACTGAGAGTTTACCTGATATTCCATTTTTTTCCGATGATAAAATACCTGAAACAGATTCTGATTGTTCAAAAACTGATTTAACTTGGCTAGGTCTTTTAGAGAATGAAATTAAAGCACTGTTGTATAAGGAGCAAGCCAATCTTATGACGCACGTTGTTCACCAAGTTGAAGAATTGCTCATTAATACAGTGTTGAAAACAACCAAGGGTCGCCGCATTGAAGCAGCTAAACGGCTTGGAATTGGTCGAAATACAATTACGCGAAAAATTCAAGAGTTGGGACTTGATACCTGATACTTAGAAAAACGCTAAGCGTCGCTTTAATCAATTTAAATATTAGATTGTTGCCCAAATTGGCGCATGATCTGAGGGTTGCGATTTTTTTCTAGGTGTTTTGTCAATTTCGCATTGACTTAATTGATTTTTTAATGGGTTAGACAATAAAATATGATCAATTCTTAAACCCCGATTCTTTTGGAACCCCAGTTGCCTATAATCCCACCAGGTATACTGATTTAAGTCATTATTTTTTTCTCTAAAAGCATCAAATAAACCTAAATTTAATAATTCTTTAAAATACGCGCGTTCTTGTGGAGAGCAAAGGATGGACTCTCCCCATGCCTGTGGGTCGTAGACATCTTGATCTTCTGGTGCAATATTAAAATCCCCCACCAATGCCAATTTGGGGTGCTTGACTAACCAGTGTTGCATGGTTTGAACCAAGGCTTGTAGCCAAGCCAGCTTATAAGCGTATTTTTCAGATCCAACTTCATGGCCATTGACCACATACGCGCATACAAATAAAAAGTCTCCGTAGCTGGCTGAGATTAATCTTTTTTGTTCGTCTAGAAAATTTGGCAAATTAATTTGAATGGATGTGGGTTCTGCTAAACTTTTTTTACGATGCAAAATAGCAACGCCATTGTAGGTTTTTTGACCTGAAAAAACCGCACCATAACCTATCGATTCAAAAGCGGCTACGGGAAATTTGTCATCAGTCATTTTCAATTCTTGCAGGCCGAGTAAATCAGGTTTGTGCGTGTCTAGCCACTCAAGAACGTGAGAAAGTCTGACGTTAAGAGAATTAACATTCCAGCTTGCAATCTTCACACGGTCTCCAAAGGCATATCTGTGCTTTTTTGGGTAGAATCATTCATACCATAATGACGCAATAACGCATTTATTTTTGGCGAGCGGCCTCTAAACTGTTTAAAGGAGACTGCAGCGGGTCTACTACCACCTACAGATAAAATTTCTTTTAAAAACTTTTCTCCAGCCTCAGAATTTAGAACCCCTGTTTCTTCGAAGTAGGCGTAAGCGTCTGCAGAAAGAACTTCAGCCCATTTATAACTGTAATATCCAGCGCTGTAGCCACCTGCAAAAATATGCGAAAAGCTGTTAGGAAAACGTTGGTATGATGGTGGTTTAACCACCGCCACAGTATTTCGCACTTCTTCAAGCAAATCCAAAACTTCATTTTCTTTTGCTGGTTTAAAATCGCTGTGTACTCGCATGTCAAACAATGCAAATTCAATTTGGCGTAATGTTTGTAAACCACTTTGAAAATTTTTAGCGGCCAGCATTTTATTAAATAATTCGCGAGGTATAGGCGCATGGGTATCAACGTGCGCTGATATTTTGGAGATAACATCCCATTCCCAAGCAAAATTTTCCATAAACTGTGATGGTAATTCGACAGCATCCCATTCTACGCCCTGAATCCCGGAAACGGCGGGTTCATTGACAACGGTGAGCATGTGATGCAGGCCATGCCCAAATTCATGAAATAAAGTTAGAACATCATCGTGCGAGAGTGTTGCTGGTTTATCTCCAACGGGAGGGCTGAAATTACATGTTAGGTATGCCACAGGAGTTTGTACGCCGTCTGGCGTTACTTTTCTTCCTCGTGCATCGTCCATCCAAGCCCCGCCGCGTTTATGTTCGCGAGCGTAGGCATCCAAGTAAAATTGGGCAATTCGTTCGTTGTTTTTGTAAACAGAAAAAAAACGAACTTCAGGATGCCAGGTCTGGGTGTTTTCCGAACGAATATCTATTTTAAATAGTTTTTCTGTAATTTCAAATAAACCTTTTAGAACAATTGGTTCTGGAAAGTATTGCTTTACTTCATGGTCTGAGAATGCATACCGTGCTTGGCGAAGTTTTTCTGACACAAAAGCCATATCCGAAGCTTCAATATCGTTTAAATTTAATTCTGAAGCAGCAAATTCTTTGATTTCTTTAAGATCTTGTTCAGCATACGGACGAGCTCTTTTGGCTAAATCAAGTAAAAAAGCGACCACCTCTTCAGGGCTTTCGGCCATTTTTGCAACCAAAGACACATCGGCATGGTGTCCATAGCCAAGTAAATGCGCTTGTTCTTGCCGTAAGCGTAAAATAGAAAGGATAAGCGGACCATTATTTAATTCATCGGGACCAAATTCAGAAGCTCTTTTTGCATTAGCCTCATACACGGTTTGTCTAAATTGACGGTTCTCCGCGTATTGTAGTACAGGAAAATACGATGGAAATTGCAATGTAAACTTCCAGCCGCTGCGTTGTTCTTTTTCTGCGGATTGTTTTGCTGCTAAACAAACATCCTCAGGCAGTCCGTTTAACTCAGTTTCATTCTCAATGTAGAGTGAAAAGGCTTGCGTAGCGTCTAGAACATTTTCAGAAAATTTGGCTGACAGTGCTGCCAATTCTTCTTGTATTTTTGCATAGTGTTTGCGATCATCGCCAATTAACTCAGCGCCACCTAATTTAAAGTTTCGTAAAGTATTTTGAACCACTTGTTGGCGTTCTGGGCTTAGATTTTTAAAGGTTGGGTTTGCTTCTAATAGCTTGTATTTATTATAAAGATTTTGGTCTTGACTAACTCGCGTCCAATATTCGGTAATTCTAGGTAAATTTTGGTTGTAAATTTCTCGCAATTCAGCGCTATCAACCACATTGTGCAAATGACAAACAATGCCCCAAGCGCGCAAGAGTGGTTCATGTGCATCATCTAGGGCTTTGACTACGCTGTCCCAATCTGTTTTGTTATTGTCATTGCTGATTTGTACAAACACAGACTCAGCTTGTTTTAGCAGTAGGTTGATAGCAGGATTGATATGCTCGGGTTTAATTTCCTGAAAACGTGGCAGGTTTGTAAAATCCAGTAAAGGATTGAAATCAGCATGTGACATTTAAAAACTCCTCTTAACATCAAGCTATCAAGCGCTGGTGCATTTATGGCTGTTTTAGAATATTATTTTAGACTTTGTGTTGGACTTTTCGCATCACTGCTTCAAGTGTGTTTTGCAGTAACATAGTGATAGTCATTGGCCCAACTCCGCCAGGAACAGGGGTAATCCAACCTGCAATTTGGCTTGCACTGTTAAAGTCAATATCACCACATAATTTTCCATTGGGTAGCCTGTTAATACCTACGTCAATAACCACGGCGCCTGGTTTAATCATATCGCCTGTTATCGTATTTGGACGACCTATTGCAACAACTAAAATATCTGCTCTGCGGCAATGTCCTGGCAGGTCTTGTGTTTTAGAGTTACAAATAGTGACTGTGGCACCTGCTTGCAAAAGCAACATTGCTTGAGGTTTTCCAACGATATTACTGGCTCCAATAACCACTGCGTTAGCCCCGCGTAGATCGATGTTAGACAACGCTAGCAATTTCATTACGCCGTAAGGCGTGCATGGCCGAAAAAGTGGTTGCCCGGTCATTAATAAGCCGGCATTGCTGATATGAAAGCCATCCACATCTTTTTCTGGAGCAATGCTTTCAACGACCAGAAAAGCATCGATGTGTTTTGGTAGTGGTAATTGAACTAAGATGCCGTGAATATTTTGTTGTTGGTTAAGTTTTTCAATTAATTTTAACAACTCAGTTTGACTGGTTACGGCTGGCAATCGATGCATAACGGAATGAAACCCTGCTTGCTGGCAGGCAGTCACTTTGTTTCGGACATAAACCTCAGAGGCAGGATCTTCACCAACCAAAACAACCGCCAAACCCGGTTGGTGGCCTTGAGCTGTTAATTTTGCTGCCTCTTGGGCGATAGCTGCCCGCATGTTTTTGGCTAGTTCAGAGCCATCAAGAATTTTTGCAGACATGGCATCAATTTAAGTTACAACCCTGTGATTCTAACATCCCTAACATAAAGACAGTGGTTTATCGTGCTAAAGCCAGTTTAAGAAGATCCGCTACAGTGCTTACGTTGAGTTTGTCCATAATGTTGGCGCGATGGGCTTCTACTGTTTTGATACTAATATTTAAATCATCAGCAATTTGTTTGTTTAATCGACCAGCAACGATACGTTCCAAGACTTGAAGTTCTCGACTTGTTAAACGAGAAAACCTTTTTTCAAGTGCCTGATCTCTAATTAAATTTTTAAGAATCTGACGGGATTTTTCGATATTCTTGATGATTAATTCCCTAACAATCATTTCGTCAAACGGTTTTTCTAAAAAGTCAGCAGCGCCTTTTTTCATTGTGTTGACCGCCATTTCCACGTCGCCATGTCCGGTAATGAAAATAATAGGTACACTCGTATTTTGTTCAATCAGTTTTTCTTGTAGTTCTAGACCACTCATTCCTGGCATGCGAACATCTAAAATTAGTACACAAATTTGCTCTGGATAAAATTCAGCCAAAAAAGTTTCAGCGTTGTGGAAGGTCTTCACCAAATAACCATCTGATTCAATGAGCCATTGTAAGGACTCTCGAACGGCCTCATCATCGTCAACAATGTAAATTGTGACTTTTTCGGTCACTGGCAAGTCTGAAGAAGCATCTCTACTGGGTAATATCATGGTTTTCTTCCTCCAAAGGCTGATGTATGTGCTTTTGATAAATGGGCAAAGCGAAAACAAAACGGGTCCCCATCGGCTGATTTTCTTCTATTTCAAGTCGGCTATCGTGGTATTCAATTACTGAGCGACAAATATTTAAACCCATGCCCATGCCTTCGCTTTTTGTACTAAAAAAAGGTTCAAATAATTTATCCCGAATGGCTTCAGGAATGCCTGAACCGTGATCGCTAACAGAGAGAACCAAAGTTTTGCTGGTCCTTTCAACTTTTACTGCGATTCGTCTATAAATACTAGGCGTATTTACCATTGCATCCATGCCGTTTTTAATTAAATTGAGCAAAACTTGCTCAATTAAAATACGGTCAGCAAAAACATCGGGAAAATCATCTCCAAGTGCTTCAATAACAATTTCTACCTCTCGGTTCTTGGCGTCAATCTCAGCGAAAACAACGGCATCCTCAATAATTTTGTGCAGGGTTGCTGATTTACGTTGTGGTGCTTTGCGTTTGACGAATTCTCTAATTCTTCGGATAACATTGCCAGCGCGTTGCGCTTGCTGTGTGACTTTTTCAAGCATCGGCAATAAATCATCGGCCGTGCATCTCCCAGACTTAAGCCTTGATACGCCACCCATGCTGTAATTGCTAATTGCAGAAAGGGGTTGGTTTAACTCGTGTGCTAGAAGGGATGCCATTTCTCCCATGGTTACTAAGCGACTTGTAAATTGTAATTTCTCCTGCTGAATTTTAGCATTTTCAGCGGCTAATTTTCGTTCAGTGATGTCGGTAGTTACATCCATATAGACTAGTCGCCTGTCTACCCAATTGATGGTTCTTCTGCGAACTTCAAACCAACGCTGGTTTTCTTTCCAAAAGCATTCAAATACCCCTTGCTCAGTGGTTTGAATGATAGAATTTAAACCAAAAGCACCGTCACTTGTGTCTGAAAACCATAAGCGGTAATAACT
The DNA here is from genome assembly GCA_034680345.1 of Burkholderiaceae bacterium. Taxonomy (GTDB): domain Bacteria; phylum Pseudomonadota; class Gammaproteobacteria; order Burkholderiales; family Burkholderiaceae_B; genus SXZD01. The sequence continues at coordinate 26,594 of JAXISZ010000003.1, forward strand.
GTTTGCAAATAAAAGATCACAAACCCCATTTTCAGTTGGGGTAGAAACGGAAATGGCTGCATCCAGTGCTTCCAATACTGTAATAAAGCGTTCTTGAGCAGCAGCGAGTTCTTCACGAATTCTTTTGGGTTCGGTTATGTCTGTTATTGATGTCATCCAGCCTGTTTGTTCTCCATTGGCGTTAATTAAGGGCGATACATACAAACGGGCTGTAAATTGAGATCCATCCTTTCTAATCATTATTTGTTCTAAGCCATTTTCAGGGGCCATACCACTTAGCATCATATCTAAATTTTGTTTGTGCTCAGTGGGTTGAGTGTTGGGCCAAAAAGGAAAAGGACAAGATGTGCCAATTAGTAACTCCTCTGCAAAACCGGTCATTTTGGTTAGCCCTGGGTTTGAATAAGTGATCTTTCCTTGCAAGTCAAATACACATAGTCCGGTGCTGACTGAGTTTTCAATAGCTTTTCTAAATTCTGCCTCTGCATAAAGTTGGTTTTCTGCTTTGGTGCGTGCATGGCCATGACGCATTAGCATAAAAAACCCCCAAATAATTACAATGGATAAGCCGGCAACAGTCCATGTCAGCATGCTTTGAATTAGTTGAGTATTTGATTGCAGTGCAATTGCACGCAATTTAAGTCCTTGTCCAGGTGGGTCAAGTATAACTTCATAAGCTTCGACAGCGCGTTCAAGATTGCGGCTTCCATTACTGGCAATCGGATTGCCGCCACCGTCGATAATGCTGATCAAATAGCGGCCTTGAAATTCCTTAGGAATAGCTTCATCAAGCAGTGAGGTGATAGGCAAAGCAGCGTAAACAGTCCCAAGAAAATGTCCACGATCATTGGCTATCGGCGCATGGAGCTCAAGAAATGCTACGTTGTTTGGGCCAATATAAGGGCGTGAAAAAACAGGTTTTGCAGAATCTTTGGCCGTAATAAAAGCCCAATAGCTTTCAGCTTCTTCGATTAACTCATCAGCGGGGTGGAGTTCGGGTAAGACCAAATTTTCGTTGCTGATTGACCAACGAGCAAAACGCTCGTTATCCATGTAGCCTATATGAGCTAGTTCAGGCGCGCTAATTAAGTGTTCGCGTGCAAGCCTAATAAAACCAAGATCATCGACAATTTCTCTAGCCATGTCCCTGGCCATTTGCGCCATTTTATCTTGTGTTGATTGTAGGTTTTTACGTATAGTTTGTCGGGAAAGTTCGATGTCGCGCATCATTGTTTCACGTATTAGTCTTTCATCTCGCACATGCAAAATCAAAAGAAATGCAGCCATTGCAATGATAAATAGAATCATTCCTACAAGGGGAGTAATCCAAAGCAAATTTGCCTTCGCAAAAATTCTTTTGAAAGGATCCAATAAGTTTGGTAAACGTTTTATATTAAATAACAGTGTGTCCATAGTTATATTTTAAGACACAGTTGATATTCTTGAATAAAATTTAGGGTTTATTCTAGGGTTTTTCATTATATGAAAAATCAAATCATTATTTGAAAAAAACCAAAGGCGCTGCGATAATAATCAAAGCTGATTGCGGGGTGTGCCATAAGTATGCCCAGTCAAACCAAACACATTACAAAAGGAGGAAGTATGTCAGCGCTACCAAATTTCCCAGCAAACGCAGATTTAGACTCTCAAGAAACCCAAGAGTGGCTTGATGCATTAGAAGCAGTAATCGACAGGGAAGGGCCGGAACGTGCCCACTTCCTCTTAGAAACCATGATTGATAAGGCCAGGCGCAGTGGGGCTTACATTCCTTTTTCCGCAAACACTGCCTACGTTAATACAATTCCATCACATTTAGAAGCTCCCAATCCTGGAAATTTGGAATATGAGGAGCGCATCCGTTCTTATATTCGTTGGAATGCTATGGCTATGGTGGTCAAGGCAAATCGTTTGAGTCCCGCTGATGGTGGTGATTTAGGTGGGCATATTTCCTCTTTTGCTTCTTTAGCAACCATGATTGGTTGCGGTATGAATCATTTCTGGCATGCTGATGATGGAGTTCACGGTGGCGACCTGATTTACTTTCAAGGTCACTCAAGTCCTGGTATTTACGCCCGTGCTTTTTTAGAGGGCCGTCTTTCGGAAGAGCAGTTACTTAATTTCCGCCAAGAAGTTGATGGAAAAGGTTTAAGTTCTTATCCACATCCTAAATTAATGCCTGATTTTTGGCAGTTCCCAACTGTTTCTATGGGGTTGGGTCCAATTATGGCCATCTATCAAGCAAGGTTTTTAAAATATCTTCATGCGCGTGGTATTGCAGATACCTCGAAGCGCAAAGTTTGGGTGTTTTGTGGTGATGGTGAAATGGATGAGCCTGAGTCCTTAGGCGCTATTTCATTGGCAGCGCGTGAAAAGCTCGATAATCTTATTTTTGTGGTGAATTGCAATTTGCAGCGTTTAGATGGTCCAGTTCGTGGTAATGGTAAGATTATTCAAGAGTTAGAAGGTGAGTTCCGTGGGGCTGGTTGGAATGTTATTAAACTACTTTGGGGTGGATACTGGGATGCTTTGTTGGCACGTGACAAACGAGGCTTACTAGTCAAAGCGATGGCTGAGGTGGTTGATGGTGAATTCCAGACCTATAAAGCAAACGATGGTGCCTACGTTCGCAAACATTTCTTTGGCCGTCATCCCGAATTGTTAGAAATGGTTTCTCGGATGAGCGATGATGATATTTGGCGTTTAAATCGTGGCGGTCATGACCCAAATAAAGTCTATGCAGCGTTTCACGCCGCTTATAATACCAAGGGTTTACCTACTGTTGTATTGGCGCATACCGTTAAGGGTTTTGGTATGGGTAAAATTGGTGAAGGTAAAAATACAGCTCATCAAACCAAAAAAATGGATGACGATTCAATTCGTGAATTCCGCGACCGTTTTGGTATTCCTGTATCAGATGAGCAATTATCCTCGATACCGTTTTATAAACCTTCTGAAGATTCCCCAGAGATGAAATACATGCATGAGCGTCGTAAAGCGCTTGGCGGGTATTTGCCAGCTAGACGTCGTCAAGCAGAAGAAGCCATTTCAGTGCCGGAATTGTCTGCATTTCAAGCGGTTTTGGAGCCAACAGCTGAAGGCCGTGAAATTTCTACTACCCAAGCGTTTGTGCGTTTCTTAACCGCTTTGATTCGCGATAAATCAATAGGGTCTCGAGTAGTTCCAATTGTGCCTGATGAAGCGCGTACCTTCGGTATGGAAGGTATGTTCCGTCAGCTTGGCATTTATGCGCCTGAAGGCCAAAAGTACGTGCCTGTTGATAAAGACCAAGTGATGTACTACCGCGAAGATAAAGCTGGCCAAATTCTTGAGGAAGGCATTAACGAAGCTGGCGCCATGTCATCTTGGATTGCAGCGGCAACATCGTACGCAACTAACAACCGCGTCATGTTGCCGTTTTACATCTATTATTCGATGTTTGGTTTTCAACGTATTGGTGATTTGGCCTGGGCTGCTGGCGACATGCAGGCCCGTGGCTTTTTGTTGGGGGCTACGGCTGGTCGCACTACACTTAATGGTGAAGGGTTGCAGCACGAGGACGGACACAGCCATATTTTGAGTTCCACCATTCCTAATTGCGTAAGTTATGACCCAACGTTTGCTCATGAACTCGCGGTTATTATGCAGCATGGCATGAAGCGGATGGTTGAAAAACAAGAAAATGTGTTTTATTACCTGACGTTAATGAATGAAAACTATGCGCATCCTGGTTTAACAGTTGGTCAGGAAGAGGGCATCATTCGTGGTATGTATTTACTTAAGTCAATCCAGGGTAAAGGTCCTCGTGTCCAATTGTTGGGTTCTGGTGTTATTTTAAGAGAAGTGCTTGCCGCGCAAGATTTGTTAGTAGAAGATTGGGGTGTTACTTCCGATGTTTGGAGTGTCACTAGTTTTACAGAGTTGCGCCGTGATGGTTTGGACATTGAACGTTTTAATTTGTTGAATCCAGAAGCACAACAAAAAGTAGCGTATGTAACGGAGCAATTAAATGATCATGGTGGGCCTATTATTGCCTCTACTGATTACATGAAGCTTTTTGCAGACCAGGTCCGCCCTTTTATTCCGCAAGGGCGTCAGTATAAAGTGCTGGGTACAGATGGTTTCGGGCGTTCAGATTTTCGTAAAAAATTGCGTGAGCATTTTGAAGTTAACCGATATTTTATTACCGTTGCGGCATTAAAAGCCTTAGCCGACGAAGGTAAATTGCCTAAAGAGAAAGTGGCTCAGGCAATTACAAAGTACGGCATTAATCCCAATAAAGCCAATCCGGCTTATGCATAAGGGTCGACCAACATGAAAGTGGAAAATAAAGCCATGACCATAGAAATCAAAGTTCCTGATATTGGCGATTTTAAAAATGTTGAAATCATTGAGTTGTTGGTTAAACCTGGGGACACAGTTGAATTGGAGCAATCTTTAATTACTGTGGAGTCAGACAAAGCCAGCATGGAAATACCGAGCACAGTGTCTGGTGTTATTCATAGTTTATCCATTAAGTTAGGTGATAAAGTTAGCGAAGGCAGTGTTTTGGGGTTATTGGTTCCAGTGGAGTCTGCAACAGACTCAAGCACTGCTTCAGCTGCACCTGAGCTCACAGCCGAATCAGCGGTTGTGTCTACAAACAAAACCAATTTTCTTGCTGCGTCAGTCCCCACGCAGGTATTGGCAAGTGTTACAGCTCAAAATGGTACAGCCCAAACTCAAGCGTTGTCCGCATCTTCCTTATTGCCAGAAATTATTGGTAAACCTTCTGTGCCAGACACAGGCAGTAATGATCACATTGTTAAGCCGCATGCAAGTCCTTCTGTGCGAAAATTTGCACGTGAACTTGGTGTTGATTTAAGCCGAGTTCGAGGTACTGGCTTGAAAATGCGCATTCTACACACAGACGTCCAATCTTACGTTAAAGCGGCCATTGCGCAAGTAGTCAGTGGCTCTTTGGCTGCTACTCAAGGTGGTGGGCAGTCAAATGTAGCGGCCGGTGGTGGTTTAAATTTATTGCCTTGGCCCAAAGTTGATTTCAGTAAATTTGGTACTACAGAAATTCAAGCTTTGAGTCGAATCAAGAAAATTTCTGGGCCCAATTTGCACCGCAATTGGGTCATGATTCCCCATGTGACCCAATTTGATGAAGCTGATATTACAGAACTTGATGCATTTCGTAAGCATTGCAATGATCTTTACGCTAAACAAGGCATTAAGTTTACGATGCTTGCGTTTGTTATAAAAGCATGTATTGCGGTACTTAAACGTTTGCCAGCGTTCAATGGTAGCTTAGACGAAGCTGGTGAAAATCTGATTATTAAAAAATATTGGAACATTGGTTTTGCTGCTGATACCCCACAGGGCTTAGTGGTACCCGTAGTTAAAGCAGCAGATCAAAAATCAGTGTCTGAAATTGCGAAAGAGTTGGCTGATTTATCCGCTGCAGCGCGCGATGGTAAGCTAAAAGGCAGTGATATGCAGGGCGCAACATTTACTGTATCTTCTTTAGGTGGGGTAGGGGGCACGTCCTTTACGCCAATTATCAATGCACCAGAGGTAGCCATTTTAGGCTTGTCTAAATCGCAAATGAAACCGGTTTGGGATGGGAAGCAGTTTGTTCCGCGTTTAATGCTTCCTTTGTCTTTGTCGTATGATCATCGCGTCATCGACGGCGCACAAGCGGCACGTTTCACCACAGAGTTAGCCAACGTATTGGCTGATATGAGAAAAACATTGTTGTAAGGGTGGCCCATGAGCATCGAAGTTAAAGTTCCAGATATTGGAGACTTCAAAGAAGTTGAGGTCATAGAAGTACTGATTAAAGTTGGCGACACCATTTCAGAAGAGCAATCTCTGATCACAGTTGAATCTGATAAAGCCAGTATGGAAATTCCATCCTCACACGCTGGCGTAGTTACTGAAGTGCTTGTCAAGTTAGGTGACAAAGTCAGTATGGGCAGTTCGGTGATTAAAATTCGTACGTCTGAAGCCACAGCAGCTGTTGAGCCGTTCAATACTGCGGATTCGCCTTCCCAAGCTATTTCTGATATGCCCGCGCTTGCGGCTGTCTCGCCAGTAACATCATCAACTCAAGTGGCTGCGCCGGTTGCTGGTCAGTACGCGGGAGCTGCTGATTTACAATGTGAAATGCTTGTGCTCGGTGCAGGTCCGGGGGGGTATTCAGCTGCGTTTCGAAGCGCAGACTTGGGCATGAAAACCGTACTGGTAGAACGTTACAGCACTTTGGGTGGTGTTTGTTTAAATGTTGGGTGTATTCCCTCTAAGGCTTTGTTGCATTCTGCTGCAGTCATTGATGAAGTTAAAACCATGGGCGCGCACGGTATTACATTTGGCGCACCTGAAATAAACTTAGATCAGCTGCGTAACCACAAAGACAAAGTTATTTCTAAATTAACTGGTGGTCTTGCTGGTATGGCTAAAGCCAGAAAAGTTGAAGTGGTTCAGGGCGTTGGGGTCTTTTTAGATCCGCACCATATTAGGGTCACTGCTGCTGATGGTGCTTCACGAGTGATTCGTTTTGAAAAATCCATTATTGCGGTAGGGTCACAGCCCGTTAAATTGCCTTTTATTCCTGAAGATCCACGAATAGTTGATTCTACAGGGGCTTTGCAGTTACCTTTTGTACCAAAACGTATGTTGATTATTGGTGGCGGTATTATTGGTCTTGAGATGGGAACGGTTTATTCATCTTTAGGGGCTCGTCTTGAGGTTGTTGAAATGCTTGATGGCTTGATGCAAGGTGCGGACCGAGACTTGGTTAAAGTATGGCAAAAAACCAATGAGTCACGCTTTGATCGCATTATGCTTAATACCAAAACCGTTGGCGTTAAAGCTTTGCCTGAAGGCATTCAAGTCACATTCGAAGGAGATCAAGCCCCTACGGAGCCACAGGTATATGACTTGGTTTTGGTTGCAACAGGCCGAGCACCAAATGGTAAAAAAATTGGTGCGGAAAACGCTGGAATTGTGCTGACTGAACGTGGATTTATTCCTGTTGATAAACAATTACGAACAAACGTTGCACATATTTTTGCAATTGGTGACGTGGTTGGTCAACCCATGTTAGCTCATAAAGCAGTGCATGAAGCCCATGTGGCAGCAGAAGCGGCGTTTGGTGAAAAGGCATTTTTTGATGCTAGAACCATACCTAGTGTTGCCTATACGGACCCGGAAGTTGCTTGGGTTGGTGTAACTGAAGACGAAGCCAAAAAGCAGGGGCTGAAAATTGGCAAGGCGGTATTTCCTTGGGCTGCATCAGGCCGAGCTATTGCTAATGGACGTGACGAGGGTTTTACAAAACTTATTTTTGATCAAGAAAATCATCGCATTATCGGTGGCAGTATTGTTGGTACACATGCAGGCGATTTAATTGGTGAGCTCTGTTTAGCAATAGAAATGGGGGCTGATGCCGTGGATATTGGTAAAACTATACATCCTCACCCAACACTTTGTGAGAGTGTTGGTATGGCAGCAGAGGTATTTGAAGGTGTTTGTACTGATTTACCGCCTGTTCGCAAAAAATAGTTTGCTTTTTAAAACCTGTTACAAATGCAACATAATCCTTGGCCTAGCTAAGGTATTTGCTGTAAATTTGTAGCAGGTTTTTTTATTTTATATAAGAAAAATATGAAAAGTATTAACTTGATTAAATAAAAAATAGTAAATAATAGGCAGACAGCTTATCTATCTGATAGATTGAATTGGTTTTTTAGAAATTCCTTAAATATCTGTTAAATTTTTGGTGGGCATTTTGCTTTTGGATATTGGTAAATATCGATACACATGAAGTAATATCGATGAAATGGATTAAATAATGCTAGATGCGCTTTCATTAAAAAAATTAGTTGCTCAAACAGCGTTACAATGGGTTAAGGCTGATACGATTATTGGTATTGGTACAGGTTCTACGGTTGATTGTTTTATTGATGCATTGGACCAAAGCGGTATTAAACTGACGGCAGCAGTTTCCAGTTCTTTGCGAACAGAAATAAAACTTAAATCCATAGGGATTCCGGTTATTGATTTAAACGAAGTGAAATCACTGGCTGTTTATATTGATGGCGCAGATGAAATTGATCCAAATGCCCATTTAGTAAAAGGGGGTGGGGGTGCATTGACACGTGAAAAAATTATTGCAGAAGCTGCGCAACAATTTATTTGTATCGCTGATGTGTCCAAAGAGGTTGATATTCTTGGCCAGTTTCCCTTGCCGATAGAAGTTTTACCGATGGCTCGTATCTTGGTAGAGCAAAAAGCAATTAATCTAGGTGCAAAACCAGAGTTAAGAAAAAATTTCTTAACAGACAACGGAAATATAATACTAGACCTTCATCATTTAAAAATTTTTAATCCTGTTGAATTAGAGCAAGAGATTAATCAATGGCCGGGAGTTGTTTGTTGTGGTTTATTTGCAAGACGTAAAGCAGATATCATTTGCATTTCAGACTCAAGCGGTGTTCGAATTAGGTCTGCAAAAATCAGTTTAAAAAATTCAAGCTTTGGTTTGTAAATACAGTTTTTATATAATTTGCAGTTATGTAGTCAGATTTTTAAATTTTTTTGAAATTTAATTCATAAAAATTTCATTTTAGCGTCGTATGATTTTTTTTATAACAATCATTAAGCTTTTATTAAATTAGCGGTGCAGTGAAAGGCAACTATCATGACAGATCATTCTTCCAAACAGTACGACGCAGAGTTGGAGTCTTTGCGTTCACAGGTTTTAGAGCTTGGCGGTTTAGTTGAAAAGCAAATTGCAACGGCATTTGATGGTTTGGTGAATAATCAAATGGCAGCGGTTGAAGACGTGATTCGGCGAGAGCGAGATGTTAACCGGATGGAAATGGAAATTGACGCCTTATGTAATCACATTTTAGCTATTCGTCAGCCAACAGCCATTGATTTGCGAACAGTTATTTGTTCAATTAAAATGATTCGAGATTTAGAGCGTATTGGTGATGAAGCTGAAAAAATTGCACGCATGACCAAAATGATTTTAGAATCGTCGCGTGCTTTTATGCCTACGGTTGATTTACAAACCATGGCTGATGACGCTGTTGAAATGCTTCGGCGTACGCTAGACTCATATGCTAGAAGTGATACAACAGAAGCTACAGAAGTTATTCAGCGTGACTTAGTGGTGGATGATGAGTTCAAAGCTATTTTGCGACAGTTAATTACATATATGATGGAAGATCCTAGAACCATCACGCGGTCCATAGAAATTTTGTTTATTGCAAAAGCATTGGAAAGAATTGGGGACCATGCCAAAAACATGTCTGAGCATGTGGTCTATATGACTCAGGGTCGAGATGTACGGCACCCTGATATTCCAAGAGGTTAATCAGCACCTTGTTAAAGTGTTTTTTATGTTTGCTGTAATCAGAACATAATTCAGAGACATAAATAACGTTCTCACATTGGTAAGTTGGTTTTTGATTGTTTAGGTCCCCTCACACTACATAAGAACAATATCAATAAGATAGAATTTTTTAGCGAGGGGGTGATATTAGGCCTGCTATCAGGTTTTCGGAGGAACGTAGCCAGCTGCCTGATCAGCACCATCGCCAAAAAAATATTTGTCCATCTGTTCCATCAAATACTTTCTTGCGCGAGCGTCTGCAAGGCTTAAACGGTTTTCATTCACTAGCATGGTTTGGTGTCTAATCCATCCTTGCCAGGCTTCTTTAGAAACATTTTCCCAAATTTTCTTTCCTGTTTCTCCTGGAACTGGAGGGAAATCTAGGCCTTCAGCTTCTTTTCCCAATTTTATACATTGAATTATTCTAGACATTTTTTACTCCTAATAAATTGTCTTTATAAGCGTTCATAGGTTACAAAATCAAATCCCCAGTTGCGTTTTTCATTTGCAGGGTGGGTTTCTCTCGAAATTTCATGAAAAGCGGAGCGATTCCATTTTGGGAAGCAAACATCACCTTTAAAATCAGCGTGTATTTCTGTTAATAACAAGCGCTTAGCGAAAGGTAGGGTGGCTTCATAAATTTGGGCGCCACCAATTACAAAGATTGATTTAGAATCTAAAGATAGGTTTAATTTTTCAAGGCTACTTAATGATTGGCAAACAATAATTTCTGTTTCCGCATTGGTTTTTCGGTTCTCAAGTGCATTCCAATTGTAAATTGGAATGTTAGAGACAAGATTGTTTGGTTGCCAATTTTTTTCGCGGGTAAGGACAATGTTACAGCGTCCAGGTAGTGGTCGACCAATTGAGTCATAGGTATTGCGACCCATTAAAATGGCGTGCCCTATTGTTGTTTTTTTAAAAAAAGCCAAGTCTTCTGCTAATTGCCAGGGTAAACGATTTTGAATGCCAATAATACCATTGCGAGCAACAGCGCTGATTAAAGTTAAATTTTTCATAAAGTTCAGACAGCAACTGTGGCTTTGATATGAGGGTAAAATTGGTAGTTTACAATTTCAAAGTCTTCAAACTGATAATCAAATAAACTGCTTGGTTTGCGTTTGAAACACAATTTGGGTTTTGGTAATGGTTCTCGTGACAATTGTAATTTGGCTTGTTCAAAATGATTGCTATAAAGATGGCAGTCGCCGCCAGTCCAAATGAAGTCCCCCACCTCTAAATCACACTGTTGCGCCACCATATGGGTTAACAGTGCATAGCTGGCAATATTAAATGGTACTCCCAAAAAAATGTCAGCGCTTCGTTGATAAAGTTGGCAGCTTAGCTTATTTTGAGCAACATAAAACTGAAAAAAAGCATGGCAGGGGGGCAATTTCATGTGCTCAATTTCAGCAACATTCCAGGCTGAGACAATCAGTCTTCGCGAGTCAGGATTGAGTTTAATTTGTTCAAGAAGTTGGCTGATTTGATCGATTGTTTCACCATTTCGCGTTGGCCAAGAACGCCACTGAACGCCATAGACGGGGCCGAGTTCGCCATTTTCGTCTGCCCATTCATCCCAAATACTTACTTGGTGTTCTTTTAGGTAAGCGATGTTACTTGAACCCTTTAAAAACCATAACAATTCATGAATAATTGAGCGTAGATGCAATTTTTTTGTGGTTAAAAGCGGAAAACCGTCTTGGAGGTTAAAACGCAGCTGATACCCAAAAACTGATCGTGTTCCCGTTCCGGTCCGATCTGATTTTTCTGTGCCGTTTTCAAGCACATGCTGCATGAAATTCAGATATTGTTTCATTGTGGTTTACTCAACCATACCACCAATAACGGCGTTGAATCCGGCGTCTACATGTGTTATTTCAGCCGTTACGCCACGGGCTAAATCCGATAATAAAAATGCTGCCACATTGCCAACATCTTCAAGGCTAACATTGCGACGTAGGGGGGCGGATTTTTCTACGGCTTCTAAAATTTTTCCAAACCCTTTGATACCGGCTGCTGCTAATGTTTTGATTGGGCCAGCTGAAATACCGTTCACACGTATACCCTGGGGGCCAACACTTTCAGCCAAATAACGAACTGCAGCCTCCAGTGATGCTTTGGCTAAACCCATTGTGTTGTAGTTTGGAACTATTTTTTCAGCGCCAAGATAGCTTAAAGTGAGAACGCTGCTATTTGCGTTTTTTAACATAGGTAATCCCGCTTTGGTAAGCGCAATTAAACTATAAGACGAAATGTCGTGCGCAATGCGAAATGCTTCACGACTGGCGCCTTCTAAAAAGTCGCCGGCAATTGCTTCGCGTGGGGCGAAGGCAATCGCGTGAACCAATCCGTCTAAGTGATTCCAGTGTTGGTTTAAATCAGTAAACAAATTTGTAATTTGCTTGTCTTCACTGACATCACAAGAAAAAACCAAATTCGAATTGAATTCGGCGGCTATTTCACTGATTCGGTCTTTAAAGCGTTCACCTTGATAGGTAAAAGCCAAATTAGCGCCTTGTTGCCGACAGGCTTTGGCAATACCATAAGCAATAGATCGGTTTGATAATACACCTGTGATGAGAATATTTTTTCCTTGTAAAAAGGCCATAAATTGATAACCCCTGAGTTTGCTGATTTTTTAAATTGAGTTAACCAAAAAACGCTGATAGGCGTTCTAGTGGAGTGTAGTTTGTTCTCAATTATAAGCTAGATATGCCTATGTGTGAGTAAAGTAAGGTGCTTGGCTTGCATTTTAAGAACAAATCAAAACTCAGCTCTTAATTCATATTGTTTATTGAATATGTTGCTTTTTTAGTGTTAATTGTTATGAGATCGTTAGATTAATTACGGTTTAGAAGTTGTTTTGCAATCCAGCTTTCTTAGAAGCGTTTGACAGAATCAATAGCTAACGTATAATTGCTGTTTCTTTAGGCGCGTAGCTCAGTTGGTTAGAGCACCACCTTGACATGGTGGGGGTCGTTGGTTCGAGTCCAATCGCGCCTACCAAGTTTTCATTAAAATTTCCTATCCTTTCTGCATCAAATCAACCTTATTTTTTGAGGGTACTATGCCTCTCATTCTTTTGCCTGACGGCTCTAAACGTAGTTTTTCCACGCCGATTACTGTTGGGGAATTTGCTTATCAAATTGGTACTGGCTTGGGTAAGGCTGCTTTGGCCGCTAAAGTTAATGGTATTTTGGTGGATTGTTCTTATTTGCTGACAAATGATGCAGAACTTTCCATTATTACGGACAAAGATGCCGAGGGTTTAGACATCATACGTCACTCTACAGCGCATTTATTGGCTTATGCCGTTAAATCTTTGTATCCAGATGCACAAGTTACTATTGGGCCAGTTATTGAAAATGGTTTTTATTATGATTTTTCATATAAACGTCCTTTCACCAATCAAGACCTTGCCGCAATTGAAACAAAGATGATTGATTTGGCTAAGAAAGATGAACTGGTGCATCGTGAACAGTGGTCTAGAGATCAAGCGCTTGAATTTTTCAAAAGCATTGGTGAGAACTATAAAGCTGAAATTATTTCCAGTATTCCTGCCAATGAAAATCTTTCTCTTTACCGCGAGGGCAGCTTTATTGATTTATGTCGTGGCCCACATGTGCCATCTACTGGTCGTTTGAAACATTTTAAACTTCAAAAGTTGGCTGGGGCCTATTGGCGTGGAGACTCGCACAATGAAATGTTGCAGCGTATTTATGGAACCGCTTGGGCGAGGAAAGAAGACCTTGAAGATTACTTGTATCGTTTAGAGGAGGCTGAAAAACGCGATCATCGTAAATTAGGTAAGCAGCTTGATTTATTTCATATTCAAGATGAGGCCCCAGGTTTGGTGTTTTGGCATCCCAAAGGTTGGGTGTTGTGGCAACAAATAGAGCAGTACATGCGTCGTGTGTACATCGATAACGATTATCAGGAAATACGTTGTCCGCAAATTTTAGACCGCAGTCTTTGGGAGCGTTCTGGTCATTGGGCAAACTACAAAGAAAATATGTTTAGCACTGAATCGGAAAAACGTGATTATGCGTTAAAGCCTATGAATTGTCCTGGTCATATTCAAGTCTTTAATTCTGATTTGCGTTCTTATCGCGATTTACCTTTGCGCTATGGTGAGTTTGGTGCTTGTCACCGCAATGAACCATCGGGGGCTTTGCACGGCATCATGCGAGTTCGTGGTTTTACCCAAGACGACGGCCATATTTTTTGTTCAGAAAACCAAGTCCAGTCTGAAGTGGCCGAATTTAACCGAGCAGCCATGAAAGTATATGCCGATTTTGGTTTTACCCATATTGCTGTAAAACTGGCTCTGCGACCGGAGCAACGCCTGGGCTCCGATGAGACCTGGGACAAAGCTGAGCATGCTTTGCGTAACGCACTGCGAGCTTGTGATGTGGCTTGGCAGGAGCTTCCGGGGGAGGGGGCTTTTTACGGTCCAAAAATTGAATACCACATGAAAGATAGCATTGGCAGATCTTGGCAGTGTGGAACCATACAGGTTGATTTCCAATTGCCCGGTCGTTTGGGTTGTGAATACGTTGCAGCAGACAATTCTCGTCAGGTGCCTGTGATGTTACATAGAGCTATTGTGGGTTCTATGGAGCGTTTTATTGGGATTTTAATTGAAAATCATGCGGGTGCCTTGCCCTTATGGCTTTCTCCGGTGCAGGTTGTAGTGGCCAGTATTACCCAGGCACAAGCTGATTATGTTGCTCAAGTGGTTCAGGTTTTGAAAAAACAGGGCATTAGGGCTTCAGCCGATTTGCGTAATGAGAAAATAAACCTTAAAATCCGTGAACATAGTTTGATGAAGCTGCCTTATGTTTTTGTGGTTGGAGACAAAGAGCTGCAAACATCATCGGTGGCCGTAAGGGCTCGTGGCAATAAAGACTTAGGTGTAATGGCGGTTGAGCAGGCGTTAAGCATGCTGCAGCAAGAAATTGACAGCAAAGGTGTTGATGCTAACTAGTCTGCGGTCTTTTTTTATGTTAACCAATTGAGGTGAACCATCGCCACGGAAAAGTCGCATCGCATTAACGGAGAAATCAACGTATCTGAAGTGCGGTTAATAGGAATTAATGGGGAGCAGTTAGGCGTTTTTAAAACATACGAAGCCTTGCGTATGGCAGAAGATGCAGAGGTGGACCTTGTTGAGATAGCAGCGCAGGCCGTTCCTCCTGTTTGTCGTATCATGGATTATGGTAAATTCAGGTACCAAGAGCAGAAAAAAGCGCATGAAGCCAAATTAAAGCAGAAGCAGATTCAGGTTAAAGAAATTAAGTTTCGTCCTGGAACTGATGAAGGTGATTATCAGGTTAAATTGCGCAGTTTAATTAAGTTTCTTGAAGAAGGCGATAAAGCCAAGATCACGTTGCGTTTTCGTGGTCGGGAGATGGCGCACCAAGAATTTGGTGTGCGTTTGCTAGATCGTGTTAAAACCGACCTCGAACCTTACGCTCAAGTTGAGCAAATGCCAAAGCTTGAAGGTCGGCAAATGATTATGGTTTTAGCGCCGAAGAAGAAAAAGTAATTTTTGGTGTTAATTTTTCACCAAGATTTCGCTGAGTTTTGAATAAAAATTGCGAGATTAAAGAAAAAGTGTTCAGGTTTTACAAGTACTTCGTTGAAGACACCTGCTCATTTGTGTTAGGAGCATACAATGCCCAAAATGAAAACGAAAAAAAGTGCGGCTAAGCGCTTTGAAGCGCGTTCAAGCGGATCATTTAAACGTGGTCAGGCTTTCAAGCGTCACATTCTTACCAAAAAAACCACTAAAAACAAGCGTCAATTACGCGGTAGTGCTGAGGTGCATGCAAGCAATCTCGGTCATGTTCGCGCCATGATGCCTTACGCTTAAACCTTCCAGGAGAATATTAAATGCCAAGAGTTAAACGTGGGGTTACAGCGCGTGCCCGTCATAAAAAAGTAATCGACGCTGCTAAAGGTTATCGTGGCCGTCGGGGTAATGTTTTTCGTGTAGCTAAACAAGCTGTAATGCGTGCTGGGCAGTATGCTTATCGCGATCGTCGCAATAAAAAGCGCGTATTTCGGGCTTTGTGGATTACGCGTATCAATGCTGCGGTTCGTGAATGTGGTTTGAGCTACAGTGCTTTCATGAATGGTTTGAAGAAATCAGCTATTGATTTAGATCGTAAAGTTTTAGCTGATATGGCCGTCGCGGATAAGGCTGCATTTAGTGCAATTGTGGCTCAAGTAAAAACCACTTTGGGTGCGGCTGTATAAGTTAGTTTCGCCATCAAATTAACGGGGCCCTTAATGTTTATTAAGGCCCCGTTTTTTGTTTCACAGATTTCAGTTGGATGTATGATATGTCTGATCTAAATGCGCTCATAGAACAAGCAGGGGAAGCTTTTGCATCGTCTGCTGACTCAGTTGCTGTTGAAAATGCAAAAGCCTTGTTTTTAGGAAAAAACGGCTCGATAACAGCTTTAATGAAGGCTTTAGCAACGTTGCCGCCAGAACAAAAAAAACTTCGCGGAGCGGAGATTAACCAGGCCAAGCAAGCCATTGAATTGTTGTTAAATGAGCGTAGAAGGGCTCTGGAAAAAGCTGCGCTAGAATCGCAATTACTTGCTCAGGCTGTTGATGTTACGCTACCTGGACGGCAACGGGGCAATGGGGGGTTGCATCCCGCCATGAAAACTTTAGAACGCATTGAGTCTATTTTTGCGACAATTGGTTTTAGTGTGGCGGATGGTCCAGAAATTGAAACAGATTATTACAACTTTACCGCATTAAATACGCCAGAAAATCATCCAGCCCGTTCAATGCACGACACTTTTTATTTAGAGGGTGGAAATTTACTTAGAACACACACATCTCCGGTGCAGGTGCGTTACATGCAGACACATAAACCGCCGATACGAATAATTGCCCCGGGCCGTGTTTATCGTGTGGACAGCGATGCTACCCATTCCCCTATGTTTCATCAAGTTGAGGGTTTATGGATTGCTGAAAATATTTCTTTTGCTGATTTAAAAGCTGTTTTTATTGATTTTTTAAAACGTTTCTTTGAAACAGAAGCGTTGACAATTCGTTTTAGACCATCGTTTTTTCCGTTTACTGAACCTTCTGCTGAAATTGATGTCGCATTTCAAACGGGTCCAAATCAAGGAAAATGGTTGGAAATTGCGGGTTGTGGTCAAGTTCATCCTAAAGTTTTAAAAAATGTTGATATTGATCCCGAACAATATACTGGTTTTGCATTTGGTGTGGGTCCAGATCGATTAACTATGTTACGTTATGGAATTAATGACTTGCGCTTATTTTATGAAAATGATTTACGATTTTTGAGGCAATTTTCATAGTGCGTTGTATTTTAAATTTTTGGTTTAATTTTAATTGATTGTTTTGCAAGAGACATTATTATGCAATTTGCTGAATCTTGGTTGCGTTGCTTTGTTAATCCTGAAATTACATCAGAGGCATTGGCTGATTTATTAACAATGGCGGGCCTTGAAGTGGAAGAGCGTCGCACAGTAGCAGATGCTTTTAAAAATGTTTATGTAGCACGTGTTTGTAATATTGAACCCCACCCCAATGCTGATCGCCTTAAAGTTTGTCAGGTTGACCTTGGTGAGTATGGATTTAAGCAAATTGTTTGCGCAGCCAACAATGTGGCTGAGGGTATTAAAGTGCCATGTGCTTTGCCCGGGGCGCTTTTGCCCGCTGGTCTGCAAATAAAACCCACATTGATGCGTGGTATTGAAAGTGCAGGTATGCTGTGTTCGGCAAAAGAGCTTGGAATGAGCCAGGAGTCTTCTGGTTTGTTTCTTCTACCAAATGACGCGCCAATCGGTCAAGATATTCGCAGCTATCTTGGTCTCGATGACATCATACTAACATTGAAAATGACACCAAATCGTTCAGATTGTTTGTCAATTCTTGGAATTGCTCGGGAAGTAGCTGCGTTAACCACAACACAATTGCAACCTGGAACTCAACAGGAAGCCAATTCTGAAATTGCACCACAGTTAAAAGAGAATTTGCCCATAGATATTCAAGCCACAGACTTGTGTGGTCGCTTTTCTGGCTGCATTATTCGCGGTGTCAATGCAAGGGCACAAACCCCATTTTGGATGAAAACTCGTTTGGAAAGGGCTGGGCTTCGTAGTATTTCTGCATTGGTTGATATTTCAAATTACGTGATGCTGGAAACAGGTCAACCCTCTCATATTTTTGACCTTAATCAAATAAAAGGACGGCTTATTGTTCGTTGGGCTCAAAAAGATGAAAGTTTAAAATTATTGAGTGGTGAACTTGTTCAACTGGCACCGGATGTTGGCGTGATTGCTGATGAAACCGGTGTCCTAGCAATGGCTGGTATTATGGGAGGAGACTCCACGGCTGTTACCTTAGATACCATTGACATTTTTATAGAGACAGCATTTTGGCGGCCAGAAGCTATTGTAGGTAGAGCACGTCGTTATAATTTTTCAACACAAGCCTCTCACCGATTTGAGCGGGGCGTTGATTATGCCGCTACGGTAGAGCGTTTGCATCGAATTGTTGCTTTGGTTTTAGACATTTGTGGTGGCCAAGCAGGTTCCGTCAGTGATGTTAAAAATCAGTTACCCCAGCGCTTACCTGTTTTAGTAAGATTGAATCGTGCTGAAAAATTAATTGGTATGTCTTTAAATGCTGATCAGTTACGTGATTGTTTTGTGCGTTTGGGCTGTGAGGTTACTCTAAATAAGAATTTATCAGCCCCTATTTTTTTGGTGACCGCGCCATCGTATCGTTTTGATTTGCAAATTGAAGAAGATTTTATTGAAGAGATTATTCGCATTATAGGTTACGACCAATTGCCGGATCGCCCGCCTTTAGCAATTGTACAAATGAGTACTGTTTCAGAACAGCAGCGCAGTGTTCATGCTTTGCGTCATCAGATGGCAGCACTAGGTTACCAAGAAGTTGTGAACTTTAGTTTTGTTTCAAAAAGCTGGGAAGAGGATTTTTCTGGTAATCAAGAGCCTATCAAATTGCTAAACCCAATAGCAAGTCATTTAAACGTGATGCGCTCCTCTTTAATTGGTGGTTTAGTGGCTAATTTGCGTCATAATATTTCACATCGCATGGACCGTGTTCGAGTTTTTGAGGTGGCGCGAGTTTTTGAGAAAAATGCGGTTCAAAATTCTGAGCCGTTAGCAGTTCAGGGCTTTGCACAGACAAGTCATGTGGCTGGTTTAAGCTATGGGCTAGCAGACCAGTTACAATGGTCTGGTTCAAAGTGTGAAGTTGATTTTTTTGATATTAAAGGCGACGTTGAGCAGATATTGCCTTTTGTTGCAGAGTTTAGGCCGGCTCATCATCCAGCTTTACACCCTGGTCGCAGTGCAGCAATCATTCAAAATCAAAAACAAATTGGTATTGTTGGCCAATTGCATCCACTGTGGGTGCAAAAATATGAATTGCCGCAAGCTCCTTTTGTGTTTGAATTAGAGCTTGGTAGCATTTTAAGCTTAAATGTACCAAAATATAAAGAGATATCGAAACAACCGATTGTTGTTAGAGACTTGGCCTTGGTTGTTGGCGAGGATATAACCGCTCAGCAAGTGATAGGTGCCTTGACTCTCGGCTTTGGCCCCTATAGTACATGGCTTCAACATATTGTATTATTTGACCAATTTAAACCTACTCAAGACGGCAAGGGTTTGCGTTTGAATGAAAAAAGTTTAACTTTTAGAATAATATTGCAAGATTTTGAAAACAGCATTGAAGATGCTCAGGTAGAATTACTAATTAAGCAGCTTGTTGAGAGTGCCGCAAGTCTATGTGGCGCTAAATTACGGTAAATTCATTTACCTTATACTTAAACATGGTAAAAAAATGAGACAAATGACCGCCAAAAAACCTACATATGAAGAATTAGCAGATCTAAGTGCTGAAGACCAATCACTCTTGGGTGCGTTAACAAAGGCAGATTTGGCTGATGCCTTATTTGATGGCTTGGGTTTAAATAAACGAGAAGCAAAAGATTTTATTGATGTTTTCTTTGAAGAATTACGTAAATCATTAGAAACTGGAAATTCTGTAAAATTATCTGGTTTTGGTAATTTTCAATTGCGAGATAAGTCTGAAAGACCTGGTCGAAATCCAAAAACAGGTCAAGAAATTCCAATTGCTGCTAGGCGAGTGGTGACTTTTCATGCAAGTCAAAAACTTAAACAAGCAGTAGCAGAAGGTTTTATTAATGCTGAATCAAACAACGAGTCAAGGTAAATTTGTATGCATGGTGCTGAACATCATTCTGCGGTTGTTTTAATGGCCAGTTTACCTTCTATTCCGGCAAAAAGGTATTTTACAATTGGTGAAGTGAGCGAATTGTGTGGAGTTAAAGCCCATGTTTTGCGATATTGGGAACAAGAGTTTACCCAGCTTAAAACAATTACTCGACGTGGAAATAGAAGGTATTATCAGCATCATGAAGTGTTGTTTATTCGTCGAATTCGTGAATTGCTTTATGAATATGGTTTCACAATTTCAGGGGCTCGAAATCGTTTAGATCAAGAAAAGAGTCAAGCCAGTTTACCAGAATCTGAGCGTTCAGAATTGCCAATCTTATTAAATCGTGAAGCAATCAAATCTCAGTTATTAGAGTTGCGTGATTTGCTCTCAATGGCGCGCTAAGTTATAATGTTTGCCTTCGGGGTGTAGCGCAGCTTGGTAGCGCACTTGCATGGGGTGCAAGGGGTCGCGAGTTCGAATCCCGCCATCCCGACCAAATTTAGTATTTAAAAAACCGCAGCATAAATGTTGCGGTTTTTTTTTGTCTTAATTAAATTCAAGCCTGTGCTATCTAGTTGAAGTTAAGACATTTAAAAATTGTAAAATACTAGCGTAGATTCAGTGTAAACGTACAAAGATGGAAACACACAAAGAGTTTAGGATGCCAGAAATAAGTTTTTATAAAAACAATAAAATAGGAAGAATCCGATTCTATATTACTTTGTATGTATCATTTTTGATCTCTATGTTTTTGTGTTCTTCAAGTATACATAACGGGATTTTAAATATTGGAGAATATTTTTTTGCAGATGAATCTGTTGGGATCAGCTATTACACCCTTCGTACAGATTACGAAATACCAACTTGTGACCCTAGTATAAATATTGAAACTGGAGTGGAGTTACAAAAAAAGATTGTTATTTTTCATCAACTTATTCAAAAAAAACAACCGTATGATGATTTGGCTGAAACCCCTCAGGGATATGTAAAATTTCAAGAAGCTTTAAAAAAATTACAATCCGATTGCCAAAAAAAACATCAAGATTATGAAAAAATAGCCGCAAGATTTACACCGGCATTAAAGATGTTTAGATCTATTGAAAAAACATTTTCTGAGATTTTTCAATTACATTCCCAGGCTTATCATTTATTTTTATCGGTCATTCTATTTGTACTGTTGCTTGTATGGTCTTTGATTTTTATTCCTTTTATTACTTCAAAATATTTAAAATTAATTTCATGGTATTTAAGTGGATTTATTTTTATTTTTCTTGGAATTTGGCCATGGTTAGAATCATTAAATCAAAATAGGTTTTTGCTTACTAATGCTTATTTACAGCAACTTAATTCATTTGTTCATGATAATCAACAAGATTTTTATTTCGGCAATTATCAAAATAATTCGGGTTTTGAATTGGATAGCCTGGAAGGGATTTCAGATACAGCAAGAATCGCAGCAGCCATTGAAGACAATCAAAATATTTCTTTGAATGTGACAGAAATACCGGAAAAAAAAGAAAGTCTGCCCAATTCATTTGCCTCCGATATAAATCAGTTAAACAATGAAATACTTAATTTTATCAACGATTGGACTGTAGCATGGGCTGAGCGTGATGTAAAAAAATATTTATCTTTTTATAGTAAAGCGTTTAAACCGTCAGGGGCAATCGGCTATCAGCAGTGGACTGATGATAGAAAAATTAAATTAAAAAATAATACTCAAATTAAACTGAGTGTTCAAAATATTAAAATTTCACAATATAAAAATAAAGTTACAGTTAGCTTTATTCAAAAATACAAATCAAAGCAGCATGCTGACACAACTAAAAAAATTATGGTGTTACAAAAAGAAAGTGAGCAGTGGAAAATCATTTCGGAGCAAACCAACTCTTAATGCTTTTGTTTGGTCTCTCGAAGAGGAATCGAACCTCTATCTAGGCCTTAGGAGGGCCTCGTTCTATCCATTGAACTACCGAGAGTTATGTATGGCGGATGTGTGCATCTAAATTTTAACTGAAATTAAGAAATTCATTTTTATAAAAATTATAAAAAAAATCAATAAATTTATAAAAAATAAAATCAAAAATACCATCAGAAAAAAAATTCCTATTTAAATCAATAAATTATCTCATGATTAATGCTTGGCATGGTTCGTGCTTAATAATAAGTGTCTTAGGGAGACCATTGAAAGCGGAGGAAACTATGTCAGCTCATGCACAATTAATCGATAATTTTGAGATCTTCACCGAAGAAGACAAAAACCTTGCCGATCTTTACCATTTTGAATCTGCTGAAGTTATAGAAAGAACTTCAGCAGAGTTAGCAGATTTTGAAACATTATTTAAGTCACAAAAAACTAGATTAAGTTCCTTTGTTCGAAAACATTTACGCAATTCTGACGCTGTCCAAGATATTGTTCAACATACTTTCTTAGAGGCATATCGTTGCTGGCATAAATTTCGTGGTGAATCACGCCCTGAAACTTGGTTATGTGGTATAGCTTTAAATTTGGTAAGAAATAGCATCACACGCTCTCCAGAGTATCGTTATATATTTGAAAATATTGATGATTTAAGTGATATTCTTTTGCAAGAATGTGCTATAGATCCTCTAGAAATCACTGTGCGTGAAGAATCTATTGAGCAAATTAGAGAAGCGATTGAAAAATTGCCCCGTTCTATGCGCTTGGTTGTTTCAATGGTTGTTTTAGATGGTATGAGTTACCAAGAAACAGCAGAAGAGTTAGATATACCAATTGGAACAGTTCGTTCCCGTTTGTCACGGGCTCGCGAACAGTTAAAAGAACTTCGTGTTTAAATAACTTCACAAGTTTAATTTATAAATAAGGTACAAAATACCTTCTTTTTGGTGATTGTCTAAATGGTTCGTTTGAACTTAAGCTTTATAGGTGAACCTATGAAGCAATTTGACAACATGCAATCAGTCATCATTTGTGTACAAAATTTAGAAGCGCGCTCTCATCTTCAGGAAGCAGCGCTGATGATGGGTATGCAATCTACTTTGTTGACTTTTGAGCAGTTGATTTCAAAAAATAATTTATTTGCTGACTGGATAATTACAGAAGGCGGGGTGGAGGATATTATTCGTTTATCCTCTCACTTAACCCGAAGTGGTATCAATCCACGCTTAACTATCATTCGTCTGATTGATCAGTTATGGAGCAGTTACGTCTATCACGACTTGCCTATCTATGCTTCAATGGTGAGGCCTGCAAATCCGCAAGATGCCGCAGATGTTTTAACGCGTGTGCATTCAGCTTCTCTATGGTTAAGGCATCGCTTGAAATCAGATTGGGAGGCTAACAAGCCCATTTTAGCTTCCCAACAAATAGAGCTAGGGCATACACCAGCAATGCTCCATGCGCTTGATACAGCTTCTCGGGTTGCTGCTTTGCCTGTAGATATTTTAATTCAAGGGGAAACTGGTACAGGTAAAGATACTTTTTCTCGGTGGATTCATCAATCCTCAGGAAGAAAGGGCAATTTTGTTCATATTAATTGTGCTGCATTGCCTGAACAGTTGATAGAAAGTGAGTTGTTTGGCGTTGAGGCTGGCGCGTTTACCGGTGCGCTTAAATCTCGAATTGGAAAGTTAGAGTACGCCCGTGAAGGCACGTTGTATCTAGATGAAATTGACAGTATGCCCATTACGTCACAAGCAAAATTATTGCGTGCTTTGCAAGATCGAGGGGCTGAGCGTTTGGGGGGGCATCGCTTCATTCATTGCGATTTTCGTGTAATTGCATCTACCAAAGTTGATCTAACAGAAATGGTAGAAAAGGGGTTGTTTCGTCAAGATTTATTATTTCGTTTAAATGTTGTACATTTGTTTTTACCTCCTTTAAGACAGCGATCAGAAGATATACCCCTGTTGTTTCAACATTTCTGTCAACAGGCGGCTGTTAAATTTAAACTTGATCTGCCTAAAGTGGAAAGTAATACGGTTTCATCATTATTGAAGCGCCGTTGGTCTGGTAATGTAAGAGAATTAAAGGCTTATGCTGAGCGTTTTGTTTTAGGTGTAGAACGTGATTTGACCACACAAGAGCATTCAGATGAAACGTCGCTGAAAGAGGCTTTGCAAAATTTTGAACGCCAACTTATAGAAAATGCGTTACGTCAGCATGCTTTTTCTGTAAAAGCAGCTGCTGGCATGCTTAAAACCACCCAGCATGCTTTATATTACAGAATGAAACAATTGGGCATCAGTACCCGTGACGAAGCAATTCTTTAAATTCCTCGAAGGTTTTTTATTCAATATTTTTTGGTTTCATTGAACTTTCGGTGGACTAAGTTTTTTTTCTGCTTAAGGCAATAACCTGCGTACTATAAATTCAAAGTCTTCGTTGAGTTTTGCTGAAAACTTGGTGAAACCTTTGTTAAACTGTAGCCACTATTAAAAATATCATACTGGCTATGGTTTTACCACAATATCAAGAATCATCCATACGTATTTTGAAGGGCCTTGAACCTGTTAAGCAACGGCCTGGTATGTACACAAGAACCGATTCGCCAATACATATTGTTCAAGAAATTCTAGACAATGCAGCAGATGAGGCGTTGAGTGGCTTTGGTAAGTTTCTTCACGTCACAATTCATCGAGATGATAGTATTTCGGTGGTTGATGAAGGTCGGGGCATTCCATTGGGGTTGCATCCTGAAGAACAAATTTCTGTGCTTGAGCTTGTTTTTACCCGATTACATGCAGGGGGTAAATTTGAAAAGGGCAATGGCGGTGCTTATCGTTTTTCTGGTGGGCTACACGGAGTGGGTGTTTCGGTTAGTAATGCTTTAAGTAAACGCTTAGAGGTTATTGTTTATCGTGATAAACAAGTAGGTCGAATTGTTTTTTCTGGGGGCGATGTTGTTGAACCCTTAACATTAGAACCAAGTGTCTTGCCCAAAAGAAAGCATGGTACGTCTGTAAGAATTTGGCCTGACGAAAAATTTTTTGATTCTGCTGTAATTCCTGTCGCTGAGTTTGAAAGACTATTACGAAGTAAAGCGGTATTGTTAAAGGGAATCACGGTACGCTTAACTTATGAGAAAACCGGCGAAACCAAACAGTGGCAATTTAGTCATGGATTGCAATCTTATTTGGATGAGTCTTTGAGGGGGCAGGACCTTATTGCCCCACTGTTTGTCGAAGATATTGAGGTAGATCACACGCAAATAGAGGGTTTTTCTTCAGGTGAAGGCGCTGCCTGGGCTTTGGCGTTTACCTCAGAGGGGCCAGTATTTAGACAAAGCTTTGTTAATTTAATTCCAACACCTGCTGGTGGTACACATGAATCTGGATTACGTGAAGGCGTTTTTACAGCTGTAAAATCATTCTGTGAAATTCATGCTTTACTACCCAAAGGGGTTCGACTTTTACCTGAAGATGTGTTTTCACGTTTAAGTTTTGTCATATCTGCAAAGATTCTTGACCCACAATTTCAGGGGCAAATTAAAGAGCGATTAAACAATCGAGACGCTGTGAAATTAATTTCAGGACTTTTAAAGCCTTCATTTGAGTTGTGGCTCAATCATCATTTGGAAGTGGGCAAGCGAATTGCGGAGCTGGCTATTCGTCAAGCGCAGATTCGTACACGAGAAGGGCAAAAAATTCAGAAAAAGAAGTCCTCCACAGTGGCAATTTTGCCAGGTAAACTAACTGATTGTGAAAGCAATGAATTAAATCGAAATGAGCTTTTTTTAGTTGAAGGCGATTCGGCTGGCGGCTCAGCTAAAATGGGCAGAGATAAAGAGTTTCAAGCAGTTTTGCCGTTGCGTGGCAAAGTTTTAAATACTTGGGAAGCCCAGCAAGATCGCTTGTTTGCCAATCAAGAAATTCATAATATAGCTGTAGCTGTTGGGGTCGATCCCCATATTAGTTTAGAATCCGCAGACTTATCTGGATTGCGTTACGGCAAGATATGTATATTATCTGATGCTGATGTGGATGGTTCCCACATTCAAGTACTTCTACTGAGTTTATTTTATAAACATTTTCCAGCTTTGATTCACAAAATGCATTTATACATAGCAAGGCCGCCCTTGTTTCGTGTTGACATTTCCGCATTTCGAAAACGCCCAGCGCGTAAAATTTATTGTTTGGATAATACAGAATTACAAACGATAGTAGAAATATTAAAAAAAGAGGGATTTTCTGCACATCAAATTCAAATATCGCGTTTCAAGGGGTTGGGCGAAATGAATGCTGAACAGTTATGGGAAACCACCTTAAACCCTGATACCAGACGCTTACTGCCGGTGAGCCTAGGTCATTTAGATGTGGCTGAAACAAATCATTTAATCACCCTTTTAATGGGAAAAAATGAGGCTGCAGCACGTCGAAAATGGCTTGAAGAAAAAGGCAATTTGGTTGAGGTTGATATTTAAAATAGATTTGTGTGCGTGCTTATTTGCTTTTGAATCTATGAATTTAAAGTTAATGGGCTGAGTTGTTTGGCTGAACAACGAGATTTTTCTATTTGTAAAAGTTAGAATTTCTCAATTTTTAAAGATTTTGAAGGTGTAATTTTCAAAAAAAGTGCTGTTTTTAAAAATAGCTTTTAAAAGCAATCAACAACTGACGAGGTTTTATCTTGGAATCAAGTGGTTTTCAAATTTTTTGCGCTGTGGTTTTTGCTTTAGCAATTGTTCATACATTTTCTACTGGTCTTTTTGAACGTTTAGCTCAGCGACAACCAAATCATGCAGGGCTATGGCATTTTTTTGGAGAAGTTGAAGCTGTTTTTGGTATTTGGGGTTTTGTATTAATTTTAGGAATTGTTTATTTTAGTGATTTTTCTAATGCCATACAGTATCTTGACTCGCGAAATTTTACTGAGCCCATGTTTGTTTTTGCCATTATGGTAATTGCGGCAAGTCGCCCCATCTTATTAGCCACAAAACATTTGATTTCTGGTTTCGTTAATCTTTTACCAATAAATCAATCTTTAAGTTTATATGTTTTAATATTAACTATTATTCCTCTTGTGGGTTCTTTTATTACCGAACCAGCCGCAATGACTTTGGCAGCACTGATGTTAAGAGATGCTTTTTTTACTCGCCCATTATCACAGCGTTTAAAGTACTTCACTGTTGGCGTTTTATTTGTCAATGTATCTATCGGTGGAACGCTAACCTCCTATGCCGCCCCCCCTGTTTTGATGGTAGCCTCGGCTTGGTCTTGGGATACGCCTTTTATGTTAAGTACTTTTGGTTGGAAAAGTGCAATTGCAGTTTTTTGTAATGCGCTATTGGCTATTTGTATTTTTAGAAAAGAAATTAAAAATACTCAGATAAAAAATACTCAGATAAAAATCGATAGTCCTGAAAAATTATCGTACGTGGTGGCTTTAATGCACTTGTTATTTCTATCGGGCGTTGTTGTTTTTGCGCATCACCCATCTGTTTTTATGGCAATTTTTTTGTTTTTTTTGGGATATGCTCATGCTTATTCACGTTATCAAGAGCGTTTGATTATTCGTGAAGGCCTAATGGTTGCTTTTTTCTTAGCTGGTTTAGTTGTTCTTGGGGGGCAACAGCAATGGTGGCTAAATAAAGTATTATTGCAGTTAAGTCCAACAGCGCTTTACTATGTATCGGTGGTTTTAACGGCAATCACTGACAATGCAGCATTAACCTATTTAGGATCGTTGGTTGAAGGCGTTAGTAATGAATTTAAATATTCACTTGTAGCTGGAGCAGTTACTGGTGGTGGATTAACCGTTATTGCAAATGCTCCAAATCCAGCGGGTATCGCTGTATTGAAATCAAAATTTTCTAATGAAACAGTCGAACCAGGAGGATTGTTTTTAGCTGCACTAGGCCCAACAATTGTAGCTATTCTTGCTTTCCAACTTCTTTAATCTATGCTGCTAAAATTGCGAAACTGTCTAACAGTTCAAAAAAATAGTTGAATAGCTTAACCTTTTAGCAATTGAAGCAGCTTGCGTTCTATTTTTAATTCCAAGGCGGCCGTAAACATCTTTAGCATGGGTTTTAACTGTCTCTGGAGAAACATTCATCAGTTTAGCAATTTCTTTATTTGATAAACCTTGTCTCATAAAATTTAAAACCATTTGCTGTTTTTTAGTTAAATCAAGTTCGAAGTTTCTGTAACTATTTTGGTTTACCATTTCCATGGCATCATTTTTGTCTAAGACGTTTGAGCGTTTAATGTGATTTTGAATTTCATCAAGCATATGATCAAATGGTGCCATTTTAGAAATGACCACAAATTCACGCATGGGGTTATTGCGATTAACTTCAATCAAACGTTCATCACCAGTGATGCCCATTACTAAAGCGTTAGGTGCTGCTTGGCGAATGGTTGTCATCATATTTATACCATCACCATCAGGCAAGTGCATGTCTGCAAGTACGACGTGTGGAGACATGACCTTAATTTGTTGCAATAAGTCAGTAAGCCTACTGATACACAGAACATTGGCAGAGGGTAGTAATTGCTCAACCAAATCTTTCATGCCAGCAGCAAAAATTGGATGATCTTCTAGTATGACGATTGTAGAGTTCATTTTTATCTCCCTGTTTTTGTCTAGGACGAAACTTTATTAATAGTAAAAATTACGCCATCGGGTGTCAATCAAAAGGTGAATATTTGGTAGGTTATCACCCTTAATGGTGAACTCCATGACAGACTATAAATGATTATAGTTGTTTAGTTTTTTGCTTGGGTTTCAAAAAATGATATTTAATCTTAAAAATTAACCGGATATATGAAATTAAAAGGCGGGTTGTATCCTAATAAGACCAATTACTAAGCCTTCTATTGAGAATTCTTTGTTTGATGAAAGAGTGATAGGTTGATAATCAGGGTTTTCAGGGAGGAGTAGAATTTCTCCATTTTGATTCACGTAGCGCTTAACTGTTACTTCATCTTGAATCCTTGCGACAATAATTTGCTTATTGCTAATATTTTGCGTTTTTTTGACAGCCAATAGGTCGCCTTCCAAAATTCCAGCGTTTTTCATGGATAAACCACGAACAGTTAATAAATAGTCGGGCCTAGCAGTGAATAAATTGGCGTCAATTGGGTAATATTTTTCAATGTGTTGTTCAGCCAAAATAGGCGATCCTGCTGAAACTCTACCAATTAATGGAATTTCTAAAAAATTGTGTTCTTTTGAAAAAGAAAAGGGTTTTTCAGACTTTAAACGTACTGTTGTAATCCTAATGCCTCTTGATGTGCTGGGGTCGATGCAAATAAACCCTTTTTTAACCAGTGCTTTTAAATGGTCTTCTGCGGCATTGGGTGATTTGAAACCTAGATGGTGAGCAATTTCAGCACGAGTTGGGGGGCGGCCTGTATTTTCGATTGATGCTGAGATAAAGTTTAAAATTTCTTGTTGCCGATGCGTTAAATTTTTCATAAACAAAAAATACTAAATTACCTGTAAAGCCTGTGAGTTAACTGCCTTTTACTGTAATTATATACAGTTTTTTATTTGTTATAAAAATAATTCGAATCTATGGACAGGGCACTGGGCAAATTTTGATTGTTCCTGCCATAATATCGAAGTAAAAAAATTGTTTTTTTAGAGGTTTATAGTGGCTTTGTTAATGGTATTGTCCCCGGCAAAATCATTGGATTATGAGTCTGTCTCTCCCTGTAATCATTTTACAGAGCCAGAATTTCAAGACAAAACTTTTGAATTGCTTAAAATTTTAAAGGAGCTTTCGCCTAATCAACTGGTTGAATTAATGGGTATTTCTGAAACTTTGGCCCAATTAAATTTTGCTCGATATTCTGCTTTTTCTAATCGAATTACTTTAGAAAATTCGAAACAAGCGATTTTTGCTTTTAATGGTGATGTTTATGAAGGTTTGCAAGCCTATAGCTTATCAGAGAAAGATTTAAAATTTGCTCAGTCGCATTTGCGAATTTTATCTGGTTTATATGGTTTACTAAAACCGCTTGATTTAATGCAGCCACATCGTTTAGAGATGGGCACTGCGCTATCAAACAAATATGGTAAAAACCTTTATGCTTTTTGGAAGCCTGTTTTAGCACCTGTTATTAACCGGTTATTGACATCAAAAAAAGATGTTTTAGTTAATCTTGCATCGCAGGAGTATTTTAATTCGGTTGATCATCGTCAGTTGGTTTCACGTGTTTTAACGTGCCAATTTGAAGACTATAAGTCAGGTCAATATAAGGTTATTGGTTTTTATGCGAAAAGGGCACGCGGTTTAATGGCTCGTTATATTATTCAAAACAATATTGACAGTGTTGATAAATTAAAAGATTTTGCTGTTGAGGGTTATTTATTTTCAGCTGAAGCATCTACTGAAAATAAATGGGTTTATCGGCGACGCATGGGGACATCATGATTAAACGTATTTTAATTAGCAATGACGATGGGTACGCTGCACCAGGTATTCTGGCGCTATATGAAGCTCTGTTAGCTAGATTTGGAGGAAAAGTTGTTTTGGATGTTGTTGCACCAGAGCAAGATCGTTCTGGTGCTTCAAACTCGTTGACTTTGGATCGTCCGTTATCGATTAAAACTGCCAGCAATGGTTTTAAATATATTAACGGCACCCCAACTGATTCTGTTCATATTGCAATTACCGGAGTATTAAAAGAAAAACCCGATCTTGTTTTATCTGGTATTAACAATGGTGCCAATATGGGTGACGATACAATCTATTCTGGTACTGTTGCAGCAGCAACAGAAGGATTTTTACTTGGGGTTCCAGCAATAGCTTTTTCTTTGGTAGGCAGGGGCCATACTCATTTACTTGCTGCAGCTTATAAAGCAGCTGAATTTGTTGAATTTTTTTTAAAAAAACCACTGGTTTCAGAGCCTGTTTTGCTAAACGTTAATTTTCCTTCCCAACCTTTGTCAGAGTTTAAGGGTATTGTTTCAAGCAGGCTTGGAAAAAGACATCATGCAGAGCCTGTTATTCCAGCTAAAAACCCGCAAGGTGAAAACGTTTACTGGATTGGGCCTGCAGGTTCAGCAAAAGATGCGGGGCCTGGCACAGATTTTCATGCGGTAGCCAACGGATTTATCTCCGTAACTGCGTTACAGATTGATTTGACCCATGTTCAGCAAGCGAGTCAATTACAAGACTGGTTAGAACAGGCCAACACAGTTTAAGACGATTAAGTTTTGTTAATAATTTTTAGCTGATGTTGTGGCAGACAGGGTTTTGTTTAAATGCCGAACTTAATATTTTTTCTATTTAATGACCAATCTACTGTCAGATTGTCGTGCTTTAATGTGCGTTTAATCTTTTTAACTTAATTATTTGGAGTAACATTTACAATGAAACCTGCATTTGGCAAGTTTTCTACGTTTGTAACTGCTTGTATTGCTTCTGCTATTTTGTCGGCCTGTTCTTCATCTTCAAAGCATGCGCCCATTATTGAGCGCCTACCCTCAACTGTTTTAGAGGAATCGCCCCGCGCCTTACCCGCATCATCGGCCAAAACTGAAATAGCTGTTGTTGCTATGCCTGGACATTATATTGTCAAAAAAGGCGATACTTTAATTGGAATTGCTTTAGATACAGGAAATGATTGGAAGGATTTAGCAACTTGGAATCGGCTTGAAGACCCTAATCGCATTTTTGTAGGGCAGCAATTGCGTGTCGTGTCTCATTCTGTTGATCCAATGACTGGTGTAGAAATTCGCCCGTTGGGAACTGCGACAACCGTTTTAAAACCGCTTGATATAGGAAATCCAAAACAAGTAGATACAATAAATAAACCAAATA
The DNA here is from genome assembly GCA_034680345.1 of Burkholderiaceae bacterium. Taxonomy (GTDB): domain Bacteria; phylum Pseudomonadota; class Gammaproteobacteria; order Burkholderiales; family Burkholderiaceae_B; genus SXZD01. The sequence goes on from JAXISZ010000003.1 coordinate 58,004, forward strand.
TTAAGGTTGAAGACAAGAAAGAAATAAAGTCAGAGACTAGTGGTTTCAGTGGTGCTTGGCTATGGCCTGCATCGGGGCCGGTCATTGAAAACTTTTCTGAAGCAAAAAATAAGGGAATTGATATTGCATTGAAAGCTGGTGATTCAGTTGCCGCAGCAATGGATGGTCATGTTGTTTATTCAGGTAATGCCCTTAGGGGGTATGGCAATCTAGTTATCATTAAACATCCTCCCGCTTTTTTGACTGCATATGCACACAACCGTAAATTATTGGTAAAAGAAGGCGACTTAGTTAAACGAGGTCAGCAAATTGCAGAGGCTGGGAGCACCGATGCCGAACGAGTCAAGCTGCATTTTGAGATTCGTAAATCTGGAAAGCCTGTGGACCCCTTAAAATATTTACCCGCGAAGTAGTTATGACAAACCATCAAAGCACCCAACAACCGGACCCTTTTCTATTTTTGTCGATAGAGTCCCTTGATTTAGATGCCCAAGGTATTGCGCATCATGATGGGAAAGTTATTTTCATTCAGGGCGCTTTACCCAATGAGCAAGTCAAAGTAGAAATTCTTAAGCGTAAAAAAAAATTTGAGAAGGCGAATACTGTAGAGGTGATAAAGCCGTGGGCTTCGCGTGTTCAACCACGCTGCCCAAGCTTTGGTGTGTGTGGTGGGTGTGTTATGCAACATGTTGATTTTTCAGCGCAAGTGGCCATTAAGTCGCGTGTTGTTGAAGATCATCTTTGGCATTTAGGTCGGATTAAGGCTGAAAATGTTTTACGCCCTTTGCAGGGATCAGCCTGGGGTTATCGTCATCGTGCGCGATTAACATGTCGATGGGTGACAAAAAAAGGTGGTATGTTGGTTGGCTTTCATGAAAAATCATCCAGTTTTGTGGTTGAGATGACAGAGTGCCATGTTTTGCCTAAAAAAATCTCTGCTCTTTTAAAGCCGTTGAGAGTCTTATTGGGTCAGTTATCGATAGCCCAACGGGTGCCACAAATTGAAGTGGCCGTTGGGCAAGAGCACACAGCGCTGGTTTTAAGGCATTTGGAAGAATTCAGCGACGAGGACAAACAAAAGCTGATGAACTTTGCAAACCTATATCAAATTGTTTGGTGGCTCCAGCCTGCAGGCCCTACCTCTGTTTATCAATTTTATCCCACAGAAACCCCGCTTCTATCATACAGTTTGCCTGAATTTAATATTACCATGCCATTTTTACCAACAGATTTTACTCAAGTAAATCATGCTGTGAACCAAGCAATGGTTAGCCAAGCTATTCGTTTGTTAGGTATAACGCCAAGTGATCGGGTGGCAGATTTATTTTGTGGTTTGGGCAACTTTTCTTTACCGTTGGCAACCCTTGCAAAAAGTGTTGTAGGCGTTGAGGGTTCCGAAAGTTTAATCCGAAGGGCTCAAGAAAATGCAAAATTAAATGGAGTGAATCAAAAAACTGAGTTTTTTGCGCAAAATCTTTTTGATCTAACCGTAGATCAATGGGAAAGCTGGGGGGTATTCGATTGTATTTTGATTGATCCGCCTCGTGAAGGTGCACAAGCTTTAGTGCAGGCGCTTGCTAAAGCATCTTACCAGCCAAGGCGAGTTGTTTATGTATCGTGTAATTCCGCAACATTGGCAAGAGATGCGGCTATTTTAATCCATCAAGGACCTTATAAGTTAAAGTTTGTTGGTGCTATTAATATGTTTCCTCATACTGCCCATATAGAATCAATGGCAGTTTTTGAACCAAGAACATAATCATCAATTTGTAAACTTCGCTTTCTTCGCTTTTGTATAAAGGAAACCAACAATGAAAACCCAGTGGATTGATATTCAGTGTGAAGGAAAGGTTTGTCAAGGATATTTATCTTTACCACCAGCTGGTAGCGGGCCTGGATTAGTTTTGATTCAAGAAATCTTTGGGGTTAATCAACATATCCGCGCAGTGGCTGATCAATACGCTGCAGATGGTTATGTTGTTTTGGCGCCAGATGTCTTTTTTCGACAACAAAACAAAGTAGATCTTGGGTACGATGAAATTGGATTTCAAGATGGTTTTAAATTAATGCAAGCACATGATTTTTTTCAGTCTGTTAGGGACTTAGCTGTGGTGGTAAAAACGCTTCGGGGTAGGCCAGAAGTTGACGCAAAGGTTGCAAGTATTGGGTATTGTATGGGGGGGCTGTTATCTTATTTAATGGCCGCTGAAGCTGGTGTTGATGCTGCAGTTTGCTATTATGGTGGCGCAATAGCACAACATCTAGATAAAAAAGACAAAATAAAAGTTCCCATGTTGTTTCATTTTGCCGGAAATGACAGCTACATTCCATCAGGTGATGTTGAACAAATACAAGCTGCTTTTGCAAGTCACAACAACACGTTTGGCCATGTTTACGAAAATGTGGAGCATGGATTTAATTGCTGGGAGCGTCCTATGTATAATCAAAAAGCCTCAACACTGGCACGTGGACGAACCTTGGTCTTTTTAAGTAGTAATGCATAAACGCATTTAATGTTGTATTCATTTGGTTAATATGTCCAAGCGCGAAGTGCAACCGCGTTACCAAACACGCTATAGAAATGACGCATTTTAACGGCGCAAAATGTAAGAAGACCAAGCCAACCAAAGCTTATGTAGAGGGGTAATTTTGTTTATTTCCAATAGCAAAGAGCTTGTCGAATTTCTGCAAAGATTGTATTCGGCTAAACGAATACGCCATAACGTGCGAAGTGGGTGAAGCTGACGTTGTGCTTGACTTGGTAGGCTTTTCCATACATTCTCACCAAGCGTAATCGTGCATTCGCATTCTTTTTTAAACATTTCAAAAAATTCAGGGCTGCTTTTGCGTTGCCTTAGCTGTTCTGCTGAAACTTTATATTTTTGTAGTGTTTCAACAGGAAAAGGGTGCCAACCACTAGAAAGGGCTTTGGCTATATTTATATTTTGCGTTAATATCATGTAATAAGAACCTAATTCTTTTACACATTTTATTGTATCACTGTCTTTAGTGTTTAATATAATTGCACAAGCTTCAAAGACCGTTCCAGACCAATTTAAAGCATCTTCTTTGCGCTCCTTTACTGAGAAGTACCTCGGAAATCCTAGCTCAACAGAAAGTGATTGAAATAATTGACTGAACCGTTCATGCCCTATCTTTCTGGTATATTCAGAACCCAAGAAAATTAAAGCAGGATGGTAGGTTACACCATTAATTAATTGTTTTATTTCATTTTTCCACCATGAAATTTTTAATTTTCTTAAATTCAGATCAACAAGTTTATGAGCACTTTGATACAGCTCCTTAATCAAGTAATTAAAACCTATAAGAGAAGTTTTTTGTTTTGCTGAACAAAATAGCAAGGCATAGTATAGAGAGCTGCCATCTTGCATCACTTCTGATATACAATATTTAAGGTGTTGAGAGATTGACTCCTTACTGTGGGCCATCTGAGAATAATCGTTTGGAAAAAGGGATGATTTTGGTTCGGTATTGGTGTTATTATCAGTCAGCATAAAAAATTTTTTCTAGTTTCTATTACAATAGAAGTATGCACTCAATTATGAGTGACTTGCGAAGGTGGCGAAATAGGTAGACGCACCAGGTTTAGGTCCTGACGCCTTCACCGGCGTGGGGGTTCGAGTCCCCCCCTTCGCACCATTTAAAGCCAACAACAATGCAGGCAAAGGCAGAGCATTTTTCTGTTTTCCTGTAATTCAGTCAAAGAGTTCTTTACATGACCACCACAGTTGAAACCCTCGGTAGTTTAGAGCGTAAGCTTACCTTAAATTTATCCGTTGAACGTGTAAATACCGAAGTAGCGCAGCGTTTAAAGAAAATTGCTAAAACAGTTCGTATGCCTGGTTTTCGTCCAGGTAAAGTGCCTATGAAGTACATTGTTCAAAATTACAATCAACAGGTTAATTCTGAGGTTGTTAATGAACAACTTAATCAACGTTTGAACGAAGTCATCAATGAAAGTCAGTTGCGTGTTGCGAGTACCATGCGAGTTGAGCCATCAGAGCAAAATTTAGAGGGCGAATTGCTTTTTTCTGCAATTGTTGAGGTGTTTCCTGAAGTTAAATTGGGAGATTTAGCTGAATTAGAGTTAGAAAAAGTAGCGTGTGAGATTGGCGACAACGAAATTGACAGCACTATCACTATTTTGCGTAAACAGCGCCAAACATTCATCGATATTGGTGATCGGCCTGCGCAGCAAGATGATCGTTTGACTGTTGATTTTTTTGGAAAAATTGATGATGTTGCGTTTGATGGCGGAACCTCTACCGATTTTGTTTTTGTTCTTGGTGGTAAGCAGATGTTGCCAGCGTTTGAAGAAGCAGCTTTTGGAATGTCTCTTCAAGAAACAAAGACTTTTGATTTGTCTTTCCCTGAAAACTATCATGGTAAAGAAGTGGCTGGAAAAACTGCCCAATTCACCCTTACAATTAAAAAAATTGAGGCGCCAGTTTTACCTGATTTAACAGACGATTTCGCTAAATTATTAGGTGTGGAGGCTGGCACTATTGATGCGCTGCGCGAAGATGTACGTGTTAACCTCAGCCGCGAAATTAAAAATCGTTTGTTAAATCGTAATAAAGAAATAGTTATGGATGGTTTAATCAAACTGTCCGATTTTGAATTGCCAAAATCTTTAGTTCAAACAGAGTGTGAGCACTTAATTGAGCGTGTTCGTCAGGAATATAAAGACAGGGGAATGTCTAATTTGGACAGTATGAATTTACCCGCCGATCTTTTTAAAGATCAGGCACAACGCCGTGTTCGTCTAGCTTTGATCGTTTCTGATTTGGTAAAAACTGAAAACTTAAAGGCTAAACAAGAGCAAATTCGCCTGTATATTGAAGATATTTCAAAAAGCTACGAGGACCCTTCTGAAGTATTAGATTACTATTTAGCAGATTCCAGTAAGATTGCAGAAGTAGATGCGATTGTTGTTGAGCAAAATGTTGTTGACTGGGTGCTATCAAAAGCGAAGGTCACTGTAAAAAATCTAACATTTGAAGAAATAATGGGAAATAATTGAAAATGAACTATAACCCGCGTATGCCTTTACAAACTGGCGATAACCATTTTAATTCAGATATTCAAGCCAATCTTTATGTGCCCATGGTGGTAGAGCAGAGTGGTCGTGGTGAACGTGCTTATGACATTTACTCAAGGTTGTTAAAAGAGCGGGTTATATTCCTTGTTGGACCAATCAACGACGCCGTTGCTAATGTTGTTGTGGCCCAATTGTTGTTTTTAGAATCTGAAAATCCAGACAAAGATATTTCTTTATATATTAATAGTCCAGGGGGTTCGGTTTCCGCTGGTTTGGCTATTTATGACACAATGAAATTCATTAAACCCGACGTCTCCACCTTGTGTACTGGATTAGCTGCAAGTATGGGGGCTTTTTTATTATCATCAGGAACTAAGGGTAAGCGTTTTTCATTACCTAACTCACGAATTATGATTCATCAGCCTCTGGGCGGAGTTCAAGGACAAGCTTCAGATATTGAGATACATGCAAAAGAAATTCTATATTTGCGTGAGCGTTTAAATGCGATCTTGGCCGCAAACACTGCTCAAGAAATCAAGCGTATTGCAAAAGACACTGATAGAGATAATTTTTTGTCAGCTCAGGAGTCTGTAAATTATGGGCTAATAGATCGTGTTTTAGAGAAACGTGGCGAATTGAATGTTTAACCCCAGTTTGAGGGGTGTGTGCTTATTTTTGTACAGTGATACTGTAAAACAATAATTTTTATCATTAGCAAGCTTAGAAAGCACCGTTGAGGTATTAGGAGCTCATTATGTCAGAAAAAAAAAGTTCTAGCGAAAAGTTACTTTATTGTTCTTTTTGCGGAAAAAGTCAGCATGAGGTTAAAAAACTGATTGCAGGTCCTTCTGTTTTTATATGTGATGAGTGTATTGACCTTTGTAACGACATTATCCATGATGAGTCCGAATCAAACGATGTAACACCGACTGCTGGGGATTTGCCATCACCTGCTGAAATTAGACAGACGCTAGATCAGTATGTTGTCGGTCAAGACAGAGCTAAAAAAATACTTGCTGTTGCTGTATATAACCATTACAAAAGATTGCGCCATCATAATAAAAAAGATGAGGTGGAACTGACTAAGAGTAATATCCTTTTGGTTGGTCCAACTGGTTCAGGTAAAACATTACTGGCTCAGTCTTTAGCGCGTTTATTGAATGTTCCTTTTGTAATTGCTGATGCCACAACATTAACCGAGGCTGGTTACGTCGGTGAAGATGTTGAAAATATTATTCAAAAATTATTGCAAAATTGCAATTATGAAGTTGAAAAAGCACAGCGTGGTATTGTTTATATAGATGAGATAGATAAAATCTCTAGAAAATCAGACAATCCTTCCATCACCCGTGACGTTTCTGGTGAAGGTGTTCAGCAAGCTTTGCTTAAATTGATCGAAGGCACTGTTGCCTCTATTCCCCCTCAGGGTGGGCGTAAACATCCCAACCAAGATTTCGTACAAGTTGACACAACCAATATTTTATTTATTTGTGGTGGTGCTTTTGAAGGCCTAGATAAAGTCATTCGAAATCGTTCCGAAAAGTCGGGTATTGGTTTTGCTGCTCAGGTTCAGTCAAAAAAAGATACCAATGTAGGAAAATTATTGGCAGATGTTGAGCCTGAAGATTTAATTAAATTTGGGATTATTCCTGAGCTTGTAGGGCGTTTACCGGTTCTTGCAACCTTGGATGAGCTAGATGAAGCTGCTTTAATACAAATATTGGTAGAGCCTAAAAATGCACTGGTTAAGCAGTATCAACGATTGTTAAACATGGATGGCGCTGAGCTTGAGTTCAGGCCAGAAGCTTTGAAAGCGATTGCATTTCAAGCAATTAAACGAAAAACTGGTGCTCGTGGTTTACGTTCAATTGTTGAGCAAGCTTTACTTGAAATTATGTATGATCTTCCAAATAAACATGGGGTAAAAAAGGTGGTTGTTGATGAAACAACCATCACGGGGGATGGCTGTCCATTGTTAATATATGAAGATCAAGCTAAAGTCGCAGGAAAAAAAGATGTGTAAAAAATAACGTTAAAAAAACGTTAAAGCGGACTTGAAACTGGGAGTTTTGCCCAAACCTCTTAAATACTAATTAAACAGGTGTAAAAATGTCCGTCAATCCCATATCAGACCGGCAAATTGATTTGCCCTTATTGCCCCTTCGTGATGTCGTGGTATTTCCACATATGGTCATACCTTTGTTTGTTGGGCGTATTAAATCAATCAAAGCACTTGAAGTTGCGATGGAGCAAGACAAAACCATTTTATTGGTTGCTCAACGTTCTGCATCAAAAGATGAGCCTAGCCCAGAGGATATGCATGATATTGGTTGCGTAGCTAATATTTTGCAAATGTTAAAATTACCAGATGGTACGGTCAAAGTTCTTGTTGAAGGGTTGCAGCGCGCAAAGCTTCAACAAATCGTTGATACAAATTCTTATTTTTCTGGAATTGCTGTACCTATACTACTTGACTCAACTTCAACATCAGAGACTGAAGCAATACGTCGTGCATTGCTTGCCCAGTTTGATCAATACATTAAATTAAATAAAAAAATAGCTCCTGAAATTCTCGCCTCTCTCAACAGTGTGGAAGAGGTAGGTCGCCTATCAGACATGATTGCAGCGCACATGCCGCTAAAATTAGAGCAAAAGCAAAATATCCTTGAAATTTCTGGTGTTAGTCAGCGTTTAGAGCATTTGCTAAACCTGCTTGAAACAGAGATTGATATTCTGCAAGTTGAAAAACGTATTCGGGGTCGCGTTAAGCGTCAAATGGAGAAGAGTCAACGAGAATATTACTTAAATGAACAAGTTAAGGCTATTCAAAAAGAGTTGGGAGAAGGAGAGGACGGCGCTGATATAGAGGAGCTGGAGCGTAAAATTAAATCGGCTCGCATGAGTAAAGAAGCAGAAAAAAAAGCAGAAGCCGAACTAAAAAAGTTACGATTAATGTCTCCAATGTCAGCTGAAGCCACTGTAGTTCGTAATTACATAGATACGGTAGTGAATCTTCCATGGCGGAAAAAAACTAAAATTTCTATTGATCTGAGTAAGGCGGAAAACGTGCTTAATGAAGATCATTATGGTTTAGAAAAAGTTAAAGAACGTATTGTTGAGTATCTGGCAGTACAACAACGGGTTGATAAATTAAAAGCGCCTATTTTGTGTTTGGTTGGCCCTCCAGGGGTAGGTAAAACATCTCTTGGTCAGTCGGTGGCTAAAGCCACTAATCGTAAATTTATACGCATGGCTTTGGGGGGGGTGCGTGACGAAGCAGAAATTCGTGGACATCGTCGCACTTACATAGGTTCAATGCCTGGTAAGGTTTTACAATCTCTTAGTAAAGTTGGGGTTCGAAACCCACTTTTTTTGTTAGATGAAATAGATAAAATGGGCATGGACTTTCGTGGTGATCCAGCTTCAGCCTTATTAGAAGTTTTAGATCCAGAGCAAAATAATGCTTTTGTGGATCACTATGTTGAAGTGGAGTACGATCTTTCTGATGTGATGTTTGTTGCAACCGCCAATACATTGAATATTCCGCCTGCTCTGTTAGATCGTATGGAGGTTATTCGTCTTTCTGGGTACACAGAAGACGAAAAGGTTAGCATCACTCAAAAATATTTATTACCCAAGCAAATGAAAAGCAATGGGGTTAAGGTTGATGAGTTAAACCTTTCTGAGGCAGCAATTCGAGAAATCATTCGCTTTTATACTCGAGAAGCTGGGGTTAGGGGGTTAGAGCGTGAAATTAGTAAAATTTGTCGTAAAGTTGTTCGGCAAATTTTGCTTAAAGATCAATCCAAAAAGATATCTGTTACGCCCAAAAATTTAGATAAATTTTTAGGGGTTCGTCGTTATTTCTATGGTGTTGCTGAAAAGAAAAATCAAGTTGGGCAAGTTACGGGTTTAGCTTGGACTGAAGTTGGTGGCGATTTACTTACTATAGAAACAGTTGCAATGCCTGGTAAAGGGGTCATCACACGCACAGGCAGTTTGGGTGATGTTATGAAAGAGTCTGTTGAGGCGGCGCGCACAGTTGTTCGTTCAAGGGCCAAGCCTTTGGGGATTTTAGACGAATTATTTGAAAAACGAGATCTTCATGTGCACGTTCCAGAGGGAGCCACGCCTAAAGACGGTCCTTCTGCTGGTATTGCTATGACTACAGCATTGGTATCAACCTTAACGGGTATTCCGGTAAAGGCAGATGTGGCTATGACTGGTGAAATAACATTACGTGGGGAGGTTTTGGCCATTGGTGGGCTTAAAGAAAAATTGCTAGCAGCGCACCGTGGTGGAATTAAAATGGTTTTGATTCCCGAGGAGAACGTGAAAGATCTCGCTGAAATTCCTGACAATGTTAAGAATCATTTAGAGATTTTACCTGTTAAATGGATTGATCAAGTTTTATTACATGCGCTTGAAAGCCAACCGCAGCCATTGGTTGATAGTAATCAAGCCACTGCAAATGTGCCAGATGTATCTACTTCGTCGTCAACGACATCGATTACCCATTGATTTAATTATAAATTGTTTTTTAAGTGAGGAATGATATACAGAAATAGGTTGGCCAATTTGCAGTAAATAACTAATTTGTATATAATTTTGTTTTTAGTAATTAAAAAGCTAAAAAGTTAAAAATACTTGGGTGCTTAGCTCAGTTGGTAGAGCAGCGCCCTTACAAGGCGTAGGTCGGGAGTTCGAGTCTCTCAGCACCCACCAAGTGTTTTTTTAAATTTGGAGTGGTAGTTCAGTTGGTCAGAATACCGGCCTGTCACGCCGGGGGTCGCGGGTTCGAGCCCCGTCCACTCCGCCAAAATACAAAAATCTCATTGACAATTTTACGTCAGTGAGATTTTTTTTTCTTTAGGTTTTTGGTCCTTTGGGTTTTTCGTACTGTTGCTTTATTTTAATCTTTTTGTGTCATCTTTTAATTTAGCCTATGGTATGTAATGAATGTAAGCTCTTGGAAAACTGCACTGTAAGCAACTTTCGGTAAATTGCCCTATGACCTATGTGCAGTTCAGCCAAAACAAAAGATCCTAGATTTTTTCTATTGGGTCAGTACAATCACCCATGATAACGGTAAGTAATTTGCGAATTACAAGATAATTGATGATGTTTTAAATCCAGTTAGTTATTTTGCAAATCTATTTTATAGCAATTAAACTGGCTTATTTTGCTTAATTGCCTATTTTTTTTGCTGTTCGATTGACTTAATTTGAATCAAAGACTTAGACGAGATTACATGTTCTTTTTCCACATTGTTAGTGGATAAATGTTCTTTTAGTTTATAACATTTCTATTTAAATTGTATTCATTTATTTTTCAAATAAAGTATTTGTATTGAGAGTTGGGTATAAAAAGGATGACAAAAATTCGAAAATTATTTACAAAATTGATTAAAAATTGGCGTTTTTTAATTTTTTTTATATTTTTAGCTTGTCTTATAGTCTTTATTTTAATTAAATTAGGATTGCTGGGTTTTAATTATTCATTTCAATACAGCAAAGCCAATGGTAAAAAAAATGGGGCAGAGCGCTCTGAATTTGTCAAAACTGCTAAAGTTGAACTGCGAGATCAAATAGAGGCACTGGAAACAGTTGGAACCTTAAAACCGGAGTATTTCAGTGTGGTACGGCCACGCGTTGAAGGCTTGATTCGAACTTTACATTTTCAGGAAGGTCAATGGGTAAAGGCTGGGCAATTATTAGCCCAGCTAGATTCAGAGTCTTTTCAATATGCTTTGCAAGTCGCACAATCGCAATTGGAACGAGAACAGGCTGCTTTGGTTAGCGCAAAACATGAGCTACAGCGATTAAAAAAAATGGCAGACGCACAAGCCGTTTCAGCTCAACAGTTAGATCAGCAAGTTGCTTTAGTCAGTCAATTAAACGCGACCGTTCAGGCGCAAAGTGCTGTGCGCGACCAAGCCCGTTTAAATTTATCTTATACCAAAGTGCGGGCACCTGTAAGCGGACAAATTGGTTTGCGTCAAGTTGATATCGGCAATTTAGTGCGCCCGACAGATATTAATGGCTTGGCCAGCATTGTTCAAACAAATAATTTTTGGGTTGACTTTGCGATTGCTCAGCGTTTTTGGCCAAGAATTCAAGGCAGCATGCAACTCTCAAAAGCAAATCAATTTAATTTTTTACAAGTAGAAATACTAGATCGGTCAACACGGGAAATCATAACAAAAGGCAGTGTAGTTGCCAAAGATAATATTATAGATTCTGCCACTGGCACAATACGCTTTAAAGCCAAATTACAAGGAAATTTTAATAATTGGTTGCCTAATCAATTGTTGGGTGTTCGTTTAATATTGCAAACGCATTCACAACTATTAACCGTGCCAATTCAGGCGGTACAGTTCGGTCAGTCTGGAACGTATGTATGGGTGCTCAGCGAAAATCGTCAAGTGCGTAGGGTGGCCGTTCAAACTGGTATACAAGACAAAGGTTATATTGCAATTACAGGCGACCTAAAATCAAATGACAATGTGGTGGTGGTTGGAACGGACCGTTTGCGTGAAGGGCAAAAAGTACGAATAGCTCAGCCGCTTGCACTTTTGTCTGTTGATGAAAAAAAACTCACGTAAACATCACGCCAATTAATTTAAATGAACGTTTCAGCACTTTTTATTCGTCGTCCTGTGGCCACCAGTTTGCTGGTGTTGGCTTTATTTGCTTTAGGTTGTTTAGCGGCTTTTCGTTTGCCAGTGAGTACTTTACCGAACGTTGAATATCCTAGTTTACAGGTTAGTACAGTTTATCCTGGTGCGTCTCCAGAACGTATGTCTGCGTTGGTGACAGTTCCTTTAGAACGGAATTTAGGACAATTGCCAGGATTAGAGTCGATGTATGCAATCAGTGGCTTGGGGGTGAGCACGATTTATTTGCGGTTTGGTTTGGATGTGAATTTGGCGCAAGCCGAACAAGATGTGGCCGCTGCCATTAACATCCTATCTATTTTACCCCCTGATTTACCAGATCCGCCGGTTTATCGTCGAGTCAATCCAACTGATGCTCCGATTTTAACCGTAGCATTCACCTCACCTAAGATGTCTTTGGTTACATTAAGTGATTTATTAGATACTCGACTGGTTCCTGCTTTTTCTCAGGTGCTTGGGGTAGGGCAGGTGTCTGTGCAGGGCTTAGCAAAGCCTGCTGTGCGTATTCAAGTTGAACCCGCAGTATTATCAGCAGTTGGTTTAACAGCAGCCGATATTGAGCAAGCGGTGCAAACTGCTAATGTGAGTCAGGCCAAAGGTTCACTTGAAGTGGGTTCAAGTTCTTTAATCATTCAAGCCAATGATCAACTACCTGATATTAAAGCGTTTGAATCTTTGGTGTTGGTTAATCGCCTGGGCCATTCGGTATTTTTGGGGGATGTTGCAACTGTTATTCAAGCCACTGAAAATAAAGAATTGGCAGCAACTGCAAATGGAAAAACCGCTTTGATTGTACAAGTAAAAAAGCAGCCTGGAGCCAATGTAATTGCAACAGTAAACCGTCTGTACTCTGTATTAGAAAAAATTCAATCAACATTACCTCCAGGGGTGCAATCGCAAATATTGGTGGATCAGTCTGTGGGTGTGAAATCAGGTATTGAAGCTGTTGTATTTGAATTATTCTTGGCCACTGTATTGGTTGTCGTGATTATTTGGTTATTTTTAGGTTCGTTCAAATTAACTTTAATTCCGATGGTTGCTGTGCCTTTGTCTTTGGTTGGTACTTTTGCCATTATGTATTTATTTGGTTTTTCTATTAATTATTTGACCCTAATGGCATTGACTATTGCTACGGGTTTTGTGGTTGACGATGCTATAGTGGTTACTGAAAATATAGCCCGTTATATTGAGCAGGGTTTAAATCCAATACAAGCCAGTTTAAAAGGTGCAGGCGAAATTGGTTTTACTATTATTTCTCTGACTTTTTCTCTAATTGCTGGGTTGATACCATTGCTATTTATGCAAGATATTGCAGGGCGCTTGTTTCACGAATTTGCAGTGAGTTTAGCTGTTTGTATTTTAATTTCGGCTTTGGTTTCGTTGAGTTTAACGCCAATGATGTGTGCGCATCTGTTTAAAAAACATCAAATCCAGCAAAAAAATAAAAAACAAGCCGTTGATTTTCAAAAGAATGGTTTGGTGGTTAAGCACGCGCAACAGAATCGCTTTAAAAACTACTTAAAGCACATAGTAAGGTTGTATCGCGCAATGCTATTGCGTGTGTTGCGAAAGCCTAAATTAACATATACGTTATTCATTTTAACAACATTATTCACATTGTTGGTGTTTTTATACCATCCAAAAGGATTTATACCGTTACAAAACAGTGGGTTAGTGCAAATAAAAACCAAAGTACCTGCCAATGTTTCGCTGGCTGAACATGCCTTACGTCAGGAGCAATGGGTGGACAATATTTTGTCTACACCTTGGGTTGCACAAGTCAGTACGCAACTGGGCGCAGTTGTTGGTAATGAAGCGCACAATGAAGGTCGTATATTGCTGAATTTATCGCCAAAAGGCCAGGCATTGTCTTTGAATCAGCTAAATCAAAAGCTTAGTGATTTTTCCACTACAGTTGCGGGCATGGATGTTGAGTTTCAAGCTGTTCAAGCTTTAGGGTTGAATGATCGTCCTATGGTCTTGCCATACAGTGTTGTACTCAAAGCCAATACTCCGAATGCGCAGGTTGATTTGGTGCAAGGTTTGAGTTGGGTACTCGACCGTATTTCTCAACATGAGGCATTTGCCCAAGTGACTAGCAGCTGGAACCCCACTGGTTTACAATGGTTTATAGAAATTGATCGCTCTGAGGCTGCAAGGTTGCAAGTTAGCATTGCTGATATCAATGCGTCCTTATACAACGCATTTGGTCAGAGACAAATAGCCACTTTATATACTCAGACCCAACAAGTTCGAGTGATTTTAGAAATGCAAAGTGCACCACTTAAAGTGGCTGAGATACTAGATCAAATTAAAATTAAGTCACGTACAGGGCATTTAGTGCCTTTATTGGCTTTAGCTCAGTTTGCACCACAACAAACGCCTGTAACTGTTGAGCGTTCAGGAAAAATTCTAGCCACCACCATTGGCTTCGCTTTAAATTCAGGCTATTCGTTGGAAATGGCTTTGGATTCTCTGACACAGCTGCAACAAGATGAAAACTGGCCGCAAGCGTTGGATTTACAATTTCAGGCGAGTACTGATGCTTTTTTAAAAACCAAGTTAGGGGTTGTGTATCTATTGTTAGCCGCTGTAGTGGCAATGTATATTATTTTGGGTATTTTGTATGAAAGTTTTATTCATCCAATCACCATCTTGTCTACATTACCATCGGCTGGGTTAGGCGCTTTGTTTTTACTTTGGGTAATGCATTACGAATTAGATTTGGTTGCTGTGATTGGTATTATTCTTTTAATTGGCATTGTTAAAAAAAATGCCATTATGATGATTGATTTTGCTGTGTCAGCGCAACGAGAACAAGGTTTACCTGCGCGCCAAGCAATTTTTAAAGCAGCAGTGCTGCGTTTTAGACCAATACTGATGACCACAATGGCCGCTTTTATGGGAGCTGTACCTTTGATGTTTGCTCAAGGGATGGGCAGCGAGCTTAGGCAGCCATTGGGCGTTGCCATGATAGGAGGGCTTTGTTTAAGTCAGGTCTTAACTTTATTTTCAACCCCGGTTATTTATTTGTTGTTTTCACGATGGACGAATCGGATAAATATTCAACCTTTAAGCGAATCAGCATCCAATATTGTACAAGCTGAAAATTCTGCATTTCATGATTTAAACTAAGGCGGGTAATAATTTTGCTTAATACGCTTATTCGTCGCCCTGTGGCTATAATTTTAATTACATGGGCGGTGTTTTTGCTGGGTATTTTAGCGTATTGGCGTTTGCCAGTAGCCCCGTTACCTAAAGTAGAATTTCCAACAATTGCCATAACAGCTAATCAGTCAGGTGCAAGTGCCGAAGTGATGGCAGCAACTGTAGCCACGCCCTTAGAGCGTTTTTTAGGTGGAATTTCTGGAGTTACTGAAATGACCTCCTTGTCTTCTCAAGGCAGAAGTCGAATTGTTTTACAGTTTGATTTAGATCGAGACATCGATGAGGCGGCTACAGATGTTTATGCAGCCATTAATGCTGCGCATTCTGATTTGCCATCGGGGTTAACAACATGGCCTACCGTGCGCAAAGTAAATCCAGCCGATTCGCCTATTATGGTTTTGGCTTTAAAATCCGATGTGTTACCGCGTTCTGAGCTGTATGATTTTGCATCCACTGTTTTGGTAAGCTATTTGGCTCAAGTTTCAGGAGTTGGTCAGGTTGATTTGGGTGGTGGCGCATTGCCAGCGGTAAGAATAGCAGTTGATCCAATTAAACTACGCGCTGCGGGTCTAAGTATTGAAGATATTCATAAAACCATATTAACAGAACACCGTTTACAAGCGCTTGGTTTTTTAAACTCAAAAGAAGGTGTTGGTTTTATAACAGCCAATGATCAGTTAGTGCAAGCCTCTGACTTTGCTAACGCAAAATTGTCAACAGCAGTGTCTTTATCCGATGTGGCAACTGTCAGCAATAGCGTGCAAGATAAACGCAATTATGGCGCTGCCAGTGATGGTGCTGACAATACACAGCCTGCTGTTCTTTTGGTTTTGTATAAACAAGCTGATGCCAACGTAATCGAAACGGTTGAACGGGTTAAATCATTATTACCTAAATTACAAACTTTGACACCACAACAAGCGCAATTACAAGTGGTTGTTGATCGTACATTGACCATTCGCGCTTCATTAGTTGAAGTACAGCGCAGTTTGTTGATTGCTGTGCTTTTACTGGTGTTGGTGGTTTATATTTTTTTGGGGCAATCACGCACCGCTTGGGTTACTGCAATTGTTGTGCCCGCTAGTTTGTCAGCCACATTGGCTTTAATGTATTTAGGACAGCTTAGTTTAGACAATATTTCACTGATGGCTTTAACCGTATCCACCGGACTTTTGGTTGATGATGTGATTGTTGTTATCGAAAATGTTCACCGTTATCAACGCCATGGTGTCGGTATTTATCAAGCGTGTATTAAGGCGGTTGGGGATATTAAGTTTACTTTGTTTGCAATAGGCATGGCCGTTGCAGCAGTATTTACACCAGTTTTATGGATGGGAGGGATGATTGGTCGATTATTCAGTGAATTTGCAGTTGTTATTATCATATCGGTTGGGGTGTCAACTTTATTTTCTTTAACCATTGCACCGGCTTTGCTAGTGTTTTTTTCCACCAGGCAAAATAAAGATCAACCTAGGCTGTCTAAACCAAGCTTTTTTAAAAAAATTGCGAATGTTTGGAATGTTATGAATCGACGTTGGCAAAAGCGCTTATTAAATATGTATGCCACTGTTTTGCGTTTTGTTTTACGTTGTCGTTGGATTGTGTTGTTGGTTTGGGTGGGTGTTTTAATAGCCACCTTTGTTTTGTATCAGCGCATTCCTAAAAGTTTTTTTCCTCAGCAAGATACTGGAAGAATTTTTGTCACTGTTCAGGCAGAGCAAAGCGCATCTTTTTCTCTGATGCAAGAACATTTAGAACAGCTGATGCAAATATTCACAGTTGATCCTGCAGTTGCATACGTTGCTGGTTTTACCGGTTCTAGCCAACGCAATACAGGAACCGTTTTTTTAACATTAAAACCTCGATACCAGCGAAATGAGTCAATTGATGAAAGTATCTCGCGTTTAAGAAAGAAAACAATAAGCATACCAGGGTTAAAATTGTTTTTTTCAGCGGTTCAGGACATTAGGGTGGGCGGTAGAAGTAGTTTTGCACAATACCAGTACACACTTAAATCAGACTCAATCTCGGTTTTGCGTCAGTGGGAGCCTCGCGTACGCGAGGCTTTAAAGTCATTGTCTCAATTACAAGAGATTGATTCAGATGATGACCGAAACGGATTACAACTTTTTTTAGAATTTGATCGTTATGCCATGGCTGTTCATGGCATAGACATGCAAACTATTGCCAATAGCTTAAACAGTGGTTTTTCGCAACACGTTGTTCATGTTATTTACAACCCAGATAACCAATACCGTGTAGTTTTGGAATGGGATCAAAGCGTAACAGAACCAACTGAAGCACAATTGGGCTTAGAGCAAGTTTTTTTTAAGACGCATTCGGGCCATCTTGTTAATTTGCAAAGCATAGCAAGTATTCAACTCAGTTACACTCCTTTGGCAGTAGCTCATCAATCGGGGTTTGCTGCGGCCACAATCAGTTTTAACCTAGCACCTAATATAAGCTTGTCTGAAGCTAAAACGGTGATTGCACAAGCCATAGCCCAATTGGGCCTGCCTGATCAAATACATGGCGGTTTTGAAGGAAGTGCGAAAATGTTTGTCGATTCTTTAAAAAATCAGCCTATCTTAATTATTATGGCCTTAATTTCAATTTATTTGATTTTAGGCATATTATATGAAAGCTTGCTACAACCGATTACCATTTTGTCCACATTGCCCACTGCAGGCTTAGGGGTTTTGTTGGCTTTAATCATCGATGGTAAGGAGTTTACTGTGATTGCTTTAATTGGTGTTTTTTTACTGATGGGCATTGTCATGAAAAATGCCATTTTAATTGTAGATGTGGCTTTGCAAGTGCAGCGGGTCAGTTCATTTAATGCGGCCTGTGCTGTTTACCGGGCTTGTAGAATACGATTCCGACCTATTTTAATGACTAGTTTGGCTGCCTTATTGGCTGCATTGCCTTTGTATTTAAGTCAGTCTGAAGGAGCTGAGTTACGCCAACCATTGGGCTTAGCGATGATAGGGGGGGTATTATTAAGCCAAGTTTTAACTGTGTTTACAGTGCCGGTGATTTTTGTATTTTTGGATCGGTGTAAGTATTTTTTATTAAAAAGTTTTCAGAAAATAGCAGTTGTATTAATTGCATGGCTGGTTGGTGCTTGCACAGTTTCGCCAATATTGCCAACAACGCATGAAACCACTCAGTCTGTTGAGCCTCAAGTGCAGTTTAATACTATGCCATGGTTAGCGATTAATACTGATTATTTACCAAAATATTCAAACATTGATGCGTTGTGGTGGCAAAAAATATTTTCAAATCCATCTGAAAATATTTTGTTGTTTGAGGTTATGTCGCGTATACAAACTCACAATATTCAATTGCAAATTAGCCATGCCCAATGGGAAGAGGCGCAAGCTAATTTGCAAGCTCGCCGTTCTGCTTTATGGCCAACATTAAATGCAACAAGTGCAGTGCAGCGCAGTGCCAATAGTTTGACTAATCCGCGTGGTACATCGCTAAGTGCTGGTTTTTCTGTACCAAATTGGGAAATGGATATATGGGGTCGCCTGCGTCAACAAACCACCGCAGCCGAATTTTTAGGGCAATCGGCATTTTTAAGTGATCAGCTGGTAAAACAAACCGTTCAAGCCAAGGCTTTAGAACAGTATTTTTCATGGTGCGCAGCAGGCCAAGTGTTACAAATACAACAAGACAATTTACAAATACAGGAAGCCTTGTTGCAATTATCGAAAGCCCGTTTTGCTGCAGGTGGTATTTCAAAAAGTGAATTAAATCAATTACAAATTAATACAGCACAGTTTCATCAGCAAGTATTCGACGCTAGGTCTCAATTACAAAAAAATGCCCATGCGTTATCAACAGCAGTGGGACGGTCATTAGAGCCCATATTTTTTGAGAAACTCCAGTATATTAAAAGTTGTTTTTTATCTGAGCCTTACAAACCATCGAAAAATATTTCTGCACAAATTATTTTAAATCGGCCAGATATACAGGGGGCTATTTACCAGTTACACGCTGCTCAGGCTAATCAAAAAGCTGCTTTTGCTGCTTTTTTTCCTAATATTAATTTGTCTGCTAATTTTGGATATCGGGCGCGCAGTTGGGGGGATTTAATTCATACACCGAATGAAGTTTGGACACTAGGCCCTAATTTGGTGTTTGCCATCTTTGATGGTGGTGCGCGTCGAGCAGCAAAAGCGCAGGCTGATGCACAATCTCGTTTGGCCCAGGCCAACTACCGTCAGACAGTACTATTGGCCATTCAAGAAATGGAAGACAGTTTGTCCACAGCATATACAATTGATCAACAACATATTCAGCTTAAAGAGCGCATTCAGATTGCAGAGCAAAGCTTAAGATTGGCTAAAATTCAAAATGAAGCTGGTTTTGTGGGCTTAGATACCGTTTTTCAAGCCGGTTTGCAGCTAAATAATTTAAAAAAAGAGCTTATTTATTTGCAATTTCAAAAGATTACATCTGTTATTTTAGCTTACCGTGCAAGTGGTTTTGGTTTGCAGTTTTTTTCAGAATCAACCCATTAAAGGCCATCGTGAAAAATCATTGTGCGTAAAATTTAAACGCATCTTTTTTTTTAAGCGTAGAATTCAATTTTTATAAAAAAATACCAATGAGCTTGAACACACAGACAACTAGACCTGTTGCTTTAGTGACAGGGGCAGCAAAACGATTGGGGAAAGCCATTTCTTTGGGTTTGGCTGAAAAAGGTTGGTCAATTGCCCTGCATTACAATCATTCAATTCAAGAAGCTGAGCAAACTTGTCAAGCTATTATTGCTAAAGGTGTGCAATGTACCATCCTAAAAGCAGATTTAGCAGATGCTCAACAAGTTTCTTGTTTGGTTGATCAAGCTGCTCAAATAGGACCTTTGCGTTGTTTGGTTAATAATGCGTCGTTGTTTGAATTTGACGAAGCAATAAGCTTTTCGTTTGAATCGCTTAGCCAACACATGATGGCCAATACAGCTGCCCCTATTATTTTAAGCCGAGATTTATATAAACAAATTCCAGATGGTCAGCAAGGTGTTGTGGTGAATTTGTTAGATCAGAAATTAGAAAATTTGAACCCTGACTTTTTGTCTTACACTTTATCAAAATCAGCCCTTTCTACTGCCACAGTTATGCTTGCGCAACAGTTGGCTCCTAGGCTGCGTGTTGTGGGTGTTTGTCCTGGGCTTACATTAATCAATTATTTACAAACAGAAGCACAATTTGAAAAAACCCACAAAATCTCTCCGCTAGGTAGATCCAGTAAACCTGAAGATATTGTACAGGCGGTGTTGTTTGCAATAGAAAATCAAGCAATGACTGGCACTAATTTGGTAGTGGATGGTGGTCAACATTTGATGAGTTTATCTCGTGACTTTAGTATGATGAATATATGACAGATTGGTTTTTACATGATCGCTTGATCAATTGTCGACGAGTTTTTATTCGCGATTTGAATGTTTCGGCTGCAATCGGTGTGTTTTCGCATGAACAGGGTAGAAGTCAGCAAGTGCGAATGAATATTGAGTTTTGGGTGCCAATTGCACAGTCAACAAGTCAGGCTGATCAGTTGGAAGATGTTGTTGACTATGATTTCGTTCGTCCAGGAATACACTGTTTAGTTGCTCAAGGCCATATTGGTTTGGTTGAAACTTTAGTAGATAAAACAATCGCTTTGGTTTTAGCCAATCCTAAGGTACTAGCAGCACGTGTTCAAGCTGAAAAAAGTGAAGCGTACCCTGATTGCGCTGGTGTGGGCATTGAGGTTTTTCGTTTTCGCGAAGCGTCATTATAAAATTTGCCTATGATCAGACAAATTTTCTTCTTTTTCGTATTGGCGTTGTGGTCAAATTTAGTTGGAGCCAGCTTCAATACAAAAACGTCGTATTATGTTGCTGATGAGAGCCTAGATCATGTGCTTCAGGCTTACCAATTTGGAGAATTCAAGGCGTTTAAGGGGGTTTTGAGTTTAGGGTATCAGGCGTTACCCACTTGGGTTATTTTAGAGGTTTCTGGAGTCACACCTGGTCAAAGTTACTTTTTATCTAGTCGGCCTATTTTTTTAGAAAATCTAGATTTTTACGAATTAAAAAATTCAAAAAATTCAAATTTGAATTTCGAATTATTGCATCCGACAAGCGGACAATCCTCAAATGATCATTTTATTACCCGAGATCGTGACTCAGTGGTGGTTCGTCCATCTTCAGAAAAAGTAACTTATTTGTTGAGAATTCAAACATCAACGATTTTACTTACACAGTTTGAATTACAAGAGAAAATTGATTATCTGCGAGAGCAGGGGAATTTTTCAGCACAAATTGGTTTCTTTTTTGGTATGTCATTAACGCTTTTTGTATTGGTGATATTTATTGGAGTAGGCGTTACTAGCCAGTTTTATGGTTTATTTATTGCATTTGAATTTGTTTTAGCTACGCTTGTGTTGTCAATGAGCCATGTATTTGCCCCTTTATGGGATGCGCTGGGTCTGAAGTTAGTGCTTGGTTTTCGTTTATTTTTTCCATTTACCATGATTTGTATGGCAGTATTTAATATCGCTTTGCTGCGATTTTTTAAGGCTCCATCAAAAGCAATTAGCGCGCAAACTGCTTTGTTTATAGTTTATTTACTTCTTTTTTTGCTACAAGTCATTTTAGGTGCAACCACCTTTAGCCGTTTGACCGTGGCT
Source organism: Burkholderiaceae bacterium (assembly GCA_034680345.1). GTDB lineage: Bacteria > Pseudomonadota > Gammaproteobacteria > Burkholderiales > Burkholderiaceae_B > SXZD01. The sequence continues at coordinate 79,588 of JAXISZ010000003.1, forward strand.
TTTTTAAGCTTAAGTTGTTTAATTTCAACGCTTACACTGGTGAGTATGCGTTTTAAGCATCTGTATTATAAATTTTTTATAATTTTTATTTACGTTTGTTTGCTATATTTAAGTATTGTGGCCATTGGCAGTACGTGGCTGCGCTGGCCGACAGGGCCATGGATTTTTAATTGGCCGATGTGGGTCATCACTTGTTTAAGTTTACTGATATTTTTCACAGTTACTTATGAATTAATTTTATTAAGAAATGAACGACAAGAAACCAAAACACTTTTAGCTCTAGAGCAACAAAAAAATGAACTTGAAGCGTTAACCAATGCGCAAAATGGAAAATTATTGTCCATGTTGTCTCATGAGTTTAAAAATTCATTGGCAATTATTAATATGGAAATATCTGTATTACGTGAACAAGGATTGGAGCTTAAGCATTCAAGTAAAGCCATTGAAGACTTACTTTCGATCATTGAACGTTGTATGCTACTTGATAAAGCTGCGCAACGTTTGTTACACACCCAGATTGAATCTGTTGATTGTGTTGGTTTGGTTAATGAATTAATACGATATAAAGTGAGCAGTCCTCAAATATTTACTGTTGGGCTAAACCAAGCGCGTGTAATGACCGACGAAAGTATATTGCGAATTATTATTGCCAATTTACTGGATAACGCTTGCAAATATGGGGCAAAGGGCCAGGCTATTCGGATTGAATTTGATTGTCTAGACTCTCAACAGGATTTCATTAAAATTAAAATATCAAATCAAGTGGGGGTGTGTGGAAAGCCCGATTGTAGACAAGTATTTACAAAATATTATCGTTCTGCGGCTGTGATGAATTTTTCTGGTTCTGGTTTAGGCTTATATTTGGTTAATACATTGGTTGGATTAGTTAATGGAGATATTCAATACTTAGATGAAGTAGACTGGATTAGCTTTGAATTAAGTTTACCAAAGGCAACATTTTCTTAATGAGTTATCATTCATACATAATAAACAAAACGGGGTATAAAAATGAAAACATCCTTAAATATCGTTATGGTTGAAGACAATGAAGTTTTGCGTAATTTAACTGTTGACTATTTATCTTCTCGTGGCCATCAGGTTTATGGCTATTGCGCTACAGAGGATTTTGATGATGCGGCCACCGAAAAAAATCATAATGAGGCTGATATTTTTTTATTAGATGTTAACTTGCCAGGGGAAAATGGCATGTCTCTAGCGCATCGTATTCGCCAACAAAAACCCGATGTTGGAATTATTATGATGACCGCCAGAACCAGTGAAATTGATAAAATCAGTGGTTATGAAACTGGTGCGGACATTTATTTACCTAAACCATGTTCTTTAGAACAGTTAAATGCAGCAATAGGGGCTTTAGGTCGTAGAGTTTTAACTGATGATGCCAACGAAACAATAGATGCAGCGGTGCCTATTGGTTTTTCCTTAAAAACTCTTCAGATTAGCGGTCCTTTTGGTACACGTGAATTAACCGGAACAGAAGGTCGTTTGATGGATGCATTCTTCGAGGCTGAATCTGGATTACTCACTTATGAGGCCTTAGCAAAATTACTAGGGCGAGTTTACTCTTTTAAAGATTGGCAAGTTTTTGCCGTAAATGTTACCCGGTTGCGTAAAAAACTTTTAGAGGTTGGTGCTATTACGCGTTGTATTGTTTCAGTACGAAGCGTGGGTTACCAGTGCTGTATTAAGCTAATTAAAGCCTAATTAAAACAACGGGCCCAGAAAGCTCTGGTAGACAATCCCAACAATGCGACTGGGGGCCTATGTTTTTTCGCTTAAAGAAATTAAGTTTCAAAAAGCAGAAAAAGCAAAAAGCCCAACTGGTCGCTAGTCTCCAGTAAAAAAACCTGGGGTTAGTGTTAAGTCAGTATGCGCGCTACAGCACCAGTTTGGTAATCAACAATAAATTTTTTCACTTCTTGGGCTAAAGCAGAGTTTGGATCCGATTTGGCGCCTCTTGTCTTGCCCATTTTGAATAATTTACTGATGCTGGCAAGCATATTTAGCGTATTGCTAATCAGGAAATAAACCAAGGTAGATACATCTTGATTGTTTTTTTTATTACAAGCTTTTTTTAGCAAAGGAAGAAACACTTCGGTAAGATTACTTATAAATTCTTTGGCAATTTTTTGATAAACGAGACTATTGCTTTGCATTAAAAAAAGCAAATATCGAACGGATTGCTCACCTTCTGCATGCTTAAAATAAATATTCAAAAATGGATCTATTATTGAATTAATAATGGCTTCGGTCGACTCATGCAAATTTGCACTGGTGAATTTAAGTGCTTTTGCCATTTGAGACGATTTTTCAAACTCAGGGGATATGTTGTTCCAAACATACTCTGTCACAGCTTCCAAAAGCCCTTCCTTACTAGAAAAGTAGTAATAAATTACAGACCGATTATGCTGATTGGCTTCTTTTCTAACTTGAGTTAATGAAACCCCTTCTATACCATTTTCAGAAAATAATTTTAAACTGCTCAACACAATGGCACGTCTCGTGTCGTCTTGTCTAAATGGGGGTGTTTGTTTTTTCATTTTTTTAATGTCTAAGTGTTGTTGTAAAGTGTGAGTATAACTCTTTGATAAAACAAGATTATTTTAAATAATTCGTGTTATTTTTATATTGGTAATTTCCCCATTTTATTTATTATTTTTTAATACAATCAGGTACATTGATTATGATTTTTTTATTTAAATGGTGACCAACAGTTACTAACGGCTAATTTTTTATTCGAAACGGTTTGTTGGTTTAGCGATATAAAACCATTCTTGGCCAGGAAGTGCATTGGGGTTTGGAAAAACAATGCGGCCATCGTATGGGGCAAGTACTGGGGTACCATCTGCACGGGTTGCAATTAGCTCGTTGGCTTTAATTTCATCAAAACTTCGCCAGTTTTTAATAAATTGGTCTTCTGGTGAAAAACGGTCGGTAACTTCAGATAGCCGTAAACCTTCAACTGTTTGAGCATAGTTTATCTTGTGACCAGAGATCATGCCCAAATGGGCCATAGTATTTAAAATGGCATTAAAAGCCAGTTCTGGGGCTAGCGCATCGTCGTGCTGTCCACACTCCAGCGTAATTGCGTACCCACCATTTTCTCGCATGTACTCAGTGGTGCCGACACCATACTTTATATTGGCATTAATTGTGTCAATATTCACATCGCCAGTGGCTTGTCTTTGCAAACGATTAGCAACCCCATTGGCATAGGTTTCTAGCCAGCCATCAACCAGTCGACTAACCCCAAGGCATCTAGCTAGCGCCTCTTCTTCTTGAGAAAATTGAAAAGGTTCTAAGCGATCTGTATTGTCGTGTGGGCCTACCATAGCAAATGGGACACCCGGGGTGTGAAAAGAATGTAAATCAAGTAAAACGTCATGCGATGCCAATATGGGACATAACCAGTTGGCTATTTTATCCTCAAAATCAATAGGTTCTTTGCGTGGATAAAGATTTCGATTTAAGTTGCGGTCGCCCATGCGCTGTTTTTTTTCGTAAGCCAAGGGGTTGGTAATCGGGATAAAAGTCACCCAACCTCGGTCCAACTTTAAGTTACCCTCTTCAAGAATTTTAATAATCCGATTAATAGCAACGGTGCCACAAATTTCGTTGCCATGCACTGCACCTGTAACAATTAATCGAGGACTAGGGGCTGTTGTAAAGCGAGGGCTTACAAATTGTATTGATTTAAAAAGCATTGTTGAATCCTGTTTAACGGATAAAAATTTTTAGATTTCTTGTGTCTTTGTTTTATGTTTTTATTTTGTAAATTTTATAAGGCTCAATAAAAATGAGTAAACTTTAAAAAAACCAACAAGAAACATCATCAACCATGCTAGGCATGGTAATGGCCATCATTTTTCAATCATATCGCTTTCTAACAAATTTGGGGTAACATCCTCAGATAATATAGATTTTATGATTTTATAAAGACTTCGTGCGGATTTAGGTGGCTTATTTTTAATTTTCTCTAGTTTGGCATTCCGAATTAAACTGTGTAAGTCAAAGCCTGTGGCTTGGGGGTGTTTTGTAAGGAACTCATTCAGTGCATTGGTGTCCCCTAATAATTGGTCTCGCCATTGTTCGGCTGCGTGCATTTGGGAAACTTCAAGGCGTTGATCTAGCGTTTCACCCTCTATCCATTGGGCTAGAGACTCACCGTCTTCACTGCGCATAACCTTCCCAATCAATTGTAGTTGTCGGCGTTTAGCCTCATGGCTTTTAATTTTTTGGTATTGCGCAATAACCTCAAGTAAACTAGGGGATGCAGGGCTGCGTCGAAGTTTATCGATTGGCATGGCAGCCAGCGTTTTCCCTAGTTTTTGTAAGCTTTCTACATGCCTTTTTAAGGCGGATTTGCTGGCCTTTTCTGGTGAGTTGTTTAGTTGTGTTTCTATTGATGTTGGTAATAAATTTCTCATGGGCTGTATATTACGGGTTTTAAAACAAAAATGGGTTATCAAATGACATTTGCATATAGTAAGGAACAATTAAAATATTTGGTGGAATTTGCATTGCAGCATGCCACACAATTGGGAGCAAGTGATGCGGCCGCAGATGTTTCCGAAAGCTCTGGTTTATCAGTTAATGTGCGTATGGGGCAGGTAGAAACCATTGAAAATACTCGGGATAAATCGTTTAGTATCACAGTTTATCAGGGTCAGCGACGTGGCCATGCCTCCTCCTCTGATTTTACTGAAAGCGCTATTTTACAAACCATTCAAGCTGCAATCGACATTGCTCGTTTTACTGCGGTTGACGAATTTGCGGGATTGCCTGAATCTGAATTATTAGAAAAAAACCCCCGTGATTTAGATTTATACCATCCTTGGCATCTCAGTTCAGATGAAGCCATTTCATTGTCCTTAACTGCAGAACAGGCCGCTTTAAACTTGGATAAGCGCATTCGCAACTCCGATGGTGCAAATGTTAGCACCGAAAGTGGGCAGTTTATGGCAGGCAATACCCGGGGGTTTTTGGCGGGTTATCCATACAGTCGGCATTCACTTTCTGTATCTCCGATTGCTCAAAGTAAGAAAAATGACATGGCTACAATGCAACGTGATTACTGGTATACCACGGCTCGTTGTCACACTCAATTGTCTAGTCCTGATCATGTTGGACAATATGCTGCACAGCGGGCCTTAGCAAGGCTTAATCCTAAAACAATCCCCACTCAACAATGTCCAGTATTGTTTGAAGCTCCATTGGCTGCTGGTTTATTGGGTGGTTTTGTTCAGGCTATTTCTGGTTCGAGTTTGTACCGAAAATCTACATTTTTATTAGACAGTTTAGGTAAAAAAGTATTTCCTGATCATATTCAGATTTATGAAGACCCATTTATTGCACAGGCTATGGGTTCTTCTTCGTTTGATGAAGAAGGTGTTAGCACGCAACAACGATACGTTGTCAAAAATGGTGAGGTTTTAGGGTACTTTTTGTCTTGTTATTCGGCGAAAAAATTAGGTATGAAAACCACAGGTCATGCAGGTGGCTCTCATAATTTACGTTTAACCAGCCGGTTGACCGACAGCAAGGACAATTTATCATCTATGATCAAAAAAATGCAGCGTGGTTTGCTGGTGACAGAGTTATTAGGCCAAGGGGTTAATTACATTACGGGTGATTACTCACGGGGCGCATTTGGGTATTGGGTTGAAAATGGAGAAATTGCCTATCCGGTACAAGAATTAACTATAGCGGGTAATTTAAAAGACATGTTCAAATCTATAGTGGCGGTGGGGGCAGATGAGTTTAACCGCGGTAGTAAGTCTATCGGTAGCGTTTTGATCGAATCTATGACTGTAGCCAGTGGAGTGAAAGTAGATTAGTATAGGTTACATAAATACCTAAAAAGAGTTAACCTAAAAAAAAGTCTCTAAAACAGGTGGTTACTTTGAACGGTCTCACTCATTTTTATCACATAACAATGATTGGCGTAATTATTGCAGATCAAATCATGGAGTAGATTCACTGTTTTGGTTGATTTGCCTAATTACTTTAAATATTTTTGCTAAGCAAAATGCACACGTATTTTTGCGAGTTGAATATTGAGCCGACGCTGTTTGTAGAATTAATTTTATTGAGGTCATATGTTAAGAGTCTTCATCGTAGATGATCATCCCATACTTGCCATGGCATTGCGAGACTTGCTGTGCTCTAGGTATCCTGATTTAGAGGTTAAATTGTTTAGTCGGCTTACTCCGGCTTTAGAGCATGCTAATTTTGAGCAGCCGGATATGGTTATTTTAGATCCAGGTTTACCTGAGGGGGCGCCTGAGCAAAATATAGAATTAGCATTGGATGCTTTACAAGAAACAACCCTAATTGTTCTGTCTGGTAACGATCAAGTTTTAGAAGAGGTGGCTCCCCGTTACCTTAATCTTGAATTTCTATCAAAGTCAGTTTCACAAGATCGCCTATTCTCTATACTTGAAACTTCATTAAATCAGGTTCGAAGAGCCTCTTGGGCTCATCATATGGCTGAAAAACAAAATAATCCAAGTCATGCAGCTGCGCAAGAAATGGCGATTAGTCAGCGTATTTCTCGAATTACTGATCGGCAAATTATTGTTTTACATCGTATTGCTAAGGGTGAGTCTAATCATGAGATTGCTCGCGCACTTAATTTATCACCCGAAACAGTTAAAACCCATGTTCGTAGTATTTTGGCTCGTTTGAATGCTCGCAATCGCCTAGAAGCAGCTATGTTATATCGCAGTTGGAAAGAACCCAAAAATATTGGCGAGGCCATTCTAAAATGAGATTAATGAAGTTTCCTGTGTTGTTGATGGCTTTTTGTTTTTGGTTAAATCGTCATTGTGAACGGGTGCTTTTTAGTTTGCTGATTGTTTTTTTAACTTTACAAGATTTATGGCCTAATGTTTTTTTAGGCACCATCGTTTGTTCTGGTTTAACTTTGGTTTGTGCATTAGCCTTCGTGGTACGCAAACAAAACCGCTTTTCCAGTGAAAATCGGTTTATTTGCACCCCGTGGGGTATTGCAATGCTATGTTTAAGTGTGTTGACGGTTTGTTATGCTTTTTCTTATTTACCTCGTGGTTTGTTAACAGTACTAATACTTGCTTTGATTGGGCAAATGTTGGTGATAGAAACCAAAAACCGGCGTTTTTTTGCTTGGGTTAGAGTACGTCGCAGAAGAGCACAGCACTTGCGTTGGCAAAGTCAAAGAAAAGCGCTACAAAGTCAATTACGTGAAGGTTTACATTGGATTTCTGCTCTTCAGCATGACATTCGTCAACCACTGCAAGCTTTGGGTTTATTATTAAGTTCCCCACGTATCGATCGCAGTCCTGGCTTTAAAAGTTTGGTTGAGCAATTGCAAAGTTGTCATCAATGGATTTATGAGTTGTCAGAAAATGCCACTGAAGTGGCTGCAATGCAGGCCAATCAACCGGCTGAAATTAAATGTTCACCTGTTGATTTATACGCACTCGCGGCTTCATTTGTACAGTGGTGTAAACCTCTGGCAACAAGTAAAGGCATAAAAGTTTCTATTTTAATGCCCGCCGCTGGCGAGGTACAAATGCTCACCACTGATCAAAAAAAACTGAAACGAGTTTTAGCTAATTTAATGCACAATTCTCTGCGTTACACGGACAAGGGGGAAGTTCGGTTAGAACTAACCTGTTGTGATAAAGGGGTGATGTTTTCAGTTATAGACACAGGACCGGGTTTACCGCCGCACATTACAGACCAAATTAACCAATTATCCCCACCAAAAACCAGTGAGACCAATTTTAGGCGGGGCATGGGTTTAATTGTAGTAATTGAGTTTTGTCGTCAAATGGGCTGGAATCTTCGTGCAAATGCCAATTCTGACGGTGGCACTAAAATTGAACTTGAAATTGTCTACCGTTCAGGCACGGTTCGCAACTATCAAAGTTCCAACCTAATTTTGGCTTGATTAATAGCTTTTGCCACTTGTTGTGGGCTGGTTCCCCCTGTGTGGTTACGTGCCATGACAGAGCCTAACAAGTTTAATTGATCAGCTAAATTTTGATCAACCATTAAATGCGAATGACCATGTTTTTCAAGTGCCAAAGCTTCGATTAGCTCCGAAACATTTAGTCCCTCTAGGGTTTTATTGTGGTCTACACAATAACGCACAGCGTGCGCTACAACTTCATGGGCATCACGGAAAGGTAAACCTAGGCGAACCAGAGCATCGGCTAAATCGGTTGCTGTAGCGTATCCCTCAATTGCAGCTGTCGCCATATTGTTAGCGTTTACTGTGATGCCTTTAACGAGATCAGTAAAAATTATTAAAGTATCACTCAACGTATCAACAGTATCGAATAAAGGTTCTTTGTCTTCTTGATTGTCTTTATTGTAGGCTAAAACTTGGCCTTTCATCAGTGTCAGAAGTGATATTAAATGGCCAAAAACACGTCCTGACTTTCCTCGGGCCAGTTCAGGTACATCAGGATTTTTTTTCTGAGGCATGATGGAGGAGCCGGTGCAAAACCGGTCAGATAAATCTATGAAGCCAAAGCGCGGGCTCATCCACAGCACCAATTCCTCAGATAATCGAGAAATATGCATCATCACCAATGAGGCTGTTGCACAAAATTCAATTGCAAAATCTCGGTCTGAAACAGCGTCTAACGAGTTGCGGCAGACATCATCAAACCCCAGTAATTCAGCAACCAGCTCGCGATTGATTGGAAATGTTGTTCCAGCCAAAGCCGCGGCACCTAAAGGCAAACGATTAATGCGCTTGCGAGCATCCATCATACGTTCAGTATCGCGAGCAAACATTTCGACGTAAGCCATAAGATGGTGGCCAAATGTAACAGGTTGTGCTACTTGTAAATGTGTAAAGCCAGGCATTAGAGTGGCAACATGTTTTTCAGCCAAATCAACTAGGGCAAGCTGCAATTGTTTAAGATTTTCAGAAATTGAGTCAACTCGATCGCGCAGATATAAGCGAATGTCAGTGGCAACTTGGTCGTTGCGAGAACGACCGGTATGTAAACGCTTGCCCGCGTCACCAACCAGTTGGGTTAGGCGTTTTTCAATGTTCAAGTGAACGTCTTCAAGATCAAGTTCCCATTGAAACTCGCCGTTGATGATTTCAGTTTGGATTTGTGCCATGCCACGTTCTATGTTGGCCAAGTCTTGGCCACTTAAAACACCCACCTGCTGTAACATTGTGGCATGCGCTAGAGATCCTTGAATATCAAACAACGCCAACCGTTTATCAAAAGCAACAGAAGCGGTATAGCGTTTTACTAGCTCGGACATGGGTTCGTTAAAGCGAGCGGACCATGCTTGTTGTTTGCGTGTCAATTGTTCTTTCATGGCAATTTAAAACAAAAAAGAGTTCCAGTATTTATGTATTACTCCTATTATACGTGGCATGGCGTGTTATGCTGACGAAATGTTTTTAATTTAAAAAAACAATCTTGAAAATGCAGTTAACTATCGCTACCCGTCAAAGTCGCCTTGCTTTATGGCAAGCGCACCATGTCCAAACCAAACTTCAGGTTTTTTACCCTGATTTTCATGTGCAAATTTTTGGCATGAGTACGCGAGGCGACCAAATTTTAGACCGCACTTTGTCTAAAGTGGGTGGAAAAGGTTTATTTATTAAAGAACTTGAAGTGGCATTAGAGGAGCAAAATGCAGACTTAGCCGTGCATTCAGCCAAAGACGTGCCAATGGAACTGTTACCCGAATTTCATTTGCTTGGATTTATGCATCGAGAAGATCCTAGAGATGCTTTTATTTCTAGTCAATACCATCATTTAGACGAATTACCGGCCGGAACTGTTGTTGGCACTTCCAGTTTGCGACGACAAGCCCAATTGTTGTCTCGTTATCCACATCTCAAAGTTCAAGCTTTGCGAGGAAATCTAGACACCCGTTTGGCAAAGTTAGACGCTGGCCATTACGCAGCCATTATTTTAGCTGCGGCTGGTTTAAAACGGTTAGGCCTAGAAAACCGCATTCGCGCTTTCCTACCAACAGAAACGAGTTTACCTGCCGCCGGACAAGGGGCCTTGGCATTAGAAATTCTTGCCAACCGTCAAGATTTATATCAATATTTGCAAGCTTTGATTTGTCCAATCACAACAGCTTGTGTTAAAGCTGAGCGCGTTGTTTCAAAAATACTCGGTGGAAGCTGCCAGGTTCCCATAGCAGCGTTTGCCGAAATGAATGATCAACAACAAATTTGTTTACGTGCAAGTATAACGGCGGTTGATGGTAGCGCTGAAGTATTTGCATCGGGCACAGGTTCGTTCAATGAACCGGAAAAACTTGGTCAGCGCATCGCACAATCTTTATTAGCGCAAGGCGGACAACAAATTTTGCAATCTTCCTTAACCTCAGCGATATGAAAAACTCTTCACTTCTTAAGCAAAATGAGCATAAGAAGGCGGCTTTAATAACCACAAGACCACGACTTGTTTTATCGAATCTTACTTCTTTGGGTCAAGAGATCACAGAAATTAATCAATTTGTTGGCGAACTGACTCAATTGGAACAAATTCATTTGGGAATTGCCGAAATTATTTGTCCATTATTAGAGTTAGAAATAAAACCGAATGTAGCAGAAAAAATTCAGGGTTGGTTAAAAAATCTGTGTGATAACAACCAAGTTGGGTTGGTTGTCTTTATTAGTCCAAGTGCTTTAAAGTTATTACGTAACTTTTTCCCAAAAAATTGGCCTGAAAACTTGCGTGTTGGCTTAATGGGCAATGGTAGTGCATCGTGTGCAATCCGTTTAGGAATTCCGCACAAGCAATTGATCTACCCTGATGTAAATTTAGGGTATTCTCAAGATGCAAATGGTTTTTGTCGCATGCTTAAAGAAATTAATAATCAACATCAACTAAACACAATAAGCCATTTATTTAAAAACGCTTTAATATTAAAAGGACCAAGAGGTAAAAACACGATTACACAGCAATTAAATGATTTGAAAATCGTTGTTCAATCATTAGAGGCATACCATCGTAGCCCTGTTTCTAAAATTGAGGTGCAAAATATTTTGCACCAGGTTTATTCGTGTTATAAAAACATTATTTTTTACGTCACCAGTGGCGAATCGGCTAATCATTTAGTTAAAGTGATACATGAAGATTATTTTATAACCTTCGAAAAATGCAAAGTTAAAATGTTTGCGGTAGCCACGCACCCTCAGGTTGCTCAAGCGTTGGTCGAATGCAACGTTTTGAATGTATATACAATTGAGCCTGGTCGATTGGCATTAATAGATTATTTAACAAATCACTTTGTGAAATAATTGTCTTCAAGGCGCAGTTTCAAAGATTAAACCAAACGTTAAGAGACTTATTTTGAAAGCTTTTTAATCACTATGGACGGCCAACCTCAACGAAAACGTCACCCCGAATTGGTAATATCCATTTTAGCGTTAGCTGGTTTGGTCTGGTTGGCTATTAGTGTTCGTAATTGGATGGGGCAGACACGTGAAGACTTGGGGGGGCGAATTGTTGCACTAGAATCTAAAATTAAAGGTGATAGTGAACAGTTTAACACTGCTCTTGCACGGTTAGAGCAAGCCAATGCACGTTTGATTTTACTAGAACAGAAAATGCGCGACTCCATGGCTCAACAAGAAAGTTTAGAGCGTATGTATAAGTCTATGCAACGCAATCGTGACGAAACCGCCCTGGTTGAAGTAGAGCAGTTGGTTAACATAGCTTCGCAGCAACTTCGCTTATTGGGTAATGTTGAGTCTGCTATATTAGCCTTACAACAAGCTGAAAATCGTCTAGGAAGTTCGGAAAAGCTTGAATTGCAGATGGTTCGTAAAGCGTTGGCTAGAGATTTAATACAGTTACGTAGCTTACCAAAGCTTGAACTCATTGCATTGGCTCAACAAATCAATGATGTGTTCGGAAAAATTGAATCTTTGCCGTTAATTTCTGATGTTGGTCACATCCAAACTTCAAGCGCAGATCAACCGGGGTCTAATCAAATCCAAGAAAATTTGTCTAAATCAATCGATGGTGAAAAAGATAATTTTCTAAATCAAGATGTTAAATTTTCTTCGCGCAGTCAAGATCGTAATCCGAGCCACCATAATTTATTTTTTTTGATTGATTCTTCATGGTGGGCTCAAGCCATTCAAACTGTTCTTAAGGGCGCTTGGTTTGATATTACACAATTGATTCGAGTGCGAAAAGTTAGCGCTCCAGATGTAATGATGATGGCTCCATCCCAAGCCTATTTTGTTCGTGAAAATTTGCGTTTACATTTACTTAATGCTCGATTGTCTTTGCTGTCTCGGCAACAGCAGTTATTACGCCAAGACTTACAAGCATGTGAAAAGTGGTTGCAAGTGTATTTTGATAATAACGATATTCAAGTGATACAAGCGAAAACAACGCTTAATTATATTCGTCAAGTAGAGCTAGCGCTTGATTTACCAAGTTTACAAGATTCTTTAAGCGCGTTAAAGTTTAATCGAGTTGTTACAGACCGCTAGGAAGTGGAGGGATGCGAAATTTAATTGTTTTGGTTTTACTCACCGCATTAGCAGTAGGTCTGAGTTTGACAGCCAATGTGAATTCGGGGCAAGTGGCTATTTTTTTTAATCCATATCGCATTGATTTATCTCTGAATTTAGTAATTTTACTGATTTTATTTGGTTTTTTATTATTTTACGGGGTACTGCGAGCTGTTAATGTAGCCATTAAACTTCCTGACCGCGTTCGTGAATTCAAACAAAATCGCCAACGTGAATCAGCGCATCAAGCATTGTATTCTTCTGTGATTGATTTTCATGAGGGGAGATTATCTCGTGTTGAAAAATGGGCTATTCAAGCACAGGGGCATAATTTATACGGCCAGGCTGCTGCCTTTATAGCAATCAGTGCAGCCCATCAACTTACGCAGTTTGAGAGGCGAGATAAGTGGTTAAATTTATTACTCCAAACTCAAGGGGAAACGTTGCGGGCAGCTCAAATTTTGGCGGCGCAGTGTTTTCAGTATCAAGGCGAATACGAAAAAGCCAAGCAAATGATTGAACAGGTGCTCAAGAGTAATCGACGAAATTTGCGAGCACAACAATTGTCAATTCAAATTCATCGTTCTTTAGGTCATTGGCAAGAGGTTTTACGCATAAGCCGTTTATTGATAAACCGCGCCCCATCGCCAGAAGGAACCACATGGGACACATTAATTGTTGAAGTCTATCAAAATTTAATTGCGCGAAGTTCTCAATCAGCAGCTACATTGTGGCAGTTATGGCGTCAAGCAACTCCAAGAGAGTTGGCTGTGCTTGAGGTGTTGCGTAATTTTGCAATAGGTTTTGCGCGTGCTGGCGCTCCTGTATATGCTCGCACGTTAATTGAAAAAGCCTTAGAAAATCACTGGCAAGATGATTTGGTACAGTTATTTGCTGAAATTTCTTATGCGCAACCTACTACAGTAATTTCTACGCTGCTTAAATGGCATGATCAATACCCTGACGCGCTGAGTATTTATCGGGCATTAGCATTGCTTAGCACTGCCGCTGAAGACTGGGTGGCTGCAGCCAAATATTTTTAATATATTATGAATGCATCGCCGTCGCCCCACGTTGCTGCTAGTCTTGTTCGGGTTTACGAACAGCAGGGATTTAACGAAAAAGCAATTTATTACCAACAGCGCTGTGTGTCTTTATTGCTGAACGTATAATAGGTTTATTATTGCAATTTTTAATATTTAACTAATCTGAAATAAACATAAGCTAATACAAACAAATCAACGGTTGTAGATTGGTTTTTAGAATTTCTAAAATTTTTTTAGAACTATAAACTCACGGCATATCAACAAATTAATTAATGAAGTTAAAGGAGTAACCATGAATTTTAATGAAATTCCTGCAGGAAAAGACCTACCCAATGATTTTAATGTCATCATTGAAATTCCAATGCAGGCCGACCCAGTTAAATACGAAGTGGACAAATCTTCAGGGGCCATTTTTGTCGATCGTTTTATGGGCACTAGTATGCGTTACCCATGTAATTATGGGTATATTCCCAAAACTTTGGCTGCTGATGGTGACCCAGTTGATGTGCTGGTTGTTACACCATTTCCTTTGTATCCTGGTGTGGTCGTGCGTTGTCGCGCTCTGGGAATTTTAAAAATGTCTGACGAAGCTGGTGGGGATGCGAAGTTAATCGCTGCTCCGGTTGAGAAAATACTACCGATGTATCGTCATTACAAAACTTTTGAAGACTTACAACCCGAATTACTTGCACAAATCCAACATTTTTTTGAGCACTACAAAGATTTAGAAAAGGGTAAATGGGTTAAGGTGGAAGGTTGGGACGGTCTTAATGCTGCTCACGAAGAAATTATGACTGGTGTCGCGAACTACAATAATGCTGGTTAACCGGTGCGCAATAAATGGTATAAAGATAAAAATAAATATCATATAAAGCAAAGATTTGGCCTATAAATAAAATATTAGCTATTTAAATAATCAAGTTAGGATTGTGCTAACTTTAAGTTAACTCTGCTGTTCTAATGTGTAAAAAGAGGTTTATTGTGGGCTTATCTAGGGTACGGGTTGCAATTGCTCAACTGAATTTAATTGTTGGTGATATTTCTGGCAATGTTGCGCAAATTGCTGACGCGGCAATGGCTGCAGAGCTTAATGGTGCTCAGGCTTTACTGACACCAGAGCTGTCTATCTGTGGTTACCCCCCTGAAGATCTATTGTTGCGCCCATCTTTTCATCAACAATGTAAATTAGCTTTAAATGAACTTTGCAATAAAACAGAAAAATTAAATCTCTACACTGTAGTTGGGTTGCCAGTGTATCAAGACAATATTTGTTTTAATGCTGCGGCTGTTGTTTATAAGGGTAAGGTTATTGGGGTTTATCACAAGCATGATTTACCTAATTATGATGTATTTGATGAACAAAGGTACTTTACTCCAGATAATCGCCCCCTTGTTTTTGGAATTCACGATATTCGGTTTGGAATTAATATTTGTGAAGACACATGGTACCCTTATGCTCCCAGCGCTTCAGCCGCAGCGGGGGCGGAAGTTTTACTGATTTTAAATGCATCGCCATTTCATATGGGGAAACAGTCTCAGCGACAAAAAGTTATTTCTCAGCGTGTCCATGAAACCGGACTTTCCATGATTTATGCTAATTTATTAGGTGGACAGGATGAGCTTGTTTTTGATGGCGCATCTTTTGCCATGAATAGCCAACAGCAAGTTGTTTGCCAGATGCCTTGGTTTGAAGCTAAATTAGGATATATTGATGTTGTGCGCAATACAGATGGAAACATTCAGTTACAGAATGGGTCTTGCCATACAATCCGAGACGAAACAGCCTTGGTTTATCAAGCTTTGGTATTTGGAGTGCGTGATTACGTTTGTAAAAATGGTTTCCCAGGGGTGTTGATTGGATTGTCCGGTGGTGTAGATTCTGCTTTAACTTTGGCGATTGCGGTTGATGCTTTGGGCGCAGATAAAGTGCATGCTGTCATGATGCCATCGCCTTATACTGCTGAAATTTCTTGGCTTGATTCACGTGAGATGGCCAAAACATTAGGGGTACAATATAGCGAAATTCCTATTCACAGTTGTATGAACACCTTTGATGAGAGTCTATCGGGTTTTTTTGGCCAATTTTCTGCTGATACCACGCAGGAAAACTTACAAGCCAGAATTCGTGGAACCTTGTTAATGGCTTTATCTAACAAAACTGGGCGTTTGGTTTTAACCACCGGAAACAAAAGCGAAATGTCCACGGGCTACTGTACTTTATACGGTGATATGGCGGGTGGTTTTGCGGTAATTAAAGATATTTTTAAAACTTTGGTGTATCGTTTGTGTGAGTATCGAAATACGCAAGAACAGGTTATTCCACAGCGAATTTTAAAGCGTCCCCCATCTGCTGAATTACGCCCCGATCAAACCGACCAAGATAGCTTGCCCCCTTACGAGGTTCTCGATGGCATATTATCCAGTTACATCGAAAACAACGCATCGATTGACATGATGATAGAAATGGGATTTTCCAGACAAGACATCGCCAAAACATTGAGGCTATTGCAGCTTAGTGAGTATAAACGTCGACAGGCCCCTATTGGCATTCGTGTCACGCACCGTGCATTCGGTCGAGATTGGCGATATCCCATTACATCACGTTTCAAAGAGTCTGGCATTTAACACGCTTTTTTAAACATGACGACATACAGATCATTTAAGTTTTTTTAGCTGTTAAAATTCACAGTTTAACTGATTGAGGAATTTGTGTGAGTGGCTTGTTAGATCCTGCTATTTTGTTTTTTGTAATGGGGGTTGTTGCAGGAGGATTGCGTTCTAATTTAGAAATTCCAGCTGCTATCGCTAAATTTTTATCACTGTACTTGCTGATGGCTTTGGGTTTAAAGGGTGGTTTTGCGCTTGCACACACCCAGGCTGGCTGGTTGGTGTTGATTAGTTTATTGGCCGCTATTTTTATGGCGTTTTTAGTTCCAGCGTTTGGTTATTTGTTTTTAAAACGTTATGCCAGTAAATTTGATGCGGCTGCAGTTGCTGCTTCCTATGGGTCTGTCAGTGCAGTTACTTTTGTTACTGCAATGCAAGTTTTAGAATCCAATGCAATTGTATTTGGTGGCTACATGACTGCAGCCATGGTTTTAATGGAGTCCCCAGCTATTATTATGGCTGTTTTGTTAGCTAATCGTGCCCGCTCTAAAATGAAGGAAAAAACAGTTTTTACCGAACAATCCACCTCAAAATCAACACAAGTTAGTGCTTTATTACATGAATCGTTTACAGATGGTGCGCAATTGCTTTTGTTGGGAGCGATGTTAATTGGATTAATTACTGGGGAAACAGGTAAAACAGTGATGCAACCTTTCTCAGGCGATTTATTTAAAGGCATGTTGTCTTTTTTTCTGCTTGATATGGGCTTAATGGTGTCACGTAATTTTCAATTGGCTAGACAAGCTTCGCGATCTTTTTTAGCTTATGCGTTATGCGCTCCCTGGATACACGCTTGTATTGCTTTAATGTTAGCTGTTTTTTTGCATTTGTCTTTAGGCGATGGGGTTTTGTTGATGGTATTATCGGCCAGTGCTTCTTATATTGTTGTGCCTGCAGTTTTAAGGCAATCTGTGCCAGAAGCCAATCCAGCTTTATATTTTGGGTTGTCGCTGGGAATTACGTTTCCAATGAATTTGCTTATTGGAATTCCTGCGTACTTGCAAATGGCTAAAATGTTTCTCCAATAGCATTCCTAATATTATTGTAAAAATAAATGCAAACATTTTGATTGTTTTTCTAGATCCCTGTGAGCCCAAAAGAATAATCGCTGGCCTGGGCAGATACCTGCTAGAACTCAGCCAACGCCAAAAATTGGGCCACCTAATACCAAATCGACACCAATATTTTCGACACCAATATTTTTTGTTTGGCCATTGCGTAGCAACTCCCAAAGGGTTTGTATCAATCAAAAAAAACAGCAATTAAGTGATTGGCAGCCTTGAAAGTTTTGTATGTTTTGCATAATTGGGGGGCAGCGGGGGGCACTAAATCTGGGCTAATTAATATCACCATATTTTCCACCATGGTTGCGCGGATTTTACCTTTTCCTCTTGTAATGCAAAAGCCTTGTCGTCTAAGTAAATGCTATTGGGATAATTAGCAATCAAAATACGATGAGCATCATTTTTTAAATCAGTTAAACCCAATGCATCATATGATTTAACCAAAATGTACAATCCTTCTTCAACTGCCGGTGTTTGTTGGTATTGTTTGATAATAGACTGTGAGCGATTTGCGGCGGCTAGGTAAGCTCCTCTTTTATAATAATAACGAGCAACTTGAAGTTCATTATTACCCATTGCATTAATAAGGTAGTTCATGCGTTGCGCAGCGTCTGGGGCGTATTGACTGTTTGGAAAGCGGGTGACCAATAATTTAAATGCGTCAAATGCGTTGCGTGTGCCCCTAGGGTCTCGAGCTGTGGGGTCTTCGCCAACAATTGCAGCTAAAAATCCAAGGTTATCATTAAAGTTAATTAATCCCTTAAGATAATAAATATAATCAATATTTGGGTGATTGGGATGCAATTTAATAAATCGGTCAGTTGCGGCTAAAGCTTGAATAGGGTCGTTGTCTTTATAATAGACATAAGCAATCTCCAGTTGTGCTTGTTGCGCATAACGACCAAATGGATAGCGTGCCTCAAGTTTTTCCAATAAAGTGATGGCGCGTTGATAGTTTGAGCCTGCAATTTCTTGATTGGCTTCAGTATACAAACGGGCAGCAGACCACCCAGCTGTTTCGTCAACAGGCTTAGAAGCACTGCCACAACCGCTTAATGAAATAACAAATAGGATCAATAAAAAGGCAGGTAAAATCTTAAATATTGGATGCGTTAATTTCATTAGAACTACACTTTCATGTAAAGTTTTGATGTAAACAATTTTCTGGCCATAACACCCAAGTATGGGCTATTAACAATAGGCTATTTCTTTTATGAGTAATCAGACACAAAAAACCTCAGATATTGCTCATTTAGACGCTTTATCAAAAAAGCCAACAACACCCTTAGATATAGAGCATCATAATCATAATCATGATTGTGAGCAAAATATTCAAGCCGATTATAGCGCTTTAAATGCACATGGCGAAGTATCAAACCAAAGTGAAACAGCGCAACGAATTCGAGTGCCACTTGAAATGTCTGCTGTGCGTTTAGATAAGGCCCTGGTCAACTTATTTTCAGATTTTACACGTGCAAAGCTACAACAGTGGTTGGCGGCGGGTCGAATTCTTATTGATGGCCAAAGTTCACTTAAAGCAAGTTATAAACTCAAAGGTGGTGAGTTCTTGGAAGTTTTTCCTGAGCCGCCAACTCACATGTTAGCCGCTACACCCGAGCCAATTAATTTTCCAGTTCTACATCAAGATAAAAATTGTTTGGTGATTGATAAGCCAGCTGGTTTGGTGGTTCATCCAGCTATGGGGCATTGGCATGGCACCTTAATGAATGGCTTGCTTTATCATTTTCCAGAACTTATAGAAATACCACGAGCAGGCATTGTACATCGCCTAGATAAAGATACCTCTGGGTTAATGATGGTAGCACGAACCCAAAGTGCTCAATTAAGTTTGATTAAAGAGTTATCAGCTCGTCGAGTGCGAAGAATTTATTTGGCGTTGGTTTGGGGGCGTATGACACAATCCCGAACGGTTCAAGCATCAATTGCGCGTGACCCAAGAAATCGATTAAAAATGGCGGTGCAAAATCACGGCAAAGCGGCGGTAACTCACTTTTACCCATTGGCTGTAGGCCGATTGGCTGGCTTGCCAGTCAGTTTGTTGGCATGTAAATTGGAAACAGGTAGAACCCACCAAATACGCGCGCATGCACAGTATGCTGGATTTGGTTTGGTCGGTGATCCAGTTTACACACAACGGGGAGTGCGTGAAGTTGTTTTTAATCGTCAAGCGCTGCATGCATGCCATCTTCAATTTTTTGTGGAAGGCAAGCAGGCCAATGAAGTGTGCTGTGTTGCAAATTTACCCAATGATATGCTTGATCTGTTAGACCGTGCTGAAATAGCACGCCTTCAGGATTCGCAAATTTATGAACTAGCACAACTCTGGCCTCTTGATAATCAGTCTAATCAAGCTTTGGCAACTATTAATGATTTAGAAGATGAGGAAGACGATTTTGATGAAGAGCAATACAACGTTGAAATAAATTACGTTCGGAATGATTAATTTTGGGTTCACTTGATACATAAATTAACAGGTAAATTTAGCCGTGAATTCTTCAGAGCTTAATAACCCTGCTGAAAATAGCGGAGTTCATGACTTAACCCAGTCTTTTTTAGGTTGCGCTTTAGGTTGTAGTTTACCTTGGCCAGGTTTACCAGAGCATTTAAATGGGCGCATCGGTTGGTGGGTTAGCATGCAAAATTCTGCGTTATCAGCATCGCAATACCCATTGAACTGGAATTATGCGTTGCATGTTGGTGACAACCCGTCTTTGGTTGCTGAGCGACGTTTGCAGTTACAAAAAAAATTGAATTTGCAGCATATTGTTTGGTTAAAGCAAATGCATGGAACATGTTGTGTTGATGTTGACTCGGGTGAGGTGATTACAACATTATTTTCAGGTGATGATCAATTTATCGCCGATGCTGCTGTTTCGCGTGTGCCCCATTGTGCTGCAGCTGTGATGACAGCCGATTGTTTGCCTATTTTATTAGCGGATGAAACTGGTGGTCATGTGGCTGCAATTCATGCTGGGTGGCGCGGATTGGCCAATGGTGTTATTGAATCGTCTGTAAATACTTTGCGTCAAGGTTTGTTCAATAAAAAAACACCAATTTACGCTATGTTAGGGCCAGCGATTGGCCCAAATTCATTTGCGGTGGGGCAGGAGGTTCGTGATGTTTTTGTGCAACAAAATTTAAAATTTGCACAATGGTTTTTACCTCAAGAAATTTCGTCTACCCATTTTTTAGCGAATTTGTACGGTTTAGCATATGAACGCCTTCAAGTTTTAGATGTTTGTGTGCAGTTACCAGACACGCTTTATGACACGTATTTTCAAAAACAATGGTTTTCATATCGCAGAAATGCACAATGTGGGCGAATGGTGAGTTTAATTTGGCCGCTTTCATAATGTGAATTGACATTTCATATGATGCATTGCACAATGAGTGAGGTTTATTTTCTTAATAAAAATATTCACTAAATTTAAGTCATTTAAATTTTATTTTTTGTGCTGTCATTTTAAAAAATTGTTGATTTATAAAACATTAATTTTTGAGGGAAATGTATATGCAAACACCGTTGTCAGGTTTTGATGGATTTAAAGAGCTATTCAATATTAACAAATGGCAAATACCTGATACAACGGTCTGGTCGCAAAACACCCCCAGTGGGGTTGCTTTACAAAGTTTTGTTCAGTCTTTAGGACAAACGTTTCAAAAAGCGATGACTGGCCTGCCTATCCCAACTTTAACCCATTTACAACAACAGTACGTTTGCGAAGCGTCAGATCTTTATATTTCTTTGCTTAATAAGGCAATTGGTAAAGAGGGCGTAGAAAGTGGCAATCAAACATTATGGCCAACAGACAATCGTTTTAAATCAATCGATTGGCAAGATCGTGGTTTTTTTGAGTTAAATGCAGCGCTTTACCATTTAAATGCAAAATTTGCTTTACGCATGGCCGATGCTATAGATCTTTCACCCAAAGAAAAAACCATGTTTCGTTACGCCATAGAGCAGTGGGTAGATGCTTTTGCACCTTCTAATTTTTTAGCAACAAACCCTGAGGCGCAAAAGAAATTGTTACAAACCAGCGGGCAAAGTTTCGCAGAAGGTTTGCAAAATATGATTGCTGATTTGGAACGGGGAAGAATTTCACAAACTGACGAAAAAGCATTTGAAGTGGGTAAAAATGTTGCCACCACAGCAGGTGCCGTGGTTTATGAAAATGCTTTTTTTCAATTAATTCAATATTCACCACAAACTGAAAAAGTAGGGTCCAAACCTATTTTGTTTGTACCTCCTTGTATTAACAAATACTACATTCTTGATTTACAACCTGAAAATTCCTTAATCGCCTATACCGTATCACAAGGCCATACTGTATTTTTAGTGTCCTGGGTTAACCCGCAAGCCTCTGAGCATGCTCAAACCACTTGGGACGACTATGTAGAGTATGGGGTTTTGCAAGCGATTGATGTGGTGCGTGATATTTCTAAGCAAAACACCATTAATACGTTGGGGTTTTGTATTGGGGGCACTTTACTTGTTTGTGCTTTGGGGGTGTTAGCTGCACGACAAGAAAAAAAGGTATCAAGTTTAACTTTATTAACTTGTTTTATTGACTTTTCTGACCCTGGAACTTTGGGTGTTTTTGTAGACGAGCCTCAAGTTCGAAGCCGTGAAGAAATTTTCTCAGATGGTGGCGTAGTTTCTGGTAAAGACTTGGGCTCGGCTTTTTCAAGTCTAAGACCAAATGATCTAATTTGGAATTATGTGGTTAATAATTATTTAAAAGGCGAAAAACCCCCCGCGTTTGATTTACTTTATTGGAATGCTGATTCTACAAATTTACCAGGTAAATTTTTCTCTTGGTATATGCGCAATTGTTACTTGGAAAATAATTTAATTAAGCCAAATTGCGTAAACATTTTGGGTAAACAATTGAATCTTACCCAATTGGATGTCCCCAGTTTTGTATTTGCCGCCAAAGAAGATCACATTGTGCCATGGGGATCTGCTTATCAAACCACACATTTACTTAAAGGGCCAGTTGAGTTCGTGTTGGGTGCCAGTGGCCATATTGCAGGAGTTATTAATCCTGTTTCAAAAAACAAGCGCAGTTATTGGGTTAATCATCAAACAGATCATGGTCAAATTGATCAAGGTAAAGCTGCTAAAAGTCAAGAACAGTGGTTAGAAAATGCAACAGAAAAACCAGGAAGTTGGTGGTCTCATTGGACTGGTTGGTTACAAGCGCATCAAGGTGAGCTTAAAGACGCGAAACCAAATCTGGGCAATACTCAGTACAAACCTATAGAACCGGCACCAGGACGGTATGTTATGGTTAAACTGTAATTTTTTAATTTGGGTTAGCTTGTCTATTAAGTTTTATTGAAAGTGATGATTTATACAGGCTGTTCGTTAAAATTGTCACCTTTTTGTAGCATAAAAAAATTAGCTTTACTCTAAGTCTTTAGTGTGTCGAGAAAAACCAGCAAAAAGGAGCAAACGTGGTGGATGTAGTGATTGTGGCTGCAGCAAGAACAGCCATTGGTAAATTTGGTGGATCATTGTCAAAGATTTCTGCACCTGAATTAGGCGCACAAGTTATTAAGGGGTTATTAGCTCAAACGGGATTAAAAGGCGAGCAAATTTCTGAAGTGATTATGGGTCAGGTTTTAACCGCTGGTTCAGGACAAAATCCTGCGCGTCAAACTGTGATTAAGGCGGGTCTACCCGAAAGTGTTCCTGCGATGACAATTAATAAAGTTTGCGGTTCCGGTTTAAAAGCAGTCATGCTCGCTGCACAAGCCATTTCATGTGGTGATGCTGAAATTGTGATTGCGGGTGGACAAGAAAACATGAGTGCTTCACCCCACGTTATGTTGGGTAGTCGAGATGGGGTGCGAATGGGCGATGCTAAATTGGTTGATACCATGATTGTTGATGGTCTGTGGGATGTATACAATCAATATCATATGGGTATAACGGCTGAAAATGTTGCTAAATCGTACGAAATTCAACGTGCCGAACAGGACGAGTTTGCTCTTCAGTCTCAATTAAAAGCTGAGGCCGCGATTAAATCAGGTAAGTTTAAAGATGAAATTGTTGCCATTTCAATTCCTCAGCGTAAGGGGGCTCCGATTGTTTTTGACACGGATGAGTTTCCTCGCTTAGGCGCAACCATTGACAACATGACCAGTTTAAAACCTGCTTTTGCCAAAGATGGAACCGTAACAGCGGGCAATGCTTCAGGAATCAATGATGGTGCCGCCGCTGTTGTTGTCATGTCAGCACAAAAAGCAAAAGACTTAGGGTTACCCGTTTTAGCTCGCATCAAAAGCTACGCGAGCTCCGGGCTTGATCCTAAAGTGATGGGTATGGGCCCAGTGCCTGCATCACGTAAATGCCTTGAAAAAGCGGGTTGGTCAGCATCAGATCTAGATGTAATGGAAATCAATGAAGCCTTTGCAGCCCAAGCGTGTGCTGTTAATAAAGAAATGGGTTGGGACACTAGCAAAATCAACGTTAACGGTGGCGCCATTGCACTTGGGCATCCAATTGGTGCATCCGGTTGCCGTGTGTTGGTTAGTTTGTTACATGAAATGAAACGGCGTGATGCTAAAAAGGGGTTAACTTCCTTATGTATTGGTGGGGGTATGGGTGTGGCTTTGGCTGTAGAGCGTTAATTTCAAATTTAAGAAACCTACTTAAAATATTTTCTTATCAACTTGAAATCATTTAAATTTAATCATAAGGAATGTGGTTATGAGCACTCAAAAAGTTGCGTATGTTACAGGTGGTATGGGTGGAATTGGCACCTCAATATGCGAAAGTTTGTACCAACAAGGTTTTAAAGTGATCGCTGGTTGCGGTCCAAACTCTCCCCGCAAAGACCGCTGGTTAGCAGATATGCGCGCGCGCGGTATGGAAATATATGCTTCTGAAGGCAATGTCGCAGACTGGTCTTCAACATGTTCTGCTTTTGAACGTGCTCGTGCAGAGCATGGCCCTATTCAAATTCTAGTGAACAATGCTGGCATAACCCGTGACGGTGTATTTCGTAAAATGACCCATGAAGACTGGGCCGCAGTGATAGACACGAATTTAAATTCTTTATTTAATGTAACTAAACAAGTCATTGATGACATGATAGAAGCTGGCTGGGGTCGTATTATCAATATCTCTTCAGTGAATGGTCAAAAAGGGCAGTTTGGGCAAACCAATTATTCTACCGCTAAGGCTGGTTTACATGGCTTTACTATGGCATTGGCTCAGGAGGTGGCTTCCAAAGGGGTAACGGTAAATACCGTATCACCTGGTTATATTGCTACAGATATGGTTAAGGCCATTCGCCCAGAAGTTTTAGAGAAAATTGTGGGTACCATTCCAGTTAAACGTTTGGGTACACCTGAAGAAATTGCTTCTATTGTAAGTTGGTTAGCTTCTGATCAAAGTGGTTTCTGTACAGGTGCAGACTTCTCCTGTAACGGTGGATTGCATATGGGTTAATACCAATTGTCAAAATTTTGTACATTTTGACATCAATAAAGTAACAGACTGCGCAGTTATACAATTAATTTGCGCAGTTTTTTTATTTTATGTTGCAATAATAGGGGGCTTTCGCGGTAAACTGTAGGTGATTTTTACAGTGAAGGACTGTTTGCTTATGAGCACGACTGCAGCACAAAGGTTAATAAAAAAATACCCAAATCGTCGTCTTTACGATACGCAAACCAGTGGCTACATTACTTTGGAAGATGTTAAGCAATTGGTGTTAGATTCAGAAGATTTTAAAGTGGTTGACGCAAAAACCAATGATGATTTAACCCGCAGCATCTTGTTACAAATTATTTTAGAAGAAGAATCTGCTGGTATTCCGATGTTTTCTGCCTCGGTGTTGGCTCAAATCATTCGTTTTTATGGGCATGCTATGCAAGGTATCATGGGTGCTTATCTAGAAAAAAATCTTCAAGTTTTTATGGAAATTCAGTCTAAAATACAAGATCAAGGTAAGCAACTGGTTGGTGGAAATCATTTCATTAATCCAGAATTGTGGACCCAGTTCATGACTGTGCAAACTCCCATGATTCAAAATATGATGAGTAATTATATTGATCAAAGTAAAAATATATTTGTACAGATGCAAGACCAACTACAAAATCAAACATTTTCATTGTTTAATAATTTAAATTTCCATGGTCAGGCAAAACCCCGCAATGACGAAGATGCCTGATGACACCGTCTTTATTGTTATGGTGTCCGTTATGTTTAATCAATTTAAATAAACTTGATTTTATTTTGTTTTAACTCAAGTAAAGTATGCTTAAATTGATTGCTGCAGTTTCTCTTGGCGCTTCGCTTGGCGCTATTCTTCGGTGGTTTTTTTCTAAATTATTAAATGCCATTTTGCCATTGTTCCCTTTGGGCACATTACTGGCCAATTGTCTTGGTGCATTGTTTGTAGGTGTCGGTATGGCTTATTTTACAGCACATCCGAATCCCTCAGAAACATGGCGTTTACTTTGGGTGACAGGATTTTGTGGGGGGCTGAGCACATTTTCAACATTTTCACTCGAAGTAATTACTCTATTACAGCAAGGTAAGTTTATACCGGCAGTTTTATTGGTAATCATGCACTTTTTGTTGTCTTTGGCCTTTCTTATTATTGGTTTAAAATGGGGTCACTGGGTGCGTTTTTAGTTAAAGTATATTCTTTAAAATATTGTGTAACTTATGGAAAAATATAAAAAAGTGTCAAAAATTGGTATGGTCAGTTTAGGTTGTCCTAAGGCTTTAGTAGACTCTGAGCGAATCCTAACCCAGTTGAAGGTAGAAGGATACGAGGTTGTTTCTTCCTATAAGCAGGCCGATTTGGTTGTTGTCAACACCTGTGGATTTATTGACAGCGCTGTGCAAGAAAGCTTGGACGCAATTGGAGAGGCCATTCAAGAAAATGGAAAAGTCGTGGTTACGGGATGTTTGGGGGCTAAACAAAACGCCCAGGGTGAAAATTTAATCACCAGTTTACATCCTAAAGTTTTAGCAGTAACTGGTCCACATGCGGCAGATGAAGTGATGCAGGTTGTACACACTCATTTACCCAAGCCACACGACCCATTTATTGATTTGGTGCCAGACCATGGCGTTAAACTAACCCCCAAACACTATGCTTATCTTAAAATTTCTGAGGGATGCAATCATCGTTGTAGTTTTTGCATTATTCCAAGTATGCGTGGCGATCTTGTTTCTCGCTCGATTGGCGAGGTAATGCGCGAAGCAGAAAGTCTGGTGAAGTGTGGCGTTAAAGAGTTGCTAGTCGTCAGTCAAGACACCAGTGCCTATGGGGTTGATTTAAAATACCGAACGGACTTTGTGCAGGGCCGCCCTGTGAAAACTAAATTTGCAGAATTGGCACGAGAGCTTGGTCAGCTGGGGGTTTGGGTAAGAATGCATTATGTCTACCCCTACCCACATGTAGACGAGGTTTTAGAGTTGATGGCTGATCAAAAAATATTGCCGTATCTGGACGTGCCTTTTCAACATTCGCATCCTGATGTGCTTAAGCGCATGAAGCGTCCAGCCAGTGGCGAAAAAAATATTGAACGTGTGCAATCCTGGCGACAAGCTTGTCCTAATTTAACGATTCGCAGTACTTTTATCACTGGTTTTCCTGGTGAAACAGAAGCTGAATTTAAACATCTTTTAGACTTTGTTGCACATGCAAAGCTTGATCGGGTTGGCGTTTTTGCTTATTCACCCGTTGAAGGGGCTACAGCTAATCTCTTAGATAACCCCGTTCCTGATGTTTTACGTGAACAACGCCGTAAACAGTTAATGGATCTTCAAGAAGGTATCTCTTTACAACGTCAAAAAGCCAAAGTGGGCACACGTCAAAAGGTGATTATTGATGTGGTAACGCCGGAGGGGTATTTAGGCCGCAGCATGGCTGATGCTCCAGAAATCGATGGTGTTGTGCGTATGCTTCGTCCAACTAAAACTTGGCTTCGCCCAAAGTTAGGCGATATTATTACAGCTCGGGTGGTCGGGCATGATGCTTATGACCTTCATGCAGAAATTGTTTGATTTAAGTCAGTGGCGGCCAACCATTGATTAACCATCATTTTGGAAAATACAGGGTTTGTGCTATTATTTTAAAAATGGAAGCTTGGCAGAGCGGTTGAATGCACCGGTCTTGAAAACCGGCGTGGGTGAAAGCCCACCGTGAGTTCGAATCTCACAGCTTCCGCCAAATCAATAAGTGTTAAAAAAGCTAGAGGTAATCTATATTCATTTTTACTAAAAGTATTTCTAGTTTTCTAGCGGTCTTTAGTAAATTTTTTTTAAGGCTCTGGTAGATAGCACACCAAATTCAAATTAAAAGATTAAAATCCATCCAATCAAAGTGATGGGCGATATATTGAGTGATGCATAAATTCTCGCGATCTAAAAGCGTATTTTTGGTTGTTTTTTCTGCGCTTTTTATAACCATCTTTGCTAACTTTACTATGTTTGTAAAAGCCAATGCATGGTTAATTAGCTCAAGCACTAATCAACTGTATATGGTGGTGTTGAGTTTATATCAATTTCTGTTGTTATTGTTTTTGATATCTTTACTAACAATGCATAAATGGTACAAACATGTTTTGGCCATCTTTTATTTGTTAGCTGCCATTTCTGCCTATTTTGCTGATAGTTATGGGGTGATTATTGATAAGGACATGTTAATCAATGCAGCTGAAACCAACGTTGCTGAAGCTATGGGTTTATTATCTTGGCGCGCTTTAATTTACTTTATTGCCTTGTTTATATTTCCAGTTTTTATTCTTTACAAGGTTGAAATTACTCCACAAACGGTGGTTAAGAGAATTTTTTACCATTCTGCGCTTGCCTTGATTGCATTGCTGATGATCCTAATTACGTTTTTAGCTAGTAGTGCCTTTTCAGCCTCATTTTTTCGTGAACAAAAGCAAATACGAGTTTATTCAAGTCCTTTGAGCGTGCTGTATGCCACCTCTCAAATCGCGAGCAGAACTTTTTTTAATAGATCCCAGGCATTTACTAAGATTGGGGAAGATGCTGTTATCAACCCTCCCAGTGACGATCGAGAGCTCATTATTTTAGTTGTTGGTGAAACAGCGCGAAGTGATCGATTTTCCTTAAATGGATATGATAGAGATACTAATCCTTTGCTCAGTAAAGAGAGCGTTGTTAGTTTTACAAGTGCGGCTTCTTGCGGTACAAGTACTGCAGTATCGCTTCCTTGTATGTTTTCTATAGAAGGAAAGGACAGGTTTGATCTTTCCAAGTTTAAGCATAAGGAAAACCTCTTGGATGTTATTGGTAAAACAGGAGCTAGCATTTTGTGGCGAGATAATAACTCTGGCTCTAAGGGAGTTGCGGATCGATTTACTTACGAGGATTTTACGACCCCCAAAAATAATCTTGTTTGCGATTCAGAGTGCCGTGATATCGGGATGCTTAAAGGCTTAGATGAATATATCAGCAAGCAAAACAAGGGGGACATAGTCATTGTTTTGCACCAGATGGGTAGTCACGGTCCCTCTTACCATGAAAGAGTTCCTGAGGTTTTTCAAAGATTCAAACCCGTGTGTAAAACCAATCAACTAGATAAATGTACCACGGAAGAAATTAACAATGCGTATGACAATACAATTTTTTATACTGACTATTTCTTAAGTGAAGTCATTAAATTTTTAAAGAAGTATGACGATTGTTTTGAGACTTCAATGTTTTACGTGAGTGACCATGGTGAATCTTTAGGGGAGTCAGGAATTTATTTGCATGGCATGCCTTATTCACTTTCCTCAAAGGGGGTGACAAATGTACCTTTGATTTTATGGTTCGGTAAAGAGCTGATTAAAAATCAAAATTTAGATGTGGATTTGCTTAAAAGACAACGCAATAAACCCATATCTCACGACGAAGTTTTTCATACCATTCTGGGTATTCTTGAAATTGAAACTGGTATTTACAAAAAAGAGAAAGACCTTCAGTTTTTAGGAATTAAAAAGTAAATAATTCACTGATAATGAAAAACCTTATTATGCGCCGTGTATTCAAAACATCCAAGTACTCAATACAGGGATTACTGTCTGCGTGGAAGTCGGAGGAGGCATTTCGTATTGAGGTGATCTTACTACTAGTCTTACTTCCAGCAGCATTTTTTATTGGAAAGTCAGCTATTGAAATCTGCCTTCTCATCATGAGTCTCTTCATTGTTTTGATCGTTGAGTTATTGAATACCGGTCTTGAAAAAGCAATTGACCGAATCTCAACAGAGATTAATCACATTTCAGGTTTTGTGAAAGATGTCGGAAGTGCATCTGTTGCTATTTCACTTGTTCAGGCCGTTGTTATTTGGGTTGTTGTTTATTGTAGTAATCTCTAGTTTTTACTTTCATTTATCAAAGTTGTACTTCGTGCGTGAATCCACGATTTGATTCAATTGAACTGGTAAAAAAAATTGGTAATAAATTTATGATATCGGAAATTTTAAGTAATCCGACATCACTATAAGATTTTTTGTCCATCAGATTAAGTTAAAACTTTTACATTTTACAGCTCACATTAAATTTTGGGTTTTTTAGTTTTTTTCTAATTTCTTATATACTTTTCAAGAAAGTATTTCCATTGAAGATTTCCATTTTGGGTTAACGTCTATTTTATACTTTGGCGCATTTTCTTTAAACGTATTCACCAGCGCTGTAAAATCTTTAAAACCAGAACAAACCATTACCTCATTTTCAATGCTTTTTTGAATTTTTGATTCTAAAGATTCATTAATTTCGCTCAGAAGGTTTTCCTCAAATTTTGGAAATGTGAACACAGCGGGAAACAATGCCCCCTCGTCATTTGATGCAAATGGATTACCTGCTTCGTCGTTGTGGTGTACTTGACTCCTTACTTTTTCAGATAACAACTTGTAAGTAGCTCCGTTTATTGTCTGTATTAAATTTTCAAGTGCCTTATGAATATTTCCTTTTGTAAGGTGCTCATCTTTTAAGTTTTTTTCCTCTTGAGTTATATCAACAGGTCTTTTTAAAATTTCTTCATTTTCAATGAATTCTGTATTAAACCCAGTAGTAAGTAGATCATAGTCAGCAGTAAAAGGTTTGCTGAACCCACCCAGTTTGGTCTCACAATAAGCCCAAAAAAATACGGTTTTTTTCTCTTTTTCAGGATCAAAATCATCTAGATGATTATTGTTATTGACTGCTGTTTCATACAATCTCCAAGTTTTATTGGTGCTGTCCTTTTCTAGAATTTGGTAAATTTTCTCGTTGCCTGAAGAGAGATTTGTATTAATTTGATAGAAAATTTTTTCTTTTTTTAAGATCTCCGTGATATTTGCTGTTTTATTCATCAACTGAATTGAATTTTTATCAATATTAAAAAACTCTGGGTTTGTCAGAACTTCGTTTACCCGGTCCTCTTCAAAAACGTAACAATATGATTCAACTTTTATAGGGTTTTTTGAGTATTCACTTATTTTGGTTGATCCTTCTTTAGCACGTACTAAACCAGCATCAATTCCGTATTTTGAACTTTTATCTTTAATCAGAAAAGGTTTAGTTGGAAATTCTTTTCTTGTCCAACTGCTTGCAAATTTTGAAACTGGTCTAAAACCAATTATGACATCAGATTTTTTAGAAATACTTTTTACAATATTTAAGAATTCTGGCATCATACCTGATTCGATATTGTTAAGAATCTTACTGAGTTTCTCAAGACATTCTTCATCTATTTTAAATTCATAATTTTTAAAATTTAAATCAAAACGTGACACACTATTTTGCCTTAATTTTTTTAATTTATATTCAACGTTTAGTGTATTACTTGATTCATGAAAACAAAAAAATAAGCGTTTAATAAAAGCTAATAATGGATAGCTTGGATTTTTATTTGTTGGATCATTATCTTGGATAATCCTATTTGAACGAAGTAGAGTAGGAAAATTAACCATTTGAAATTGATAATATTACAATGTAAGTTTGTGTAAAATTTGCAGTGTAGAGTTCCGTTTGAATTCGAATTAAAATGGGGTAATCACCTTATATTTTTTGCGTGGATATATTTTTTATGTAAATTTAAGTGCAAAGTGCAACTTTGATCAATGAAAGTAAAAAGGCTGAGGATGCTTTAGTATTTAAGGCTTTTTTAACTACCACATCAAATTTTGGTTAAAATAATAAAGAATACCTGCCTTACATTTAATTTTATTCTTGACATGCTGGTTGTATTATTACCTGGATTGGCAGCTCAAATTGTGCGGGCAGCGTTGGCTTTTTCTTTTTTTGAAAAAACTTATTATGTCACCATCCTTATTATGAAGTGCACTCGTTATAGGGATATTGATTTCGATAATTACTGGTATTTTTACGGTTAAGCGTATTATTAGAAGTTCTCCGTTAGTTATGCTAAAAGCCACACCTTTTTAAAAATTTTTTGCACAATTTGTAGTGAAAACACTTTGAAAAAATAAAGTATTTATTTACCTGGTTTAACCATTTTGTGCATGTAAACAACCAATTGGAGCCGTTTACGTGAAAAAAACAAGTATCTCAGACGCACATCATTTGGCTGGATTACCGCGTGTTTTATTAATTACAACGGGCGGCACCATTGCGGGCCTAGGTGAACCAGGTAAAAGCTGTGGTTACACAGCGGGCGCATCAAATATGGAGATTTTTTTAAAAAATGTACCTGGTATTGCTGAACTGGCCAATTTAAAAATCGAACCCCTATTTGCCGTTGGTAGTCAAAATTTAACTTTGACGCATACTGTACTGCTTCGCCAACGCATATTGGCGGCTTTAGATGATAAGCAAATCGATGCAGTGGTAGTCACACACGGTACGGACACATTAGAAGAAACAGCCTTTTTTCTACACTTAACCCTGCCAGTTAGTAAAAAACCTGTGATTATGACAGCAGCGATGAAACCCGCATCCGCAGCATCTGCGGACGGTG
Organism: Burkholderiaceae bacterium; assembly: GCA_034680345.1. GTDB lineage: Bacteria > Pseudomonadota > Gammaproteobacteria > Burkholderiales > Burkholderiaceae_B > SXZD01. Next base: position 111,850 of record JAXISZ010000003.1, read on the forward strand.
CTGGCAATTTACGTGATGCTTTGAATGCAATTGGCGCATTGCTTCATAATCCACCAGCACGGCAGGGTAGTATTTGGATACTGATGGCCAGTCGTTTATACGGTGCTTTAGAAGTTTTTAAACGCAATGCATTGGCGCCAGACGCGTTTCATAATCAAAAACATAGCGCTTTTTTACTGGATGATCACCTTGAATGGATTAGTTTTCCATCTGAAGGGGAATGGCATGGCGCCCGTTTTTTTGAAAATATAGAAGTTGCATTAACCTCGTGGGCCACACAATTTTCTAAACACACAGATCATTTTGAGGAATTATTACCAGAAGTGCCAGTGATTGTATGTCATCAAAATATGAACGAACAACGGGTTGCTGCTTTTCTAAAGCCAACACCCAAGGGCGTTGTTTTAGCTGGTGTAGGGCATGGCGCAATACCTGCTAATTTACATCCATTGGTAAATCGTTTGTTAAAGGCGGGCTGTTGGATTATGCGAGCTTCTAGAACACCAGAAGGTCCTGTTTTTGTTTCAGGAGAAAATCCATGGAACAACTTATATTTTGCTGGCCGCATGTTGGCAGCAGGGCGTTTGAGTCCATGGCAAGCACGGATTGCTTTGCAATTGTGGTTATTGGAGTCAGAGCAAATATCTGAAGATTAAAACTTATTGTATTGCTTTAAATTTAATTTTTATTTACTTGATATATAAATTTTTGTATGTTTTACTTTCTTTAAAAGTACGCTCAAAGCTGCTAAAAAATTATTAATTAATTGCTAATTGGTTTTTAAATCAATTTTTATAATGTCCAACCGTTAGCGGCCTTGAGCTCTTTTTCAAGATTGGCTAATGACTATTTAACCCTAAGTATTAGTGCTTCTTGTTTCAATTTGAATCAATGGTTCATTTGAAACAGGCGCTAAAGGCATACGAACACGTGGTTCATAAACGTTTTTTGGTACTTGGCTTAAACGTTCTTGAACCAATTGCCAACGTTTAGAGTCAGTCTCAACCCATAGTAAGCCGATCGATTCAAGCTGATTGATCAATACTTCATGAGATATCGCTTGGGTTTTTACGGTTACAGAGTTTTCTCCTTCAGAATGTGCAAGCCTTATAGTAAGCTCGTCAATCGATTTTACATCTTTACTCATTTCAAAATCGGACGACAATAGATCACTGCTTGATTTACAAATGAGCTGAGTAGAAGTTATCTCATTAGATTGATTTTCAATCGCTAACGACTTAGAAGTGATTAATTCCGACGTGATGGATTCAGATGTGGCTGACTCAGATGAGACTGTTTCAGAGCTTGTTGGTGGGATATGGTCAGGCAAATTATGCTTTCCACGGCGACGACGGCGACGGCGAGGCTCACGCTCATTTGAGTCATTGGCTTCTGAATTGGCATAGCCCATCGCTTCGGCCAAGGCATCGGCAAGAATTTCATCAGAGTTTGTATTGTTTTTATCTTGTAAAGATGTATCCATTTTTGAGGCGGGCAAGGCATCATTTTTGATTGAAAAATCATTTGCAGATCGAACGTTATCAACTAAAAGTTGGGCTTCAGATTGATTACTGACTTCATTGAGAAGTGTGTTTTGGTTACTTTGTTCAGCATTTTGATCATTGCGTGCCCGTCTTGTGCGATCACGCCGATTTTGGCGGATAGTTGATCGGGTTTGCCCTGTAGCTTCTGCACTTGTTTGCTCAGTACCTTGTTGTGATACTGCTGAGATTTTCACTGTTGTATTGTTAAGGATTGCGCCTGTAGCCGTTGGAACATTTCCATTTAAACCAGGACTATTATCTAGAGTGCTTAAGTCATTCGTGCTTAAATCACGGCGATTGTTTTGCCGTTTTGGATTGTTATTGCGTTTTATATCATTTCTTTTTTCGTCCCGAATTTGATCTGTGGCACTTATTGAACGCTTTTCCCGAAGGTTTGAGGAGTCAGTTTTTTTCGATTTTTTATGGGATAAATTCCCTTTTTTTTCAAACGGCTTGGCCTCTACTGTTGGAAGTGTTTGGATGGATCTTCTTGGACGGAAAAAATCTAGGATACGAGAGAGCAAAGACCTTTGTACTAATGGCGTAGGTGGATTGGTTTGCGATGGCAAAGCTGTTGCCCAATTCGCTGCTTTTTGATTGATAGGTGCTGGCTCTGCCGGAATAACACCTTGAATTACTGCTTTTTGTCTAGGTTTATTGTCGACAAGTTGTTTTTTCTCAAAGTAATTTTTTTCTTCGATAACATCTACACGCTGAAAGCTGGGTGTGCTGTCATCTAAACGCTCGTCATCTGCGCGAATTCTTTGTAAGTTGTAATGTGGTGTTTCTAAGTATTGATTTGGTATAAGCAATACTGAAACTTTAAGGCGAGCTTCGAGTTGATGAAGTTCTGCTCTTTTTTCATTTAGTAAGAACGTGGCAACATCAACAGGCACTTGAACATTAACAGCAGCAGTGCCTTCTTTCATGGCTTCTTCTTGCATAATTCGCAACACGTGAAGGGCTGTACTTTCGGTGTCTCGGATAAACCCTGTGCCGTTACAACGGGGGCAGGTGGTGTGGCTGCCTTCAGACAAAGCTGGACGCAAACGTTGGCGCGATAATTCCATTAGCCCAAACCGGCTAATCTTACCCATTTGAACACGGGCACGATCGTAGTGAAGGGCATCTTTTAGGCGTTGCTCTACATCGCGTTGATTACCAGTTTTCTCCATGTCAATGAAATCAATGACAATCAAACCACCCAAATCACGTAATCGCAGTTGTCTTGCAACTTCTTCTGCGGCTTCAAGATTGGTGCGTAACGCCGTTTCCTCAATATCTGAGCCACGTGTTGAGCGTGCTGAATTCACGTCAATGGCCACAAGGGCTTCGGTGTGATCAATTACAATGGCTCCGCCAGAAGGTAACGGAACCATGCGACTGTAAGCTGTTTCAATTTGGTGTTCAATTTGAAATCTAGAAAACAATGGAACGTCATCACGATAACGTTTTACACGATTACACATATCAGGCATGACATGTGCCATAAACTGCTTAGCTTGTTCGTAAATATCGTCAGCGTCTATTAATATTTCGCCAATATCCGGTTGAAAATAATCACGAATTGCACGAATTACCAAACTAGATTCTTGGTAAATTAAAAAGGCACCACGGTTAGCATTTCCTGCAGACTCTACTGCATGCCACAGTTGTAGCAAATAGTTCAGGTCCCACTGTAACTCTTCAACCGTGCGTCCAATACCTGCTGTACGAATAATCGCACTCATTCCGGTGGGTAAGTTCAGTTTTTCAAGGGCCTCACGCAGTTCTTGGCGCTCATCACCTTCTACGCGACGGGATATCCCACCACCTCTGGGGTTGTTGGGCATAAGCACCAAGTAACGGCCCGCCAAGGAAATAAAGGTTGTTAGCGCAGCTCCTTTGTTGTCGCGCTCTTCTTTTTCTACTTGAACAAAAAGCTCTTGACCTTCACTTAAGGCATCTTGAATTTTAATTTTATTAGATTCATTGCTGGACTTAAAGTATTGTCTAGAAATTTCTTTAAAAGGTAAAAAACCGTGGCGGTCTTCACCGTAGTTCACAAAGCAAGCTTCTAAACTAGGTTCAATACGCGTGATAATACCTTTATAGATATTACTTTTTCGTTGTTCTCGACCGGCCGATTCAATATCAATATCAATTAATTTTTGTCTATCAACAATCGCAACCCGCAATTCTTCAGCGTGGGTCGCATTAAATAACATGCGCTTCATGCACACTCCTTTTACAAGGCAAACAGATTTAAAGCAAATTCAAAAGGTGAGATGTGCAATAACGGTACTGATGCGGACTCTTGGATATAACAAACTACTTTTGTTAAAATTTAAAATAGATCAAGTTAGTAACATTTGGTCATGCGAAATAACAACCATTCATAATAACCACCGATTGCAATTTTTTATTACAACGAACAATTGGACTGCAAAAAGCCTAATCTTATTCACATGATACGAATTTACAACACAAATTCTTTTCTTTAACCAAGGGTAAACACTAATCAATAAAGACCAAAATTGGTCTTAAAAAATGTGTTGTCCGCTTGGCTGTTCACCTCATAAAAGAAATGAAACAATACCCTTAGACCTGTCAACACATTTAACTCAAGCACTCGTCACCTTTAATGCTGTCTTCTTGGGCCGACAGCAAGCCCCTTCCTGTAAGATGTCGTACAGTGCGCTGAATTTTTGATTTTTTTCAATTAACACGCAAAGCAACAACTCACTCCTCACATTATATGCACAACCTTGCATTACAAACAAATAACTTAACTTTGCCATCTATGAATCAGGTTACCTATTACATTGCCACAGAACGAGACGTTGGACAACGATTAGACAATTTTTTGCTACGTTTTTGTAAAGGGGTTCCTAAAAGTCATTTGTATCAAATTATTCGCAGCGGGCAATTGCGTATTAATAAAAAAAGAGTTGATGCACAACATCGCATAGAAATGGGTGATTGTATTCGCATCCCCCCCATGCAGGTGGCGAATTCTCTAGAATCAGAAATTCAATCTAAAAAACTTTACGTACCCTGTATTGAATTGCCTATTTTATATGAAGATGAGGGAATTTTGATTATTAACAAACCCTCTGGCATAGCTGTTCATGGAGGGTCAGGGGTTTCTTTTGGAGTTATTGAACGTTTACGCGCCAGTCTAACTCAATCAGATCATTATTTAGAATTGGTTCATCGTTTGGATAGAGGCACCTCAGGCGTTCTTGTTTTGGCTAAAAAACGTTTTTATTTGAATGTTTTACAAGAGCAAATACGAGAAAGAAAATGGAAAAAAACTTATACATGCTTAGTGCTTGGCAATTGGCCAGATAACTTAAAACAAGTGAATTTACCTTTGAGAAAAGTTGATGGTCCAAATGGTGAAAAAAAGGTATTTGTTCATCCTGAAGGACAAACAGCGTTGACTTATTTCAAAGTTCTACAACGTTTTACACATCCAACTTTAGGGCCAGTGTCGTTACTAGAGGTACAATTAATCACTGGTCGGACTCACCAAATCAGGGTTCACACCAGTGCTAAAGGACACCCTATATTGGGTGATGAGCGTTACGGACAATTTGCCATTAACCGCTTGTGGAGCCGAGAGGGCTTGGATCAGATGTTCTTGCACGCAATTGGATTACAGTTAGAGCATCCCACAAATGGGCGTCACCTGAACATAAACGCTCAACTTCCTGATAAGCTTGAAAAAACTTTAAATAAACTTGCTTACTATGTCACTTAAACTTGTCGTTTTTGATTGGGATGGAACATTAATGGATTCAACAGGCGCAATCAGTCTATGTATTCGCCGTGCTTGCCAAGACCTCCATTTGCCTGATCCTGGTGCTTCAATTGCCTCATACGTAATTGGTTTGGGTTTGTCCGATGCGATTTCATATGCGGTGCCAGAGGCAACTGCTGAACAAGTTCAGCAGTTAGTTGATTTATATCGTAAACACTACCAATTATTAGGGCACCGTTTGGTTTTGTTTGATGACACGCTTTCGGTGATTCAAGAGCTAACACAAACAGGATGTTTAATGGCTATAGCAACGGGCAAAAGTCGCCTGGGGTTAAATCGAGCATTCGAGCAAACCGATTTAACAGGCGTCTTTCACGCTTCTAGATGTGCCGATGAGTGTTTTCCCAAGCCGCACCCTCAGATGCTACACGAATTATTGGAAGAGTTAGGGGTTGCGCCGGATCAAGCCCTTATGGTTGGTGATACCAGTCACGATATAAAAATGGCTCGCTCTGCTGATGTAAGATGTGTTGGTTTAACAACAGGGGCTCACCGTTTTGAAACTTTATATCAATCCAATCCAGAACACATTTTTTCCTCATTAACCGCTATGATGCCATGGTTGAGGCAACAACTTGAATTAGAAAGCATGTAAATGGAAAAGCTTATAGTCTGCGCTAGCCAAGAAGTTTTGAATAGTGGGGATGGTTTTCGTTTTAAAGTAGTATTTTTTGAAGAAGAAACCACAGCTTTTGTTATTCGCGTAGACAATCAAGTGCATGCCTATCTAAATCGTTGTAGCCATTTACCGGTAGAATTAGATTGGAATTACGGCCATTTTTTGGATGAAACAGGCTTTTACATTGTTTGCGCAAGCCACGGCGCCACTTATGAGGCAAAAAACGGTGTATGTATTAGTGGTCCATGCCTAGGGCAGGCGTTACGCGCTTTAAAAATAACAGAAGAAGAAGGTTTTATTTATTGGTGGCCTGAAAACGATGTTAAACCACATCCTAAAGGCATTCAGGAGTAATTATTGTGCAAACAGATAACACTAACCAGTCAAATTCTTGGGAGCAAAAGCTTTTAGGGCAATTGGCCACAGACATTTTAGACGAACAAAAGCGCAAAAGGCGTTGGGGCATTTTTTTTAAATTATTGGCATTTGCTTATTTTGGCTTTTTTTTATGGGTTTTGGCTAATGGCCCTGGAGGAGGTAATGTCAAAAAAGCATCGAGTTACACTGCAGTTGTAGAGCTTAAGGGGGCTATTGATTCCGATGGCGGGGCCAGCGCTCAACGTATTGTAGAAGGCTTGCGTGCTGCTTTTGAAGACACAAAGACAGTTGGTATTATTTTACGTATTAATAGCCCTGGGGGCAGTCCTGTACAGTCAGGCATTATTTATGATGAAATTGTTCGCCTACGCAGCCAATATCCAAAAACCCCTTTATACGCAGTTATTGAAGATGTATGCGCATCAGGCGGATATTATGTTGCCAGTGCTACCGACAGAATCTATGTAAATAAAGCGTCTTTGGTTGGCTCAATCGGTGTATTGATGGACGGTTTTGGTTTTGATCAGGCGATTAAAAAACTTGGGGTTGAGCGCCGTTTATTAACAGCTGGTGAAAACAAAGGTTTTTTAGATCCTTTTTCTCCTTTAAGTAATTCACAAGCCCAGCATGCATCCGACATGCTTAAAGAAATACATGAGCAGTTTATTGCTGCTGTGAAACAAGGTCGTGGAGAACGTCTTAAATTAGAAACCCCAGGACTTTTCTCTGGTCTAATCTGGAATGGTGCAAAAAGTATACAAATTGGCCTAACAGACGAATTTGGAACAGTGGATTCTGTTGCGCGAGACGTATTAAAAGCTGAAGAACTGGTTGATTTTACTCAGCACGATTCTGTTGCTGATCGACTTTTTAAACGTGTTGGAGTCGGTTTAGGCGAAGGCGCTATAAATTCTTTGTCGCGTTTATTACAAGTTCATTAATCTTTTTTATGACAACCATAAGAACAGACTTGCGGTTTTATCCAGCTTGACAGGGGTTTTAATCCAATTCTTTACAAGCTGGGTTTTAATCTTTTGATTTAAACCTGTTAACTCAGTTGCAACACATAGATGCGTTTCAGATTTTAAATTCTTGCACAGCGCTTCAAAAAAAACTTGATTGCGGTAGGGGGTTTCAATTGCAATTTGTGTTTGCGTAAGTCGTTTAGAATTGCTTTCAGTATTGGTAATCCATTTAGAACGGGCATGTTCTTCTTTTGGGGGGTAGCCATGAAAAATGAACTGTTGTCCACACAAACCACTGCCCATTAACCCCAAAAAGATAGAAGAGGCACCAACCATAGGGCTTATCGTCCAGCCTAGTTGGTGCGCTACTCTAACTACGTTGGCTCCAGGGTCAGCGATAGCAGGGCAGCCTGCGTCTGATAAAACGCCCACATCATGGCCTGTTTTAGATAAAAAATCTGTAATTGCTTTTTGATTAGAAAACTCAGCCATTGGCACGATCTCTAAACATGCTATTGGTGTTGGATGTTCATAGAGTTTTAAAATTGATCGCGCCATTTTTGGGGTCTCAACCAACCATGTATTTAATTTGTACACTGTACTTAAGTCATCTCGACCTAGGTGAATACCTGGAGTTTGTTGGGACAATGGGGCTGGTACTAGCCAAAGAGATTGTGTTGGCATTTTATGGTAAGCGCATTCCAAAATTGCGTAGTGTATCGCTTAATTGAATTAAAGGTAGGCCAACAAGAGCCGTTGGGTCTGTGCTTTCGATTCGTTTGGTTAGTGAAATACCGAGCCCTTCACTTTTCGCACTTCCTGCGCAATTATAAGCCGGTTCCAATGATAAATAACGTTCAATTTCTTCGTGCGAGAGAAGTCGAAAATCAACAGCGGTTGTCACAATAAATTGAGCAATTTTATAGGGTTGTTGGCGCAATACGCAAACAGCACTATGAAACATCACTGTTTGGCCACTCATTTGAAGTAGCTGGCTTACTGCTTTTTTGTGCTCTCCTGGTTTTCCAAGAGCTTGTCCATTGAGTTCGGCAACTTGATCAGAACCAATGACAACTGCGTTAGTATACAAATCACTGATGATTTCAGCTTTGACTTTTGCAAGCCGTTGGGCCATTTTTAATGGAGACTCATTTAGCAGCTGATACTCTTCTGCCTCTGGTTTGTGTACAATAAAATCAAGGCCTAGACGTCTAAGTAAATCTTGGCGATAAACTGAACTAGAGGCTAAAACAAGGGTAATTTCTGCGCTAGATTCTGCAATGGATTCGTTGAAATTAATCATTAAATGGATCTTAAAGAAATTGAAATTTTAATTTAATTTAGTTATGAGTGTTTATTTTTGACAATCATGTGCTTGCACGTTATCATTGCCCGCTTCAGTTTTAGATTGTAACGCTTAAAAATGCGTGATTGGGACGTTTATTCATTGCAAAAATTAGATGCTTGGCAATTTGCTCGGCTAGCCGGTGATGTTTCGGCTTGCGCTCCAATTGCCTCTTATGAAAGGTTATCTGCTTTTTTGCTAGAAAAAGGTTTTGAAAAAATATCAGAACAGTCGTTACATTCAAATAAAATTGTTTGGCAAATTCGTGGTGGAATAACAAACCAAGGTCGCTGTTTTATTCATTTACAGGGTTATTTTTCTCCTGAAATGCCGTGCATACGTTGCGGGGATATTTTTTCTGAAAAAATTACATTTGATCGCAAGTTGATTTTATGTAAAAGTGAACAAGAAGCCGATTCAATTGAAACAGCAGAAAAAGAAGATGCTGTGTGTGCTGCTACAACTGTAAATGCATTGCAATGGCTCGAAGATGAATTGCTTTTGTCTTTACCAATGTTTCCGCAGCATCAGTTCTGTTCTATGCAGGCAGAAAAAGAGCCAAAAAAGCAGGTTGATTTAGTACAAGGTCAGCAACAAGATCTTGGTAGTAATTTGGTGAAGAATCGAGAGCAAGACCAACCCGTTCATCGCCCATTTGAAAAACTTGCGCAATTGCGCAGGTCACAGTAAGTTTGATTTTTTTAGGAGTTTTCTTATGGCAGTTCAGCAAAATAAAAAGTCGCCTTCCAAACGTGGTATGCATCGTGCACACAACGCTTTGACTGGCGCGGCATTAAGTACAGACACTAATACAGGTGAAGTGCATTTGCGTCATCACATCAGCCCAAATGGTTTTTATCGCGGACGTAAAGTCATTAAAACCAAAAACGACGAATAACACATAATTTATAAATAAAAAATATTCGCATGGGTTGTTTGTGGGGTGTAAGTGAAATGGTGCATATTGCAGTTGATTGCATGGGCGGAGATCACGGGTTACCGGTTACAATACCCGCCTGTTTAAAATTTCTCAAAAGTCACCCCTCTGCTACATTGACCTTGGTTGGTTATGAGGGTCGTATCAGAGAGTTTTTAGAAAAAACTTCATTTGCATCACATCCTCGACTACAGATTAAGCACGCCAGTGAAGTTATTGGTATGGACGAGCCTCCTGCTCAAGCGTTGCGCTTTAAAAAGGACTCATCTATTCGAGTGGCTGTTGGATTGATCAAAGAAGGACGGGCCAATGCCGTAGTCAGCGCGGGTAATACAGGTGCGTTGATGGCCATATCTAGGTATGTATTAAAAACGCTTGACGGCATAGATCGTCCTGCTATTGCTTCTACCTTGCCAAACGAAACTGCAAACCCAATAACCATGCTAGACCTGGGCGGTAATGTTGACTGTGAAGCAAATCATTTGTTGCAATTTGCGCACATGGGTGCTGCTTTGGTTGCTGCAACTCAAAATATTGCGCGCCCATCAATAGGGCTATTAAATATTGGTGAAGAAGTGATTAAGGGAAATGAAGCGGTTAAATCTGCTGCTGAATTACTTCGGAAGAGCACATTAAATTTTTACGGTAACATTGAGGGCAATGACATTTACAAAGGCACAACGGATGTTGTAGTTTGTGATGGTTTTGTTGGGAACGTTGCGCTGAAAACATCTGAAGGTTTGGCGCAAATGTTAGGTAACATTATTAAGCAAGAGTTTCAATCTTCTCTTATCAGTAAATTCATGGCGGTTATTGCCATGCCTGTACTGTTACGTTTTAAAAAACGTGTAGACCATAGACGCTATAATGGCGCTGCTTTGTTAGGCTTAAATGGAATAGTGATTAAAAGTCACGGTTCTGCAGACGCGTATGCTTTTGGTTTTGCACTCAAACGAGCTTACGATGCGGCATCAGCAAATTTGATTGAAAAAATTAGGCAATCCATGAACAATTCACTTACAGAGGTTGCACAGCAAATCCAATTCGTGGCTATAAATGACACGATCAATAATCCGAATCATCTAAACATTGATCAACAACAGTGAGGCGATTTTGAAGCCACAAAGCGGAATATATGCACGTTTGATAGGTACAGGTTCTGCTTTGCCTGTTCAATGTATTAGTAACGAACAAATTGTGTCTCGCTTGTCTGAACAAGGTATTGAAACAAGTGATAAATGGATTTTTTCCAGAACAGGAATACAACAGCGTCACCTAGTTCAACCTGGTGAAACCACAACAAGTTTAGCCGCCCAGGCTGCTAAACAAGCAATAAGCTCTTCCGGGATTGGTCAAGACGAAATTGATTTAATTATTGTTGCCACATCCACTCCAGATCAAGTGTTTCCCTCTACAGCTTGTGGTGTGCAAGCTATCTTAGCCAATACCTGCGCCGCATGCTTTGATGTGCAAGCGGTTTGTAGTGGTTTTGTGTATGCCTTAACAGTTGCAAATGCTATGATTCAAAATGGTCAAGCGCGCAATGCTTTGGTGATTGGTGCAGATGTTTTTTCTCGAATTCTTGATTGGAGTGATCGGGGTACGTGCGTTTTATTTGGTGATGGTGCAGGTGCTGTTGTACTTACTGCGGACCCAACACCTGGTATTTTAGCCTGTAAGTTACAAGCAGACGGTCAATTACATGAAATTTTAAAAACTTCATCTCGCGTTGAATCTGGGCAAATTTTGGGTAATCCATTTTTACAGATGGACGGTCAAGCTGTTTTTAAACAAGCTGTTTCGGTTTTGAGCCAAAGTGCCTTAGAGGTTTTGGAGCAAGCAGGCCTAAGTTCAGAAAAAATTGATTGGTTGGTGCCTCATCAGGCAAATATTAGAATACTCCAGGCGATTGCTAAACGCCTGGATTTGTCAGAAGACAAAGTGGTTGTTACGGTTAATAAACATGGCAATACTTCAGCGGCCTCTGTTCCTTTAGCGCTTGATAACGCAGTTCGCGATGGTCGCATTCAATCAAATCAAATCATTTTGTTGCAAGGTGTTGGTGGCGGGTTTACTTGGGGTAGTGTGTTGTTAAAAATCCATTAGAATGCGCATGAACTCTTTTATCGAGTATTAAATTTTTTGTTTTACTGAATGAATCGGTTGATTGCATGAATGAATTAAAAATTGCATTTTTATTTCCAGGGCAGGGCTCCCAATCGCTTGGAATGCTTAACAGTTGGCTGGAAAGTTCTAAATATGCTGAAATAGCTCAAAATTGTATTGCTCAGGCAGACCAAGCTTTGCCTACGTCGATTTCAGAAATTATTCAAAATGGTCCGCAGGAAGCTTTGAATTTAACAATCAATACACAGCCAGCGATGTTACTAGCAGATGTTTTGGCATTTAAAGCTTGGCAACAGACCACAAGAATTCTTCCACATGTGCTTGCCGGACATTCTTTAGGTGAATATGCTGCACTCACCGCTTCTGGTGTATTTAGTTTATCTCAAGCAATTGCCGCAGTTCGTGTTCGTGCTCAGGCTATGCAAGAAGCAGTACCGGCAGGACAAGGGGGCATGGCTGCTATTTTAGGTTTAACCGATGAGCAGGTGCAGACCGTTTGCAATCAAGCAACGCAAGGCGAAGATCTCGTACAAGCAGTAAATTACAATGCACCGGCTCAAGTTGTTATTGCAGGTACGGCATCAGCTGTGCTGCGGGCTTGCGAAATAGCAAAATCTTTGGGGGCTAAACGTGCTTTGCCTTTGCCTGTATCTGCGCCTTTCCATTCTGGTTTAATGAAACCAGCTGCTAATATCTTAGAGCAACACTTAAATACACTCGAATTACAAAGCCCCAGTATTCGTTGTGTTCATAATGTTGATGTTGCTGTGCACCAAGAAAGAAAAGGAATGATAGACGCATTGGTTAAGCAAGCCTATCATCCTGTACGTTGGGTAGAAACCATTAGAGCAATGGACGCCATGGGCACAACACATTATGTAGAATGTGGGCCAGGTAAAGTTTTGATGGGGTTGGTCAAGCGAATCACGGATAAACCCGTATTTAATATACAAGATCCGCAAAGTTTAGAGTTTACTTTAAACGCACTTGAGCAAGGGTAAAAATACATGACAAGTTTTTTTGATTTAACAGGACAAGTAGCGTTGGTCACTGGAGCGTCTAGGGGCATTGGTCGTGCTGTACTAACTGCGCTTGCTCAAGCGGGCGCAACAGTTGTAGGTACAGCCACTGGTTTAGCGGGAAAACAGTCTATTGATGCGTTTCTCAATGAACAAGGCTTTAAAGGTGAAGGCGTGGTTTTTGACGTCAACGACACCTTAGCTACCGAAAGTTTGTTTGAAAAAATTACCGCTAAATTTGGTCCTGTTACTGTTTTAGTGAATAACGCAGGTATTACCCGCGATCAACTGGCCATGCGCATGAAAGAAGAAGAGTGGGATGCTGTTATTGACACCAATCTGACGGCGGTCTTTCGTATTGCAAAAGTGGCAATGCGACCCATGATGAAATCTCGTCATGGTCGTATTATTAATATCACTTCGGTTGTTGGCACATCTGGTAATGCAGGACAAGCCAACTATGCTGCAGCTAAAGCCGGGGTTTCTGGCATGACACGGGCTTTAGCGCGAGAGTTGGGTAGTCGAAATATAACCGTGAATTGCATAGCACCGGGATTTATAGAAACGGATATGACAAAATCATTGTCAGAAGCGCAGTCTTCTGCGTTATTACAACAAATACCGCTTGGCCGTTTGGGGCAAGTCAACGACGTTGCAGCTGCTGTAGTTTACTTGGCTTCTTCAGCGGCTTCATATATAACTGGTGCCACTTTACATATTAATGGTGGCATGTGGATGGGTGCTTAAGTACAAATTTATTACAATTTTTTTTGTAGTTAAACTAATATATCGTTTTTTTTTAAACCAACGGAGGTTCCGTAATGGACAACATTGAACAGCGCGTTAAAAAAATTGTTGCTGAGCAACTCGGGGTCAACGAAGTAGAAATTAAAAATACTTCCTCATTTGTTGAAGATTTGGGTGCTGATTCTCTTGACACCGTTGAACTGGTGATGGCTTTAGAAGATGAATTTGAAACAGAAATTCCAGACGAAGAAGCTGAAAAAATCACAACTGTTCAGCATGCGATTGATTACGTTATATCAAACAAGAAATAATTTTTAAAAAAGAATAATCTGATCAGGTTTAAATCCTCGATCAGATTTTACTTATTGGAGAAATACGTGTCTGATCGTCGCATTGTTGTTACAGGTTTGGGTATTGTGTCTCCAGTTGGAAACACCATTGAACAGGCGTGGGCCAATGTGATTGCAGGACGTTCAGGCATCACAAAAATATCTGCTTTTGATGCCTCTGCATTTCCTGTTCAAATTGCCGGCGAAGTCAAAGATTTCGATATTGCTCAGTATATTTCTGCCAAAGAAACTCGGCATATGGACCGTTTTATTCATTTTGGTTTGGCCGCAGGCATCCAAGCCTTTAAAGATTCAGGGATAGAAGTTACCGAAGAGAATGCAGAACGAATTGGTGTTTGTGTTGGTTCGGGCATTGGTGGCTTACCCTTGATTGAAAAAACCCATAATGATTATGTCAATAAAGGTTTTCGTCGAATTTCCCCATTTTTTGTTCCTGGTAGCATCATTAATATCACAGCAGGCCACTTATCAATTATGTTTGGCTTAAAGGGGCCAAATTTAGCAATTGTTACAGCTTGTACTACAGGTACGCATTCAATTGGTGAAGCAGCACGCATGATTAAATATGGCGATGCTGATCTTATGATTGCTGGCGGCGCTGAATCTACTGTTTCTCCGTTAGGCATTGGCGGATTTGCGGCAATGCGTGCTTTATCTACACACAATGAATCTCCCCAAGCCGCTTCACGCCCCTGGGATCGTGGTCGAGATGGTTTTGTATTGGGTGAAGGTGCGGGTGTTTTAGTGCTAGAAGAATACGAACATGCTAAAAAGCGAGGGGCAAAAATTTATTGTGAATTAATTGGTTATGGTAGAAGTGCCGATGCCAATCACATGACTGCACCCTGTACCGATGGTGGTGGTGCTGCCCGTTGTATGCTAAATGCGCTGCGTGATGCTGGTGTTAGTGTTGATTCAGTAGACTATATCAATGCCCATGGTACATCCACTCCACTTGGCGATATTGCTGAAACCATGGCCGTTAAACGCGCTTTAGGGCAGCATGCCTATAAAACTGTAGTTAATTCAACAAAATCAATGACCGGACATTTACTGGGTGCTGCCGGTGGTGTTGAAGCGGTATTTACTGTTTTAGCTGTTAAAAATCAAATTTCCCCGCCAACCATTAATTTAATCGACCCTGATCCTGAATGTGATTTAGATTTTTGTGCGAACCAAGCCCGTTCATTACGTATAGACGTTGCGCTCTCCAATTCATTTGGTTTTGGTGGAACCAATGGCACAATTGCTGTTAGACGTCTTAAATAAAAAAACAACTCATGTTTTTAATTGAACTAAATTGAGCGAGATAATTGGTTTTTCAGGAAAATTCAACTATATGCCAAATAGCACTTTGGCTATTGTTGAGTTTTTTTGGGCTAAAATTTTGCAGTTATTTAATTCTTCTGTTCAAGAAAAATTTCAAAAGCAAGCTTTTGGACAGTTGCTTTTGGTGGTTGAAAACGCAGGTCAAGCCTTTATTCAATATAATTTTAGCGCTGCATTAAACCAACCAAGGCAAGCTGTTGAACTTACACATTCTTGCATATGGACATTTCTTACTATTCTCCAATTTCAAAATTTAGAAAAAAAAAGAGTTTCAATATACTTAACATCCGCACACCCTAAGTCAAGGGCAGTTCGGCGCTGGGTTTTATCACGTAAGGCGTGGTCTTAAAAAAATGTTTTTTCATTTTTTTATATTTTTTCTACTCATTCATTTACTAAGAAAGAATGTTTTTTTACAATACAATTCTAGTTAAGTAAGATTAGCCGATGAGCTAAATTTTCAATTACTTGAGGTTTTTATGCATAAAGCAAAATTACACGCCGTTAAATCATTTGCCACCATGATTACATTGGTTGGTGTTTTTTTGTTTAAAATCAATTTAACGCACGCTGCGGCTCGCGATCTTCCTGATTTTTCTGATTTGGTTGAAAAAGCAGGGCCAGCAGTGGTCAACATCAGAACTCTTGAGCGTGTAAGCGCCTCAAACACATTACCGTTTCCTGGTTTTCCTGAACTTGACGAGAACGACCCATTTTTTGAATTCTTTCGCCGATTTGCGGTTCCTAGAGGGGCGCAGCCAGGAACACCACACACACCCCGCAGAAATGCGCCACCAGCTCAAAATGGGGGTGACGAAGTTCCCCGTGGTGTAGGCTCAGGTTTTGTGGTAGACAATACCGGTTTAATTTTAACCAATCACCATGTGGTTGACGGTGCTGATGAAATTATTGTAACTCTAACCGATAAAAGAGAATTTAAAGCCAAAGTGATTGGTTCAGACAAACGAACAGATGTGGCCTTGGTAAAAATCGATACCACAGGTTTACCGGCCATTAAAATTGGTGACCCAAGTAAAAGTAAAGTTGGAGAGTGGGTGCTTGCTATTGGTTCGCCGTTTGGTTTGGAAAATACTGTTACGGCTGGAATTATTAGCGCAAAAGCGCGCGATACCGGAGATTTTTTACCTTTTATTCAAACAGATGTTGCTGTTAATCCGGGGAACTCAGGTGGCCCGTTACTGAATATGCGCGGTGAAGTCATTGGTATCAATTCTCAAATTTATAGTAGAACGGGTGGCTTTATGGGAATATCTTTTGCCATTCCTATTGACGAAGCCATGCGAGTTGCTGATCAATTGCGTAACAAAGGTCGGGTTGTTAGAGGGCGCATTGGTGTTAGTATTGGCGAAGTTAGCAAAGATGTTGCTGAGGCTTTGGGGTTACCAAAATCACAGGGAGCTTTAGTTCGTATGGTAGAGGCTAATGGCCCAGCTGACAAAGCGAGTTTAGAAGTAGGCGATGTGATTTTAAAATTTGATGGTAAAACCATAGATAAATCTGGTGATTTACCAAGAATTGTTGGCGCTACAGCACCTGGTAGCCGGTCTGTTTTAACGGTTTGGAGAAGAGGAGCTAATAAAGACCTTATCGTGACAGTGGCTGAAACTGAACCAGAAAAAATAGCATCCCGCCGATCATCAAATTCATCTGTACATGCCACAAATTCCTTAGGTATAGCAGTGGCTGATCTGTCTGACAGCCATAAACGGAAAGATTTTCCAAGCCGTGGGGTTTTAGTTGAAGCTGTTGAGGCTCCAGCGTCTGTTGTTGATATTCGTAAAGGCGATGTAATTTTAGCTGTTGGTAATACCGAAATTAATTCAGTTAAACAATTCAATGAATTAGTTGGTCGTTTAACAATTGGCAAAACCGTTGCAATTTTAGTGTGGCGAGATGGCAATGCAAGCTTTAAAACGATAAAACCAGTTTCTAAATAACGTTGATAAAAATTTTCGGGTTGTAGGTTGTAAATAATGACTCGTGTAAATTAGAATTAACTTAAATTTTTATTTTTTATTGGTTTTATCCATTTAAAATAGTTTGTTTGAGTTAAAATTGTCTTGGTTTTTTTAAGCGGGAACAGGGTGCTTATTGCGCCCTTTTTTTTCACTATGAAGCATATTCGCAATTTTTCAATCATCGCCCATATTGACCATGGCAAATCAACTTTGGCTGATCGACTCATTCAGCGCTGCGGTGGCTTGTCTGATCGCGAAATGCAAGCGCAAGTACTAGATTCGATGGATCTAGAAAAAGAGCGAGGCATTACGATTAAAGCCCAAACTGCGGCGCTTCAGTATCGCGCTAAAGACGGTCAAATGTATTTGTTAAATCTTATTGACACCCCAGGTCATGTTGATTTTTCATATGAAGTGAGTCGATCGCTATCAGCTTGTGAAGGAGCGTTATTGGTTGTAGACGCATCTCAAGGAGTTGAGGCACAGACTGTTGCTAACTGTTATACAGCCTTGGATCTTGGTGTAGAGGTTTTAGCTGTTCTCAATAAAATGGACTTACCTCAAGCCGACCCTGAAGCAGCAAAAGCTGAAATTGAAGATGTTATTGGCATTGATGCTAGCCAAGCAGTGCCGGTGTCAGCTAAAACAGGCATGGGGATTGATGATGTACTTGAAGCAATTGTGGCTTGCGTACCAGCGCCAAAAGGCGATCTTTCTGCACCACTGCAAGCGCTGATCATTGATTCGTGGTTTGATAACTACGTCGGTGTTGTCATGTTGGTGCGCGTGGTCAATGGCACGCTCAAAACCCGTGAAAAAATACGTCTTATGGCTGCAGATGCTGTGTATAGTGCAGACCAGTTGGGTATTTTTACACCTAAATCTGTTTCAAAAGATCAATTAAACGCTGGTGAAGTTGGGTTTATCATTGCTGGCATTAAAGAACTACGCCACGCTCGTGTTGGTGACACAATTACATCTGCCGCTGGGGGAGCGAGCCAAGCATTACCAGGATTTAAAGAAGTTCAATCACAAGTTTTTGCCGGGTTATTTCCAGTTGAAGCCAATCAGTACGACGCATTACGCGACGCTTTAGAAAAACTACGACTAAATGACGCTTCTTTGCACTTTGAGCCCGAAGTTTCTCAGGCGCTAGGCTTTGGTTTTCGGTGTGGTTTTCTAGGTTTATTGCATATGGAAATTGTGCAAGAACGCTTAGAACGTGAATTTGACATGGATTTAATCACAACTGCCCCAACCGTGGTATATGAAGTTATACAAAAAGATGGCACGCTATTGTTGGTTGATAATCCTTCACGAATGCCTGAACCCGCAAAAATAGAAGAAATTCGTGAACCTATTGTTGTTGTAAACTTGTTTATGCCACAAGACTATGTTGGGTCTGTCATGACTTTATGCACTCAAAAACGGGGAGTGCAAATCAATATGACATACCACGGCAGGCAAGTTTTGCTGAGTTATGAAATGCCCATGGCTGAAATTGTTTTAGATTTCTTTGATAAATTAAAATCCGTGAGTCGCGGTTATGCATCTATGGACTACGAATTCAAAGCCTATCGCCCAGCCGATGTGGTTAAAGTGGATATGCTTATAAATAGTGAAAAGGTAGATGCATTATCAATTATTGTCCATCGCAGTAATTCCCAGTACCGTGGGCGTGAAGTTGCCGCAAAAATGCGAGAAATTATTCCACGACAAATGTTTGATGTTGCTATCCAGGCAGCCATTGGCTCGAACATTATTGCGCGTGAAAATGTAAAAGCGCTACGAAAAAATGTTTTAGCAAAATGCTATGGTGGCGATATTTCACGTAAGAAAAAACTTTTAGAAAAACAAAAAGCTGGAAAGAAAAGAATGAAACAAGTTGGTAGTGTTGAAATTCCACAAGAAGCTTTCCTAGCCATCTTGCAGGTGGAAGACAAATGAACAATCTTGATTTTTCCTTGATTTTATTTCTCCTTAGTGTTTTTACAGGCTTTTTTTTCTTGTTGGAACATTTGTATTTTAAAAAACAACGCCTAGAAAAATTATCACGTGAATTAGCGGAGTTTGAACAACGCGTAGACTCATTAACGATTGCCATTGGTGAACAGGGTGTTGCTGTTGCTCGCGCTCAAATACATGAGACAGTAATGCGTCTGCCTTTTTGGCTAGAATACACAGCACCTTTATTTCCAGTTATTGGTTTAATTTTTTTATTAAGATCATTTGTTGTTGAGCCATTTAAAATACCGTCAGCATCAATGTTACCAACTCTACAATCAGGTGATTTGATTCTTGTTAATAAATATAATTATGGTCTTAGACTTCCCATCATTAAGGAAAAAGTAATCGAAATAGGTGAACCAAAACGGGGCGATGTTATCGTTTTTAAGTATCCGGTTAACCCTTCAATTGATTACATCAAGCGTGTTATTGGTTTGCCCGGTGATAAAATTGTTTATCGAGATAAAGTATTATCCATTAACGGAGTTCCTGTTAAAACAAAGATATTGCCCGATTATTTTGATGTAGAACAAGTTATTTACCATAAACAATTTTCTCATCAACTTGATGGTGTAGACTTCCGTACCATTGTTGACGAAGAAAAATCACCCTATATATTTGGTTCTATGCCGTTTAGTCACCATGATCATTGTCAATACACTTTCCAGGGGGTTTCATGCACTGTGCCATCAAACCACTATTTTGTGCTTGGTGATAATCGTGATAATTCAAGCGACAGTCGTATTTGGGGGTTTGTACCAGATAAAAATATTGTGGGCCGCGCGTTTTTTATTTGGATGAATTTTTCTCATCTTGATCGCATAGGTTTTTTCCGTTAATTATTTTTTTTATTATTGATTATTACCCCATTGAATTCCCATTCATACAACCCTTCTTTACAGGCGTTACAAAATCGCATTGGTTACCATTTTAAAGATTCAAATTGGTTAAAATTAGCGTTGACACATCGCAGTTATGCCAGTCAGCACAATGAACGACTCGAATTTTTAGGTGATGGGGTTTTGAATTTTGTTGTTGCAGACATATTGTTTGCTTTCAATCAAAATGCCAATGAGGGTGCTTTATCGCGCATGCGCTCTCATTTAGTGCGTCAGGAATCTTTAGCACGCATCGGCAACGGGCTGGGTTTATCTTCATTACTGCTTTTGGGTGAAGGGGAACGAAAAAGTGGCGGCAATTCACGTCCCAGTATTTTGGCCGATGCATTTGAAGCGTTGGTTGGTGCCATTTATTGTGATTCTGGTTTTGAATCGGCTCAGACATTTGTTCGTCGGCACATTGAAGAAGTTTTAACGCAAAATAATTCTTTTGATATTTTGGGTAAAGACGCCAAAACCCAGTTACAAGAATGGCTTCAAGCTAAACGTTTGCCTTTGCCCGTCTATGAAGTGGTTAAATTTGGCGGAACCACTACAAATGCTGTTTTTGAAGTCAAGTGTACTTTTTTTACTGATATTGCCCATATTACAAATATTGCCTCTAAAAATGCCACTGCAAAAGATACGCAAATAGAAACATGCATTACAAAAGGGCATGGTACATCTCGTAGAATAGCTGAACAGACTGCAGCTCAAGCGGCATTGGAGCTACTATCAGAGAAAAAATTATTAAAAAGGCATAAAAAATGACGAAATGCGGCACAATCGCCGTAGTTGGGCGCCCCAATGTGGGAAAATCTACCTTAATGAATGCCCTAATCGGTGAGCATTTATCTATTACATCGGCTAAACCGCAAACCACCCGCCATCAAGTGCTTGGTGTACTTACCCAAGCACATGCGAATGTACAATATGTTTTTGTAGATACACCTGGGTTTCAAACACAGTTTTCCAATGCTTTAAATCGTACAATGAACAAATCTGTTACACGTGTTATGAACGATGTTGACTTGGTTTTATGGGTTGTAGAAAGTGGAAAATTAAAAGCAGCAGACCGTCAAGTTTTGGCTTTACTACCAAAAAATAGACCTGTTTTTATTGTGGTTAATAAAGTGGACCAATACCAAGATCGTGCAGAAGTTTTGCCGTTTCTACAGCAAATGGCTACAGTTGGTCATTTCAAAGAAATGATCCCAGTTAGCGCTAAAGATCATTGGAATCTTGATTTATTATTATCACTTGCTGCCACACATATGCCAGAACAGGCGTATATGTTTGAAGAAGACACCCTAACAAATCGTCCAGAGCGTTTTTTAGCAGCTGAGCGTATTCGCGAAAAGGTTTTTCGTTTGGTTGGTGACGAACTGCCTTACACATGTACAGTAGTGATCGACCAGTTTGTACAAGAGGGCAGTTTGCGTCGAATTTTCGCTTCCATTTTAGTAGATAGAGACACACATAAAGCCATGATCATTGGTAAAGCGGGAGCTAAGCTTAAACAAATTTCTTCGCAAGCTCGTCTTGACATGGAGCGTTTGTTTGGTGGAAAAGTATATTTAGAAACATTCGTAAAAGTACGAAGTGGTTGGGCTGATGATGCTGGTTTGCTTAGTAGCTTAGGCTATGATTAACATTAAATTTGAATATGCCAGCGCAACCCCAAGTACCTGCCTATGTTCTACACACTATTGCATACAGAGAAAGCAGTCTAATTGCAGAACTTTGGACTCGGGAGCAGGGTAAAATTACCGTTGTTGCTAAGGGAGCCAAACGACCAAATTCTGCTTTGCGCAGTATTTTATTAAGTTTTCAGCCCTTGCTGGTGAGTTATTCCGGGCGTTCAGACTTAAAAACTTTAACAGCATGTGAATGGGTTGGCGGACATTTACCACCTGAAAATGGCGCCTTAATGGCTGCTTACTATTTAAATGAGCTATTGATGCGTGGTTTTATGCGAGAAGATCCTCATCCAAAAGTGTTTGATGCATACGCTTTGGCTATGGCGCGTTTGTCCCATGGTTTTAAGGCTGCGATTGCAATTCGATGCTTTGAGATATGCTTGTTAAAAGAATTGGGTTTGGGCATAGACAGTAATGTAGATAGTCAAAAGCGTATAATTGATGAAAATACTGAATATTATTTTGTGCCTTTAAAAGGTTGGGTAATTTATAATCAGTCAGATTTTTCTGCTGGTTGTGCAAACGAACGAACTGGTGCATCTGTTGGAGTGCCAGGTGGGTTGATCTTGTCGTTGTCTGCTGTTTTAAATGCGCAGCTCGTCTTATCTGAACAAGCAGCGGCTGTTTTACGAACAGTAACCCGTGAAACACTGGCTGAATTTTTAGGGCCTCAGCCGTTTGTATCACGTCTTTGGATGGAGCAATTAAAACAATGATTGAATTAGGTGTAAATATTGATCATATTGCCACTGTACGGCAAGCGCGGCGTGGCGCATATCCAGACCCACTCAAGGCTGCACTTCTAGCAGAGCAGGCAGGCGCTGATGCAATAACATTGCATGTGCGCGAAGATCGGCGACACATGCAAGATGAAGATGTACGGCGTATTCGTCCGGCCATTGGTGTTCGTTTAAATTTTGAATGTGCCATAGAAGAGTCTATGCTGAAATTGGTTGAGGAAATCAAGCCACACGATATTTGTTTGGTGCCAGAAAAGCGGCAAGAATTGACAACCGAGGGTGGTCTAGACGTTGTTGGAGAATTTGATCGTATAAAAGAGACAGTAGAACGTTTAGGTCAGCAGGGTATGCGGGTTTCTTTATTTATTGATCCCAAACCAAACCAAGTTGAGGCTGCTAAAAAAACAGGTGCACCAACGATAGAACTGCATACTGGTTCTTATGCCGAGTTGCCCGTTGACCAATCACAAACTGAATTGCGGCGGGTAGTTACCGCTGCCCAAATGGGTGCTCAGTTGGGTTTGCGAGTTAACGCCGGACACGGTTTAAATTTTAATAATGTAGCACCAATTGCAGCTATTTTGGAAATCTCGGAATTAAATATTGGCCATGCCTTGGTAGCTGAAGCGTTATTTATGGGTTGGGAAAACGCCATCAAACACATGAAAGCATTGATGATACGCGCGCGTCTTGACACATTAGATTTACGTTAGAGCCTTGTAACATGATTCATGGTATTGGTATTGATATTGTAGAGATTGATCGTATTGAGCAAGCTTATCGCCAGTTGGGCGAACGCTTTGTAAAACGCCTCTTAACCCAAGAAGAGCAATCTGTTTTTAATCAAAGAGTTGAGAAAAAATTTTCACGTGGATTATCATTTTTAGCTACCCGTTTTGCCGCAAAAGAAGCATTCGCAAAAGCAATGGGCTGTGGTGTTGGCGAAACTTTGGGGTTTCAATCTTTGGCTATTTTGAATAATCAAGAAGGTGCTCCGTATTGTTGTTTTTTTGGCCAACTCGAACAAAATATGCTCAGAGAGCAGCTAAAGGCTAAAATATCACTTGCCGATGAAGTGCATTATGCGATAGCAGATGTTGTTATTTACCGTGACTCTCATCAATAATCGTTCAGTTATATACATCATAAACAAACTATAAATAGCCTGTTTAATCGGTTTAAATAGTTTTGAAAAAAGGAGAACATCAATGCATCAGCCTAATTTAGGACCTTTAATTATTGGCGTTGAAGGTTTACAGTTAAATGAAGCTGATCTGCGCCGTTTGCTTAGTTCCAAGGTAGGTGGTGTTATTTTATTTTCTCGTAACTATCAATCTCCGACTCAATTACAAGGGCTAACAAGTGAAATTCATGCTTTGCGTTCACCAGCTTTGCCAATTTTTGTGGATCATGAAGGCGGTAGAGTTCAGCGATTTAAAGACGGTTTTTTCCATATTCCTGCCATGGGTTTAATTGGGCAAGTTTATGTAAAAAATCAGCAAAAAGGATTAAAACTTGCACTAGCTGCTGGTTTTGTATTGGCCAGCGAGTTAAGGGCTTGTGGGGTTGATGTCAGTTTTACACCTGTTTTGGACTTAGATTATGGTCGTAGTGTGGTGATTGGTGACCGTTCTTTTAGTTCGGATCCAGAAATAGTTAGCAATATTGCACGCGCTTTGCTTCATGGTTTACAGCTAGCAGGCATGCATGGCTGTGGTAAACATTTTCCAGGTCATGGTTGGGCGCATGCAGATAGCCATTTTGAACAACCCGTTGATGAACGTTCCTTAGAAGACATTTTAGCTTCGGACGCAGCGCCTTATAAAAATCTAGGCTCTTTAACCTTGGCAGCCATTATGCCTGCCCATGTTGTTTACCCGTCGGTTGATGCTTTGCCAGCAGGATTTTCTAAAATTTGGCTTCAAAATATTTTGAGAAATCAATTCGATTATCAAGGTTTAATTGTTAGCGATGATTTAGATATGGTGGGAGCACACGGGGCTGGCAATATTGTTGCGCGTGCTCAAGCTGCTTTAGAGGCAGGATGTGATGCCCTTTTACTATGCAATGATTTTGCCAATATGGATGTGGTTATCAATTCATCCGTTCAACATTTAAATCATAAAAGCGCGCAGAGACTACACCAATTGGTACCACAAAAACCACCGCTTAGCTTTCAGCAATTGAGCGAACATTCAGAATATTTAATGGCCCTAGAGACTATTAAAAATGCAATTGAATAAATTTTTTATCAATTAATTTATAGCAATCAGTTAGAAAATAATTTTTTATCAAAGTTACACTTTGTATTTGAATCCATAAATTAAAAAAATACAATTATAAAGATTACTGAATATTAGTCTTATTTAATGTTAAATTTTAGTCAAATAGATAGAGAATGGATGCATTTAGCCATAGAATGCGCTCAAAAATCAGCACAACAAGGTGAAGTACCGGTGGGTGCGGTTGTGGTTGAAAATAATCATTTAATTGCGGCAACGCACAACCAACCCATTTCCTTAAATGACCCAACTGCACATGCTGAAATTTTAGCGCTTCGCGCAGCAGGAGCCAAATTTAATAATTATCGTTTAAACACTTGCAGTTTATACGTAACGCTTGAACCCTGTCCAATGTGTTTAGGTGCTATAGCCCAGGCGCGCCTAAAGCGGGTTGTTTTTGCCGCAGTTGATAAAAAATTAGGCGCTTGCGGTGGCGCTTTTGATTTACATCTGGACAAGCAAATAAACCCACACACTGAAATTGTGGGCGGAATCATGGCTAATGAAAGTAAAGAATTATTACAAAATTTTTTTAAATTAAAACGAAAAAACAATAAATTGCGTTTACAGTGCATTGCTAAGCTTGAAAATATTCCTAATGTTAATTTGGCTCTATTGAAATTATTAAACGAAAACAATATATATTGCCCACAAGATCTTATTGTGTATCAAAATAAAATAGGACTTGAAAAAATGCTATCTTGGGCTTCAAACCATATTGAGATGCAGGCCAGAATCACAGCATTGCATCAATTTATGACTGGCAATCTAGTCAATTCTTGGAAAAATATTTAAAAAAATGATTCCCTCAATTCCAAATTCATTAAAAAACGCATTGACAATTTCTTTTAAGAAAATTCAATTGATTGCTTGCAGCGGTCGTGTAGTCAATCAAAGTGGCTTTGAAATTGGTATTGAACGTTTGGCTTCAACAATACCCGTTTTCGGAACAGAATTTAAAAACTCAGGCTACCAACGTTTTTCAGGGACTGATGAAGAAAGACTGGCTGTTATTGAAAATATCGCACAAATTACTGAACCCACCTTACTGATGGGGGTACGTGGCGGATATGGAATATCAAGAATATTACATCAAATTAATTATGACCTTGTACTTAAAGCGTTAAAGAATAGCCGTTCTGTTTTGTCTGGACACAGTGACTTTACCGCTTTGCAATTGGCTATTCTGGCTTGGTGCCAGCAACACAATATTTTTCCGCCTAGTTTATGGCAAGGTCCTATGCTATGCGCAGATTTTGGGGCAGAACATTTAAATTTAAAAATGTGTACTGCTTTGGAGGCCATTATTGCGTCGCAATTTAATAAAACACCTTTACAAATTCAATGGAAAACCTCGGAAGTTTGCTCAAAAATTAATTTTGTAAACAAAAGTAAAATTGATTCTGAAAAAAAACTCAACGCAGTTGTATGGGGAGGTAATTTAACACTAATTGCACATCTGATTGGAACACCTTACTTACCACAATATGATGGTGGCATTTTAATCATCGAAGATGTTAACGAACACCCGTATAGAATAGAACGCATGCTTTGGCAACTCTTACATTCAAATGTCATTAAAAACCAGAAAGCAATTATTTTTTCAGAATTTACGCATTGGAAACCGGTTGAACAAGACCATGGGTATGGTTTAAACAACGTAATTGATGCAATTGCGTCAGCCTGTGATGCTATTATTTTAAACGGATTTCCATTTGGCCATGTTGCTGAAAAAGCCACTTGGCCACAAGGTTTACTTGCTGAGTTAGCATTCAATCAAAATGAAGAATGTACCTTAACGTGGGACAATGAGTTAATAGACTTTAATTGATTAATTTTAGTTAAGTGATTTTTTTATTAACCGACAAAAACCATTAATTTGCATCGCTAGTTTGCTGAGATTGTAATTCAATTTGTTCAAGGTGAGAGGCTTCATCAAAAAAAACATCTAGAAGAACTAATATAACAGGCCCAATAATTAAACCAACAATACCTAAGGTGACAACGCCACCAAATACTCCAAACAAAACAGCCAGAAATGGTAAGTGCGTACCGTCTTGTATTAGCAAGGGGCGCACCAAATAATCAGCCAAAAATATTAAAACAGCGCCTAGTGAAAATAAGGTAATTGCCGCAACTGATGCGCCAGATGTAAAAAGCAAAACACCAACAATGGCCAGAACGGCAGGGGCTGCCATAGGAATGAAAGCTAAAACCGCAGTCAGAGTGCCGAGAAAAACCGCACCGGGTACGCCACAAAAAGCGTATAAACATGATAACAATACAGCTTCTGCAAACCATACAATAACTAACCCATTGACCGAAGCACGCATTGCAGAGGGTAAAAGGGCGGTATAAGGTTGCCACCGGCGCCCCAACCAGTCAGAACCAATACGATTAACCGTATTAGAAAGTACCGGCCCGTCCCGAAAAAAGAAAAATAAAACCCAGAGTGCAAAAAATAAAGTGGCAACACGTTCTAATATATCAGCAAGAACAGATTGAGCAGCTGAGCGCACTTCGCCCAATTGATCAATTAATGTATGACGAAAAACCAAAGACAATTGATCAGGTTTAGCTAAATACTGTTGCCAACTTGCGTTCAAAAAAGCACCAACACCAGGTATATCTTTTAACCAAATTGGCGGAGGAACACCAATCCGATCAGCCAGTGCTAAAAAGTTGGTAAAAGAAATGATGTCAAAAATGGCAAACAATAAAAGTCCAATCATAGGACCAACCAATAAAATGGCAACTAAAAAGGTACTAAAAACAGCAGCTGTTCCTGGTCGATTGGTTATTCGAAACATCATCCATTGATGAAAAGGCCAGAAAGTAATCGCTATAATTGCAGCCCATACCAAAGATAAAATAAAGGGGGAGAGTACAAGCAAAGCAGCAGCCAAAATAACAATGGTAAATAAAGTACTCACCAGCAACTTGGGTTGCCGTAACGGGTCGGCTTTCATGGGCAGTTTCTGTTGTGTAGAATAATTAACTGGTATTGTAATTGATGGTATGAAAAAGACTTTTAAAAAGGAGTGCCTGTGTCAAAAGCACAACGTTTACATAGATTAGCGTATAGTTTGGGACTTTATATTTACTATATTATAAGTTTTAATGCGCATGCCCAAGCAATGAAGAACGATGATTGTTCAAAATCGTGTATTGAATTAGAACAATTTGTAGAAGCGGAAGTAGAAAACGATTTGGCAACCATCATCTTGTTTGCTGAGGTTTCCGATGCTGATGCGGGAAAAAGTAGTGCAAAAGGCAATGAATTATTAAATAAACAAATTCAAAAAATTGGCGCAGATAAAACGCTTCTGAGCAAGCACGCAACACAAATCAGTACATCAATTCAATACAATGGGGAAGGGCGCCCCAGTTCTTGGAAAACACGCGCTCAAGTGACATTAGAGAGCAAAAATTTTATAGAATTGTCCAAAATTGCTGCGCGATTTACGCCAGATTTTGCATACGAATCTATTCAATATCATTTAAGTTCTACCGCAATGCAACAAATTGAACAACAAATGATTATTCAAGCAATAGCGCAATTTCAAGAAAAATCAGCTTTAATTAGCAGCGCCTTTGGTTTTAAAAATTATCAATTAAAAAAAATTCAAATAATTGGTATTCATGGACATGAAAGTTCGCCATATAAACCAATATTGAGTTCAAGAGCAATATTAGCTGCTACGCCAAGCACAACTTTTTTAGAAAGTGGAAAATCTAATGTTCGTGTTACTGTTCGTGGCAGCATTTCAGTAGAATAATATGAAAATATTATATCGATTTGTCATTCCATTTATTTCAGTTATGCTCATCAGGCCTGTTGTTTGTTTTTCAGAAGAAACAGAAAATAAAATAACGGCGAATATTTTAGAAAAACAAAAAATAGCATGTTTAATTTTTAACCCAGGCAGTGAAATTACACAGCATATTAAGCATTGTCAATTATGGTTAAAAGCAACTGCTGATTCTTTTCAAAAAATTGAAGCATTACAACAAATAGCAATTTTACATATAAAAAATAATGAATTACAGGAAGCTGAAAAAAACTTAGAAGAAGCCTTTTCATATTTAAAGCAAGCAAATGAGTTAAATTATTTAAAATATTGGTCTGATTTACAGCATTTAAAAGCATTAATTGCATTTGAACAGGGTGATTTTAAAATCAGTGATGCCGTTTATCGTACAACGCTAATTCATCTGCAATATCAACTCGGTGAAAAAAGTGAAATTTATAATTACTTTGCAGAAAACTATATACAGTTTTTAATTGAATTAGAGCGTTACTCAGAAGCAAAAGATTGGTTAAAAACTATTATTTTAAAAAGCTCAAAAATAAAAAGCTATAAGGCAAGATACAATTTGGCTGTTTTATATCTTAATACTGGACAAATAAATCTCGCTCAAAAAAGTATTGAAGAACTTATAGTTTTTCTTGACAAAAATCATGAGAAATCAGAAGAACTTAAAGGCGATGTTTATCAATTAGCAGGGCGTTTGGCATTAATAGAAAATAAATTATTGATGGCACAGCAATACTTTAAAATGGCATTACAGAACCGAGAAAAAATATATTTTCAACGACACATTAAGATTGCTGATTCTCTTGCAAGCTTAGGAACAACATTAGCAAAACAAGAAAAAAAAGCAGAAGCTGAAAAAAATTTGGCTAAAGCGTATGGCATGTTAATAGAACTTAAGGGCGAAGAACACCCTGAAACATTAAAAGTTTTAAATATATTTAAGAGTGTAGTTAACCAAAAATATATTTTGGTTTACATAATATATATTATACAGAAAAAAATATATACAGAAAAAAATATATACAGAAAAAAATATATACAGAAAAAAATATATACAGAAAAAAA
>JAXISZ010000004.1:0-115456 GCA_034680345.1 Burkholderiaceae bacterium
ACATTCTGGGCAAAGTGATGCCAATGGTATTGGTATTGCAGCCAATGCGTTGAGCTTGAATTCAGGTTCAATTGTAGACGCTGGTGGTAATGGTGCAATATTGACGCATGCAGCAGTGGCAGACAATAGCAGTTATAAAGTAGATGGTATTGCACCCACTTTTATGAGTGGTGGAGTAGGGGTTACCTCTGAAAATATTTATACGTCGGTGGCCGTGTACACTGCAAAAGCAACAGATATTTCTCAAAGTGTAAGTTATAGTATGAGTGGTGCTGATGCTAGTCATTTTTCTATTAACAGCAGCACGGGTGATGTAACATTTACATCAAGTCCAGATTATGAATATCCATTAGATTCAGGTGCCAATAACATTTACAACATCAATGTGGTTGCGACCAATTCATTAGGTAACGCAGCAACCCAAGCTGTCGCCATTACGGTGACAGATGTTGGAGGCCCTGGCACAGTGGTTGGTAATTCACAGATTGATTTAGGCACTTACGGTAAATTAATAGCCCCATTTGAAGTAGAAGGCGCTTATTATTATTACTGGGACCGTTCTGGGGATGCTACTATCGATAATACTGGTAGCTTAAATGGTGGCAGGGATGATGTGACGCACGACGTATTGGACGGTATTTTTCGCTATGCTGCCGACTTCACCACCCTAGATTCAGATAGCAATACAGACAACACTTACCGTTTTGCTACGCTCAATGGTGTGAAAGTGGCTTTGCCTCTTTTGGGTGGCACCACTTTACCACCAACCGGTTCTAACTATTATCCAAATGGCACTGCTATGAGCATTGGTGCTACAGCAAACAATACGTTTGACGGGATGCTAGCTATTTGGGACGCTGCCAATGGCTCAGGAAGCGGTGCTCAAGTTGCAGGCCTACCGTCTGGTTGGACAAATTGGGGGTACTGGACATCTACTCTGTCTAGTTCTGGCCACGTTCTAGTTGGTTTGGATGATGGTAGTGTTGTTGATACCACAGATACTTCTTTTTATTACGTTGCTTTACAAGTTTTCTGAGCTTGTAAGTGTATGAATTGCCCAGTCGATGTGTTCTTTAACTAAGGAGGTAGCAAGTTGGCGTTGCTTTCGTAACACTTGCAATGCCAACTCGTTGGCTGACCCATTACCTAAAGCCACTGCCACATTGCGTTGCCAGCGTTCAAAGCCAATGCGGCCAATGGCTGAACCTTCTGTGTGTTGTAAAAACTGTGCTTCGTTCCATTGCATGAGTGCAATCAGCGATTGACCTAACCATTGATCTTGGGCTTTAAAATCACTGTGTGCATGGGTTTTAGCAAATTTATTCCACGGGCAAATCAGTTGGCAGTCATCGCAACCATAAATACGATTGCCAATGGCTTTGCGAAACTCAATAGGAATAGCCCCTTGATGTTCAATGGTAAGGTAGGAAATACATTTTCGGGCGTCTAACCAATAGGGTGCAATAATGGCTTGTGTTGGGCAAATATCAATACAAGCCTGGCATTTTCCGCAGTGGGCTGTGGTGTTGGGGGTTAGATCAAATAAGTAATCTGTTAGTATTTCGCCTAAAAAAAACATTGAACCCGCTTCACGGTTAATTAGCAAGGTGTGTTTTCCGCGCCATCCTAGTCCTGCTTTTTCTGCAAGGCTAACTTCTAAAATTGGCGCTGAATCAACACAGACGCGATAGGTTAATTCTCCAATTTCTTGGTGCAATGCTTTGGCAAATGCTGCTAACTTTTTTTTAAATACTTTGTGATAATCTCGGCCGCGGGCGTATAAACTGACGTAACCTTGGTTGGGGTTTTTAATGTCTGCCCAAGCTTGGGTGCGCCAGTGGTGTGCTGTGTTTTGTTCTAGATGCAAATAATTCATGCGTACGCTAATAATTCGTACAGTGTTTGGTTGTAAATTTTTTGGTTCGGTACGTTTTAAACCGTGGCGTGCCATATAATGCATGGTGCCGTGGTGGCCGGACTCTAACCAGTGTTGCAATTTTTTGTTGTCGTTTGTAAGGTTGGTGTCGGTAACACCTAAAGCGTCTAACCCAAAATAGTCAGCCAGTTGTTTTAGGTTGTTCCAAGAATAATGACGATTTTTCATGTTTGCAGATCATATTAATACACATTTATTAGACGAAGCGGCTTTGTACCAGTTTGCTACAGCGTTGGCTTTAACTTTACAAAGTATGCGACAGTGTATGCTAGAAAAGGGTTTGGTGGTGTATTTGCAGGGCCCCGTTGGAGCTGGTAAAACCAGTTTTGTGCGACAACTGTTGCGTGCAAGCGGTATTCAGGGGCCTATTCGCAGTCCAACTTACACCTTGGTTGAATTTTATACTGAATCGAATTTAAACTTATATCACTTTGATTTGTATCGTTTCTTTAACGTAGGGGAGTGGGCTTCATCGGGGTTTGATGAGTTGTTTGGTCCGGCCTGTGTGGCTTTGATTGAATGGCCAGAAAAGGCGTGGGGTTTTTTACCGCAACCAGACATCTTGATTGATTTTGATTATGCAAACTTAGATCAAATGGGGCGAAACATTGAGGTACAATTCAATTCAGAACATGGAAATCGGTGTTTGGCGGCGTGGAAAAAACAATGGGCAATAATGACAAACTAATAAGGCCGATATCTTCTCAATCTCCTGTTTTGGACAGTGCTTTGCGTCGGCAGTTGTTGATGGGGCTGGCGTGTGGTTTTGTGTTGCCCGTAGTGCGTGCAGGTGGTTTGGGCAGCGATATTGTTGATGTTCGGGTGTGGCCGGCCCGCGATTACACGCGCGTCACCTTAGAACACACCAATACTTTAAAATTTTCTCATTTCACTATTGCTGACCCCAACCGCTTGGTGGTTGATATTGACGGTGCCGATTTAAACACAGCGTTGTCAGATTTGGTTAAAAAAGTAATTCCCAATGACCCCTATATTGCAGGGGTGCGCATAGCGCAGAATAAACCTAAACTGGTGCGCTTGGTATTTGATTTAAAAGAAGCCGTGAATCCTCAAGTGTTTCAGTTAGAACCAGTGGCCGACTACAAACACCGTTTGGTGTTCGATTTGTATCCAGTTAAACTGCCTGCCGATATATTGGCAGGGTTTGATACACCTGATGAATTGCCCTCCAAACCAGATATTATGAAAGCTTTAGAAGGCAAAACAACAACAGCGCAGTTTTCTGAAAGCAAGCGAACTGAAAACAATATCGATGTACAAGCTAAAAAAGCGGATGATAAAAAAAACGATGATAAAAAATCGATTGATCAAAAGGTAGAACAGAAAAAATTAGCTCCGCATAAGGGTGATAAAACAGTTACACCGTCTCGGCCTTTGATCATTGCATTAGACCCAGGTCATGGTGGCGAGGACCCAGGGGCCATTGGTGCGATGGGTACACAAGAAAAAAAAGTGGTTTTGGATATTGCCAAGCGTTTAAAAGCCCAAATTGATTTGATCCCAAGTATGCATGCTGTATTAACGCGAGATGGTGATTATTTTGTCCCTTTGCATCGCCGTGTTGAAAAAGCGCGTCGTGTGAAGGCTGATTTATTTGTGTCCATTCACGCTGATGCTTTTATTCGTCCTGAAGCCCGTGGCTCATCGGTGTTTGCTTTATCAGAAAAAGGAGCCAGTTCTGCGGCTGCCCGTTGGTTAGCCAACAATGAAAATGCGGCTGACCTGGTGGGCGGTATTAATATTGCTCAGCAAGATGTGCAGTTGGCGCGGGTTTTATTTGATTTATCCACTACAGCTCAAATCACGGACAGTTTGAAAGTAGGTGCGGCTGTGCTTAAAGAAATTGGGCGTTTAAACAAACTGCACAAAGACCAAGTGGAACAGGCTGGTTTTGCTGTATTAAAAGCGCCAGACATTCCATCTATACTTGTAGAGACTGCCTTCATTAGTAACCCAGAAGAAGAAAAACGACTGACAGATCAGGTGTATCAAGACCAAATGGCTAAAGCCATTGTGGGCGGTATTCAACAGTTTTTTGCCAGTCGAACACATTCGAGAACCCCAAATGTCTGAAAACCTTCAAACCTTCACAGTTCGGTCAATTAAAGCTTTACCTGATTTATTGATTAGCCAAATAGCGGCGGGTGAGGTGGTGGAGCGTCCTGCAGCAGCTGTTAAAGAGTTGTTAGAAAATGCCTTAGATGCTGGTGCCACGGACGTGGTGTTGCGTTTAGATGGCGGTGGTATCGCAAGAATTTGCTTAAGTGACAACGGTTTCGGCATTATTTCAGAGCAATTACCCTTGGCTGTGCTGCGTCACGCGACTAGTAAAATTACGAATTTAGACGATTTAGAATCTGTATGTACTTTAGGTTTTCGGGGAGAGGCATTGGCGTCGATTGCCGCTGTTTCGCAGTTAACTTTAACCAGTCGAACGCTTGAACAAAGTACCGCTTGGCAAATTACCAATGAGTCTGGCCAGTGGTCTAGCTCGCCTTCTGCTGGGGCTGTTGGCACAACTGTAGATGTGCGCAGTTTGTATTTTAATACGCCAGCTCGGCGAAAATTTTTAAAATCTGATGCAACAGAATACGCTCATTGTGCCGAGGTCTTCGAGCGCATCGCTATGGCTTTTCCAGCGGTGGGTTTTCAGCTGTATAAGGACGGTCGCTTAACGCGTCATTTAACATCAAGTCCATGGTTGCAAAGGGTGGCAGATTTATTGCCAGAGGGAGTGGCTGAAACGGGCCGTGTGGTTGATTTGCAAGCTGGTGATTTGCATTTGTTTGGTGTTTTGGGTGATCCTACAGCTTCCCGGGGTCGTGGTGATGCGCAATTTTTTTATGTCAATGGCCGTTTCGTGCGCGACAAGTTGTTGAGCCATGCTGTGCGCAGTGCCTATGAAGACATTTTGCATCGTGAACGTTTTCCTGTTTATGCGTTATTTTTAACCATTCCGCCGCAAGCGGTTGATGTGAATGTGCATCCGTCGAAAATTGAAGTGCGTTTTCGTGACTCCCGCAGCGTGCATGATTTTATTCGACGTTCTTTATTTCAGCAGTTGGGAAAAACACGGGTGAAAGTTCAAGAGCAAGACCGTATGCATGATGATGTGCAGGGTTATTCACAAGCTCAAGCCCAAGGCTTGAATAACGGCATTTCTACTCAAAATGAGCACATGCAAATGCCTTTGCTCAGTGAACATTCACCGTCTATTCAAGCGGGGATGGCCAGTATGACCGATTCGGTATTGCCTGCTTCAACTTTTTTAAGTTCATCTACTTATGACGCGGTTGAATTGCTACAAAGAAATTTAGCTTCTAACGGACCCAGTAGCGCGAAGCGTTTTAATAATACTGGATTAAATGAATTTTTAGCTGCTTTTTCTGAACCACCTGCGGGTTTATCTGAATCAAACAGTTTGGCATCTTCAACTTTAGTTACAACTGCGGCTAGAAGTATAGCCACAGTAGCAACTTCTGTGCGCGAACCCGCTGGAGTTGATTTTTCTGTAAGTGTGTCTGATTCTTCGGATGAAGTGGAGCCCAATTATCTTGGGCATGCCGTAGCGCAGGTACATGGGGTTTATATCTTGGCGCAGCGTCACGATGGTATGATTGTTGTGGATATGCATGCCGCACATGAGCGCATTTTATATGAGGCTTTTAAGGCTGCGTGGGATGAGAAAAAACAGCTTGAGTCACAACAATTGCTGGTGCCATTATTGGTGCCGCTTGACCCAAGACTAATGGAAACACTCACTTCTGAAATTGCGGTTTTAGCAAAATTGGGGTTTGATGTATCGGTTGTTTCTGAACAGCAGTTTGCGGTTCGTGCTGTGCCAGCGTTGTTGATGGACCATGACATTGCAGGTTTATTACAAGCTTGGTTGGTCGATTTTGCTGCGTATGGTAGCGCCCAGGTGTTGGAACAACAGCGCAATCAATGGTTGGCAACTCTAGCTTGTCATCGCGCGGTTCGCGCTAATCGTCGTTTAACTGTGCTGGAAATGGATGCTTTACTGCGACAAATGGAAAAAACCGAGCGTTCGGACCAATGCAACCATGGCCGTCCAACCTGGCGATTGTTCTCAATACGAGAAATGGACGCTTGGTTTATGCGGGGCCAGTAACAGCAATGCAAACTTTCACAAAAACGTTTGATGCCCTTGCTATTTTGGGGCCAACAGCCAGTGGTAAAACTGCGCTAGCCCTTAGTTTGGCACAATTTTTTCCAATAGAAATTATTAGCATGGACTCCGCTTTAGTCTATCGCGAAATGGACATTGGGACGGCCAAGCCCACTGTGCAAGAATTGCTTCAAGTGCCACATCATTTGATTAATATTCGCAACCCAGATGAAACATACAATACAGCTGATTTTTCTCAAGCAACACAGGCTTTGATTGTAGAGATTGTGCAGCGTGGTGCAGTGCCTGTTATTGTGGGGGGTACCATGATGTACTATCGTGCGTTGACTCAGGGTTTAGATACTTTACCTCAAGCTGACCCACAGTTGCGCCAGCGTTTGGAAGTTGAAGCAGCTGGTTTAGGGTGGCCTGCTTTGCATCAACGGTTGTCTGAGGTCGATCCGCAAACATCAGAGCGATTATCTCCTAATGATGCACAACGCATACAACGTGCGTTAGAAGTATTTGAATTAACAGGCCAGCCTTTGTCTGCTTTTTTTGGACGTGCTGCTACCGGACCATCTTTGCAATGCTTGAGTTTAGAACCACAAGATCGCGCTCAATTGCATGTACGTATAGCGCAGCGTTTTACACAAATGTTAAAAGCCGGTTTGGTTGATGAAGTTTTACAGCTGCGTAGCCGTTGGCATTTACATCCCAGCATGCCAGCCATGCGATGTGTTGGATATCGCCAAGTTTGGGAAATGTTGGAAGGGCTTTTACCAGTTCAAGCATTAAGTGATCGCGGTGTGTTTGCCACTCGTCAATTGGCCAAGCGGCAGTTAACGTGGTTAAGGGCCATAGCGAACCGTCAGGTTTTTGATCCATTTGATCTGCAGCAGTCTAATAATGCGTTAGACTATGCTAAGAATTTTTGTAGCGTTTTTTTATCTTGTTAACACTGAGAACCGTTTAAATAAGACTGGTTTTTGGCTTTAAAAAAAAGCCCACAAATGCTTTAGCAGTTGTGGGCGAGTGGTGTAGATATTTAATTCTTGAGGAAATTAAACTAAAAAACTATACAGAAAAAGACGAACCACAGCCACAGGTGGTGGTGGCATTGGGGTTTTTGATAACAAACTGTGAGCCATTGATGTCTTCTTTGTAGTCAATTTCTGCGCCCACCAAATATTGATAGCTCATCGCGTCAATCAGTAAAGTGACACCGTCTTTGGTCATGGTGGTGTCATCTTCATTAACAGCTTCATCGAAAGTAAAACCATACTGAAACCCAGAGCAACCACCACCCTGAACGAAAACTCGAAGTTTAAGCTCTGTATTGCCTTCTTCAATAATTAAGTCTTTTACCTTGGTGGCAGCCGCATCTGTAAAAACCAGTGGTGCAGGCATTTCAGCAATGGCATTCATAACATATTCCTATTTTTTTAGGTGTCAATACCCTAGTATTTTACTCCGTTATTATGGTTTTGCAAGGATTTTCTATTTATTTGTTTTTGGCTTAATTTTAAACATAGATTCAATTTAACCTTAAAGCTTTGATTTCTGGGTTTTATTCGTAAAAAATTAGGGCAATATTGGAATTTGATTTAAACCAGTGGTTTCTTGTAAGCCAAACATAAGGTTCATGACTTGGACCGCTTGACCAGAAGCACCTTTAATCAGGTTATCGATTGTACTTAAAATAATCAGCGTGTCTGAATTTTCAGGGCGGTGAATTGCAATACGCACTTGGTTTGATGCGCGAACACTGCGTGTTTCAGGGCTACTACCTTGTGGCATGACATCAATAAATGGTTCATTTGCGTAGTGGTTTTCAAACAATGTTTGAAAATTGAGGTGTAAAGCTTCAGGGTTAATGCGCACATAGAGAGTAGCTAAAATACCGCGAATCATGGGTACAAGGTGTGGAACAAAAGTTAACTTAATATTTCGCCCCGCTATTAAGGATAAACCTTGTTCAATTTCAGGCAAATGGCGGTGACCTGAAATAGCATATGCTTTAAAATTGTCTGAGGCTTCGGCCAGTAAGGTATGAACTTCTGCTTTTCTACCAGCGCCCGATACCCCCGATTTGCAATCGGCTATTATTTGCATTTCGTCAACCAGCGGTTGCTGTTCGCTGAGCAGAGGTTTAAGTCCCAATTGAACGGCTGTTGGGTAGCATCCTGCAAGTCCAACCAATTGAGCGTTGCGTATTGATTCACGATTAACTTCAGCTAAACCGTAAACCGCTTGATTTAATAGGTGTGCGCATGAATGTTCAATTGCATACCATTTTTGAAATATTTTGGGATCTTTCAGACGAAAATCGGCGGCCAAGTCAATAATTTTAACGCCAGCGTCAAGTAATTCAGAAGCTTGGCTCATGGCCACACCGTGAGGGGTTGCAAAAAAAACTAGATCACAGTTTTTCAGTGCTTCTGTATTGGGTTCAGTAAAGCAAAGGTTTACTTTTTTTCGTAAGGATGGAAACATATCGGCCACGGGCATGCCAGCTTCTTTTCTCGATGTGATCACTTGAAGTTGAGCATTAGGATGTTGAGCCAGCAGTCTAAGTAATTCAACTCCGGTGTATCCAGTGCCACCAACAATACCAATACGAATCATGAGAATGCTCCAAAAAAATTGATTTTTTTAAAGATAAAACAAAAAAGCCACCGGTTAGGTGGCTTAATAAACGTAGAGATGCGGCTAGTGATTTGTGGTGTTTTGACACCACAAAAACAAAATAGCCAAAAAATTAACGTTTAGAGAACTGTTTGCGACGACGCGCGCCACGTAAACCAACTTTTTTACGTTCTACTTCACGTGCATCACGTGTTACAAAACCAGCGTTGGACAGTGAAGATTTTAATGCTGCGTCGTAATCAATCAGTGCACGGGTTAAGCCGTGACGAACCGCACCAGCTTGGCCCGATTCACCGCCACCGTTAACATTGACCATGATGTCAAAGGTTTCAAGGTTGTTGGTAAGAACCAAAGGCTGTTTGGCAATCATTTGACCTGTTTCACGGGCAAAGAATTCGCCTAAGGGTTTGCCGTTAACAACAAACTGACCGCTACCGCTTTTAATAAAAACGCGTGCTACAGAACTTTTGCGACGACCTGTGCCGTAATAGTATTGACCAATCATGTGCGACCTCAAATGCTCAGCGGTTTAGGTTGTTGGGCGGTATGCGGATGGGCTTCGCCAGCATACACTTTTAATTTTTTGATCATGGCGTACCCCAATGGACCTTTGGGAAGCATGCCTTTAACAGCTTTTTCTAATGCACGGCCTGGAAAGCGGGCTTGCATTTTGTCGAAATTGGTTTCGTAAATACCGCCTGGATAGCCAGAATGGCGATAATATTTTTTCTGTAAGCCTTTATTACCAGTAACGCGCAATTGTGATGCGTTTA
The DNA here is from genome assembly GCA_034680345.1 of Burkholderiaceae bacterium. GTDB lineage: Bacteria > Pseudomonadota > Gammaproteobacteria > Burkholderiales > Burkholderiaceae_B > SXZD01. Next base: position 9,509 of record JAXISZ010000004.1, read on the forward strand.
CAACAATAATAAAATCACCGGTATCAACGTGCGGGGTGAATTCAGGCTTGTGTTTGCCGCGTAAACGGTGTGCGACTTCGCTGGCCACACGACCCAGAACTTTGTTCTGGGCGTCTATCACAAACCATTCACGCTGCACCTCATGGGGTTTTGCTGAAAAGGTTTTCATGGAATTACCTATAAAAAATGCCCTTAAAGTTTTGGGCGGTTGAGTGCTTGCCGATTTTGATCGCTGATTTCATCTGTTAGCTTTAGTTTTTACTAGCACCAAACAATTAAAATAAAATCAGAAACAAATACTATTCGCTTCTTATTGTTGAAGGTAATGGTTTTGAAATCGCTTTTAATTACTTTTTTTCTTACTTTAAGTATTTAACCAAGTAGAAAAAACGCAAAAATAGCCAAGTTTGCAACAAGCACTTAAGCTTTCGATTCTAGCATATTTTTGTTTTTTTTGGATAAAAAAAACCCAGGTAATCGACCTGGGTTTAATCCACCAAAGGAGGAAGGTGGAGGAGACAATCACTAAAAACAAAAAATTTCAGAAATCACACAAAACAAAGTGGCAGACAATGTTTCTATTTATAATCAAAAAAAGAAATTAAGCTTATAAGCTGTATGTTGTAGGTTTTTTTATTTTTAGCAAATCTAATTATTTAAAATGCCACGATGATACCCTAATTTGTGTTGCAGTGCAAGAATGTTACGGGTTTAAAATTTTTTGGTTTTTTTCTTTTTTTGGGCTAATAAAATGGCATATATAGCTATTTTTATTAAAAATTTTATCATTGATTACAATTAAATTATTGTAATTTTTAAATTTTTTTTTGCGATGCAAAAAACTTTGGGGGTAATATGGAGTGTGTTATACGTTGGAATGGTGAATCAGGTATGAGTTTTACCGCCGAAACAGGTAGTGGTCATTTGTTGAATATGGATGGAGCTCCTGAGGGTGGTGGGCGAAATTTAGCGCCACGCCCAATGGAAATGCTGTTGGTAGGAGCTGGTGGTTGTACAGCGTATGATGTGGTTTTGATTTTACGTAAAAGTAATCAAGATGTACGCGCGTGCGATGTGGAGGTTACAGCTCAAAGGGCGGACGTCGATCCGAAGGTGTTCACAACCATTGATTTGGTCTTTAAAATTCGTGGTCGGCGTTTAAGTAGAAATGTGGTTGAACGCGCGGTAAAACTTTCGCATGACAAATATTGCTCGGCCACCAAAATGCTGCAACTTACAGCAAAAATCAATTACGCGATTGAATTGATTGATGACTTGGCCGATGTGAATGTGTGAAAAGTTAAAGCAATAGAAAAAAAACAGCTAAAAACGGTATGCCATCATGGTCATGACTTTTGCCATGGTTTGCATGCCCCAGCGAACACACAAGGGTAGTTTGGTAGCGCCGAGCTTTTTGGCATTGTGGTGATGTTCAGCTTCATCCATTTTCATTTGTTCAACAATGGCCCGAGAAGACAAGTCATTGATGGGTAGTTTGTCTAAATGTGTGCTTAAGTGATTTTCAACTTGTTTTTCAGTTTCGGATAAAAAACTTAAACTGGTTGTGTCGCCTAATTTTCCGGCAATGCAGCCGATTGCATATGCGCCAGCATACCATACGGGATTAAGAAAACTTGGGCGAGATTGTAGCTGCTTTAGCCGTTCTGCGGTCCAGGCGAGGTGGTCGGTTTCTTCTTGTGCGGCCTGTTGGAAAAAGGCTTTGAGTTGAGGGTTTTTTGTACTGTGGGTTTGTGCCTGGTAGAGTGCTTGGGCACAAATTTCGCCTACGTGGTTAACTCGCATTAAACCTGCTGAGTGTGCTTGTTCTGCTTTGGTTAGGTTTTGATGGTTTTTATTTGTTGCCGTGGTCAATGCCGTTGCAGGGTTTGGCCGTTGACTGTGAATAGGAGTACTTAAAAACTTGAGTGCTTTGTCTATTTCGGCGATGGTTAAGTCAATTTTTTTGGGGTTGTGCAGTGTTTGAGCGATTGATTGAGCAGCTAAGCCAATAGCACTTTTAAAGTTAAAGGGTTTTTGCATGGTAACAGCTTTACGATAGTGGCTTAATTCAAAATTGGGCTAAGGTAAAGTCGGTTTGCGTTTTAGGTGCCTTCTTTACTCGCAACCAGTGTAAATCAAGCGACGGTATTGTACAATATGATGGCAGTGTGCATCGTTTAAAAACGCTTCCCGCACCGCATGCAATTCTAACTTTAAAATATAAAGTCAATATTTGAGCATGTTCGGGTGAGCATTTTGAGTTTAATTATCCCGGAATGTGGTTATGTCAGAAAATCCTAAAAAAGTTTACATTAAAACCTTTGGTTGTCAGATGAATGTTTACGATTCTGACAAAATGTTTGATGTTTTGCATACAACAGATGGGCTGATAAAAACAGAGGTTCAAGATGAAGCGGATGTCATTTTATTTAATACCTGTTCCGTGCGTGAAAAAGCTCAAGAAAAGGTGTTTTCAGACTTAGGCCGAGCCCGTTTACTGAAGAAACACAATCCGAACATTATTATTGGTGTGGGTGGTTGTGTTGCTAGTCAAGAGGGTGATGCGATTATTAAACGCGCCCCGTTTGTTGATGTGGTCTTTGGTCCGCAAACTTTGCATCGTTTGCCTGAGCTGATTGCGCGCCGCCGCGCTTTGGGTCGTCCGCAAGTTGATATTTCCTTTCCCGAAATTGAAAAGTTTGACCACTTACCGCCTGCTCGCGTTGAAGGAGTTACTGCGTTTGTATCTATTATGGAAGGCTGCAGCAAATATTGTAGCTTTTGTGTTGTGCCTTACACGCGTGGAGAAGAGGTTTCTCGTCCGTTTGAGGACGTGTTGGTAGAGATTGCTGACTTGGCTGACCAAGGGGTAAAGGAAGTGACGTTGTTAGGGCAAAATGTTAACGCATATTTAGGGGCTATGGAGGGCAGTCATGAAAAAGCAGATTTTGCTTTACTTCTAGAGTACGTTGCAGAAATACCGGGTATTGAGAGAATTCGCTACACCACATCGCATCCAAAAGAATTTAGCGTGCGGCTTACTGCTGCTTATGAAAAAATACCAAAGTTGGTTAGTCATTTACATTTACCTGTTCAATCTGGTTCAGATCGAATTTTGGCAGCGATGAAACGGGGCTACACCGCTTTAGAGTACAAATCAATTATCCGAAAACTGCGCCAAGTTCGCCCTGATATTTCTTTGTCTTCTGATTTTATCGTGGGTTTCCCCGGTGAAACTGAAGCAGATTTTCGCGCTACCATGAAACTCATTGAAGATGTGGGTTTTGATACTTCATTTTCTTTTGTTTATAGCCAGCGTCCAGGTACGCCAGCGGCAGATTTGCCCGATGATACTGCGCAAGCTGAGAAGTTATCCCGTTTGTCAGAATTACAAAAAACCATTGAAGCCAATGCCATGCGCATTAGTCAGAACATGGTGGGTACTGTACAAAGGGTGTTGGTCGATGGTTTTTCGAAAAAAAATAACCAGGTGTTGTCTGGTCGCACTGACAATAATCGGGTGATAAACTTTGTAGGTGCTGAGCGTTTAATTGGTGAAATGGTCGATATTCGGGTGCTTGAAGCTTTGCCTCATTCATTGCGTGGTGAAGTGGTGATTACATCGGCTTAAGTTTTTGGTATGCTTATTGTGTCGTAACTTTGGGGTGTAGGTAAACTGCGCCCATTTATATGTCGCAACCGCTTGCTTCGCAGGCTTTGAATCAAAAGCGTTCAGTTAGTCTCTTAGAAAAAATTTCTTTATTGTTGCTGCGCGAACCAGAAGATCGCGCGCAATTGTTTCAAATGCTCTGCGCGGCGCATCGCCGTAATTTATTAGATGCTGATGCCCTTTCGATGATTGAAGGAGTGTTACAAGTCTCGGAAATTTCTGCACGGTCTATTATGGTACCCCGCTCGCAAATGGATATGATAGATATAGGTTTGCCTTTGCTTGAGATTATTGCTCAGGTTGTTCGGGCAACTCACTCTAGATTTCCTGTTTATGAACACCACCGCGATCACATTATTGGTATTTTATTGGCCAAAGATTTATTGCGTTATGCACTTGACTCCAATTTTGATTTGCGAGATATGTTGCGGCCCGTTGTGTTTATTCCAGAGAGTAAACGTTTAAATGTTTTATTGCGAAATTTCCTAGACAATCGCAATCATATGGCGATTGTGGTTGATGAATATGGCAGTGTTGGTGGGTTAATTACAATTGAAGATGTGTTGGAGCAAATTGTTGGTGATATTGAAGATGAATACGACTTTGACGAAGTCAGTGACAATATTGTACTTTTTGAAACCAAAGGCGCCAACACTGTGTACCGTGTTCGGGCACTGACGGAAATTGAACAATTTAACGAAGCTTTCGGTACTGAATTTGATACTGTACAGGCCAATACCGTTGGTGGGCTTTTAAGCGACCATTTAGGGCGTGTTCCTCGACGAGGAGAAATTGTAGAGCTATTTCCTGTGCGTTTTGAAATTTTAAGGGCGGATGCTCGGCAGGTGCATTTGTTGAAAGTGGAAATTTTTAATAGTTGTTCAGAACTTGGAAATGCTTCGCAGTTAAATACTAAAAAACAATATACCGAAGAGCAACCGATGGGTTCAAACGGTCGTTCTGAATGATGAGAGGGTCGAGTTTAAAAGTCTTGTTTTTTGGTTTTTTGTGGTGCTTTGCGTTTTTGCCCTGGGGTTTCCCGTTGCTGCAAATTCTGAGTTTGGCTGGTGTGTTATTTGTATTACAAACCCAGGCAGCCCCGATTTCTTGGCGGTTGGCTTTTAAGCAAGGCGCGCGCACTGGTTGGTGTTATGGTTTGGCTCAGTTTTTAGCGGGTATACATTGGTTATATATCAGTTTGCATGATGTGGCGCAAATGCCAGTAGTGATAGCGGCGGTGGCTGTATTTGGATTGTCCGCTTACTTGGCTTTATTTCCTTCGTTGGTGTTTGCCTTTTGGGCGGTTGTACGTTGGTGGCTGCGTACGCAGTTGCGGGGCACAACTTATTTTTTGGCGGGTGTTTTTGCTTCGGCTTGGACTTTAGCGGAGTATCTTCGTGCAGTTGTTTTTACAGGATTTCCGTGGCTGACAACTGGCGATGCTTGGATAGATACGCCCCTTTCTGGGCTGTATCCGGTTTTGGGCACCTATGGAGTTAGCTTTTTAGTGGCATATACAGCAGCTTGTTTTGCAATTTTTATCGCGAATTGTGTGACTGGGTGGGGCGGGTTTTGTTCGTCTAGCTTGCATTCAGGTGGGTCACTTTTAAAACGGATGATGCAATACAGGCAAGTTCCGTGTCGAGGGCGACTGGTTGCGTCCCTTTGCTGGTATGGCCTAACTGGGGTTTTTTTAAGTTTGGTTTTGTATTTTGGGTTGCAATCTTTGCAAACATCGTCTTGGTTTACAAGTCCTTTGCAAACTGTTGAGGTTCAATTGGTGCAGCCTAATGTTTCGCAGTTGCTGAAGTTTGATCCAGACCATATTCAGAACAATGTGTCGACGAGTTTATTTTTGGGGGAGCAGGCCGTTGCTTCTGCTGGTGTAGGGCAATGGTTGGTTTTTCCTGAAACGGCTTTGCCTGTTGTGTGGCAAGAAGCGCCTTTCGTTTGGCGCCAGGCATTTTTAGCTTTGGCTCAAATAAAACAGATACCTGTGATATTAGGAGCCGCTTTTGAAGATCAAGGGGTTTACACCAATTCTGTGCTTTTGCTTGATTCACAAAGCCCATTTCAATCTGATCAATCCAGTTCGGTGGTTGCTCGATATGATAAACGTCATTTAGTGCCTTTTGGAGAATTTATTCCTTTTGGTTTTCAATGGTTTGTTCGATTTATGAATATCCCATTGGGTGAATTTGCACAAGGTCATGGCGCGGTAAAACCGTTTGATTTGAACGGTGTTCATGTATTGCCAAATATTTGTTATGAAGATACCTTTTCTCACGAAATCGCTGAATTGGTGCGTTTGGCGGTGGTTGAGCCGCATGTTTTGTTGAATCTTAGCAATTTGGCTTGGTTTGGTCAGTCAGCTGCATTGGAGCAACATGCGCAAATGTCGCGTGTACGGGCTGCTGAATTACGTAAACCTATGCTTAGGGCAACCAATACTGGCGTGTCTGGTGCAATAGATGCCTGGGGGCGTTGGACGCAGCGTTTACCTGAATATCGGGCCTTGAGTGGTCCAGTTAAAGTGCAGACTAGAAAAGGGTTAACCCCTTATGCGCGTTATGGTTTACTTGGCGTTTGTGTGCTCTCTGTTTTGATGTGTTTGTTGGGTTTTGTACGTTTTGCTGTACGTAGGTCACACCAAGTACAATAGAGGCTTATGTTATCTATTTGGAAATATATTGGAAAATCAGATAAAAATCAGCTCGACATTGGAAATTGTCGAAGAGCTTCGGGCCGGTCGCATGGTGATTTTGGTTGACGAAGAAGACCGAGAAAATGAGGGCGATCTGGTTATGGCCGCTGATTTTATCACCCCTGAGGCCGTTAATTTTATGGCCAAGTATGGCCGAGGTTTAATTTGCTTAACACTGACTCAAGCCCGCTGTCAGCAACTGGGTTTGCGGCCGATGGTGGTGAATAACGGCACTTCGTTTGGTACCAATTTCACTGTCTCAATTGAAGCGGCGCAAGGGGTTACCACCGGTATTTCGGCGGCTGACCGTGCGCACACAATTCGCACGGCAGTAGCGCGTCATGCCCAAGCCCAAGATTTGGTGCAGCCTGGTCATGTGTTTCCTTTGATGGCTGAACCCGGTGGTGTTTTAATGCGAGCTGGTCATACAGAAGCGGGTTGTGACTTGGCTGCTATGGCCGGTTTAACGCATGCTGCGGTGATTTGTGAAATCATGAAAGACGACGGTACAATGGCACGGCTTCCTGATCTATTTGAGTTCGCGCAGGTGCATCAACTAAAAATTGGTACGATTGTTGATCTTATACATTACCGCGCTGCGCATGAATCTTTGGTTGAAGTGGTACATGAACGTTTAATGAATACGGCTCACGGTGTTTTTCGTGCTTTGGCGTTGCGCGACAAACCAACAGGCAGTGCTCATTTTGCTTTGGTACATGGTGAAATAGACCCAGTTAAAGAAACTTTGGTTAGGGTACATGAGCCTTTATCGGTGCTTGATTTTTTAGAAATAGTTTATACCAGCCATTCTTTTTCAGTGCCACAGGCTTTGCAGGCTATAGCACAGTCTGAACAAGGCGTGCTTGTGATGTTAAATTGCAATGAAACACCCGAGCAGCTGTTTGCTGAATTTAAAGCTTTAGACGATGTACAGTCTCAAGGTGGGCGGTATGTATCGGCTAAAACAAAAATGGATCTGCGCACTTACGGTATTGGAGCACAAATTTTACGTTTACTGAATGTGGGCAAAATGCGTTTGTTAGCAAATCCTCGAAAAATGCCAAGTATGGCTGGTTTTGATTTACAAGTGGCTGGTTATGTCACGAAGGAAAATTCATGAGTAAAACACCAGGTTCTGTTCTCAGTCAATTGGATGGCGCGGGTTTGCGCATCGGAGTGGTTCAGGCACGCTACAATCCTGAAATTACCGATTCTATGAAACAAGAGTGTGTTAATGCCTTATTAGACTTGGGTGTTTTAGCTGAAGATATTGTGCAAATTACGGTGCCCGGTGCTTTAGAGCTTCCATCGGCTTTGCAGCGCATGGCTGAAGTCGGTGATGTTGATGCACTTATTGCATTGGGAGTAGTTGTTAAAGGCGACACTTACCATTTTGAATTGGTGTGCAATGAAAGTGCAGCTGGCATTACGCGTGTGAGTTTAGATTTTAATATACCTATTGCTAATGCGGTACTAACAACTTACACCCTGGAGCAAGCACGGTTGCGTGTTGCTGAAAAAGCCACCAGTGCGGCACATGTGGCGGTAGAAATGGCTAATTTGTTTTTAGATGTTAACGATTGGGCTTTGAGTAGTGAGGAAGAAGATGTCTGAAGTGGCGTTACCCCGTTCGCATGTGCGAAATGCTCGACGTAGGTCTCGCGAGTTGGCACTTCAGGGTGTTTATCAATGGCTGTTGAATCCCTGTGATACTGGGTTAATTGATGCTCATTTACGAGAAGCGCCGGGTTTCTCTAAGGCTGACCGTTCTCTTTACGATGCGTTGTTACATCGCACGATTGCTAATTTTCAGTCTTTGTGCGCCTTAATTATTCCGCACATAGACCGTTCCTGGGAAGAGTTAAGTCCGGTAGAAAAGGCCGTGCTACTAACGGCAACTTTTGAATTGCGCGACAGCTTGGACGTACCTTATAGAGTGGTTATCAATGAAGCCATTGAATTGGCCAAGACCTTTGGGGGGACGGATGGTTTTAAGTATGTTAATGGCGTGCTTGATCGTCTGGCAGTTCATTTACGAGCTACCGAGTTGGGGCAGTGATTGAGTGTGTCGGGTGAGTTCAGCCTGATTGATCGTTTTTTTGGTCAGCGCAACGGTAGCCCCGCCAGTGCTTGGGTGCCTATGGGCATTGGTGATGATTGCGCCATGATTTGTCCCCCGTCGGGTGCTGCTTTGCTTACGTCTATTGACACTTTAACTGAAGGTGTTCATTTTTTTTCTGGTACTGCTCCAAGGGCTATTGGACACAAAGCTTTGGCTGTTAACCTGTCTGATCTGGCGGCTTGTGCTGCTACGGCAGTTGGGTGCCTGTTGGCATTAAGTTTGCCGCGTGTAGATGATGCATGGTTGGCCGAATTTTCTGAAGGATTTCATGCGCTAGCAAATGCTTGGAATTGTCCTTTAATTGGTGGCGACACAACACGCAATGCTGTAGGTTCTGGTCTTGCAATTACCGTGACTGTATTTGGAATGGTGCCAGATGCTTCATTGGCCTTGCGTCGTTGTACAGCAAAGTTAGGTGACGACATTTGGGTGGCTGGTAGCTTAGGTGCTGCTGCGGCTGCTGTTGCAATTCGGTATGGCCATCTTTTACCAAATCAGGTGGATTTATCAGTCTGTAATCATGCTTTAGATTATCCTGAAGCGCAGCTGCTATTGGGGCAGGCTTTAAGGTCAGTGGCCAGCGCAGCAATTGATGTTTCTGATGGTTTGGTGGCTGACTTATCGCACATACTGAATGCCAGTGGTGGGTTAGGAGCGAAGCTAGAGGTTGGCGCGATTCCTGTGGATGCGGCACTTGCTGCAATGCCAGAAGACCGGGCGTTGCACTTTGCGTTGTATGGTGGCGATGATTATCGTTTGTGTTTTACTGCTTCGCCAGAACAACGCGTTATTATTCAAGATATTTCCAAGCGTTTGCAAATACCTTTGTATTGCATTGGTTATCTGGTTGCCGCGCCTGGGATTGTTTTACAACAGGATGGTGCATCTGTGAAATTACAGGAGTCTGGGTATGTCCATTTCCGTTGAACTGTATCGGTTACAGCGTTATCCAACCTGGCGTTTTATGCTCTCAAGCCCTTTGCATTTGATTGCATTAGGTTTTGGTAGCGGTTTAACGCGTTTAGCCCCTGGAACTTTTGGCACCGTATTTGCTTGTTTACTTTTTTGGATACTTGACCCGTATTTGACTCAATCAACTTGGATCGTATTACTTTTTGGGGCATTTGTATTTGGGTGTTGGGCGTGTCATGTTACAGGGCAACGCTTGGGGTGTTCGGATCATGGTGCCATGGTTTGGGATGAAGTGGTGGCAATGTGCTTGATTTTATACATTTTACCAAAAATATGGGTTGTGCAGTTGTGTGGTTTTTTGATTTTCAGAGCGATTGATATTATTAAACCACCTCCTATACGGTACTTTGATAAAAAGTGGAAAAACGGTTTTGGTGTAATGTTCGATGATTTGTTGGCTGCTGGCATTACTTTGTTTTTAATAGCGGTTTATTTTCGGGTGGCTGGCTTGTCCGTTATTATTTAATTAGGGGTGCTCTAAACTTACTGTGGTTTGATCGTGTTTTGATGGGTTAACCCTGGGTGATGCTTGTTAGTATCATTTAAAATAGCTGTATAGATAAACAGTATTTTTTGTGCCATAATCTTGGTACGTTCAAATTTTCGCAATGGTGTATAAATATGGAAGACTCTCGTCATAAGCCCAATTCTGCTGAAAAAGCCAAAGCTTTGGCTGCTGCTTTAGCGCAAATTGAAAAGCAGTTTGGCAAAGGTTCTATTATGCGTTTTGGTGAAAAAGACGTGGAGGAAGATTTGCAGGTGGTTTCAACAGGGTCGTTGAGCTTAGATGTTGCCTTGGGCGTTGGTGGCTTGCCGCGAGGGCGAGTCATTGAAATTTACGGGCCTGAATCTTCAGGTAAGACCACGCTAACATTACAAGTAATTGCGGAGATGCAACGATTGGGTGGTACTTGTGCGTTTATTGATGCTGAGCACGCTTTAGACGTGGGTTATGCTCAAAAATTGGGTGTTGATTTAAGCAGTTTATTAATTAGTCAACCTGATACAGGCGAGCAAGCTTTAGAAATTGTTGACGCCTTGGTTCGTTCTGGGTCTGTAGACTTAGTTGTTATTGACTCCGTGGCTGCTTTAACACCAAAAGCAGAAATTGAAGGAGAAATGGGCGATTCATTGCCTGGTTTGCAGGCGCGTTTAATGAGCCAAGCTTTACGAAAATTAACAGCATCGATTAAGCGAACCAATTCAACAGTTATTTTTATTAACCAAATTCGCATGAAAATTGGTGTGATGTTTGGCAGCCCTGAAACCACAACCGGTGGTAATGCATTGAAATTTTATGCGTCGGTTCGTCTAGATATTCGTCGTGTTGGTTCAATTAAAAAAGGCGATGAAGTGATTGGGTCTGAAACCAAGGTTAAAGTGGTTAAAAATAAAGTGAGTCCGCCGTTTAAACAAGCTGATTTTGATATTTTGTACGGTGAGGGTATTTCGCGCGAGGGCGAAATCCTTGATTTAGGAAGTTTGCACAATATTATTGAAAAATCGGGTGCTTGGTATAGTTACAGTGGTAACCGGATTGGTCAAGGTAGAGACAATGCGCGTGAATATCTGCGAGAAAACACTGCTATGGCCCGTGAAATTGAAAATAAAATTCGAGAAAAGTTGGGCGTATCACTTTTAGCAAACGTTATTGGCGGTAAAAATAATTCTGCCCCAGACGTTGCTGCCGCGTAAGTTAATTTTTGTATGCAACCGCGTTCAAGTTCTCGCGTGCGGGTTTCGGCTTTATCAGTGGCATTACGTTGGCTTTCTCGTCGTGAACACAGCCACCATGAGCTTGAAGGTCGTTTGCAACAATCAGGTTATACACAAGAAGAAATTGCTAATGTTTTAGTGCAGTTAAAATCAAAAGGTTGGCAAAGCGATCAACGCTTTGCTGAGGGTTTGGTTAGAAAAAAAGCCATAGGTTTAGGGCGAAATTTAATTTTAGCGCAGTTACAAGCACATCATATTTCAGAAGAACACACCAAAAAAGCATTGGAATTGCTTGAACAAAACGATTGCCAGCGAGCCATAGACTGGTTAGAAAAGCGTTCATGTGGTAAAGGTTGGACACCTCAAAATCAAGTGAAATGGTTTCGTGCTTTATTTTCCAGAGGTTTTCAATCTGATGATATCAAACAAGCCATGCGCATTCTTAAAGAGCGTTTACAAGAAAGTTCTAAACAATTTTGAATAATACCAAATAATAAAAAACACCAAATAAATACTAAACATCTCTAAAGAAAATACTGAAAAAAATCGTGTAGATATTGAATAAAACTGCCTTAATTATGGTTGTCGATTTTTAAAATAAATGGGCTTATGTGCTAAAATCGTTGGCTTATTGCTTTATGTTTTTACAGAAATTAGGTGTTGTACCTATTTATCTGTTGTGTAAGCAGTTTTCGTTAGATTTTGCTTTGTTGTGTGTTTAAAAGCAAAACTTTATTTTGTTTGTGTTTTGCTACCAGCTTTTCACAACAAATAAATCTTTTAAATTTCAGTCCGAGGACCTAGAGATGAAAATCCATGAATACCAAGGCAAGGAAATTTTGCGCAAATATGGCGTAGCAGTGCCACGTGGTTTGCCTTGTTTCTCTGTCGAAGAAGCGTTAAAAGCGGCCGAGCAATTGGGTGGCCCAGTGTGGGTTGTTAAAGCGCAAATACATGCCGGTGGGCGTGGTAAAGGTGGCGGTGTTAAATTGGCCCGCAGTTTAGACGAAGTAAAAACCTTGGCTGGTGAAATTCTTGGCATGCAGTTGATTACGCATCAAACCAGTCCAGAAGGTCAAAAAGTGCGCCGTTTATTAATTGAAGAAGGTGCAGACATTAAAAAAGAGTATTATATTGGTATGGTGGTAGACCGTGTAACACAGAAGCCTTGTATTATGGCTTCTAGTGAAGGTGGCATGGATATTGAAGAAGTTGCTGAACATACCCCAGAATTAATTCATAAAGCTTATATTGACCCTGAATTGGGGTTGTCAAATGCTGAAGCTGACGATCTAGCGCGTAAAATCGGTGTGCCAGAAGCATCTATTGAAAAATGCCGTAGTGCATTGCAAGGTTTGTACCGTGCATTTTGGGAAACAGATGCGGCATTGGCAGAGATTAATCCGCTGATCTTAACCGGTTCAGGCGATATTATCGCTTTAGACGCGAAATGGAATTTTGATTCCAACGCGTTATTTCGCCATTCTGATATTGTTGAATTGCGTGATCTGGACGAAGAAGACTCAGCAGAAATTGAGGCTTCCAAGTTTGATTTATCCTATATTTCCTTGGATGGTAATATTGGTTGTTTAGTCAATGGTGCAGGTTTGGCTATGGCTACTATGGACACCATTAAGTTATTTGGTGGTGAGCCTGCTAACTTTTTAGATGTTGGTGGTGGCGCCACAACTGAAAAAGTGACAGAAGCTTTTAAAATCATGCTAAAAAATCCCAATTTGAAGGCTATTTTGGTTAACATTTTTGGCGGCATTATGCGTTGCGATGTAATTGCAGAAGGTGTGATTGCAGCATCTAAAGCAGTGGGTTTGAGCGTACCTTTGGTGGTTCGCATGAAAGGTACTAACGAAGAGTTGGGTAAAAAATTATTGGCTGATTCAGGTTTGCCCATTATTTCTGCAAACACCATGGCCGAGGCTGCTCAAAAAGTGGTTTTCGCTGCGCAACCACAATAAGAAAGGACTGTCAGATGTCAATCTTAATTAATAAAGACACTAAAGTAATCACGCAAGGGATTACGGGTAAGACAGGTCAGTTTCATACTCGTATGTGTCGCGACTATGCCAATGGCAAAAATTGTTTTGTTGCTGGTGTGAATCCAAAAAAAGCAGGTGAAAATTTTGAAGGAATTCCAATTTACGCTTCGGTTGCAGATGCAAAGGCACAAACTGGTGCTACTGCTTCGGTCATTTACGTGCCACCTGCTGGTGCGGCTGCAGCCATTTGGGAAGCGGTTCAGGCCGAGCTCGACCTAGTGATTTGTATTACTGAAGGCATACCCGTGCGTGACATGATCGAAGTTAAAGATCGTATGCGCAAAATGGGGTCAAAAACAGTTTTAGTTGGCCCCAATTGTCCAGGTTTAATTACGCCAGACGAAATTAAAATTGGAATTATGCCAGGGCATATCCATAAAAAAGGCCGTATTGGTGTTGTTTCACGCTCTGGCACTTTAACTTACGAAGCAGTGGGCCAATTAACTGAACTGGGCTTGGGTCAGTCTTCAGCTGTAGGTATTGGTGGTGACCCAGTTAACGGTTTGAAGCATACTGAATTGTTAAAGCTTTTTAATGACGATCCAGAAACAGACGCCGTTGTTATGATTGGAGAAATTGGTGGGTCAGATGAAGAAGCTGCAGCATTGTGGGCTAAAGATCACATGACAAAACCAATTGTTGGATTTATCGCTGGTGTAACTGCACCACCTGGAAAACGCATGGGACATGCTGGTGCTATTATTTCTGGTGGTAAAGGCACAGCCCAAGAAAAATTGGAAATTATGTCTGCATGTGGTATTACAGTGACCAAAGACCCATCAGAGATGGGGCGTTTACTGAAAAAAGCAATTGGTGCTTAATTTTTTTAATACCCCAGTTTAAAGTATGAGGTGTAATACACCTTAATTTACTGAAAAATCCCCCTCCATTTAGGGGGATTTTTTTAGGGTATAAATATGCTTCATTTTGTGTAAGCCTCTATCCATATATAATCTTTTAGTCATTCCGCCTTGCTTTTTGCGCAAATCAATTGTGGACTTCAAAAGCGCGCATCCAATCAGTCACTTTTTAGCACTTGGGTAATAAAATTTTTAAGATTGGTGCTGGGGTTTGGGGAGTATTGATGAAACCGTTGTTCAGATATCCGCAAATATTGCTTAACTGCCAAAGCAAAGCAATTAAAAGGTTGATGCACAAATATTCTGTTGTCTCACACGTGCTGGCATCATCAAAAACCCAGGTTTGACGCAGATCGGTTGTGTTGCTAAATTATTATCTTTGTTTTGTAAAAGCAACCACGTGATCCACGTTTAGCCGAATGCCAATTTTTTCGCCAATCGCGTGGTTATGGTGACTAGGAACCAAAGCCAGAATTTCTTGGCCATTGTCTGTTTCTAGTGTGTACAAAAAATCAGCACCTCGAAACGATTTGCGTTTTACACGCGCTTGTAGTGGGCTGTGGTCGTCGTGGGTGATGTCGTCTGGGCGCAGAAGCACGTCAACAGCACCATGTGTCACTGGTGTGGTGGCGGTGTTTGTGGGTTTTTTTAAATGCCCTAGTTCTATTTCTACGCTGTTTGTTGTAAGCTTTCCATCCACAAAAACACCTTGACCAATAAAATCTGCTACCGCACGAGATGCAGGTTCATGATAAAGCTGGTAAGGGTCGGCCCACTGTGCCAATTGTCCTTGATGAAATACGCCCACCACGTCTGACATCGCAAAGGCTTCAAATTGGTCGTGAGTTACTAAAATAGCGGTACTTTGGGTTGACTTTAAAATGTCGCGTACTTCATAAGACAGTTTTTCTTTTAATTCAATGTCCAGGTTAGAGAAGGGCTCATCCAATAAAACCAATGCCGGAGAGGGAGCTAAGGCCCGCGCTAATGCTACCCGCTGTTGCTGCCCCCCTGATAAAGCATGCGGAAACTGTTGGGCGTGGGTTTTTAAGCCTATGAGTTTTAGTAGCTCTTGCACGCGTTGTTGTTTTTGTTCTTCAGGTAAATGGCGAATGCCGAAGGCTATGTTTTTTGCAACACTGAGGTGTGGAAATAGGGCATAGTCTTGAAACACGACACCAACCCCTCTTTTTTCTGGGCTTAAGTTCTTAGTGGCTGAGCTGGCCAATTGGTTTTTAATCCAAATTTCGCCGCTACTGGGTTGTAAAAATCCTGAAATGGCGCGTAATACAGAGGTTTTACCACAACCTGAAGGTCCAAGTAGGCAGGCAATTGCGCCTTGTTCGAGTGTGAATGATAGGTTTTCAATGACACAACGTTGTTGGCCTGGGTACTGAATGCTTATTTGTTTCAGTTCAAGTAAGGTGTGCATAAAAAAGCTAGAATAATTCTCATTCTGTTATTTTAAATGATTGGTTCCTTTTTGGGGTGTGTGTTGCGAAGTATTCATTTTTTTCAGCGGTTTTGGTTTGGGTTGCTAGGACTAGCCCTTGTTTTTCCGCTATTCAGTTTAGTGGGCATGGCTGCGCATATTCAGTTGGGGCCAGAAGGGACCTTGCAGCATCTTTTGCAAACTTTGATTCCTGATGTGGCCAGGCAAACTTTTGTTTTATGTTTAGGTGTGGTTATTTTAACCAGCACCATGGGTGTATTGTCTGCTTGGTGGGTTAGCAGCAGCGATTTTTTCGGAAGGTCTTGGGTTGATGCTATTTTGCTATTGCCTATGGCTATGCCCTCTTATGTGGTGGCTTATGCCTATACAGACGCTTTACAGTTTTCTGGTCCTATTCAGTCTGCGCTACGAGAAATAATAGGGCAGTCGTTTCGTTTGCCTGAAATCCGTTCTTTGCCTGGTGCCATTTTTATTTTAAGTGTAGTTTTGTATCCTTATGTTTATTTATTGGCTCGCACAGCTTTTACAGAACGTAGTGCCAATATATTAGACGCTGCACGCAGTTTGGGTTGTGGTTCAGTCGCTACGTTTTTTTATGTGGCTTTGCCCATGGCTCGGCCAGCTGTGGTTGCTGGTTTGTCTTTGGTTTTAATGGAAACCCTGGCTGAGTATGGCGCTTTGAGTTATTTTGGGGTGCAAACATTCACCACAGCTATTTTTCGCTCTTGGCTTAATTTTGGTGATCGAGGCGGTGCTGCTTTTATCGCGGTATTGCTATTGGGTTTAATGTTGATATTGATATTGGCGGAATTTAAAGCGCGAGGGCAAGCCCGTTTTTACACTCAAACCGGACGCACTCACCGGTCTCGTCGTCGTGTGTTGTCTTTTTGGAGGGGTGCTCTGGTATTTACGCTTTGTTTACTGCCTGGTGTGCTGGGGTTTTTCTTGCCGTTGGGTTTTTTGCTTCATTTGGTTTGGCAAAGCAGTAGCCAAATGGACATATCGCGTTTTTTTGTGTGGGCGCAACATTCTTTGTTTTTGGCAGCTTTGGCTGCATTTGTGGCTACGTTTTTGTCTATGGGTTTGGCTTATGCTCGGCGCAATTTGTCTTGTTGGTTGGTAACTGTTGTGCACCGTGCCGTTTCCTTGGGCTATGGCATCCCAGGGGCAATTATTGCAATTGCCATTTTAATTCCTATTGCAGGCTTAGATCGTTGGATTGTTCAAATGTTAGGGCAAGGTGTATTCCCTATTTTAACTGGTTCTATTACGGTTTTAATTTATGCATATTGCGTGCGTTTTACGTCTGCAGCTTTGCAGTCAATTGACAGTGGTTTGCAAAGAATTACACCGCATATGGACGATTCTGCGCGAGTGTTGGGTTGTAGCGCATTTCAAGTGTGGCGGCGTGTGCATGTTCCAATGTTGCGTGGTTCCATGTTAACTGGGTTTTTATTGGTATTTGTTGATGTGATGAAAGAATTGCCTGCCACCTTAGTTCTTCGTCCGTTTGACTTTGACACCTTGGCTGTTTTAACTTACCAATTGGCGGCTGACGAACGTTTGGCTGAGGCTGCATTGCCTGCTTTGTCAATTGTGTTGGTGTCGTTACTGCCTATGGTTTTGTTGATTCGTCAAACTGTTGGTAAGCAGCAATAGGTAAATAGTGATATGTAAGCGGTGGCCGGTTTGGCCACAGTATTGCTCAGAATTAATGTAGATGGGTTTGCGGTACTTCGGTGTCTTCCGGTAGTTCAGCGTGCATTAATTCGCCTTCTGGATTTGGGTAAAGCGGTGTGCCACAGTCTTCGCAGTATTCCAACGGAAAGCGTTCTTCCAGCATATGCACATGCTCAATACCAACTTCGTTCAGCAGTGCTTTGATACGGTTGCGAACAATAGGGTTTTCCGGTTCGTTGGCCTCGTCTTGTTCAAACCGTGGGTCTGGTTCGTTGCCAAATTCTTCGCCAAGTAAGGTCCACACCACGCCGTGCACCACTTTTTCAGAGCTGCCAACGCTAATGCCTATGCGGTATTCTTCAATTTCTCCATGGTCAATAAATGCGCCAACACTGGCGTGTAAATCTGAGGGCTTAGCATCGATAGCGGTTTTTAAGAATGATACTGAAGCCCGAAGCGCATAAGCTCGAGCCTCTCGTTCGGCGTTGCGGCAGGCCGAATATAGCCCATTGGGCAGCACGGTTTCAATATTACAGCCAGGCAATAAACGCTGTAATAAAGGTGTGGCGTGTAATTTCCAGTTGGCCAGTACATCTTCACGGGTAATTAATTGGCCGTTATGATCTTCTTGCCAGCGAAACACAGGTTGTTTACTGGGGGTGGCAATACATCCAATCAAGTAGCGTACATCAGATAAAAAATGTTGTGTAACTGGCAAACTGTTGTGGTCAACCGTGATACGCAACTGTTCAACAGCGGCTTGGCCCAGTTGTTTTGCCAGTTCTGAGGCGGCATTGTAATTGGGGGGTAATTGGTCGGGGCTAAATAGTAAATCGGTCAGCACCAAATCTAGGTTACTGGCCAGTAGGTGTTTTTTAAATAGGGTATACAGGTCCTCCATCAGGTTTGGGTCGATACGACCTGAAGGAATATTGTAGGTTGACCAAGTTAAAATGGGACTGGCAAATAGCAGAACATCTTTTTCTGGGTGCAAAACAGGCGATTCAACTGAACTTTCTAAAACAATCGCCATTTCGTCGTATGCTTGAAGATGGGTTTCATACAAATAATCTAAGGTTTGATTCAAAGTGGTTTCGCTGCTGCCAGCCAAATGCGGCATGATGGCGTTTGCAAGTTTTGATTTCCAGTAGCGGCGTTCCATGCGGCTGCCTGCCTGCGCAAGTAAAATAGCCAGTTGGGCCAGCGGTTTGGCGTATTTAGAAAGTTTAGAACGAGCGGCAGTGTTGAGTGGTTTGCGGCGCATATTAATAATAATTGATTTAATAACACCATTATTCTAGCTTGTTCACTATCAAAATATTTTCACTAAAAAGTATTTATATTGTTTTGATCTGGTTTCGAAGATTGGCAAACTTCTATATCATTTGTGTGATTAATCCGACTTAAAATTGAAAAAATCAATTAAAACTCATTCACATTAAAAATTTTCATTTTTGCATAGGGAGCACAATATGCTAGAAGCCTATCGCCAACACGTTGCTGAACGCGCAGCCCTTGGTATTCCACCGTTGCCTTTAACTGCTCAACAAACAGTTGAGTTGGTAGAGTTGCTGAAAAACCCACCAGCCGGTGAAGAAGCGTTTTTATTAGCGCTTTTAACGCATCGCGTGCCAGCTGGGGTTGATAACGCAGCGAAAGTCAAGGCCGCTTTTTTGGCTGCTGTGGCCAAAGGCACAGATTCTTGTATATTGCTTACTCGTCAAAAAGCCACTGAGTTATTGGGTACTATGTTGGGTGGATTTAATATTCGTCCATTAATTGATTTGTTAGTTGATTCTGAGGTGGGTTCTATTGCAGCGGCAGCGCTTTCAACAACACTTTTAATGTTCGATTATTTTCATGACGTTAAAGAATTGGCTGATCAAGGCAATAACAACGCTAAGCGGGTCATGCAAAATTGGGCGCAAGCACAGTGGTTTATCAGTCGCCCTGAGGTGCCACAGTCCATTAAGTTAACTGTTTTCAAAGTTTCAGGCGAAACCAACACTGATGATTTATCACCAGCACCAGACGCATGGAGCCGACCAGACATTCCTTTGCACGCTTTGGCTATGTTAAAAAATCCGCGTCAGGGCATTGATCCTGATCAACCAGGGCAGGTGGGGCCAATCAAACAGTTACAAACTTTAATGGCCAAGGGCAATCAGGTGGCCTATGTGGGCGACGTGGTGGGCACGGGTTCTTCACGCAAGTCTGCCACCAATTCGGTGTTGTGGTTTACGGGGCAAGACATTCCGCATATTCCAAACAAGCGGTTTGGCGGTTATTGCCTAGGTAGCAAAATTGCGCCTATTTTCTTTAATACCATGGAAGACGCTGGCGCTTTGCCTATTGAGGTGGATGTTTCTCAAATGGAAATGGGTGACGAAATTGAACTGCGTCCTTACGAGGGCATTGTGTTAAAAAATGGCCTTAAAATTGCTCAGTTTGCCGTTAAAACCGATGTGCTATTTGATGAGGTGCGCGCTGGTGGCCGTATTCCTCTTATTATTGGTCGTGGTTTAACTGACCGTGCACGGGCGGCTTTGGGTATGGATCCCTCTCCAGTATTTCGCCGTCCTGGCGCTGAAGCATCTTCCAGTAAAGGTTTTTCTTTAGCGCAAAAAATGGTGGGTAAAGCCTGTGGCGTTGCAGGTGTTCGCCCTGGTACATATTGTGAGCCTAAAATGACCACTGTGGGCTCACAGGACACCACTGGCCCAATGACCCGTGATGAACTGAAAGACTTGGCATGTTTGGGTTTCTCGGCAGACTTGGTGATGCAGTCGTTTTGCCATACTGCAGCTTACCCCAAACCCATTGATGTTAAAATGCACCATGAATTACCCGAATTTATTGCCAATCGCGGCGGTGTAGCCCTGCGTCCAGGAGACGGCGTAATTCATTCATGGTTAAACCGTTTATTATTGCCAGATACTGTGGGAACTGGTGGTGATTCGCACACGCGGTTTCCTATTGGTATTTCATTCCCTGCTGGTTCTGGTTTGGTGGCTTTTGCAGCTGCCACTGGAGTAATGCCTTTAGACATGCCTGAATCAGTTTTAGTTCGTTTTAAAGGCAGTATGCAGCCAGGTGTGACCTTGCGCGACTTGGTCAATGCCATTCCATTGTACGCAATTAAAGGTGGGTTGCTCACCGTTGAGAAACAGGGCAAGAAAAATGTTTTCTCGGGCCGTATTTTAGAAATTGAGGGGTTGCCCAACCTCAAAGTTGAACAGGCCTTTGAGTTGTCTGATGCTTCAGCTGAGCGTTCTGCTGCTGCGTGTACGGTGTTTTTAGATAAAGCGCCGATCATTGAATACATGCGTTCAAACATTACGTTAATGAAATGGATGATTGCTAATGAATACGCTGATGCACGCACGCTCAGTCGTCGTATTCAAGGGATGGAAGCGTGGATTGCAGCCCCGCAATTGCTACAAGCTGACGCTGATGCTCAATACGCTGCCGTCATTGAAATTGATCTGAACGAAATCAAGGAACCGATTGTTGCCTGTCCTAACGACCCCGATGATGTGAAATTTTTATCAGAAGTGGCTGGTGATAAAATCGATGAAGTGTTCATTGGTTCGTGCATGACCAATATTGGTCATTTCCGCGCTGCAGGCAAAATTTTAGATGGCCACAAAGACATTCCAACGCGTTTGTGGATAGCACCACCCACCAAAATGGATCAATATATACTGACGCAAGAGGGCTACTACGGTATTTTGGGTAGAACGGGTGCGCGCATGGAAATGCCCGGTTGTTCTTTGTGTATGGGCAATCAAGCACAGATTCGTACAGGTTCAACGGCAATATCTACATCAACGCGTAACTTCCCTAATCGTTTAGGTATTAATACACGGGTGTATTTGGGTTCGGCTGAATTGGCAGCGGTGTGTGCTTTGTTGGGTAAAATACCAACGTTGGCAGAATACTTAGAGCAAGTCAATGTGGTGAATCAAAAAGCTGATGACATTTATCGGTATATGAATTTTGATCAAATTAAAGAGTTTGTAGACGTTGCTAATCGAGCAAAACTAGTGGCGTAACTTTTTAAATCTCCCTCCTGTGAGGGGGATTTAACCAATTAGATTAAGTTCCAGCGTTTCATATTACACAGTCTTGAAATTGCCTTAAGTGTGTTTGCTCCTGTCCAATGTTAGCATTCATAGTGTGTCTTTGGTATTAATTCACGCGCCTTTATAGCTTCTTGTGTGTCAATCAGGCGTTGCGTTAATTTAATACTTATGATCGAAAAAAAACCAACAATCTATATCAATGTGTTCAAGGTCTCAAGTTCTTTTGTTGGTAATTTTAAGATTGGTGACAACATTAAGTACAACCTTAATGTGTTGAAGGTCTTTTATATTTCGAGGGAGGGTCTACCAGTTCACCAAAAAAATTTCTTGAAAAGCCGATAACGGTAATCCTTGTTTCTATTTGTGAAGCCATAATTTATGATTTTATTGTGGTAGATCAAAATTTTTTACCTGAGAGGGTATTAATGCGCTATCAAGCGAGGATTTAGAGAGTTTGAGGAATAGAAAGTCCTACCATATGGATAAAAAGATTAAGTTAATCGCGGAACTTAATCTCTTACAAACAAGCGACCCCAATGTTTACCAGTATCTTTGAAAGTTGGTGATTCTTTGAAATCGTATTCATATACAAAACGAAAATCAGAATCTTGAGATAGATGAGATGGACGCTTTTACGAAACCGAGAAGAGTGAAGGCTGAAAAATGCTTGAATTACTTATGAATAGGCTCGTAACCCTTTATCCACGACCCCCACGTGTTGTTTTGTCTCATTTTTAGCTACCGTGAAAAGCTTATTTTTAGCTTATAACCTTATGAACACTGGGTTGGATGTTCTTGGATGTTCAAAAAAAGCATCAATTTTTTAACTTTAGTGCTTTTCAGGCCTTTAAAAACAAAAAAACCCTTTATTTTAAGGGTTTTTGGTTGCGGGGGCAGGGTTTGAACCTACGACCTTCGGGTTATGAGAGCCGAATTCCCGAAGGAATTGGGTTTGTGGAATTAAAAGCTATAAGTTTTTAACAAGATTTACTCGTGCTCTAAAAGCCAAATTTATTTCTATGATGCTGTAAGAAAAATATTTGCTCTGGTTTAAATTTCCCAACATTTACCTCCTCTTTGATGCCCCAGGCTATTAGAATTTTCCTATCAAGAGTTTTCGAAATAAGCAGGTCACCAGAATCAGAAAAGCTAATTAGACCTCTATCAAATAGATGGTCTATATGTGGAGCGAGTAGTAAACCATTACAGCCATTTAATTTTTCCTCGTCATTGCTTTCGCTCCAAGGCTTAATATGGCTGGCTATCAAGTGTTTTGGGTCGCTTATCCCAGTAATGCGACAAGTTTGTTCATTTAGACGAACATTAGTTTTAAAAATTCCTTGCCCACGACGAGATTTAACAAGTTGTGATTTGGTTGTTGGACCAATATCAGTTCTTCCAGCCAGCGCTTCCTCAACGAATTCATTTTCTAATTCTGTTACATCAATTTCGTTTATAAGAATTTCCACCTTTGGATGAAATTCTGCGCCAATAAGGTCTATAAGGGCTTTGGCAAAATTTTCAGGGATGCTAGTTAAGTAAAACTCTTTTCCATCTCCACTCTCCTTTAAAGGAGCATGCTTTTCAGGCATCAGTGATAGTAGGATTTCTTTATGATCTTTAGGGCTTATTGGATTTTCAAGTCGCGTAAATTCCACCTTAACTAGCCATCCTTCGGATGACCACTTATCCCCAACTTTTCCAAAGTCTGGCTTTGGCGAAGTTTCTACTTTTGCGGTAGCGATACCTATGGCACCGATTTGTTTCTTAAAGTAAGAAAAAACTATGTCTCCAGGTTCTACCTCTTTCATATAGTCATAAAAAGGGTTCTTGCCACCAGTAATTTTTACCTTAGGAGACCATAGAAATCCGCCAGATATTTCGTCTTTATGTGTTTTGTTCTGATTTACCCACCAATAGCGCATATCAACCTAGATCTTTGTAATGAGTTTCAAGGGTATCAAACTAATCACTTTGATACCTTGGGCCTTTTTGGGGACCGTAGATAAACAAAAACCCCTTATAAAATAAGGGGTCTAAGTCTATAACTGGTTGCGGGGGCAGGATTTGAACCTACGACCTTCGGGTTATGAGCCCGACGAGCTACCAAACTGCTCCACCCCGCGACTGAAGAATTGAATTATACCTATTATTTCCGATCGTTGCAAACGCGAGTGCTTTTTTTTCAAGGGCACACTAAATAATTGTCTTGGTTATTGAGTATTAATTTAAAAAAATACTTATTATTCTGCGCAATGCTCAATCTTTGGGCAAGCTAATTTTAGATTAATTTAATCATTTAGTTGCCAATCTTATCCACTTTTTGACGCGAGGTTTTCCCCGAAACTTGTGGAAAAGATTTTAAGTTGTTTTTGTTAAAAAAAAAATGACTCTTTTGGGGAGGGTGAAAAAAATAATTCAAACCGCGATAGCATTGGGTTGCTTCTAATTGGTTTAGACGGGTATTTTAATTTGATTTGATGAATTGTTATTTTTTAAGCGAAGCATTTTTTTATTATTAAAAACAATTATTTGAATATTTTATCCACATTAAACTCACAGCTTTATCCAAGAATTTTGTGGGAAACTTTAGCGGAGGTTTTTTCTTTGCGGTGGTTTTTTTTAAGGCTTCACAAAATTTTGGTCTGCTGATAAACTAATAGAAATTTGCTTTTTTTAGAAAAGCACTTAAATACTTAAATTCTGCTCAAGTAATAAAGCAAGTAACCAAGTGGACAATTAAATATCCGTTTAAATAGGCAGTTTAGGCGCACGTCCCGTTTCAAATCGAGTGGCTTCGAATTCAGTGCTTTGGGGTTGTTTTCAGTGTTCGCCTTAACAAGGTGTGGGCTGTTTGGTGTAAAAACAAAAAGATAGGAATCCTTGGGTGGATCTTTCGCAGGCAAAATGTGTACTGGAGGCTGCTTTGTTATGTGCGTCGGAGCCTTTACCAGTTAAGATGCTTAGTCAATTGTTTGATCATCAGTTAGAAGAGCCGTTGATCCTTGAGTTATTGAGTGAGTTAAGGGTGTGCTGGAGTGGTCGCAGCATGGAGTTGGTTGAGTTGGCAACTGGGTGGAGGTTTCAGTCATGTGTCAATGTGCGGCCTTTTCTTGAGCGACTAAACCCGGAAAAGCCATTAAGATACTCTCGAGCTATTATTGAAACTTTAGCAATTATTGCTTATAAGCAGCCTGTCAGTCGTGCTGAGATTGAAGCTATACGCGGGGTGGCTGTTGCCAGCAACATTGTTAAAGTATTAGAGGATAGAGAGTGGGTAGAGGTCGTTGGGTATCGTGAAACCCCTGGGCGTCCTTCGTTGCTTGGTACAACACAGCGGTTTTTGTCTGATATGGGCTTGTTGAGGCTTTCTGATTTGCCTATTTTGCAGGAAGCGGAGAGTATTTTATTTATGCCGACAGAAACAAAATAACATTATTTTTTTAAAGTGGAAACGTATATCAATGTCATTTGTTGAAGACTCTCCTGAGTTACAAAAGAAAGATCGGGCTCCTCGTAAATCTCGTGCTTGGCGTATGGGTTCTCGTAAAAGCTCGGTACCTTCCGGTTCGCCCCCTGATACGCAGTCTGGGTTAGCTCCAAAGAATCTGGGCCTCCAAAAGAAAAATCAGAGTTTTGAAGCTCAGCCGATAGATGTTGTGAAAGCGCCTTTGACTGGCGCGTCTGGTTCGATTGTGAGCGAGGAGGACTGGCCTATTTTTATAAAGCCTGTGGCCAATATTGGTTGGGGTGGTAAGCAATCCAAGCCGGGTTTGCGTTCTAAGTTAAATGTTCGTTTAAATCCTGAGTTGGCACCTAAGTTACACAAGGTTTTAGCTGATACTGGCTTGGGCTCTCGTCGCGACATGGAAGACATGATTGTTTCTGGTCGTGTTTCTGTCAATGGAGAGCCTGCGCACATTGGGCAGCGTGTTTTGCCCACAGACATCGTAAAAATCAATGGGAAGCCTATTTTGCGTCGGCAACATTCTAAGCCGCCGAGAATCTTAATTTATCATAAACCTGCTGGTGAAATCGTCTCCGCTGATGACCCGGAGGGGCGGGCCAGTGTGTTTGATCGTTTGCCTCGAGTTTCCAATGGAAAATGGTTGGCGGTTGGGCGTTTAGATTTTAATACAGAAGGTTTGTTGATTTTAACTACATCTGGCGATTTAGCTAATCGGTTGATGCATCCTAAGTTTGAAGTTGAGCGTGAGTATGCTGTAAGAATATTGGGTGAACTCGATGAACCTGGTCGTCAAAAATTGTTAAAGGGAGTCGAGTTAGAGGATGGTTTGGCAAAATTTTCATTCCTTGAGTTTGCAGGTGGTGAGGGTGCCAACAGGTGGTATCGTGTTGGGTTATCTGAAGGCAAAAACAGAGAAGTGCGTAGAATGTTTGAGGCTTTGGGTTTAACGGTGAGTCGTCTGATTCGCATTCGTTATGGTGAAATTGCACTGCCTACGACACTTAAGCGTGGTCGTTGGGTGGAAATGGAGTCGCTTGAAGCTATGTCTTATTTGCAATCCTTGGGGTTGAGAGAGGGTTCGGGCGCGACCGGTTTAGGGCTTCGTTCTAAGCCAAATCCAACTCGGCATAGTGCTTCAAAGGGGCGTTCTGTGCAGCCAATTGATCCGAAGTTAAATTTAGGC
Source organism: Burkholderiaceae bacterium (assembly GCA_034680345.1). Classification (GTDB taxonomy): domain Bacteria; phylum Pseudomonadota; class Gammaproteobacteria; order Burkholderiales; family Burkholderiaceae_B; genus SXZD01. The sequence continues at coordinate 35,477 of JAXISZ010000004.1, forward strand.
AAGGCAGAGCAAGCGTTTTTAACGGTTTCTGGGGCAACGGCTGCTGGTTTTGCTAAAAAAACTAGAAAACCAGTTAATGGGAATCGGTTGGATGCAAAGCCTGGTTTTGATGTGTTGCAGCAGCCAAATGGGCGCAACGCTTCTGGTTATGTGCGTTCGGGTATTAAAGCTAGGTCCTCAGAGAGCTTGAAAAAGTATTGATTTTGCCTCATAATGAGAGGATTGAGTGTATGGTTTTGGCTGTGCGGCCTGGTGTTTTATTGTCGGATTACGGTAAATTTAGCTAAATAAAAGCTTTTTTGTGTTGGCATTTAAAAAAATTTTGTCTGATGTCAATTGTGTTTCTGAAAAGTTTTCGCCTATTTAGTAAAGTTTCTGTTATTTTTCCCTGTGAGATTTATTTTTTTTGGTTCTGAATCTGGTTCGGGCGTATTGGTTCTTGAACATATTTATTTTCGGGTCAAATTTAAATATAGGCTACCCTAAAAAAATGGGCTTAGAGCCCATTTTTTTTTGCCGCTGTATTGCCGGGGGTGTAATACCAAGATTATTTCAATTGAAATTGCAAAGTTACAAGTATTGTTAACGTAAAGTTATTTAATGAGCGACGATAAATTTATCAATATGTTGAGCGCAGATCAGTCTCAGTTTCAACTCCAATCAACGTCTGATAAGGCGGCTGTGTTTTTCCAAGATGCTTGGGTTGGTGGGTGCGCTTCTGGTGTGTGGTTGGAGTCGTGGGTTGAAGCGGCGGAAACCGTTGTCGTTGCTATGGGTTATCGAATTATTGATTTAGAGCGACCTGGTCGAGGTTTATTGCGTGTCACATTAAATTCACCCTCTGGAATTGGGGTTGAGGATTGTGAAAATGTCAGTAAGCAGCTGTCGCGTTTGTTTGAGGTGGAGCAGGTTAGTTATGATCGCTTAGAAGTATCTTCCCCTGGGGTTGATCGCGCTTTGCGTCGAACTCGAGATTTTGAGGAAAGCTTGGGTTTAGAGGTGCAGGTTAAATTGCGTCGCGCTTTGAATCATCGCAAACAGTATAGTGGCGTTTTGTCGCGGGCCGAAAATCTGGGGGGCTATTGTGTTTTGTGGTCCCAAAATCCAGGACAAATGCCAGACCATGAGTTGGTGTTCACATTGTCTGAGCTTGAGAGTGCGCGATTGATTCCGCATTTGAATTTTAGGAGAGTTTCTAAATGAGTCGTGAGATCCTGCTGCTTGTTGATGCGCTGGCAAGGGAAAAAAATGTATCATGCGAAGTGGTTTTTATAGCTTTAGAGCAGGCTTTGGCGTTTGCAACTAAAAAGCGCTTTGACGAAGAAACTGATGTGCGTGTTGATATTGATCGTCAAACTGGTGACTATAAAGCCTTTCGTCGTTGGCAAGTCGTTATTGATGAAGAATTTTACGAGCCAGGTTTTCAATTGCTTGAAGAGCATGCCTTAGAGCGTGGTCTTTCCTTGAGTGTTGGTGATGTTTTTGAGGAGCCCCTAGAGCCAGCATCTTTTGGAAGAATTGGCGCTCAGGCTGCAAAGCAAGTTATTTTGCAACGTATACGTGATGCAGAGCGTGAGCAGATATTAAATGATTTTTTAGCTCGATCTGAAAAAATTGTTTTGGGTCAGGTGAAGCGAATTGAGCGAGGCGATGTCATTGTAGAAAGTGGTCGTATTGAAGCTCGTTTACCCCGAGAGCAAATGATCCCAAGAGAAAATCTAAGGGTTGGCGATAGTGTTCGTGCATATTTGTGGAAAGTTGACCGTAATGCGCGTGGATCACAGATTATGTTGTCTCGCATATGTCCAGAGTTTATTGTTGCTTTGTTTGGTATAGAGGTTCCAGAAATTGAGCAGGGGTCTTTAGAAATAAAATCAGCTGCTCGTGACCCAGGTATGCGCGCAAAAATTGCAGTTTACGCACACGATCGTCGGATAGATCCTATTGGCACTTGTGTTGGTGTGCGAGGTTCGCGTGTTCAGGCTGTAACCACAGAGTTGGGTGGTGAGCGTGTAGATATTGTTTTATGGTCAGAAGAGCCTGCACAGTTTGTGATTGGTGCTTTAGCGCCGGCCAATGTACAGTCAATTGTTGTAGATGAAGATCAGCACGCTATGGAAGTGGTTGTTGAAGAGAATGAGTTGGCAATTGCAATTGGTCGTTCAGGTCAAAATGTAAGGCTGGCTTCTGATTTAACTGGCTGGCAAATCAATATCATGACTCCTGATGAGTCGGCTAAAAAATTGGCTGAAGAGCAATCGGCGTTACTTAATTTGTTTATCAATCGCTTAGATGTGGATGAAGAGGTGGCCGGTATCTTAATTGCTGAAGGTTTTAAAACGCTTGAAGAAGTGGCGTATGTTCCTCTTAACGAAATGTTAGAAATTGATGGTTTTGAAGAGGACATGATTAACGAGTTGCGTAACCGAGCTCGCAATGCGCTTTTAACAGAAGCGATTGCGCAAGAAGAGGTTGTGGAGGCGCAGCATGATATTTCAGCTGTAGATGGGTTGACTATTGAGCTTGTAGATGTTTTAGCTAAAAATCAGATAAAAACCCGTGATGATTTGGCTGAGTTGGCTGTCGATGAATTAATCGAGATGACCGGTGTGAGCGAGGACAGTGCGCGAAGTATGATTATGAATGCGCGCGCACATTGGTTTGCATAAATTAATTGCTTGTATGCCTTATTAAATAGGCTAAAAGTTAGAGGTAAGTTAGGAAGGACAGTGAATGGTTAGTAACACAGTGGCGCAGTTTGCAGCAGAATTAAAGATGCCTGCCGCCTTATTGCTAGAACAGTTTCGTTCGGCTGGTGTGGAGAAAAGCTCCGAGAACGACGTTGTAACTGAAGGCGATAAGTCGCGTTTATTGGAGAGTCTGCGTCGTGCTCACGGAAGTGATACAGCCAATACAAAGAAAATTACTTTGACACGTCGGCAAACCAGTGAAATTCGTCAGGCCGATTCCTCTGGTAAAGCTCGCACAATCCAGGTTGAGGTTCGAAAAAAACGCACTTTTGTACAGCGTACACCAGAAGAATTATCTGCTTTTGCGGTAGAGCAGCAGGCTGATCAACTCGATAATTTAGCTGATAAGCTGGCTGAGCAAGAGCGACAAGCTGCTGAGTTAAAAGCTAAACAAGAGCAGCTTGAGCTTGAAAGAAAGCGTGAAGAAGAGTTACGTTTAGAGGCTGAGAGAAAAGCCATAGAAGAGCGTGCGGCTGCTTTGGCTGCAGAGCAGGCAGAGTTGGCTGAGCGTGAGGCGCGTCAGGCTGCAGAGCGCAGTGTTCAAGAAAAATCTCAGGCTGCTGCACTTGAAGCTGCTGAGCGTGAAAAAGCTGCACGTCGTGCAGAAGAGGATGCTAAAAAGGCAGCGGCTCAGGCTGAGGCTGCCAGTGCTGCACAAGCGGAAGCACGGCGTCGCGTTGAAGCGGAGGTTGCTGCGATTAATCGGTTGATGCAACAACCTCGGCGTCTCGCTAAGTCAGCTCAGTCGTCATTGCCTCAAGCATCTGATTCTCCCGCAAAGGGACAATTGGCCGCAGTTGAAACGGCCAATACCGCCAAAGTCGCAGACGCATCAGGGCAAGCAGCAACGCAGGGAACCCTTCATAAGTCTGCAGTGAAGATATCAAAATCAGCAGCCAAGGGGGCTACTTCACAAGAGAATAAATCGGCACCTAAACCAGTCAAGAAAACGATTGGGGCCAACGCTTTTGTTTCTACTGAACCAAAACCTGTTGAGGAGTCAGCAGATAGCCGACCTAAAAAAGGTGCTAAAGGTGATGCGTGGAAAGAAGAGACTCCAGCAAAGCGTCGCGGAGGTTTAAAAACCCGCGGCGATACCACGGGTGGTTTAGGTGGTGGTGCGGGGGCTTGGCGTGGTCCAAAGGCCAACCATAAACACCGTGGCGGGCATCATGACGCCCAAGTTTTTGTTGCTCCAACAGAGCCTGTGGTTAGAGAAATTCACGTGCCTGAAACAATTACGGTGGCAGATTTGGCCCATAAGTTGTCGATGAAAGCAGCAGAGGTGATTAAGTCGCTGATGAAAATGGGGCAAATGGTTACTATTAACCAGGTCTTGGATCAAGATACTGCGATGATTGTTGTTGAAGACTTAGGGCATCGTGCTGTGGCTGCAAAACTGGATGATCCAGAAGCTTTGTTAGATGATACAGTAGCTGTTGTTACGTATGAAAATAAACCACGAGCACCTGTTGTTACAGTGATGGGTCACGTTGATCATGGTAAAACTTCATTGCTTGATTACATTCGACGTGCAAAAGTGGCTGCAGGTGAAGCCGGTGGTATTACTCAGCACATTGGTGCCTATCATGTTGAAACCGAACGTGGCATGATCACATTCTTGGATACACCAGGCCATGAGGCATTCAGTGCTATGCGGGCACGTGGTGCCAAGGCAACTGATATTGTTATCTTGGTGGTTGCTGCAGATGACGGTGTGATGCCGCAAACCGTTGAGGCAATTCATCACGCCAAAGCTGCCAATGTGCCCATTGTGGTGGCCATGAATAAAATTGACAAACCCGATGCCAATCCAGATCGCTTAAAACAAGAGTTGGTTGCCCATGGAGTGGTACCGGAAGAATATGGTGGCGACTCTCCTTTTGTATCTGTTTCAGCTAAAACAGGTCAAGGCATCGACGACCTACTTGAAAATTTGTTGTTACAAGCAGAGGTTTTAGAGTTAACAGCTCCAATCGATGCGCCTGCTAAGGGTTTAATTATTGAGTCGCGTCTTGACAAAGGTAAGGGTCCACTGGCAACCATGTTGATTACCAGCGGAACTTTGAACCGTGGTGACGTGGTTTTGGCGGGTTCGGCTTATGGCAAAATTCGGGCAATGTTAGATGAAAATGGACGTCCAGTACAATCAGCGGGTCCTTGTATTCCTGTGGAAATTCAGGGTTTATCAGATGTGCCATCAGCAGGTGAAGAGGTTATGGCGCTAGCTGACGAACGTAAAGCCAGAGAAATAGCACTGTTCCGTCAGGGTAAATTCCGCGACGTAAAATTAGCAAAACAACAGGCCGCTAAACTAGAAAACATGTTTGATCAAATGACCGATGGTGAAGTCAAGAGCTTTGCTTTGATTATTAAGTCAGATGTTCAAGGATCGCAAGAGGCGTTGGTGCATGCACTAACCAAATTGTCCACTGACGAAGTCAGGGTGCAAGTGGTGCATGCTGCTGTGGGTGGTATTAGCGAGTCAGATGTTAATTTGGCCGCTACTTCTAAGGCTGTTATTTTAGGCTTTAATACCCGTGCTGATTTGGGTGCACGTAAACAAGCTGAGAATCTAGGCATTGATATTCGTTATTACAACATTATTTACGACGCTGTAGATGAAGTTAAAGCCGCAATGACAGGCATGTTAGCGCCAGAGAAACGAGAAAAAATCTTGGGCGCTGTTGAAATACGTCAAGTTTTCCGTATCTCAAAAGTGGGTTCAGTTGCTGGGTGTATGGTCACAGATGGTCTGGTTAAACGCAATGCTTCGGTTCGTTTATTACGCGATAATGTTGTTATTTGGACGGGTCAATTGGCTTCATTAAAACGTTTCAAAGACGATGTAAAAGAAGTTAAACAAACTTTTGAATGCGGATTGCAGTTGTTGAATTACGATGATATTAAAGAGGGTGATCAGCTTGAAGTCTTTGAGATACAAGAAGTTGCTCGTACAGCTTTAAATTAATTTTGGGCGGTTTTTTTATGAGACACAAGTCCAAAGGTTCATCTCGTGGGTTGCGCGTTGCAGATCAAATTCAACGTGATTTGGCTGAGTTGGTGGTGCGGGAGCTTCGCGATCCTCGGGTTGGGCTTGTAACTTTGACGGAAGTTGAAATCACCCCCGATTATGCTTATGCAACGGTTTATTTTTCAACTTTAACAGGAAAACCTAAAGAGGCTACCCAAGCTTTGAATGAAGCGGCTGGTTTTCTACGTAATTTATTATTTAAGCGATTAAGTATTCACACAGTGCCTACTTTGCGTTTTAAATACGATGCCTCTACTGAACGGGGGGCTGAAATGTCCGCTTTAATTGATCAAGCAATTCAAGCCCGTTCCAATAATTCATAATGTTGAAGTCAATCGTATTTAGATGTTTTTGAAGTTACCAAAACAAGCTATTGATGGCATATTGTTGTTTGATAAGCCACTGAGATGGACCTCAAATGACGCGGTGATGCGTTTAAAGCGTTTTTTTCGTGCAGAAAAAGTTGGACACACTGGCACCTTGGATCCGTTGGCAACGGGTTTGCTGCCGTTACTGTTTGGCCAGGCTACTAAGTTTTCAGCTGATTTGCTTGATGCGGATAAAACATATATAGCTCGAATCCGCTTGGGTGCTGAGACCAGTACAGGGGATCTTGAGGGTGAGTACATAACTAGGGCAAACCCCAATGATATTAATTCTTTAAACAAAGAGGTGTTGTTGCAAGTGTTGCAACAGTTTTTGGGTGCGCAACAACAAGTTCCGCCAATGTACTGCGCTTTGAAATATCAAGGTCGGCCCTTGTATGAATTGGCAAGGGCAGGGGAAACTGTTGAAAGGCAGCCTCGTTTTATTGTTATTTCTCAGCTTGATTTACTGAGTTGGCGGCCTAGTGGTTTGTTAGAAGAAAGCGTGAATTGCATAGAAGGACACGATCAAAGTTGCCATACAAATAGACAACCCACGCGTGAAGATTTTATTTTTGTTGAGTTTGAGGTTCAAGTTCGCTGTAGTAAAGGCACTTATATCAGGGTATTGGCGCAAGACATTGGACGTGTTTTGGGGGTTGGAGGGCATTTATCAGGTTTGCGTCGTGTGGGTGTAGGTCATCTTAGATTAAATGAACAGGTGTACTCTATGCCTGTGCTTGAAAACATGGCGCGTTTATGTGGTTTAGAAAAAACCTTAGACCAGGTTATGCAGCCCATGGACACTTTTTTGCGAGAATTACCCGCTATTGAATTGGATCATTTGATGGCAAAACGATTTGGTCATGGACAGCGGTTGCCGCTGTTAAACCAGAGTATTGTTGGTCGGGTTCGGGTTTACCGTCAACCTGATGGGCAGTTGTTAGGAACAGGTTTGTTAAGTAATAACGGTTCAGGGCATGCCTTGCTTAGCCCAGAACGATTGGTTAGAGAGAATTATGCGAGCACTTAGAAATATAGCGATTATTGCCCACGTTGATCATGGTAAAACCACTTTGGTGGATCAACTTTTACGACAGTCAGGCACTTTTCGTGACAACCAGCAAGTTTCAGAGCGGGTCATGGACAGCAACGACCTAGAAAAAGAGCGTGGTATTACCATTTTGGCAAAAAATTGCGCTGTTGAATATGAGGGTACACACATTAATATTGTTGATACCCCTGGGCACGCTGATTTTGGTGGTGAGGTCGAACGTGTACTATCGATGGTTGATGGTGTTTTGTTATTGGTTGATGCTGTTGAGGGGCCAATGCCGCAAACACGTTTTGTGACTCGTAAGGCGTTGGCATTGGGTTTAAAGCCGATTGTTGTTGTTAATAAAATTGATCGTCCTGGTGCAAGATGTGACTGGGCTATTAATCAAACATTTGATTTATTTGATAAATTAGGTGCAACTGAAGATCAGCTGGATTTTCCGGTGGTATACGCCTCAGGTTTAAATGGTTACGCTGGTGATAACGAGCATGTCCGCGATGGTGATATGCGCCCATTGTTTGAAGCAGTGCTCAAGTATGTTCCTGTTCGTAATGATGATCCAGACGGCGCCTTGCAGTTTCAAATTACATCATTAGACTACAACAATTATGTTGGAAAAATTGGTATTGGTCGTATTAGTCGCGGTAGAGTTCGTGCTGGTCAAAGTGTTTTAGTAAAATTTGGTGCCGATGGTGAAAGTTTTAATGGAAAGATTAATCAGGTACTTAAATTTAAAGGCTTAGAGCGAATTTTAGTTGAACAAGCGCAGGCTGGTGATATTGTTCTTATCAATGGTATTGAAGAACTTGGTATTGGTTGTACCGTGTGTGATCCCGCAACTTCAGAAGCGTTGCCTATGTTGAAAGTGGATGAGCCCACTTTAACAATGAATTTTATGGTCAACACCTCTCCATTGGCTGGTCGAGAGGGTAAATTTGTTACGAGTCGACAATTGCGTGATCGTTTAGATCGCGAGCTCAAGTCTAATGTGGCTTTGCGAGTTCGTGATACGGGGGATGACACCGTGTTTGAGGTTTCAGGGCGAGGTGAGTTGCACTTGACCATCCTAATTGAAAACATGCGCCGTGAAGGGTATGAGTTGGCCGTCTCCCGGCCTCGGGTTGTTTTTAAAGAGGTTGATGGTGTGCGTTATGAGCCTTATGAGCTTTTGACGGTAGATGTTGAAGATGGCCATCAGGGTAGCGTTATGGAAGAGTTAGGTCGACGTAAAGGTGATTTACAAGACATGTCACCAGATGGCAAAGGGCGAACACGTTTGGAGTACCGTATTCCAGCTAGAGGGCTGATTGGTTTCCAATCTGAGTTTATGACGCTAACACGCGGTACTGGTTTGATGAGCCATATTTTTGATGACTACGCTCCTATAAAGGAGGGCGCAGTGGCAGAAAGACGTAATGGGGTTTTAATATCTCAAGACGATGGCGATGCTGTGGCTTACGCTCTATGGAAATTGCAAGATAGAGGCCGCATGTTTGTTAGCCCAGGTGAAGCGCTCTACGAGGGCATGATCATTGGTATTCACAGCCGTGACAACGACCTTGTTGTTAATCCAATTAAAGGTAAGCAGCTGACCAACGTTCGAGCTTCAGGAACGGATGAGGCTGTGCGATTGGTGCCGCCAGTGCAATTGACCTTAGAGTATGCTGTTGAGTTTATTGATGATGATGAGTTGGTCGAGGTTACTCCAAAATCTATCCGTTTGCGCAAGCGTTACTTAAAAGAACATGAGCGCAAACGCGCCGGTCGCGAATCTTAAAAGTAGTTGGTAGGCAATGAGAGAAAGTCCACGCTGGTTGTGCGTTGCGCCTATGTTAGACTGGACAGACACTTATTGCCGTACATTTCACCGAATCATAGCGCCTAACGCTTTTTTGTATACAGAAATGGTTACCACTGGAGCGTTAATTCATAGTAACCGTTCGTATTTTTTACATCACACTGACATTGAACATCCAGTGGCATTTCAGCTCGGTGGTTCAGATCCCAGCGATCTGGCGGAGTGTGCAAGATGGGTGGAAAAAGCGGGTTATGCAGAAGTTAATTTAAATTGCGGTTGTCCTTCAGAGCGTGTACAGCGCGGTGCGTTTGGTGCTTGTTTAATGAATGAACCGGGATTGGTAGCCGATTGCGTCAAGGCCATGCGCGATGCTGTGCAAATTGACGTAACAGTAAAACATCGGATTGGTTTAAATGGGGATACCAGCGATGGTCTTTTGCATGATTTTATTGGCCTGGTGGGTTTGGCTGGTTGCAAAACGTTTATTGTTCATGCCCGTAATGCAGTTTTGCAAGGATTGTCACCCAAGGAAAATCGAGAGATTCCGCTATTGCGGTACGATGTGGTGTATCGCCTGCGTCAGTTGTTTCCTGACTATGAGTTTATTCTTAATGGTGGTATTAATACGGAAGCCCAAGCAATAGAACATTTGCAATACGTTGATGGGGTGATGCTTGGAAGGCATGCTTGGCATCAACCTTGGAGTTTGCGATCATTTGACGCCGTGTGTTTTAAGAAACCATTAACGGAAATCAGTCGTCATGAAGTTTTACATTTAATAAAGCCTTATGTTTTGGACTGGTTATCAAGGGGTGTACCTTTACGTGTGATTGTGAAGCCGTGGTTGGGTTTGTTTCATGGTCAAGCGCGTGGCCGATTATTTCGACAGATACTGTCAGATCCTATGGAGTTAGCCAAGAACAATTGGGGTGTTGTTGATAGAGCTCTGTTGGCCGTTTTGCTTCAATAAAACGCTCAAGATAGGTATTTATACCAATAGTATTTCTTCTAGTACCAACGTTAAGCTTTTCCTATGATTAAAGGAATTACTGTTATTTTGCTTTTTCAAGGGTTGGGTGAGTTGGTGGCCCAACTCACGGCTTTTTTTGTGCCTGGTCCAGTTGTTGGTTTGATTCTTTTTTTAGCTGCGCTTTTACTAATAAAAAAATGCCCCCCTGAAGTGGAGCAGATTTCAGCGGTTTTGCTGAGCTATTTTGGTTTATTATTTGTGCCTGCGGCTGTTGGTGTTCTTTTATACGCAAGTGATGTGCTGGAGCATGCTGTTGAACTGATTGTTATTTTAGCTGTTAGCACAGCGCTAACTATTTTGGTGACGGCATTTGTTTTGCGTATTTGGTTTGTTCGAGATGCAAAAACAGAGGACAAACATGATTGATCTATATCAAATTTGGGTTTACCTCAGTGGATCGCCCTTGTTCTCATTGTTGATCACCTTATTATTTTATGAGATCAGTTTTCAGCTTTACCAATCATTTAATAAAAACCCGTGGTTAAATCCGGTTGCGCTTAGCGTTGTTTTAATTTGTTTTGTACTTTGGTTGTCAAACCTTTCGTATCAAGACTATTTTAGTGGTGCTCAGTTTGTTCATTTTTTGTTGGGAACAGCAACTGTTGCTTTGGCTTTACCCATTTTTAAAGCTTGGCAAATGTTGCGCGGTAAAATTTTTGGTTTGATTTTTGCAAGTATTTTAGGTGGTGCTGTGTCTGTTGGTACTGTGATTTTATTATCAAAGTGGTTCAATGTCCCCGAGGAGCTTGCCCAGCCTTTGTGGGTTAAGTCTGTTACAGCGCCAATAGCCATGGGTATTGCTGAAAAAATAGGGGCAGCCCCAACATTGGCTGCTGTCTATGCGGTAATGACAGGTATATTGGGGTCGATTATGTTGCGTCCTTTGTTATCAACTTTTCACAGTAATATGCCTTTATGGCAGCGTGGCTTCACTATGGGCGTTAGCGCTCATGGTATAGGTACTTCAACCGCGTTTACAATTAATGAAACCATGGGTATTTTTGCAGGGATTGGCATGGTTTTGCACGGCATTATAGGGGCTTTTTTATTGCCATTTTTGTTGTAGTGCTTGCCTTAAAATTTCGCTAATTTTAAATAAATAGCAGCTCAAGAAACCTTGTATATTTAAGCGCACAATCTTTTTTAGATTATTTTTTTTGGATTCATTAAGTTCAGTGGGTCCATGCTTTGTTTAATATTCCGCATAACTTCCACTGTAGTTCTATCTGTTGTTTTATTGAAAAGTTCGCGTTTTAATAATCCAATACCATGTTCCGCCGAAATGCTTCCATTAAAATATAAAACATCTTCATAGACAATCGAGTTAATTTCAGCTTCGTTTTTTTGCAAAAATACTTGTGGTTTTTGATCGGGCGGAGCTGAAAAGTTGTAGTGTAAATTTCCATCCCCTAAGTGACCAAATATAACAGGTTGAATATTTGGAAATTTTTGTGCGATGCGCGATAAATTTTTTTCTATAAAATTTGGGATATTAGAAATAGGTAGGGCGATGTCGTGTTTAATATTTAGCCCAAGTTTTGCTTGGGCTGCAGAAATTAATTCTCTTAATTGCCATAAATTAGTGCGTTGCTTTTCATTTTGTGCAACCATACAGTCATTGAACTGTTTGTTTTTAAGCGATTTTTCTGCCCATTTTTCAACCAGTTGCAATAAATTGGCCTCGTTTTGAAAGTCACTTAACTCAACTAGGGCATACCCATGGGAAGTAGCGCAGGGCCGTTGTCGTTTAAATTGTTGTATCACCAATTCAAGTGCAGGATTTTCTATCCATTCAAATGCGGTTAATTGAGCATCAAATGTTTCAAATAAACTGGTTAAACAATCACATGCTTTTTTAATGTGATCAAATGCAACCCAAAGGGTTACTCTTCGTTTTGGTAGGCTGAATAATTTTAGTGTTGCTGTTGTGATAATTCCGAGTGTTCCCTCTGCTCCCATGAATAAATGTTTTAAATCGTAACCACAATTATTTTTTCTTAGTCCATGGAGTTGATTTAACTTATTTCCATTGGGTAGAACGGCCTCTAGGCCAAGAACTAAATCGCGTGCATTACCATATCGAAGTACAGCAGTACCTCCTGCGTTGGTTGATAAATTACCACCAATTGTACAGCTACCTTCAGATGCGAGACTCAACGGAAAATAAAGCCCAGCTTTTTCAGCACAACTTTGTACTTCTTTTAACGTATATCCGGCTGATGCGGTTAAACTGCGATTGAGTGGGTCAGCCAGCAATTGATTTCTAAGTTTTGAAAGATTAATAACAAGGGTGTGTCTACCATCGCCTTGGAGATCTGCTGCTGCACCCCCAACAAGTCCTGTATTACCACCTTGTGGAATCATTGCAATTTTATGTTCTATACAGGCTTTAACAAGTGCTACAACTGCGTCAGAGTTGCTTGGAAAAGCAACCGCTAGGGCTTGGCTATGATAGCGACCACGCCAGTCGGATAAGAAAGGTTGTGCCGCAACTCCTGTAATAAAACTAAGCGAATCATTAAAATTTTGTTGAAGTTTTATTAACCACTTTGGTAAATGGGTATTCATTGTCAATCGGTAGAAATTTGATGTTTGCGTTTAAAAGTGTATATGTAAAAAATTACACTACAAAAAATTAATGAGCTTAAAAAAACTTCTATCCAGGCAAGAGTTCTGGAAAATGGTGTTACATCGCTGGTGGCTCGTACAAGCCCTTCCATGACATATAATAAAATAGCCATAGAACCCCATTGAAAACTATACAAACGTGATTTCAAGAGTCCAGATAAAAGAGCCACTAGGGGCAGGACTTTAAGCACCCACCATGAGCCTTCTGGTCTAAGTGGAGCCCATTTCAGTTCCCAGCCAAGACATAGAATAATTAAACAGGCTATGCAAACAATTGCACTTAGGCGCAGCATCTGCCGATACTGTTGGGTTTTAAGAGCATTCATGGTGTTTTTTTGTAAGCGCAAGAGCTGTGAGTGCAAGCCGTCTGCCCAGTGCTTTAGCTAGGTTAACTTCATTGTTATCTAGGTGGCGAGAGTGATTGGGGCCAGCTAAATGACTGGCACCATAAGGGGTGCCGCCAGATTGTGTGTGCATTAATTCAGTTTCGCTGTACGGAATACCCAAAATAAGCATACCATGATGAAACAGTGGCAGCATCATAGACAACAAAGTACTTTCTTGGCCGCCATGTAAACTGCCTGTTGAAGTGAATACACAGGCTGGTTTACCTTGTAAGTGCCCAGATATCCAAGACGATGTGGTTGAATCTAAAAAATATTTAAGTGGAGCAGCCATATTTCCAAAGCGCGTAGGAGAACCTAAAGCCAGCCCATGACATTCTTTTAAGTCGTTAGGTTCTACAAAAGGGGGGCCATTGTTTGGTATGGGCGAATCTACAGCTTCGCACACGGTTGAAACTGGGGGTACGGTGCGTAAACGAGCATTTGCCCCCGGCACACCATTAATCCCTTCAGCGATCGCTTCTGCTAGCGCAAGACAGCCACCATGACGGCTGTAAAATAAGACAAGAATATCAATCATAAAAAATATTGGTAAGGCAGTGCAAACCTTATCCCCTTTGTTGCGTATCGCTTGTGATTAAGTTTGGTTTTGATGTTTAAGTTGTCGATTTTACAAGTAAACGAGACAGCAGTTGTGGTTATGGTTTTTTATTTTTTTATACGTGGCGAATATTCAAGGGTATTTTGATTTATAAAAAGCCCCAAAATAGTTAACCATTTATAAAATATTCAAGCAAATCAACAAAAAAAATACAATCCAAATGGGTGGGGTGGTTTCCAGTGGTTCAGAGTTTAGGTACACTAGAGTTCTAGTCTCCGCTAGAATTTTACAAAACCTATACAAAGTAGCATTGGAGCTGTTATGAGCAATAAAGGGCAACTTTTACAAGACCCATTTTTAAACTTACTGCGCAAAGAGCATGTGCCAGTATCCATTTATTTGGTTAACGGTATTAAACTTCAGGGTCAAGTTGAATCGTTTGATCAGTATGTGGTTCTCTTACGTAATACAGTTACGCAAATGGTCTATAAACACGCTATTTCAACAATTGTGCCTTCGCGGGCAGTAAATTACTCTTCTGAGTCTAACGCTGAATAATATTTAGTAATTTTGCAATTTTCTGATTTTGAAATTATTGGTAAACGTAGCCGCGTGGCTTATAGTGGCGTGAGTTTTGGTTTTGCTGTTTGCTTGTGTGGGCGGGGTCAATGACAAGGGTCGTTGTGCTGGGTGTAGACTTAGGTCAAACTGATTTTAACCTTAGCATGCATGAACTGGTGCAACTGGCGCAAGCCAGTGGCGGTCAAGTGTTAGATGTGCTTACTTGTAAGCGCGTTAAACCAGATGCTCGCTTTTTTATAGGTTCCGGTAAAGTTTTGGAAGTGGCGCAGTTGGTTAATCAGCATGAAGCTGATTTACTCATATTTAGTCATGCCTTAGCGCCTACTCAGCAGCGTAATTTGGAAGATGCGCTTAACATTCGGGTTTTAGACCGTACGGGTTTAATCCTTGATATTTTTGCGTTGCGTGCTCAAAGTTATGAAGGAAAATTACAAGTTGAGCTTGTTCAGTTACAGCATTTGTCTACTCGTTTAATACGAGGTTCTTTATATACTGAGCGTCAGCAAGGTGGTATTGGGTTACGAGGGCCTGGAGAAAAACAACTGGAGTTGGATCGGCGTTTGATCGGCGAAAAAATTAAACAATTAAAACTTCGTTTGATAAAGTTAGGTAAGCAACGACAAACACAGCTTAGGCAGCGCGAGCGATCTGGAGCTTTCTCTGTGTCTCTGGTTGGTTATACCAACGCTGGTAAGTCCACTTTGTTTAATTTGCTAACTAAAGACAATGTGTATGTTGCTGATCAATTATTTGCAACGTTAGATACGACCAGTCGTCGTGTTTTTTTTAAACCCGAGGCTCAAATTGTATTGTCAGATACCGTGGGTTTTATCAGTCATTTACCCCACGGGTTGGTTGCGGCTTTTAAATCGACCTTAGAGCATACTGCACAAGCAGATTTATTGTTGCATGTGGTGGATGCCTCCAGTGATTGGCATCTTGTGCATTTTGAAGAAGTCAATCGGGTTTTAACTGAGATTGGTGCGCAGAATGTTCCTCAGTGTGTTGTGTGGAATAAAATTGACCGTACTCAACGAGAACCTGAAGCCTTAAAAAATGAATGTGGTACTATGAGAAGCGTTGCTATAAGCGCACGTTATGGTTTAGGTTTAGATATGCTGAGGGCCATGCTCTCAGAACTTGCATCTCAACATCAACAAAGACTGCTATGAAATTTTTTAAAAATCGACCGATTTTTGTTAATGAGGATTCTGGCTGGGGACGCAGTGGTGGCCAATCGCCTTCGGAAAGTGGTCCTGACAACACTCCAAATAAGCCCGATAATAACCAGCAATCGCCACGTAATAATCCCCCTGACCTAGAAGAGTTATGGCAGGGTTTTAACCGGCGTTTGAGCCGCTTATTATCTGGTCGGGCTAATGGGGGGCACAATGGGCGTGATAGAAATCCTAAAAATGACTCGCCCAATTTGGGTTCTGCCCCGGTAGGTGCAGGTTTGGGGGGGGGGGCTATTTTATTTCTTTTGGTGTGGCTGGGCAGTGGTTTTTTTATTGTTCAAGAGGGCCAGGTTGGTGTGGTTTTGCAGTTCGGAAAGTATTCTGCAACAGCCAGTCCTGGCTTCCAGTGGCGGCCACCCTACCCAATTGCTTCACATGAAATTGTTAATTTGTCTCAAATTCGTACGGTTGAAGTGGGTTATCGAAACAATGTTAAAACCAAAGTTTTGTCAGAATCTTTGATGTTAACCGATGACGAAAATATTATTGATTTGCAATTTGCTGTGCAGTACAAGCTTAAAGACGCTTCGGCTTACTTATTTAATAATCGTTCACCTGAAGACAATGTTTTGCAAGCAGCAGAAACTGCAATACGTGAAGTGGTTGGTCGCAGTAAAATGGACTTTGTATTGTATGAGGGCCGCGAACAGGTCGGTATTGACGTTGCTTCAACCATTCAAAAAATACTCGATCGTTATCAAACAGGCATTTTGGTTTCTAGTGTGTCGGTGCAAAATGCCCAGCCGCCAGAACAAGTTCAAGCCGCATTTGATGATGCTGTTAAAGCTGCTCAAGACCGTGAGCGTTTAAAAAGTGAGGGTGAAGCTTATGCCAACGAGGTGGTGCCTAAGGCAAAAGGTGCTGCTGCTCGTTTGGTAGAAGAAGCCAATGGTTACAAGCAGCGGGTTATTTTACAAGCCGAAGGAGATGCTGCCCGTTTTCGTTCTGTATTGGCTGAGTACTCCAAGGCTCCTGCAGTCACTCGTGACAGGCTTTATATTGAAACAATGCAGCAGGTATTGTCTAATGTAACCAAAGTCATGACTGATTCTAAGCAAAGTAATCAACTTTTATACTTGCCACTGGACAAATTGTTAAATCAAACAACCCAGGGTTCAGATCTACCAGCTAAATTGGCAAATACGCCAACAATAAATCAGGGGGGAGGCGTTGCAGCCCCTGCAGTTGTAGATTCGTTGGTGCCTGTTGAAAATTTAAAAGGGCGACCTTCAGATAATCGCAACGATAATTTACGTAACCGCGATAGAGGTGGACGATGAAGCCTAGATTTTTTGGGATTGTATCTGCAGCCTTAATAGCGCTGTTGGTTTTAATGTCATCTGTTTTTGTTGTTGATCAGCGTCAGTTTGCTGTTGTCTTTGCTTTGGGTGAGGTCAAGCGAGTAATAGACCAGCCGGGTCTGTACTTTAAGTTGCCACCTCCTTTTCAAAATGTTCTTTATTTGGAACGGCGAATTTTGACCATAGATACTCCTAACAGCGATCGTTTCATTACCGCTGAAAAGAAAAATTTACTGGTTGATTCTTTTGTTAAATGGCGCATTGCAGAGCCACGTCTGTATTTCGTCAGTTTTTTGGGTGATGAGCGTCGTGCTCAAGATCGCATCAGTCAAATTGTTAAAGCGGCTTTAAATGAAGAAATTACTAAGCGTACAGTGCGTGAAGTTGTTTCCGGTGAGCGAACCAAAGTTATGCAGACAATTGTGACTAAAGTGGCCGATGATGTTAAGCAGGTGGGCATTGAAATTGTAGACGTTCGGCTAAAGCGTGTTGATTTGGTGGCTGAAGTCAGTGAGTCGGTTTACCGCAGAATGGAAGCTGAGCGAAAGCGAGTGGCCAATGAGCTCCGCTCTACAGGAGCAGCCGAATCTGAACAAATTCGTGCTGACGCCGATCGCCAAAGAGAGATTATTTTAGCTGACGCTTACCGTGAGGCACAGGTGATCAAGGGTGAGGGTGACGCAAAATCTGCTTCGATTTATAATACCGCTTTTGGTCAAAGCCCTGAGTTTTTTGCTTTTTATCGCAGTTTAGAAGCTTATCGTCAAACTTTCAAAGCCAAGTCGGATGTAATTATTTTAGATCCACAATCTGAATTTTTGCGTTACATGCGCGGTTCATCAGCAGGAAAGTCCGGTAAATAATATCTTTTATTTAAGCAGACGTACTTAACGCACCTTACATAACAGCATTTTTGCTGAACAATAGGTGCGTTGCCGTTTTTTTGATGACCTTCAGCTTAAAAGTTAAGTGTTTGGTTTATTTAATTTTATTGATTTTTGGCTGTTTAAGCCAGATTATTTTTTATTTTCAGGGATTTATTAATGTCTGCTTGGCTTTTGCCAGAATCTATCGCTGATGTTTTACCTTCTGAGGCAAGAAGGTTAGAGGAACTGCGTCGTCGCTTATTAGATCGTTTTCGTTGCTATGGTTACGAAATGGTTGCACCGCCGTTGCTAGAGTACGCCGAGTCTTTGCTTTCCAGTACGGGCCAAGATTTAGACCTTAAAACATTCAAGTTGATTGACCAAGCCTCTGGTAAAACCATCTGTGTGCGTGCCGATACAACCCCTCAGGTTGCAAGAATTGACGCACATTTATTAAATCGTCGGGGTATTACCCGTTTATGCTATTGTGGTCCGGTGTTGCATACATTAATAGATGGCTTACATGCTACCCGTGACCCATTGCAATTGGGCGCAGAGTTGTTTGGTCATTCAGGTGTTGAAGCTGATTTAGAAGTGCTGCGCCTGGCAATGGATACACTGTCTTTGGCTTGTTTGACTGAGGTCCGTATTGATTTATGTCATGCTGGTTTATTGCCTGCGCTTTTAGACGGTTTGCCGAGGGCTGAAGAGTTAGCCAACCAGTTGCATTTACCTTTGGCGCAAAAAGACCCAGTGCGTGTTGAGCAAATTTTAACAGGCGTGGCTAGTCAGCATGTTTCTTGGGTTATTGCTTTAATGTCACTTTATGGTTTGCCATTGGGTCCTTCAGGTGTGTTAGAACGCGCACGAAAAACTTTGCTTAATTCACCCAGTGTGCTTGCCGTTTTAGATAATTTGGAAATCATGGCTACCGCCATTGATAACTCAGGTTTGGGCATATCAGCTACTGTCGATTTGGCGGATTTGCGTTCTTACAATTATCACAGTGGCGCCATGTTTGCTGCTTATGTTTGCGGTAGCCCAAGAGCGGTTTTGCGTGGTGGGCGTTATGATAATGTTGGCGAAGTGTTTGGACGCCCTAGGCCAGCTACCGGATTTTCTTTAGACCTAAAGCATTTGGTGAGTCTTTCCAGTGTATTGCCACCTAGAGCAAATGCCATTCGTGCCCCTTGGTCTGAAGATAAGCAGTTAGGTTTTACAATTCGTCAGCTGCGCGATGCAGGGGAAATTGTTGTGCAATCTCTGCCTGGCCATGAGCACGAAGAAGAAGAATTTGAATTCGATCGGGAACTCATTTTGCAAAACACACAGTGGTGTTTGCAACCTGTATCGAAATTGGAGAAAAGCGAATGAAATACCGGAATGTTGTAGTAATTGGTACCCAATGGGGGGATGAAGGTAAGGGCAAAGTGGTTGACTGGTTAACAGACCATGCCCATGCAGTTGTGCGCTTTCAGGGCGGACACAACGCAGGTCATACCTTGGTGATTAGGGGAAAGAAAACCATTTTGCGTTTAATTCCTTCTGGTATTTTACGCCCGCAGGTGCAAGTTTTGATTGGCAATGGAGTGGTTTTGTCTCCGCAGGCTTTGTTGTCTGAAATTGATGAATTACAAAGTGGTGGCATTGAGGTTGAGTCGCGTTTAAAAATCAGTGCTGCTTGTCCTTTAATTTTGGATTACCACGTTGCTTTAGATAAAGCGCGAGAAGCCAAGCGGGGCGAAAGTAAAATTGGTACAACAGGCCGCGGTATAGGGCCAGCTTACGAAGACAAAGTAGCGCGCCGTTCTTTGCGCGTACAAGATTTATTTAATCCTGAAGGCTTCATGCTCAAGCTCGAAGAGGTTTTAGATTATCACAACTTTGTTTTAAGTCATTATTTGGGTGCGCAAGCTATTCAAGCGCAAGCCGTGTTTGATTCTGCAATGGCTTTGGCCCCAAGAATTAAGTCTATGGTTGCCGATGTTCCTTCAATATTAGACAATTTAAGTCGTCAGAGTCTGCCAGTTTTATTTGAAGGTGCTCAAGGTGCATTATTGGATATTGACCATGGAACCTATCCGTATGTTACGAGCAGTAATTGTTTGTCTGGTGCTGCCAGTGCTGGTGCTGGTGTAGGGCCACAGCGTTTACAGTATGTTTTAGGAATTACTAAGGCGTATGCTACGCGCGTGGGGTCTGGGCCATTTCCTTCGGAGTTGTTTGATGAAGTGGGTCAGCATTTAGCAACGCGCGGTAAGGAGTTTGGTTCGGTCACTGGACGACCACGTCGTTGTGGTTGGTTTGACGCAGCAGCCCTAAAGCGAACCATTCAAATCAATGGTGTGTCTGGTTTGTGCATTACAAAATTGGATGTACTTGATGGCTTAGACACTATTCGTCTTTGTGTTGGTTATAAAACACCACATGGTCGAATTGATATTTTACCTATTGGGGCTGAGGCTGTTGCACAATGTAAACCCATTTATGAGGATTTTCCAGGGTGGTCAGGCAGTACATTTGGTGTTAAGACGTTTGCGGGCCTGCCTATTGAAGCACAGAACTATCTTCGTCGAATGACAGAGATTTGTGAGGTTGGGTTGGATATGATTTCAACGGGCCCGGACCGAGATGAGACCATTGTGCTGAATCACCCTTTTTTAGTTTGATTGATTTAGTATTAATTAAGGTATTCTGATTAAAAAGTGGCTGCAATTTGCCATTTTTTAATTGAAAACTTTTTTATTGAATTGATGAAGCAAAAAAACTCTTTTCAAATTAGAGTTCGCTTATTTTTTTAGTTATTTTTTTGTCAGCTATATGCTGTACTTCGCTACACCTGATTCGAAGTTAAAGTACAAAGTAAAATTATAAGGTATATAAAGTATATTAGCCGTTATAAAATGGTGCCCAGAAGAGGACTCGAACCTCCACAGTGTTGCCACCGCTAGGACCTGAACCTAGTGCGTCTACCAATTTCGCCATCTGGGCATGTGCGAGAGTCGCAAATTATATTTGAAAGAATTAAATTGTCAAACCAAAAAAAATCAAAAGACAACAAATCAGAAATTATTATTCCTAGTCGGGAAGATATTTTAGCCGTTTTGCGTCAAGAAACCGCTGCGTTAACGCGCGAGCAATTACAAGACCAATTGGGCGTAAAAGATTCCGAGGTTATACAGGCTTTTCAGAAGCGTCTAGCAGCTATGGAGCGTGATGGGCAGTTGATGTACAACCGAGCTGGTTTACTGCTTTTATCAACTAAACTTGACTTTGTGGCTGGTAAAGTTTCAGGCCACAGGGACGGTTTTGGGTTTTTATTGCGTGATGATCGGGGGGCTGATATTTTTTTATCGCCCCGTGAAATGCAAAAGGTGTTGCATGGCGATTGTGTTTTGGTTCGAATCACGGGCACCGATGGGCGAGGCAGGCCAGAGGGATCGATTGTCGAGGTGATACAGCGTCGTACCAACACCTTAGTGGGGCGCATGGTTAATGAACGGGGCGTAACACTGGTGGTGCCTGAAGATCAACGTATCAAGCATGATATTTTAATTGCGCCGGGCAACTGCGGTATGGCTAAACCTGGACAAATTGTTAGCGTTGAAATTTTAGAGCAGCCCAGTCGATATTCTCAGCCAATTGGTCGGGTGTTAGAGGTATTAGGGAAAATGGGCGATCCAGGAATGGAAATTGAAATTGCGGTGCGTAAATTTGATGTGCCGCATCAGTTTAGCCCTGCTTGTGAACAGCAAGCCGAACAGTTGCTAGATTATATTGAGTTTGCTGATTTGGCTGATCGTATCGATTTGCGCGACGTTCCTTTGGTGACGATTGATGGTGAGGATGCTCGTGATTTTGATGATGCTGTCTATTGTGAACCTTTATCCGAAAGTAAAGAAAAATCCAAGCAAGGTGGTTGGCGTTTGTTGGTTGCAATTGCTGATGTTAGTCACTATGTTAAGCCTGGTAGCGCAATTGATGAGGACGCCATAGACCGCGGGACATCTGTATATTTTCCGCGTCGGGTTATTCCTATGCTGCCCGAAAAGCTGTCCAATGGGTTGTGTTCATTAAACCCAGGGGTAGATCGTTTGGTTTTGGTCTGTGATGCAGTTATTGGTCCAAAAGGTGCTATTAAGGCTTATCAATTTTATAAAGCAGTTATTCATTCAGCTGCGCGATTAACCTACAATCAAGTTTGGGAGGCCCTTTCAGATGCTGCCAGTTTATCTGCCAGTGTTTGCGCTGATGTCTTGCCTCACCTTCAAGATTTATACGCGCTGTACAAGACTTTGCTTGCAGCGCGTATAAAGCGTGGTGCTATGGAGTTAGAAACCACAGAAACCATGATGATTGCAGATGCGCAAGGCCGTATAGAAAAGATTGTTCCAAGGCGTCGCAATGATGCGCATCGTTTAATTGAGGAATGCATGTTGGCGGCGAATGTTTGTGCCGCCGATTTTTTGCAGCGCAGTAAGCATCCCGCTTTGTATCGCATACATGAAGGCCCAACGCCTGAGAAATTAGCCAATTTAAAGGCTTTTTTGAAAAGCTTAGGTTTGTCAATTGGTGGCGCTCAAGAACCAAGCGCTCAAGATTATGCTGACTTAGTGGCCAAGATCCTTCATCGGCCCGATCGCGAGCTTTTGCAGTCAATGATTTTGCGGTCGATGCAACAGGCGGTTTATGGGCCACACAATTCTGGACATTTTGGCTTGGCTTACAAAGCGTATACCCATTTTACTTCGCCTATTCGTCGCTATCCTGATTTATTGGTGCATCGGGTCATTAAATCGTTGTTGGCAGGTCAATTTTATACGCCTCCGCGTATGGATGATCGTCAAAATAAACTGGACTTGGAAACTGAGTCATCATCAGCAAATGGGGCGCTGCGTTTACAAAAAGCAGAGGAATTAGCCTTGTGGGAACATTTAGGCATTTGGTTGTCCTCAACAGAGCGTCGCGCTGATGATGCCTCTCGTGATGTTGAGGCTTGGTTAAAATGTTTTTATATGAAACAACATGTTGGTGATGCTTTTGCGGGTCGTATTACCGGAGTAGCACCATTTGGTGTGTTTGTTACCCTTAATGCTTTGTATGTTGAAGGTTTAGTGCATATTTCTGAGTTGGGAACTGAATACTTTCAGTATAACGAATCCTTGCATGAGTTACGCGGTGAACGCAGCGGCAAACGTTTTCGTTTAACCGATGCGATTCAGGTGCAAGTTTCAAGGGTTGATTTAGAGGCTAGGCGCATTGAATTTCGTTTGGTGCAAGGTACCAGTTTTCGAGAGCTGATGCGGCAATCACAAATTCAAAGTGGGTCAAAGCAGGGTTTATCAATACCTAAAGATAAAAAGGCCAATTTTTTGGAGGGGGTTACTGAATTAGCCCCCAATTCTTCTATATCTGAAAAGTCACAGACCTCCAAAAAACATAAAGCGGCCACACCTCGAAAAAAACCAGCTAAAGGGGGTGAACGCTCTGGAAAATCTCGTACCTCCAATACTGTAAGAAAAAAACGTTAAGAAAGAAAATAATGCCAACTTTGTATGGTTTTCATGCTGTTGGCGCTCGTTTGCGCCACGCTGCTGATTCTATTGTTGAAATTTTGTATGATTCGCAGCGCCAAGACAAGCGCATGCAACAATTTTTAGAAAAAGCACAACAACAGGTTAATCGCCTAATTCCAACTGACGAAAAACGTTTATCTGCTGTGGCTGCTAATGCTAAACATCAAGGTGTGGTGGCTTTGGTTAAAGACGTGGTATTGCAGACAAATTTGTACGATATTTTAGACAATACTCAGGCGTCAGTTTTATTGCTTGTGCTTGATAGCATTACAGATCCTCATAACTTAGGGGCTTGCTTGCGAGTGGCTGACGGTGCTGGGGCTCATGCGGTGATTGCTCCGCGTGACCGAGCCTGCGGTATTACCCCGGTGGTGGCAAAGGTAGCTTCTGGTGCTATTGAAACTGTACCTTTTTTAACGGTGACCAACTTAGCTCGCACGCTGGGTGAAATTGCTGACAGTGGTGTGCAGCTATTGGGAACTGCAGGGGAAGCGGATTGTAGCATTTACGAGGTGGATGTTCGTGGTCCAACGGCTTGGGTTTTGGGGGCTGAGGGCGAGGGGCTGCGGCGGTTAACCCGGGAAAAGTGTGATCAATTGGTCAGTATTCCTATGCGCGGAGCTGTGGCTAGTTTAAATGTTTCAGTGGCCTCTTCTTTGTGTTTGTATGAATCGGTGCGTCAACGGCGTCTCGCTGTTTAAAATGGTGCTTTGAATCAAATTAATGGGCGGCATTGTATTTTTGAGGTGTAAACAATGGATCTAACAACAGAAACGAACCGCTCAGGTGAGTCAGCCGATGAAATTACTTTGGGTTTGTATGCTGAGCGCGCTTACTTAGACTATGCTGTTTCCGTGGTCAAAGGTAGGGCCTTACCGGATGTTTGTGATGGCCAAAAACCCGTGCAGAGGCGTATATTGTATGCCATGAAAGAAATGGGTTTGGTCTCTGGCACAAAACCGATGAAGTCGGCTCGGGTAGTGGGCGACGTGTTGGGTAAGTTTCATCCCCATGGTGACCAAGCCGCTTATGATGCTTTGGTGCGCATGGCGCAAAATTTTAGCCTGCGCTATCCCTTAATTGATGGCCAAGGGAATTTTGGAAGTCGAGACGGTGATGGTGCTGCGGCCATGCGATACACCGAGGCGCGCTTAACCCCAATAGCTGGTGTTTTGTTGGATGAAATTGACATGGGTACGGTAGATTTTATGCCTACTTATGACGGTACATTGCAAGAACCAAAAATATTACCTGCTCGTTTGCCCATGGTTTTGCTTAATGGTGCCTCAGGTATTGCAGTGGGTATGGCCACTGAAATTGCTTCACACCATTTATCTGAGGTGGCTAGCGCTGTTATTTTACTCATTCAGAATGAACACACGCCTTTATGCGAGATTATGGCTGTGATGCCTGGTCCAGATTTCCCTGGTGGAGCGCATATTATTTCACCGCCAGAGGCCATTACTGATATTTATACGTCAGGGCGTGGGAGTCTTAAAGTGCGTGCACGTTGGTTAATTGAGGACTTGGCACGCAGTCAATGGCAATTGGTTGTCACAGAATTGCCGCCCAATACATCTGCGGCATCCATCATGTCTGAAATAGAGGAGCTAACGAATCCAAAAATTAAACTTGGGAAAAAAACATTAACTTCTGAGCAACAAAATTTAAAACAAACATTTTTAGCTGTGCTAGACACTGTGCGTGATGAATCAGGAAAAAACGCTGCAGTGCGTTTGGTGTTTGAACCGAAATCGCGTAATGTTGAACTTGACGCGTTTGTTACTTTACTACTGGCGCATACAAGCCTTGAGTGTAATGTTTCTATTAATTTGGTTTCGATTGCCCGCGATGGTCGTCCTGGTCAACGTGGTTTAATTCCAATCTTGCTTGATTGGATTGCATTTCGTTTGCAAACCGTGTGTAAACGCTGTGAGCATCGTTTGTCCCAAGTATTGGATCGTTTGCATGTTCTGCAAGGGCGGATGACTGCGTGGTTGCATATTGATGAGGTAATCACCACCATTCGGGAGTCTGATGAACCCAAAGCCGCTTTAATCGCCCGTTTTTCTTTATCTGAGCGACAAGCAGAGGACATTTTAGAACTACGTTTACGGCAATTGGCTAAATTAGAGAAAATTCGAATAGAGCAAGAAATTTCGCAATTGCAAGTAGAAGAAATTGATTTAAAAGCCGTGCTTAATGATGAGGGGCTTCTGCGTAAGCTGATCATACGAGAGATTCGCAAAGATGAAGCAAAATTCGGCGACCAGCGACGCACTTTAATTCAAACTGCGCAAAAAACAATTGCGCCTATCAAACCCAGTGATGAACCTTTAACTGTGATTGTTTCTGCGCGTTATTGGTTAAGGACGCGTCTGGGGCATGGTCATGATAGCGCTTCTTTTGGTTTTAAGGCCGGTGATTCCTTGGGGAGCATATGGACTTGTCGCAGCACTGATACTTTAATTGCTTTTGGTGCATCAACTGCACTTAATCGGGTTTATTCTATTGCTGTATCGGCTCTACCAAGAGTCCGTGGTGACGGTGTTCCTTTGCAAAGTTTGATTGAATTGCCTTCGGGTGGTCAAGTTTCTGCAGTTATGATTGCACCAGCCCAAACCCGTTTGCTTTTAGCGGGTACAGGCGGTTATGGTTTGATATGCAGGCATGAGGACTTACAAACACGCCAAAGAGCGGGTAAATCTTTTTTGTCTCTGGAATCTGAAGAAACTTTACTTGGTCCATATTTACTTAACGATCAAGATACGCATTGTGCTGTGCTTTCAAGCTTAGGGCGGTTTTATGTATTTGCAATTGATGAATTAAAACTATTGGCTGGTGGTGGCCGAGGTGTACAGTGTTTGCCGCTTAAAGAGGGTGAAATTTTATTGGCGATTATGCCATTTGGCTTGGGTTGCGCCATTGAGATATACGGGCAAGGGCGTGGCGGTAAAACTCAGGTTTTAGCGCTTAAAGCACAAGAAATACAGGAACGTATTGGTAAGCGAGGTGGGCGAGGCCGAGTTTTAGAAATGAAATTTAAACCACAGGGTTTGCGGCTTACACAGACTTTATTTTAAAAATATGAAAAGTAAACCTTGAAAAATTTAATTTTGACCTTATCTCAAGAATATTCAATTTTTAAACAAAAGGAGATTTTTAATGGGCACACCTAAAGAAACATTGGGATTTCAGGCTGAAGTTAAGCAGTTATTGCATTTAATGATTCATTCTTTATATTCAAATAAAGAAATTTTTTTGCGTGAATTGGTTTCAAATGCTTCTGATGCTTGCGATAAACTGCGTTTTGAAGCGATCAACAATGATGTTTTATATGCTGGCGATACGCAATTACGTATTCGCATTGATTTTGATCAAAATGCTCGCACAATCACAATTTTAGATAATGGGATTGGGTTGTCCAGACAAGAAGCAATTGATCACTTAGGTACGATTGCTAAATCGGGTACCAAAGAATTTTTTAGTAAATTGTCGGGTGATCAGCAGCGGGATGCTGCTTTGATTGGTCAGTTTGGTGTTGGTTTTTATTCTGCTTTTATTGTTGCAGATAAAGTGACAGTTCAGAGTCGTCGCGCTGGTTTACCGCCTGAACAAGCCATTTGCTGGGAGTCTGATGGTAGTGGCGAATTTTCCATTGAAGACATTGTTTTAGAACAGCGTGGTACGGCAATTACTTTACATTTGCGAGAAGATCAAGACGAGCTTTTAAATTCATGGAAACTGCGTAATATCCTTACGAAATATTCTGATCATATTTCATTGCCTATTGAAATGGTGGGGGAGCAGTGGGATAAAGACGCTAATGAAATGAAGCGTACGGGTGAATGGGAAGCTGTTAACAAAGCCAGTGCCCTTTGGGCTCGCGCTAAGTCTGATATCACAGAAGAGCAGTACAACGAATTTTATAAATCGATCAGCTATGACTTTGAAAACCCACTGGCCTACACGCACAATCGTGTAGAAGGGCGTAGTGAGTATACGCAGCTTTTATATATTCCTGCGCGTGCGCCTTTCGATTTATGGGATCGTAATCAGCGTAAGGGCATCAAGCTGTATGTTAAAAGAGTCTTCATTATGGAAGAGGCTGAGCAATTGATGCCAAGCTACTTGCGTTTTGTGCGCGGTGTGATAGATTCTTCAGATTTGCCTCTAAATGTGTCACGCGAAATTTTGCAAGAAAGCCGTGATGTTAAAGCCATTCGTGAAGGGTCAACTAAAAAAGTTTTATCCATGGTTGAAGATTTGGCAAACAACCAGTCAGAGAAATTTACAGAATTTTGGAAAGCGTTTGGCCAAGTATTAAAAGAAGGTTTGGGCGAAGACCAAGCTAATCGCGAACGTATTGCAAAATTGTGTCGTTTTGCTTCAACCCACAACGACAGTGAAGAGCAGACTGTTGCTTTAACTGATTATGTAGCGCGGATGAAAGAAGGTCAGGATAAAATTTATTACGTCACCGGTGACACTTATCAAGCAGCCAAATTCAGCCCGCATCTTGAAATTTTCCGCAAAAAAGGTGTGGAAGTTTTAATTTTGACAGATCGTGTAGACGAATGGGCGCTTTCATTCCTTACAGAGTTTGATGGAAAAGCATTACAGTCAGTTGCCAAGGGTGGTTTAGATTTGGGTAAACTTGAAGATGAAGCTGAAAAAGAAGTTAAAACCAAGGTTGAGGGTGAGTTTAAAGATGTATTGAAGAAAGTGCAGGATACTTTGGGTGATCGGGTGAAAGATGTTCGAGTTACCCTGCGTTTAACAGACAGTCCGGCCTGCTTAGTGTACGATGAAAATGATATGAGTGGTCATTTGCAGCGCCTCTTGAAACAGGCTGGTCAAGTTGCTCCCGACAGTAAGCCAATCTTGGAATTAAATCCAGAGCATTCATTGGTGCAGCGCTTGAAAATAGAGTCTGAGCAGTTTGATGCTTGGGCGCATATTTTGTTTGATCAAGCTTTATTGGCTGAAGGTGGGCAGTTGATTGATCCGGCAGCTTTTGTGCGACGTTTAAATTTATTGCTTCTGAGTATTAAGGTTTAGTTTTAGTGGCTTAGTTGCAATAGCTTATTATTAAAATAATATCAATCAAATCGACTTAGGTGGGGTACTCAGTTGGAATATTATTTCACCTAAGTTTAAACCTTATTTTTTAGCGCTAATCATTTTGCTTATTCGAGCGCTAACAAAAGCGGCAAAAAAAAAGCGTAAGCCACGAGCCGCGATAGATGAAAAAAGAAATACCCATAAATTCATAGAAAACAAACCTGCAGTAATTGTTAGCAATTTGTAAGGTAGCGGGGTGATGGTGCTTACTAAAATTGAATAAGCGCCGTATTGATTAAAAAATGCTTTGCTTCTTTCAAATACCTGTGTGTATCCCCAGTCTTGAACAAGTGTGTTGGCTTGGTCGGCTGCTAAGTAGCCAATTGCATATCCCAGAAAGCCACCAGCCACAGAGGATAAACAGCTTAATAGTGCATATTTGAACGCTTTGTCAGGGTTGTTTGCGCACATTGGTATTAGTAAAACATAAGGCGGAATTGGAAATATAGAAGCTTCTACAAAGCTAAAAATGCATAGAATAAGCAAAGCTTGAGGGTGGTTTAAGATGCGTTTGATCCATGCCGCTTGATTGGTTATTGATTTAGAAAAGCCCAATATTTTTTTAAGCATATTTTGATAGTAGATAGGTTTTTTAAAATTCGCATAAAAATTTATTTATGCTTAATTTTTTAAAGTGATGATGATAAAAAAACCGTTTTTTAGAGTGATCATGATAAAAAAAACCGTTGATTTAATCAACGGTTTTATAATTTGGTGCGGCTGGCAGGATTCGAACCCACGACCCCTTGGTTCGTAGCCAAGTACTCTATCCAACTGAGCTACAGCCGCTTAACAACGAAGAACGAATTATACATACATTTTTTTCTTCGTGCAAAGCGACCACAAATTTAATAAAAGATTAATCGCGGCTATTGCCTGTAAATGCCATTAACAATTGCAGTAGATTTGTAAAAATATTGTATAAATTTAAGTAGACAGCTAAAGTGGCCGTAATGTAATTGGTTTCGCCACCGTCGATAATTCGTTTTAAGTCGTAAAGCAGAAAAAACGAAAACAATCCAACTGCTAAAGTTGAAATTGTTAAGCTTAAGGCTGGCATCTGTAAAAAAATATTGGCAACAGATGCCATTATCAGCATGATAAGGCCGATAAAAAGCGTTTTTCCCCAGGAGGAGAAATCGCGTTTTGTGACACTGGCATAACTGGCAAGGCCAAAGAATATGCCAGCGGTTCCCAATGCAGCAACGGCGATCAGTTGTTCTCCATTATGCAGTCCAAGCGCAACCTTAAGTAGTCGCGACAACATCAGGCCCATGAACAGTGTAAATGCTAAAAGCAAAATAACTCCGACCCCTGAGTTTTTATTTTTTTCTATACCATAGAAAAAAATAAATGCTATACCCAGAAATACAAAAAATGATAAAAAAGGGCTGCCTTCAAAAAAACTGAAGTTCAGTTGTAACCCCAGCCAAGCACCAATTGATGTTGGTAGCATTGAAATTGCCAACAACCAGTAGGTGTTACGTAAGGTACGATTGCGCAGCGCCTGTAGATGCCCCGTTTTTTGGGTGTGACCAAATTGATAAGTGTTTAAATCAGACATACTCTATGAATCCTCCTATGAGTGTCGAACCTTGAAAAGCCAATACATCGACAACCACAGCTTACAAAAATACAGAAAAATTTTCAATATAATTATTTATTTGTCAAGGGTTTTTGAGTTAAAAATAGGTGGGTTTTTGTTTCTTTATGTTGTGAAAAACTAGGGCAATTTAAAAATTGCCGCGATTTAATTTGTAAGCGCTTAGTTTGGTTGGTTTTGTTAATTCAGTTGACAGTTAGATTAACGGCCGAATGAATAATTAAGCGATTAATTTAATAAATTGAGTCAATTGCAAATCAAAAGTTTACTGAACGCGTATTAACGTTATAATGTGAGGCTTTGTCAAGTAGTGCAATAATAATTGCAGTTTTTTGATTGATTTTACTAGAAAGTTTGTTATGGCAATTGAACGTACATTATCTATTATTAAACCTGATGCAGTGGCTAAAAATGTAATTGGTCAAATTTATTCGCGTTTTGAGTCTGCTGGTTTAAAAGTGGTTGCTGCTCGCATGGTGCATTTGTCGCGTGCTGAGGCTGAAGGATTTTATGCTGTTCATAAAGAGCGTCCATTTTTTAAAGACCTCGTAGATTTTATGGTGTCTGGGCCCGTGATGGTTCAAGTTTTAGAGGGTGAGGGCGCGGTTCTTAAAAATCGTGACTTAATGGGTGCGACAGATCCTAAAAAAGCTGCTCCTAGTACAATTCGCGCAGACTTTGCAGACAGTATAGATGCTAATGCTGTTCATGGTTCAGACTCAGCAGAAAACGCCGCTGTTGAAGTGGCTTATTTCTTCCCGTCTTTAAATGTATATTCACGTTAAGACTTGCTTGTATAAACTAGGTGTTATTCTTTTGTTTTAATTGTGAGCTTTGAGCAATGACAACAACAGTTCCTTTAGTGAATTTACTTGGAATGTCGATGTCCGAACTTGAGGTTTTTTGCTCTAGTATCGGCGAAAAACCTTTCAGAGCTCGACAGTTAGCGCGTTGGTTACATAAGACTGGCGCGTCACAGTTTGAAGATATGACTGATTTGGCAAAGTCTTTGCGTGAGAAATTGCCACGGTATGCTACGCTTCAAACGCCTGGTATATTGCAAGATAAACTGGCTTTTGATGGTACCCGTAAATGGTTGTTTGATGTCGGTCAGGGTAATGCTGTTGAAGCGGTTTATATTCCTGAAGCCAATCGTGGCACGTTGTGTATTTCTTCCCAGGCCGGTTGCGCTGTTAATTGTCAGTTTTGTTCAACGGGTAAGCAAGGTTTTGCTAGAAATTTAACAAGTGCTGAAATTGTGGCCCAGTTATGGTTGGCTAATCGTTTGTTAAGAGTCCAATACGCATTAAGTGGTGAAAACAGTCACAGTGAAAGAGTCATTAGCAATGTTGTTATGATGGGTATGGGCGAACCTTTGCTTAACTATGAGCAGTTAATACCCGCTTTACAACTGATGCTGGATGACCACGCTTATGGTTTATCAAGGCGAAGAGTTACAGTTTCCACCAGTGGCGTTGTACCTTTTATTGATCGTTTGTCTCAAGATTGTCCGGTTGCTCTGGCCGTTTCTTTGCATGCGCCTAATGATACTTTGCGTAATCAATTGGTGCCTTTGAATAAAAAATATCCGTTAAATGAATTGTTAAGTGCATGTTTGCGTTATTTGAAATATGCACCCAGAGATTTCATTACTTTTGAGTATGTTATGCTCAAAGACATAAACGATACCAATCAGCACCTACAAGAATTGATTTCCATAGCTCGTTACATGCCTTGCAAGTTAAATTTAATACCATTTAATCCGTTTCCCAATTCTGGTTTGCTGTGTTCGGATAAGGAACGTATCAAGCATTTTGTCCAAACCCTTAACGGTGCTGGAATTGTAACAACCGTTCGAAAAACCAGAGGCGATGATATTGACGCTGCATGTGGCCAATTGGCTGGTGAGGTTAAAGATCGTACACACCTGTCTAAACGTATCAATTTTTTGAAAACAGAAACAATAGCTCCTTTTGTCTCAGACAATAAAAATGACCGTGTTCCTGTGTAATCTGACCCAAAATAGAATCTGGTTAGCGTTCGAATAGAGCCTGATGGATATTTAGTTTTCTGTCAAAATTAACTTCGTAAGATCAAATGTAAGTCAAGGGACTTTAAACAATGGAAGCTTCAAGAATGAATCAAACCTCTGCGCAGACTATAGAGCAAGACCTGCCTGGGCATTTGCTGCAGGCCGCTAGGTTGCGTGCTGGTTTATCAATTCAAGAGGTTTGTACAAAACTAAAAATGACGGCTGCTCAAATTGAGTCTATGGAGTCAAGTCGGCTTGATGGCTTGCCTCCTGGGGGGTATGGTCGTGCTTTCATTAAAGGTTATGCGCGTTTGTTGGGTTTAGACCCTGATGATATTTTAAAGTCTTTGTTAACGGTTGCTGGCAATCCATCGCGTTTTTCTGCTGGTCCGGGTCTGCAAATATCTCCCAATGTGCTTGCGCAGCGCATGGCTGAACAAGGTTTAGAAACTGTGCCATTACAAACACAAGATGTTGGTTTGACATCGGAGCCTCCCCCTTTGGTTGTACACCAGCCTTTGCAATCTAACATGCAATCAAAGTGGGTGAAAGTGTCTTTGGCTGTTTTGGGGTTTGCTTTAATTGCTTACGCTATTGTGCCAACTTTGGCTGAACGAATGAAGCGAGAAGAGGTGTCAATTAGCGAGCCTAGCCAAGAATTTTCGGGATTTTCTGATACGCAGCAATCTGCTCACTTATTTTCTCAGCCTGAAAATCAACTGCAGGTCGATGGGGATTCAGACCATTTACAACGCCATTCTGCTGGCGTTTTGCCTGGGTTTCCACCTGTTCAGACACCAGCACCAGCGCAGTCTATGGTTACTGTGCCAATGCAACCCGTTGCAAGTCAATCTCAAACGGGTTCTGTTGTTGCGCCTGCTTCTGGTTCTGGTGGTTCAGCCTCTAAGGTAATTGAATCAGCTGCTGCTTCAGCGCCAGTTACTCAAGTAGCGCCCACCACATCTTCATCAACAGCGGCGCCAGCTTCCTCGCTTAAGTCTTCTGTTGTTGGTGCGAGTTCGGCAGTGGTGGCTAGATCAAGTTCATCAAATCAATCAGCGGCATCTGTTGCTGTGACAAATAAAGTTGTGTCTCAGGCCGCGTTACCAACTCATGGGTCACCCGTTGAGCTTTCCGCAAGTGCTCCTGCTGCGGCGGGTGCAGATGCTAAAGCAGGGCATGGCGCTCAAGTGTTAAATTTGCAATTCACGGGGCGAGCCTACGTGACAGTTCGAGATCGTGATGGCCAAATGCTTTGGGGGCAGATGGGGGAGGCTGGTTTAGAAAAACGGATTGAAGGTCATCCACCGTTTCGAGTCACCATCGGTAATGCCAAGGTTGTTAAAATTAGATATAAAGGTCAGGCTCATAACTTCGCTCGTTATGTAAAAGACGATGTAGCGCGTTTTGAAATACAATAAATTGGGTGCCCAAGCACATGACTAACTCAGCGGATGATTTTCACGCAATCAAGGCGTGTTTTCCAATTTCGAATGAGCCTTTAGCGCGAAAAAATACACGTCAGGCGCACATTTGTTGGGGCAGTAGGGTTGTGAGCGTTGGTGGCGATGCGCCAGTTGTGGTGCAGTCTATGACCAATACCGACACGGCCGATCATATCGCCACCGCATTACAAATCAAAGCCTTGGCGCAAGCAGGCTCCGAGGTGGTTCGAATTACTGTCAATACCAATGAAGCAGCTCGGGCTGTGCCTCTCATACGTGAACAGCTTGATCGTATGGGCGTGGATGTTCCTTTGGTTGGCGATTTTCACTACAATGGTCATCTTTTGTTGTCTACCTATCCTGAGTGCGCTCAGGCTTTGTCTAAATATCGTATTAATCCTGGCAATGTAGGCAGTTCTCGCAGTCGTGAAGACAATTTTGCACGAATGATTGAGCTGGCTTGTCGTTATGAAAAAGTGGTGCGAATTGGTGTTAATTGGGGCAGTTTAGATCAATTTTTGCTTGCCCGAATGATGGACTCAAACAGCCAACGTTCAATTCCTTTAGATTCGCGCCAAGTTATGTATTCCGCTTTAATTGAGTCGGCTTTATCCAGTGCCAAAGCAGCAGAAAACTTGGGAATGCCTGATAATCAAATTATATTGTCTTGTAAAGTCAGTCAGGTGCAAGACTTAATTGCAGTTTATCGTGCGTTGTCTGCGCGTTGTAACTACCCTTTGCATTTGGGGTTAACAGAAGCTGGTATGGGGGCTAAAGGAATTGTGGCTTCCACGGCAGCTTTGGCCGTGTTGTTGCAAGAAGGCATTGGTGACACAATTCGGGTTTCTTTAACCCCTGAGCCAGGTGGAGATCGAACTCAAGAGGTGCGAGTTGCGCAAGATATTTTACAATCTATGGGCTTACGGGCATTTACACCACAAGTGGTTGCATGTCCTGGATGCGGGCGCACCACCAGTTCATTTTTTCAAGAATTAGCACAAACTATTGAAGTTTTTTTGCGAGAGCAAATGCCCAAATGGCGGCGTGATTATCCTGGGGTAGAGACAATGCAGGTTGCGGTGATGGGGTGTGTTGTTAATGGCCCCGGTGAAAGTAAACACGCCAATATTGGTATTTCGTTGCCAGGCAACGGTGAGGCACCGTCTGCGCCAGTTTTTGAAGATGGCCAGCACACTATTACGCTTAAGGGCAACCAAATTGCTCAAGATTTTATACGTCATGTGCAACAGTATGTAGAGCGCACCTATGCTGTTAGGGCCAAGCAAAATAATTCATAATCAGCGACAATAGGCAGATTTTACAATTTTACTGATAAAAGCCATGAGCGATCAACGCAATACTGGAGAAGACGCTCCAAGTTCATCGAATTCAAACCGTTTACAGCGTTTGCGTTCTGTTAAAGGGATGAATGATCTTTTGCCTAATGAATGTGCCCAGTGGGAACAATTAGAGTCAACCTTAAAAGATTGGTTACGCAGTTACGGTTATCGTGGTATACGCACCCCGGTGCTTGAGCATACATCTTTGTACCGTCGCGGTATTGGTGAGGTAACCGATATCGTTGAAAAAGAGATGTTTAGTTTTGTAGACCGGCTTAATGGCGATGAGTTGACCCTTAGGCCAGAGTTTACTGCGGGTATTGCGCGTGCCGTGATTGAGCACAATTTAACTTATGTTAGCCCACAGCGGGTATTTTCAATGGGGCCTGTGTTTCGGCATGAGCGGCCTCAGCGAGGCCGTTATCGCCAATTTCATCAATTGGATGTCGAGGCGCTTGGGTTTTCAGGTTCTGACATTGACGCAGAAATGATTGTGATGCTTAGCCGATTATGGGCTGATTTAGGTTTACAAAATATTCGATTGGAAATTAATTGCTTAGGAACATCACAAGAGCGCCAGTTGCATCGTGAGCAGCTGATTGCGTATTTTCAAAGTAACCAAGATTTATTAGATGAAGATGCAAAACGTCGTTTGCACAGCAATCCTTTACGTATTCTAGACACTAAAAATCCAGAAATGCAAGCGTTGGTGAATCAAGCCCCGCACTTAGAAGCATTTTTGGGGGAAACTTCTCGATTGCATTTTGAAGGAGTACAACGGTTTTTAAAAGACTGTGGAGTCCCTTTCACCATTAATCCGCGTTTGGTGCGTGGGTTAGATTATTATAATCTGACAGTTTTTGAATGGATTACAGACAAGCTAGGATCACAAGGCACCATTTGTGGTGGTGGTCGTTACGATAGTTTGGTGACGATGCTAGGCGGCAAGCCAACACCTGCTGTTGGTTTTGCCATTGGTTTAGAGCGTCTTTTAGAATTGTGGTTTGAATCTCGCAGCCAAGAGTTGCCTGCAGAGCTTGACTGTTATATGGTTTATCAAGGTCAAGCAGCGCATCGTCGAGCTTTTTCTCTGGCGGAGCAGTTGCGTGATGCAGGCTTAAATGTTTTGCTACACTGTGGTGGTGGCAGCATGAAAAGTCAAATGAAAAAAGCAGATCAAAGTGGTGCTTTTATGGCTGTCATTTTAGGTGATGAAGAATTGGAAAGTGGTAGCGCAACTGTAAAGTTGTTGCGTGAGGAGTCTAAGCAAATTCAATTTAATCAAGACAAATTGGCTGAGGGTCTGTTCGACCTATTGTTTACTCAACAGGATGAGGATTTAGAATGAACAAGCATCAACTAGACCTTGAAGAACAAGAACAGATTGCCAACCTTAAGGCTTTTTGGTCTAAGTATGGTCAATTAATACTTGTTGTTGTTTTGTGTACGTCATTGTTGACTGCTTCTTACCATGGCTGGCGGTATTGGCAAGCACAACAAGCAAGCAAAGCGGCCGTTTTGTTTGATGCCACAGAAAAAGCGTTATTGACTCAAGATTTGTCTCAGCTTAAGACAATCACAGGAGAATTGTTGTCTGATTATAAAAGCACCGCTTATGCTAGTAAAGCGGCTTTATTGTCAGCTAAAGCTTTTGTAGCGGCTGATGAACTTAAACAGGCCAAAGCGCAGTTAAGTTGGGTAATTGAGCACGGTTATTCAGAAAGCTACCGTGCGGCTGCTCAAATTCGGTTGGCGGGTATATTGTTGGACGAAAAAGAATACGATCAAGCTTTGAAGTTGTTACAATCTTCTGTGCCTGAGGCTTTTAAAGCCCAGCAGACAGACCGTAGAGGTGATATTTTATGGGCTAAGGGCAACTTAAAAGAGGCTCGAAGTGCTTATGAGACTGCGCTTGGTCAGTTCACAGAGAAAGATCCTTGGCGTGATATTGTTCGTCAAAAACTGGAGGCAATTGCACAATGAAGTTAACGCTTGATAAAACCAACCGCTTGTTTTATCGATATTTTTTTATATTTACTTTATTGCCTTGGATTGCCGGTTGTGCCTTTGGGGGTGGTTTTTTTTCATCGCTTAATCCTTTCTCAACCTCACAGTTTCAGCCCTCGCCTTTAAGGGAGTTTAAAGCCAGTATTGCGCCTCGGTTGCAGTGGGCAGTTAAAGTTGGGCAATCGCCTTCAGCGCAATTGATGCCTGCTGTGGCAGATGGCCAGGTATTTGTAGCTAATGAAATGGGTGTGTTGGCGTCTTACGATGCAAATTCAGGCCAGTTGTTGTGGCGTCGTGATCTCAAAGGCAAAGTCTCTGCTGGTGTGGCTGTTACCAATGGGGTCATTGTTGTTGTTCTGGAAAAAGGCCAAATTCTTGCTTTGGATGAAGATGGTCAGCAGGTGTGGACAGCTCAAGCCAGCACAGAAGTTATTACTGCGCCAGTGGCTTCATTGGGAATTGTTTTAGTTCGTTCAACAGATGGTAGAGTCACAGCGTATGACGCACGTCAAGGTCGGCGTTTGTGGTCGTTTCAGCGTCAATTGCCCAGTTTAACTTTGCGTGGCAGCGAACCCATGACCATCGACCAGGGGGTAGTGTATTTTGGTTACTCTGGCGGAAAATTGGTAGCGCTTAATTTAAACAGTGGCGTTTTGCGTTGGGAGGCTTTGGTTTCTCTTCCCAAAGGGGCTACAGAAATTGAACGTATCAGTGATGTAACTGGTGCGCCTATAGTGAGTTTGCGTCAGGTGTGTGTTGGTGGTTTTCAGGGGCGAGTTGGTTGTTTTGATCGTCAAAACGGTGAACCTTCATGGACCAAGGAATTTTCAACTGCTGTTGGAGTATCCGCCGATGACCGTTACGTTATAGGTTTTAATGAAAAAGGCGAAATGCAGGCTTTTTCACGTGATGGCGGTGCTGTTGTTTGGCGTAATGAAGATTATCTTTTCCGTAAGCCACAAGCTCCTATGATTTACGGTCGAGCTGCAATTTTTACAGACATTGAAGGTTATGTGCATTGGGTGTCTCGAGATGACGGAAAACCACTGGCACGCCTTCGCTTGGATGGCGGACAAGTCACTGGACCTATCGCAATGGCGGAACGCACGATGTATGTACAAACTCGAAATGGTTATTTAAGCGCCATTGATTTGGATTAATTTAATGAAATCAGTTATTGCCTTGGTGGGGCGTCCTAATGTAGGTAAATCCACATTGTTTAATCGTTTAACGCGTTCGCGGGACGCCATTGTGGCCAATCAGCCAGGATTAACACGCGATCGTCATTATGGGATAGGCCGTGTTGGGCCAAAACCTTATTTGGTAATTGACACTGGCGGTTTAGAGCCAGTGGCAAAAGACGGCATCTATGCAGAGATGGCCAAACAAACCCGTCAGGCTGTTGTAGAAAGCGATTTGGTGTTGTTTATTGTTGATGGTCGTCAAGGTGTAACGCCACAAGATCACGCGATTGCCGATGAATTGCGCCGTTGTCAGCGTCCCGTTTTGCTAGTGGTTAATAAAGTTGAGGGTTTGTCTCAAGCGTTGGCCGGAGCAGACTTTTTTGAATTGGGTTTGGGTACGCCGCTGGCTATTTCAGCTTCACATGGTGATGGTGTATCTGACCTCATGGATGAGGTTTGCAACCATTTACCAAACTTACCTGCTGAAGAACTGGTTGATCATGCATTAAAAGTAGCGGTGGTGGGTCGTCCTAATGTAGGAAAATCAACTTTAATCAATACGTTGTTGGGTGAAAATCGGGTGATTGCCTTTGATCAACCAGGCACCACACGAGACAGTATTTACATTCCTTTTTCAAGACAAGGAAAGCCTTATACTTTAATTGATACAGCAGGTTTGCGACGCAAAGGTAAGATTTTTGAGTCAATTGAGAAGTTTTCGGTCATAAAAACCTTGCAAGCCATTGAAGACGCCAACGTTGTGGTTTTGATGTTAGACGGCACAGAGCAAATTTCTGATCAGGACGCTTCAATTGCTGCATTTGTGGTTGAAGCCGGGCGTTCATTGGTAATAGCAGTGAATAAATGGGATGGTCTAGATACGTATCGCAAAGACCGCATTTTGATTGAGCTCAATCGCCGTTTAGGCTTTTTGAATTTTGCGCGTTTACATCACATTTCTGCAATTCGAAAGTTTGGGATTGGTCCGTTAATGAAGTCGGTAGACGAAGCCCATGCTGCAGCTTTTGCTAAGTTATCAACCCCAAAATTAACGCGCTTAATTCATGAGGCCGTCGAGCGTCAGCAGCCACCGCGTAAAGGCATATTTAGGCCAAAGTTACGTTATGCTCATCAGGGCGGGCAAAATCCTCCAGTTGTGGTTATTCATGGAAATGCATTAGAGGCGGTTTCAGACACGTATAAACGTTATTTAGAGTCTTGTATTCGAGAACATTTTAAATTGGTTGGAACACCATTGAGGGTTGAAATGCGTTCAACGGTTAATCCATTTGTTAAACATTCAGATTCGCGTTGATTCAAAATAAGATTGCTTTACCCAGTGTATTTGGTAAGGCAGGCGGAATTTGTTGTGCTGCGCGCTCTTTGGTTGACTGTATTGATTAATCTTATTTATTGTAATGATTGGTCGTATTGATTGATTTTTTTTGCATAATACTTAAAAGTGGAGGGTAACAATATGAAAGTCAATCAGATTCTCAGAATCAAAGGCAATGCGTTGTTTGCTGTCACCCCTGAGTCAAAATTGTCTGATTGTGTGGTGTTGATGTCTGAGCATGACATAGGATCTCTGGTTGTTATGTCCGGTGGCAAGTTAGTTGGTATGTTAACTTTTCGGGAAGTGATTCGAATCTTAGCCAGGCGGCAAAGAGAGCAACGGATAGGGCCTACACCGCCTTTTAATGAAATTACTTTGGCTCAAGTGATGAATGCTCAGCCTATTGTAGCCAATAGTGGTATGGAAGTTGATGAGTTGCGTAAACTCATGCTAGAAAACCATCAGCGCTACATACCCGTACTTGACGAGGGCGTGGTGCAAGGTGTGGTTTCTTTTCATGATGTTGCCAAAGCGGTTCTCGAAGAACAAGAGTTTGAAAATAAAATGCTTAAGGGCTATATCCGCGATTGGCCATTAGAGGCCAGTAATTTATAACAAACGTGTGCATCTGCTAGAGCTGCGCTTGTTTGGTTTTTTAAAAACAGTGCGAAAATGGGTGTCTTATGAAAATAGCCGTTGTAGGAGCTGGGGCAGCGGGTTTATCCTGTGCCCGCCAATTGCAGCAGCGTGGTTGTCATGTTGAAGTGTTTGAGAAATCGCGTGCCCCAGGTGGTAGAATGCCGGCTCGCTGGGTTGGCGACAAAGAAACAGAAGGCAGCTTTGATCATGGCACACAATACTTCACTGCTGAGCATCCTGCTTTTTTGAGTTGCATTGAAGATGCGCACAAAGCAGGAGCTATTGCACCATGGTGCGTTGAGGCGGTTGATTTAGCTTATGCGCAAATTACACCGCGCCCTTCTCCTGCGGTTCGTTGGGTTGGAACACCATCTATGAGCGCTTGGGGAAGATTTTTGGCTCAAGGTTTGCATGTTCATTACAGCACACGGGTGACTGATATTATTTTTGAAAATAGCACTTGGACATTAAAAACCGAGCAAACCAGTGGCGAACCAAATAGTATTGGTCCTTGGGACTGGGTTGTTTTTGCTGTTCCTGCTGAGCAAGCGGTTCCTTTTTTGCGTTTAAGTGTTCATTTACAAGAACAGGCTACTTTTGTTCAGTCTCTACCCAATTGGACTGTGATGCTTGGGTTTGATGGCCATTTGTCTGTACCGTTTGATGCTGCCTTTGTTCACCATAGCCCGATTGGTTGGTTGGCAAGAAATAATAGTAAGCCAGGTCGTCAACCGCAAGAACGTTGGGTTGTTCAAGCCACATCGGATTGGTCCATAGCACACCTTGAACTTGACTCCCAGTGGGTGGCTTCTCGGTTGGCAGAGGTGTTTTTAACCAGTTTAGGCTTACGTTTGCAGCCTGTGGAATTGGCTGCGCATCGTTGGCTTTATTCTACGCCAAATCCGGTTTTAGATCGTGATTATTTATTAGACTCAGCCATTTGTTTGGCTGTCTGCGGAGACTGGGTAAAGTCTGCTCGGGTTGAAGGCGCTTGGTTAAGTGGTTGGTCCTTAGGGCGTGCTTTGCCTGTTTAATTTTGCATG
The DNA here is from genome assembly GCA_034680345.1 of Burkholderiaceae bacterium. Classification (GTDB taxonomy): domain Bacteria; phylum Pseudomonadota; class Gammaproteobacteria; order Burkholderiales; family Burkholderiaceae_B; genus SXZD01. Next base: position 76,400 of record JAXISZ010000004.1, read on the forward strand.
GCGTTGACAACATTCCAATTTGTATTTGCATCCGCGTTTTTAAAAAACACTTAAGCCTTGATACAATAAACAATTGAGAAAAATCGGGATCTTTACCATGTCAGGTAGTATATTTGGCCATTTATTTACTGTGACTAATTTTGGTGAAAGCCATGGTCCTGCTATTGGTTGCGTGATTGATGGTTGTCCTCCGGGTTTGTTGTTAGATGTCTCTGATATTCAGCCATATTTAGATAAGCGGCGTCCTGGTACTTCGCGTCATGTAACGCAGCGCCAGGAATCGGATCAAGTTGAAATTTTATCTGGAGTTTTTGAAGGCAAGACCACCGGCGCCCCCATTGCTTTAATCATTCGTAACCAAGATCAGCGTTCTAAAGATTATGGCAATATTGTAGACACGTTTCGTCCTGGTCATGCGGATTATACTTATTGGCATAAATATGGTTTGCGTGATTACCGTGGCGGAGGCCGTGCATCAGCACGATTAACCGCCCCTATGGTTGCAGCGGGGGCTGTGGCGCGTAAATGGTTGCACCAGCAATTTGGGGTTTCAATACGTGGGTGTATGACACAGCTTGGGAAAGTGGTTGTGCCATTTCAGGCTTGGGACCTTGTTAATAATAATCCGTTTTTTGTGCCCAATGCTGATATCGTTCCTGAACTTGAAGCCTACATGGACGCGCTGAGAAAATCTGGTGATTCATGTGGTGCGGCCTTGCGAGTGCAGGCTGAAGGTGTGCCTGTTGGGTGGGGTGCCCCGTTATTTGATAAATTGGACTCTGATATTGCATATGCCATGATGGGTATTAACGCTGTAAAGGGTGTTGAAATTGGTGCGGGGTTTAAATCTGTTTCGCAGTTAGGTAGCGAGCATGGTGACGAAATGACACCTGAGGGTTTTTGTACAAATCACAGTGGTGGGGTGTTAGGTGGAATTTCTACTGGCCAACTTCTCGAAGTAAAAATTGCCATAAAACCCACTTCGAGTATTCGTATTAAACGGCGTTCTATTAACAAAGCGGGCGAACCTGTTGAGGTAGAAACGTTTGGTCGTCATGATCCTTGCGTTGGCATTCGGGCCACGCCAATTGCAGAAGCTATGCTGGCTTTGGTTTTAATAGACCATGCGCTGCGCCACCGTGCACAAAATGGTGATGTCCATGTTGATACACCTACCTTAAGGTAGAGGTATATGGGCCAGTTATTTAAAAAAGTATTTGTTTATTCTTTTTTCGGATTGCTAACAACGTTGGTGGCTTGTCAGGCAGTCAATACCACGTCTGGCGGTGCTGTTGGCGTGCAGAGAGAACAGTATATGTTTGTTTCTGCTGAGCAAGTTGAAAATCAGTCGGCTAAAGCTTATCGCAAAATTTTGCAAGAAGAGAGTAAAAAAGGCCATTTAAACGAAAATTTTGATCAAGTGCAGCGAGTTCGCAAGATCGCTAAGCATCTCATCAGTCAGGTTGGTGTATTTCGAAAAGACGCTCAGAGTTGGGCCTGGGAGGTGAATGTGATTACCTCTAAAGAGGTGAATGCATGGTGCATGGCTGGCGGTAAAATGGCTGTATTTACAGGGCTAATTGAACAGCTGAAACTAGATGATGATGAGCTGGCTGCAGTCATAGGACATGAAATTGCTCATGCTTTGCGTGAGCACAGCCGTGAGCGTGCATCAGGACAAATGTTTACCAATTTAGGCGTTGCAGTTAGTAGCGCTTTATTAGGGTTGGGTCAGGCAGGCAATGAAGTGCTTGGGCAGGCAGTCAATTTAACGCTGTCTTTGCCGCATAGCCGTGCTCACGAAGTTGAGGCAGACAGAATAGGTGTTGAGCTAGCCGCCAGAGGCGGTTACGATCCTATGGCTGCTGTTCGTTTGTGGAAAAAAATGGCTAGGTTATCGGGCGCAAAGATCCCACAATTGTTGTCTACTCACCCAGCACCAGAATCTCGTATGGCAGCCATCACGCAGGACGCTGAATTGGTTCGGCCACTGTATTTGGTTGCAAAAAAAGTGAACTAAACTGCACAATTATTTTTTTACATACGCGGTTATAATAAAGCCTATTTGATACATTTTAGGCTAGGCTTAATCATTGGTATTTTATGGCAAAAACCTTATACGACAAACTTTGGGAGTCTCATGTGGTGCGCACTGAGGCGGATGGAACCTCTTTAATTTATATTGACCGCCATCTGTTGCATGAGGTCACCAGTCCGCAAGCTTTTGAGGGTCTAAAATTAGCTGGTCGTCGGCTTTGGCGAAAAAATGCCAACTTAGCGGTTGTTGATCACAATGTACCCACTACAGACCGGAGTATTTCAATTGCTGACCCAATTTCCCGTTTGCAAGTTGAAACTCTGGACCTAAATGCTAAACAACACCAATTAACCTATTTTAATTTGCATGATCAACGGCAAGGGATTGTGCATGTGATTGGCCCTGAACAGGGCGCTACATTACCAGGTATGACCGTGGTGTGTGGCGACTCTCACACTTCAACTCATGGCGCTGTTGCGGCTTTGGCTTTTGGTATTGGTACCTCTGAGGTTGAGCATGTCATGGCTACACAGTGTTTGTTGATGAAAAAAGCCAAGAATATGGTTGTGCAAGTTGAAGGTGAGCTGCCCCCTGGTTGTTCAGCTAAAGACATTATTTTGGCGGTAATTGGAAAAATTGGAACAGCTGGTGGTACCGGTTACGCCATTGAATTTGCAGGTCAAGCAATCAGAGAGTTGTCTGTTGAAGGTCGCATGACGCTCTGTAATATGGCCATAGAAGCTGGTGCGCGTTCGGGCATGGTGGCGGTGGACCAAAAAACAATTGATTATTTTGAAGGTCGTCCCTTCAGTCCAAAAATTGAGCAGTGGCAACACGCCGTTGATTACTGGAAAACGTTACATTCTGATGTTGGTGCTGTTTTTGATGCTGTTATTAAAATAGATGCATCTGAAATTAAGCCTCAAGTGACTTGGGGAACCTCGCCAGAAATGGTGGTTTCTGTTCATGATTGCGTGCCTAACCCGGCTTTACAAATCGATCCAGTGCGTCGTGAAGATTGGGAGCGCGCTTTAAAATATATGGGTTTGCAAGCGGATACGCCCATTCAGGACATTAAAATTGATAAAGTGTTTATTGGTTCTTGCACCAACTCACGTATTGAGGATTTGCGCGCAGCTGCGGCTGTTGTGAAAGGTCGTAAGAAAGCAGGCTCTGTAAAGTTAGCTATGGTAGTACCTGGTTCTGGGTTGGTTAAAGCGCAGGCAGAATCTGAGGGTTTAGATCAAATTTTTAAAGCCGCAGGATTTGAATGGCGTGAGTCGGGGTGTTCAATGTGCTTGGCTATGAATGCAGATCGATTAGAACCAGGGGAACGCTGCGCTTCTACAAGTAATCGAAATTTTGAAGGGCGTCAGGGCAATGGTGGGAGAACTCACTTGGTGAGTCCTGTAATGGCGGCAGCTGCTGCAATTATGGGCCATTTTACCGATTTGGCGTCTTTGGCTTAAAGCGGCAGCATAAAGGTGGTTATTATGAAACAGTTTAATCAGCACTCAGGCCTTGTGGTGCCTTTAGACCGTGCTAACATTGACACAGATGCTATTATTCCGAAGCAATTTTTAAAATCAATAAAACGCACTGGTTTTGGTGAAAATTTATTTGATCAATGGCGCTACTTGGATCATGGTGAGCCAGGGATGGACTGTTCTAAACGTCCTATTAATCCAGATTTTATTTTAAATTGGCCGCGCTATGCTGGTGCTTCAGTGTTGTTGGCTCGTCAAAATTTTGGTTGCGGTTCTAGCAGGGAACATGCCCCTTGGGCTTTGCAGCAGTTTGGATTTCGGGTGGTTTTGGCTCCTAGTTTTGCAGATATTTTTTATAACAATTGTTTTAAAAATGGTTTGTTGCCGATTGTTTTATCTAGTGAAACCATTGATCAATTGTTCGAGCATGTTCAGCAGGTTGAGGGCACAGTGGTTCAAGTTGACTTGGTTAGTCAAACCGTGGTTTGTGGTCAAATAGAGGCATCTTTTTCGATAGATTTTTTCAAGAAATATTGTTTAATCAATGGGTTGGATGACATTGGTTTAACATTGCAACATGCTGATCAAATTCGCACTTTTGAAGCGCAGCGGTTGGTAGCGTACCCTTGGTTGGCCAATATCATTTCCTCTTAAACTTCCTAAAATAAATTAATCGGCGGTAAATCCGCTGTTGGATTCGTATAAATGAGTTATAAAATTGCAGTTTTACCTGGTGATGGTATAGGTCCAGAAATTACTGAACAAGCCGTAAAGGTTTTACATGCTTTAGAAAAAGATGGTTTCTCTTTTTCTATAAGTTGTGCGCCTATTGGTGGGGCAGCTTATCGTGAAGTTGGACACCCTCTCCCAGAGTCAACTTTAGAGGTTGCTTCAGCAGCGGATGCCTTGTTATTTGGTGCAGTGGGCGACTTTTCTCTTGACACGTTGCCGCGGCATTTGCGTCCAGAACAAGCCATTTTAGGTATACGTAAGGCATTTAATTTATTTGCAAACTTTCGTCCGGCCTTGGTGTATTCTGAGTTGGCCGATGCCTCACCGTTGAAGTCTGAAATTGTAGCGGGCCTAGACATTTTAATTGTTCGTGAATTAACAGGCGATATTTACTTTGGCCAGCCACGTGGTGTGCGCGTCCTTGACAATGGCGCTTTCGACGGTGAACGAGAAGGCTTTGACACCATGCGTTATAGCGAATCTGAAATTAGACGGATTGCTCACGTTGCTTTTGATGCCGCTCGCAAACGCAATAAGCGTTTGTGCAGTGTAGATAAGGCCAATGTGTTAGAAACCACCCAGCTTTGGCGTGAAGTGATCACCCAATTGGCTGGCCAATATCCAGACGTTGAGTTAACTCACATGTACGTTGATAATTGTGCGATGCAATTGTTAAAAAATCCGCGCCAGTTTGATGTGATTGTTACCGGAAATATGTTTGGAGATATTTTATCTGATGAAGCTTCGATGCTCACAGGTTCAATAGGCATGTTACCGTCAGCGTCTTTGAATGAAAAAAACTTTGGATTGTATGAGCCTATTCATGGTTCGGCGCCAGATATTGCAGGTAAAGACATGGCCAATCCGTTGGCCACCATTTTGTCTGCAGCAATGATGCTGCGTTACAGTTTTGGTGAACAAGACCATGCTGATCGTATAGAACAAGCTGTAAAATGGGTGTTGGCCAATGGCCCAAGAACACCTGATATTTGGCGCGATGGTAAACAAAAAGTAGGCACTGTAGCCATGGGGGATGCTGTGGTGGCAGCCCTGTCTAAAATTTAATGCTAAATTTTCATTTGAGTGAAATTGCATTTAACATTCATAAATTAAACGTTGATAGCGCTTAATTGTTTAAATGTAAGTGATTATGCCGTAGAGGTATTGCGTAGTTGGAGGAATTAATAGATGAAACGAGTTGGATTTGTGGGATGGCGAGGCATGGTAGGTTCTGTGCTGATGCAGCGAATGCAAGAGGAAAATGACTTCGCCCATATAGAACCCGTATTTTTTTCTACGTCCAACGCTGGTGGTGTTGCTCCGGCTTTTGTAGAAAATGCACAACCATTAGAGAATGCTTTTGATATTAAAGCGTTACACAATACTGATGTGATTGTAACTTGCCAAGGCGGAGACTACACTTCAGAAATTTATTCGAAACTGCGCGAAGCTGGTTGGAAGGGGTATTGGATTGATGCAGCTTCTACCTTGCGTATGCAGGACAATGCCATTATTGTCTTAGATCCTGTTAATTTATCTGTTATTCAGCAAGGTTTGGCCAATGGCGTTAAAACATACGTGGGGGGTAACTGCACAGTGTCTTTACTGCTAATGGCATTGGGTGGTTTGTTTCAGCATGATTTGGTTAAATGGATTTCTTCCATGACCTATCAGGCCGCTTCTGGTGCTGGTGCGCAAAATATGCGCGAGTTAATCGCGCAAATGGGTAGTGTTTATACTGAAGTGAATAGTTTATTGCAAAATCCGGCTTCAGTAATTTTGGATATTGATCGTAGCGTGGCTGATCATTTGCGTTCTCAGGCTTTTCCAAAAGAACATTTCGGTGTGCCATTGGCTGGTAGTTTAATTCCATGGGTTGACAAAGATTTAGGCAATGGCATGTCTAAGGAAGAATGGAAAGGTGGGGCAGAAGCCAATAAAATTCTAGGTTATCCGGCCATGGGGTCTGCTGGGTGTGTGCCTGTTGATGGTTTGTGCGTTCGTATTGGTGCTATGCGTTGTCATTCACAAGCATTGACCATTCAACTTAAAAAAGATGTTCCATTGGATGAAATTAATGACATCTTGGATCAGGCCAACGATTGGGTGCGTGTTATACCTAACGAGCGTCAGGCCACTATGGAAGAGTTAACCCCTGCGGCTGTCACCGGTAAAATGCATGTGCCGGTTGGGCGTTTGAGAAAAATGGCAATGGGAGGCAATTTTTTAACAGCCTTTACTGTTGGGGACCAATTGCTTTGGGGTGCAGCTGAACCTTTGCGCAGAATGCTTCGCATTCTTTTAGAGTCATAAATTGCAGATTTTGGTTTAAGGTGCTTTTTATTGGGTTTATCTGAAGATAGTCTGGAGTTGGGTTTGAAAAAAATTGCTAAATCAATGCTGGTGGCAGCAAGTTTTACCTATATGGGGCTGGTTGGCTATGCTTGGTCTGCGTCTTTAGGAACGCTAAGGGTGCTTTCGGCCCCTGGTAAACCGTTGTTGGCCGAAATAGATATTGAAGACCTCGCAGTCGGTGAGCAATTAACATTGTCGGTTGGATTTGCAGACGCTCAGGCACATCACAGAGCCCAGCTTGAGTATTCTTCTAATGTGCTGTCTAAACTTAAATTAGAGATTATCAAAGAAAGCAACCCCCAGTCTGCAAAAGTTCGTATTAGTAGTGTAGAGGTTTTAGATATTCCTTTTTTAGAAACTTTAGTTGATTTATCTTGGCAAGGTGGAAAGCACCGTCAAGAATATTTTTTTCCGCTCGCTAAAAGCCAAGCCTCAACTTTAATTAAGCCATCTCAGCCTTTGGTTGCACCAATTAACTTAGAGTCTTTGGTTATGTCGCCAATTAAGTCGCAACGCAAGGTGGTTGCTACCACTAAAAATTCAAACAAAGATGCAACTAAGGTATCAAGCAACCCAGCGGCTGGGGTAAGTTATCAAGTCAAGCAAGGTGACAATTTAAGCGGCATAGCAAGGCAAAGTGCTAAAGATCAACGGTCTGTTGAGGTGATGATGGCTGCAATATTTCAGGCCAATCAAGCTGCTTTTATTAATAGCAGTATTCACCAGTTAAAAACGGGGTCAGAGCTGAGTATTCCGTCGCATGACCAAGCTGCTAAATTTTCTGCAACGCAGGCAGTGGAATTTTTGGCTAAGCATGATCGACATGGTGGATATTACGAGCGGGCAGCGGTTGCAACTATCCGTCAAGACACCGAAGATTCTGTTAAGCAGTCTAGCAAGGCTGAAGAAGAAAATTCACAGACTGCTAAGCTTAGCCAATCCAAACAAAAAGATGCATTACAAGTTTCTGAGGGTCAGAAAATATCTTCAGAAGACCATTTGCGTTTGAGTCGTTCTGCTGCAACCTCTGCGTCGGTCACAGATAAAAATGCAATGGCAGATGAGTTGCTTATTAAAGATAAAGCCCTTAAAGAGGCATCGGACCGAATTGCTGCTTTGGAAAAAAATGTTTCTGACTTACAGCGCCTTTTGGAGTTGAAGAATTCTGCGTTGCAAACGCCTCAAGTGGATTCAACTCAGCCGTCAAATCAAGCTCAATCACAGAAAAAAACTTGGTATCAGCAGCCTATTGTGTTGATTTTAGGAGCGGTTGCCCTATTGGCTGCTTTTATTAGATTGTTATCGAAAAAAAATAAAAAAACCTACAATGTTGCGAAAATTTTGAGGTGAGTTCTTTTGTTTTTCGAATGGCGTTGGGTTTGGCTTATCATGGTGCAGCCTTTGAAGGTTGGCAAACACAACCCCACGGGCGAACCATACAAGACCATTTAGAAAAAGCAATATCCAGTGTGGCCGGCCACTCGGTTCATACTGTGTGTGCTGGTCGTACGGATGCGGGTGTTCATGCCAGTGCTCAGGTTATACACTTTGAAACCACAGCCAAGCGCCCATTAAATGCTTGGATTCGAGGTGTCAACGCGCTTTTACCTGTTGCTTGTCGGGTATTGTGGGCCCAAGAGGTGGGTGCAAGTTTTGACGCTCGGTTTTCCGCGCAATACCGTTGTTACGATTATTGGATTTACCAGTCTGCGGTGGCCCATCCGTTGTTAAGTCATTTAACTTGGGTTTTTCGTCCTCTGGATATCCAGGCCATGCAAGCGGTTTTACCAACTTTAGTGGGCGAGCATGATTTTTCTGCATTTCGCGCTGCGCGTTGTCAAGCATCAACCCCAGTGCGCAATTTACAATGCTTTGAATTACAGCAACAAGGTAATATTTTACGATTTACGTTAAGGGCCAATGCTTTTTTGTACCATATGGTAAGAAATTTGGTAGGAACTGTGCTAGAGGTGGGATGGGGAAATTATTCAGTGCAATGGCCCAGAGAAGTCTTAGAAAGTTGCGATCGTCGCAAAGCGGCTAAAACGGCTCCTGCTAACGGATTAAGTTTGGTTCGGGTTGGTTATCATCAAGATTTTGCTATACCACAAAGCCCGGTGCCCAATTATTTTGGATTGTTGGGTTCAGCTTCTGATGAAATTTTAAACGACGTTGCTGAGGGTTAAAGAATATTTTCAGCTTGTTTTGAGCACTTAATGGTTAAATAATCTGAATGAATACGGGTTGTTAATGTTGGGGTTTATTCATTAGGGTTAATTATTTAGGATTCATGACAATGATCGGTTTTCCGTATCTTATTCCAATCAGAACACGCATTAAACTGTGTGGTTTGCGGTCGCTGCAGGAAGTAGAAACAGCTGTAGCCAGCGGGGCTGATGCTGTAGGCTTTGTGTTTTATGAACAAAGTCCTCGGGCGGTAACACTTAAAGAAGTGGCCCCTTGGGTGGATATTTTACCCGCTTGGGTAACGCCTGTTGCACTGTTTGTTAACCCTACGTTAGAGACTGTGTGGCAAGCTGTTAAGGCGATGCCAAGGCTTACTTTGCAATTTCATGCTGATGAATCGCCAATGTTTTGTCGACAATTTGGGGTGCCATATATTAAGGTAGCGCGTATGCGTTCGAACCTAAATCTAGTTGAATTTTGTTTGCTGTATCCAGATGCTGCAGCCATTTTGGTGGACCAATTTGTGCCTGGTTTTGGTGGGGCTGGTGAGGCTTTTGATTGGTCGGTGTTGCCAAGTTTGAGTCAATTATCGCGGCCATTGATATTATCAGGTGGGTTAACACTTGAAAATATTGCACAAGCCATTCAAACTGTACAGCCCTATGCTGTTGATGTTTCTAGTGGTATTGAAGTGGTGCGTGGAAAAAAATGTTTGCAAAAAATGAAAGCTTTTTGCAAAGCAGTACAAACAGTAGATGCAGGAAAGTAAATGAAAGAAGATTATAATTTTCCAGATGATAAAGGGCATTTTGGGCCTTATGGTGGCACCTTTGTGTCTGAAACCTTGTTTCATGCGCTTGATGAGTTAAAAACAGCTTATGCCAATTACATGCAAGACTCGCAATTTATTGCCGAGTTTGAGGACGAGCTTAAGCATTTTGTTGGCCGTCCAAGTCCAATTTATCATGCTCGGCGCTGGTCTGAACAGTTGGGTGGGGCACAAATCTATTTTAAACGTGAAGACTTAAACCACACAGGTGCTCATAAAATCAACAATTGTATTGGGCAAGCGCTGCTGGCCCGAAGAATGAAAAAACCCCGTGTAATTGCTGAAACTGGCGCTGGACAACACGGTGTTGCCACGGCCACGGTTGCTGCGCGGTACGGTATGGAATGTGTGGTTTACATGGGGCAGGAAGATGTTGCTCGGCAGGCGCAAAATGTTTTTCGGATGAAATTGTTGGGCGCTACGGTGGTTCCAGTGACCAGTGGTTCTCGAACTTTGAAAGACGCTTTAAATGAGGCCATGCGCGATTGGGTCACCAATGTTGAAAACACATTTTATATTATAGGTACTGTGGCCGGTCCGCACCCGTACCCCATGATTGTTCGAGACTTTCAAAGCGTTATTGGTCGAGAGTGCATAGGCCAAATGCCATTGCGCGCCGGCCGACAACCCGATTATGTGGTGGCTTGTGTTGGTGGTGGCTCAAATGCTATGGGTATTTTTTATCCATACATTCAAGTGCCTGGAGTGCAGTTGGTTGGGGTGGAAGCGGCTGGTCAGGGAATTGCAACGGGTCGCCATGCGGCATCGTTAAGCGCGGGTACTCCAGGCGTATTGCATGGCAATCGCACCTATTTATTACAAAATGCTGATGGGCAAATTATAGAAACACATTCCGTTTCTGCTGGGTTGGACTATCCTGGTGTTGGTCCAGAGCACTCATGGTTAAAGGATTCTGACCGTGCTCAGTATGTTGGTATTACAGACGCTCAAGCTTTGCAAGCTTTTCATGATTGTTGTCGTATTGAGGGTATTATTCCTGCGTTAGAAAGCAGCCACGCTTTGGCTTATGCCGCTCAATTGGCAGCCAGTTTACCGAAAGACCAAATTATTTTGGTGAATTTGTCTGGGCGTGGTGACAAAGACATGCACACCGTTGCTAGGCAAACGGGCGCAGATTTTTATTGCCATCCAGATTGCCGTAGCGCAGCGAAAAATTGCGCTTCTAAAGACCATTTATAATATAAATAAGAATACCATGCCTAGAATTAAGACGTGTTTTGACCAAATTAAAGCCAGCGGTCGCAAAGGGCTTATTCCTTTTTTAACAGCTGGCGACCCCTGCCCAACTCAAACAGTGGCAATTATGCATGCTTTGGTTGAGGCTGGGGCCGACTTGATTGAATTGGGCGTCCCCTTTTCTGATCCTATGGCTGATGGCCCAGTGATTCAACGTGCCAGTGAGCGTGCTTTGGCCAAAGGAATTGGTACCGTTGATGTGTTGGGTTATGTTGAGCAGTTTCGCTTAAAAAACATAACCACCCCGGTTGTTCTTATGGGTTACGCCAATCCAATCGAACGTATGGGGATTCAGACATTTGTGACGCGCGCACAAAGCGCTGGGGTTGATGGTGTTTTGGTTGTTGATTATCCGCCAGAAGAGGCTGAGATTTTTGCTCAAACAATGCAACAATCTGGTTTAGATCCCATTTTTTTGTTAGCACCAACCTCTACTGAACAACGTATTCAAAAAGTCGCTGGTCTTGCAACTGGTTATTTATACTACGTTTCACTTTTAGGGGTTACTGGGGCAACACATCTAAATACCAAATCAGTGAGCAATCAAATTCCTATGATTCGTCGCTACACTCAATTGCCTGTGGCTGTTGGTTTTGGTATTGGTGATGCTCAATCGGCTTGCGCGGTGGCTAATATGGCAGACGCGGTGGTTATTGGGTCTGCTTTGATCAAAGCCATGGAATTGGCTAATTCTGAGGACGCAGCAACTATTGTTAAAAACTTCATATTGCCCATTCGTCAGGCATTGGATCAATTGCCTAAACCAATCACTTAGTTAAGCTCATTGAGATGATTGAATCAATTGGTTTAATAATATTGTTTGTTGAGACAAATTACTCACGCCAACAAAGCGAACAGTACATAGTAAAATCAATATGATTTCCTGATTTACAGAGTTTGAATCAGTAAATTATATTGTTTAAATTGAGAAAGTCAGCGTCATGAATTGGATTGAAAACCTGTTGCCCCCGAAAATTTCTCGACAAACAGGCCAACAGCCTAAAAAAACAGTACCAGAGGGTTTATGGGTCAAATGCCCTAGTTGTGATACGGTGCTCTACAGTACTGATCTTGATAAAAGCGCGTCAGTGTGCCCTAAATGTAGCCATCATATGCGTATTGATGCACGCACCCGTTTAAATTTATTGTTAGATGAGTCTGATCGTTTTGAATTGGGGCAAGAAGTTGAGCCAGTAGATACATTGGGGTTTGTCGACAGTAAGCCTTATTCACAACGTTTAGCACAAGCAAAAGAAGAGACAGGCGAAACAGACGCACTTATTGTTATGGGTGGGTCCATCATGGGGCAACATTTGATTGTGGCCTGTTTTGAATTTGAATTCATGGGCGGGTCTATGGGTTCGGTGGTGGGTGAACGTTTTGCGCGTGCGGTACAAGTAGCCATTGATCAAAATGTACCGTTTGTGAGCATTGCTGCGTCGGGTGGGGCACGTATGCAAGAAGGCTTGAATTCTTTGATGCAAATGGCTAAAACTTCCGCCATGATTGCAAAATTAGCACAAGCCCGCTTGCCTTATATTTCCATTTTGACAGACCCAACAATGGGGGGGGTATCAGCCAGTTTTGCATTTTTAGGCGATATTGTGATTGCAGAACCTGATGCATTGATTGGTTTTGCTGGTCCTAGAGTGATAGAACAAACAGTGCGTGAAGTACTGCCCGATGGCTTTCAACGTGCCGAGTTTTTGATGCAAAAAGGGGCGGTTGATCTTATTGTTGATCGTCGTGAAATGCGCAGCACCGTAGGCAGTTTGTTGGCTATTTTGCGTCGGCAATCCTGTCCTAGTGTTTCAGCAATCGTATCAAAAAAGTCTGAGGACTCTGAAGTTTCAGAGTCATTTGATAAATTTAATAAAATATGAGTCAAACCCGCCCCAATTTTGGCAGTGTAAGCAGTCTTGCGCAGTGGTTAGCGTATATCGAGGGTATTCATAACAAACCGATTGATATGGGTTTAGAGCGCGTGCGAGCGGTAGCTCAGCGCATGGCGTGGAATTTATCCGCAGAAATTTTTACACCTTTAGAGCAAACTTTTGATAACCAAGCCACATCGGCAGTTCATGAACCCATCATCATTACGGTGGGTGGCACCAACGGAAAAGGTTCAACTTGTGCCATTCTTGAAAGTATTTTGTTGCAAAGTGGTTACTCTGTTGGCATGTATACCTCCCCGCACTTAATTGATTTTGAAGAGCGAGCTCGGATTAATGGAAAAAATGTTGCCCCTGAGCTTTTTTGTGCTGCATTTGCACGTGTTGAAAGCGCCCGCCAAGACACCTCCTTGAGTTATTTTGAATTTACCACTTTAGGCATTTTAGACGTTTTTTTAGGGGCTCAGCTGGATGTCATGATTTTGGAGGTGGGGTTAGGGGGGCGGCTAGATGCTGTCAATGTGTTGAATCCGTCTGTTGCATTGGTAACCAGTGTAGATTTAGATCACATGGAATACCTAGGACCAACCAGGGAGCATATTGGTCTAGAGAAAGCGGGAATTTTCAGGCCCAACCGACCTGCGATTGTGAGCGATCCAGCACCACCTCATAGTCTTGTTGAGTACGCTAAAAAAATAGGCGCTGATTTATGGTTGTTTGGGCATGATTTTAATTATCAAGGTGATCGGCAACAATGGTCGTATGGGGGGCGCAATACACGCCGATCAGCGTTGGCATATCCGGCTTTAAGGGGCACCAATCAGTTGTTGAATGCTACTGCTGCCATGGCTGCGCTTGAAGCGTTGCAAAGCTGTTTGTTTGTGCCTGCACAAAGCGTTCGCCAGGGGTTGGCGTTGGTTGATTGGCCAGGGCGTTTTCAAGTTCTTCCGGGCCGTCCAGCGGTGGTTTTGGATGTGGCGCATAATCCGCATGCGGCTGCTCATTTACGAGCCAATCTTGATCAAATGGGTTTCTTTCCTTTTACCCATGCAATACTGGGTATGTTGGCTGACAAAGATGTAGCCGGTGTAGTGGCTCATTTAAAAGATAAGGTGGATCACTGGCATTTGGTGAGTACTTCTGGTGCGCGTGGACTGTCTGGGGCTGAATTATTAAAAATTGTCCGCCAATGTGGTGTTGAAGGTGAATCTTTTAATTGGGTTAACGCAAAATTGCCTGTGGATGCTCAAACAAGTTCACCAGCCGTACCAGAACGCTCTGTGCAAGTTTATGAAAATATTGCCGAAGCTTTCTTCACTGTTTATTCCAGTGTTGATCAAAATGATAGAATTGTAGTATTTGGTTCTTTTTTGACGGTGGCAGCGGTTATGGATGCCCGTAAAAACATAAAGCTGGGTATATAGGCAAATTCTATGGGATTAAAAAAATTGTTCGGTGATTCTTCAGAAAATTCTAAAAAGAACATTCTGTTGCGAAATCAGCCGAATCGCTTCGAATCTGAAAACACTGCTGCTTCACTAGCGCCAGCAGACCAGAGTAGAAAAACCGCCCGTCAGCGTTTAATTGGGGCATTGGCTTTATTGCTTGTTGCCATTGTACTATTGCCTATGGTTCTAGACGAGGAAGTACAAACACCGGACATTGGCCTGCAATTGCAAATACCATCAAAAGACCAAGACGCTAACCTTGCACAGCAACATACAAACAAAGAACAAATTACACAAGAATTTTCCTCTTTAGGCACGGTTATCCCTGAGGAGTCGCCTATGGAGCAGATGGGCGTTTCAAATGAGCCTAGTGCGCAAAAAACTTCTGAATCTGGTGTTGAGCAAAGTAAAACCAGTTCAGATTCACTTTCTAGTTCGGTTGCAGGTTTAAGTAGCAAAGACAATCTTTCTAAGAAAAAATCAGTGGTTGATACTCTTTCCAGTCAATCCAGTGTAGAAAAATCAGTATCTAAACCAACCGAAAAACCACTGGAAAAATTTGTTGCTGAAAAATCAAAACCATCAGCACGTTCACAAGCTAAAGAATCTGACGAATCAAACGCCAATATTTCAATTTTAAATGACCCGATTGCCAGTTTTGCCAATAAATCTGTTGCTAAATTAGATGCCAAAATAGATGCTAAAACAAGTGGTAAACCCCAGGTTAAATTAGACGAACAACTCACTTTAAAGCCGGCTGTTCAAGTTAATCACTGGATCCAAATTGCAGCATATTCAAACGAAGCCAAAGCGCGAAGTATGGCTGAACAAATTCGCACCAAGGGGTTTCCTGCTGTTACAGAAGTGGTTCGCACCTCTAATGGTGATTTATACCGTGTGCGCGTAGGGCCTTTTGAGAGTAAAGAAATAGCAAGCCGTTCTCGTGACAAATTAAATCAGTTTGGTTTTGAGGGTTCTTTGGTTCAATGACCGAATTTGATTACATCGTCTTAGCTGTATTGGCTTTTTCGGTGGCTTTATCGATGTTTCGTGGTTTGGTTCGCGAAGTTTTGTCGTTGGGTAACTGGATAATCGCTTTTTATGTGGCTAACCATTATGCGCACTGGGTTATTTGGTGTTTTGAGTCCTTTCTGATGTGGTCTCAGGCTATGCAAATATTGGCGAGTTTTACACTTGCTTTTATCGCATCATTGCTCGTGGGTGCTGTTTTAATTGCTATGATTTCTCGATTGATTACGGTGGTGGGTTTAGGTTTTGTTGACCGTATTTTGGGTGTTTTTTTTGGTGTGTTACGTGGTGTGTTAATTATTCTTGCGGCGATGATTGTAGCGGGATTTACTTCTTTACCAGAAAAACAATTTTGGAAAGAAGCGATGTTTTCACCGTATGTAGAGCAAGGAGTGCGAATCATTAAACCATGGTTACCACCGAATGTCGCTCATTGGATTAAATATTAGGAGTTGGTATGTGTGGAGTGATAGGGGCGGCCACCCGTTTGCCTGTTAATCAATTGTTATATGATGGTTTGTTGCTATTGCAGCATCGCGGACAAGACGCCGCTGGCATTGCTACCGAAAGCAATAAAACATTCAACATGTTTAAGGGCAGTGGTTTGGTTCGTGACGTTTTTAGAACACGCAATATGCGTTCATTGCCTGGAAACTTTGGACTTGGGCATGTGCGCTATCCAACTGCTGGGTCTGCAAATAACTCAGAAGAAGCGCAGCCTTTTTATGTTAACGCGCCTTTTGGTATGATGCTGGCCCACAATGGTAACTTAACCAATACTGAGCGGTTAAAGGCCGAAATGTTTCGCAACGACCGTCGGCATATCAATACCAATTCTGATTCAGAGGTTTTACTGAATGTGCTTGCACATGAGTTGCAAGCGATTTCAAGCAGTTATACTGTTGACCCTGTTACTTTATTTCGAGCGGTAGCAGCGCTACACCAACGGGTGCGTGGTGCTTATGCCTGCGTTGCGATGATTGCTGGAGTTGGTTTATTGGCGTTTCGTGACCCATATGGTATACGTCCGTTGGTATTGGGGGCTTGTGAAACCGATCAAGGCGCGGAGTACATGTTTGCATCTGAAAGTGTTGCCCTTGAGGGGATGGGCTTTAAGTTTGTGCGAGATGTGGCTCCTGGCGAAGCTGTGTTTGTAGACCAGGATTTTAATTTGTATAGCCAACAATGCGCTGAAAATACAGTATTAACACCTTGTATTTTTGAATATGTATATTTAGCGAGACCAGATTCTGTGATGGATGGTGTTTCTGTCTACGAGGCACGGGTTAAAATGGGTGAATTTTTAGCAGATAAAATTCGTAAAGAAATTTCGACTGGCGATATTGATGTGGTTATGCCTATTCCAGATTCATCGCGCCCTGCTGCTATGGAGTTGGCCAATCGGTTAAACTTAAATTACCGCGAAGGTTTTATTAAGAATCGATACATTGGCCGTACTTTTATTATGCCAGGGCAGGCTACACGGCGTAAAAGTGTCCGGCAAAAACTCAACCCCATTGGAATTGAGTTTAAAGGTAAAAGTGTATTAATTGTTGACGATTCAATCGTGCGTGGCACCACCAGTCGGGAAATTGTACAAATGGCAAGAGAGTCTGGGGCTCGTCGCGTGGTTTTTGCTTCGGCGGCACCGCCCGTGCGTTTTCCTAATGTATATGGTATTGATATGCCAACGCGCAGTGAATTAATTGCTAATCAGCGAACCGATGAGCAAATAGTGTCTGAATTGGGCGCCGATGTATTGGTTTATCAGGACATTGCAGATATGAAGCGCGCAGTTACTGAAATTTGTCCTGATTTATCACGTTTTGATGCATCTTGTTTTGATGGAAATTACGTAACTGGTGATGTAACTGCCGAGTATTTGGATCGCATAGAATGGGGGCGAGAACATCCTGAATTAAATGTTGGCGGAGGAACTCAACTTAATTTAGGTTATTCGTCGAATCAATAACCGTTATGCACTTTGCACTTTGATCGTATCTAAAAGCAAATGAGAATATATTTTGTTTGTCAGACTGATGCGTATGTTTTTAATTTTTAATTGTTTGGATTGTTTATGTCCTTAATTGTTCACAAATACGGTGGCACTTCAATGGGGTCAACCGAGCGTATTAAAAATGTAGCAAAGCGTGTTGCTAAGTGGCATGCCGCTGGTTATCAAATGGTGGTGGTACCTTCGGCTATGTCGGGGGAAACAAATCGCTTAATTGCTCTGGCCAAAGAAATACAAAATCAACCCGATCCTCGTGAGTTGGATGCTATTGCCAGCACAGGCGAACAAGTGTCTGTGGGGTTGTTGGCCATGGCATTAAAAGCTTTGGGGGTTCCAGCGGTGAGTTATGCTGGTTGGCAAGTGCCCGTATGTACGGACAGTGCGTATACCAAAGCGCGCATTCAGTCGATTGATGATGCTCGAATTCGCGCCGATTTATACGCTGGTCGAGTGGTTATTGTTGCTGGTTTTCAGGGTGTTGATCCATTTGGTAATATTACCACTCTGGGCCGAGGGGGGTCAGACACGTCAGCTGTAGCGGTAGCTGCTGCCTTAAAAGCTCAGGAGTGTTTAATTTACACGGATGTGGATGGCGTTTACACCACCGATCCCCGAATTGTTGAAGACGCGCGACGTCTTAAAGTTGTGTCCTTTGAAGAAATGCTAGAAATGGCCTCTTTGGGCTCCAAAGTTTTGCAAATTCGCTCTGTCGAATTTGCTGGAAAATATCGAGTGCCTACTCGTGTATTGTCTAGTTTAACCGATCCATTGATACCGCTGGAAGAGGAAAAAATCTCCGGCACGCTCATTACTTTTGAGGAAGATGAAAACATGGAACAAGCTGTTGTTTCCGGTATTGCGTTTAATCGCGATGAAGCCAAAGTTACTGTTCGCGGGGTTCCTGACCGCCCTGGAATAGCCTACAGTATTTTGGGGGGAATAGCTCAAGCCAATATCGATGTAGACATTATTATTCAGAACCAAGGTTCAGACGGTACAACTGATTTTTCTTTTACTGTGCATCGCAATGAGCTACAAAAAACCCTAGATGTTTTAAATCAACATGTCAAGCCACAAGTTAATGCTCAAGAGGTTGCTGGCGACCCCAATGTGTGTAAGGTTTCAATTGTTGGTATTGGTATGCGTTCGCACGTTGGTGTTGCTAGCAAGATGTTTAAAACATTGTCAGAAGAGGGTATTAATATTCAAATGATATCGACTTCCGAGATCAAGGTGTCCGTGATTATTGAAGATAAGTATATGGAGTTGGCGGTGCGGGCATTACATCGGGCTTTTGGATTAGAAAAAGTTAGCTGAATTTTTTTAAAATGATCTTAATTTAACTGGTGTAGTTAACACTATTTGATTAAAAAGTGTTGTTTCAGTTTGAAAACCCTGTTTTTCAGGGTTTTTTATTACGTGAATTCAAGTACGAAGTGCAACTTTGATCAATCAAAGTAAAAAGGCTGAGGATACTTTAGTATCTAAGGCTTTTTTAACTACCACATCAAAATTGCACTATGACCTATAAGCAGTTCAGCTAAAACGAAAGATACCAGATTTTTGCTCTTATGAAAGTTGGTTTTAATCAGAGCAAAATTGCTTCAGTATTTGGAAGACATCAGTCTACGATTACTCGGGAGATTCATCGAAATGCTGGTAAACGAGGTATACAATTTTGGCAAAAGTGCCCAATAAAACTGCGAATCTAGTTGGCAACGCGGTTGTAATGAAAACCTGAATGGGCTTTTACGCCAATATATTCCAAAAAACGTCCTTTATCTACTGTTACTGAGCATGAATAAAATAAAAATGATTAAACAGTTATTAAATAATAGGCCAAGAAAAAGATTGGGGTATAAAACACCAAAAGAAATATTTTTTCAATATGTTAACGATGTTGCACTTCGTACTTGAATCCAAGTTATTTTAAATTTAGATGTCATAATAAATTATTTTGGAACAAAACACCGGACATGGTCACCTAACATATGAAGTTTGAAACTTTTTAAAAAGTTTCATTGATATTTAGGAGAAAAAAAATGTCTGTTGTTGATTTTTTTGGTATTAAACTGCCAGAGCAAGAACGGTCTTTTCTTGAACGATTGCGAGATAAAAGGCAAGGGTCTGGCGCAGAAGGCAAGACTTCAACTGAGTCGTTGTTTTTAGAAAGCAGTAATGATGTTTCAATCCAAAGTGGCAAACCAACTAAAGCTCAAATGCAAGAGGGTCAAGATTTAGCAAATGAATTTCGGCGTTCTATGGGTTTGTATGACGAGATTACAGATCCTGAAATTGCAGCTGGTGCGGCAATAGTTATGATGATTGACAATATTTTGGAAAAAACCATGTTAGATGCTAAGAGCAAGGCAGCTGACATTCAAGCAGTAGAAAAGAATAAGCGTGAAATAGAGCAAAAAAATATCAACAAACATAAAGAAGTACGCAAAGCGGCTTTAATAAATAAAATTTTTGGTTGGTTAAAGGCCCTTTTTATGGCAATTGTTGCTATTGCGATTGCTGTTGTTAGTTTTGGAACAGCCTCTCCTTTAGCGGCATCGTTGATGGCAACAGCAGTTGTTATGACTATGTGGGATTTTGTCGCTCAAGTGGCTAGTGAGGCCAGCGGGGGTAAAGCAAAAATTGGCCTGACTGATGGTTTTGCCAAAATGTTTGAAGCTGTTCTAACAGGTCTAGGAATGAATGAGGAGAGAGCCAAAGAGCTAGCAGGCTACGTGGCATTCGCCTTAGTGATGTTGATTGAAATTGTTTTGAGTTTTGGTACCGTAATAGCAGCGCGGGCTGGTTTTGCCGCAACAGAAAAAGCTGCAAACGCTGCTGTTGGTGCCTCTACTGCTGCTGCCGCTGGTAAAGCAGGAGCAAAAGCATTAGATGACGTTGCTGCTAGCTCAACGGCTAAAGTAGAAGAAATAATTCATAAAAAAATTATCAATTTTTATCAGGCAACAATTGATCAATTAAAACGCAACAACACTGCTCAAAAATGGATTGCTGGAGGCGAGATTATTGCAGCATCCACCGCAGTTGCTGAGGGCGCAACATCGGTTGCATTAGCGGATATCAATAATAAGCTCGCACAATTAAAAGCTGAATTAATGGAGATAGAAGCCTTAATATTCTATTTGATTGAGCAGAAAAAGAGAGTGCATGAAGATGTTGATATGTACGTGAAAATTCATGAAGAAGTCGTTAGCACTTTAATGGAAATCATCAATTCTGTGGAAAAACGGTTTCGTGAGGCCATTAAGTCAGATGATGAAAAAAGTTGATTATAGTTATTAAAAATTTTGATGGAGTTTTTATGGTTGGCGAAGTTTCTGGTGTGCAAATATCTTCTGTTCTTGTTGGTCCTGATAGCACTGATGATAATGCTAATGGTAATACTGCTAATGAAGACATCTCTGTAAATCAAGCAGATATACAGCGGTTTCTGAATAGTTCTGTTTCCAATCTAGAGTATTTATTTGCCGGTAACTCTACAGCTATGGCTATGCTTGAAGTTCTTAAGATGGCTGCTATGCAAAAAAATAATTATAAAGACGCCCGTGACTTGCAAATGAAAGATTTATTGAATGCGTACCAACATAAAATGGATGCGGCCGAGCATGAGCGAGTTGCAGCTAGAAATGCTTTTATTTTTGCTTGTGTTGGTTTTTGTGCGGGAGTTTCCCTTACTGGTGCTCAGCTGTATCAGCTAAAAGGTATGTTTCCAAACTCCAAATCCAAAGATTCTCGCACTAGCGGTGTGGTTGAGCTACCTAACATTCAAAAAAGCCCAAACGTAGAGGGGAACCCTGGCAATAATCAACTATCATCCAAAGTAGATGGTCAAAACAAAGCACTTAATCCGGCTGAACAGGCTAAAAAGGCTGAAGAGGCTAAAAAGGCTGAAGAGGCTAAAGAGGATGAAGAGGCTGAAACTCAACAAAACCAACAAGCAACGCAGGAGGCTGGCGAGAAAGCAGTACAAGCCAAAGTAGATGATCAGAAAAAAAATGAGCAGGCGCGTGATGAGATAGCCGATAAATATAGGGAGGATCGGCTTACAGAGGAGCTAAAACTGTCACAGAATCAATTGAAAATTCAGCTTGCGCAAGCATTTGGGTTCGTAGCGCAACAATTAAGTCCTTTTTTCAATAGTGCTGGTGAATATATGGCTTCTGGCGATCGTGCTGCTGTAACAGAGCATAATGCGGTTGCTGACCATTTTCAGCAAACCGGTGGGATTCATGCTTCGGTTGCTGATGAATATTTACAAGTTTATCAAGGTGGAGTGCAAATTGTATCTTCTGGGGCATCTTCTGCGCTTGAATTGCCAACCATCGGCTAAATGAATGGTTTTATGTTTTAACAGTCCTTCTTTTGGGGGGGGCTGTTTTTTTTTATTTTGATAAACTAAAAAATAGTAATGAATTTTGATGCTTGAAGGTGTATCGTGGAAATCAGACATCCATTTCCAAAAATAGTGGTTCCTAGCATTTCAGAATCTGGGAAAAAAACAGTTCAACACTCTAGCACAACACCTCTTGGGCAGGGAGGGCGGACGCATTCAGGTTCATCACAGCCAGAAATTGTTAAAAATGCTCTTGTTCAAACTCACAACGTGGTTATTAAACGTTATGGAATGTCGCGTTTGCGGGTTTTGTATGGTGCAATGCGTGAGCGTACTGACTTAAGTTTAGATGAAGAAGCTAAAATAGCGGCTGACACACTTATTAAGTTACTTAAGATTCAGGGCATATCTGCATGCAAAGATTTTTTAGCGCAGCGTTACCCTGATCCTTCAAAGCAATTTATTATTTTATCCGAGCTTGAATTTTCAGTTAAAGACAAAGACACGTCTGAACATGTGCGTTTAAAAGAAGCGCTTCAGGCCCTTATGGAAGGTTTATATGAAGAAAAATCAGTCGAGCTTAAGGCAGGGCTTAATACGGCTGAAGTGTTTGATCAGGCAATAAAAGATCAACAAGACAGTCAACTGACTAGAAGTTTGCTGAGAGAATTTTACCGATCATTTTTAGTGGCTGAAGTTCGTCCTTCAGCGTTTTTACAGAGATTATTAGAAAAATACAGTTGTGAAGAAATTGAAGATATTCTTAAGGCAATTCTTTCAGGCGCTAGTGAAGATCTTAATAGTCCATTGTGTTCTTCAACAAATCGGGTTTATTTTTGTTTGAATAATATATCAACTGGCAACTTAATTTTACAAGTTTTAAAAACATTTAAATTTAAAGTTTATAGAATATGGCAGTTTAGTCAGTCTCTATCTGAAAATTCTGAAACCAAAGAGTCAATAGATATTTCAAAAATTCATTGTAATTCTAATACCTTCCCTTTTAAAAAAGGGTGGCAGTATTTGGCTGTTGATTTTTTAAATATGACGGGATTGTTATCAAATCCAGAACTTGTTAAGCATATTTTTATTAATAAACACCTCAAAGAAGAACATACCATTCCAAAGTTAAGTCGTGTAGCTATTCGTTATTTGTCTCTTATAAAAGATTCATTTGCTGATTTGCCTTCACACGTTTTTGTACCGGACGCTGTTCCAGGTGGCTTCAATCCATCAGCCGATGCTGAAAAAAAAGCATTAATTAATAAATTTTATTGGGTTGACACCATTCAAGACATGTATGGTGGACGTAAAACACAAGCCGATTGGATGCGTTGCTAGGAGATATCAGTGTCACAAGGTTCGGATTTAAGAGTGGGAGGTGCTCAAACTGTTCGGGCAGTTAAAAACCTTCAACGTTTACAAACAGATCGTTTATCTGAACTGGATTTTACTTATCCTGAAGTTGGCAAAATCGAATTTAAGGAACTTCTTAATTTACGTTTTGATTTTGAAGATCGCGGTTTGTATCGTCAAAACAGTTCATTGGATTCTCGTCTTTTTTTTGATTTTTTTAAAAACTTATTAAAAACTAAAGAATCTAAAGATCATAGCATTCGTTTGACTTATTTAGAAGGATTGAAGTCTTGGGTTGCCAATGAATTGGAGCAACTAGACCCAAATCACCAGCGGTATGAAGAGCTTAAAGCGGTTTATAAAATTTTTGAAAATGAGTTCAAATTAAGTGAGCGTTGGTTTGCTCTACAAAGGTCTTTTTATGAGTGATTCAAAAGTTTCTTCATCTTTTCCACCTTGGGCTGTGCGATTAATTATGGGTATGATTGTTCGAAGATTACAAATGAGGCAAGATCATGAAGCGAAAATTTTAATTGATTTTTTGCGTGGGTTTTATAAAGATTCATCGCTTGCTCTTCTCGATTGTTGGGCCAGTTCAGTGCTCAATTGCCCTTTACCTTCAAAAGTTGATTTAGATGAAGCTCAGGCTTTGTGTGAAGACGAAATTTACACTTCAATTATTAAACGTTTAACCACAATTCACAAAAAGGCTGAGGTATGAGTTCGTCTTTGTGGTTCAGAACAGATCGCTTTTTATCAGGTGTGAGCAGTAAAAGTGAGGTTGTTGCCGCCATTATTGTTTTAGCGGTTATTTTGGTCATGATTTTGCCGCTACCTGTTTGGTTTTTGGATGTTCTTATCGGCTTTAATATTTCAATATCTGCGTTGCTGTTAATCATAACCATTTATTTGCCTAACCCTTTGGCTTTATCGTCTTTCCCAAGTATTTTATTGTTTACAACCCTTTTGAGGCTGTCTTTGTCAGTTTCCACAACACGGCAAATTTTATTGATTGGCGATGCTGGGCACATTGTTGATGTATTTGGGAATTTTGTTGCGGGTGGCAATTTGGTTGTTGGTATGGTGATTTTCTTTATTATTACCGTAGTTAATTTTTTGGTGGTTACTAAGGGTAGTGAGCGAGTTGCAGAGGTGGCAGCTCGTTTTACTTTAGATGGTATGCCTGGTAAGCAAATGTCGATTGACAGCGATTTGCGCGCCGGTCTGATTGACCAGCTAGAGGCGCGGCGGCGGCGAACTCAATTAGAGAAGGAAAGTCAGTTGTTTGGCGCTATGGATGGCGCCATGAAATTCGTTAAGGGAGATGCAATAGCTGGCATTATCATCATTTTTGTAAATTTGCTGGGAGGTTTAGCGGTGGGAACTCTGCAGCGCGATATGACTTTTTCTAACGCCGCGCAAATATATTCTATTTTGTCGATAGGTGACGGGTTGGTTGCTCAAATTCCGTCATTATTAATTTCTGTTGCAGCCGGTATGATGATCACTCGGGTTGGGCAAGATGATAAACCTTCTAGCTTAGGTAAAGATATTTTTGCTCAAATGGTGGGTCAGCCACGCGCAGTTTTGACCTCTGGTTTAATTGTTGCCATTTTAGGGTTAATTCCGGGAATGCCTTTTAGTGTGTTTTTAACAATTGCCTTAATTTTGGCTGGGAGTGGCTTTTACAAACTTAAGTATCAAGGCAATAACAACAGCGATCATTCCGATATTAATACGGGTGCAAGTGGGGATGAAGCCGTTGTATCTAGCTATCAAACAATTGATGATGTTAAGGGTTTTAGTACATTTCGTGCGCTTCATTTGGAGTTTGTTGGAACATTTGCTTCTGATTTGGTTAAGTTGTACGTAAATGCGGCAAAACAAGCGCGTAATCGATTGGTGAGCGAATTGGGGGCGCCTATTCCTGTGTTTTCTCACCGCTTATCCGCTTCATCTGCCCCTGGGAAATTGGTATTGTATCTTTTCAATGTGCCAACTCTTGAGCATGTTATTAATTTATCTCAAGTTTGTGTTCGAGAGTCCTCCAACCGCTTAAAAACTCTGGGTGTTGAGCACACCGCCATTAAAGATGAAATCACCGGTTTACAACGGTGTTGGGTTGATCTTAAATTTGTTGATCACGTTGAGTCTTTGGGTTTAACGATTCAGGATGATACTTCTGTGTTTATCCAGCGTTTTGAAGATACCCTGCGTAAAAATATGAATATGATGGTAGGTATTCAGGAGTCTGTTGAAATTTTACGTTCATTAGAAGTGGAACAACCTGAACTTGTTAGAGAGTTTAATCGAGTGATTCCCGGAGGTCGAATGGCTGAGGTTTTACAGCGTTTACTGTCTGAAGGCGTATCAATTCGCAATATGCGAGGAATCGTACAATCTTTAATTGAATGGGGGCCTAAGGAGCGAGATGTTGTTACATTGGCCGAACATGTACGGGTGGCCCTCAAAAATCAAATATGTTATTCCTATGCTCAAGAAGGCATTTTATACGCTATTTTAATTAGCGAAACGTTAGAGGAACTTATTCGTTCAAATATTCGCCAAACGTCCATGGGCAATTATTTGTCTTTGGATCCAGTTAGCAGTCAAGATTTCATCGATAAAATCACTAATCTTATTGTGGATCATCAGGATTCGGCGCAAGCGGTGCTTGTTGTGCCAATGGATTTACGTCGTTATATACGTAGATTGTTAGAAACTACTCTGTTTCGTTTACCTGTTATGTCATTTAATGAAGTTTTGCCTGAACTTTCTGTGCAAACAATAGCACTCATAGAGTAACTTGGGGTTAAATGATTGGGTATACTTATGTTAAGTTTGAACATACATTCTGGATTACAAGATGGTGCAAGTATTCCTTTGGGTTCTGGATTGTTCGAGTTTGGGTATGAATCAGACGCTGCGTATGAACTTTTAGACGGGGATCAGCCTTTTAAAATTGGTTTACAAGTTAAATCAGCAGAATTAGGGCAGGTTCAAGTACAGGTTTTTTTGGGTGATATTCGGTTTTGTGATGCTTTGGGAAATAGCCTTAACTCTGATTTATTGACTGCCCCATTTTTTATTGGGGTTGGTCAGACATTTATTTCTGTGAGTTTGTTTCCTTATGCTGAGTTGCCCGCTGAAGTATTGCGTTTTTTTACGGCGCCAGAGGAAGAAACACAAGTTTCTCTCAATCTAGCTAATAATACATTGGCTGACAATATTGCCAGTTCTGAGGTATTACCAGAATTTAGCCAAGATTTAGGAAAAAGCAAACGCAAAGCCGCTTGGCTATTTCTTGCTTCGGCTTTTAGTTTAATTTCTTTGGCATTTTATGTTCTGCTACTGCCCCAAGAAGATCCCTCCCAAAAAGTATCTTTTGAAGTTCCACAGCAGCTTAAAGTTGTGCAGCCTAGCGGTGTTTTACCTGTTGTAACTACATCTACCAATGCCTTTTCTGAGGTGGGAGAAGATTCTGGAACTGTCTCTGTTGAAGATCAGCGCGGTCATGCCCGCCGTTGGTTGTTTCAAACCTTAGATGACAATAGTTTATCAGAGCAACTGAAAGTGGATGCTCAAACCAATACGTTTTTTTTGCAAGGCCGTTTATCTAAATCTCAATTGGAATCATTTGAAAGAATTTTATTTGATTTTGGTAAGCAGTTTGGCGAGCAACTTCAAATTAAAGCATCAATTGAAAAGCCAAAAGATACCATTCCATTCACTATTCGGGAAGTTTCTCCAGGAGTGCACGGTTGGATTGTAGCCTCTACCGGTGAAAAAATTTTTTTAGGTGGTGAATATTTAGGGTATCGACTCGTAGAAATTAATAAAAACCGTGTTTCTTTTAGGGGTTTATACCCTATTGAGGTTGATTTGTGACCCCCGAAGTAATTGCTAAACTACAAGAGTGCAAGTCACAAGCAATAGATGCCATTAATAGAACATCATTTTTTATTACACAATCAAAGGTTGAAAGGGTATTGGGCTTGTTGGTGGACGCTGCTTTACCAGAATGCGGTTTAGGGCAGCTTTGTGAGTTGCATACACCAGGGCAAAACTCAATCCCTTTGGCTGAAGTTGTTGGTTTTGATCAAAATTTTGCCAAACTTGCTGCTTTAGACAATTTAGAAGGGGTATCTACACTAACACGTGTAGTTCCTGTTGCAGTGGCTCACGAAATAACCATGGGGCCTTATTTATTGGGTAAAGTGCTAGATGGTTATGGTCGTGATTTTGACAGTCGTCAGTTTTTAGTGCCTCCCGTGAATACCAAGCAAGAAAGGGTTAAAGTTTTAGAAAACTCAGTGAGTGCCTTAGAGCGGCCGCCCATTCATGAAATTTTAGAGACTGGTATTAAATCTTTAGATGGATTATTAACGTTTGCTAGAGGGCAGCGTGTTGGAATTTTTGCGCCAGCTGGGTGTGGAAAAACCACCTTACTTGCAAGCTTGGCGCGTCAAATAGATTCTGAGGTGATTATTTTAGGGCTAATTGGCGAGCGTGGGAGAGAATTGAACGAATTTTTAGAGCGCGAGCTTACCCCGGAATTACGTCAACGTTGTGTGGTTATTTGTGCAACCTCAGATCGATCAAGCATGGAGAGAGCAAGGGCTGCACATACGGCATCGGCCATTGCTCAATATTTTTCTAGGCAAGGTCACCACGTCACCTTAATGATCGATTCTTTAACACGGTTTTGTCGTGCTTTGCGTGAAATTGGTTTTGCTTCAGGTGAGCCGCCTGCAAGGGGAGGATTTCCACCTTCGGTTTTTGCTGAGTTACCCCGTTTGATTGAACGCTCGGGAACTGATTCTAACGGCACTGTGACAGGAATTTATACTATTTTGATGGAAGATGCTAAGGGTGGTTCTGATGTGATTGCTGAAGAGGCCCGCAGTTTGCTAGATGGTCATATTGTATTGAGCCGTAAATTGTCAGAAGTGGGGCACTTTCCAGCAATTTTTGTTCAGGAAAGTTTATCTCGGGTGATGGATAAAATTGTTGAAAAATCTCAGATCATTCATGCTAGAGAGGTTCGGTCCTTTTTGCATGCATTAGATGAAGTAGATTTGTTGTTAAAGTTGAATGAATATAAAGAAGGGTCCGACTTCCTTGTTGATAAGGCTTTGGCAGTAAAGTCTGAGTTGATGGGTTTTTTGCGGCAAGATAATCATGAATTGGTGTCAATGTCAGATACATTACTTTATTTGTCTAAGTTGGCAGGTTGATTATGCAAGAATCGCCAATTGATTTGATTTTAAAGGTTTCTGAGATTCGAGTGGCTCGTCAAATTCGTCAGGTTAAAAATGCAGAAACACACAAAACCAATGCCAAACACAAGGTACAAGAAACCGAAAGTGAAGTAAAAAGCTTTTATCAGGCTTGGTCTCAAGAAAAAAAAGAATTACAAGAAGATTTATTTAGTAAACCTTTTGGAATTCTCGAGATTCAAAAAAAACGAGATCAAGTGGCTAAAAAGGAAGAAACTTTAGAGAATAAAAAAACACAATTGAAAGATTGTAAAGTAGAATTAAAAGAGGCTGAAAATTATTTAAAACAAGAGCAATTAAATCTTTTAAATCAGCGAAAAAGGTTGGAAAAAATGAAAGAAGCACATTATTTATTTCAACAGTCTTAGTTTTTTAATTAAAGTGGTATTTATAAAATTGGTGGTTTAAATGGCAGTTGATTCTATAGCATCTAAATCTCGGCGAGATGTGCATTTGGCAGACAATGCAATCAAGAAAAAAAGAGAGATTGATCAAAAAAAACTTTCACATGAAAACGCTTCATCTCGTATACAGTTAAACCACCAAAAAGCGAACGTTCGTGACATTGATGACTTTTTGCGATTAATGACAGACGCTGAAAACTTTGATTTTAATGAAGAAGAATCAAGTCTCTCATCTGATTTTTCTACATCTTATGCACATCATGAACATGGCAGCTCTTTTTTATCAATGGCAGGCGGTGGTCAGCAGCAGTCTGCTTCAGATGGTCAGAGTAAGGGAAAATGGTTGACTGAGGAGGGTTCAGAACATGGTTTTACCAGCAACAGCCAGCTTGCTTCGCCGCTTGCAAAAGTACAATCCAATCGTGGTAATAAAAATTATTTGAATTCAATGTCTAACATTTGTGCTTCAGCATCTGACAGCAAAAGTTTAGATCTTACAGAGTGGCAAGATTTCGAGATAGAAATGAGCCACC
This sequence comes from Burkholderiaceae bacterium, assembly GCA_034680345.1. Classification (GTDB taxonomy): domain Bacteria; phylum Pseudomonadota; class Gammaproteobacteria; order Burkholderiales; family Burkholderiaceae_B; genus SXZD01. The sequence continues at coordinate 105,594 of JAXISZ010000004.1, forward strand.
TTGGTTTAGTTAAATTATCAGTTAAATTAGATGATCGTGGTTTGTGTGTCAAATTAAATATTTCAGAAAAAAATAATGCTGAGTATTTTTGGGAAAATGAAGAATTTATTGCGCGTAGCTTGAGCCACGTTCTTGGAAAAACAGTACGAATGATACGTGATGAAGAGTATTGAGTTATCAAGCTTACGCTCTGTTGTTTGTAAAAATATTTTAACATCAAGTTTTAACGAGCTAAATGTTGTATCTAGGCACACTGGTCAGTCTTTTTTTTTAGAGTGGGCTTCGGTATCTACGTCAAAAATTGTTATTTCTGACCTATATTATTGTATTTCCTCTGAGCAATGGACTTTATATTTAGGGCGTTTAGATTTTTTGTCAGAGCTTTGGTTTGGTTCCAGTCTTTCCAACGCTGACATATCAACAGAATCTTGGATTTTGGACTTGGCGGGTTTGCAATTGCGTAAGGATTTTTCATTTCACTCACCTATTTCAATCAGTAGATTGAATTCATTTACACAAGAGGACTTTAATTATTTAATTCAAGAAGACAAATCAGCCTTGCTTGCTGGGTATTTGTACGTTTCTTGTTCTGAGAGTGAATTAAACAAGAGTTTAGCAGATCATGAAGAAGTTGATGTTTTGCAAACCTTGATTCATTTTCATGGTCATTTTGCTTTAGATGAGCTTACTGCTTTATTTGCAGGTATTGCAGTGCCAAAAAAGAACAATAAAAAAGCATTTCCAAGTTTTGGTGGTTTAGACGTTCGTGTGCCATTACACATTGGTTTTGTACCAGCGTTACCATTTGATCGCGGAGATATACTTTTAATTAGTCATTCAAAAATAACAAATGCTGGTATTTTGCATCTTCAAATGCAATCAGCCAAGTTATTGGTTTGTTTTAATGCACAACATCCATCTAATGGGGAAATAATTTTGGAACAGGGTTCAAATGAGTTATTAAGTGAACAGTCTCAATGGTGGGATGTTCCTCAGCAATTGACTGTAAGGGCTGGTTGTTTAAGTTTAACAGTGCAACAAATTTTAAGTTTGCAAACCGGAGAGGTTTTACAGATTCCTCAAACAAAATTTCCAAAGGTATCTATTTTTAATGGCGACAAGGAAATTGCAACGGGTGAATTGGTTGACTGCGACGGGCAGCTCGCTGTACAAATATTAGGTGTAACTCACCGTTTTTAGGGTGTTGAGAATGAAGAGTTTTGATCCAGTCTCACTGTCTATACTATTGGCAATATTGTCAATGGTTCCTTTGTTGATTGTTTCGTGTACAGCGTTTTTGAAAATATCAACGGTTCTTTTGTTTTTACGTAACGTACTTGGGGTTCAACAAATACCACCAAACTTGGCTGTTTATGGCGTGTCTTTGGTGATTTCTATTTTTGTTATGGCGCCAACCATTAGAGAAATTAATGCAAGTTTTGATTGGTCGATGAATCAAAATGCATCGGCAGGGGAGTTACTTAATCAGGTGGGAAGGGCAGCTGAGCCCATTCGTAAGTACATGGACCGATTTTCCACAAAAGCTCAAAAAGAGGCATTTTATCAAGCTGCTATTAGGGCTGCGGGCACTCAATACGCAAGTACAATTTCACGCAATGATTTTTTAGTATTGATGCCAGCTTTTATTACCTCTGAGTTAACCTCCGCCTTTGAAATTGGATTTTTACTTGCTTTGCCTTTTGTTATTATTGACCTCGTGGTTTCAAATATTTTATTGGCGTTGGGCATGATGATGGTTTCTCCCAATACAATAGCGTTGCCCCTGAAGTTGCTTTTGTTTATATCGGTTGATGGTTGGAGTCGTTTGTTACATGGTTTGGTTTTAGGTTATACAACATGACAGACTTTTTGCCTTTTTTTCAAAAAGCTATGCTTTTGGCACTATTGATTTCTTTGCCTTCTATTGTTGTGGCCACTTTAATAGGAACTTTTGTGGCAATTGTTCAGTCTGTGATGCAGTTACAAGAACAAACCTTGTCTTTTTTATTTAAACTCATTTTAGTTGTTTTGGTACTTGTTCTTTCAGCCAATTGGATGGGGCGAGAAATGTTCAGATATACCGTTGCAGTATTTGATCGAATAAGTGTTTCAGGTCGTCAATGAATCCATTGTTAGCAATTAAAAGCGACTTTCATGTATTAGAAAATTTTTTTCATATTTTGTTGATTTGTGCCCCTCGCTGTATTTTAGCTTTTTCATTTATTCCGGTTTTTTCTACTCGGATTATTTCTGGTTTTATACGGAATGTTTTAGTATTTGCTTTCATTTTAATTCCGGCGGTAGTTAATTATGAGCAAATCCTTGCTTTAAAGTCACAGACAGAGTTGTTGGCTTTGGTCATATTTAAAGAGTGCGTCATTGGTATTGTTTTAGGTGTTTTACTTGGGCTTCCATTTTGGGTGTTTGAAACATTAGGTAATTTGATAGAAAACTTTAGGGGAACAACTTTTGCTTCAATGTACAACCCAATTGTTGGGCAAGAAGATTTGGTGTTGGGACACTTTTTTAGTTTATCCGCAGGGGTTTTTTTGCTATCAATTGGTTTCATGACATTTTGTACTGAATTGATCACGTCAACTTATTTTTACTTTCCGGTTTGGGAAATTTGGCCTTTAAGTCGACTGGCCAGTATTGAATTGTTTTTGCCATTATTGGGAAAAACAATTCTTATTGCTCTTTTGCTTGGCGCACCTGTTCTTTTGATGATTTTGGTTATTGATTTTATTTTTGCTTTGCTCAGTGTTTATGTACCAAGTTTACAAGTTTATAATTTTGTTGGTGGTGTTAAATCATTAATCGGATTGGCGGCTTTGGTTATTTATGCATCATTTATGTTTGATTATGCTGCGGGTTGGTTTAAATCAGATTGGTCGCATACTTTACCATTCTTAAAGCAAATTTTTTCTACGCGTTAGGCGTGTAATATTATGAGCGGCGAAAAAACAGAACAGCCCACCCATAAAAAATTAGAGGATGCTAGAAAAAAAGGGCAGGTGGCTTTATCAAAAGATGTGGTCCATGTTGGATCGTTGATTTTTGCTTTTTCTGTTGTTTTATTTGATACGTTTAACTTAAACGCATCTTTTTCATCTTGGTTCGATGTGATTTTTAATCACATTGCTCAAAAAAACCCTATTTCTTATTCTTCTTTAATACTGTCTTTTTTAAAGGACGTATTTTTCTTTAGTTTACCAGTTGTAGGTGCTGCAGTGATTGGAGGCTTGGTTGCCACTTTTTCCCAAATTGGTTTCGTTTTAAGTTTTGAAGCAATTAAACCGTCATTTAAGCGATTTGATTTTGTTGAAAATATTAAAAATATGTTCAGTATGAAATCGTTTGTTCAATTATTTTTGTCAATTCTTAAAATAATTGCTTTGGGTATTGTTTCATTTTTGGTTCTTAGGGCAGAAATTAATAATTTCATTTATTTACCTTCGTTAACAATTACTGAATTAGGTTCTTTTTTTGCTTATATTTTAAGATATATTTTTTATACAACCTTTGTTTTGTTTCTTTTGATCGCGATTATCGATTTTGTAGTTGTCTATCGGCACTACATCAAGGGTCTTAAAATGAGTAAGCAAGAGGTGTTCCAGGAATATAAAGACCAAGAAGGTGATCCGCATATTAAGGGGCATCGTAAACAGTTAGCGCGTGAATTAATTGAGAAACCTCCTGAAGAATTGCTAGCTTCTAGTAAGGCGGTGGTAACAAATCCAACCCACATAGCAATTTGTATGACTTATGACCCTCAAGTTCACGATTTACCGTGGATTCTTGCTATACGAGATGGTTTTGAAGCACAAAAAATTATAGAGTTAGCCAAAAAACAAGGAGTTCCTGTTATTCGGCACTTACAATTTGCACGTGGCCTTTATCGTAAAGGTTCAGAAAATGCATATGTTCCGAGCGAACATGTAAAAGCCGCAGCAGTGATTTTAAAATCAGTGATGCAGTGGACTCAATTAGATGAAAAAGAGCGCCTTAAAAAATCTCAGTGGATTTTAGATTAAGTTGGTAGCTTGGCTTTAACGGTGAATAAGACGGTTTTATCTCTGTTTTAATATTTGAATTAATATCTTGATCAAGTTTAAGTTGATGGTCTGTTTTTTGATTGATTTTAAGTGATAAGCGTTTTTCTTCACTTTTTTCGTCAACATGAATTCTAGGCGTAATTAAAAACAAGCGCTTGCGCTGGCTCATTTCTTTGGTGGTTCCTTGAAATAGGCCACCAATTAAAGGAATGCTAGATAAAATTGGAATTTTATTAACATTCTCAACATTTCTATCTGTGTTATACCCACCAATAAGCAACGATTGTCCTTCATTAATAACAGCTTGTGTACTGATATTTGTTTTTTTAACTACTGGAACATCATTGATGCTAATTCGATCTGGTACAGCGCCGTCTTCAATGTCAATTAACAATTGAATTTTCTTTTGATTGTTTTCTTCAATGATGTGCGGTGTTACTCTTAAGGTAGTCCCAGCTGTTACTGGTACCAGATTAGCGACACGCTCACCCTGAACTTTGGTATAAAAAGTTTGGGTTAAGTCTAAAAACGCACCGAGATTATCTGTTGTTAAAATACTTGGACTGCCTAAAATTCGAGCTGCACTGGCGTTTTCTAAGGCACGTATTTTGGCATTGAATCCTTTAATGTTATTAACAACAGCGGCACTGTTGTTACCTAATCCAATACCAATGCCAGATGGTACGCCTGTTGAAGAAATCGTGCTAATTTTTGAGCTACCAAAACCAAATTCCGTTGCAAACTCTTCAAGCTTACCTGTTTCAATTTCCAATATTGAAGCCTCAATCTCAACCAATTTGCTTGGTATGTCCAGTTCATTGATTAAATTTTGATAAAAAGGCATTTTGTGGGGGTGATCACGAATAATAATTGCATTTAACCTTGGGTCAGACTCAACAGCAGTTAAGTTGGTTGGGTTAATTTGACCTGAGGAGCCTTTTATTGGGTTTGCTGTTGGTTCTGTTGGCGTAACATTTTGATTATTTTGTGGGAAATCAGAGCCACTACCCATTAAGCCAGGTGTAATCGGGTTTTGATTAATTTGTGTGATGCGTTGTCCGGCAGAGCGTTTGGAGGAGTCGTTTAAAATTGATCTTAAAATACTTGCAACGCCTAGAGTTACAATTTCTTTGTCCCGATATTGAATAACACGATCGTTTACTGTGGCATACTTTAGTTTAAATACCATGGTTTGTGTTTGAAAGCTGGTATTTAATTGTGCAATTTGTTGGTGAAGTAAATCAACATAGTTTTTTGGACCAGATACAATCACAACGTTATCTTCAGGGATAAGACCCCAGCCAAATTGTGGGTCTAATAATTTAATTTCAGTAAGTGCTCTACGCAATGATTCACCGCTACCAGGTGATATGCTAATGGCACGAACAACATGGTCTTTGCTGTCAGAAATGTATAAATCATTACCAAATACAAACCACCTGAATCCTTGATTGTTTGCAAGCGTTTGTATAAAGTCTGATGCGGTTCCGTCGCCAATTTTTCCGCGCATGCTTTGGCCTTGCGGAATATAGCCTTTAATATTAAGGCCAAAACTTCTAGCAAAATTACTGAGCACTTGAACAGTTGGCTCACCGTTAGCAAAGTATTGATAAGGTTTTTGAAGTAAGTCGGTATTTTTTTGAGAATATGGCGGTGGTAAATTCGCTCCACTAAAACTAAAAGCCAATTGAGAAAAGCTCAAGTTCGTCGTCACTAAAGACATGCAAACAAAATTGGTTAAGAGCGAGAGTTTACGCCGGTTTTTTTTGAAAACCACAATTCAAACCTTTATTGAGATTTTTGCATGATGCCCTTAAGCGCATCACCCAGTTCTTTAATAATTGTGGATTGAATTGTGACATTCAAAGACCAACGGCTAAGGTCCATTTGAACTTGAATAAGGTCTTCTGTATTATTAAGCCCTGTGGATAAGGAGCGAGATAGTTTTTTCTCGCTTGCATCAACTGATCCGCCAATTGTTCTTTCAATTTCACTATAGCCAAAACCTGCAGTCATTTGATTCTCCCAAGTTTACCTGTTATCTATTTAGCTTTCTTTCTGTTTGTGACATAAAACAGAGCATCAGTTCCCTTTTTCATAACTTAGCATGAAAGCTTGCCTTAAAACATCCAGCGATAAGGTGTAGTCAATTACAACAGTTCCCCCCCTCTTTGCTTGAAGTTGGATTCTGTTAGGTGAAATTTTTGTATCTTCTACTATTTTAATATTGTTAGCTTGGGGTGAGGTATTACCCAGCTCGTATAAAAATGTTTCAACTAAAGGCACAGCATCGCAATGACATTGTAGTTCACAATACATATCGCTTAAAATTTTTGGGGTTAATTGATGAAGAATGCTTTTAATTTGGTTTTCTGCGCTGAGTTCGCCTGTTAATTTATGCCAGGCTTCTTTTAGAATAGAATAACAATGCTCAATAACAAAGTTTTGATATTCTTGTTGGTTTTTATTGATTTTATCAATCATATTGAGTGTTTTTTGCGTAAAAATAGCCTCTTCTTCTTTGAGGTAATTTTTAAGGTTTTTTTCAAATTGTGTTTTTTGTTCTTTTTGCCAATCTTCAATTTCTTGTTGTTTTTTTAATTTGTATTCTTCTGTACTTTTCCAGATTAAAAGTTCATCATTTTTATAAATCGGTTTTTCTTCAATTTCGATTGGTTTGCTAATTTTTTTCAAAAAAGGGTAGTTTGACGAATTATCCACACTAAACCTCTGTTTTATTTAATTTGATTAATAAAGAAATTTCTTTATTTAATTCAGAAGGTAAACAATTATTTTTAATGTTATTGTAATTGGTTATGTTTGAAAGCGGAGAATGTTGAATGGTGTGTTCAATATTTTCTTGCAACGATTTTTCTGCATGCCACCAAACAGAAGAAAACCAATCTAAGCCAAGCCAGTATGGTTGTATGCTGAAATGCATTGGGGTTAGGTTGTTGCTGATGTTGAGAGGGTGTTCTTTATTGAATTTTATAATTTTTTTTATGGATTCACTTAAATAAATATCAGGTAGTTTTTTCCATTTCGTACTTAAACTAATTGATGTAAGTTGATTGCCTAACCTTCTAAGGCCTAATAAAGTAAATATTTTATAGAGATCTTGATTAGCCAATATATTTAAATCATTCTCTTTTTTAAAAAGAAAGTCTAAAAAAAAGGGATTTAAATTGTATAAAAAAATAATATGGTTGATGTTTTCAATGGGTTTTTTTTCTTGAGATTCCCTTGAATATTTGAATTTTTCTAAAAAAAATGTGTTCTTGGTATTTTTTTGTGTATATGTGTTTTTTTGAAAAAAATTTATTATTTCAAGTGGTTCCATTTTTTATTTTTTAATAATTGAAATAATCTTATTTATAATCGTATTCTTACCGCGTTTGTCATTGGACTTGTTGGTATAAATAATATAAAACAACCCAATCATTAAACAAATTATGCAAGCAATTAATATGCCTAAAAACCATTTAAGCTTTTTTGCAGATGTTTTTTCAACAAAGAAAATACCAACCTTTTCAAGTTCGAGATTACGCGCTTCTTCTTGTGATGGAATTAAAATGACACTGACTTTTTCTTTGTTTTCATCGTTTAACCCAGGAATGCTGTTAGCAACCATTTGCTTTACTTTTGGCGAAACAGCGGTAAGATCAAAAAAAGGGGAATGTTTAATAAAGACTGCAGCACTTGAAGGTTGAAGCGGGTCCCCTGGTGCTACTCGTTCAGGCAATACAACATGAACACGAGCGCTTAAAACACCATCAATTTGCGATATGGTGCTTTCTAATTCTTGAGAAAGCGCAAAAATGTATCTTGCCCTTTCCTCTAACGGCGAAGACAGTAAACTGTCTTTCTTAAACACATCGCCCATGCGATCATGTTTTTGTTTGGGTAAGCCTTTGCTATTTAATACGGATAAAGAATCAGCTACTCGGTCTTCATTAACCAGTATTTGCGCACCTTCTTTTGTTTTTGATTTTTCTGCTGGAATACCTTTTTCAAGAAGAGCAGCTAAAATTTCGTTAGCTTCAGATTCATTAATCCCTGAAAGTAAGCTAATTTGTCTTGAACAAGCACATAGCATCGTAAGCAAGCAGATACATGCAAATTGTTTAAGTATTTTTAGCATATTTTTATTGTAAATGGGTTAACTGGTCTAAATTCTTAGTTGCTTTACTCACCATATCTCCAAACAGTTGTGTTTCTAAACTTAATTGACTCAATTCAAGTTGTATTTTTAGCAATTGGTTGGTATTAATTACGGTAGTGTCTTGATTCGCTAGTTTAGAGATAGATTCAAATTTTGTTTTAAGGTTGTCTGATACTGATGATACAGAGTTTGTAATTTTTTCGGAAAAGTTAAACCCCTCTGAAGGGGGGGAGGGGGCATTTATCTCCGAATTGTACGAATCGCGAAATGCTTGAATATCGCTGGCATGTGCTGTTGATTTTTCAATCACAGTTTGTTGGGTGGATTCGAAAATCGCACCTTGTAGTGGTATATGAATAACTGACATATCAACAACCTAGATAATTTATATACTTTGAGCATTTCAAAACCTTTAATAGCCTGAAGGCTATTAAAGGCGAAGCTGACATTACCAATTTGCTTATTGTGGGAAGTCTTCGGCAATTTTCTTGAAGAGGGCTTCCAGTTTTTTACCTGCGTCAGAAACAAGGCCGGTTGTAGAGGTAAACCGTTGAACAGCCATATTTAACTCAGCTTGTAAAATAGCTTCTTCTTTAAGAGGGATACCGCCATTTAGTTCGGTGATCTCCTGATCAATGTCCGCCAAGAGTTCTGCTTTTGTCTCTTCATCAATCCGGTCATCAATCTCCATATCTTTTCCTAAAAGATTTTTTATCTGCTCCTTAGCGTCGTCTGTTATTTTGAATTTGGTGGGATTTTTAGGATCTTGAATAAAACCAGCTTCAATGCCTTTCTTCATTCTACTTAGATTGGCTTGTTTTTTCATTTCATCAATTTTATCTTTTACAGATTTAGCGGCTTCAGAGTTTAACTGAGCAAGAAATAGCAGTAAGTCATTTTCAACAGACATTCCTGAGTTAGACATAGCGTAAAACAAATCAAGTGCCTCAGCTGCGCCTTTGGCGCTACCTGATGGGTTTGTTGTTTTTACCACTTCGTCGAATGTTTTTCTTGATGCAATACTGGTTACTTCAGCCATGGCGATCTTCCTTTGTTAAAGAGAGTTTAGTTTGTTGATGAAAACTGAGCCAATGCTGTAAAAGCTTTTTGTGCTTTAGCATAGCTACTTAACGCGTTTAAAAATTTTGTGAAAAAATTAGTTTTATTATTTGGGTTTGGTTGCACTGTTCTTTTTTTATTAAATTTTATTTTTCTGTTGTTTTTTAAATTTAAAATATATTCAATCAAAATAATTTCTTTTTCTATTGGTTACTTAAATCTAATTGATATTGGTTTAATTAGTTTTGTTAATTGTTAGTGGTTTTTTATTATTAATTGGTTCCTGGTTTTTTTAATTTTATTTATTAAATTGTTTAATAAATAAAATTGTGTTAATAATTAAAGCAGATTTTATTATTTGAGGCACTATTTAGTAGTTTTTTTTTAAAAAAAGTTCCAAAAAAATTTTTTATGAGGGCTAGGGGTATGTTTACTAAAATGCGCTATTTTTTTGTAAGCCCCCAGTAAAACCATCTTGAACCAATTTAATTTAAAGCCCATATTCACTGCTTTCATAAGGAGTGAATATGGGCTTTAAATTTCAAGATCACGATCAATCATCAATATCAAATCAATTAAACTCAAAC
>JAXISZ010000005.1:0-104284 GCA_034680345.1 Burkholderiaceae bacterium
CTTGAATTGCTTTGCAATGTGGATGAACCACTTAGGTATCTGGCCTGCGCAACACTATTGCCAATTTGCAAGTTCAACATGGGTGAACCAACAACAAACACCGCTTCTGAAAAATTAACCGTTGCGGTAAGCACTGCCCCTCGTTTAAGCCAGCCCTGAGCATTGGCTGCCGTTGAAGAAAACTGTACATTTGAAATTGTTGGAGAAGCCATAACACACCACCTTGTTAACTTGAGTTAATACAATTAAATCATCTACATGTACAAACACGTAGACATTTCATGAGCGTAGTGTGTCTGAAAAATTATGAAAAAAATATACCCCAAATGTGCGGGGTATTGATATTCTTATAAACAAACTTTTGGGATTGGCAAGCCAAGAAGATCGGTGTTAACAGTACCCGTCAAACTTAACTTAAAGGCATCACACATTCTTTCAACACCCACCTGAATTTGCAAAGAATAATCCAAAGGCTTGGCATTTGACGTTGTCGCATCAAATAAATTGCCTGACTGAATATTTCTAAAATAGACTGCCAAAACCTGAGCATCACTCAAAATAGGCTTATGCGCATGACCCGCTTTAAACGAACTAACATTACCCCAAACGATAGACCTTGGGAACTGTGCAGAACCATGGCAAGACATGCAAGAAGACCCTTGGTTATCAATTGGCCCATTAGCACGGCCATACCAACCTAACCAAAGACGCTGATCCCAACCAAAATGCCTGCCAAAAAGATCTTTATTGACCTTTGACTGATGTAAAAGTTCACCAGGTTTTTTATCAGGATCATTACCCCACTGCAAAGCCGCGGGAACCATCCGATCAAAAACATTGAAACCAGGGGCATCACTTTGATAAACGAAAGTACCAAACACCCAACCCGTATCAACAGACCGATCATCACGAATGGCTATGTCTAACTGAATTAAAAAAACATCAATCGGTTGTTGAACGCGCTGAAATGGATGTGCGTTTTTTAAACCCTGGTGAGTTTGCGTTGAAACTTGATCAACTGACTGCAAAACATGAGCTTTCCATTTTTTTGTGTTTTGAAGAAACGGAAGTTCATCGGGAGAAGCCGTGGTAAAAATTAGCTTATAAGCCACTGTACCCTCATGAAAATGTGCTTTGCCAAGGTCAGGATCACAAGGATTTTTCCAAACTTGGCCTAACGTGTAAGCGCCCACTGCATTGTAAGCACTAACAGCCCAAGACTGATATTTACCCTTAGAAAAAGGGGAAAGGTCGTGATCACGGGTCGTACGTTCACGGGTTAACCCGTGCACAAATTCTCGACCCGAATGAGAACGCTCCATCCACAAAGCATGGTACCAACTGCGTTTGGTGTTGCGTTGCGCGTACCAATCAACGCCTTGATCTTCATTGCCCTCAAGTACATAAGCTAAAACAGATTGTAAATACGCCTGCCAATTTTCTTTGAAGTCAAGCTTTAACCATGGCCTATCCATATGTGCAGGCAACGCGCTGGGGTAATCGGCACGAACTTTAAAAATTTGATCTACAGGCCAACCAACAATTGCAAAATCGTGCGAGTTTTGAATGGGACAGGTTGCAAACACAAACCTAGGAAAAAACAAAGCAAGAGAAAAACCACATAAAAAAAATACGGTTTTCATTTCATCACCTTGTAAAAAATTTCTCCAAACAGAAAATAATCAACAAAGCAGTTAAACTACAAAAAACGACATATAACAGGGTGCGAATAGACCCAAGCCAAATGGTACAATGAAAATGCGAATTCTAAACCGCATACTAATACTTAACTAAAATCAACAGATCATTGTGAGTAAAACCATCACGGTTTATTCAATCCCCGTGGTAAAGGAAAAGCCACATGCTCTTGCACCCCAGGTAAAGTTCTCACAGAAACAGCACCCAAAGCTTTTAAACGCTGCACCACTGCTTGCACAAGATGCTCTGGCGCAGAAGCTCCGGCCGTAATACCAACCCGCTGTCGCCCCTGAATCCAACTATCCTGCAATGCGTCTGCGTTATCAATAAGCATAGCCGGAACTCCTAATTTTTCGGCAACCTCACGCAAACGGTTTGAATTTGAACTACTCTGACTACCCACCACCAACACCAAATCTACTTGCGGTGCCATTACTTTTACAGCGTCTTGACGGTTTTGCGTAGCGTAACAAATATCAGCTTTTTTGGGTTCTACAATTGCTGGAAAGCGCTGCTTCAGCGCTGCCATCACTTCTGAAGCGTCATCAACGGACAAAGTGGTTTGCGTAACATAAGCCAGCTTTTTTGGATTTTGCACTTGTAAAGCCCATACATCGGCTACGGTTTCAACCAAATAAATGCGATTTTCCACCTGCCCCATGGTGCCCTCCACTTCAGGATGCCCTTTATGACCAATCATGATCACTTCTAAATTTTGAGACTGCATTTTAATAACTTCAACATGCACCTTTGTAACCAAAGGGCATGTGGCATCAAAAACCTGAAAACCTCGGCGAGCTGCTTCATCACGCACCGCCTTCGAAACCCCATGGGCAGAAAAAACCAAAGTAGCACCCACCGGCACTTCGTCTAGTTTATCAATAAAAATAGCGCCTTTACTTTTTAAATCATCAACCACTGTTTTGTTGTGCACAATTTCGTGGCGCACATAAATAGGAGCACCAAACTGCTGTAACGCACGTTGAACTATTTCAATTGCGCGATCCACACCTGCACAAAAGCCACGAGGCTGAGCCAAAATAACATCTAAAGTCATTTTTTCAATCTTTACAGTGTAAGTCTAAAGTACACCAATAATTTGCACTTCAAATTTTAACGAGCGCCCAGCCAATGGGTGATTGAAGTCAAATAAAACCGCATCAGTTTCTTCACGCACCACGGTTCCTGCAAAACGCCCACCATTGGGTGCCGGAAACTCAACAAAATCTCCCGCAAAAAATTCACTATCTCCTTGCATATTAGCGCTCAAAGTTTGCTTGCTAACGTAACGCAGCAACACATCTTGACGCTCGCCATATGATTGCGCGGCAGTCAACTCAAAAATGCGACGCTGCCCTGTCTGCAAACCTAATAAACAACGTTCCAAACCCTCAGCCAATTGGCCCTGACCCATTTGTAAAGTGGCTGGCTTGTCTTCAAATGTTGAAACTAAAACCTCTCCTGATTCTGCCATAACAATGCGATAATGCAGAGTAACAAAGGCATTTTCAGCAATTACAGGTTTAGCAATTTGAATGCTTTCAGCCATTTCGGTGGTCTTATCTTTTAAATGCGAACGAATATCAGAAGTAATTTCTAAATCACCTAAATTAACCAGATTACCTACAGCGGCAGAAGGCTCAGACACATCAGACATAAAAAACACCTAAAATTAAATTGATTGCTCATTTTAACGCAGTGCATTGCAAAAGGTATACGTTGAAAAAGAATAAACTGTCCACCAGTATTGACTGGTGTTCACCTGCAACTCACTGGTAGTCGCTGGCAATCATTGGTATTAACCAAGATACATTATATTATCTTGGAACCACGGCACTGCAGTTCGTTACAGAACGGTTTTCAACAACAAAAACTTGTTTTATGTCGTCTATTCGTTCTTGGCCCCCGGAACATCGCCCAAGGGAAAAACTGTTAAATCATGGCGCCGAAACTTTAAGCGACGCTGAATTATTGGCTGTTGTATTTCGAACAGGTTGCTCCGGTTTGTCAGCGCTTGAGCTTGCTAGGCAATTAATTGATGAATTCGGCAGTTTAGGCGCTTTAACCTCTAGCCCTGCCAGACCATTGCTGTCTAAGCGTGGCATTGGGCGAACCAAAGCGGCTGGTCTGCAAGCCTGTCTTGAATTGGGGCAACGCATTATGCGCGAACCCCTACCCGAGCGCGATTTACTTAAAGACTCCGCCAGCACTCAGCAGTATTTAATCAGCCGCTTACGAAACTGTCGAGAAGAGCAATTTATGGTGCTTTTTTTAAACCAAGCCAATCAGTTACTGCACGACGAAATTTTGTTCCGTGGCACAGTCAACGAGGCAGCAGTCCACCCCCGTGAAGTGGTAAAACGTGCTCTTGAGCTGAATGCTAGCAATGTCATTGTGGCGCACAATCACCCATCGGGCACTGCTCGCGCAAGTTTAGCCGATATTGAAATCACTCACCGCTTAATTAGTGCACTCAGCAGCGTGGATATTCGACTACTAGACCACGTGATTATTGCAGGCCCTGAATGCGTTTCTCTGCGCGTCTGTACCGGACTTTTTAGCTAAATACTCCATGCAAAAATTGATTGTATCGGGAATATGATGTAGAATTGCTGACTTTGCTGAATTCTTTTAGGGGTCAAAAATGGCTCGCGTGTGTCAAGTAACGGGCAAGCGCCCAATGGTTGGAAACAATGTTTCTCATGCCAACAATAAAACCAAACGCAGATTTTTACCGAATCTGCAAAATCGTCGCTTTTGGGTAGAAAGCGAAAATCGCTGGGTCCGTCTGCGCCTTTCAAATGCAGCGTTGCGTACAATTGATAAAGTCGGTATCGACACCGTATTGGCCGATTTACGCGCCCGTGGCGAAATTTAATACAGGAGCGTAAACCATGGCAAAAGCCGGTCGTGAAAAGATCAAACTCGAATCAACAGCAGGAACTGGGCATTTTTACACAACAACAAAGAATAAACGCACCAAACCTGAAAAAATTGAAATTTCAAAATACGATCCTGTTGTTCGTAAACATGTAACCTACAAAGAAACCAAATTAAAATAATTTTTTTAAAATTTGGTTATATAAAAAACACGTTTCTCAAAAAAACGTGTTTTTTATTTAGAATGATAAGCTTATTGTCATGCAAAACCGTAATACGCAATTATGGCAATAAGTTCACAACTTAATTAAACAGTTACACTCAAGCCCTGGTCACCAGAATTTCAGCCAAACAAGTGGCGTAGTGTGGCGTTGGTCAAACTTATCGCTTTTGCCAAGCTTGCTTTTTTAACCCAACCCCGTGCTGACCACACGCAAACGGCACTTACCAAATTTTATATTCATTTGGTCTAAGGGCAACATCAACTCAGAACGCAAACGCACAGCATTTTTTTGCTGCGAGTTATCAAATAAATCTAATTCAAGTCCCTTTGCCAAAACAATCCCTTGAGAAATTAAATCAACTAAAAACAACACCAGCCTTACAAAAACTGTACCCGAGTTAATAAATATATCTTAACGCCCGAATAACCACCGGTACAATCAGCAAGATATCTGCACTGGCTTAAAATAAACGAATGCTAACAAACGGGACCCGCCCTATAGCGCAAGTACCTTACTATAAAACCGCTGTTGATTTACACAACAATCATACCCCCGTGATTGGCTTGCAAACAACGGTCTACAACCGGAATATCGCCATCAGAAATGCCAGCTTATTTGATTAAAATAGCACTGACTACACTATAAAAATGTAGCCAGCGGACGTGGTGTTAATTAATCAACAAGGCTTAAAAACTCAGGGTCGGAGTTTTCAGCGGGGAAAGGGGAAGCCCCGCTGGAACAAAACTGTATAATTAAGCAAGAGAACCACTTGCACTTGGAAAAGAATTAAAGTTGGTTGAAATACCGTACATAATCAAAGTATATAAAAAATGATGTTATTTTCCCTTGGCGAATTAATTACAATCAATCATCAACTCAAATGATCAATTAATATACACTAAGCGTAACGGCGCACACGCAAAGACAAATCATGTACCCAACGATTACCGCTGGCCTCAGCTCGAACACACCATTGCTGTAAATGTTCAATCATTTGCTCTTTACTAAAATGTGTTTTTTCCCAAAGCTCACACAATTCACGGCGCATTTCTACCAAAACACGAATGCTATCAGACTTTGCACACAACAACTGTAAACCATGCAATTCATGCTCTGTTAACTTACTCTCATGAATTGACAATGTTTTTTTAGAAATTTGTGTCAACACGTTTAAGTCATGTAATTTAAGCTCGGCACCAATACGCTGCATTTCAGCTTTGTAAGCGTCTTTCATGATACGTGCATACTTAGCCAGTACATCATAGCGATGATTGATAACAGCCATAACATTGGTTAAATTCAGTTCAGCACTGGCTTTGTGATTGAGTTTAATGCCAGGCGCAACTTTACGTACTTTAATCAAACCAAAAACTTGAAAAATGCGGATGTACATCCAACCAATATCAAATTCATACCACTTACTTGATAATTTTGCAGATGTTGCAAACGTGTGATGATTGTTGTGCAACTCTTCACCACCAATCAAAATACCCCAAGGAAAAATATTGGTGCTGGCGTCTGTACAATCGTAATTTCGATAACCCCAGAAGTGACCAATACCATTGACAACACCAGCCGCTAAAATTGGAATCCACAACATTTGCACAGCCCAAACACACAAGCCGGCTGTTCCAAATAAAAGAACATTAATAATAAGCATAGCAGCCACACCCAAAACAGAGTGTGGTGTATATAAATGACGTTCAATCCAGTCATTTGGGCAACCATGGCCATACTTTTCTAAGGTTTCTTGATTTTTCGCTTCTTTGCGATAAAGTTCAGCACCTTCCCAAAATACCTTTTTAATACCCATAACCACCGGACTATGAGGATCGTCTTTGGTTTCACATTTTGCATGATGTTTACGATGAATAGCGGCCCAAGCCTTGGTATTTTGACCAGTGGTCAACCACAGCCAAAAACGAAAAAAATGCGATAACACCGGATGAAAATCAAGAGAACGGTGGGCCATACCGCGATGCAAGTAAAGTGTTACACCCAAAATAGTAATGTGCGTAGCTACAAGCGTAAAAACCACAATTTGCCAAAAACTGGCGCCACTGAAACCATGTTCTAAAAAATCTAACATTATTACTTTCTCGTTATACAAAAATAATTAAATATAATTTTATCAGCGCTATTGGTTAATCACCCAGGAAAACCATAATAAAACTGAGTCCGATCAAATTAACAACAAAATATTAAGATTTTGTTTGCAAAAATACGCCTGCTTCAGGTTGGAAATGAATGCCTTTACTGCGAAAACGCTCTGAAATCTGTATTAAAAGATCAGATCTCACCCCTGTTCGCAAACTTTGTACAACTGACGGTTCAGCTTCAACACCATAGCTTAACTCAATAAGATAGTGCCCACCAGGCAAATCTAAAACTTGTACCGTGGGCTCAAAACTATGCACTATTTTAGTATGCGCTTGCGCAACTGCCAGCAATATAGCCATGGCTTGTTGAGGTTCGGAATCTTCACGAATTAATAAACGAATATGATCTTTCAAAACCTTGGTTTTTTCAGCGACATTAAGCACCGGCATATTCACCAATGTTTCATTAGGTAAAATGGATTGGGTACCATCGTCTGCACGCAACACGGTGTAACGGGTTTTTATTTCCTGCACCACCCCGCTATATTTATCAACCGCTATGGGCTGACCAATTCGTACACTGCGGTCTAACAAAATAATAAAACCAGAAACATAGTTACTGGCTATGCGTTGCATACCCAAACCCAGCCCAACCCCCAATGCACCACCAAATACTGACAATATGGTTAAATCAATACCAGAGAGCGACATACTGAGCAACACAGCAAAAATCAGCAAAAAAGCCCGAACTAAGCGATTCATCACGGCTCGAACACTGATATCAAGCATGTCCCAACGCATCAAACGGGCCTCAATCACCGTGCCAACCCATAAACTCACCAACAAAGTAACCAGCGTGGTAATTACTGCCTGAATAATCACAAGCAAAGAAATACGAGCCTTACCCAGAGGAAAAACCACACCCGATAAAATATCCTGAATACCCTGAAGCAAATCAAGCGCGTGCAAAGCAAACACCACCCACACAAATGCACTGATGTATTTATCAATACCTTTGGCCAGATGTTTTTTAACAAAAACACGATGAACAGCATAGACCAGTACACGAACAACAGCCATCGCAAAAAATAAAGTTGTAGCCAACGACAGTAAATTACCATGCACCGATTGAACCATTAAGAAATCGCAGATTCCTAAAAAAATAGCCGCCAAAATAGGAAATCCGCCACGATTCCACAAACTTCTACTCAAACGGTAACGGTTAATATGCGTATTTTGGGCCAATCGCTTTTTTTGAAAACGCGCAATCAACCAGGCTAAAGCCACAGATGAAACCACGGCCAACAGCTGCGTTAACACCGCTAAATTAAAAAAATCAACCCAAATTTGTGCCAATATTTTTTCCATGAACACAGTTCCTATGCTTTTTCATTGAATTAAGCCATCAACCACATAGGCTTTTTATCACTCAAATCTTTTTTTCTAAAACACTTGGTATTAGTTTTTACAAAACATTTTCAGAACTCATATTGGAAATTATTTAGAATTTGCATCAAAGCTATGATTCAGGTTTTCATCATAACCTTCATTAGGAGCTTTATTAGAACTTTCTTTAGAAACTCTTTGCAAAACCGCAACAAAAAAACCATCGCAAGCGTCCCGCTGCGGCCACAAACGTAACCATGGCTGATCCGGTTGAGCAGTCAGAGTAATAGGCCGTTGTGCTGGCGGTAAAACATCGGTCCAGTGTCGAATATAAAACTGGGGATGATGCTCTAAAAACGCTTGCACAATCATCTCATTTTCTTCTTGTAAAACACTGCATGTGGCGTATACCAACCGCCCCCCGTGTTTAACCAAAGCGCTAGCAGCAGTAAGAATTTTGCGCTGTTTTTCAACCAATTCAACAATATCTGCTGGAGTTTGACGCCATTTTAAATCAGGATTGCGACGTAAAGTGCCCAAACCGCTACAAGGTGCGTCTACCAACACTCGATCCGCTTTACCCACGTAACGCTCTAAGCGTACGTCATTTTCAGAATCAATTGCAAGGGGATAAACATTGGTCAAACCACTACGTAATAAACGCGGCTTTAAACGACTTAAACGCGCCTCAGAAGTATCAACCGCCACCACTCGCCCCGTATTTCGCATCAACGCACCCAACGCCAAGGTTTTTCCACCCGCGCCAGCGCAAAAGTCGATTAATAAATCGCCACGACGCGGGGCGGTCAATGCCGCAATCCGCTGGCTACCCGCGTCTTGCACTTCCACCCAACCCGCCTGAAAAAATGGCAGCTTAGACAAAGCCGGTTTGGTGTGTAAACGTACAGCATCTGGCAAACCTTCAATTACAGTATGCTCAATACCTGCTTCAGTTAACGCGGAGCTAACCTGTGCTGTGGTGGCTTTTAAACGATTTACCCGTAAATCCAGTGGCGCAGGCTCAAGCATAGCTTGCGAAAACGCATCGGCCTGCTGTAAACCGACTTGATTAACCAAAGCCTGCCAAAGCCAATGCGGCAAACACACCTGCTGCTCTTGAGGCAAACTATTGGTTTTAACTGCCAATATACGACTTAACCATTGGTGTTCTTGCACCGCACCCAAAGCCCATAACTTCTGTGGAGCATTCACCATTAACAAAGCCAACTGTGCCCAACGCTGAGGCACAGGACCCTGCCCACCTTCACACAAATGGGTTATACGTGGTTTAAAACGCAACCATGTGTATGCAGCCTCAGCAATCCAATGGCGATCACCTGAACCCAGCTTTGGGTGAGCACGAAAATAAATAGACAAAACTGCATCTGCTGGGGTATCAAAACGCGATAATTGATTAATAATTTTAACCAAATGATCAGCGATACGCATTGGCGAAGCTGCAGAACGGGGAGCGGTTTTTTTATGAAAATCAACTGATTTAGACATGCTTTACTTTTCTTCTATAAAAACAGGGGGGCTAGAAACCAACCACCGTACCCGCATACCATCAACTTGTAGGGCGTTCTGACAAAATGCTGCCACACACGCTGGCAATAACTGATGCTCGCGCACCAAAACCCGCTCCCCCAAATACTGTGGATTGTCTTGCGGCCGCACCAACACAGCGGCTTGAGCAATGATTGGGCCATGATCAAGTTCTGGTGTCACAAAATGGACTGTTGCACCGTGCAAAGCCACTCCTGCTTGCAAAGCGCGCTCATGAGTATTTAGCCCAGGAAAAGCGGGTAACAATGACGGATGAATATTAACCAAACGACCTGCATAATGTTGCACAAAACCAGCAGTCAAAATACGCATAAATCCGGCTAGAACCACCAGCTGAGGGGAAAACTCGTCGATTACGAGGGTCATTGCAGCTTCAAATGCGCTGCGATCCGCAAATTGGCGATGTTCAACACAACGAATGGCAATACCGTGGTCTTGCGCAATTTGCAAACCGCCAGCAGACGATTGATTACTGACAACCGCCACAACACGGTATAAACTGCCATGAGCAGGATCGCTCAACAAAGCTTGCAAATTAGAGCCACGCCCTGAAATTAAAACCACCACTGCGGGAGGCACTATTGAGTTTGTATGTTTCATTACCAGATTTTACCACCGCATTGTAAATTTCTTTGATCGAGTGATCTCAATACAACTCAACGAAATTTGAGCAACCCTTTATAATGATTAAATTTTGTAGCTTTGTTTGAAATAATGAAGGTTTACCGCGGTCTACAATTGCCTAAATGGCCTAAATTGCCTAAAGAATTGCTAAAAATACCATCAGATTATTCTTCAGCGCAGTTTACAAAACAAACCTTAAAGCAATCACCATTGGCCACTTCCGCCACACAAGGAGCGGTGGTCAGTATTGGTAATTTTGACGGTGTGCACCGCGGTCATGCTCAATTGTTCCAACACATGGTAAAAACCGCCAAACAACAAAATTTAAGAACTTGCGTTGTCACCTTTGAACCACACCCAAAAACATTTTTCAACCCAAAACACGCCCCAGCATGTATTAATCGCTTACGTGACCGCTGCGCCTGGATAGCAGCTTGCGGCATTGACGAAGTTTATATTTTGCAGTTTAACCAAACTTTGGCCGAATTAAGCCCACAAGCATTTATTGAATTTGTATTATTAAAGCAGTTAAATACACAACATCTCTGGGTTGGTGACGACTTTTGCTTTGGGCATAACCGCCAAGGCAACTTCAACACTTTAAAACAAGCTGGCACCGCACATGGGTTTCAAGTCAATGCAATCACCAGTGTGCAATACAACCAACAACGCGTTTCCAGTTCAATGATTCGCCAATTTTTGCACACAGGAAACATTGAACTGGCTACGGCAGCACTTGGTCACCCCTTAACTTACAGCGGGCACGTACTGCACGGCGAAAAACTTGGACGCACATTGGGTTTCCCAACCTTGAATTTATCACTTGGCAAACAAACCAGTGCTTTACGAGGCGTATTAGCTGTTTGGGTGCATGGCCTAGACACCCAACCCCTGGCCGGCGTTGCCAGCTTGGGCACTCGCCCCAGCGTGCAAAACAATGGCCAGTATTGGTTAGAAACCTTTGTTTTAAACTGGAATGGCAACGCTTATGGTAAAAATATCACTGTTGAAGTGGTGCAATACTTACGCCCTGAAACCAAGTTTTCACAGTTAAACACGCTGGTTGCACAAATGAAACTAGACGCGGCACAAGCCCAATCAGTATTGGAAAAGCAACCAGCAAAAATCCCCTTATTTAATATTAATCAAAGCTTTATGACCTGAAAGCGGAACATGGATTATAAAAACACCCTCAACCTTCCAGACACCCCATTTCCCATGCGTGGCGATCTCCCAAAACGAGAACCAAAATGGCTAGCTCAATGGCAAAAAAACAAAATTTATCAAGCAATTAATCAAGCACACAGCGGTCAACCCAAATTTATTTTGCACGATGGCCCCCCCTATGCCAATGGCGATATTCATATTGGCCATGCTGTAAATAAAATTTTAAAAGACATCATCATCAAATCAAAAACTTTAGCTGGATTTGATGCCCGCTTTATTCCCGGCTGGGACTGCCACGGCATGCCCATTGAAATTCAAATTGAAAAATTACACGGCAAGCACTTGCCCACCGAAGAGGTACAAGCCAAAAGCCGTACATACGCTAGCGAACAAATTGAACGTCAGAAAAAAGATTTTATGCGTTTAGGAGTGCTCGCTGACTGGGGCAATGCTTATAAAACCATGGACTTTCAAAATGAAGCCGATGAGATCCGCGCCCTTGGAAAAATTTTTGAAAAAAAATATGTTTACCGTGGCTTAAAACCAGTTAATTGGTGTTTTGACTGCGGCTCAGCACTGGCCGAAGCCGAAATTGAATACCAAGACAAAGAAGACACCGCCATTGACGTTGGCTTTCCTTTTTACAAAGAAAACCAAATGCTGGAACGCTTGGCTCATGCCTTTGACGTAGACCCAGCCTTATTTAGCAAAAAACCAGAATGCACGCATCCGGGCTGGTTAATCATCTGGACCACCACGCCTTGGACATTGCCTGCCAACCAAGCCCTTAACCTACACCCAGATTTCGAATATGCATTGATTGATAGCGAACGCGGCTTTTTAATTGTGGCCAAAGAGCGGGTACAAGCTTGCCTAGAGAGTTTTGCCTTAAAAGGCGAAGTGGTGGCCACTACCACAGGTCGGGCACTGGCAGGAATTGAATTTCAACATCCATTTGCTAACCGCAATTCACCTATTTTGTTGGCTGAATATGTCACATTAGACACCGGCACGGGTATTGTGCACTGCGCTCCAGCACACGGACAAGAAGACTTCAATTCATTTAAAGCGGCTGGAGGACAAGACAGCGACATCATTAATCCCGTGATGAGCAATGGATGTTACGCTACAGAATTACCAATCTTTGGTGGGCAGCATGTTTGGAAGGCCAATTCAAACATTATAGACACCTTGGCTGAACGCGGCTGTCTATTTTCAGCCAATAAATTTCGTCATACCTACATGCACTGCTGGCGACACAAAACCCCTGTAATCTATCGCGCCACTTCACAGTGGTTTGTGGGCATAGATATTGTCACAAACAATCATAAAACCTTACGTGAAAGTGCCCTTGAAGGCATAGAATCCACTGAATTCTACCCTGCGTGGGGAAAAAGCAGGCTACAATCAATGATTGCCAACCGCCCCGATTGGACGCTTTCTAGACAACGCCAATGGGGGGTTCCCATGGCTTTTTTTGTCGATAAACAAACTGGACAACCTCACCCAAACACCCCTGAATTGCTTGAGTCTGTAGCACAACGTGTTGAAAAAGAAGGCATTGAAGCTTGGCAACGCCTACAAATTGAAGAGCTACTCAGCCCTGAAGAGGCTGAACGCTACGAAAAAAACCGCGACACCCTAGATGTTTGGTTTGATTCCGGCACCACGCACGAAACTGTATTACGCGGCTCTCACCGTGACGCTTGCAGCTTCCCTGCTGATCTCTACCTTGAAGGTTCAGATCAACATCGAGGATGGTTTCACTCTTCACTCTTAACATCATGCATGATCAATGGTACCCCTCCATACAAGGCACTACTCACCCATGGCTTTGTTGTGGATGGTCAGGGCCGTAAAATGAGTAAATCTCAGGGTAATGTCATTGCTCCACAACAAATTTTAGACAAAATGGGCGCCGATATTCTGCGTTTATGGGTTGCCAGCACCGATTACAGCGGTGAATTGTCTATCTCTGATGAAATTTTAAAACGGGTTGTAGAAAGCTATCGCAGAATTCGCAACACCTTAAAATTTTTATTAGCCAACATCAGCGACTTTAACCCCCTACAAGACAGTATGAAAGTTGAACAATTGCTTGAAATTGACCAATACGCTTTGGTCATGACCAAACAGTTCCAAAGCGAAGTGCTAGCCGCCTATGAACGGTACGAGTTTCATCCCGTAGTCTCAAGATTGCAACAGTTTTGTTCAGAGGTACTCGGGGCGTTTTATCTTGATGTACTCAAAGACAGGTTGTACACCACGGCAAGCAACAGTGTAGCCCGTCGTAGCGCACAAACAGTGCTTTACCACATTAGCTGCACACTACTAAAAATAATGGCACCCATTTTAAGTTTCACCGCAGAAGAAGCATGGGCCTGCTTAAATACTGAAAACAACCAAAACAATAGGCCAAATAACCCAAATACAACACCAACAGCCTCCACAATACCAGCCACAGATTCTGCTCAAACAACGGCAACAACCAATTTAGAAAACTCCGTATGCAACAGCATTTTTCTTGGTCTACACCACACCTTACCAAATGTGCATAACAATACTGATTTAACAAAAAAATGGAGCGTATTACTAGAGTTGCGCGCACGGGTTAATAAAGAATTAGAACTTTTGCGCAGTGCTGGGGCTTTGGGTTCTTCTTTACAGGCACATGTAAACTTACAATTAAACGCCGAAAATCATCAAGCTGCAGCCAGCTTAAAAGATGATCTTAAATTTGTTTTAATTGTTTCAAGTGTACAACTGACACTGGCCAAAGAAGAAAAAATCACCGTTCGGCCCAGCACACACAAAAAGTGTACGCGCTGTTGGCATTACTGCGAAGATGTTGGGGGCAACCCAGAACATCCCGATTTATGCGGTCGCTGTGATCAAAATTTACATGGTACTGGCGAAAATCGACAATATGTATAACAATAATCAAAGCAACTAAAACAGTTAAGCGAGCTTTATCATGGTAAAGAAAACAACCTACCCAAGCTTTAAAACAGAATCTCGCAAACAACGCAGACTCTCAGTTTGGCATTGGCTAGCCATTTCAAGCATTATTCTTTTACTAGACCAAATCAGTAAGATTTTAATTAACAACCAAATAGCCCAAGGCAATGGGGTTTTAATCAACCATTTTTTTAATATTGTGCATGTCCGCAATCCTGGCGCTGCTTTTAGCTTTTTGGCTCAAGCTGGCGGCTGGCAAGTTTATGTTCTTGCTGGTTTTGCAAGCTTGGTGGCCTTATTTATTGTTGTTTTATTATTTAGGTCTGCTCATCAAACCTTATTTTCTTTGGCATTGTCTTGCATTCTATCTGGAGCCGTTGGAAATTTAATTGATCGGATTGCTTATGGCGCAGTCATCGACTTCTTAGACTTACATTACCAAGGATTGCACTGGCCTGCTTTTAACATAGCCGATATAGCCATTAGTCTAGGAGCGGGTTTATTGATTTTGGATGAACTACAACGCGTCAAACGAGATCGTCGCTCAATCGCTTAAAACCAATCCAATGTAAGTAGTCGCATGAACACACAAAAAAGTATTCTGTTAGGTGTCACCGGTGGCATTGCTGCATACAAAACCGCAGAATTGGTTAGGCTTTTAAAAAAAGCGGGGCATCGGGTGCAGATTAGCATGACTAAGAATGCCTGTGAATTTATTGGGCCAGCCACATTTCAAGCCTTGTCTGGAGAACCAGTGTACACAGAACTCTGGGACTTTCGCATGCCCAACGCCATGGCTCATATTGACCTGAGCAGAGAATCTGATCTGATGCTGGTGGCACCAGCCAGTGCAAATTTCATAGCGAAATTGGCCCATGGTGTTGCTGATGACCTCCTCAGCACCCTTGCCTTGGCACGCAACTGTCCCTTGTATGTCGCACCTGCCATGAATCAACAGATGTGGCTCAACCCTGCAACCCAAAGAAACATTCAACAAATTCAATCAGATGAAATTAAAATTTTAGGCCCAAGTAGCGGTGAACAAGCCTGTGGTGAAGTGGGTATGGGACGTATGCTTGAACCAGACATAATGGCTTGGCACATAGAAAAAGCTTTTTGCCCTGCTATTTTAACAAACCAAACGCTATTAATTACAGCAGGACCTACATTTGAAGCCATAGACCCAGTGCGCGGTATCACCAACAGATCCTCAGGAAAAATGGGGTATGCCATTGCACAAGCAGCAGCTCTAGCAGGTGCCAGAGTTATTCTAATATCTGGCCCCACAGCATTAACTTGCCCAATAGGCGTTGAACGCATAGCGGTTGAATCAGCACAAGACATGTTGGAGGCCTGCCTAGAAAAAATTGAACAAGCCACTGTTTTTATCGGAGTAGCAGCTGTTGCAGATTGGCGAGTCGATCAAATTAGTTCACACAAATTGAAAAAATCAGCTCATAATTTAAGCCATCTGCACTATGAATTAAATCCCGACATTTTGGCTACAATTGGCAAATTAAAATTTCAGAGAACTAACAACCCTTTATTAACCATCGGGTTTGCTGCTGAAACTGAAGATGTTTTAACAAATGCAAAAGCAAAATTGCAAAGCAAACAATGCGACTGGATCATCGGCAATCTTGCCCAAGAAACCCTAGGCAAAGACGAAGTTGCTTTGAGTATTGTCACCAACGATACCCAAATCGATCTACCGCGCCAAACCAAGCAACAAGCAGCACACCAGATCATCAAGCAATTGGCAGCATCATTAAACAATCAAAATATATCGCCTAATATGGTGATACTTTTGCCATTACCGACCAAAGAAAATAAAAATTCTCCACAGAACTTACAACAATAGGCTCGCTTTTGTATGGCAAATCGATACGCTTCTGGCTCTGCTTTTCCGCTAAACCTGCTAATCAGAGGGTTGCCCATTATTGTGGTGCTTTTAGCCACCGTCAGCTTTAGCATTTCCAATCACCTTAAAAGTGTTCAGTTCGCAGATTCACTTAGGCAACTTCGCGCTTTAGAACGCACCTCATCGGCTTTATATTTTGCAGGGGTTGAATTCAAAGACGGAGCAATCACGCTTTTGCTTAATAAAGAAGAAGACCAACTGATTTTAGAACGCTATCAGCACAGTTTTGAAAATTTACGCAGTCAAATGATTGTAGCCTCAGCTCGCACAGAACAACTGGGAGCCGAACACTACTTGCGCAAGCTTGAAACATTGATGGAAGAAATTGACGGCTTACATAACCGTGTACTTCAAGCCAAAAGCAATCGCAACGACCTGATTGCTCACCTTCGAATTCTTGACTTTGTCATTCAACGCTGGTTAGTTCAAGTTGAAGCGCTAAATGCAGCCATTCACCTTAAAACCATACAAGTGGACGCTCTCTTAGACAGCCTGCAAAAAACCAGTTTATTGGTCTTTGCCTCTGTGCTGTTTATTTGCTTAATTACATTAACCGTTGTGTCTAGCCGTTGGTATAAATGGCGAACCCAACAACTAGACCGTGAAGCTTTTTTAGCCCGAATGGCTGAAATAGACCCCTTAACCGGTTTAATGAATCGCCGTGGCTGGGACCGAGTTTGCAGAGGTTTTGACGAAGACCCCAAAACTCTGTCTAATGGGCTGTCTTTGGTTATGCTTGACCTAGATCACTTCAAAAAGTACAACGATGCTCAAGGCCATGCGGCTGGAGATTATTTATTAACACAATTTAGCCAAGCCTTACAAAAAAACTCAAGGCCAAACGACGCTGTAGCACGATTGGGGGGCGAAGAGTTTGCCTTGGCTTTACCAGAATGTAACAGTAAAGCCGCTGAACAACTGATTCAACGTATTCGCAAGACAGCAAAAATGCCAATAGGCTTTTCTGCTGGTATTGCTGAGGTTGCAATTGGAGAACGCATTGCAGACGCTCTTGCAAGAGCGGATCGCGCCCTCTACAGGGCAAAGCACCTCGGACGTGCGCGAACCTGCTTAGACAATACAAACGGCTTAGATTCTGTCAACGTTAATATTGAGTCCAGCAGCTCCAATGTAACCAACTTACGTTAAGTCAGTCTACATAAGCATGTCAGACCAAATTGTTTTAGCCCATCCTCGCGCATAATTACCTTCCAGTGTATTAGGCGAGCTAGACACCCCCCCAGCCCCTTCAACCGCAACCATGGTTTTCTTTTCAGGATTGTAACGGTGCACACTGGCCACATGAACAGCGCTTTGATCGTCCACAAAACTGTAACATGTGTTGGCCATCATAGGATCAGCAATCGGTTGACAATTATTCATCAACTCCACAATAGCGGCGGCAGCCACTTTTGCATGCTGATTGGCCATGTGACCAGACTTAGGCATCAATGAAGCAGCTAAAACAGCATCACCCAACACATGAATACCCTGCACTGCTGTACTTTCCATACTAAGCCAATCCACTCCACACCAACGTTGATTGGCAGTGATTAAACCACTGTTTTTAGCGATATCTGCAGCGCGATGAGGGGGTATGACGTTAATTACATCTGCCTTAAATTGATCACCAAACTCAGTTAACAAGATTTTATTGGTCGCATCAATTTCAGTGACCAGAGTATTTTTATGGTATTGCACAATACCGGAATACTGATCTTGCCAAACTTTCGAAAACAAAGCTTTTTTGGACTGTATGTCTTCATTGGCATCTAATAACAAAACTTTAGACTTAGGCTTATTATTTTTAAGGTAGTAAGCAATTTGACACAAACGCTCATAAGGTCCCGGTGGGCAGCGATAAGGAGCCTTGGGCATAGATATCACCACAACACCACCATCGGGCATAGCTTGCAATTGCTTGCGCAACAACAAGGTTTGAGGCCCCGCTTTCCAGGCATGAGGCGCTAAATCACTGGCTTGGTCAAGGCCCGCTATTTGATCTTCCATAAAAGCAATGCCAGGAGAAACAACACAGCGATCATAGCTGATTTGCTCTCCACTGCTTAAACGCAATCTACGCTTATCAGCATCAATAACCTGCACCGTGTCGCAAACAATGCGAACTCCCAGTTTTCGCAAACCATCATAAGACAAGGTAATATCCTCTAACCCAAGAGAACCACCTAGAACCAAATTGGACATCGGACATGAAATAAAACTTTTATTAGGCTCTATTAAGGTGACTGCAATTTTTCCGGCAGACCACAACCGTAAATACTTTGCTGCTGTGTTGCCACCATAACCACCGCCAACCACCACCACATGTCCCAGCCGATCTGAAACAAAACGCTGCGCACACCCTGCCAAAGCAAATGATGTTAAAACGGCACCAGAAGTGGCTAAAAACCGGCGTCGGCTAACCGCTGACATTGGGTATCTCCCTATTTTTGTTGTTCAAAAAAAGCAGACACAGCGGCAATTTGCTCGTCAGAATAGCCTTTGGATAACTGGTGCATAATGCTAGCAGCACGCTTCCCTGTTTTAAAAGCTTGCATCTGCTCAATAAGATATTCTTTATTTAAACCAGCCAAAGACGGCATTAACTGAGCCCCCACCCCATTGGTGCCATGACAATTTGCACAGTTGGCCGCTAAATACCGCGCATTTTGCGGCAAAACACCCTGAGCAGACACAACGCCGGCATAAAGTGCAAAAAAAAATACAATATTACGGATCAAAAACATGCTGAGACTCGTCCGAGTAAAAGGAACTGTATTAACAGCCTCAAATGAAAAAAAATTCAGATGCAAACAAATAAAACCATGGTTTACTGAATAATCACTTCATCTGAGATATTTTCTTGAAAAGGTGGCTGCACCGCACCATTAAAATTTAAAATGACCTTGGCACTTTCATCACAATCAACAATTACTGATCCCCCCTGAGTCAAACGACCAAACAACAACTCATCAGCCAAAGCTTTACGAATAGTATCTTGAATGAGTCGCTCCATGGGGCGCGCGCCCATCAAAGGATCAAAACCCTTTTTAGCCAAATAATTGCGCAAAGCATCTGTAAAAATAACATCAACTTTACGTTCCTGTAATTGCTGCTCTAAAGCCATTAAAAATTTATCAACCACACGTAAAATAACCGATTGATCTAAAGACGAAAAAGACACAATCGCATCTAACCGGTTACGGAACTCTGGGCTGAAGGTTTTTTTGATATCGATCATTTCATCACCCAGAGAGGCAATCTCGGTAAAACCAATACCTCGCTTGGTCAGAGCTTCTGCACCTGCGTTGGTGGTCATGATAATAATGACATTACGAAAATCGGCCTTACGTCCATTGTTATCTGTTAATGTGCCATGGTCCATAACCTGCAAAAGTATATTGAAAACATCGGAATGCGCTTTTTCAACTTCATCAAGCAACAACACACAATGCGGTTTTTTAGTAATAGCCTCCGTTAACAATCCACCTTGATCATAACCCACATAACCGGGGGGAGCTCCAATTAGACGAGAAACAGCATGGCGCTCCATGTACTCCGACATATCGAACCGTATCAACTCTACGCCTAAAGTAAACGCCAACTGTCTAGCCACCTCAGTTTTGCCAACACCCGTAGGCCCAGAAAACAAAAAGGAACCAATTGGTTTTTCTGGTTTACCCAAGCCCGACCGAGACATTTTGATTGCTGCTGCCAACACCTCAATAGCAGGGTCTTGGCCGTATACAATAGCCTTGAGGTCTCGTTCCAAATTAGATAATTTATTGCGGTCATCCATATTGACCGATTGGGTTGGTATACGGGCAATTGCAGAAACAATTTCCTCAATCTCATTTTTGCCAATGGTTTTCTTTTGCTTGGATTTTGGCAAAATTCGCTGTGCTGCACCGGCCTCATCAATCACATCTATGGCTTTATCAGGCAAATGACGATCATTGATAAATTTTGCTGATAATTCTGCAGCGGCAACCAAAGCTGCCGCAGAGTATTTAATACTATGATGCTCTTCAAATCGAGACTTTAGACCCTTTAAAATTTCAATGGTCTGAACCACACTGGGTTCTGCGACATCAATTTTTTGAAACCGCCGAGACAATGCGTGATCTTTGTCAAAAATACCACGGTACTCTGTAAATGTTGTAGCCCCAATGCACTTTAATTGACCTGAAGACAAAGCTGGTTTTAGCAAGTTAGAAGCATCTAATGTCCCGCCTGAAGCGGATCCAGCACCAATTAAAGTATGAATTTCGTCTATAAATAAAACCGCATTGGGATTAAGCTGTAATTGTTTTAAAACAGACTTTAATCGTTGCTCAAAATCACCCCGGTACTTCGTACCCGCCAACAAAGACCCCATATCTAAAGAGTAGACCTGAACAGACTCCAACACTTCAGGAACAT
Organism: Burkholderiaceae bacterium; assembly: GCA_034680345.1. Lineage (GTDB taxonomy): Bacteria > Pseudomonadota > Gammaproteobacteria > Burkholderiales > Burkholderiaceae_B > SXZD01. The sequence continues at coordinate 20,946 of JAXISZ010000005.1, forward strand.
TGCCTTTAACAATACGCCAAGCCAAACCTTCAGCAATTGCTGTTTTTCCAACCCCAGCCTCACCAACCAATAAAGGGTTGTTCTTGCGCCGCCTACACAGTATTTGAATGACCCGTTCAATCTCAGTTTCGCGCCCAATTAATGGGTCGATCTTACCCGCACATGCCAAATCATTCAGGTTTAAAGTGTACAGATCCAACGGACTTTGTTTTTCAGTATTGGCCGCGTTTTCTTGTTCTGAGTCACCAGATTCAGTGATTTTTTCAATTTTACTGGGCGGTGTCTGTGGGGTTTTTGCAATGCCATGAGATATAAAATTCACCACATCTAAACGAGTTATACCCTGTTGGTGCAAATAATAAACCGCATGTGAGTCCTTTTCACCAAAAATTGCCACCAACACATTAGCACCCGTTACTTCTTTTTTACCATTCGAACTGGCTTGAACGTGCATAATGGCTCTCTGAATTACGCGCTGAAAACCCAAAGTAGGCTGTGTCTCAACCTCATCATTACCCGAAATAACTGGCGTGTTGTCACGAATAAAATTTTGCAAATTACGTCGCAAATCATCAATGTGCGCTGCACAAGAGCGCAAAACTTCAGCCGCCGAAGGGTTATCTAAGAGCGCCAACAAAAGGTGCTCAACGGTTATAAATTCGTGGCGCTGCTGTCGCGCTTCAACAAAGGCCATGTGCAAACTAACTTCTAATTCCTGAGCAATCATATTTCCTCCATCACGCACTGCAAAGGGTGTTGATGATGTTTAGCGAAATCACAAACCTGATCCACCTTTGTCAACGCAATATCACGTGGATACACCCCACAAATGCCACGGCCTTCACGATGAACTTTTAACATGACTTGAGTTGCTTGTTCACGACTTTTACCAAAAAATTTCTGTAAAACAACAATAACGAACTCCATCGGGGTGTAATCGTCGTTTAACAACATTACTTGAAACATAGGGGGAGGGCTACCTAGCTTAGACTGCCTCTCCAATATTGTTAAATTATAACTGGATTGTTTTTGGCTCATCTGCATATTGTAATCCCTTCTTCCATGGCTGAACACCATACATATGGGTTATTTGGACACTAAATTAATTTTAAAGTTTATAAATTATCAAGATAGTATTAACACTTATGTGGTCATTTTGAAAAAAATTTCAAATAAATGTCACTTTTTAAAAAAAATTGTCGAAATGACTTATTTGTATTATTGACGTACGGTCGTACATTTAAAACAATAGGGGTACACCATTTGTGATTAGTAATCAGTTTGTTTTTTTGATTTCAACGATCTGAATTTAGAATTATTTATGGTTAAACAATGGATTGTTCTCAGAGCAATTACTCAATCAAAACGTAACTCTTAAAATGTAACTGTTTGTAAGGAGATTTATAATGGCGACCGGTATAGTTAAATGGTTCAACGACGCCAAAGGGTTTGGATTTATTACGCCAGACGATGGCAGCAGTGAGCTTTTTGCTCATTTCTCAGCAATTCAAACGGCTGGATTTAAATCACTAAAAGAGGGCACGAGGGTCACTTTTGATATTGCAGAAGGCCCCAAAGGCAGACAAGCACAAAATATCCAAAAAATTCAATCTACAAGCAGTGTAAGCTAATCCTTAAACGCGAGCCTATTTGTTAAATTGCATAAGATTTTAGATCAAAAAACAGAGGTGGCACTTTCTGTTGACATTGCAACATAAGCGCAGTCTGCTTTGGTTCTTTTGATTCTTTTGGACTATTTGTTTGCCAGTAAAGGGCTTGGCTAAAAAACCAGTCTTTTACGGCATCAAATTGTTGCTTGTCATGCGGGTGACATCTACTTAATGTGTTGAAGTCTTTTAGCATTATGCGCACAACATAGTGAGGCACGCTTCGCAATCTGAATTGGTCTTTTAAATGATTAATTGAACCCGAGATTTAAATTTGCTGATGAAATCTGCCAATTAAATTTATCAACTAAGCCTATGGTTTAAGTTTGTGATTTAAATTTTTAAGTCAGATTCCCAACAAGTTTAAAGTACGCGGATTGCCAGTCCAAACCAGCCTACGTTTACCAAAAATAAATGCCGGTACGGTCTGGGAGGATTCCCAAAGCCAGCTAATGCTGGCCTTTTTTTCTGCTGCTTTAACCAACCCCTTAACGAATCCTTTAACGAATACTTTAAAAAAATACTTTACCGAAAGGCCTTAGCGGTTACTTTAACCAAGGCCACACCTGCTCTTAACCGCTATTTCAACCGGCATTTTATCCAGTTGTATACGATAGACAATAAAACTCAGTATTTACAAGGCCTACATGTGCTGAATCATAACCTCACCGAACCCAGAACAACTCACCTGAGTTGAGCCTTCCATCAAGCGAGCAAAATCATAAGTCACTTGCTTAGACAAGATAGATTTTTCCATAGACAAAAGAATTAAATTTGCGGCCTCGGTCCAGCCGATGTGTCGCAACATCATTTCCGCAGATAAAATTTCTGACCCAGGATTTACGTAGTCTTTACCTGCATATTTTGGCGCAGTACCATGTGTGGCTTCAAACATTGCGATTGAATCCGACAAATTGGCCCCTGGTGCAATTCCAATACCACCAACCTGAGCAGCCAATGCATCAGAAATATAATCACCATTTAAATTCATTGTAGCAATGACGTCATATTCAGCGGGACGCAATAAAATTTGCTGCAAGAAAGCATCAGCAATAACATCTTTAATGATGATCTCGCCATGAGGTGCTTTAATTTTCATCCACGGGCCGGCATCAAGCAGTTCCGCACCAAAGGCTTGCTGAGCCACACCATACGCCCATTTAGCAAAAGCACCTTCAGTGTACTTCATGATATTGCCTTTATGCACGATGGTAACGGATTTTCTCTTGTTATCAATTGCATACTGTACTGCTTTGCGGAATAAGCGTTCAGTCCCCTCGCGAGATATTGGTTTAATGCCAATACCTGAGGTTTCTGGAAAGCGAATTTTATTCACACCCATTTCAGCAGAAAGGAAGTGAATTAATTTCTTGGCTTTTTCGCTTTCAGCTTCATATTCAATACCGGCGTAGATATCTTCAGAGTTTTCGCGGAAAATCACCATATCGGTTTTTTCTGGTTCACGCACAGGGCTTGGAACACCTTTGAAGTACCGAACAGGACGCAAACACACATAAAGATCAAGCTCTTGGCGCAAAGCCACATTGATAGAGCGTATACCGCCACCAACAGGTGTTGTGAGTGGTCCCTTGATAGAAACCACATAATCTTTTAACACCTGCAAAGTTTCATCGGGCAACCAAACATCTGGCCCATAAATTTTGGTGGACTTTTCACCCGCAAAAATTTCCATCCAACTGATTTTACGTTTACCACTGTAAGCCTTGGCAACTGCAGCATCAACCACTTTAATCATAACTGGCGTAATATCAAAGCCAATGCCATCACCCTCAATAAAAGGAATAATCGGCGTGTCAGAAACATCTAACGTAAAATCAGAACGCACCTTTATTTTATCTCCGGTGCTAGGAATTTTAATATGCTGATACATGTTACTTCTCCAACGAACAGTTGATTTTAAAAATTCTTTTTTTAAAATGAGTAAAGATATACTTTCTACTGAATTGTACCTTTGTTTATACTGAAGAAATAATCGCACCAATCAAAAATAATCAAAAAATAAATCATGATGAAATTAAACCGGCTTAAATACTTGTTTCAAATTTTGACTGCTGTTTTTCTATTTGAAAAGACAAGCTTTGCGTTTACTAATGAGTTTGAAAAAACCTCTTTACAAATTGGCCTACACGTTATATCAACTGAAATCGCCAATACCCACAATCAACGCATGCAAGGCCTAATGCATCGGCAATTTTTACCAAAAAACCAAGGAATAATTTTCGTTTTTGAACAAACCGCACATCACTGTATGTGGATGCGCAACACATTGATTCCCTTATCTGTTGCTTTTATTGATCAGAACGGTATTATTTTGAACATTATTGATATGCTACCCATGAATGAAACACAGCACTGCGCCACTCATCCAGTAAAATTTGCACTCGAAATGAACCAAGGTTGGTTTAGTCAGCGGGGGGTGCAACCAGGCCAAAGGGTGATCGGCGTGACCACCCTCAAAAGCCAATAATCACTCAAATACATTAAGCAAAGTTAGATTCCGCGAAATCCCAATTGGCCAAAACAAAAAAAGTTTCAATGTATTTAGGACGTAGATTGCGGTAATCTACATAGTAAGCATGCTCCCACAAATCACAGGTTAACAAGGGCTTATCACTGGTTGTTAATGGAGTTGCCGCATTACTTGTGTTAACAATGTCTAAGGTGCCATCGGCTTTTTTTACCAACCATGTCCAACTGGACCCAAAATTGCCAACAGCCATTTTTGTAAACGCTTCCTTGAATGCGTCAAAACTGCCCCATTTGGCATCAATGGCTTCAGCCAACGCACCCACAGGCTTGCCTTTGGCCTTCGGAGTCAAACTATTCCAGTAAAAAGTATGATTCCAAACTTGAGCTGCATTGTTGAATATACCGCCAGAAGAACCACACACAATTTCCTCCAGTGAAGCATTTTCAAACGGTGTACCTTTAATTAAATTATTCAAATTGGTCACGTATGTTTGATGGTGTTTACCGTAGTGATACTCCAGAGTTTCTACTGAAATATGAGGCGCCAGAGCATTTTTAGCATAAGGCAGATCAGGTAAAGTGTGTTCCATTTGAGTCCTCTCGTTGCAAAAAACATTAAAATGGCATTTTAATCAAAATTTGATGCGCTACATCCAACATTGGCTAAAATTAAGTAAATTCGTTTAAGTTAACTTAATGTGGCTTGGTAATTTAACTTTTTTTCGGTAAATTTGTCTTGTCACCTACTTTATGAGTGAGAATTGTCGTGTGGTCAATTATTTTAGACGCTGGCTGGCCCGTTTGGCCGCTGATTTTAACTTCAATTTTTACATTAGGCATTGTTTTTGAAAGATGCTGGGCAATGCGCGTTAAATTGGTTGCCCCACCAAATTTATTACCGGCTGTGGTGGCACATATTGAGCGTATAAATTCAAGCCGCTTAGATATTAACGAAAAACAAAGTAGTTTATTAGGCATGATTGTAGCCGCAGGCTTAAATTGCCAACCTCGCAACAATATTCATTTAAAAGAAACCTTGCAATACGCTGGTGAAAAAGCGGCACAAGCGCTAGAAAAAAATCTATCTCTTTTAAGCATGGTGGTTACAATTGCACCACTGATGGGCCTACTTGGTACGGTTATAGGGATGATCGAAGTGTTTGGATCACAAAATAGCTTAGGTGCAGACCCCGTAACACTGGCCCACGGTATTTCTATTGCCTTATACAATACAGCATTTGGCCTAATTATCGCTATACCTGCTGCCATAACACACCGGTATTTTCGTATCACTGCACAAAAACATTTATCAACACTGGAAGACGCTGCCCGCACACTACACGATAAACTACTTCAAACAAACCATATAGACCCAAAAAACCAGTAAAAAAGTTCATCATTTATGAAATTTAAAACCTCAAACCCCGAAGAAGAGCCAGAAATCAATCTAATTCCAATGATTGACATATTACTGGTGGTTTTAATTTTTTTACTAGTCACCAGTACCCTTGTAAAACCATCGGCCCTAAAAGTGCATTTACCGAATGCTGAATATTCAGAGGGGTCAGCCAAAACCGAAGCCATCGCCATTCGTGTCACCAAACAAGGACAATACGCTTTAGATGGCCACAGTAGCACCTTGTCGGCAACAGAATTAAAAACCCATCTACTTGAAAAAATACAACACAACAAACAAGCCAAAGAAAAAATTTCAGTTCTGGTTGAAGCCGATGCAAACGCTTCACATCAAGCGGTTGTTCATGCCTTAGATGCAATTTCACAGGCGGGTCTGGTCAAAGTTGGCATTGTGACCCAAAAACAATGAGCGCCTCACCCTTTCGGCTTGGAAAGCAAGACCACCGCCCTTTGTGGCAAAAAAAACTTGTAGAACACTGGTATCAAAAAAAATCATTACCCATAGCTTGGGTGTGGCTTCTGAAGTGCTTATCCAAAATCACGGCGCTTTGGTTTCTATTAAAACTAAAATACATTAAAAAAAACCACCATACCAATCATCAAAACAACACTACACCACCTGTTATTGTTGTAGGCAATCTGATTGTTGGCGGAGCCGGAAAAACGCCTATAGTTCGATGCTTGGTAGAAGCGCTTAAAAAACGCGGCAAACACCCTGCAATTATCAGCCGTGGATACGGTAGACAAACAACATCGCTAACACTCTACCATCCGTCTGAAAACCTCTCTAGAAAATTATTGGCTCAACGTTTAGGCGATGAACCGGCCTGGCTAGCACAATCGCTTCAATGTCCTATTGCTGTAGATGCAGATCGTTTAAATGCTCTAAAAAGTTTAACCAACGCTTACCCTGAAATTGATATCGTCATTTCAGACGACGGCTTACAACACCAAAAACTACCAAGAAATTTTGAAATTGCAGTATTTGACGAACGTGGCGTAGGCAATGGCGAATTACTACCCTTAGGCCCTCTTCGCGAACCCCTAAACAACATCAGACGTGTAGATGCTTGCATTCTAAGTAACGGATTCTGGGACCCAAGGGTGCTAGCGGCGTATACAGCACATAATCATTTATATGCCACTGAATTAAAATTTAAAGCCTGGCGCAACCATCGAACCCATAAAAGCCTAAGTATTGAAGAGGCAAAAAAACAATGGAAAAAACGGTCCATAGTTGCCGTAGTGGGCCTAGCCAACCCCGATAAATTTTTAAACCTGATAAAAACTCAAGGCATTACCTTTGAAAAACTGATACTACCTGACCATTACAATTACAATATTGGTTTTCTAGCCCAGCTGTCTTACGATATCATACTCACCACAGGCAAAGATGCCGTAAAATGGCAGGAAGATCAACGGGTTTGGATTGCCGATATAGAATTTAATCTACCTGAAACCCTGCTAGATGCCCTAGAGGACAAATTGCGTGAACCAAAAATTATTTGAAATTTTAGTGTGCCCCATTTGCAAAGGGCCATTGCAGTATGATAAAAAAAATCAAGAGCTGGAGTGCCCAAGCGACAAAATTGCCTTCCCCATTCGCGACGGTATCGCTGTCATGCTGACTGATCAAGCGCGAGATTTTTCCGAAACCGCAAAACATTTAAAATAATTTTTTCATGAGTCTTGACTTTAAAATTGTCATTCCAGCCCGCTTGGCTTCAACAAGGCTACCAAACAAACCCTTGGTTGACATATGCGGCAAACCCATGGTGGTTCGAGTGGCTCAACAAGTGGAATCGATTAAAAACACGCAAGTATTTATTGCCACCGACAGCGAGCAAATTGCCGAAGTATGCCAACGGTTTAATCTCAAAACAGTTCTAACTTCGCCAGACTGTCCAAGCGGCACTGATCGCATCGCAGAAGTAGCCAAACAATTAAATTGGGCTGACCATGACATGGTCATCAATGTACAAGGTGATGAACCACTAATAGAACCAGAAACCGTTGTTTATCTAGCCCAGCTTCTAGCACGCTCAAAAGCGCCGATGGTCACTTGTGCCTGTGCAATCGAGAGCCGGGAAGATTTTTACAACCCCAATGTTGTTAAAGTTGTTATGAACCGAAACCAAGAAGCCATGTATTTTTCTAGGGCGCCAATACCTTACCCGCGAGATCTGTTCAAAAAAAACGCCTGTGGGCAACTGCCTTCAGAATTCGCAGCGTTTCGACACATTGGTTTATATGGCTATCGTGTTTCTTTTTTAAATGCATACAGCACATGGCCAATTGGAGAGCTTGATCAAGCCGAAAGTTTAGAACAACTGCGCGCCCTATGGAATGGTCAACAGATTGCGGTTCTAAAACTACAAAAAGCACCCGCCACAGGTGTAGACACCATGGAAGATTTGTTACGCATTCGTGAACTATGGAAAAATACGCCTTAAGCTTAGACTGAAACTTAACCTTTTCTCAATTTTAATAAACATGAAATCTATGAATCTAAAAAGGCTTTTTGTGTGCATTCAATCATCCAAGAGGTATACACAATGCGTTTAATTCTTTTGGGCGCACCTGGTGCCGGTAAGGGAACGCAGGCTAATTTCATCAAGGAAAAATATAAAATCCCTCAAATTTCAACGGGAGATATGCTGCGCAGCGCTGTTAAGGCAGGCACACCGTTGGGTATAGAAGTAAAAAAAGTCATGGATTCTGGTGGTTTGGTGCCTGACGACATCATTATTAATTTAGTCAAGGAACGTCTAAAACAAAATGACTGCCTAAACGGCTACCTATTTGATGGCTTTCCCCGCACCATTCCCCAAGCGGAGGCCATGAAAGAGGCTGGCGTTAAAATTGATTACATTTTAGAAATTGATGTGCCCGATGAAGAAATCATTGAACGAATGAGCGGCCGCAGGGTGCATATTGCCTCAGGAAGAACCTATCACGTTAAATTTAATCCGCCCAAACAGTCTAATAAAGACGACGTAACGGGCGAAGAACTGATTCAACGTGAAGATGACAAAGAAGACACTGTTCGCAAGCGCTTAAATATTTACGAATCACAAACCCGCCCTTTGGTTGAATACTATTCTAAGTGGGCCGCCACCCAAAATTCTAACGCCCCGCAATATCGCAAAATTGCTGGTGTTGGATCAGTTGATGCAATTCGAAAAGCCGCTTTTAATGCACTAGAAAAATAAACCCCAGCGGGGAAAAACTCCCCGCGCAATAAACCAATATTGCACGGTGTCGTTAATATTGACTGTAAAAATACCTAATTTATTTAACTTAGATCAATTAATAAATCATTCAAAATTTTATAGTTTGATATGAATTTAAAGGATTTTCCTCTGCGGTTCAAAATCACAAAGAGCTTGAATAACTGGTGTTACCATCAATCACCATCCTTGCTTTACTAAAGACCATTCATATGTACACATCTGAACTTGCTCAAACAAAAGAGCCCTTCAACCCTTGAGCAAAACAAGCAATAAAAACATCAAGTCAAGCGTTATTAACCGTTATTGTTTTATCTGATGTCATGTAGTCAATATGGTTGTCCATACGAATCGCCTACCTACTGTGATGGGTCACTACTTAACTTCTAGGCACTGAAGCTAAAAAATGATTCACTTGTTTAAACAACATCTATACAAGGCCACCAAAAACTCTATCGCTGATTTTAAAACAGCTTAGCAAACCGAAGAAGCATTTCAAATTGAAAACCTTATGTTAGTTTTTCTATTACCAGCGGCATTTATTATTGAAAATAATGCTGTTGAAATATGCATAATCATTTCACATTTATTTTTTGTTATTGTCACTGAAATTTTAAATACGGGATTAGAAAAAACCATCAACTGCATTTTTTCCCGCACTCACCTGATTTAAAGTCAATTTCATTCAAAAGCAATTATTGTGGTTTGTGGAACAAACGTTTTGGTGATAAACCCATGAAACTTAAAACCCCAAAATAAACCAAAACAGCACCAAAAATCATCAATAATGCCCATGCAACCCGCTTAAATGGGGCAATCGACATCGCTAACCAATCAAATTGAATTTGTATAAAATACAAAAATAACCCCATTGCCAACCCGGCTATTATCAAACGCACAAACAGACCTAACCAACCACTAGATGGTTTATACAAACCCCGCCAACGCAAGCCCCAAAATAAAACCAAAGCGTTAATTGTTGCCCCTAAGCCAACAGAAAGCGTCAGACCAGCGTGTCCAAAAAAAGGAACAAATACACAATTCAGTAATTGAGTACAAATAACCACGATAATTCCAATTTTCACTGGTGTGCGAATATCCTGTTTGGCATAAAAGCCTGGCGCTAAAACTTTAACAGCTATTAAACCCATTAACCCTATGCTATAGCCCAGAACCGCTTGCGCAGTCATGGTAACGTCCAAGGCGGAAAATTGTCCATAATGAAAAACAATCGCTGTTAACGCATATGCGCACAAAGCCAAACCAACAGCGGCAGGCCACGCCAATACAAAAGTAAGACGTAAACCCCAATCCAACAAACGTGAATATTCCTGCGTGTTTTCGTGAGCAGCCGCTTTAGATAGGCTGGGCAACAACACACTGCCCAAAGCCACGCCCAACAAAGCGGTTGGAAACTCCATTAAACGATCACCAAAAGACACCCAAGACACACTACCTGTAGCTAAATGCGAGGCAATCTGCGTATTAATAATCAAACTAATTTGTGCCACTGAAACAGCCAAACTGGCAGGTACCATCTGCTGCACAATCTTACGAACCATAGGATGAACCCAAGCCATTTTGATCTGTGAAATACGCCAAAATGGGGAAATAGACAAACGCAGAGACTTTAAGGCAAAAACTTGTAAAGCCAACTGCGCAATGCCACCACATATCACTGCGCCAGCCAACGCATAAACTGGATGTGATAAATATGGGGCAACCAACCATATAGCAATAATAAAACTCAAATTTAAAAGTACAGGGGTAAAAGCTGCAACAGCAAATTTACGATGTATATTTAACACACTGCAAGCCAAAGAAACCAATGAAATCAAAACAATATAAGGTAACATCCAACGGGTTAGCAGCACGGTCAACTCAAATGATGCGGGATTAGATCGCAACCCACTGGCCATTAACCACACCACAGCGCTCGCACCCAACACCCCAAAAATAACCACCGCCATTAGAACCCAAGTTAAAACAGTTGCCACATTGCGCACTAAAGCCGCAGTATGATCGTGCCCTTGCTGCTGATGAACTTGAGCTAAAACAGGCACAAAAGCTTGAGAAAATGCACCCTCAGCAAACAAACGCCGCAATAAATTAGGAATGCGAAAAGCAATAAAAAATGCGTCTGTTTCAGCACTTACACCCAGTAAACGCGCTGTTAACATCTCCCGTATTAAACCCGTAACACGCGATAAAAAAGTCATCGCACTAACCGTCATCGCGGCCTTTAAAATGTTCATTGGCTATTTGTGAAAAAGAGTAAAGTAAGTTAAAATTATAAGCTTTATTAAACGATTTGATTCGGACTTTCATATGGCCAATACAGCACAAGCTCGAAAACGCGCCCGTCAGGCAATCAAGCTCAATGCTCACAATTCTGCTTTACGCTCTATGATGCGTACTGCTATTAAACGCGTTCGCCAAGCCATTGAAGCGGGCGACAAACAAATTGCAGGCGAAGTTTTGCGCAACACCACCAGCGTTCTCGACCGCGTTGCGGACAAACAGATTATTCATAAAAACAAGGCGTCACGTCATAAATCACGGTTATCTGCTGCCGTTAAAGCAATGGCTTAAACTGAATTATCAGTCAGCGCCAGCACACCCCTCAAAAGAGGGGATTTTTTTGCTGTTCTAAATTTTTGTAATTCATAGTTGAATTAACAAGATTTTTTATAAAAAATTAAACCTTTTTTTCCGGTAAAGAACATGCAGCAACTATAATCAAATCGTTGTCGCGTGCAAAATTCAGCAAGAATTGATAAGCTTTAGGCTCTAAGTCACTCAAACGCTCATCCACAACAACGCAACGCAAACCATCCAATACAATTGGACGCACATAGGGTGAATATCGAGGACAATTTTTTTGATATTCAAAGTTTTTCGGTACAAAACAAGCCATCACTCCACACAAACGCTCTACCCAATCAGAGGGCCGAAAAGTTTTACCTGACTGAGTAATTCCCTGAATAAAAAACTCTTTATGAGGATTGCTCTGATTTTCAGCCATTGTTGTAAAAACCCTTAACAAAAAAATCAGAGCTTGAGTTAAATACAACTTTAATATTTACTAACCAATTGTTAAAAAACAATTTTATATAATTATATAAGCTGATCAAAACCACTCTCAACCCTTGCAAATGCAGAGTGATTGTGAATTGACTCAAAATTTTCTGCTTCAATAACATAACTACCAATTGCAGGTTGGTTATTTAACTCTAGCGCAATATCCCGCACCAAATCTTCAACAAATTTAGGATTTTCATAAGCACGCTCAGTTACAAATTTTTCGTCTGGACGCTTTAATAAGCCATATAACTCACAAGAAGCCTGGCGCTCTATTAAAGCAATCAAAATGTCCAAGGGCATATCATCTCTAAGGTCAGCGCAAACCGTGACATGTGAACGCTGGTTATGGGCACCATATTTAGAAATTTTCTTAGAACATGGACATAAACTGGTCACCGGAACAATAACTGTAGTTTTGACGGTTGTTTTACCATTTTTAATTTCACCAGCTAGGCTAACCTGATAATCCATTAGGCTGGAAACACCTGAGACAGGTGCTTTTTTAGAAATAAAATAAGGAAAACTCAACACGATACGACCCGACGGTGCTTCTAAACGTTCAATCATTTTTTGCAGTAGACCACAAAAAACAGAGACATCTAGCGGGGTATTTAATTCTTCAAGAAGTGCAATAAAACGCGACATGTGAGTGCCTTTTTGATTGGCAGGCAAAAACACAGTCATTTCAAAATCGGCAACCGTTGAAATTTCAATGCCATCATTGCGCCGAATAGCAATTGGATATTTAACTGAACGCACCCCAACTCCCTGTATAGGAATTTTCCGAATATCGGGAGTACTTTGTACATCAACCATTGAGCATGGCTCAGACTGGAAAAAATCAGTATTTGAATCTCTTGAATTCATTTGGGTCCTTAAATTTTAATAACCACTGGTTAATTGATAAAATGTCATATAGCACTTTGCAGCTTGCTTTATTCCAGCGTGAAAAAATCACTAAAACGATTAACAATCGAACTGCGAATGCCAGCACTGTCCAACCCCAGTTCGGATAACAATATAGATGGATCACCATGATCGATAAACTGATCAGGAAACCCTAAATTCAAAACAGGAATTTGTATATTATTTGATTGTAATAATTCAAGAACGGCAGTGCCGGCCCCCCCCATTAAACAACCATCTTCAAGGGTAACTAAAGCCTGGTGGGTTTCGGCCATCTGCAAAATTAAATCTTCATCCAAAGGTTTTACAAAACGCATATCAAGTAGACTAAGGTCCAAGTCTTGCGCAACCGAAATCGCTTGCTGCACCAAAGTGCCAAAACCTAAAATAGCCACAATCGGCTGAACCGCCTGACTTTTCAATAAAACAATACCACGCCCAGTTGGCACAGCATCAAGTTGTGCCCCACTTTCCCGACCGCAACCCACCCCCCTAGGGTAACGCACCGCAGCTGGCCCTTGATGCAAATAAGCAGTATTTAATAATAAACGACACTCTAACTCATCTGATGGGGTTGCCACCACCATATTCGGGATGCATCGCAGGTAAGCAATATCAAAATTTCCAGCGTGAGTTGCGCCGTCAGCACCCACCAAACCAGCCCGATCAATTGCAAAAGTGACATCTAAATTTTGTAAAGCCACGTCATGTATTAATTGATCGTAGGCCCTTTGTAAAAAAGTCGAGTAAATAGCCACCACAGGCTTGAACCCTTCGCAGGCCAAACCTGCTGCAAATGTAACAGCGTGCTGCTCAGCAATGCCAACATCAAAATAACGCGTTGGGTATAAGTCCTCAAACTCAACCAAACCAGAGCCTTCACGCATTGCAGGGGTAATACCAATTAAACGCTGATCGCCAGCAGCCATATCGCAAATCCATCGCCCAAAAATCTGTGTAAATGAAGGCGACACCGGCTTATTTTTTTTAATTAAACCAACAGCAGGATCAAACTGGCTGGGGCCATGATAAGCCACTGGATCTTGCTCAGCAAAACGATAACCCGATCCTTTTTTGGTGACCACATGTAAAAACAAACACCCTTTGACAGAACGTAAATTTTGTAAAGTTGGCACCAAAGCATCTAAATCATGCCCATCAATCGGGCCATAATAATTGAACCCAAATTCTTCAAACAATGTGGCCGGACTCACCATACCTTTGACATGCTCTTCTATGCGATGAGCCAATGCATGCAAAGAAGGCACCCCCCCCAGCAAATCTTTACCAATTTTCTTTGCATTCTGAAGCATACCGCCAGACAACAAACGGGCTAAATATTTATTTAAAGCTCCTACCGGTGGAGAAATTGACATATCGTTGTCATTTAAAATCACCAATAAATCAATGCCTGAGGTTACCCCTGCATTGTTCATCGCTTCAAAGGCCATACCTGCTGTCATCGCACCATCACCAATCACAGCTATATGCTTACGCTCAATACCTTGCTGTCGAGCTGCAACGGCCATACCTAAAGCAGCCGAAATACTAGTGCTTGAATGCGCGGTACCAAATGCATCGTACTCAGATTCGCAACGGCGAGGAAAACCAGAAATACCGCCAAGCTGTCGCAATGTTCCCATCAATTCACGACGACCCGTTAAAATTTTATGCGAATACGTTTGATGACCTACATCCCAAACAATTTTATCTACCGGCACATTAAAAACAAAATGTAACGCTAAGGTTAACTCAACAGTTCCCAAATTTGAGGACAAATGGCCGCCGGTTTTAGCCACACTCTGTAGCAAAAACTGACGCAATTCCACAGCCAAAAGTGGCAACTGTTTTATACTTAAACAACGCAAATCACCAGGGCAACGGACTTGATCGAGCAGTTCAAAACTCATGATCGACGTTCCACCACTTGTCTAACCAATCCTTTTAAATAATCAGCTCGTGAATCAAACATACCCAATTGATTTAACGCTTCGTTGAACAACTGACGACTCAAAGCCTTAGCCTGATCTAAACCTAAAATACTGACCATGGTTGGTTTATTACTTTGCATGTCTTTACCAGCCGTTTTACCCAAGTCCTCAGTTGCCACTTCAACATCTAAAATATCGTCTATGACTTGAAAAGCCAAACCTAAAGACTTGGCAAACTGACTTAAAACGCTGTAAACTTTCTCGGACAAACTTTCATTGGCCATCGCCCCTAATAAAACACTCGCTTCAAACAAAGCACCTGTTTTATAAGCGTGCATCTGCTTTAATAAATTCAATGAAAGATCCCGATTAACGTTTAATAAATCAATGGCCTGACCACCAGCCATGCCACGCCCACCTGAAGCACGCGCCAAACATTGAATTTGACTTAAACGAACTGACTGCGTCAGACTTGAATCACTTAACCATTCAAAAGCCAATGTCTGTAAAGCATCTCCCGCCAACAGAGCCATAGCCTGACCGTAAACCACATGGCATGTTGGCTTACCACGACGTAAATTGTCATTGTCCATACATGGTAAATCGTCATGCACTAATGAATAAGCATGCATAGCCTCAACAGCACATGCGGCTGGCAAAAGTGCTTCAGCATCAAGACCAACGCAAATGGCTGAAGCCAAAACCAATAAGGCACGCATTCTTTTACCGCCACCAGCACAAGCGTAAACCATAGCTTGCTCTAATACAGAATTAACAGATACGCCTGTAGCGAAACGTTGATCAATAGCACAATCAATGATGGCGCGGGTATCACTATGCCATTGATCAAAAGTTAGCAGATTATCTAAATTCGAAGCAATTGATGTCACAACATCATCCCTGGTAAACCATTGCATCTATTTTACCTGAGTGCCTGAAAAACCCCTAGATCAATGTCATTGAAATTGATTTTATTTCAACAAAAAAACGTGATTTGTTCGCTTATCTTGAAAAAAATTTATGCTTTCTACAAACCAACAAACGCAAGTAAAAGCATAAAGTGACTTTTTTTTCAAGATAAGCCAATGAAAAAAAATTATCCATACCAATATAACTTTAAGTTGGCGTTTGCCCCGTGTTCAACCCCGCGATACAATCACTCATGCTGTTTCGATGTAATACTAGTCAACTGGCCGCCATGACTTTTTTAAACTTCAGCAGAAATACCAAACCAATTGGTATGACATTTTGTCCCCCACCCCTTTGCTGGCGCCTGTGACTACGGGAGGAACCCAAAAATCATGTCCAATTTGAGCGAACAATCGAAGCTTGTACCTGCTTCAGCACAATTGCCCGTGCACGCTTATTTTGATGAAAATCTGCTGCAAAAAGAAATCAACAGTCTATTTAAGACTGGTCCAAACTATGTTGGTCACAACTTGTGGGTTCCTGAAGTAGGCGATTACCGAACACTTCCGTGGGAAAACAACGGCCGTGTTTTAATCAATAATAGCAATGGTATCCAGTTATTATCAAATGTTTGCAAACACCGACAAGCCATTATGCTTAAAGGCAGCGGCAAAGCAGAACAGATTGTTTGCCCGCTACACCGGTGGACCTATAATTTAGAAGGTAAACTTCTAGGCGCTCCTCACTTCAAACAAGCCCAATGCAAACACCTACAACAGTTTGAGCTGCAAAATTGGCGCGGTCTAAATTTTCATACGCCCATGAATATGACCAAAGAAATGAGCAAAAGCCCTTTCTTAAATCTAATTGATTTTTCTGGTTACATGCTTGATCGGGTTATAACTCACAATTGTAACTACAACTGGAAAACGTTTATCGAAGTGTATTTGGAAGACTACCACGTAGACGCCTTTCATCCAGGACTTGGTCAATTTGTTGAATGCGCCAATCTCGAATGGCATTGGAGCGAGCATTGGAGCGCTCAGTCTGTGGGCATTAAAAATGGTCTGCGTCGCGCAGGATCAAACACTTACAACAAATGGCATCAAGCCGTCACAGCTTTTTCACAAGGGAAAATTCCTGAGCATGGCGCCATTTGGTTCTGTATTTACCCAAATATTATGGTGGAATGGTACCCCTATGTATTGGTTGTATCTACCCTACACCCAAAATCCCCACAAGAAACCACCAACATCGTTGAGTTTTATTATCCAGAAGAAATTGCGCTGTTTGAAAGAGAATTCATCGAAGCTGAACAAGCCGCTTACATGGAAACAGCACTAGAAGATGATGAGATTGCTCAACGAATGGATGAAGGCCGCTTTGCTTTAAAACAACAAGGAATCAGTGAGGTTGGCCCTTATCAATCACCAATGGAAGACGGAATGTTGCATTTTCATGAATGGTACAAAAAACATTTAATGAAAACTGTTTAAAACAATTTATTTTAATTCATGGAGTTACCGTAAAATCCAAGCAATTTTAAGGAATTTTCTACACATTTTTACTAGACAATACGAGTCAACCCTAGCCACAGACCGGAAAAAAGAATACAATTAAAAATTGCTTTTGTATTAATACAATAAAACATTTAAAGTCTGGGGTGCCTGCATGAGCATCGAATCTAATACAACGCTTCCGGCGGGCGCACCGCTTTATAAAAAAATAAAGCTTGAACTCATTCAAGCCTTACAACGTGGCGACTGGCGGCCTGGCGATGCTATTCCGTCAGAAAAACGTCTATCCGAAATTTTTGGCATTTCTATTGGGACTCTGCGCAAAGCTGTCGACGATCTTACAGAAGAAAAACTTCTGATTCGGCATCAAGGGCGTGGTACTTTTGTAGCCATGCAAAATATGCGCGACTTTACACATGCTTTCAAACGGTTACACCCCTCAAAATACGAAAATATTAACGCTCTTGAAGACCTGCATAATGTTTCGGTCACAGAACTTCAAAAAATTCAAGCCAAGCAAGAAGAAGCCAGCGACCTAGGGTTAAAATTAGGCGAGGAAGTTTATCGCATTCGTTTAAAGCATTTACTGGAAAATACTCCTGTCGCTCTAGAACAAGTGATTGTTCCTGCGCATCGCTTTCCAAACCTTGATACCGACCTGGTACAACGCTTTCAAGGCAACTTGTATCAACTTTATCAAGACTCTTATGCCACAACCGTTCTTAAGGTTCAAGACATGGTGGGATCTGAACCGCTGAATCAAGGTTTAGCCAACATTTTAAATTGCGAAGAAAATCAACCGATTGTTCATGTAAAACGGGTGGCATGGTCTTACCAAAACGACCCCGTTGAATGTCGACATTCTTGGATTGACCCGAGCAAAGCAAAGTACGTTGTTACCACCACAGACTAATTAATATTCTGAGATTCCTTGCAAAATCAAGTACAATGTTTGTATGCAAGGACTCTGGATGTTGGTTGCGGCTTTTCTGTTTGCAACCATGAATGCGTTAATTAAATTAGCCACACTCGAACACAGCTTGTCTCAAATTGTGTTCTACCGTGGCTTTCCCAGTCTCATTTTACTGGGCGTGTGGCTTTTTGCTTACAAAAAAACCTTACTAAACTCAAACTGGCTAAGTCACGTTTTGCGTAACGGTTTTGGTATGATTTCTATGTGGCTGGGATTTTATGCTATGCAACATTTGCCACTTGCAACAGCAACTACATTAAACTATACATCCCCTCTGTTCATCACACTGATTTTAATATTCAGCGCTCAGAGTAAAACCATGGGAATGCAATGGGCTGCTATTGTTTTTGGCTTCTGTGGAGTCATTTTTGTTTTACAACCCACATTGGCCAGCAATCAAGTGTTGTTTGCATTTATTGGCTTGCTAGCAGGCCTAAGCTCTGCATTTGCATATTTACAAATCAAAGACTTGGGCCGACTTGGCGAACCGGAATGGCGCACTGTTTTTTTCTTTTCTGCCTGTTCATCACTAACCGGCTATCTAGCTGCTAACATACAAAATCAAAGTGTACTGCCACATTCGGCCAGCAGCGCAGCCCTTTTGTTTGGCATCGGCATAACGGGGGCTATAGGTCAAATCACTTTAACTCGGGCGTTTGGCAAAGGCTGCACCTGGCTATCAGCTTCACTACAGTATGCAATTATTCCTTTTTCACTACTGATTGGCGAAATGCTCTGGAACGACAAAATCGACTTCTTGTCGATGGTTGGCATGGTTTTAATTTTTTTCTGTAGCTGTTTATCCGCTTGGATTACAGCAAAAAAAGCAAAACCCTAATGACCAAGACCTCTTAAACTAATGATGATGATGCAACTCACCAGCAATTAAAGCAATCATGGTAACACCTAAACCAATCAACACAATCTGAGACAAACCCTCACGAATTTGTAAACGACGCTGCATCTGCGGAATTAAGTCTGCCACAGCAATATATAAAAAACTAGCAGAAGCTAAAACCAAAGCCAAAGGCAAAACCTCTGCTTTGTCTTTCAAATAAGTTAAACCCAAAAAAGCGCCAAACATGGAAGCCAAACCAGCCAAGATTAAATAAACCAAAGCTCGGCAGCGACTCAACCCAGCATTTATCATCACCAAATAATCGCCCAAATGTTGCGGTATAGCATGCATTAAAATAGAAAAAGCAGTGAGCCAACCAAACCGTTGATCGGCTAAAAAAGCACTAGCAATTAAAAGCCCGTCACCAAAATTGTGAATGGATTCCCCCAACAATATTAAAAAACCACCGCGACCCGCATGCTCGGCATCAAACCCATATGCATGATTATGGCCATCCTGTTCATGGTGATGGTTATGACGCAAGAGCGAAAGCTTTTCAAGCACAAAGAAACCCAACAGCCCCCCCAGCAACCAAGCAAACAAAGGGTGGTGATTGCCTTGTGATCTGTCAAATGCTTCAGGCAGCAAATGCAATAAAGCAGCCGACAACAAAACCCCAGTTGACACACTAACCAAAGGGTCAATCCAACGCTGTAGACAAATTTTGCCAAGTAAAAAAACAAGAAAAATGCTGAGATAAACACCAGCTCCTGCGGCTAGCATTACCGTTGCAATCAAAAACATCACCAAAACCTTTTTAAAACTGCTTTAGTACCAGAGGCACCAAAAAAACATGTTTTTAAACATCCATTTATGTACCCGATTTATGCGCCTAATGAATTCTCACTCTAATTAATGCGCCTCATCCCAATTGCTACCCACACCTATATTAATTTCTAAAGGCACTTGAAGCCAAGCTTGTCCTGTCATGGCTTCATGCAAAATTGAAGTGAGTTCAGTTAATTCAGAATTAGGCACCTCCAACACCACCTCATCATGCACCTGCATCACCATACGAGAACGCAAACCTTGCGCTAAGATTTTCCCATCAATGGCAATCATCGCTTTTTTAATTAAATCAGCCGCTGTGCCCTGCATTGGCGCATTAATAGCTGCACGCTCAGCAGCAGCTCGACGAGGCCCATTAGCGCTGTTAATTTCGGGCAACCATAGGCGCCGGCCAAACACAGTTTCTACATACTGCTGAGCTTTGGCCTGCTCACGAATCTCTTCCATATAACGTGCCACACCAGGATAACGCATAAAATAACGATCAATATACAAGCGAGCCGCTTGTCGTGTAATTCCCAAATTAGCAGCCAAACCAAAAGCGCTCATGCCATAGATTAATCCAAAATTAATCACCTTAGCGGTACGGCGTTGCTCCGCTGTTACTTGAGTCAATGGCAATCCAAAAATCTCACTGGCGGTGGCACGGTGTACGTCTTCACCTGAAGCAAAGGCCGCACACAAGGCTTGGTCATTAGAAATATGCGCCATAATGCGCAGCTCAATTTGAGAGTAATCTGCAGAAACAATCACATGATCAGCAGAGGCGATGAATGCCGCTCGCACCCGCCGGCCTTCTGGGGTTCGAATTGGAATGTTTTGCAAATTAGGGTCATTGCTGGTTAACCGCCCAGTAACAGCTACAGCCTGAGCATAATGGGTATGCACCCGCCCAGTGCTTGGACGAATCATCGTTGGAAGCTTATCGGTGTATGTATTTTTAAGCTTTGACAAGCTGCGATGCTCAAGCAACAACTTAGGCAAAGAATAGTTTTCAGCCAATTGGGTTAAAACCTCTTCAGAAGTTGAATGGCTACCACCAGCTGTTTTTTTCACCACAGGCAACCTTAACTGGTCAAATAAAACTTCACCCACCTGCTTGGGCGAATTTAAATTAAACTGCCGCCCCGCCATGCCATAAGCTTGATTTTCAATTTCTTGCAGCCGTAGACTCAATTCGTGACTTTGCGCCCGTAATTTTTCAGCGTCAATCAATACACCATACGCCTCTATGCGTTGTAATACAGCAAGACTTGGCATTTCTATGTCACGGTAAACTGATAACAACCTTTCATCTTGCTGCAACTGCGGATAAAGCGCACAATGCAAACGCAAGGTGACCTCAGCGTCTTCGGCTGAGTAAATCGCAGCGACTTCTATTGGCACCTCGTTAAAACTCAACTGCAATGGTTTTTTACCCACAACCTCTTCGTAGGACATGGTTTTGTGATTAATCCAACGCAAAGCTAAAAAGTCCATATTGTGCGGTCGGTGTGCTTCCAACACATAACTTTGCAACATGGTGTCGTGCTGCAAACCAGCTACTGTAACACCATGGGTTGCCAATACATGCAAATCAAACTTAGCGTTTTGCGCTAATTTAGGTCGGCTTGCATCTGTGAACCATGGCGTTAGCACTCCTAAAATTTCTTTCAAAGACATCTGCGGCTGCGCATCCACTTGTACATGCGCTATAGGAATATAAAACCCCTGGCCAGCCTGAGTGGCAAAAGCCAAACCCACCAAATTAGCAGCCAAAGCGTCTAAACTGTCTGTTTCCGTATCAAAACAAACCAAATTAGCTTGCAACAATTGCTCTAATAAACGCTGTAAATCGTCACGGGTATTCACCAATTCACAGATTAGCTGAGCAGCAGTTGTTGTTGGATGATCAAATAAAGCATTGGGCTGTGCAAGAGGGAGAGTTAAGCCGTGGACTTGTAAAACCTGATTTTCAGCCAGATTGGTCGCATTAACCGCTACAACGCTAGCCACATCTGAAGAAAAATCGGTATTATCAAGGCTGATGGTCTCAGAACAATCAGCAAATAAATCCCCCTGCAATGAAGTATTGACTGGTTCTGCTTGTATACCACCTAAGGCTTGAAACCATGTTTTAAATTCAAAACGTCGATACAATTCTTTTAATTTTTCAGTGTCAGGTGCTTTGGGCTTTAAAACAGACCAATCAGGCACCTGCTCACTTAAATCAAGCTGGCATGCAATGGTTAACAGTTTTTTGGCCATCGGCAACCAATCCAAAGACTGTCGTAAATTTTTCCCCACCACGCCGCTGATTTCATGGGCTTGAGCCATCACCGCTTCGAGGCTGCCATAGGTGGTAATCCACTTAGCGGATGTTTTAGGACCCACTTTTTCTACGCCCGGAATATTATCAACTGCGTCCCCCATCAGGCTTAAATAATCAACAATTTGACTGGGTTGAACACCAAATTTTTCTTTCACACCAGGCGGATCCAATAATACACGGGTCATGGTATTAACCAAATGCACTTTATCGTTGACCAATTGTGCCATATCTTTGTCACCAGTAGATATTAGAACGTGATCGAACCCCTGGTCCACTGCCAACGTAGCCAGTGTTCCAATCACGTCATCGGCTTCAACACCCGAAACCGAAAGCACCGGCCAACCCAATGCCTGCACTACTTCATAAATATCAACAATTTGTAAACGCAAATCATCGGGCATTGCAGCGCGATTCGCTTTATACTGATTATACCAATCATCGCGAAAATTCTTGCCTGGCGCGTCAAACACGCATGCTAAATAAAGTTGAGCGTTTCCATCTGTTCGGTCACTTGACCAAAACGCCTTCAACATATTAACCATGCCATAAATGGCACCAGTAGGTTCCCCTGCACGGTTACGCAGGTCTGGCATAGCATGAAAGGCGCGGTATAAATAACTTGATCCATCAACTAGGAGCAATTGTTTCATTATGGTTCATTCAAAAAATATTCTCTCATTGCGTTCTCTTCCTGGTAAAGAACGCTCCACTTCTGTTAAGGCCCGCGAATCGTGGCACATTCTTGGCATTATGTCAGAGTTTATCGAAGCCACTGAACGGCTATCCGATATTCGCCCTTGCGTATCCATATTTGGCAGCGCACGCACTCCCAAAGACCATCCGTACTATCACTTAACTGAACGCACAGCACGTATGCTATCTGACGCTGGCTTTGCAGTTATCAGCGGTGGTGGTCCTGGTATTATGGAAGCCGCAAACAAAGGCGCTTTTGAGGGAAAATCCCCTAGCGTTGGGCTAAATATTGAATTACCTTTCGAGCAATCCGGCAATGATTTTCAAAACATTTCTCTAAAGTTTAGACACTTCTTTGCCCGAAAAGTAGCCTTTGCCAAATATGCTACAGCCTATATTGTGATGCCTGGTGGGTTTGGTACCCTCGACGAAATGTTTGAAGCCCTAACCCTAATTCAAACGGGCAAAGAACGAAAAATACCCATTATATTAATGGGAGGGGATTTTTGGACCGGATTATTAGCGTGGATCAAAAACCCCCTGTTGGCTGAAGGCATGATCAGCCCCAGCGATATTGATTTAATTACACAAGTTGAAACACCCGAACAAGCACTAGAAGCTATTTTCCTGTTTTATGAACGCCGCGCTTTTGCACCCTCACCCGAGGAAGGTGAACGTTTGCTAGATTTATAAATTTTACTCAGTGGCCTTTTGAATAAAACCTCGAACTGCACCAGCGTTATTCAAAATATTCAAACAGCTTTGAAACTCTGCTGAAGAGCGCTGGTTTGAAAACGCTTCTAGGATATCCATAGCAGTTCGGCCGTCACTATCCGTCATATTTACGTCAGCGCCATTGTCAATTAAAAGCGACAAAATGTCTGGTTGCAGATTAAGAACTCCAAACATTAACGCTGTCGCGCCTTGCGTATTTTGAAGATTCACGTCAGCGTCATGATCAATTAAATATTTCATAAGATCAATTTTTTTTTCATCAGCAGCCCTCATCAACGGAGTAAGACCATCCAAATATTTTTTATCTACGTTAGCACCAGCATTAATCAATACGGGAAGAAAATCGAGTCGATTATGCTTAATCGCCATAAGAAAAGGAGTCTCTTGATTGTGATTACGAATCTCTGTATTTGGACACACCAATAATAAAGCTGAAAGCTTAACAAGCTCATCCGAATAAATACTCTCAAACAACTCTCTTTCAGCAGACTCGATTAAACCGAGAGACGTTAAAACAACACCTTGTTCTTTCAAATATTTCACATCATCTAATAAATGATTCTTTGCACTACGAAAAATCAGTAATTCCGCCAAATCTCTAAAGGAGGAAATATTTAAAAACTTCTGAGCAATCACAGAATTTCTTTCATTGCAGATTTTTTTAAAAAACCCTGCAAGCCAATCCTTCTTAGCGCTATCAGACAAGGCACTGCTAATTTCTTCAGATGTAATCCACTCAAAAGACTTAACAAAATCAGCATGACAATAATGTGCACGATGCATGAATGACTGAGACTTAGTAAACACATCTATCCAAGTCAAACAACCATTTTTCTTAATTTGAGACGTACCATATGTATCCTGTAACTGGAACACAGTTTTTGTATTTGGAGACTCAGACCCCAAAAAAACCTCGGCATTTTCCGCCAATTGCAAAGCAATTAAAGTTGGATCATCTTGTAAAAAAATTTTATCATTGTTTTTGTTAACATCAAAAAACAGGGAAGACTCAATGTGCCCATATCTTTTGGATATGCCTAGCGTAATTTGATCAGGGCAAATAGAATTCCATTCACTTGCTTGAATGGGTAATTGCACACCTAATTCCTTTAAATCCGCTTTAAAATCTTCAATACACTGTTGGGCCAATTTAAAAAATAAAACGTCTTGAGAAAAATAGCTTTGTAACTTTTGACTCAAACCCTGATTTAAATCAGCAATAACATATTGTTTAACTCCCGAAGCAAATACATCGTTGATATTGATAGGATCCAATTCCAGTTCCAAAGCCATCTGACTTTTAACTACGCTTACATAGTGAACTTCGCTACCTTGTCTTAATAGTTCTGGAATCGAAGAGTGCTTACGATAAAAATCCAAAACTACTTGATTAAATAATTCATTTTTAAAAAAACCTAGCGTTCCTTTTATCGGATTAGTTGAATTAATTAAATTGCTAATAGTTAAAAAATAGTTCAGTCTATACAAAACGCCAGGGCCACAGTGCGACATACCGTCAGTCGCTTGAAGTAAGTACAACTCTAAGTTGTTACGAAAAATACTTTTTTCATGCTCATTAGGAAGTTGTTGGTACTGTTGCAACAGTTCATCAATTTTTAATAAAAAATTACTTACTGTCTTTAAAAGATCCGTAATATTTGCATCGATAAATGCTTTCTTGGCAACCTCCACATTCATAGATGAACTCATACTTTCTATTTCAGTAAAACCAAGTCGCTTCAAAAAAACAAATAAATTCTGCTGAATATCCCCACTCAGGTGCGCACCATTAATTTTGGCAACAACATCACGTGCTGCTGCAGACCATTGCGCTGATAATTGCCCTTGAGCAAAATTCTTATAAACCGCATCGCCTGTTCCCAAAGCACCCCAATCAACATTGAGCGCATTTGGTATTGAATGATTTTCCTCTGGCAAGGCATTTGCAACACCAGGCAACGGTAGCCCAATATATAAACTTCTGATATTTTCCATAAACCCAACTTTAACAACTTAAATACAATTAAGTAACAAAAAAAATGATTGAGTTTCAATAAAAAAGAATTAATCAAAAACAGGAGGGGGTTAACTACGAAGTGCGACCACTTATAAAAAATTAATGACCATGCAATAACAATCATTTAATGCAGAAAGACATCAAAACAACGTAACATCGGTTTATAATCAATTTACTTGTTTATTGCTCCAGTAAAAATGGGCTTCTAAGGAAAATCTATGAACCTTCAACGCTTATTTTGTATTGTGCTGTCTTGGTGCCTCCTTGAGGTTAATTTGCTTTCAAACGCATGGGCTGAAGTTGAACAACAATTAAAAGTTGAACCTCCTTTACCACCGAATATGCTCAGCAATTCAGATTCAATTGAAACACTCGAACCCACAGTAACTGTTTATTCAGAAGCAGACCGCGAAATTGAAGAATACCGTCTTCGCGGGCGTTTATTTGCAATGCGAGTCAAAGTAAAACAAGCCCCATCGTACTGGCTTATTGATCTTGACGGTTCTGGACGAATGGTTCCGGGTCAAGGCATTGGTACATCAATCTCAATGCCCCAATGGGTACTGAAGGAGTTTTAATTCATGGCTGTATTTACGCCAATCAAGCAAGATGAGCTTTTACCTTGGTTAAATCAGCTCAACATTAATTCTCTACACGCACTCGAAGGCATTGCCAGCGGCATAGAAAATACCAATTATTTTGTTAATACGAATTGCGGCGAATTTGTATTAACCGTTTTTGAAAAACTAGGTTCTCAAGAACTGCCCTACTATTTAGGATTAATGGAGCACTTAGCAGCCAACCAGCTACCCGTGCCCCGCCCTAAAGCAAATCCCAACAGCAGTGAACTTTTTTCTTTTTTGCATAAAAAACCAGCAGCTCTGGTAGACCGCTTACCAGGTCAATCTGTGACCCAACCCAATTCGGCGCAATGCCACGCCATTGGTGAGTTTTGTGCCAAAGCACACCGCGCAGCCAGCAACTTTAAGCCGTATTATGCCAATCCACGTGGATTACCTTGGTGGCAAATCACTCAAGCAACGGTTCAACCTTTTTTACCACAAAGCTTAGCCAATTTACTTGAAGAAGAAATTAAAGAACAAACCGCTTTTTCCAACACGGCACCGTATCGTTCTCTTCCAGAAGGCCCTATTCACGCTGATTTATTTCGCGATAATGCGCTGTTTGAAGGCGATCGCTTAGGCGGGGTCATTGATTTTTATTTTGCTGGAAATGATAAATGGTTATTTGATTTAGCTGTGTGCATCAACGACTGGTGTATTAATCACTTAACCGGTGAAATTCAGCCCCATTTAGCAACAGCGCTACTTGAAGGATACGCTAAAATTCAAGCCTTTAGTATTGCAGACCAACAAGCCTGGCCAATGATGCTGCGCGCAGCCGCCCTGCGTTTCTGGATCAGTCGACTATACGATTTTTATTTACCCAGACCTGCTGAAATACTAACGCCCAAAGACCCAACTCATTTTGAGCGAATCTTGCTCCAACGGCGTAGCGGCAACATCCCCCTCCTGAATCGATAAAAATTTTTTAAAATAAATATGATAAGTAACGCACTTACTCTACCCCCTCGCGAAGGTTGGAACTGGCTTTTGTATGGGTGGCAACTGTTCCGTAAAAACCCGCGAGCCGCTTTGATACTAGCCAGCACATATTTTGGCATTGTCATCTTCTTAAGCGTTTTAATTCCTTTTATTGGCTCTATTTTTACCCTGATTTTACTGCCAGGGCTAACTGCTAGCACCATGCTTAGTTGCCGCATGATTATACACAACCAAATTATTACGCCCAGTTGTTCAGTGCACGCTTTTTTTATTGAAAATAAGCGTTTTTCAAAACCACTGCTAAAACTTGGGCTGTCATATTGTGTAGTTGTTCTCATCTGCTCTATTGCTGTCTCGCAATTCATTTCGTTTGATTTAAGCTTACTTCAAAAAAACAATCAAGAGATGAAATCAGAGGTTGCAATCGATTTTTTCATAAAACTGTTGTTGCTAGCTTTGGCTTATATTCCAGTTATGATGTCCTTTTGGTTTGCCCCTGTATTGGTACTTTGGCATGAAATGCCACCAACAAAAGCTATTTTTTTTAGTTTTATTGCCTCTTGGCGCAACAGATTATGTTTTTTAACTTATGCGCTTAACTGTTTTTTTTGGCTCATATTAACAAGTTTATGCTTTGGATTACTAATAGCCGTATTGCCCATGCCTAGTTTTTTAATTTTTACCTTTAATTTTGCAATCGCGATTGTTTTTAGTGCTGTGTTGCAATGCAGTTTTCTACCGTCTTATCTGTCTATTTTTGAACATGAAATATTTGAAACAATCTTCAAAAACAACCCATTGCATAAAACCTAGAATAGGCTAAAATTAAAACCACAGTAAATAAATCGACAGCATAAGGTTAGTTTATTGACCACTCCTATAAATTTATTGATAACACGTTTCAGATTGAAGTTTAGCCAAAGCCACAACCAACCACTTCAAACCCTGCGTTCCAAAGTTAATTTGTACCCGCAAATCATCGGATTGCCCTTCATAAGCAACAACAATCCCCCGACCAAAGCGCTGATGAGTGACTGCTTGGCCTATTTTAAATGGCCAAGCTGCACATTGCTGAAACGATACTGAACCTCCCCCCCAGCGCGCCTGAGTTTGGGCTTGGGCCTGTGATAAGGTATTGAATCGTTTATCAAGCTTATAACCCATATTGGAATGATTTGAGTGGCGTGGCAACAATAAAAACCGAACGGATTCTTGTGGCAGCTCATTTAAAAATCGAGAACGAACACAATAACGCGTTTGGCCATTAAGAATACGCTGCTGAGTGTAACTTAAAAACAAACGTTCTCTTGCGCGCGTCATGGCAACGTACATTAAGCGACGCTCTTCCTCAACCCCTTCAATGTCTACACCATCTAAACCTTGCGCCTGCGAATTCAAGCTGTTTTCATGAGGAAACAACCCCTCTTCCAGACCTGTAACAAACACAGCTTTAAACTCCAATCCTTTAGCTGCATGTACAGTCATCAATTGAACGGCATCTTCGCCTGCTTGAGCTTGATTATCTCCAGACTCTAAAGCCGCATGCGATAAAAAACCTTGCAATGGAGAAATCCCAACTGCTGACTGATTTTCAGAGGCAGCATTGACCGCAGGCAATTCTATTTCATAGCCTTCTTGGTTCAAAAATGCCGCAGTAGCATTAACCAGTTCTTTCAAATTCTCAATACGCTCTTGGCCCTCACGCTCAGACTCATAGTGCTTAATCAAACCACTTTGTTGATTTACCTTTGCCACCAATTCAGGCAAAGACAAACCTTGAGATTCTAAACGCATACGTCCCATCATCTCTACAAAAGCAAGCAAATGGCTTTTGGTTTTGCCAGACACATAACCCACAGCCTGATACAAAGACCATTGATGTTGGCGCGCAATATCCTGTAAATTTTCTAGTGTTCTGGCACCAATGCCGCGTGCTGGAAAATTCACCACTCGCGCAAAGGAAACATCGTCGTCAAAATTCTCAAGCAATCGCAAATAGGCTAAAGCATGTTTAATTTCAGCACGTTCAAAAAACCTTAACCCGCCATACACCCGATATGGAACAGCCGCTGCAAACAAGGCCTGCTCAATCACACGAGACTGAGCATTAGAGCGATATAAAATAGCCATATCAGCATAGCGGCAACCTTCGCCGGCTAGCAATTTTAGTTCTTGAACAAGCCACTGCGCCTCAGAAATGTCATTACTAGACTCAACCACACGAATTTGCTCACCCAAACCAACCTGAGTCCATAGATTTTTTCCAAGCCGGGCTGTATTTTGCACAATTAAATGATTCGCAGCATTTAACACATGCCCCACCGAGCGGTAATTTTGTTCAAGTTTAATGCGATGCTTTACAAGATAGTCTCGTTCAAATTCGGCCATATTCGCCACACGAGCACCGCGAAAGGCATAAATAGACTGGTCATCATCGCCTACGGCAAACAAACACCCCTGCGTACCCGCAAGTAACTTTAACCAACTGTACTGTAATGCATTGGTATCTTGAAATTCGTCAACCAAAATGTATTGAAAACGCTGCCGATAATGCTCTGCTAAAGCAGATTCTCGCCGTAACAATTCAAAACTACGCAACAACAGTTCAGCAAAATCAACCACCCCCTCACGCTCACACTGCGCTTGATACAATGTATAGAGTTCAATAAGCGTACGCTGATGTGGGTCATGGGCATGCATGTTTTCTGGACGTAAACCCTGTTCTTTAGCTGAATTTATAAAATACAGCGTTTGCTTAAGTGGAAATTTCTCGTCATCGGCCCCAGTCACCTTGTACATGCGCTTAACAGCAGAAAGTTGGTCACTGGTGTCTAAAATTTGAAACATGGCTGGCAGTTTTGCCAATTGGTAATGCGCTCGCAACAATCGGTTACACAAGCCATGGAAAGTACCCACCCACATGCCGCGAGTGTTAATTGGCAGCAAGGTAGACAAACGATGCAACATTTCTTTAGCCGCTTTGTTGGTGAATGTCACCGCCAAAACACCAGAAGGGCCAACTTGACCCGTTTGAATCAACCACGCAATCCGAGTTGTTAAAACTTTTGTTTTGCCACTGCCGGCACCAGCTAAAATTAAAGCACTTTCTCGAGGCAAAGTGACCGCAGCCAACTGTTCTGGGTTTAAGGTACTTAAAAGAGACACAATATCCCCTAATGGTGACTGATATTTAAATTTAACTCATTACCTTATAATGTAAGGTCTAAGCGTATGGGGCGTTTCGCTAACCCGTCACATCTGTAAAAATTCATTCTATCAAATTATGCAAAACTCAAAGTACGAAGCAAAGCTTATTGAAGAAACAGCCCAAAAAAACTGGGGTAAACACAATGTTTACGAAGTAAAAAACCATGCAAAAAACTTGGATGGCTCAACCAAACCAAAATTTTATTGCGTCTCAATGCTACCTTACCCTTCTGGCAAACTTCACATGGGCCATGTGCGCAACTACACCATAAATGATGTTATGGTTCGACAATTGCGTATGCAAGGCTACAACGTACTCATGCCCATGGGCTGGGACGCCTTTGGCATGCCCGCAGAAAACGCAGCCATGTCCAACGGTAAACCACCAGCGGCTTGGACCTACGAAAATATCGCGTACATGAAGCAACAAATGCAGTCCATGGGACTAGCGATTGATTGGAGCCGCGAGATTGCCACTTGCTCACCAGAATATTACAAGTGGAATCAATGGCTTTTTTTACGCATGCTAGAACAAGGGATTGTCTATAAAAAAACAGGCACAGTGAATTGGGACCCCATCGACAACACGGTACTGGCCAACGAACAAGTTATTGATGGCCGTGGCTGGCGTTCTGGCGCAGTGGTTGAAAAACGCGATATCCCCATGTACTACATGCGTATCACCGATTACGCAGACGACCTTCTCAACGACCTAAAAGACTTACAATGGCCTGAACGGGTCAAAACCATGCAAGAGCATTGGATTGGTAAATCCACCGGTGTGCGCTTTGCCTTTACCCACAACATACGAGACTCCCAAAACCAACTGATTAATAATGGCAAACTTTATGTTTTCACCACTCGCGCAGACACTATCATGGGAGTCAGTTATTGTGCCGTAGCCGCAGAACACCCTTTAGCCCAATATGCTGCTCAAAATCAACCAGAATTATTGGCTTTTATAGAAGAGTGTCGCAAAGGCGGTGTCGCTGAAGCAGACATTGCCACTGCTGATAAAAAAGGCATGTTCACGGGTTTATATGTCATCCACCCATTCACAGGCCAAAGTATTCCGGTTTGGGTAGGCAACTATGTGCTAATCAGTTACGGCGACGGCGCTGTAATGGGTGTACCGGCCCACGATGAACGCGACTTCGCCTTTGCCAAACAGTACAACTTACCTATTTTTTCTGTGATCAATACCGGTCAAGCGTTTTCCACAGACGCTTGGCAAACGCATTATGCCAGTCATGGCGTTTGCATTAACTCTGAATTTCTTGACGGCCTAACACACGCTGAAGCTGTCAAAGCTGTTGCCAAAGCGCTGAATGAAAAAGGATTAGGCGAACTCAAAACCCAATTTAGACTTCGCGATTGGGGTATTTCGCGTCAGCGCTACTGGGGCACTCCTATTCCAATTATTCATTGTGACAATTGTGGCGATGTACCCGTGCCAGATGAACAACTACCCGTAGTACTGCCTGAACACCTAATTCCAGATGGCAGCGGCAACCCGCTAACCAAAGACAGCACTTTCCTAGATTGCACCTGCCCAAAATGTGGCAAACCAGCTCGACGCGAAACTGACACCATGGACACCTTTGTTGATTCCTCATGGTACTTTATGCGCTATGCGTGCCCAGACGCAACAACCATGGTCAATGAACAAGTTGAATACTGGATGCCTATGGACCAATACATCGGTGGGATTGAACACGCTATATTACACTTATTGTATTCCCGCTTTTGGACCAAAGTCATGCGAAATCTGGGGTTAATTAGCTTCAAAGAACCTGCTACACGACTGCTCACCCAGGGCATGGTGCTGAACGAAACCTTTTATAGAGAAGACAGCGTAGGCAAAAAAAACTGGTTCAACCCCGAAGACGTCGAAGTACAAACCGACGAACGAGGCCGCCCTGTTAGTGCCAGCAGCCGCCACGACGGCCAGGCCGTAACGCTCGGCGGTATTGAAAAAATGTCTAAATCAAAAAACAATGGCGTTGATCCACAACAATTAATTCAACAGTACGGCGCTGACACCGCACGCCTGTTTGTTATGTTTGCAGCCCCGCCGGAACAATCACTGGAATGGAGTGGCGCAGGTGTTGAAGGCGCGCATCGCTATTTACGTCGACTCTACAACTATGCTGCGCAACATGCTGCAGACATCAGCACTGCAACCGCAGTAGACTCGACCACCCATTTAACCAACATAGAAAAAACTGTGCGGCGTGAAATTCATCAAATATTGCAGCAAGCCAATTTCGATTATGAACGGGCGCAATACAACACGGTAGTTTCTGCAGGCATGAAAATATTAAACACCCTTGAATCAGCGAAATTTAATGAGGTTTCCAATATAAACACCCATTTAACTGAAAATCCAGGTGAACATCAACACAATGATCAAACTGTACGTTTAAGCAGCGCAACGACCGCAATCAAACGCGAAGGTTTTGGTATTTTGCTGCGTATTTTATACCCTATTGTGCCTCACATTACTGATGTACTGTGGCAAGAGTTAGCCTACGATAAACAACTGGGTAATTTGCTAGATGCGCCTTGGCCAAAGCCTGAGCCCAGAGCACTAGAACAAGACGAAATTGACTGGGTCATACAGGTCAACGGTAAACTGCGCGGTACTATGCGCACAGCCAAAAACGCAGAAAAAACAAAAATTCAAGCCTATGCCTTAGCCAATGAAAATGTTCAAAAAATTATCGGTGAAGCCACTGTAAAGCGTATCATCGTAGTTCAGGGAAAACTGGTAAACATTGTGATCTAAATGCGATTGAAGCACATCAAAAAGGAAACCACCTTGCCAAAAGTTGTTAAAGCAGCCAATCAAGACATAAGCCGCCGCCGGTTGGCCCTTGCAAAACTTACCTTGCCTGTTGTTCTGACCTTAAATGGCTGTGGTTTTCGTTTGCGGGGGGTGGTTAATCTAAATTTTTCAAGCTTACATATCAAAACTGCTGGCCCATCTGAACTGCCAACAGAAATTCAGCGTTTATTGCGCTCTAACGGCATCCAAATTTTAGCGCTGGCCAAAGAAGCCGATATGGTGCTTGAAATTATCAGCGAGCAGCGCTCACAGGGTATTTTAAGCTTCACCTCCGCAGGTATTGCAAGAGAAATTGAATTGGTTTATAAAGTAACCTACCGCATTGGCCAAGAGAAAAATCTGAGTAGCAATACAGCACAGACGCTTGGTTTTAGGCGAGAATTAATCAATGCTGAAGGTTTTGCCTTAGCCAATGAATTAGAACAAAACTTACTATACCGTGAAATGCAAAGCGATGCGGCACAGCAAATAATTCGCCAACTAGAATTTTTATCTTTGCCCAATGGCGGTATACGCAAGTGAAACTAGAAGCCCATCAATTAGATGCACACTTGAATGCGATTATCAAAAGCGATGGCAAAACGCTACCGCCGTGCTACCTGATTGTTGGCGATGAATCTTTATTATGCATTGAAAGTGCAGATGCTATACGCAGTGCTGCAAACAATGCCGGATACACTAACCGTGAAATATTCACACTAGAACGCGGCTTAAACCCTGGACTTATTTTGCAAGCCTTCGCATCTAACTCACTGTTTGGCGACCGCAGTTTGATTGAATTACGTTTACCAACCACTGCCCCGAACAAAGAGTTTATATCTATCCTACTGCAAATTGCACAATGGTTAAGTCAAGAAAAAACCGATGCAATTGCTATGATTTCAATGCCGGCGCTCAGTAGCAAAGCCAAACCGGCAGAATGGTTCAGCATTTTAGAAAAAACTGGCATACTGGTGAACTGCCCCAGCATAACCCCCAAAAGCTTACCGCGCTGGATAGAACAACGCGCTATAAATAAATGCTTAAAACTGGCACCAGGCGCAGCACAGTGGTTGGCTGACCACCTTGAAGGTAATCTTTTAGCAGCCAAACAAGAAATTGAAAAACTGGCGTTGCTTTACTCGGAACAACAAACGATTGACCTATCTGTTTTACAAGCTAGTGTAAGCAATATGGCGCGTTACAATGTTTTTAATTTAGGGCAAGAAGCCCTGAGCGCAAAAGCTGACTACACCCTGCGCATGATCAAAGGTTTACAAGCTGAAGGCCAAGCGCCCACCCTGGTGCTTTGGGCGCTAGCCGAAGAAGTAAGAAACTTGCACACCATACGCCAATTATTAGATCAAGGGCATAGCGCGAGTTCAGCCATTAAAGAAACCAAGGTTTGGGGCCCTAAAGCGGATATTTTATCGCGAGCGGTGCAGCGTTTTTCTGAAAAAAATTTACACAGTTTATTGCGCTTGAGCGCCCACGCCGACAAGGCGATTAAAGGGCTTGTGCATGAAGACCCCTGGCATATTTTACGCATATTGGCCATGGCTTTGGCTGGTGTGCATTCACCCTTAGATCACAACTTAACACCATGAATACCCAATCTTACTTTGAACCCATTGGCCAAGCAGCACGCACCGCTTCGCGTATCATGGCAAAAACCAGTACAGCTGAAAAAAACCATGCCCTCAGACAAATTGCCAAGGCAATTGTAACGCAAGCCGATAGCCTGAAAACAGCTAACCAAGCCGACCTACAAGCGGCTGAAAAAGACGGACTAGAGCCCGCGTTGCTAGACCGACTCAGCCTATCAGACAAAGCCATCGCAACCATGGCTGAAGGCCTAGAGCAAATTGCGCAACTACCTGACCCTATCGGTGAAATTACACAATTACGAACCCGTCCTTCAGGCATACAGGTGGGCCAAATGCGAGTGCCTTTAGGTGTGGTGGGCATTATCTATGAAGCCCGCCCCAATGTGACCGTAGATGCAGCAGGACTTTGTATTAAATCTGGGAATGCAACCATTTTACGCGGTGGCTCAGAAGCTTTACATTGTAACCAAGCTTTGGCTAAATTGGTGCGTTTCGGCCTAGAGAGTGCGGGCTTACCTGCAAACGCAGTACAAGTCATAGACACGACCGACCGCAGCATAGTGGACGCGATGGTTAGCGCGCCTCAATATTTAGATGTTATTGTGCCACGCGGTGGCAAAGGTTTAATTCAACGAATTGCTAGCCAAGCGCGAGTACCTGTTATTAAACACCTAGATGGTATCTGCCATGTGTACATCGACGACCAAGCCAACCTGAATAAAGCCATTGACATTGCTGACAATGCCAAAACCCACCGCTATGGCACCTGTAACACCATGGAAACCTTACTAGTTGCTAAGGCGATTGCTCCTCAGGTATTACCCCCTCTAGCCAATATTTACCAAGAAAAAAGAGTAGAATTGCGTGGTTGCCCACAAACCCGTAGCATCCTGCCCCAAGTACTTATCGCTAGCGAAGAAGACTGGAAAACTGAATACTTAGCACCTATTTTATCCATTCGAATTGTTGACAATATTGACGACGCAATTGCACATATCAACCGCTACGGATCACAGCACACCGACAGCATAGTCACAGAAAACCACAATCGCGCTATGCAGTTTTTACGTGAAGTAGACTCATCATCAGTCATGATCAATGCCTCCACCCGCTTTGCTGACGGCTTTGAATACGGATTGGGTGCTGAAATTGGTATCTCCACAGACAAATTCCATACACGCGGTCCTGTTGGGCTTGAAGGGTTAACCAGCCTAAAATACGTGGTGTTTGGTCACGGTGAAGTTCGTACATAACCAAGAGGAAAAAAATCATGCTTTGGGTAAAATCATTTCATATTCTTTTTGTAGCTGCATGGTTTGCAGGGCAGTTCTACTTGCCTCGTATTTTTGTAAATTTGGCCATGGAAAACAACGAAATAGCCTCTGCACGCCTTATTTTAATGGCTCAAAAACTCTACCGCTTCATGGGTTTACTTGCCATTCCAGCGGTGGTTTCAGGGATTGCTTTATGGTCACATTATGGTATTGGAAAAGGTCCAGGAAATGGCTGGATGCACGCTAAGTTTTTGGTTGTTATTTTAATTCTTGGATATCATCACGGTTGTGGTCGCTTATTAAAAAAATTTGCTGCCGGAAAAAACAAACGCTCGCATATTTTTTACCGCTGGTTTAATGAAGTGCCTGTATTGTTAATGACAGCGGCCATTATCCTGGTGGTTGTTAAACCCTTTTAATTGTCCAAACTCACTTTATCTATAAGCCTATTTTTTATAAATCCAATACATGTATTCAACCCCCCCCACCTCAAAAACCTTAAAAGTCAAACGCAACTCCAGTCACCTTGAGCGCGATCACTTCGCAGCATTTGCCAGTTGCCCGAGGGGGGTGGAGCCTTTGCTGGCTGAAGAGCTCTCCAAATTGGGGGCTATAACTGTCAAAAACACCTTGGGGGGAGTTGAATTTACAGCCAATTGGGCCGCACTACTGTATATGAACTTATGGTCTCGCCTGGCCGGACGCGTTTATCTACAGCTGGCCAACGAACCCTGTCAAAACGATACCACCTTGTACAAACTGGTTAAAAAAATTCCATGGGACACCTGGTTTTCTGAAACCCAAACACTGCGAGTTGATTTAAACAATTTGGGGCTAGAACTTCCTAATCAGCGTTTTCTACAACTGCGCGTCAAAGACGCCATTTGCGATTATTTTCGCGACAAAACCGGAAAACGCCCCAGCATTGATACCAACACCCCTGAAATACGGGTATTGGCTGGTGTTGGCCTTACCCATACCCGCATTTACATTGATCTATCGGGTGAAAACCTCTTTAAACGGGGCTGGCGTCAAGACAAAGGCAATGCCCCGCTTAAAGAAAACTTAGCTGCTGCACTATTAAAAATTGCGCAATGGCAACCCGAAACACCGCTGCTAGACCCCTTCTGTGGCAGTGGCACCATTCTTATTGAAGCCGCCTGCATAGCCAGTGACCGCGCCCCCGGATTAAACCGGCCGTTTGCCTTTGAAAACCTTAAAGGGTTTGACCCTGGCATGTGGGAAAAAGTCAAACAAACAGCACAAAATCGCTTTCAACAGGGACTAAAAAACATTAAAACACTCCACTTAGTTGGCAGTGATATTACACGCTTCTTAATTGAAACCGCCCAACACAATGCGCAATTGGCTGGACTACAGCCTCTTTTAGACAATGGGCAATTGCGCTTTGAACAACGTGATGCTCGCACCATTGAACCCAAGACAACTTATGCAGGGCAAATTATCACCAACCCACCCTATGGAGAACGATTACAAGCCAAGGGGGAAAAAAGTGACGCCGACCACGCATATCTATCCCTATTCAAAGACCTTGGAACTTGCCTAAAACAGCAATTTCAGGGTTGGACATTCCACTGCTTAAGTGCGGATCTTGAACTTCGGCATGCAATTGGTTTATCCCCAAAACGCAAAACCCCACTATTTAATGGCGGATTAGAATGCCGATTTTTCGAATTTCCTCTAACCCAAGGCAATTATCGGCCACGGGCTAATCACCAAATAGCACCGTCTGAAAACATATCCAATTTAAACACTTCTGAGGCAAATACTTTTGATCCAAACCGATGCAATGCCAACACACCGATGAATTGATAATGCAGCAAAACGTTGAACCCCAAACTATCAATTTGAACTATAAAAATGCGCTGACCACAATTGGTCAACGCATCGAAGCAGCCTGCCTAACATATCAACGGCGTATTAACGAAATTCAATTAATTGCGGTCAGTAAAACATTTCCGGCACAGGCGGTCGTTGATATGATCGCACTTGGCGTACACAATTTCGGAGAAAATTACGTTCAAGAAGGCGTAGATAAAATCAAACACCTAAAAAGCTTGGGAATTACGGGGTTGCAATGGCATTTTATTGGCCCATTACAAAGCAACAAAAGCCGCTTAGTTGCTGAACATTTTGACTGGGTTCACACCGTAGACCGCGACAAAATTGCACAACGCCTAGCCGCTCAGCGCCCAAATAGTCGTCCACTTTTAAATGTATGCCTACAGATTAAACTCAGTAGAGAAGACAGCAAAAGTGGCGCTGCCATAGAAAATGCCAGCGCTTTAGCGGCTTACGTAAACACACTACCCAATTTAAAATTACGCGGCTTAATGACCTTACCAGAACCGGGGCAAGAAGCATCAGCCTTTACACAACTAAAAACACTATTTGATCAATTGAAAAAAACTTATTCAACGTTAGACACCCTATCTATGGGCATGTCAACAGATTTAGAAACCGCAATTGCCCATGGCAGCACCTGTGTGCGCATTGGCAGTGCTATATTCGGAAAACGAACCATTCAAGCGCAAACACCATGACACCCAATGTACTATTTCTAGGCGGCGGCAATATGGCTCAAGCCTTAATTGGCGGGTTGCTAAAACAAGGACACGCCCAAGACCGCATTCAAGTGATTGAAATTCAGCCCCTGTTGTGCGAACAATTCACCAAGCAGGGTATTTATGCAGACAAAACTCTATCAAAACCATTTGCAGCAGATATTACCGTTTTGGCAGTTAAACCCCAGCAAATGCAAGAGGCCTTAGAAAATATCGGTCAAAACTTAAAAGCAAGCTTAATCATCAGCATAGCTGCAGGGCTCACTATACAAACGCTGTCGCAGTGGCTTGGTGGGCATCAGCGGATTGTACGCTGCATGCCTAACACTCCAGCACTGGTCAATACAGGGATGACGGGAATTTATGCAAGCGCTGCATGCAATGTGAACGATAAAAAAACTGCTCAATATATTTTAAGTGGTAGTGGCAAAGTGCTTTGGTGCCAGTCTGAAGCCATGCTCAACCCCATTACGGCCATCAGTGGCAGCGGCCCAGGTTACGTTTTTCTATTCATGCAAGCACTTGAAAAGGCTGCTATTTCAATGGGATTTGAAGCTGTGGATGCTAGAGAACTGGTCAACCAAACATTTTTAGGTGCGGCTACATTAGCTCAACAAAGCCCTGAAACTTTAAGCACACTGCGACAACAAGTTACATCTAAGGGAGGAACCACTGCCGCTGGGCTGAGTATTATGCAAGATCATGGCATTGAACAAGCTATTATTGCTGGTGCTGAGGCAGCACTGGCTAGAGCCATTGAACTGGGGAGAGTGGATATCGCGTAGTAATACGACCAAATCATTCCAACTCAAATTTTCACCCTAGAACCACCGCCAAAAAAACCGCCGCCCCCCACCAATTGTTATGCAAAAAAGCCTTAAAACATTGCTCAGAGTCGCGCTTTTTAATCAACTGAAGATAGTAAACGCTCATTGCTGCAGCCAGACCCCAACCCAACCAAAACCGCCACTTCAACTGGCAAACAATCGCCAATGTAGCTAAAAGAAACAAAGCCCCTGCGTAACACAACATAATTGCCAAAACATCGTAACTGCCAAATGTAATGGCTGATGTGCGAATACCTATTTTAAGATCGTCTTCTTTGTCTACCATGGCATATTGCGTATCGTAAGCCACAGTCCACAACACATTGACGACCATCAAAACCCATGCCAAAAATGGTACGCTCTGAGTAATAGCAGCATAAGCCATAGGAATACCAAAACCAAAGCATAAACCTAAGTAGGCTTGTGGCAAAGCAAAAAACCGTTTAAAAAAAGGATACGACGCTGCCAATATGAGCGCTGGAAAAGACAAATAAAATACCAAAAGTGGTAAATAAAACCATACCAACCCCGCTGCCAACAAAGCCAAACTTGCAGCCACAAACAAAGCCTCTCGCCCAGAAATACGACACGAAGTAACCGGACGCTGCGCGGTTCTACGCACATAACGGTCAAAGTCACGGTCAGCGTAGTCATTGACAGCACAACCGGCCGAGCGCATTAAAACCGTACCCAACACAAAAACAACTAAAATATCTAGGGGTGGCATACCACCAGCCGCCCACCACAGTCCCCACAAAGTAGGCCAAAGTAACAAAAAAATTCCTATGGGCTTATGCAATCGCATCAACTCGCCATACAATTTAAGACGCTGCAACATCCTATTGCACCTTTATATCATTGAGCATGACACAACCATACAAACGGCAAGCTAATATCGCATTACGTAAAGCGTCAATCGCTGGTAATCGAGAAAAACTTTTTCTCCAAACCAAAGCCACTTGACGACGATCGGCTGGCTCCTCCAAGGCAATGTAACGCAATAAACTGTCTTTTGAAACCACACTTGGCACAGAACTAGATGGCAATAGGGTAATACCAACACCAGAGGCCACCATATGACGAATGGTTTCAAGAGAACTGCCTTCAAATGTACGTTGTATACCCTCTGAGGCTTGAGAAAAACGGGCCAACTCGGGGCAGACATCTAATACCTGATCACGAAAACAATGACCTACCCCTAAAAGTAACATTGTTTGTGATTTTAATTCTGAAGCAGCAATCGACTTTCGTTTAGCCCAAGGGTGCTTAGCCGGTATAGCCACATAAAAAGGCTCCTCATAAATGGGCCAAATTGATATTGCAGACTCCGAAACAGGCAAAGCCAAAATAGCCACATCAAGCTCACCTTGCTTTAACAACTCCAATAATTTCACCGTAAAATTTTCTTGGATTATCAGTGGCATACCTTCATAACGGCTGATCATTTTTTGCACCAGAGAAGGCAATAAATACGGCCCAATGGTGTAAATCACCCCCACCCGCAAAGGCCCCAACAGGGGATTAGACCCTTGCCGCGCAATTTCTTTTACTAAACAAGCCTGCTCCAAAACCCGCTGCGCTTGCTCAACAATACGTTCCCCGATTGCAGTAAGCCCAACCTCAGCTAATCCGCGTTCAAACAGCATCACATCAAGCTCATCCTCAAACTTCTTAATAGCCACCGATAAAGTGGGTTGACTGACAAAGCACGCTTCAGCTGCTCTACCAAAATGGCGTTCACGGGCCAAAGCAACAATGTATTTTAATTCAGTTAAAGTCATGGCAATTGAAACATTAAAAACAACGCATTAAAAATTGCGTCAACAGTTTTAATTGTATACGCGCAAACACATTAAGCTGGTTTTTTTAATTCATTTAAAGGCAATCTTACCCGGAAACAAACTATTACAAATAAACCACCACAAACGGGTAAAATAGTGGTTTTCTTATTTAAAAACAAATAGCCATGAGTAAACAAATTATTTTAACATCAGCGGCTCCAGCAGCCATCGGCCCGTACAATCAAGCTATCAAAATCAACAACATGGTATTTGTATCTGGCCAAATTGGCCTAGATCCAAACACAGGTGAATTGATTGAAGGCTTTGAGCAACAAGTTCGACGTGCATTTAGCAATTTGAGCGCTGTGCTTGAAGAATCAGGCGCTAATTTTGCGCACGTTGTTAAATTGACCTTGTTTGTCACCGACCTTTCAAAATTTGCAATCGTCAACACCATCATGAAAGAATTTGTGCCAGAACCCTACCCTGCACGCTCTACCATTGGCGTAGCCAGTTTACCCAAAGGTGGAGAATTTGAAGTAGAAGCCATTGCAGTTATCTAAACCCTATTTTTACGGCAAATAAAACCACTGCAATACAGGTGGTTTTATTTTTAAAAACACAAACACCATGGCTGTAAACAGTACCGAGATCAGCGCAGAACTTAACAAGCTACCGCAACGCATAGCAGAAAAAGTACAAGCAGGGTTAAAGCTCGCGCGCTGGATTGATCTGGTATTACACTTACCCATGCGCTACCAAGACGAAGCCACCCTTAGCACCTTTGAAAATCTTGTAGACAAAGCAAACGCTAGCTTAATAGGCACCGTTGTAGACAGCGAAATTATTGAACGACCACGCCGCCAATTGGTTGCCAAACTGGCCGTTGATGGGGGCGAAATTCAACTGCGTTGGTTGCATTTTTATCCTAACCAACAATCTAAACTTTCACAAGGCAGCACAATTAAAGTAACGGGCATCATTCGCAAAAATCGCTGGGGTTGGGAAATAATACACCCAAAAATTATTTTTAACCCAAAAGCGGAAGAATGGACCCAAACACACTCTAAAACGCAAAAACAGAGTCAAGAAAAAAGTCAGGAACAAGCTCAGAAACAAACTGACACGACCAAGGCAGCAACAGCCGCAGACTCAGCGCGTTTAACGCCTGTCTACCCCAGCGCTGCTGGTATTGGCCAAACCGATTTTACCCGTTGGCTTAAACAAGCCCCAGAAGCTGCATTTGAAGAATTACTACCTAGCCAATGGCTCAATGCCCTGAAACTACCCAACTGGTGCAACGCCTTACAAACCTTACACGGCCAAGCAAGTCCAAACACTGAAGCTGCGTTAAATAATCGCAGCCATCCGGCTTGGCAGCGCATCAAATTTGAAGAATTGCTAGCACAACAATTAGCCCTCAAACAAGCTCGCCAACATAAAAAAACCACCACCGCACCAGTTTTTGGAGCACAGCCCAACCCCATTTTACTAGCGGCCCAATCGAAATTACCTTTTTCCTTAACACAAGCGCAAAGTAGAGTGCTCAACGAAATATTACAAGATTTAGCGCTACCACACCCCATGCAAAGATTGCTACAAGGCGATGTTGGTAGTGGCAAAACCGCTGTTGCAGCCTTGGCTTGCGCTCAAGCAATTGGTGCAGATTATCAAACAGCACTGATGGCACCCACGGAGATACTGGCCGAACAACATTTTAAAAAACTACACCCACTTTACAAATCGCTGGGCTTAAACTGCGAATTATTAACAGGGTCAACT
This sequence comes from Burkholderiaceae bacterium, assembly GCA_034680345.1. Classification (GTDB taxonomy): domain Bacteria; phylum Pseudomonadota; class Gammaproteobacteria; order Burkholderiales; family Burkholderiaceae_B; genus SXZD01. The sequence continues at coordinate 63,967 of JAXISZ010000005.1, forward strand.
GGCAAAAAAGAAAAGCGCAGAATTGAAGCGGCTTGCCGACAAGGAGGGGTACATATTGTGATTGGGACGCACGCACTCATTGAATCCCCCGTACAATTTGCCAAACTGGGTTTGGTCATCATCGATGAACAACACCGCTTTGGTGTACAACAACGCCTGGCTTTACTCAAACAAGACAAACTCAGCACAGCAGACCATCAAAATTCAGCACTGATGCCACACCAATTGATGATGTCTGCCACACCGATACCCAGAACCTTGTCGCAAACATACCTTTCAGACCTGGACGTATCTAATTTAGATGAAAAACCCCCAGGTCGCCAACCAATTATCACCAAGTTGGTATCGCAAAAACGCCGAGAAGACCTATACCGCAGATTACAAATTGAGTTAACAAGCGGCAAACAGGCTTACTGGGTTTGCCCCTTGATAGAAGAAAGCGAAACTCTGCAACTACAAGCGGCTGAACAAACGTATGCTGAGATTCAAAATGCTTTACCCCAAGCAAATATTCGATTGCTGCATGGCCGTATGAACAGTACCGAAAAAACGGACATCATGGCACAATTTCAAAATCAAACCATACAATTGCTGGTGAGTACCACTGTTATTGAAGTTGGAGTTGACGTACCAAACGCCAGTTTAATGGTAATCGAACATGCGGAGCGCTTTGGATTAGCACAATTGCACCAATTGCGTGGCCGCGTTGGACGAGGAAAAACAGCATCCGTCTGTGTTTTGCTGTTTGGCGAACCTTTATCATGGACAAGCAAACAACGATTAAAAGCCATGAAGGACAGCAATGACGGTTTCTACCTCGCTGAAAAAGATTTACAAATTCGCGGCCCAGGTGAGCTTTTGGGAAAGCGCCAATCAGGATTACCAATGCTCAAATACGCAGACCCTCTAGAGGACAAAGAATGGGTCAAGCTCAGCCGAAAGTACGCAAACCTTATTCAATTTGAAGAGCATCGCTGGGCACAACGGCTAATTGAGCGCTGGTTTGTACAAACCGATTGGTGGTTAAGTTAAGCTTTAGCTACACGACCTGGCAATTTTTCTTTAATGCGTGCGGACTTACCGGAACGTTCGCGCAGGTAATAAAGTTTAGCGCGGCGTACATCACCACGACGTTTAACCTCAATAGAAGCAATTAAAGGAGAATACGTTTGAAAAGTTCTTTCAACACCTTCACCAGATGAAATTTTACGAACAATAAAAGATGAATTTAAACCACGATTACGTTTTGCAATCACCACACCTTCATAAGCCTGTACCCGTTTGCGGTTACCCTCAACCACGTTAACATTAACGATAACGGTATCACCAGGGGCAAACTCTGGAATATTACGATTTAAACGGGCAATCTCTTCTTGCTCAAGAATCTTGATAAGATCCATTTTTCTGACTCCATGATCATCATACTGACGCAGTTCTAGAACTCAATAAAAACCAAAAACCACAAGTTCACTTAAAAATAACTCAGTAGAGGATGAATAATTAACAAACAACAATTGATAAAAAAATAATTCCGAATCAACTTAAAAAACCACACCCAATAAAGATGCAATGCCCAACAATTTATACAGAAATTATTTAAGTAAATCCGGCCGAATTTGACGGGTTATTTCAATACTCTGACTTTTTCGCCAATCCGATATTTTGCCATGATTTCCCGATAAAAGCACTTCGGGCACAGCTTGACCCTGAAAAATTTCAGGCCGAGTGTAATGTGGGCAATCTAAAAAACCCTCCTCAAAAGAGTCTTGCACCGCAGATAAAGCATCATTTAACACCCCAGGCAACAAACGCACCCAAGCATCTAAAAAGATCATATTTGGCAATTCGCCGCCAGAAACAATAAAATCGCCTATACAATAAGCAAAATCAACATATGTATCAATGAAGCGCTGATCCACCCCCTCATATCGACCACAAAGTAAAATGGCCCCAGTCTCCTGCGCCACCCATTGACGAACATCGGCCTGCTTTAATAAAGGGCCATGGGGAGTTAAAAAAATCACTGGCCGCACAGGCTCACTCTGATGATGCGTAGCGCGAATGGCACGCAAGCAATTGGCCAGAGGTTGCGCCATCATTACCATGCCCGGACCACCGCCATAAGGACGATCGTCTACCGCTTTATGGATATCTTGGGCAAATTCTCTGGGATTCCAACAGCGCAAACTGGCCTTGCCATTTTTAAAAGCTCGCCCCACCACACCATATTCCGTTAAAGCGGCAAACATGGCTGGGAACAAAGTAATCACATCAAAATGTGGCATAAAAACCAAGGCATGATAAATTGAAGTTAGATTAACACTGAATATAATGACATCAAATATCTTGGCAATCATAGTAACTGCAATCGCAAGCAACCACAACAACCAAAATTAATTGAAGCAAATTGAGCCAAATGAAATTAAACTAACAATTTAATTAACTATAGTCGGCCTGCCAGTCTACTCGCAACAAACCAGAACCCAAATTCACTTCATCAATATAAATGGGCACAAACGGAATCAATAAATATTCTATAGACAACTGCGCAGACTGGTCAGATACAAGTGCCGGATCTGGGGTAACAACCACAATAGGATGAGCTCCATGATCTGTCATTTCAAGCACTCTACCCAACTGAACACCCTGGCGATTAACCACCATCAAACCTACAAAATCAGTCCAATAGTATTCGCCTTTTTTAAGTGCGGGAAAACACGCCCGCGACACCCAAACGCTTGCACCCTTCAAGGACTCGGCATCTGTTCGATCAGAAAAACCCTCTATTTGCGCAACAAAACGGCCTGCATGGCGTTTTACTTGCAACGCGGCAATTGGATAAAAAACATTTTGAGCAGAAAAAAGAGGCTGAGCCGTTTTTATTCCAGAGACATACCAAAACTTAACTGATTTTAAAACAGTGCCATCTTCACTGTAGGGGAGCAAATTGATCCAACCCTTAACACCGTAAGGTTCTGCAATTCGAGCCAATTCTATAAGGTCGTCGGGCGCGGATAAATTATTTGCGCCTGACTGAACTAAACCTGCTGGTAACATCTGCCAAGCAGATTTGCCGTTCATAACACTTAAAAGCCTTTTAAAGCAAATTTTTAAGCAGCTTGCTTTTTGGATTGTACTTTAACCAAACGCGCCACAGTTGGAGAAAGCTGGGCGCCAACACTTTTCCAGTAGGTTAAACGATCTGCAGCAATACGCAAACCTTCTTCTGACCCAGAAGCCACTGGATTATAAAAACCGACACGCTCAATAAAACGACCGTCGCGACGGTTACGAGAATCAGTAGCCACAATATTGTAAAAGGGGCGTTTTTTTGAGCCACCGCGGGCAAGCCGAATAACGACCATTTGGTATCCTTCAATATATCTGATGCAGAAAGCCCATTATAGTACATCACTTCTAGTATTTTCTCAAACATCACCTCACTAAACAAACAAAAAATACAGTGAACTAGGATCTGTAATTGCTTAAAGCTATAAAATTAACACTAAAATATTTTTAGATTTAAATAGCGTGGGTTCAAGTAATTTATAACATAAACAAAGCAATAATTTGAGATATAACGACAGCGCAAACTCAAAAAAATAGGATTTCTGAAAACACATCATGAAGAAAAAAACCACAGCCACTTGGCTAGCACTTGTATTAGGCGTATTCGGCATCCACTGGTTTTATTTAAGAAAAAAAAGGGCTTGGATTTACCTAGCCCTTTTTCCAATTGCACTTTATATTGGTTTTTTCGATGCCTTGCGCTTAGGTCTTATGGCAGATACAAAATGGAATCGGCTGTTCAACCCTGAACACCCTGACACCACACCACAAACCAACTCATTAACCATTATAGGAGTTTGCTTAGCATTAGGGGTAGGGATAACTCTTTTAATGAGCACACTGGCTGTTATTTTTCAAATATACTTTGCCGGTTCAATTGCTTAAAAACCCAAGAATAAACAAAAAATAAAACCAAAACAGAGTACGCACCTTGCAATTTTTTTAAAAAAATTGGAACCAAATTAAAAGCCGTGACACTAAAACTATGGATGAAGCAACAATATGTAAGCAGGGTCAATCATCCCCCGATGCACACAACCCAATCGTACTTACATATTGTTGGAAAGCCTGCAATTGGCTTTCACCGCCATTCAATATCTGAATGGCTAGTCCATGTCTCCTCAAGCCCTTAAAGGCTCGCCACTGGCGAGCCTTCTTTTTTTGTGTATGCGCTCGCCATGGCCAACCTTCTTTTTTTCCTGCTTATGGTCGCTTAAAACAAGCCTTATTTTTTCACAGCTATAAATATCAACAGCACAGTTTTTTTTCATTGCTGTAGATGCGCTATTGGCAAAAAAATTTTTATAGTAACGCTCACCCAACAGCCATTAACAAAAATTTATTTTGTACAAGCGTACAACCAAATTATGTATATTTGTACCACTTTCCCCCTAATAAGCACCTCTCCAAAAAGGGGGATGATCAAATAAGTTACCCCAACTGACTGTATGATTAAATGCACCTATTACATTCTAAAATAAACCCCATGCAGCAAACCTAAGCATTAAACATCAACTGCTGGACATATCTAGCAACCCCTTGCTCAACAGAATAAAAATCAGATAAATAACCAGCCGCTCGCAATTGACTTAAATCAGCTTGAGTATAACTCTGATATTTTCCCTTCAATTCCTCAGGAAACACAATATATTCAATAGCTTGCTGGCTAACAGCTTGCTCCAAAGACAACACTGGCAAATTTTGCGCGACCCGAAGGGTATTCAAAACCGTTAATGCCACATCATTAAATGTTTGTGCCCGACCAGAGCCAAGATTGTACACCCCTGACGGCCCTGATTTGTCCAAAAAATGCAAATTTACATTAACAACGTCTTCTACAGAAACAAAATCACGTTGCTGACATCCACTGTCATAACCATTCCAACCAGAAAAGAGTTTAACCCCACCACCCTGACGAAACTGATTAAAATTATGAAAAGCCACCGATGCCATTCGGCCCTTGTGCTGCTCACGCATACCATACACATTAAAGTACCTAAAGCCATACACCGGCGCATGTAGCCCTTCCAGTTGACGGCGGCGCAATATTTGATCAAATAAAAATTTAGAGTAGCCGTAAACATTTAAAGGCGCTTCAAACTCTCGACGCTCAACAAAACATTGGCTACCACCATACACCGCAGCAGAGGAAGCATAGAAAAAAGGGATTCGATGCGCCTGTGCATATTCAAATAACTCAAGTGTATAACGGTAGTTATTGTCCATCATATAAGTACCATTTTGCTCCATTGTGTCGGAACAGGCACCCTGATGGAATATTGCACTAACCTTACTAAAATCATTGTGTGCTATGCGCTGACGAAAATCATTTTTATCAATGAAATCAGAAATTTCACAATCCAGTAAGTTTATAAATTTATCTGCTTTAGTTAAATGATCTACCGCCAAAATATCGGTATCACCCCTGTCGTTTAACGCTTTAACCAAATTACTACCAATGAAGCCAGCAGCTCCAGTTACAATGATTGTCATTAATAACCCCTTACAAATACAGACCATCAAACCACTTTATTACTACACCTTTTTGAGGTCTGATAAATATTACATCGCTTCAAACAACTCTTTTAGACTGATCACCGCAGTACCCAACTTACCAACCACTACACCAGCAGCACGATTTGCAAGATAAGCCGCCTGCTCAATAGACACCCCACAAGCCAAACCCACAGCTAAAGTGGCGATTACCGTATCACCAGCACCGGAAACATCGAAAACCTCTCGCGCCTGCGCGCTAAAGTGCTGCTCTCCTGTTTCACCATATAAAGTCATACCCTCTTCAGAACGGGTCAAAAGTAAATAATTTAATTTAAATTGTTCACGCAAGGCATTAGCTCGCTGCCTTAAATCCGACTCATCGGCCCATAAACCAACTACCTGACGCAATTCTGCACGATTAGGGGTAATAACGTTAGCGCCAGCGTACTTATGGTAAGTGTCCCCCTTGGGATCCACCAAAACAAATTTACCTGCTTTTTTTGCAAGGTCTATCATTTGCGCTACATGCGCCAACCCACCCTTGCCATAATCAGAGAATAAAACCACATTAAATTGCGGCAAAATACTGGAAAATTGGTCTAAATTTTCCAATAAAACATCCCGTGAAGGCGGCTTTTCAAAATCAATCCGCAATAACTGCTGCTGACGACCCAATACGCGCAGTTTAATAGTAGTTGGACTTTGGGCATCGCGAACCACATGCGTTTGTACACCAGCCTGATGCAAAAGCTTTAAAACTTGTTCGCCAGGTTCATCGTGGCCTAGTACGCCCATGATGGCAACACTCGCCCCTAAAGCCGCTGCATTCCTTGCCACATTTGCAGCCCCACCTAAACGTTCATCATGATTGTCAACCAAAACCACAGGAACAGGAGCTTCTGGAGAAATACGATTCACCTCCCCAAACCAATAGCGATCCAACATCAAATCACCAACAACCAGAATGCGTGCTTTTTTTAATTGTTCTTGACTGATCAACATGATTATTTTTTTAGCCCAAAAAAGCTCAATAATTTATCGGAAAAAAACCAAAACAACTCAAGCGGAACGCTCAGTAATCGGATAAAAATCCAACTCTTCAACTCGCCGTGGAACCATAGCGTCCCATTTCGCACAACCTGGACATTGCCAATAAAAATGCTTAGCCTGAAAACCACACGCATGGCATCTAAATCGCCCTAAACGATTGGTATGGCGAGACATCAGTTCCCGTATCAAACCGATGTCTTGTTTTTTTTCTTCATCGTGTGTTTGTAATAATTGCACCTCAAGTAACCGATCCAATCCCAACAAACTGGGCATGCCCTGTATAGCCTGGCGAAACCGCATATAAGCATAATCAACACTACGGTACTGCATCAACGCAAGCAACCAAACTTTTAATAAATCAATTGAAGGGTATTGAGTACAATATCGTTCCAAGGCATGCAAACCTTCTTCAATTTCGCCCTTTAACTCATAAGCTTTCCAAAGATTTTCCCCAACCAAAGGTAAATACCATGGGTTTTGCTGCTCTGCATGTCGCCAGTGTACAATCGCATCATCTAAATGGCCTTGATCCAAAGCCAATTGACCCAACAACAATGAGGCTCGCACACTATCGGGTTGTACACGCAACGCCTCTTTCAAAAATGACTGCGCCTGCTCAGATTGCTTTTCTTGTATGCACTGCTGGGCTAATTCACAATAAAAATGCGCCAAATTTTGTAAAGGAATTGGGGCATTTAGTTTGCACAAAACACCGGCCTGAGCAATTGCCTGCGCCCAATTCTTTTCCAATTCATACAAAGCCAACAACTGTAATGCCGCTTTTTCTGCACAAAATGTATTTTCAAGACTCTTAAAAGCAGTCTCAGCTCGATCTAAAATACCAGCTCGAAGAAAATCAACACCCAACTCATAAGCAACTTGGTGGCGTTGATGATTATTTAAATCTGAACGCTCATGCAAAAACTGGTGAAGCCGTATTGCGCGGTCAATTTCCCCACGTTTTCGAAATAGGTTGGCCAAAGCAAAATGCAGTTCTGCTGTCTCTGTGTCAATTTGCGCAACCTCAAGAAAAGCATCAACAGCTCGATCAGGTTGCTCACTGAGCAAAAAATTAACGCCCTTGAAATATGATTTCGGCATTATCCTGGCTTCAACAAGACCCTGACGGTAATCAATGCGGGCAGCCCACCACCCCAGCGCAAACAATAACGGAAGAGAAAGTAACCACCAAAATTCAAATTCCATGATCTGTTATTTTGCTATTTGACGTTGATGAGCTCAGTTCAGATTTCTCAGCTTCCAATCGGCGCAAACGCAAAATGGCTGGTAACATTATCAGCCAAGTCAACGCCACAGCCCCAATAAATGTTAACAAAAGCACAATAATAAGAGGTGCCTTCAAAGCATAACCGGGTAAAACCTCAACCACTACCGCTTGTGTATTGCGCAGAGAGAAACTAAGAATCAAAAAAAAAATTAGAAAACGAAACAGCCAACGCAGGGCTCTCACTAATCGTCCCCAATCTCCAATGAGTCTACTAGAGGGTAACGACCTGCCGACTGATCTACACGATCACGCAGCTCTTTACCAGGCTTAAAATGTGGAACTACTTTTTTTGGCACTAAAACCCGCTCACCAGACTTAGGATTTCTACCAATACGCGGCAATCTTGAAGTCAAAGAAAAACTTCCAAACCCACGGATTTCAATGCGTTTACCTTTAGACAAAGCATCAGACATTGAGTCTAAAACGGTTTTAACAGCAAAATCAGTATCTTTAAGCGGAAACTTAGGAAAACGCTCAGACAATACCGCAATTAATTCAGAACGGGTCATACACTTATCCGCAAAAAAAACTCTATTCTAATTAGCAATAAAACAACTTATCACTTCAAACTAAAAACCCAAATAAGGCTTAACCAGCTGCTTAATCGCTTGACAAATTATGTTCGAATGTTCAACGCGTATTAAGCAACTGATTGTCACCCTGTTATTGGCTAACTACTGGCCCCTAGCTATTACCCAACTTAGCCTTCAATAAAGCACCAAGGTTGGTTGTACCACTAGCCGCTGTGTTTTCAGAAGCCATGCGTTTCATGGTTTCATCAACATCAGCCTGATCTTTAGCCTTAATAGAAAGGTTGATACTACGCGCTTTACGATCAACATTAAGCACTATTGCAGTGACTGAATCACCCTCTTTAAGAAGGTTGCGCGCATCTTCAACCCGGTTAGCAGCCAATTCAGAGGCTCGCAAATAAGCTTCCACATCATCACCCAAGGAAATAACAGCACCCTTAGCATCAACTGATTTAACCGTTCCTGTGACCATTGCGCCTTTGTCATTGCTGGAGACAAAAACTGTAAATGGGTCACCAGATAATTGCTTAACACCTAAAGAAATGCGCTCACGCTCAACATCGATAGCAAGCACTAAGGCTTCAACTTCATCACCTTTTTTGAAACGGCGAACGGCTTCCTCACCAGTTTCATTCCAAGACAGGTCAGACAAATGAACTAAACCGTCAATTCCGCCAGGCAAACCAATGAAAACACCAAAGTCAGTAATTGATTTAATAGCACCGCGAACCTTGTCACCTTTTTTCTGGGTAGTAGAAAACTCCTCCCACGGATTGGCTTTACACTGTTTCATCCCTAGGCTAATGCGACGACGCTCTTCATCAATCTCAAGCACCATCACCTCAACTTCATCACCCAAGGTAACAACCTTCTTAGGATCAACGTTTTTATTGGTCCAATCCATCTCGGAGACGTGAACTAGACCCTCAATACCCTGCTCAACCTCTACAAATGAACCGTAGTCAGTAATATTCGTAACTTTACCAAACAAACGGGTATCACGTGGATAACGGCGTGCTAAACCAACCCAAGGATCATCACCTAACTGTTTAACACCCAAGGAGACACGGTTTTTGTCTTGATCAAATTTAAGGACTTTAGCAGTGATTTCTTGACCAACAGTAAGCACCTCCGACGGATGACGAACACGACGCCATGCCAAATCCGTAATATGCAACAGACCATCAATACCGCCCAAGTCAACAAACGCACCATAATCTGTAATATTCTTAATGGTACCCTTAACAACGGAACCTTCAGCCAAGGTATCAAGTAACTTCTGACGCTCTTCGCCCATATTGGCCTCAACCACTGCACGACGAGACAACACAACATTGTTACGTTTACGATCAAGCTTAATCACTTTAAACTCTAAGGTCTTGCCTTCAAACGGGGACGTATCTTTGATTGGTCTGACATCCACCAAAGAACCTGGCAAAAACGCACGAATGCTGTTTACCATGACAGTCAAACCACCCTTGACCTTACCAGTGATTGTTCCAACCACCATTTCGCCGCTTTCAAGCGCTGTTTCCAGCTGCAACCAAGCTGCCAAACGCTTGGCCTTATCGCGCGACAAGCGTGTTTCACCATACCCATCTTCAAGAGCTTCAATCGCAACAGAAATAAAGTCACCTGCACTGACCTCTACTTCGCCTTGGTCATTTTTAAATTCATCCAAGGGAATAAAGCTTTCAGATTTTAAACCGGCGTTTACAACAACAAAGTTGTAGTCAATGCGAACAACTTCAGCGGTGATCACTTCACCGGATCGCATTTCTTGCTTAGATAAGCTTTCTTCAAATAATGAGGCAAAACTTTCAGTGGGGAGTTCTAATAAATTGGCTGACATAAATACCATTAATATACGCACCTTAACAAAAAACTTGTTAGGTTGGTGTTAAAAGTTAATAACCTATTGGCAAAAACTGCAAATTAAAAATTGCAAATAGGGCGCTTGTGTTCGAAAAAATTTTTACTTAGTAGCAGTTAGAACTTAACTGAGTTGAAATTGACCGGTATACAAACTGTACACACAATCAACAATTTCTTCGATGCTCATCAAGGTACTATCTAGCACCTGTGACTGTGCCGTTGGCTTCAAAGGAGCAGCAAGCCGATTAACATCACGGTGATCGCGCTCTTCTAAATCTGCCAACAAGTGTTCGAATTTAACAGAATTTCCTTTTTCCAACAACTGTTTGTATCGGCGCTGAGCGCGCACTTGAACCTCAGCAGTTAAAAAAACTTTTACACAAGCATCAGGAAACACCACTGTGGCCATATCTCGGCCATCAGCAACCAAGCCTGGGGCTCGGGCAAACCCGCGTTGTTTTTGCAATAAAGCAGCTCTTACAGGGGCGTGAACAGCAATTTTTGAAGCTCCCTGACCCACAAGCTCGGAACGAATTGCCGCTGTTACATCTTTACCATTTAAATACACCTGATCGTTCTGAAACAATAAATCTAGATGGCCAGCTAATGCAGCCACCGCTAAGGCATCTTCTAAATTCACCTCAGCATGAATGGCTGCCAAAGCAGTCACACGATAAATTGCCCCACTGTCAAGGTAATGAAACCCCAGCCGCCCCGCCAACAAGGCCGCCACAGTACCCTTACCCGAAGCAGTTGGCCCATCTATGGCAATGACAGGGTGTTGTCCCACCATCATGCTTGCACCGTCAAATCCATACCCAATTGCTGTGCCAATTCAACAAAATTAGGAAATGAAGTAGCAACATTTTTGCAGTCGTTAATTTCCATGGGCGTTGCCGCACGCAAGGACGCAACAGCAAAAGACATGGCTATTCGATGATCCCCATGCGATTGAATAATTGCTCCACTATAACGCGGTCCCTCTTGTTGACCCCCGCCCTGAATCACCATACCGTCTGCAGTTGGTTTTACGTCAATACCACAAGCCCGCATACCATCAGCCATTACAGCAATTCGATCAGACTCCTTAACACGAAGCTCCTCTGCGCCGGTTAAAATTGTGGAGCCTTTTGCATTGGCTGCAGCAACAAACAACACAGGAAACTCATCAATAGCCAAAGGCACCAACGCCTGAGGTATTTCAATTCCTTGAAGTTGCGCAGCCCGAACCCGAATGTCAGCCACAGGCTCACCACCGACTTGGCGAATATTAAACAAAGTGATGTCTGCCCCCATCAATTTTAAAATCTCAATAACACCTGTTCGCGTAGGGTTGATGCCGACGTGCTGCAGCGTGACATCAGCTTGCTCTGCAATGGTGGCAGCCACCATAAAAAAAGCAGCAGAAGAAATATCTGACGGCACATCAATTGCGCAAGCTTGCAAAGCTTGGCCACCTTGAATGCTGACTTTTGAACCCTGTATTTGCACATCAACGCCAAACCCTCGCAACATCCGCTCAGTATGATCTCGAGTGGGTGCCAGTTCTGTCACCGTAGTGACACCCCGAGCATACAAACCAGCCAATAAAATACAAGACTTAACCTGAGCTGAAGCCATAGGCAACTCATAATCAATAGATTGCAACCCTTTAACAGCATGAATACGCAAGGGGGGACGCTCTGCTTGCGCAGTTGTTAATTGTGCTCCCATCAGCTCCAAAGGCAAAGTCACCCGACGCATAGGCCGTTTACTCAAACTTTCATCTCCCACAAGATCACAATCAAAACCCTGACCCGCTAGTAATCCTGCAATCAACCGCATTGACGTACCCGAATTACCACAATCCAGAGAAGAGTTTGGCCGCTTCAAGCCATCACGACCTACACCATAGACTGTCACTCGTCCCGCCACAGGGCCGTCAATACGAACACCCAACGCACGGAATGCGTTCATAGTGGACAAAGCATCTTCACCTTCCAAAAAACCTTCAATATGCGTGACACCTTGAGCAATTGAACCCAACATAATTGAACGGTGAGAAATAGACTTATCACCAGGAACCCGAATTGTTCCCTTTAAATGCTTAACCGATTGAACAAGATAGCGCATGAAATTTTTAGAAATCAAATGAATGGAAAATAAAATTAGTATGTTATATTACACCCAAACGAGGGGTATCTTAACAAGGAGTTCGTCATATTATATAAGGTTGCATAATTACAAAAATACAGGAGACACTGATGAAATTAAATGCCTTTAATCAAATTAATCATCCTAATCTGTTTGAAGCCTCCAGCGTTTGCTGGTTGGACTCCGCCACAGATGGCTTGTTAACCACAGAAGCCGAACGTTTTTTATTGTCGCTACCCAACGAACTTGAACCAAACTATCTTGCAGTGCTACGCCCTCAAATTATCAATGAATTAGCCGCACTGGTGAGATACTCACGGCGATTTCTCAACAGAATCGAAGAATTACTTGCAAATACATTCAAATTTGGACTAGATTTTAACCTAGAAAAACGCATCAAAGACGAATTGCGGCAACTGTACAATTGGTTACATAATCTATCGACCACGCCATTGTTGGCGAAATACTGAAGCCTGCCCCAGGGATTCCTGCAATGCAACCTGATTACCAGCTTCTAGATGCTTTTTAAATTTGTGTAAACTGCTCTCAAACGATTTGAGCTGTTTTAGTAATTCACACTTATTTTCAAAAAATATATCTGCCCACATTTCAGGTGAGCTTGCGGCAATCCGGCTAAAATCACGAAACCCGCCCCCACCGTGCTGCGTATCAACAGCAGCCGTTGAACTTCTTAGCAAACCATCAACATAAACAAATGCCAACCAATGTGGTAAGTGACTAACGGCTGCAAAAATTCTGTCATGCTCATCACAACTCATCAAACCAACCCTTGAGGACAAAGCCTGCCAAAAAGTGCTTACCTTTTGCAAAGCCACAATGTCTAAAGCTTGATGCTGACAAATAATGACTGATTTACCTTCGAACAAATCAGCGGTTGCCGCCTGCGGACCATGCTTTTCTGCGCCAGCAATTGGGTGACAAGGAACAAACTGCTTTAAACTTGTTTGAGAAGACTGAAAAGCAGAAAAAGCCGCCTGCAACACACCTGCTTTGGTACTGCCACCATCAAAAATAACAGCTTTCTGCGGATTAACCCGTGCAATTAAATCAAATAAATTAGGAAACTGAGCAACCGGCACTGCCAAAAAAATGGCATCAGCCCCCTCAATGGCGATTGATAAATCTTCAGCCACTGCATCCACCAACCCAAGCTCAAGCGCTTGCCGCGCACTGGCTTGGGTTCTAGCCACTCCGGTGACATGCTTAACCAAACCCCGTTGTTTAGCTGCCAAAGCCAAAGAACCGCCAATTAAACCAACACCAAAAACCAATAAGCGCTCAAAAATTGGTTGAACAACGTCGAGCGTACCCACCACACGCTCGGTATCTGCTTGGCAAGCTGCTGGTGTTTTTGAACAAACCAAATCAAACCCCTTGATCAATTGTTAGGCTTGTTTTTTGCAAAACATCAGGCAAAACTTGCAACAAACGCGCATTCTCTTCAAAAGTACCAACGGAAATACGCAAATACTCAGACAAACCATAATTATCGACCGGACGCACTATGACCCCAGAGGCCAATAACGCTTGATTTACTGCAGCCGACTGCGGGCCAAATTTAACCAACAAAAAATTCCCGTACGAAGGCACAAATGCTAACTGTAGCGCACGTAAACCATCTTGTAACTGCTGCAATCCAGCTTGATTCATTTCATAGGTTTGACGCAAAAAATCGTGATCAAACAAAGCTGCTGCAGCGGCAGCCTGCGCCAAAGTGTTCACATTAAAAGGCTGACGAATACGATTGAGGATATCTGTGATTTCCTCTTGCGCCAAAGCAAAACCCACACGCAAACCAGCTAAACCATAAGCTTTCGAAAAACTGCGCGACACCAGCAAATTGGAGTAACGCCGCACCATCTGCATAGCATCATATTGATGTTCAGGGCTAAGGTACTCGTTGTAAGCTTCATCCAAAACCACCACCACATGAGAAGGAACCTTTGCTAAAAACGCTTCGATTTCAGCTCCACTTAAAAAGGTCCCTGTTGGGTTGTTTGGATTGGCGATAAAAACAACTCGAGTGTTTTTATCAATCGCTGCCAACATAGCTGGTAAATCGTGGCCCATTTGGTAATCCGCCACAACTTTAGCATCAGCACCAACCGCTTGAGTGGCCAAGTCGTACACTGCAAACGAATAACGAGAAAATACAGCGTTGGTTTGAGGCGCCAAGAAAGCATGCGCCACCATTTCTAAAATATCATTTGAACCATTGCCTAACGTAACCCAAGGCGCTGGTACAGCAAAGCGTTGAGCAATTGCCGTTTTTAAAACATACCCATTAGGATCGGGATAACGCCCTAAATCAAGAGCTGCTTTTTTCATAGCCTCCTGAGCCTTAGGACTGATGCCTAGGGGATTTTCATTGGAAGCCAATTTAACAATTTGCTGCTCTTGCAAACCAAACTGCCGAGCAATATCAGCAATCGGTTTACCTGGCATGTAAGGTGCCATGCGTGCAATATAGGGCGGAAGATTTTTTATAATTCGATTCATAGCCATACCTGAAAAATAATTCACTAGACACTAAAAACTAGACAACAGCAGAGTAAGACCCTAAACATTTAAAAAATGAAGTGCATGCTTGTAATTCTGCAATCGCTGCTTTCAACGCAGGTTCATCTTGATGGCCTAAAACATCAATGTAAAAATAATATTCCCAACGACCTGTTCGGGCTGGCCTAGATTCAAAACGGCTCATGGAAACACCATGCTTAGATAGGGGCTCAAGCATACGGTATACCGCCCCCGGCTGATTAGGAACCGATAGAATAAAAGATGTACGATCTGCCTGACTCACCCCTGATTTTAATCGACCCAAAACCAAAAAACGGGTTTTATTATTAAAATCGTCCTGAATATGCTCAGCCAACGGGGTTAAACCATAGCATTGCTGTGCTACCAAACCAGCAATTGCAGCTATATGAACATTTTTTTGCGCTCTTAGAGCACCCTCTGCGTTGCTAGAAACCGCCGTTTGCTGCGCATTTGGCATATTAGCCAACAACCAACGTCGACACTGTGCCAAGGCCTGCGGATGAGCACATACCTCTGTGATTTCTGCCAGACTGCTAGCGCGTGTTAATAAGAGGTGATCTATTGCAAGAGAAACTTCAGCAGTGATAAGTAAATTTGTTTGCAACAGCAAATCTAAAGTTCTAGAGACTGAACCCTCTGCGGAGTTTTCAAGAGGTATTACACAAAAATCTGCTCGATCAGACTCAACGCAACCCACCGCCTCTTCAAGCGTTGAACAAGGCAACGCTTGAATACAACGGCCAAAATGCCGCCAAACCGCTTGTTCGCTATAAGTGCCTTCTGGCCCCAAATAAGCCACCACTAAATGGTGCTCCAACGCCCGACACGCAGACATAATCTCGCGAAATAAAAGCTCAATACTGGAATCAGGCAATGGGCCTGCATTTTCAACGAGCAAACGGCGAATCACCTCAGCTTCGCGCTCGGGCCTCATCACCGGCGCTTGTGTTTGTGCCTTAACTTGGCCAATACTTTGCGCCAAACCAGCCCGCTGATTTAAAAGTTTTAAAATTTGACTATCAATTGTGTCAATTTGATCGCGTAAGGGCGTTAAATCATGATCACCGTGAAGCATTTAAGCAAATTCCTTTTCGAAACCACGCATAAATTCAACTAAAGCGACAACACCTTCATAAGGCATTGCGTTGTACAAAGACGCCCGCATACCACCAACCGACTGATGGCCTTTTAGCTGAATCAATCCACATTGCTGCGCTTGATCTAAAAACGCAGCATTGAGTTTTTCATCACGCAGAATAAAAGGCACATTCATCAAAGAACGATCGCAATGACGCACCTCATTCACATACAAATCACTCGCATCAATGGTTTGATATAACAATCGCGCCTTACGGCGGTTTAACTCAGCCATAACGGACAAGCCACCCATGGCTTTAAGCCACTTAAATACCAAACCAGCGATGTAAATGGCATAAGTTGGCGGCGTGTTGTACATAGAAACTTGTTCAGCCACCAAACGATAATTAAAAGCCGAAGGACAAACATCAAGCGCTTGGCGGCATAACAAATCTTCACGAACAATAGCAAAGGTCAACCCCGCAGGCCCTATATTTTTTTGAGCCCCACCGTACATCACACCATAAGCAGACACATTTTCTGGGCGAGACAAAATATTGGACGATACATCGCACACCAAGGGAATATCATCTAAGCCTAATGCTGACAAATCTGGCAATCCTTGAAACTCAACCCCATTGATGGTTTCATTGGCACAAAAGTGTAAGTAAGCGCTGTTTTTTGCTACACGCTGTAATTCAATTTCAGGAACATAGGTATTTACTTTCTGCCGCACCACACCGTTATAAGCCAATTCAACAGATCGCGCCACAATATCAGCATGACCGTAACGAGCAAATTCTTTAATTGTTTTGGCAGACCAAGCGCCTGAATCAACAAAAGCGGCACGCTCATAACCTTGCATTAAATTCAACGGAACAATTGCATTTTGAGCAATAGCACCGCCTTGCATAAACAAAATATGGTGGGTTTGCGGCACCTGTAACAATTCCCGAAAATCAGTCAAAGCCTCATGCAAAATTTGTTTAAATTGTGGACCTCGGTGACTCATTTCCATTACGGAAATACCACTGCCCTGCCAGTCCATCATTTCAGCAGCGGCCTGTTCTAAAACCACCTTAGGCAACACTGCTGGGCCCGCAGAAAAATTCCAGATCGCAGCCATTGCCTTAAGGCTCCAACTGTTCGTTGGAGCCCTGCAAACCGATTAGGCCAAGATCCATGTTGTCGATATCCAAATCGCTTTCTAAAACCCGTTGCAAGCCAGACAAAACCTCACCATCATCGACGCTAATCAAAGTAACACCCTGCGTGGCTCGACCCATTTCTCGAACTTCTGAAACACGGGTACGCACTAACACACCGCCAGTGGTAATCAACATAATCTCGTCACTGGAATTGACCAAAACCGCACCCACCACCTTACCATTGCGCTCACTGGTTTGAATAGCAATCATGCCCTTGGTTCCGCGACCATGACGTGTATATTCAACAATAGAGGTGCGCTTACCATAGCCATTGGCAGTGGCAGTTAAAACACTCTGCTGCTCATTTTCAGCCACCAAAAGTGCGATGACACGTTGCTCTTCCTCTAGCAACATACCCCGAACACCACGCGTTCCACGCCCCATTGGGCGCACGTCATTTTCATCAAAACGCACCGCCTTGCCAGCATCGGAAAATAACATAATGTCGTGGGCACCGTCGGTAATGGCTGCACCTATTAAATAATCGCCCTCATCTAAATTAACAGCAATAATGCCCCGCTTCATGGGCCGCGAAAAATCTGTTAGCGCTGTTTTTTTAACGGTTCCAAAACTGGTGGCCATAAAAACATAACGATTGTCTTCAAACGCCTTAATCGAAAGCACCACAGTGATTTTTTCACCTTCAGCCAACGGGAATAAATTGACAATCGGTTTGCCTCGGGATGTTCTGGAACCTTGCGGCACTTCCCAAACTTTTAACCAATAAACCCGACCTTTATTAGAAAAGCACAACATGGTGTCATGGGTATTGGCAATAAATAACTGGTCTATCCAGTCATCGTCCTTCGTAGTTGCAGCTTGCTTACCGCGCCCACCACGCTTTTGTGACCGATACTCAGATAAAGGCTGGCTCTTAACATACCCAGCATGGGAAAAGGTAACCACCATATCTTGAGGAGTAATAAGGTCTTCAGTTTCAAGCTCAGTTGCATTTAATTCGATTACAGAACGGCGCTCATCACCAAATTCATTGCGAATTGCACTCAATTCATCGGCAATCAAAGCACTGATCCGTGAAGGTTTAGCCAAAATATCCAATAAATCAGCAATTGCAACCATCACATCTTTGTACTCAGCAACTATTTTGTCTTGTTCTAAACCGGTCAAACGCTGCAAACGCATATTTAAAATTTCTTGCGCCTGCACGTCTGAAAGACGATACAAACCATCAGGTTGTAACCCAAACTGATCAGGCAAAGCATCGGGCCGAAAACGTAACACCCCGCCTAATTCATTAAATTCTGTGCGGTTTAACATTTCTCGCACCAAAGTTGAGTCCCACACCCTTGACATGAGCCCAGACTTTGCAACCGGCGGAGTAGGTGCAGCTTTAATGATGGCAATAAACTCGTCAATACTTGCCAATGCAACAGCCAAACCCTCTAAAATATGGCCACGATCGCGCGCTTTGCGTAATTCAAATAAAGTGCGACGCGTTAGCACCTCACGACGGTGCTGCAAGAAATAATCAACCAACTGCTTTAAATTAAGTAAACGCGGCTGACCATCAACCAAAGCAACAATATTGATCCCAAAAGTGTCCTGAAGCTGAGTATTTTTGAATAAATTATTCAAAACCACTTCAGGAACCTCGGCTTTTTTGAGTTCAACTACAACCCGAATACCATCCTTGTCTGACTCATCTCGAATGTCTGAGATGCCTTCAATACGCTTTTCATTGACCAATTCAGCAATACGCTCAAGCAAACTTTTTTTATTCACTTGATAAGGCAATTCATCAACAATAATTGACTGACGACCCGTGCGCTCATTTTCTTCAAAATGAGTTTTAGCGCGCATAACCACACGACCACGACCAGTTCGGTACCCTTCACGCACCCCCGCTAAGCCATAAATAATACCAGCTGTTGGAAAATCAGGCGCAGGAACAATTTCCATAAGATCATCAATTGTGCAAGCTGGGTTATGTAAAGCATGCAAACATGCGTCAATGACTTCGCGTAAATTATGTGGTGGTATATTGGTTGCCATACCGACCGCAATACCTGAAGAACCATTGACCAACAAATTAGGTAGTCGTGAAGGTAAGACAAAAGGTTCTTTTTCACTGCCATCGTAGTTAGGACCGAAATCTACCGTCTCTTTTTCAATGTCTTCCAACATTTGATGGGCTATTTTGTCTAAACGCACCTCGGTATAACGCATTGCAGCCGCGTTATCACCATCGATTGAACCAAAGTTTCCTTGGCCATCCACTAAGGTGTAACGCAAAGAAAAGTGTTGCGCCATACGAACAATTGTGTCATACACTGCAGTATCACCGTGGGGATGATATTTACCGATCACGTCCCCGACAATACGAGCAGACTTTTTATATGGTCTATTCCAATCGTTGTTCAATTCGTGCATGGCAAACAAAACCCGCCGATGAACAGGCTTTAAACCGTCACGCACATCAGGCAATGCCCGCCCCACGATTACGCTCATCGCGTAATCGAGATAAGAACGACGCATTTCTTCTTCTAGACTAACCGGAAGGGTTTCCTTAGCAAATTGTTCCATCCTGACCTTATATCGTGTAATGCACAAGCAAACAAGACCACAATTGTATCAGTGTTACCAACAAAAACCATTTACACAGATGTAGAAAACCACCTTTGATATCTTGCGGATATTTTGTAGATTTAATGATTAATGGTTGTAGAAAACCCACAATTGATTCGGCATGGAATAAGATTACCCCGTAAAAATAAGCCAACCCCCTTTGCCTTATGGCAAACTAGATACTGGTCCGTGGTTTGAACCCATAATTTATCGCTAAAATATTTAAAAATTGATCTTACTCCAAGGAGTCATAATGAAAACATCATCTGCTCTGCTGAAAGCTCTGGTTACGACCGCGCTGAGTTTATCTGCAATAAGCGCTTCAGCACAAAATAACGGTTACGTCACCAGCCCAGACGGTAAAGTAGTGAAAGACCCTTTTGGTTTGTGCTGGAGATCAGGCTTTTTCACACCAAGCATGGCAAATGCTGAATGTGACAAAGATTTATTACCGAAACCGGCTGCCTCAGTTCCAGCCCCAGCCCCAAGTGCACCCGCTCCAAAACCTGTTGCTCCTATAGTGCCTGCAGCACCGGTTATTGAAAAAGTTACATTCGCAGCTGACGCTTTCTTTGATTTTGACAAAGACACCCTCAAACCAGAAGGAAAAGCCAAACTTGACCAGTTGGCAGCTAATATTAAAGGGGTTAATCTTGAAGTAATTATCGCAACAGGCCACACCGATTCAATTGGTTCTGACGCTTACAACCAAAAACTCTCAGTTCAACGTGCCAATGCTGTCAAAAAATACCTCGTTTCTAAAGGTGTAGATGCCAACCGCGTTCACGCTGAAGGAAAAGGCAAAACAAAACCTGTTGCTGACAACAAAACAGCTGCAGGTCGCGCCAAAAACCGCCGCGTAGAGATTGAAGTGGTTGGTTCTAAAACTGTAACCAAGTAAATCGGTTAGCACCATCAAATATCTTTTTAGAGCATTTGAAGTATTAAACGGTATATAAAACAAAAAGCCCTTCTTTTAAAGGGCTTTTTGTGATTTTAACTCACTGAATTACTAGATATTACTCACTTAAATATTACTCATCAAGAAAGCTGATCAATACACTAAATTGCTGTTGCTAATTTAACAAAACTATTTTTTTCAAACTCCAATTCAGGCGGGGGTCCATGCCTCATTTTCAACAGCAAGTTTTTTCGTCAAGTCAAAATGACTAGCCTCTAACAGGTGTCGCTTAGCAGTATGCCCAGCGTTAACCAAAGTTTTTTTGGTCCCTTCTCAAACAAAGTCAGGTTACCAAACCAACAGACCATAGCCTCTACCTATTTATAAGCATTTAATTTATTTGTTACGCTGATTTGTCGCAGACATTGCTCGCTCCTGCATAATTAGCAAAAAATCCACGTTGCTTATGTACTTTTTATTATAGTAACTTTTGCCAAAATCTCCAGCAACATGCACCGGATTCTTCTGCTTTGGGCGTATTCATATCAATTGTAAACTGACCCACCTACAATAGCAGGTATATGAACTGATAAACATTTATTTTTTGCGTTACGCTAATATCAAATCAGTTAAAATACAATCAGCTTCATTAAGTTAAACTCATTTTTTGCTTTGCAAGTCCAATGGAATTAATCCAATGTTGAACACTTTTAACTTAAACCCTCCACCAAAGACCGCTCAGCCTAACGTTGACCCCGCCGAACTTGAAAAATTCAGCGCCTTGGCTCATAAATGGTGGGACCCACAAAGCGAATTTCGTCCATTGCATGAAATTAATCCACTGCGACTAAACTGGATTGATCAACGCGCTAACTTACAAAACAAAAAAGTACTAGACATTGGCTGTGGCGGCGGCATTTTAAGTGAAAGTATGGCCATGCGCGGTGCCGACGTAACCGGTATAGACTTGGCCGAAAAAAGTTTAAAAGTTGCACAACTCCATCAACTTGAAAGCGGCATTCAAGTTAACTATCAATGCGCTAGTGCAGAAGACTTTGCTCAACTATACCCAGAATCTTTTGATATTGTGGTTTGCCTTGAAATGCTTGAACACGTACCCGACCCAGCAAGCACAATAAAAGCGGTCGCAACCCTATGCAAACCAGATGGTTGGGTTTTTTTGTCCACCATCAATCGCAATATTAAAAGCTTTCTACTGGGAATTGTTGGCGCCGAATATATTTTAAAGCTTCTACCCAAAGGTACACACACCTACGATAAATTTATCAAACCATCAGAATTAACACTATTTTGTCGGAAAAATAATTTAACCCCCCAAGAGATGATTGGCCTAGGTTACAACCCTTTAACGAAAACATACAAACTTACCAATGATACAGATGTTAACTATCTACTCAACTGTAAAAAAATATAAATGATTCAAGCCCCTAAAGCAATATTGTTTGACTTAGATGGCACACTGGTTGACACTGCTCCAGATCTTGCTGGCACAATCATTGATATGCAAATAGCAAGAAGTCTACCAACCAGCCCCTTCCAATTACTCCGCTCTTTTGCGTCCGCTGGTGCACAAGGGCTACTAAATGCAGGTTTCGATATAACCCCTGAGGCTAAAAATTATGAAGAACTGCGCCATGAATTTTTAGAACGCTACGAAAATCGTATTGCTGGAGAGTCTTCTATTTTTAAAGGAATAACCCCTCTGCTAAATGACTTACAAAACAACAACATTGTTTGGGGTATTGTCACAAACAAAAGTGAACGTTTGGCCCAAAAATTGATCAACGCCCTTGAGCTAGACACACACTGTGCCGTACTGGTAGGGGGAGACAGTACCAGCCATAGCAAACCGCACCCTAAACCTTGTTTATTTGCTTGTGAAAAACTAAATATCGACCCTGCCACCAGTTGGTTTATAGGCGATGATATTCGTGACATTCAAGCTGGAAAAGCAGCCAACATGTATACAATTGCTGCTGCTTACGGTTACTGTAATTATAAAGTCAATTCAATTCAAACATGGCAAGCAGACCTTATTGTCCATAGCCCAAAACAACTCCACCAAAAAGTAGTTGCTGCTTTAAAATAACCTATCAATCATGTATTGTATTCAATCAATTTAAAAACATAGCGCACTAATTATTTAAACCTTTTATTCATTTTGTTCAGTCACTTCGTTTCACCATTTCGTTCAACCCTTTTCTTTTAAAAAAACAAGAACCATGGACTTACAACAACACAACAAACAATTTTCAACTTCAGGTCAAATTAACATAACAGATATCGGTGAACTGGCTAAAATCGGCTTTAAAAGCATCATCAATAACCGGCCAGACCACGAAAACGGAACAAGCCAGCCCACAAGCTTGGAAATTGAGCAGGAATGCAAAACCCATGGCCTACACTATGCTTATTTGCCCGTAATACCGGGTCAAATAACAATTGAAAAAGCCAAAGAAATGGCAAAACTTTTAACCGATCTGCCACAACCTATTCTAGCATTCTGTCGCTCAGGTACTCGATCAACCCACCTTTATTGTATCAGTCAAGAACTATAAATAACCTTTATAAGTAATGTTATGTAAAAAACCACCCATCTAGGTGGTAAATGTCCATAGACAACTGTAACAAACTTCCTATAAAGTATCTAACCTTTTACTTAAGTATTGAATATTCCCATACAATTCACCTTTATGGGTTAACTTTTAAGAAAGTGCCTTTCCAATAGCAGTTAGTTTTATCTTGTTTTGGGTTTTTTCAATCTCAAACATCATCAATATTAATAAGCGATACGAGGCAAAAAATTGATTGGCTTACAGTGGTTTTCTGGCGTTAAGGCCGACAACATGGTGGATCAAGTCAAGCAACAGGCGTTGATCCTTGTGGCCATTGCCACCTGCTTGCCTATGTTTTTAATTTTCTTAGCAAAAGTTTTCTTCCCTGAATGGTACGATTTTGACAACTCAGAAATATCCTCCTCTTGGGTATTGTTTGGTCCTTTTTTTGTTGCAAGTTTAGCTGTTTATTCTGCACTCAAACTTCGCCTACTTCTTTCTTGGTGCTTAATTTCATTAAGTTTGTATGGCTTTTGTCTCGGCACCTTCATCATCACTGGATATGGCATGGGCACCCCTGCCATCAGTGCATTAATGATTAACGCTTTGCTGGCAGCCTATGTTTTTGAGGAGCGATTTCGATACATAGGATTACTTATTAACCTTCTGTTTTTATTATTTTTATTTTGTTTAGACCAATATCAGACAGAATTAGGATTGGTTTTCGATCAAGAGCCCAACCCTTTACGTGTTTTTATCTCTGAAGTGGCCATCCATCTTTTAATTGGGCTAGCGGGTGCCTGGACAGCTGTTACACTGATGCGTCAACTAAGGCTTTCGCAGCTCTTAAGAGAAAGACTGAGTTTAGAAGTAAAAGATTTAATTAAAGCGCGCGACCAGTTAAACGCTGAGCGCGCCAGATACATCGATTTAGTAGAACATGCACCAATGGGTATTGCCCATTTTGACTCAGATTGTAGGCTATTGTTTTGCAACCATCGATTTCTAGAAAAATTTGGCCGTTCTATGGATCAAATTATAGACCTCTCCGTGGCTGAGTTAGGCATTAAAGGTTTAATACATGCCAGTTGGCAAGCAATCGAGGGGGTATCGACCACTTTAAGGGGGACTTTTTCTCACCCCAGCGACGGCAGTGTACGTCACTACTTTATTCGTGTTGCACCCCACGGCGAAGGCTCTAGCACCACTCAGTCAGGGATGCTGTTGGTGTTAGATGAAACAAAACAACGAGACAAAGAACGACTGGCCGAGCGCTCTGAACAAGCCCGCGACCGCTTCTTAAGTCTCATGTCTCATGAATTAAGAACGCCCTTGCACGGTATGCTAGGATGCGCTGAATTGCTAGCTAACCCATCTTACGCAGGAGCGGGAAGAGAAAAAGCTCTGCGCATTATCAAACAATCGGGGGCTGATTTAATCAACCTACTAGACGAAATTTTAGCAATTACACGTATTCAATCTGGCGCAATTTGTTCCAAGCCTGTTACCTGTAAACTAAATACATTAACAGAGGAACTTGTTAAAAATATTAAACAATGCCTGCTAACTCATGGGTTTCACCTTGAACATTTATTTAGCCCAATGCCAGACATCACAGTCATGGTTGATCAGCCTCATTTACTCATGTTATTTCAAGCGATAATCAAATTTATTTTAGGCGAAAGTGCAGGCGGGTCTCTGAGACTTCGCTTAAATCAAAAACTGATTGATCAAAAAATTCTAGAATGCGAATGGTCTATTATTGAAGTGGGTGTACATCGTACGCTTGACAGATTAAATAAAATCTTTGAACCTTTCGAATCACCAGAGTCTCGTGGAATGCCTGGAAAGCGAGGATCAGGTCTAAGCTTAACGTTAGCTAAAGCGCTAAGCGATTTATTAAACACCAAACTAAAAGTCATGGATGAACCAGGACTTGGTACGGTTTACACCCTAGAAATGAGCTTACGCGCTTTACAGGCCAGTTTGTCTGACGAAGAAAAAAAACAAAGGGATCGCGGTGAAACATAACCAAATTGATATCCTATTGGTTGAAGACAATGAAGCCAATGCGTTTGTGATTGGCGAAATGATTCGCTTAGCGGGTTTATCGCATCAGCGTGTTCAAGATGGTTTATTGGCTTTTGAGTGTTTTCAAGAACAACGGTGGTGCCCATCTTTAATATTAATGGATTTACGAATGCCAAGAATGGATGGCTTTCAGGCCACACGGGAAATACGTGCTCTGGAAACCATGCGAGGAGATCATCGAATTCCAATCATAGCTACAACAGCAAACGTCTTTGATGAAGATTGTCAGCAGGCATTAGAATGTGGCGTTGACAATTTTCTACGTAAACCATTTGAAATTGAAGAACTAAATCAGTTAATTCAACGCTATGTAACCATCCAAGCAATCAGTTAATTAAATGGTTTAACATACAGAAAAACTGTCCTATAAAATCTTTCATTTGAATATCTTTTTTTTAAAAAATAGTACCTAATTGGAGCCAATAACATGACTGAGTCGCCCACGCCATTGTTTTATAAAAATCTCATGCCATTAGACTCCAAGGCCCACGCTAAACTTAAATTTCCTAAAAAATTCAAAGACTTTAAATTTACTGCAAAGGCAAATTTAATTCCGATTTTTATTGGCGAGATGGCAGACGCAGCTCGCCATTACCCCCTAGTGTTTATTCCCATGCCTGAACCTCATGGGCCCGCATTAGCTGCAGTAGTGGGACTAGGCGACGACAAAAACCTAATGCTTGATAAAAACGGACAATGGCGAGAAAATGCATACATACCCACTTACGTGCGTCGATACCCATTTATCTCTCTAAAAAGGGATGATTCGCCTAACAGCCCACTGACCCTTGGATTTGATCAAAGCGCTGAAGGTATTGGCGATGAAAATGGCGAGGTTCTATTTGATGATGCAGGCAATCCCAATGAGCGCCTGAATTTAATCATCAAATATGAATCTGAATTCCAAACTAACACAGAAATCACGAAACTAATATCCAAAATGCTCAAGGATGCAGAGCTGTTTCAAGAATCTAACCTAGAACTTAAATCCGGCAACAATAAAGACGAAGAGCAGGTGATCGGTGGCTTTTTAATGATCAATGAACAAAAGTTGAGAAACTTACCAGACGAACAACTCATTAATTTATACCGCAACAATGCAATCGTACTTGCACATACACACCTGCTATCTCTAGGCAATTTAGACCGTGTTCTAAAAGGTAAGCATCAATAAACCCCCCAAAACAGAAAATCTTACTCGAATCCCCCCGCGGCTTACCACTCAGTTAGGGGGGGGTAACTTGAGTAAATCAAAAGTAAAATAAATTTTTATTTTTTGATTTTACAATCATGAGCAATAATCTTGACCACAAAAAAATTTTCAATGAACACGCAAAGATTCATTTTAATTGGATTATAACCATTATATGTATTGGTATTTGTATTTACTTTTTAGAAGATTTCTATGCATTAATAAATCACCTCAACAACTAATGGTTGTATTGGATTTTCCATGACTTAAAGCCTTTTAAACTATGGTGGTTTGATCCAAACGGTTCATGCCTCGGTTGTCTGTCCACTGAATCTCAATAACATCACCCTTATTTGGCCCTTTGAGTTTTATATTCAAAAATGGATCTTTTGATACTGCAGGACCCAAATGCCCTACAAATACCACCCTTCCCTTAAACACTACTTCCATTTGAGAAATAAACCAAGCAGAAATGGTTTTACCATTCATGTCTTTGCGCTGACCCGACTCCATTTCATGCTTCATAAGTACCTTTAAATCAACCAAACCATCTTTTTCTACCGCACGAATTCGCATTGCCTCAACCATGAGCACTTTCCTAAATATCTTAAATATCCACCAAAACCCAAAAACAGGTACAACCATGGTGCAAAAACAATTAAGCGCCGCAACCACCTAAAGTGACCTTAACCTCTTTAACGGCAAAATACCATTTCTTTTCTGCTTTAACCAAGGCGTATATCTGGGAGGTTTGCCCCATTTTGATACGGGTACTCACAAATGGCTCAACGTTGGGTGAAAACATGAATTGAGCAACCATTGGATTTGGATTTTTTTCAACCAAAATAGCAAGCTGTTCTATTTTGAGTGAAGTGCTAATTGAAACAGGGACCGCTCCGCCATTTTCAGCAATATCAGGAACATTTAAACTAAGGCTCTGCGACCTTTCCAGTAAACCATCGGTTAATATCTTTAAAGCATCTTGTAAATTTTTACTATCAAAAACTGTACGGTTAAATTGCGCCAACACCGAACCAGGCAACAAACCGGCTGTAACCATCAAACCAAGCAAAGAGGATAACTGTAAAAATTGCCGTCGCGGCTTATTGGCTCCTGCCATCTGATTATTCCTATTTTCTATCATGTTTGAATATTTTTATTTTTCAATTTTAATACAACCCCAATTAATATCAGAAGGCATGCCGATTGGCAAAAAAATAATTCTAACAAGAGGATGCCGCTTTATAATAGAACGCTAAATTAATTATTCTTCACCAACCATGTCACTTTCAGCCCAACAACTTGAACTTCTTGCCCCTGCACGTACAATCGAGATAGGACAACAAGCTATCTTACACGGCGCAGATGCAGTCTATATTGGTGGCCCAGCTTTCGGGGCACGTAGCTCAGCAGCCAATTCAGTACAAGACATTGCAAAATTGGTGAGTTTCGCACACAAATACCAGGTTAAAATTTTTGTCACATTCAACACCATTTTGCATGACGCAGAATTAGAACCTGCTCGCGCATTGATTCATCAATTGTACGATGCTGGAGTGGACGCCTTAATTATTCAAGACATGGGGTTATTAGAGATTGATTTACCACCAATTGAACTGCATGCCAGCACACAATGCGATATTCGCAGTGTTGAAAAAGCGGTGTTCCTAGCAAACAGCGGATTTTCTCAATTGGTTTTGGCCAGAGAATTAAATCTACAGCAAATTCAAGCCATACGCACTGCTGTGCAAACCCCTCTAGAGTTTTTTGTCCATGGCGCATTATGTGTTGCCTATTCTGGCCAATGTTTTATTAGCCACGCTCACACTGGAAGAAGCGCAAACCGCGGCGACTGCTCTCAATCTTGTCGCCTACCCTACAATTTAGTAGATGACACTGGCGCGGTAGTTGCCTACGACAAACACCTACTTTCAATGAAAGACAACAACCAATCAAACAATTTACTTGCATTGGTCAACGCAGGGGTGCGCTCATTTAAAATTGAGGGGCGTTATAAAGACATGGCTTATGTCAAAAATATTACCGCTCACTATCGTCTTTTACTTGATGAAATCATGGAATATCAACCCAGTTTTACACCCGCATCCCAAGGCAAAACACAGTTATTTTTTCAGCCAAACGTTGACAAAAACTTTCATCGAGGACAAACCGATTATTTCTTAAATGGCCGAACACAAGATATTTCCGCCTTTGACTCACCCAAGTTTATTGGTGAATTAATTGGTACAGTGTGCAATATTAGCAGCGCTTACTTTGAAATAGAAACCGAAACACCAGAGGCCACCTTAGCCAATGGTGACGGACTGAATTTTATGCAAAAACGTGAAGTTGTTGGCATGCAAGCCAATGTTGTTGAAAAACTGGCAAATCGACGTTGGCGCATCCACCCCAATGAAACACTTAAAACACTGCGTGAACTAAAAAAAGGCGCTACAATTCATCGCAACCGTGATCACACATGGGAATTACAACTCAATAAACCATCGGCACAACGTCGCATCCCGATATCTGCAACCCTTTGGAATGACCAAACACATATTCATCTGCGTCTTACAGACACCAACGGCTGCACAGGCTCTGCATTAACAACTATACCCATAGAACTAGCAAAACAAAGTGAACAACAATGGGCGCAAATTCAAGACAACCTAACACGATTGGGCAACACTGAATTCATATGTACAAAACTAAACATTGAACTGCAACAGCCTTGGTTTATTGCCGCGTCTCACCTCAATGCCCTGCGCCGCGAGGCAGTCATAGCACTACAAGCACAAAGACTTCAACAAACTCCACGCCCCTGTCGCAAGGCTGAAACGCAGCCACCCATGCAGTACCCAGAAACTCATTTAACCTACCTGGCCAATGTATACAACCAAAAAGCAAGACAATTTTACCATCGACATGGTGTCCGTTTAATCGACGCAGCCTATGAAGCGCACGAAGAAACCGGCGAAGTACCACTGATGATCACTAAACACTGTCTACGCTTTTCCTTTAACCTCTGCCCCAAACAAGCCAAGGGAGTAACCGGAGTTCAAGGCCAGGTACGTGCTGAACCCATGGTATTACAAAATGGGACTGAAAAGTTAACACTAAAATTTGACTGCAAACCTTGTGAAATGCATGTCATGGGAAAAATGAAAAAAAATATTTTTAAAAGCCCTCTCCCTGGCAGCAATGGACTGCCCGCTGAAGCGGTGGTGCAATTCATGCCACGCCAAAATCACCCACCTGTTAACCAAGCATAAAGTGAAAAAACACCAAAAAAAACAGAAAACTACAAAAATCGATCTAAAATTTTCTTACTGGTTTTATCAAGATGACCAACTTCCCGTATTAGGTAATTAATTCCATGTAAATCTGTAATCAATAAAGCACCACTACCCAAACGGCGAATGTCTTCTTCACCTTTTAAAGTAAAACGGGTTGTTCCCCTGTCTGTATCGACTTGCCATTGACACGGTGTCAAATAACTTGAAACACCTCGAATGGCCTGAATAACAGGCATGAAGTCGCGGCGCAACAATTCCTCTTTAAACACAAAAGCAAACTCAGGCGGCAAATCACTGAGCTGAGCAATCCAGATAATTTCATGGCCCTGTTCATCCATCAAGGAAAAGCCTGCGTCCTCTCCTGTAATGGGAAATGCCCGAACAGGAATAACAGGAACGAAACTCTGTTGATTTTTTAAACTAAGCTCTAATTGCCCTTGAAGGTTTTTTTTCAAACTCAACACATCATCAACTGTATAACGCTGTGGTAAGCTACCCCCTGAGCTCAAATACTGCTCAGACAAAGAAAAAACTTGTTTCATTTTATACCCTCTCCGCCACATCTGCAGACCACTGCGCTAGCTCTTCGGCACGGCGCGCTTGAGCTTGATACAATTTAAAGTAAGGGCCTTGTTGGTTCATTAAAACTTCGTGCGAACCCTCTTCAACAATTTCCCCACGCTCTAAAACCACCAAACGATTTGCCTTTCTTAAAGTGCTTAGACGGTGAGCAATAGCAATTGTTGTTCGGCCCTTTGTTAAATTGTCCAAAGCTTTCTGAATTTCCTTCTCTGTGGTGGTGTCAACAGATGATGTTGCCTCATCAAGAACCAAAATTTCAGGGTCAATTAACAGCGCTCGCGCAATTGAAATGCGTTGCCTTTCTCCACCCGATAAAGACTGCCCCCGCTCGCCAACCAATGAATCGTAACCTAACGGCAAGCGCAAAATAAAATCATGTGCGTGCGCTGCCCGAGCAGCCGCTACAATTTCTTCACGGGTGGCCAGGGGTTTTCCATAGGCAATATTTTCAGCAATTGTGCCAAAAAACAAAAAAGGTTCTTGCAGCACCAAGCCAAAATGGCGTCGAAAATCAGCCAAACCTATGCTGCGTATATCTCGACCATCCAATAAAATACTGCCTTCAGAGACATCATAAAAACGACAAATCAAGTTCACCAAAGTACTTTTTCCAGACCCACTGTGCCCTACCAAACCAATCATTTCTCCAGGCTCAATCGACAAATTTAAGTCTTTAATAACAGACCGGCTACCATAGCGAAAACCTACACGTTGCAAGCGAATCTGACCGCGCACTGCGTTTACAGGTGCTGCGTTTGCAGGATCAGGAACACTTGAGACATGGTCCAAAATTTCAAAAATACGCTTTGCACCAGCCGCTGCCTTTTGAGTAACAGAAACAATCCGACTCATGGAGTCCAAACGCGTATAAAACCGCCCAATATAGGCCAAAAAAGCAGTTAAAACACCAACAGTAATGCTATTTGAAGCAATTAACCAAATACCACACCCCCACACCACCAACAAACCTATTTCGGTTAAAAAAGTAACAGTTGGAGAAAACAAAGACCAAACACGATTTACTTTGTCATTGACATGTAAATTATTACGATTAGCCCCCCGAAAACGAGAAGCTTCACGATTTTCTTGATTAAATGCCTTAACCACACGAATGCCTGGTATAGTGTCAGCCAATACGTTGGTTACTTCAGACCATATGCGATCAATTTTTTCAAAACCGTGCCGTAAACGATCTCGAACGGAATGAATTAACCAAGCAATCAGCGGTAACGGCAACAAAGTCACCAAGGCCAAGATTGGGTTAATTGATACTAAAATAGCCCCAGTCATAATAATCATTAAAACATCAGTGGCAAAATCTAATAAGTGCAAAGATAAAAAAACACAAATACGGTCGGTTTCACTACCAATACGGGCCATTAAGTCCCCGGTTCGCTTGCCACCAAAATATTGCAACGATAACTTTAACAAATGCTCATAAGTTGTGGTTCGTAAATCGGCGCCAATACGTTCACTAACCAAAGCCAAAATATAGGTTTTTGCCCACCCCAGAACCCAGGCAAGCAAGGCAGCCGCCAACAAGCCTCCCAAATACACTTTAACTAAATCTAGGTTGATTGGCTGTCCATTTTGAAAAGGAATTAACACCTGATCCATTAGAGGCATGGTTAAATAAGGCGGTACCATCGCTGCTGATGTAGCTGCCAACGTCAAGAAAAAACCAAAAAATAACGGCAAGCGATATGGCTTAGCAAAACGCCATAAACGCAAAAGAGACCATGTGGGACTACCGTGCGAGACAACCACTGCTGCATCGCTGGCAAAGCCTGCGATATTTTCTTGATGCAAGCTATCTTGCATACTGTCTTGCAAAATCTGTGTTAAAGCATCGTCATTATTTAGTAACATCTCAAAGGCTTTAACTAAAGCCAAGGCCTGTAAATTTTGGCCCAAAGTAAAACGCACCGTGGCTTGCAAACAACCTTTCTCTAAAATTGCAATTGCCCCAACACCTGCATGGTCGGTATGTACCAACTGTAAATTAAGCGCTATAGGCCATGAGTGTACTGATGCAACTGCTGTATTGGTTTGCGCAAGACCACTGGCGTACAGTAAGCGCTCAGAGGTTAAGACCAATTCACCAGAGACAAATTGCAAGCGATCATCTAAATCTGTGGTTAAGCGCGCCAATATTTTTTCGCCAAGCAATAAAGGGACTGATTGATCATTAATCTGTGCTACATCGGGCGACTGATCGCGCTGACTTCTCATATTTATTCACATTCACAATAAAAACTCAAAAAAATAGACGTCAACCAAACAACCTGAGAACAGTTATATGAAATAACCAAAGGCTGCTTTTTACAAAGGCCAACAAACAAAAGGATACAAAGTTATACACCCCATGACTACAAACCACAAAACCATCAAATTCGTTGACATCCATCATATTAAAGGTCCAAATATGTGGACCTATGGCCCTGTCCTTGAAGCTTGGGTCGATATTGGCCAACTAGAGGACTACCCTTCCAATACCATACCGGGTTTTGCACAACGTCTTGAAAAATGGCTTCCTGGCCTAATAGAGCACCGTTGCTCAATAGGTACAAGGGGTGGTTTTCTACAACGTCTTCACACTGGCACCTGGCCTGCTCATATTTTGGAGCACGTCTGTCTTGAGCTCCAAAGCCTAGCCGGACTACCTGGAGGCTTTGGTCGTGCTCGCGAAACATCTGTTCGTGGATTATACAAAGTGATTGTCAATGCCTGGCATGAAGATGTCACTCGTCTAGCATTAACCACAGCCCGCGACCTTGTGATGGCAGCCATTGAAAACACCTCTTTTGACCTCAACACAGCAGTTGAAGCGCTTAAAGACCTTACGGATGACAAATGCTTAGGGCCAAGTACTGCATGCATTGTTGAAGCCGCAGAAAAACGAATGATTCCACATATTCGTCTTACCGATGGTAATTTGGTGCAATTGGGTTACGGAGCTGCGTCGCGCCGCATCTGGACAGCTGAGACTGATCACACCAGCGCCATTGCTGAAACCATCTCACGCGACAAAGACCTCACCAAAACCTTATTATCCCAAGTTGGCTTACCTGTTCCTGAAGGGCGCTCGGTCAATAGCCCACAGGATGCCTGGGACGCGGCCCAAGACATTGGTTTACCCGTTGTAGTCAAACCAATTGATGCCAACCACGGCCGTGGCGTTTTTATCAATTTATCTACTGAAGAACAAATTGCTAAAGCGTACACCGTAGCAGTACAAGAAGGCAGCGGTGTCATTGTCGAACGATTTATTCGCGGCAACGAACATCGATTATTGGTGGTTGGGGGTAAATTCATCGCGGCAGCGCGGGGTGAAAGTGCTGTTATTCATGGCGATGGTAAACAAACCATCTTAGAACTGATTGAAAGTCAACTCAACAGCGACCCACGCCGTGGTCATACAGAAGATCACCCATTAAACCCTATTCGTATTGATTCAGCGGCCGAACTTGAAATTCAACGGCAAGGTTTTACTCCCCATAGTGTTCCTCCTAAAAATCTTGAAGTGTTGATACAACGCAATGGTAATGTTGCCATAGATGCAACCCATCTTGTACACCCCGAAATTGCAGCCGCGGTAGAATTGGCAGCCAATGTGGTTGGACTTGATATTGCAGGCATTGACATGGTCAATGAAGACATTTCCAAGCCGCTATCAGACACACGAGGTGCAATTGTAGAAGTCAATGCAGGGCCTGGTTTATTAATGCACCTTAAACCAGCAGAAGGGCAAGCGCAACCCGTTGGCAAAGCCATAGTAGACCACCTTTTCCCCAAAAACCAAAATGGACGCATACCTGTCATTGGAGTATGTGGGGTAGACCATCTTACAGCCACCAGTCAATTAATTGCCAAGGGGCTGCGTAAACAGTTTAATCTGGTGGGGCTGTCCTGTAGCCAAGGTATTTACCTAAACGATTGGCCCATCGAACAAACAAATAGTGCTCACTGGGATGGTGGTCGCCGCATTTTGCTTAATCGTTCAGTGCAAGCCGCGGTCATTGAAAACAAGCACAATCAAATTGTCACAGAAGGGTTGGCTTACGATCGATGCCAAGTTGGTATTGTTACCAATGCGCCAACTTCGGCGCTCATTCCAGAGCGCCACATTGAAGATGAAGACAAATTATTTACAGTCATTAGAACTCAAGTTGACGTTGTTCTCAAAACTGGATGTGCTGTTTTAAATGCCGACGATAAACTGGTATTAGATATGCATGACCTCTGCGACGGTGAAGTCATTTTTTTCAGTCAAAACAAACAAAACCCTGAAATTCAAAACCACATAACCAAAGGCAAGCGCGCGCTGATTTTCTCCAACAATGAAATAGAATTTTTTGATGGCGCAAAAGCATCAAAAAAAATTGAATTAAAAGAAAATACTCAAATGCCTGTTGCTTATTTGGCAGCTGCTGGCGCTCTATGGTTCATGGGCATATCACACCAAGACATTGCACATGCAATAAATGCAACGAATTAAGGATTTTTTAATGAACATAGAACGCATTAAGGCACTGCGCGGCCCTAACTTATGGAGTCGATTCACCAGTGTTGAAACCACTGTAGAAAAACATTCTGATGACATTGTCCTCCATCATAACCACCATGTGGTATCTGCTTGTCGAAAATATCTACCCCAGCTGGGTGAATTACCTTATCACTACCACTTACCAAATAAACACACCGAACATCATTTAAATCTTGCCACACCCCAAAACTTACATTTAGCACATCTACTGGCGGCTGTAACGCTTGAAATTCAACGTGCAGCCGGGTGTCCTGTCACATTTAGCCATACCCATTTAACCAAAGATCAAAAAGCTTACATAGTTGTTGTGCAATACACAGAAGAAAAAGTGGGGCGCCTTGCAATCGAATACGCCAACTTATTAATTAATGCACTACTTCGGGGGGAAACCTACGATTTAACAACAGCAATCAAACAACTGTCTGATCTTGACGAAGATATACGCCTTGGACCAAGCACGGGTTCAATTGTACAGGCCGCTGTGCGTAGGGAAATTCCTTTTCGGCGTTTAACCGAAGGCAGCATGGTCCAATTTGGATACGGATCAAAACAAAAACGAATTTTAGCCGCTGAAAGCAGCAACACCAGCGCAATTGCAGAATCTATAGCACAAGACAAAGAACTCACCAAAAAATTGCTGCACGCGGCAGGTGTTCCTGTTCCACAAGGTCGCCCTGTCAATAGTGCTGAAGACGCTTGGCTAGCCGCCTTGGAAATTGGTTTTCCTGTAGCAATAAAACCACGCGATGGCAATCAAGGCAAAGGTATTTCAATTAATTTAAAAACTCCAGACCAATTAAAACACGCTTACAACTTAGCGTATGAAGTTAGTGCTGATGTGATTGTGGAGCGCAATCTTACTGGCGATGACTATCGACTTCTCGTGGTGGGCGACCAACTGGTGGCTGTAGCGCGTCGAGACCCCGCTCATGTGATTGGTGACGGTATTCATAATATTGCGCAATTGGTTGATATAACAAATCAAGACCCCAGACGCAGTAATGGACACGCCACCTCGTTAACTAAAATTCGTTTAGATGAAATAGCGGCTGCCACACTAAAAAAACAAAAAGTCAACACCAGCCATGTTCCAAAACCAGGGCAAAAAATTGTCTTGCGTGACAATGCAAACCTAAGTACAGGGGGCACAGCGACCGATGTGACGGATCATGTTCATCCAAACATTGCGCAAGCTGCTATAACAGCGGTTCAAATGGTAGGGTTGGATATTGCTGGGGTAGATTTGGTTTGTCAGCATATCAATAAACCATTACAAGAGCAAGGCGGCGGTATTGTTGAAATCAATGCCGCCCCTGGTTTGCGCATGCATTTGGACCCTTCATATGGTCCAGCTCGCGACGTTGGACAAGCCATTATCAACAACATGTTCCCATCTACTGCAAATGGGCGCATTCCGATGGTGGCGGTGACTGGAACGAATGGTAAAACAACAACCGTTCGTCTAACAGCTCATTTGTTAGCACAAAGCGGATTACAAACCGGCTGGACCTGCTCCGATGGCATTTACATGCAAGGCAAACGGATAGATACGGGTGACTGCAGCGGTCCTAAAAGCGCACGCAATTTACTGGCACATCCACATCTAGAGGCTGCTGTTTTAGAAACGGCACGTGGCGGCATCCTTCGAGAAGGACTCGGATTTGATCGCTGTGATATAGCAATTATCACCAACATTGGCATGGGAGACCACCTCGGACTAAATCACATCAACACGGCTGAGGAACTTGCTGCGGTCAAACAGGTGATCGTGGAAAGTGTAAATAATCAAGGGATTGCTATTTTAAATGCTGAAGACCCATTAACGCTTAGAATGGCACAATATTGCCCTGGTGAGGTGTTACTGTTTGCTCAAAACAGCAATAACCTCGCTTTAATGAAGCACAGAAACGCTGGCCACCGTGTAGCATATCGCACAGAACAATACATTGAACTTGCTCATGGGCATAGCGTTGCAATGCGTTTTAATTTATCAAACATACCTCTGACCAATAACGGCACATTGCATTTTCAAGTTGAAAATGCAATGTGCGCTATTTCAGCAGCTTGGGTTTTAGGTATTGCAAAAGAGAAAATTCAACAAGGGCTGAGTCACTTTATCAGTGACAGTACAACAGCACCAGGTCGCTTTAATCTATTCAAACATCGTGGAGCAACAGTGATTGCCGACTATGGCCATAACCCAGATGCAATGCTGGCTTTAGTTAAATCGATTGAGTCTATTCCAGC
This sequence comes from Burkholderiaceae bacterium, assembly GCA_034680345.1. GTDB lineage: Bacteria > Pseudomonadota > Gammaproteobacteria > Burkholderiales > Burkholderiaceae_B > SXZD01. The sequence goes on from JAXISZ010000005.1 coordinate 101,275, forward strand.
CAAACAACGATTGGCTGTTATCAGCGGTGCTGGTGACAGACGCAACCAAGACTTATCCTTACAAACCCAAATACTGGGAAACACTTTCGACACAATTATTCTGTACGAAGATGCTTGTAACCGTGGGCGTGAAACCGGTGAAGTTCTGCAATTGTTGCGAGATGGATTAAAAAATGTAAAAAAAACAAATCAAGTACATGAAATAATAGGAGAGTTTACTGCAATTAATTTTGCACTAAAAAATCTAAATGAAGGCGATTTGTGTTTAATCTTAATTGACCAAGTAGATGCCGCCCTAGAACATTTAAAAACCAACTGTACAGATTAAAAAAATGCACTGGTTAAAAAAACGCTTGACCACCTTATCTCCTCTATTACTAACAAGTGCTTGCACGTCTGTAGACGTTTTGAATGTATTAAGCGGTTTATCTTCCTACCACGCGCAAAAAAATATCAATTATGGAAACGGGTCTAGACAACAATTGGATATCTATTATCCAAAACACATGATCAGTCAGATTGAAAAAGAAAATGTCCTTACTATCAAAAATAGCAGACCTGTTATTATTTTTTTATACGGTGGTAGCTGGAATCGTGGACAACGAAAAGACTATGCATTTATTGGACATGCATTAGCCAGCAAAGGTTTTATAACGATAATACCTGATTATAGGTTGTATCCAGAAGCAAGATATCCTGATTTTTTACAAGACAATGCAGCCGCGGTGACCTGGGTCGTAAAAAATTTAGAACAACAAGGTGGCGATACAAAAAATATATTTATCATGGGACATAGCGCAGGTGCCTATAACGCCGCTATGCTTGCATTAGACAAGCGATGGTTGGCACAATACAATCTGAACACCAACATATTCAAAGGATGGATTGGAATTTCTGGGCCCTATGACTTCTATCCAGTTCAAAATCCAGATGTAAGACCTGTTTTTTTTCATCCCAACTATCCAGAAAAAAGCCAACCGATGGAATTCATCAATAACAAATCAATTGCAAGTTTTTTAGCCACAAGCCCACAAGATGATTTAATAGACGAGCAACGTAATACCATAGCTATGGCTAAAAAATTACAACGCGAAGGCACAATAAACACGTTAAAAGTTTATGATACAGTAGATCACATTAGCATTATCGCAAGTATAGCTTGGCCATTGCGGTTTAAATCCCCCCTTTTAAGTGATATTGAAAAATTTATAATAGAGCAAAGCACTTAAGCACCACAAACACCGAATAAACTCAACTTTTCAAATGGCTGCAAGCCCTCAATAAAACTCTCTTGAACATCACTATAAATTTCTTGCATCCGTCAGATTAAGTCTAACCCAATAAACACAAACCCCCTTCAAAGGCTAAACCCTTAAACACTAAAGATTAGCCTGAAAAGCCAAGCCTAAAGGACCTGCAGGGCAACATGATGTTCGTTTAGGTTACCCGCCGCATCAGCCACATACAAATTGTAAGAACCTGAGGCTAAGCCTGCTAATGATAAATTGGTAGCTGCTTCAGTGCTTGTAATTAAAACGTTGTCGATACCCCAGAATTGATTTAGGGATCCATAGTTAATTGGATTTGAGCCATCCTTATCTAAGTCATCCCAAATGGAACCAAAACCAAGTTTTACACGGCCATTTGCATCTAAAATTGCCGTGAGGCTGTAACGATGAGCCTCTTCACTCGAAAGTGAATTTGACAGATTGCCCAAATCTAACCCGCCATCAGCTGCATTTAACCTCGAATCACCAAAATTCAAAGCATTCGAATAGTAATAAGATTGGGAAGATGATTCAACATTATTAATAAAAACTTTAAAAATGTCTCCATCCCAGTCATCTATTTCATACATATCAAATTGAATGTTAACCTGCTTGCCTGCGTTGGCTACACCAAAGTTATACTGTTTAGAAACCACCTGGTTACCTGTGCTGTCTGCAAACCTTCCTAAAAATCCATTCATCGGCGCAGCCCATACAGTAGGAGAAGCTGCACTACCAAACCTAGCCGTACTTACCCAGCCTGCTGTTGATGTAGAAAAATCTTCGTGTGAAAACACCACATTGTTAGTTGTTAATGCAACCGAATTCCATTTATTGTCTGCTTGCCTGGTAATACTACTAGCAATATTGCTAACCGTTACTGAATCATGTACCAAGTAAGCTGTACCTGTTTCATTACTTTTTACTTTTAGATTTTGTGAAGTAGAAAGCTTTAGGGTGTTTAATAATGCGGCGCCTTCCCATTCAATGATGTATCCAGCACTAACTTCATCTGGTCTATCATCGTACCAAAACCCAGCCTTGCTCAAAACATAATCCGCATTATCATTGCCATTATTATCTGGCTGACCAGACGCCCAACTTGTATAACCCCACACTCCTCTTTGTAGATCATAAAATACAGGACCATGACTACCAGGCCCATAGTACCAGCGCCATTCGCCCTCCCCAAGTCTATCCCCATCCCCCCCAATCTTATCACTAGCTCCAATCCAAAACTGAGAAAGACCAAGGTTCTTGACTACTGTATTTTCAGTGGCTGAATTAATATGCACCAAATGCCCGTGTAAACCATTCAATAAACTGTTATAAGAATTCGTATTTGCTATGTCCAAATCTGTTAGTGTTCTAACCACCTTATAAAACGACCCCGTGGTGTAATCATAAGAAATACCAGCGTTGTTTGCCAATATAGTTTCTACTGCATCAACTTGTGCTATTGCTGCTACTGTGGTGTCTACTGTAATCGCCGATGTAAACCGAGTTGTAGTGCTAAGGTTGCCAGCGGTATCCGTCTGCCGCACCCAAATGGTGTTAGCCGGATACGCACCCGCTGCCAGCGTAAAGGCGCTGCCAGTGCCAGCTACCCAGCTTGTTCCACTGTTGGTGCTGTACTGCCACGTAGCCCCTGTCTCAAGGCCGCCCACTGTCATTGACCCATTGCTAGTGATGCCGTCGCTTGCGCTACTGCCTGTGTCGCTGGTCAAAGCCAATGTAGGGCC
>JAXISZ010000006.1:0-93506 GCA_034680345.1 Burkholderiaceae bacterium
ATTGATCAACTTCAAAATGATGTTGATCAATGGGTTCATTGGTACAATCATGAAAGAGGCCATTCAGGGCGTTTTTGTTACGGTAAAACACCTTGGCAAACTTGGCTTGATTCAATAGCATTGGCGAAAGAAAAACAAATCCCCAACAAATTGGGAACATCTGACATTTTAAGCTGTCCGACATTCCGGTAAAATTTTTAGTGTCTGTCAGATTAATTCTAAGTTACTACATTTAATGTGTTACTCGAACAACCCCCCCGGTGCTGACAAGGCGGACCCGCTCACCTAGTTTAAACATTTCACTGGCATCTTGAACATATACCCTTAATTCGCCACTATCCAGTTTAACTGTAATTTCTAGTCCTTTTTTGGTGTTGATGCGTTCTTCAATGGCATTGCCTACCGCGCCACCTGCTACTGCGCCCAATATGCCTGCAATTGCGGAGCCTTTGCCACCACCGATGTCTGACGCCGCAATGCCACCAACAACACCACCAGCTATGGCGCCTATGCCATTGTTATCTTGTTGAATTTGCACTTCGCGAATACTTTCAATAACGCCCATACGCACAATTTGTTCGCGTTTGGTTTCGCTTGCTTTGTAGATGGTACCTGAAGTATTTTCAGTTGCGCAGCCAGTCAATGCTACCAAAGCAACAGCCAGTGCGGTTGTTATTGTTTTTTGTTTCATGTCAATTGTCCTTTAAAAAATTAGGTAATTACCACGGGTTATAGGCAAAATGGGCTTTAAATGTTTTTGCAATTTCATCACGATTGGGCGTATAGGTTTGGCCGCCGCGATGAGCAATTTTAAGGCCGCCCATTGTGCTTGCTAAACGAGCGGTGGTGGGCCAGTCCATGTTATGGGTTAAACCGTAGAGTAATCCGGCGCGGAAGGCATCGCCACAACCTGTGGGGTCAACCACGGAGCTGGGTGAAATACTAGGAACGCTTAGTTTTTGGCTATCGGTGAACACCCATGAGCCTTCAACTCCGCGAGTGACAATCAGAGCTTTAACACGTTGAGCCAATTCTTCTAAAGACAAATTGGTTTTATCACAAAGCAGTTTTGCTTCGTAATCATTGACTGTTGCGTAGGTAGCTTGATCTAAAAAAGCCAGTAATTCTTCGCCATTGAACATTGGTAAGCCTTGGCCTGGGTCAAAAATGAAAGGTATGCCTGCATTGGCTAAATTTTGCGCATGCTCTAACATGCCTTGGCGGCCATCAGGTGCAACGATAGCTAGAGCGATCTCTCCCGCATCTTTTATAGAATTGGTGTGGGCGTGCATCATTGCACCAGGGTGGAAGGCGGTAATTTGATTATCGTTCTGATCGGTAGTGATAAACGCTTGGGCAGTGTAACTTTCTGTAATTGTTCGAATGCAGCGGGTTTCAATGCCTAAGTTACGCAGGCGTTGTAAGTAGTCTGCGCCGTCATTACCGATTGTGGCCATGGGTAGTGGATTGCCATCCAACAATTTTAACCCATAAGCAATATTGCCAGCGCAGCCGCCCCATTGTTTGAGTAGGGTGGGGACGAGAAAAGCAACATTTAAGGCGTGCACTTGGTTTGGCAAAATATGGTCTTTAAAATGACCTTCAAAGGCCATAATTGAATCGTAGGCAAGCGACCCACAAATAAGTACAGTTGAGTTTGACACGGTATTTTAGCGCAGTGGTTTATTGTTAAAAATAATAGATTGGGTTGCAAGGTTAAGTTGCAGTTTCTGAGTTGGTTTTTTGGCCAACTAGACACACCCAGCCCTCTTGGGTTTGCCAAATGTGCATTTTAATCCAAGGTGCATAGGCGGCAATTAGATCTTCAGCTTGTCGTTCTAAAATGCCTGACAGTACCAGCCAACCGCCAGTTGCCACACGGGCGCAGAGGTTGGGCGCCAGTATTTTTAGGGGGTTTGATAAAATATTGGCTAATACCACAGGAAATAGACCCTGAGCGGCTTCGTGTTCTGGTAGTCCGGTGATTAAATTGACTTCATTTGCAACTGCATTATTAGCAGCAGACTGTACCGCTTGAGGGTCAATATCAACAGCCACGGCGTGAGCAGCACCTAATTTAAGCGCTGCAATCGCTAGAATTCCAGAACCACAACCGTAGTCGAGTATTTGGGTTTGTTCTAAATTGGTTTGGCTAAGCCATTGTAAACACAGATCAGTGGTTGGGTGTGAGCCCGTACCAAATGCCAACCCTGGGTCTAAACGCAAATTAATTCGATGATTGTTGGCTTCGCATGTATGCCATGAGGGCACAATCCATAGTTTTTCAGTGATTGCAATTGGTTCAAATTGTGATTGCGTGAGCCTTACCCAGTCTTGTTCAGGCACCGAACTCCAGACAACGTCGGCGTTTTCAAGCCATAGGTAGGGTAGGGCGTCAATCAGCGTTTGACCTTCTGTTTGGTTATTGAATAAGGCCAACACCCGATTTTGGTTCCATGCGGTGGTCTCTGGTTCAAGGCCGGGTTCACCAAACAGCGCTTGCTCATCTTCGGTATCGGCTTGTGCGTCTTCTATAGTGACTGATAAAGCACCATTTTCCATGAGCGCCTCAGAAACCGCTTCGGCCCATCGAGCAGGTAAAACCACAGTGGCCTGTGCCCAGGTGTTTTTGGGCTGATCTTTGGTTGTGATGGCTTGGCTCATGGTTTGCGTTCAGTATGTGTGCTGTTTAAGCGCTGCTCTAGATAATGAATGCTGGTACCACCTTCAATAAAGTGCAGGTCAGTCATCAACTCTTTGTGTAAGGCTGTGTTGGTTTTAATGCCCTCAATCACCAGTTCACCCAATGCCATGCGCATACGCGCAATCGCTTGGTTACGATCAGCGCCATAGGCGATGACTTTACCAATCATGGAGTCATAGTGTGGGGGTACGGTGTAGCCTGAATAAACATGAGAATCTACCCGTATGCCTGGGCCTCCTGGAGCGTGCCAGCTGGTAATTTTCCCTGGGGAAGGTGTGAACTTAAAGGGGTCTTCTGCGTTGATACGGCATTCAATGGCGTGCCCTTTGAACTCTATATCACGTTGGCGAAAGCGCAGTTTTTCGCCAGCGGCAATGTGCAATTGCTCTTGCACAATGTCGATACCGGTTATAATTTCAGTTACAGGGTGTTCTACTTGAACGCGCGTGTTCATCTCAATAAAATAAAATTCGCCATTTTCGTATAAAAACTCAAAAGTACCCGCGCCACGGTAGCCAATTTTGCGGCAAGCATCAGCACAGCGGTCGCCAATGCGTTCAATTAAGCGTCGAGAAATCAACGGTGCTGGCGCTTCTTCTATAATTTTTTGGTGGCGTCGCTGCATGGAGCAATCCCGCTCGCCTAGCCAGACTGCATTGCGGTGCTCGTCAGCTAAGATTTGAATTTCAATATGCCGTGGGTTTTCTAAAAATTTTTCGATGTAAACAGCGGGGTTACCAAACGCGGTTTGTGCTTCAGTTTTGGTCATGCTCACCGCATTAAGTAACGCCCCTTCGGTGTGCACAACGCGCATCCCTCGACCACCCCCACCACCAGCGGCTTTGATAATGACGGGATAGCCAATTTGTCGCGCAATTTTTATAATCTCTTTGGGGTTATCGGGCAGTTCTCCGTCGGACCCAGGAACGCAGGGTACACCAGCAGCAATCATCGCCTGTTTGGCGCTGACTTTATCGCCCATTAAGCGTATGGATTCGGGCCGTGGGCCAATAAAAATAAAACCACTGCGCTCAACACGTTCAGCAAAATCAGCGTTTTCAGATAAAAATCCGTACCCTGGGTGTATGGCTTGCGCGTCAGTGACTTCAGCAGCACTGATAATGGCTGGAATATTTAAGTAACTTTGTGCGCTGGATGCTGGGCCTATGCACACTGATTCATCAGCTAAACGCACATATTTAGCTTCGGTGTCTGCCTCTGAGTGAATAGCAACGGTTTTAATACCTAGGGTGCGGCAGGCGCGCAAAATTCGTAGCGCTATTTCGCCACGGTTGGCAATTAAGACTTTAGAGAACATGGGCTTACTCGATGATAAACAATGGTTGGCCGTATTCTACGGGTTGCCCATTGTCCAACAAAATTTGTTTGATAACACCGCTGCAGTCGGCTTCTATTTCATTGAGCAGTTTCATGGCTTCTACGATGCAGAGCGTATCGCCTTCTTTAACGGTGTTGCCCACTTCAACAAAATTGCTAGCGCCAGGGTTAGATGCACGGTAAAAGGTGCCAACCATGGGTGATTTAACCACATGTTGCAGATTATTTTCGATAGTTGTGTTTTCAGTGGGCAGAGAAACGGCGTTTAAACCCGCATCTTGGTTTATTGTTGCTGGGGCAACTGTGGTCACTGGCGTAGCGTATTGTAATCCAGGTGCTGGGTGCGGGTGTGCATTAACAATTTTAACCCGACCTTCGCCCTCTGTGATTTCGAGTTCAGCAATCCCTGATTCGGATACGAGGTCAATTAGGGTTTTCAGTTTTCTAAGGTCCATGGTGTTTTCTCTTAAGCGTTAATTCTTTAAGGGCTTCATGTTTATGGGCTTTAAGGTTGCTGCTTTGTTGCGCCAAATGAATTTATTTTATTAAATTATGTGGTTAAAAAATTAACTTAAACGGATATATTGACTCATCAGGTGTTTAAGTGGGCGTATTAAGTTAAATTTTTTAGTGCGTTTCAGTGTGAGCATGTTGACGCAATTGCTGTAGCCTTTTATATAATTTCGCAGATTTTAGCTGATTATGCGAGATTTTTCTTGATAAAGTCTAGGGCATAAAAATAACCAGCACTACCCATGCCACACACAACAGCTTGAGCATTTGCACTTAAATGGGAGTGGTGGCGAAACGCTTCTCGCGCATAAATATTAGACAAATGTACTTCTAGATACGGCACTTTTACCCCGACCAATGCGTCGCGTATGGCAATGCTGGTGTGTGTGTAGGCCCCAGCGTTGATTATAAAATAGCGCACATCTTCTGCTGTGGCGCGGTGTATATGGTCAATGAATTGCCCTTCATGATTGCTTTGAAAGCACTGTACATTAAGGCCCATGGTTTGGCCATGTTGAATCAGGTTTTGTTCAATATTTTGAAGGCTTTCGTAACCATAAATGTGGGGTTCTCTTTGGCCAAGTAAATTAAGGTTGGGGCCATTTAAAACCCAGACGCGCGGGGTTGCAATTGTCATTTTTTATTTGTCGCCTAAAAAACGCCATTCTCTGTTATTTTCTGTTATCTGTCCAATTAAATAATGGAAAAACCGGAATGGCTGGTGGCAATCGCTCGTGAGGTTTGGGTTATTAAATGTTGGCTTTAATTCTCACCCTTGCGTATCATTTTTAGTTTTAAGGGTAACTTGTTTAATTTCCTCTGGGGTAATGCGTCCTAGTTTTTTTAACAGGGTTTCGCCATTGGCGTTCAAAATTACAGTAAAGGGCAGGGCTGTGGTGTCATTACCCAGTTGTTGGGAGAGGGTAGCACCATGAGCGCCCGCTACCAGCAGTGGGTAGCTGAAGTTTTTGTTTTTGAGGAAATTGGTAATATTTTCCGGTGTATCAATACCAACACCAACAAATTCAACGTTTTTTGAGCGAAGCTCTTTGTAGCTGGCCTCAAGTTCTGGCATTTCTTCTACACAAGGTGGGCACCAAGAAGCCCAAAAGTTTAAAACAACGGTTTTGCCTTTTAGATTTTGGGAGTTAAATATCTCGCCTGAGGTGGTTTTAAAGACCAGTTGATCAATTGTAGCTGTTGTGGTTTGTGTTGGTTCGTTGTTTTTTTGTTTTTTGTTGGCAACGTGAACACCTGCGCTAAGTGCAATACCTGCAACAATCACCCAACTCATGGTTTTAATAAGGGTCATTTAATTCTCCATTAATTGAATAAGACCATTTAAATCTGTACGGAATAAAACTTTTTTTTCTTGAGTTCTGAGAAGGCCGCGACGCTGAATGCTTGGCAATGTGGCAATCGTAACAATTTCGTTTCGCCATTTAAACGCGATAGCATCAACAGTTTTTCCTTGAACGGCGCCAACTTCAACGGGGTTAAATCGAATGTTTTGGTTTAGAAGCCAATAGTCAATTTCCTTGGGGTTGTCAGCAAAACAAAGTAAATGAATTGCCGAAAATTCGCTAGCTGTACCATTAACCAAGTCGCCGTACACCAAAGGCGAAAACTCTTGCAACGATTGCATGAGTTGATGGCAAATTTCTCTCAGTTGTTGCAATTTTAATGCTTGTTCTTCCTTTTGGTAAAGGCTTTGGTATTGCCGCACCTGTTCTAAAATATCTTCAAAACTAGGCCAGTTGCTTTTATGGATTTTTTGTTTACCCACAAGGGCAGTCAGTGCTTTTTTTCGAGCGTTAGAATAGTCCCATCCTTGTTCAGCAATTAAACGGGCTGCATAATTAGCCAGTTCAAATCGCAGGCTGTTAGGTTGTATATTTGGGAAAGTGTGATCATCAAAATCTATCATTTATTCTTGACTGAAGACGGTATTTAAACTTTGCAATCGTTACAATAGCAGTATTTTTTAACAGTGGTGCTTGCCATTTCTAATTATGCATATTCACATTTTGGGTATTTGCGGTACTTTTATGGGTGGGGTAGCTCGGTTGGCGGTGTGTTTGGGTCATCAGGTTACAGGTTGTGACGCCAATGTGTATCCACCAATGAGCACTCAACTAGAGCAAATTGGTATCCGTTTGATCGAAGGCTTTGACCCAGATCAGGTTTTGTTGAAACCCGATTTATTCGTGATAGGCAACGTGGTACGCCGTGGTAACCCATTGATGGAGAAAATAATGGACCTCGGCTTACCTTATACGTCTGGACCACAATGGGTAGGTGAGCATATTTTGAACGTTCGCCATTGTATTGCGGTGGCTGGTACCCATGGTAAAACCACCACCACATCAATGTTGGCTTGGGCGCTTGAATATGTAGGTTTGAATCCAGGCTTTTTGGTGGGAGGCGTGCCTCAAGATTTTAGATGTTCAGCCCGCTTGGGAAACGGTTCGCCATTTGTTATTGAGGCCGACGAGTACGATACTGCATTTTTTGATAAGCGTTCAAAATTTGTACACTATCGTCCAAGAACAGCCATTTTAAATAACCTTGAGTTTGATCATGCAGACATTTTCCCTGATCTTGCTGCTATTCAGACGCAATTTCACCATTTGGTGCGTACAGTACCTGCGTCGGGTTTATTGGTGGTTAATGGTCAGCAAGACACGTTAAATGCAGTTTTAGAGCGTGGTTCCTGGAGTAATCTGACGTATTTTGATTGTGCTGAAGGTTATTTCGCCCAGGGCGATGAGCAAGATTTTGAGGTGTTTTATCATCAAAAATCAGTGGGTCGGGTGCAATGGCAACTCAGTGGCGCTCATAATCGCAGTAATGCGTTGGCTGTGGTTGCTGCTGCTTCTCATTTGGGTGTGCCAGCGCACTTGGTTTGTGAGGCACTCAGTGTTTTTAAAGGGGTGCAGCGCCGTATGCAAGTGCGGGGCGTGGTTCATGGGGTTACAGTGTATGATGATTTTGCGCATCACCCAACCGCTATAGCCACTACAATTGCTGGGATGCGTAAGCGCATGGGCGCGGTAGGTCGTATTTTGGCGGTATTTGAGCCACGCTCCAATACCATGAAATTAGGTGTGATGCGTGCTGCTTTGCCGCAAGCCTTGCGTGAGGCCGATGCGGTTTTTTGTTATACCCATGGCCTAGAGTGGAACGCTGAGCAAACTTTGGCGGATTTGCCTCAGCCCGTGTGTGTCACTGATGAATTGGATAATTTAGTTCGGTCGGTGGTTGCACAATCGCGGCCTGATGACGTCATACTGATTATGAGTAATGGCGGTTTTGGTGGTGTTCATCAAAAAATTTTACAAGCACTTGGAGCTAAAGTATGAATGCCATGTGGCATGAGCGGTGTTTAAGCAGTTGGCCCACTGAAGTGGTGCATTGGTTAAAATCGTCTGGTTCTTTAACTTTAAAACTACAGCGGTGTTTTGGTGAGGTTCAAGTGGTGGTGAATGCCCAAAAGGCAGCTGTTAGTTTAAGTGATGAATACCGCTTGTTAGGGATGTCTCGAACAGGACAAGCGCGGTGTCGTGATGTCGCGCTGTTGGTTGGAGGGCGTGTGCGTGTTGTGGCACACTCTTTGGTGAAAATGTGTGGTGTTCGTCTGGACTGGCCATTTTGGAATCGATTGGGCAATCGTTCTTTAGGGTTGGCTTTGTTTGCGAATCAAAAAGTTCGCTTAACAAGTCGGCAATTTTCATGTTTGCCTGTTAATCATCCTCTAACGCGTTTAACTTGCCAGGTGCTGCGCCGGCGTGGACAGGTTTTTTCTATGCCTTTTTATGCAAGACGTGCAGTGTATGAACAAGTGGGCGGAGCAACTCCCTTGATGGTGACTGAGGTTTTTGTTATTTTAGGAAATTTGTGCAATTTAAGCGCAGTAAGTGAGTAAAGCAAGCATGTTTGTGTTGTATGAAGAATTGGGCGATTTTCGTGTTGGGCATGTATTGCAAGATTTGGGAGGCGCTTTGCAAGTGGAATCACCGCATGGAAAGCGCAGTAAAATAAAGTCCAATATCGTGCTTTTGCATTTTAAGACACCTCAGTTTGCACAATTGCTACAGCAGGCTCAGGCTATGCAATTCGAGTTTGATGCTGCTTTTTTGTGGGAATGTGCGCCCCAAGAAGAATTTGATTTTCAAAGTTTGGCCCAAGATTATTTTGGCACGGTGCCAGATGCGGTTCAGGCCACTGCTGTTTTGCTTGCATTGCATGCGGCGCCTTTGTATTTTCACCGTAAAGGGCGTGGTAAATACCGTGCTGCGCCACCGGATATTTTACAGGCTGCATTGGCTTGTGCTGAAAAAAAACGCTTGGCTTTGGAACAGCAGCAGCAGTGGGCTGATGCATTGATGGGTGGTCAGGCGCCTCCAGAGATTATTCGTGTTGCGGCGCAATTATTGGCCAAGCCTGATAAAAACGGCCAAGAATACAAAGCCTTGCAGTTGGCCATGGACCAATCGCAACGCAACGCAAAAGATTTGCTTTTACAGACGGGGGCATTTAGCTCAGAACACGACATGCACCGCCGCTGTTTTGAGGTATTGCAGTTTCCGCGAGGTACAGCATTTTCTACACTTCCTGGATTTGAAAAAGGTGTGGAAACTGAACTTTCTGTAGTTAACAAACGGGCTTTTTCAATTGATGACATCACAACCACGGAAATTGATGATGCTTTTTCAGTTGAGTTTATCGACAATGAGCGTGCCCGCCTTGGGGTACACATTGCGGCGCCTGGTTTACTTTTTGGACCTAAAGACCCTTTGGCACAGATTGCCAGAGAACGGTTGTCAACGGTTTATATGCCAGGTGATAAAATCACCATGATGCCTGAGGCAGTCGTTGAACGTGCTACCCTTGCTCAAGGGCGAATGGTGGCTGTATTGTCTTTGTATGTTGATATTGAGCTTAGCACGGGCAAACCGCTTGGTGATCCGCATAGTTGTATTGAGCGTATTACGGTAGAACACAATTTGCGTCACAATACTTTAGATGAGTTGGTGACCCGTGAATCGTTATCAGCCATTGACCCATCTCAAAGTTTGCAACAAGAGCCGTTTACGTGTGCTCGTGAATTGGCTTTGTTATGGCGAGTTACTCAATTCTTATCTGCACAGCGCGATCAATATCGCGGTAAAACTGAAAATTTAAATCGTATCGATTACAATTTTTATGTGCAAGACAATTGGGTTGAGATTGTGCCACGTCGTCGCGATGCACCACTGGATTTATTGGTGGCTGAGTTGATGATCATGACCAACCAAATTTGGGGTGCATTGTTGCAAACCCATGAGCGTGCAGGTATTTATCGCGTTCAACCTCCAGGAGCAAGGGTGCGTATGGGTGTCCATGCGGCACCGCATGTTGGCTTGGGTGTACCTCATTATGCCTGGACCACTTCGCCTTTGCGGCGTTACATAGACTTGGTTAATCAGTGGCAATTAATTGCACTGCTGCAAGATCAACCTTCCCCTTTTAGCGCGAATGATGCAGAATTATTTGCAATAGTCTCAGCGTTTGAAACCACCTACAAGGCATACAGTGATTTTCAAACGCAAATGGAGCGTTATTGGTGTTTGCGTTGGTTAGAACAGCACAAAATAAAAGAAGTGTTTGCCCATGTGGTGCGAGAAGATTTATTGCGGTTACGGGACATTCCCTTGGTGATTCGTGTGCCTGGTTTTTCGGGGAAGTCTGCTGGCACTTTGGTGCGTTTACAGCTTCAAGAGATTAATTTCGTTGAAGTTGATGTGAGTTGTCGTGTCGTTGAAATTTGTGAACAAGATCGTCTAGAATCCACTGAACCACAAGAAACGGTAAAGGTAACCGATGTAATTGGTGCTGTTAGTGAAGTGGGGGTTGTAGATGCTTTGAACTCTGCAAATTTTGTAAATTCAGCAGATGTTTTACACGCCTTAGACGCTGCAGTTGTTTTAGGTGCTCAAGAAGGAACATCCGATGCCAGACCTGAGCTGTCTCAATCTGTCCCCTTGGCTTGATTTAGAGGGGCGGTGTAGTCGCAATTTACGCAAAGCGCTGCTATTTTCATTGGTGGTGCATGTGCTTGTGGGCGTTTTTTTGTTGAGCGAACGGCAAACTGGTAAACCGGTCTCATCGGAACTGGAAGTTGTCTTGGTCAATGCTCAGAGCCGTGTTGCTCCTGAAAAGTCTCAGGCTTTGGCGCAAGTGGCTTTGCAAGGGGGCGGTGAGTATGATCAAGGCCGTGCCAAATCGCCTTTACCCACTTTACCTGAGCAGCGGCATTTATCTCAAACGTTTGTAACGGGACAAACACCTACTCACCAACAAGCCGCACAGCTTGATGTACATCAAAAATTAGCAGAGTTAGAAGTCTTGCAAAAACGTCTAAAATCAGAGGTGCACCAATCTTCTGTTGCTCAAGCGGGTAAGCAGCCAACCAAACAAAAATTATCTGAAAAACCCCCTGCACAGGCTACAGAAAGTAAGTCTAAACAACAGCACGATGCCCATTTGCAACAAGACATGTCAGCGGCAGCGCAGGAAATAGCCAGGCTAGAAGCCCAGGTGGCACGGCAGTTAGAAGATTACAATAAGCGCCCAAGACAGCATTTTTTCTCTCCAAGCACATCTCCTTATGTGTTTGCTATGTATGAAGATCATTGGCGACGAAAAATTGAGCATTATGGTAATTTGAATTACCCTGCTGAGGTCAAAGGTAAATTATATGGTGCCTTGCGGCTAACGGTTTATATTAAAAAAGACGGTACAGTGCATCAGGTTGAGTTAGATCAATCATCGGGTTCTCCCGTACTAGATCGAGCGGCGATGCGAATTGCCCGAATGGCAGCACCGTATGGTGAGTTTTCTTCTGAAATGCAAAAGTTAGCTGATATTTTAGTGCTGACACGCACCTGGGTTTTTACTAGCGACGCTCTAGAAACTTTGCAGCGTTAGACTTTAATTCATGGGTTGTTTTGTTGTTTTTTAAAGTGATTTTAAATGATTGAGCCTGATCGTTACGCTGTGGTCGGCAATCCAATTGCGCATAGTCAATCGCCATGGTTGCATGCACAATTTGCGCAGCTAACTCAACAAAATTTAAGTTATGGTCATATTTTGGCGCCTAAACATGGTTTTATGCAGACCATCATTGCTATGCAGGCTGCTGGTATGAAGGGCGCCAATATTACCGTGCCGTTTAAATTTGAAGCGTTTTCAATGTGCCATGATTTAACAGATCGCGCCAAAATAGCCGGGGCAGTCAATACCATACAATTTTTACCTAATCGCCTAATTTTGGGTGACAATACAGATGGTGTGGGTCTTTGCATGGATTTACAGCGCATTTTAGGTGGTTTAAGCGGTTTGCGAGTTTTATTGTTGGGCGCAGGTGGGGCAGTGGCCGGAGTTTTAGCCCCCTTAATGGCGGCGGGAGTGAAACAATTGTTTGTTTTGAATCGAACACCTGAAAAAGCACATGTTTTGCTTCAGCCCTTGCAATCTCGTTATCCAAATGTACAATGCCAGGCGGGTGGTTTGGATATGTCAGGGCGTTCAGTGGATGTGGTGATTAATGGCGCAGCTTCTAGCTTATCTGGGCAGGCAGTATCAATTGATACAGCTTGGTTTTCTCAAGCGCGTTTAGCGTATGACATGATGTATGGGGCTAAACCAACTCCGTTTATGCTTCAGGCACAGTTACAAGGTATTATGAGTTGTGATGGTATCGGCATGTTGGTTGGGCAGGCTGTGTGTGCATTTGAGTTTTGGCGTGAAATTCGACCACCTTTTGAGTCCGTTTTGCAAATGTTTGCTGCAAAACTGGGGCGGTTTAATTGATTTTATTGTGTTTTATTTTAGGCTTTTTGGGTTTTTTTAGAGTTTTATAATGAAGGGTGCTAGTCATCAAAGTGTATTTGTAAAAAAGCGTTTATTTTTTTTACTGCGCTTGGTGGCAAGGGCTGTTTTAATTTTCTTTGCGTTTGTATTGTTGGTGCTTTGGTTTTTATTGCGTGTGGTTAATTTAAAATTTAACAATCCACAAACCACACGATTCATGGACTTGCGTTTGGCGCAGTTGCGAATTAGCAATCCCCAAGCAAAATTACAGCACCATTGGGTGTCTTATGATCGCATTGCCAGCACGATGAAGCGGGCTGTTATTGTGGCTGAGGACAGCCAATTTTTGGTTCACTCAGGGGTTGATTGGTCTGCCATTGAGAATGCTTGGCAGCGCAACCAACAACGAGGTCGGGTCACCCACGGCGGCTCAACCATTACGCAACAATTGGCTAAAAATCTTTTTTTAAATGGCACGCGCAGTTATGTGCGAAAATTCCAAGAATTGGTGTTAGCTTGGATGTTAGAGTCCGTGTTGTCAAAACGTCGTATTCTAGAGATTTACTTTTCTACAACGCACACCGCCAGTCTGAGCGTTTGGCAAGACATGCGGCGGTGGTTATGACGCGTATGTCGCAGGTGTTAGCGCTTCCTTAGGTATGCTTTAAAGGTGGGTTAATTTGGCTGGCTGCTACCACAGTTTCTTCCCATAAGGTTCTGATTGCTTGTGTGGATTCGATAAACGCGCTGGGGTCGATGCGCATCACCGCAATGCCTTTTAAGCGCAAAGCGTGCTGTTGAGCACGCAGTTCACGGTAGCAATTGCTCACTTTTTCAGCCAATTCGCCATTAATTAAACCCAGTTTGGCACAAGTTTTAAGCAATGAAATATTGCCTTTGTTAGCTGTCAGTTCATAGTAAGAGGCGCTGTATGCTAAAACTAAAAACTGAACAATAAATTCAATATCGATCATGCCTCCAGTGCTGTGCTTTATGTCGAATAAACTGCTGGGGTTTGGGTGAGCATCGTGCATTTTTTGTCGCATTCTGATCACATCTTCGGCTAAGTAGCGAAAATTGCGCGGGATTTCTAAAACTTGAGTACGAATTTTTTCAAAGTTTTGCCCTAATGGGCTATAACCAGCACAAAAGCGAGCCCGCGTCAGCGCTTGATGTTCCCACACCCAGGCACCAATCCCATTTTTACGTTTTTGATAGTTTTCAAATGACTGCAAGTCTAACACCAGTAAACCCGCCGCGCCATTTGGGCGTAATCGATAGTCGGTCTCAAATAATTGGCCAGCAGCAGTTTGGGTGGTTAGCCAATGGTTAAAACGTTGTGCTAGTTTACTGTAGACTTCAGGGGCTTGTGGGTCATCGTCGTCATATAAAAAAATTAAATCGAGGTCGGAACCATATCCAAGTTCTTTACCACCGTATTTTCCATAGGCTACGATGGCAAATTGGTGTTGGTCTCGGTGGCGTTTAGGCAGTTGTTGCCAGGTTTCGTCCAATACCGTGGCTAGTGTTTTATCGGCCAATTCGCACAGCTGATCTGACAGTTGCTCAACGCTCCAGTATCCTTCTAAATCTTGAGCCAGCAAATGAAAAACTTGAGTTTGATGCAATTCTCGACTCAAGTTCATTTGGCTTTCTAGGTCGGCTTGCCCATTGGCCAAATAAGCTTGTTTTAGGCTCTTTTTGAGTTCTTTTTGATAGCTTATCCAGTTTGGTGCTTGATAAAGACTGCGTTCATCTAGCATTTCATCCAGTAAAATGGGGTGTTGGCATAGATAATCAGCTGCCCATTGACTAGCTGACAATAACCGCACTAAACGTTCGCGAGCCTTTGGAAACTCCTCTAGCAGCGATAAATAAGCGCCTCTTCGAGAAATGCTTTCAAGTAAGGCAATGCTACGAGCCCAAGCGCTGTCAGGGTGATTGGTTTGAATACAGGCTCGAGCTAAAGCTGGTAGTAAGCGATTAACACGATTGCGATGCGATTGAGGCAAACTTCTAAACCGTGAACTGTTGACTAAATCAGCCCATCGCGCTTGTGCTTGTTCAAGTTCTGTAAACCGTGAGCGCCAAGATTCAGGCCACTGGTGGGCATTAATTTCTTCTTGTTGATCGCGGTTTTTATTAGAAAAAACAACTAAAAATTGTGCTTCAACTTTGTCTTGCCAACTGGCGATATGTTCATTCAGTATGTCGGCGCTGTCTAAACCCATGGCCAGCGCCATTGCTTGGCGAACATCTGCGTCAGAGGGCAAACGGTGGGTTTGCTCATCCTCAACATACTGTAAACGGTGTTCTAATCGGCGCCAAAAATCATAAGCTTGGGAGAGTTGTTCAGCCACATCTACTTCAATTAAATCTTTTTGCGCACATAATTTTAAAACGTCAACGGTTGGTCGAATTTGAAGGTCAGGATCTCGTCCACCGCGAATCAGTTGAAAAATTTGAGCTATAAATTCAATTTCACGGATACCGCCACGCCCTAATTTAACATGAACAGCGCCCGGGTCGTCATTGCGTTCGCGTTTTTTAGCCTCTTGTTTAATTTGGAGATGTAGGTCGCGCAGGGCACTGATCATGCCAAAATCTAGATAACGTCGAAATATAAAAGCACAACGAAGTTGTTCCAGTGCTTTGACTTGCGAGGCAAAGCTTGTTTGGTATTGAATTTCAGAGGGTTGGTTAACAATTCTCGCTTTAATCCATGCGTAACGCTCCCACTCTCGGCCTTGAACTAGAAAATACTCTTCTAGCATGTCAATACTGACCACCAATGGGCCAGTGTCGCCATTTGGTCGCAGGCGCATATCTACGCGAAATACAAACCCCTCAGCGGTTACTTCAGAAATTAAACAGAGAATTTTTTTACCTACGAGGTTAAAAAATTCAGCATGCGACAGTTTTTTACCGTGCTTTCCAGTTTGATCCGGTTTCCCGCCAGAAGTTTCGCCCTCTTGGTTGTAAACAAAGACGAGGTCAACGTCTGAGGATGCGTTTAGTTCTTCTCCCCCTAATTTACCCATGCCAACAATCAGTAGTTGATCATGATTTTCAGGTGAGCCATACCGCGATGCATAGTTTTGGTGGGCCCAGCGGCAAGCAATATCCAGACAAATGTCTGCCATGAGCGACAATGCATGGGTCAGTTCTTTGAGATTACACAAGCCAAGTAAATCGCGTCGCATCATTTCCAGCATCAGGCGTTGACGTAGTAAGCGCAACCCTTTTTTGAGTTCGGTTTCATCAATCTGTGTATTAAACTGCTTAAATTTTTCTTTGACTAGGTCCGGTAAGGCTGTGTTAGCTGCCAAAGGAGCATCCCAATCGGGAAAACGCCTCAGCCAGCGTTGGGCGTACATTGAATGCGTTGGCCATATTGCATTCAGAGATGGTTGGGGTGATGTGTTTGCAGACATAGGTGACAAGTAGACGCTAAAATGTAAATAATGACGAGTTTTTGAATGGTGTAATGCAATTGCCCGTATACTTTTTAAATGTAAAGCCACCGTGCAGCGTCGCAGTGCGCAATTATCATGCAAAGCTGCCGTTTGAGCTCGACATTACAGTTTTGGGTAAAACACCCAGAACGCTTACTTCTCTAATAAGCTTTATTTTGACACTGTGTGTCTTATTTTGTCACCTTGGGTTTACATGAAACGTTGGATTTTTCATCTTTCTTTATTCCTTATTCTCTGTCTCAGCACTTTGATTCTGGGGTTTAGGTATTTACTATTACCAGTGGTAATCCATTACAAATCAGATTTGGAGGGTTTGTTGTCTGCGCGGTTGGGGCAGCAGGTTAGTATTGGTGAAATGCAAACGGCTTGGCATGGATTATCCCCGTCTGCGCGGTTGATTAATGTTGAGTTGCGCAATGAGTTAGGGCAGGTTGTTTTGGTATTGCCTTCGGTGTTTGCCTCTCTGTCATGGTCATCTATACCCGCGTTTGAGCCGCGCTTAGGCCGTCTCACCATAGACGGGGCAAAGTTAGAGGCAATGCGTGACAAACAAGGGCGCATTTATGTGGCTGGTATTCCTTTGGTGGCTAGTCAAGGCGATAGCGCTGGATTGGCTTGGTTGCTTCGTCAAGGCGATATTCAAGTAAAAAATACTGAATTTAAGTGGATTGATCAACAAGCATCTCAGCAGGTTGTGCATATTAAATCGCTGCAAGTTCGTTTAAAAAATTTGGTGAATTTTCATCGCGTTGGGTTGCAAGGTGACGTTCACGTTTACGATGAAAGCAATCATCGAAGTATGCCGTTGCAAGTGCAATTGCGGTTTTTCTCACCGTTATTTGGGTATAGTAAGGCGCATATGCAAGCGTGGCGTGGCGAAGCCTATTTGCAAACGCATAATTTTTCATTGCAAACGTTGGCTAAAATCAATTCGGGTTTGGCGTTGCCTGATTGGTTAAAAAATGCGCAGGGGCAGTTTCAGGTGTGGTTGGGGTTTAATCAGGCTCAAATGGAACAAGCCACGGTTGATTTAAATATGGCTAGCGTTGAAATTGAAAACCCTCAGTCGGGTGCTTTGCATTTAAAAGACTTACAGGGACGTTTGGTTTATGAACAAGACCCTGATAAAGGTTTAAAAATATCAGCCAATCATTTGCGTGTGAGTTTAGACGATCTAACTCAGCAGAAATCTGATCAAAGTTTAGAGGTATTAGGGCCATTGCAGGCGCGTCTTCATTTAAAACAATGGCCAAATTGGCAAGCAGCCTCTGGAGAGCTTGAACTGGAGAAAGTTGACCTAAGTAAGCTATCCAGTTTGATGAAAAAAATCCCATTGTCTGGGCAATTTAATCAGCTGGTGCACACTGTCAATATACAGGGTCAACTTCCGTATTTGTCCTTGAATTGGAATAGCGCGTTAAATTGGCAAGACAACTTCAATTTAACAGCCAAATTTACTGATATTTCAACTCAGTCGGGTTTGTTACCCAACGGTTGGCATTTTCCTGGTTTGGCTGGCTTGAGCGGTCAAATCAAAGGCAATGCCTCAGCTGGATTTTGGCAGTTGCAGTCAGGCGCTGGGTTTGTTGAATTGCCTAATCTTTTAAAGTTTAACCGTATTGAGTTCTCCGATTTGCAAACACAAGGGGGGTGGCGGCGTGAGCCTTTACAGGGGCAACAGGGTACAAAAGTAATTTGGGATCGATTTGCAGTGCGTCAGGGCTACGCGTCAGTGAATATGCTGGGGTCATTGCATTTTTTAGATGGCAAGCCACTGCCTGTTGCCAAATTAACGGGACAGCTAGATGGTTGGTCATTGCAATCCATTCCTAATTTTTTACCTGTTACGCTTAATTCAGAAACTGATCAATGGTTGCGTCGAGGTTTGCAAGCTGGTGTTGTACAAAAGGGGCGTTGGGTTTTGCAGGGAGACCTAGAACATTTTCCTTTTTTACAACCCAAGCAAGGGGTGTTTCAAATTACAGGGCAACTGCATCAAGCAGATGTATTATTTGATTCAGCATGGCCAAATATTCGAGGGGTTATGGGTGATGCCCGTTTTGTCAATGGTGAGCTTACCGTGGTGGTCAACAAAGCGCAGACGTTAAAAAATGTTTTGTCTGATGTGGTGGTTAAATTGCCTATATTGAATAATCAGTCTCCTGTTTTAACGGTGACTGGCAACGCGCAAGGTGCTTTGCAGGACTTCTTCTCATACATTCAGTCCAGTCCATTGAATAGGCTTTTTGGAGGTGCTTTCTCTGAAAGCAAAGCCACCGGAAATGCTAAATTAAAATTGGCTTTACAAATTCCAATAGCCCAACCAGAAAAATCTCAGGTTAAGGGACAGTTATTATTTATAGACAACGATGTGGGTTTGATCTCAGCAATTCCAGCCATACAAAAATTGCGTGGAGAATTAGAGTTTAGTCAAACTGGGTTTTCAATTGAAAACTTAACAGGCCAAACTTTGGGCGGTGCGGTGCGGATAGACACTCAGCTTAAACCTGATAAATCTTTGCTATTACATGTTGAAGGCCAAGCAACTGCTGCTGGTTTAAAACGATATTTGAGTTTGCCAAATGCACTTAAAATATCAGGTCAAACTCGTTATGGTGTACATATTCGATTCAAGCCTAATATGTCCATGGCCGACTTAAATATTGAATCGCAATTGTTGGGTTTGGGCGTAGATTTACCTTTGCCTTTTGCAAAGTCAGCTACAACAGCTTGGCCTATGGATATTCGCATGTTGCCAACTCAATTCAATAAACAAGGTGAAATTCTACGCGATGAAATTAGAGTACAAATCAATACGGGTACATCTCAATTTTTGAGTGCTAGAGTAGAGCGCGACCGCACTTTGGAGCAGCCAAAAATTTTACGAGCTGCTGTGTCTGTTGGCGAGTCCTTGGTGATGCCAGATGCTGGCTTTAAACTGGCTTTGAGAGTCGGTCGTCTAGACTTGGACGCTTGGCAGCGTTTAGATTTTCTCTCGGGCCCAAATTCAAACTTAAACTCAAATTTAAATGCTGA
Source organism: Burkholderiaceae bacterium (assembly GCA_034680345.1). Lineage (GTDB taxonomy): Bacteria > Pseudomonadota > Gammaproteobacteria > Burkholderiales > Burkholderiaceae_B > SXZD01. The sequence goes on from JAXISZ010000006.1 coordinate 18,922, forward strand.
TGGCGAAGTACTGGCAGAGGGGCTTCATGCTAAAAATCTTCCATTGTTGCCAGATCAAATTTTAATTAAGTCTGATCAATTGGTTTTGGGTGATAAAACGATCAACAACTTAAAATTAAACGCCAAACGGCTAAACGACCGATGGCAGTTTGATCTCTTGTCTGATCAAATAACAGGCAATTTACAATGGCTTCAGGGCGACAGGACCAACAAAGCAGGCAGTTTGGTGATGCGTTTAAAGCATTTAACCATTCCTGAGCCCCAAGCCTTTGTAACAGAGCAAAAATCGCCTGCGTTGATTGATAGTTTTGAAATGCCCGCCTTGGATGTTGTTGTCGATCAGTTGAAAGTGGGAAAAATTGACTTGGGGCTGTTGCGACTCAAAGCGGTCAATGAAATTGGAGTTGGCCAAAACAATTGGTTACTGAAAGATTTAGAAGTGCTCAATGACGATGTTACATTAAAAGCCACAGGCAATTGGGGGCGTCAGCGCTTTGGTGCTGTAGGTCAAACCAATTTAAACTTTAATTTAAATATTAATGATGCTGGGCATTTGCTAGAACGTATTGGTATGCATGAGGTGTTGCGATCTGGCAGTGGCAATTTGGCGGGCGAATTATCTTGGGCGGGAATGCCATATTCTTTTGATTATCCCACCATGAAAGGCAAGTTAACTTTAAATATCAACCGCGGACAGTTTTTAAAAGCTGAACCAGGGGTTGCTCGGTTGGTTGGTATTTTGTCCTTGCAGTCGATTATGAAGCGTTTAACATTGGACTTTCGTGATCTTTTTGCTGAAGGTTTCGCATTTGACCAAATTTATGCAACAGCAGATATTAAAAACGGTGTTTTGCAGACAAAAGATTTTAAATTGCGTGGTACCGCGGCCAATGTTTTTATGGAAGGCCAAGTTGATTTGGTAAAAGAAACACAAGACCTTACGGCGTTAATTTTGCCTGAGATTAGTGCTGCGGGTGGTTCTTTGGTGTATTCTATAATTGCGGCCAACCCAGCGGTGGGTTTAGCAAGTTTTTTAGCTCAGATGTTGCTGAAAGATCCTTTGTCTCGGGTTTTTTCGTTTGAATATAAAATTGGTGGAACATGGGATGACCCTATTGTGCAGAAAGTAGATGCATCAACAGCTCGAAAATAAGGGGGGTGGAGGTGGCAAGTAACAAATTTAATGTGGCGGCTGTACAAATGGTCTCTTCCGCACGTGTGCAAGACAATTTATATTACGCAGAACAAGGCATTGCTCGGGCTGCTTTACAAGGGGCTCAACTGATTTTATTGCCTGAATACTTTGCGTTTATGGGGTTTTGTGAAAGCGATAAAATCAGGGTTGCAGAGTCTTTTGGGCAGGGTCCTGTTCAAGGTTTTTTAGCTGAAATGGCCTTAAAACACAAGGTTTGGATTGCTGGGGGAACTGTGTCTTTATTGGCCAATCAATCCAACAAAGTTCGCAACAGTACTTTGGTTTACAATCCTCAAGGTATTCAGGTTTCGCGTTACGACAAAATTCATTTGTTTTGTTTCTCTGGAGACCAAGAACATTATAACGAGGCCACAACCATAGAGCCTGGTGAAACAGTGCAGGTGTTTGATGCAGCCGGTGTGCGTGTAGGTCTTTCAGTTTGTTACGATTTGCGTTTTCCTGAGTTGTATCGGGCTATGCGCAGCGTTGATTTAATTCTGGTGCCTGCAGCATTTACTTATACCACGGGTCGGGCGCACTGGGAAGTGTTATTGCGAGCTCGGGCCATAGAAAATCAATCTTATGTTTTGGCTTGTGGGCAGGGTGGTGATCATGAAAATGGTCGGAGAACCTATGGCCACAGCATGTGGATAGACCCATGGGGGCAAGTGTTGTCATGTTTGCCTGAGGGTGAAGGGGTGTTACTGGGGCAATTGGACCACAGTCGTTTGGAAACAATTCGGCAGCAGCTTCCTGCTTTGCAGCACCGTGTCCCTTTTTTGTAAGTTTTTTAATACTTTGTACACTTTGAATGTCTTATAAGTTGAGTTCTAGAAAGATAGAAAATGAATGCAGTTCAACCAGCATTGCAAACTTTAGAAATGGCGCAATCAACCTTGTGGACGCCTTTTAATTTAAATGAGGTTAAAGTACAGCAGGTTTTGGCTGAAATTTTTACGCGTCAGGTAGACTTTGCAGACGTGTATTTTCAAAATAGTTGCATGCAGGCTTGGAGTTTAGACGAAGGTATCGTTAAATCGGGTAGTTTTAGCATAGAACAGGGCGTCGGTGTACGTGCTGTGGTGGGTGAGAAAACCGCTTTTGCATACTCTGATGATATTGCTATGCAACCACTGTTAGAGGCAGCGCGTTCGGTTAAAGCCATTGCCAGTGCTGGAAAAAGTGCTCGCTTGCAAGTTCCAGGTTCGTTTAATTCGCGGCGGGGGCACAGCTTATATGGTTGCGAAAACCCGATATTGAGTTTAGATTCAGCAGCTAAAGTGGCTTTATTAGAACGCGTTGAAACTTTGGCGCGACAGCGCGATCCCCGTGTTATTCAGGTCATGGCGGCTTTGGTTGGCGCATGGGAAACCGTGTTAGTGGCTCGCAGTGATGGGGTGATGGCTGCGGATATACGTCCTTTGGTTCGTTTAAGCGTTTCTGTGATTGTTGAGCATGATGGTCGCCGTGAAAGTGGGTCATCCGGCGGTGGTGGGCGTTACGATTTTTCTTATTTTTCAGATACCGTTGTTCAGCAATTTGCGAGTGCGGCGGTGGATCAAGCGTTGATTAACTTAGATGCACGCCCTGCACCGGCGGGTTTACAAACCGTAGTTTTGGGTGCTGGTTGGCCTGGTATTTTATTGCATGAAGCCATAGGGCACGGTTTAGAAGGTGATTTTAATCGCAAAGAGTCTAGTGCTTTTGCGGGCCGTATTGGCGAGCAAGTGGCGGCAAAAGGGGTGACCGTGGTTGATGACGGTACTTTGCCAAATCGGCGCGGATCTTTGAATATTGATGATGAAGGTAATCCAACCCAACAAACCATTTTGATAGAAGACGGCATTTTGCGCGGTTATTTACAAGACATGACCAACGCACGTTTAATGAATATGCCAATCACTGGCAACGGTCGCCGTGAAAGTTTTGCCCATTTACCCATGCCTCGCATGACCAATACCTATATGCTCAATGGACAGTATGACCCGCAGGAAATGATTGCTAACGTTAAAGATGGCGTGTACGCGGTGAATTTTGGCGGTGGTCAGGTTGATATTACCAGCGGCAAGTTTGTATTTTCCGCTTCGGAGGCCTATAAAATTGAAAATGGAAGAGTCACTTACCCCATTAAAGGTGCTACTTTCATGGGCAATGGTCCAGATGCGTTAACGCGTGTACAAATGGTGGGTAATGACATGAAATTAGACGATGGTGTGGGTACGTGTGGTAAAGAGGGGCAAAGTGTTCCCGTGGGAGTTGGTCAACCAACTTTACTGATCTCGGATTTATTATTGGGAGGTACCCAATAAAAAGTACAGAATGAGTCTCAATGTTTTTTTGATTATTTTATGATGGTGGTTTTTTTCTATTGTTATAAAATTATAATTAACTTAAATCCGTTGGTTAATTTTTATGATTTCCCTCATTTTAATTAATATTTGTCTTTTGGTTCTACCAAAAGGGGGTTCTTCATTGATTTTCTAAAATGGTTTAAGTTTTAATTTAATTAATTTTTTCAAAATTAATTTTGATGTTTTCAAAGTAAATTTTCTTTGCTCACAGCTTTTTAACTTGTTGAAGAGCAGATGAAAATGTGTTTCAAATCCGTTTGTATGTGCATACAATCATGGCTTTGATTTGAGTGCATTGGCTTAAAGTTTTATTGTGATCATTTTTTTTAAAGTAATTGCATTTTGTGCTTGAATTCATAGTGTTTTCATTGACACGTTTGCAAAACAGAGTGAGCTGCGGTTTAATGTGGGTGATGTGTTGATACATAAGCGTCCTATGCTTTGCGGACCGTGTGTTTACACCAGTGGAGAGTTTTTAAATGCAAATTGTGACAGATGACGTGAGAATCAAAGCGATTAAAGAAGTGGTCGCTCCAGCAAGCTTAATACAAGAGTTGCCTGTAAATGCTGCGATTGTTGAAACTGTGGTGCAATCTCGTGCAGCAATTCATCGTGTTTTACACGGTGCCGATGATCGCTTGGTGGTGGTTATTGGGCCGTGTTCAATTCATGATACCCAAGCAGGTATAGAATACGCTGAACGTTTGCTTGAGCAACGCAAAAAGTTCCACAATGAATTAGAAGTGGTTATGCGGGTTTATTTTGAAAAGCCTCGTACCACAGTGGGTTGGAAGGGGTTAATTAACGATCCTGACTTAAACGGCAGTTTTGAAATCAATAAAGGTTTGCGCATTGCGCGCGAGTTTTTGCGAGCGGTTAACGCTTTGGGTTTGCCTGCGGGTACTGAGTTTTTGGATATGATTACCCCACAATACATTGCAGATTTAGTGTCTTGGGGGGCAATTGGTGCGCGAACCACAGAAAGCCAAATTCACCGTGAATTGTCTTCTGGTTTGTCTTGCCCTGTGGGCTTTAAAAATGGCACCGACGGTAATGTGCGTATAGCGGTTGATGCGATTAAGGCTGCTCAACATCCTCACCATTTTTTGTCGGTTACTAAACAAGGGCGCAGTGCCATTGTTTCAACCAGTGGCAATGAAGATTGTCATATTATTTTGCGTGGTGGCAAAGTGCCCAATTATGACGCTGTCAGTGTGGAGGCTGCATGTAAAGAAATTGGTGCGGCTGGTTTAGCAGCTAAAGTGATGATTGATGCCAGCCATGGTAACAGTTCTAAAGTGGCTCGAAACCAACTCAACGTGGTGGGGGATATTGTCAACCAATTGGCTGCTGGTGACGATCGCATTATGGGCGTCATGATTGAAAGCCATTTGCTGGAAGGCCGTCAAGACTTAGTATCAGGTAAGCCATTAACCTATGGCCAGAGTATTACTGACGCTTGTGTGGCCTGGGAAGATAGTGTGGCTTTACTTGAAGTTTTGGCCGAAGGGGTGCGTAAGCGGCGTTTGGTTAATTCCGCCGGATAAAATCATTACAATGGGTTAAACTCACCAGATGAAAATCGGTGAGTGATATACCTTTGGCAAAGTCTTCTTTATCTTCCAGTTCAAAACACAAGCTTACAAAATGCAAAACGGCTGGACAACAATTTACAGAGCAACAGCCAACCTCTGATAACATCCGTATACGTGGTGCGCGTCAGCACAATTTAAAAAATATAAGCCTTGAAATTCAACGCGACGCAATTACAGTGGTGACAGGGTTGTCTGGCAGTGGCAAAAGTGCATTGGTATTTGACACCTTATACGCGCAAGGGCAACGCCGTTATGTAGAAACCTTTTCGCCTTATGCGCGTCAGTTTTTAGATCGCATGGACAAGCCTGAGGTTGACGCGATAGAAAACCTACCGCCAGCTATTGCCATAAACCAGAATAACTCAATTCGAACATCGCGCTCCACTGTTGGCACCATGACGGAAATCAACGACTATCTAAAGTTGTTGTTTGCCCGAGCGGCTCAATTGTATTGTTGGCAGTGTGCGCAAGAAGTTAAAGTAGACACGCCAGTTACAATAGCCCAAAATTTATGTGATAAAGCGCAACAAGCGGGCAATCCACGTTTGGTTGTAACCTTTCCGCTGGCGGTGCCAAAGGCTTTTACAGCAGAAGAGGTTTTGGCCTATTTAAATGCGCAGGGATACACCCGCGTGCATTCACAACAACTGCAAGATGCACCGTTGCCAGAGTCTGAAGATAATATTTCTGGCGGCAACAATTCCGGTGCGCTGAAGCGCAGAAAAAAAGCATCTACACAAGTTGATCAAGTGCTGGTATTGAATGTGGTGCAAGATCGGTTTCGGGCGGGTGCGGTGGAGCAAACTCGGCTTATTCAGGCCTTAGAGGCGGCCTTGATGCGTGGACAAAATCGTTTGGATATTCAGGTGCTTGATGAACAAGGTGAAACGCAGGCGGTTTGGCGTTATTCAGCGGGTTTGCATTGCGCACCTTGTAACCTAGCTTATAGCGCAGCTTCGCCCGCACATTTTTCCTTTAATTCGGCAATTGGTGCGTGTGGTGTTTGTCGTGGTTTTGGTCGGATCATAGGCATAGACTATGGTTTAGTGGTTCCCGATGAACATAAAACCCTAGCACAAGGGGCCATTAAACCGTGGCAAACCCCGAGTTTTCAAAGTTGCCAAGATCAATTACTTGCTTTTGCCAAAAAACGAGGTGTACCCATTGATGTGCCTTGGCGTTCTTTAAGTGTTGATCATCGCAATTGGGTTGTTGCAGGGGATGAACAATTTGATGGTCATTGGGAAGGGCAATACTTTTATGGGTTGGCACGATTTTTTCAGTGGTTAGAGAGTCGAACCTACAAAATGCATGTGCGGGTTTTGTTGTCAAAATATCGCGCTTACACGGCTTGTGAAACATGTTTGGGCGCACGGTTAAAAACCGAAGGGTTATTGTGGCGTTTGGGGGGTGGTCAGGTTGGGGTTGCGGCTGGGTCGTCTGCTGTAGATTTGGGGCGCTACCAACGATTTCGTCCTAATGGAGTGGCCTGGTCGCACATGCAGGTACAAAGTTTGCCTGGGGTTTCAATTCATGATTTGATGTTGGCGCCAATTGCTCAAGTGGCGCACTTTTTTGACAACTTTCATTTATCGGGGGCTTTGGGTCGGGTTACAGAACATATTTTAATACAATTGCGCTCGCGCTTGTCCTATTTAACTCGCGTGGGTTTAGGGTATTTAAATTTGGATCGGCAAAGTCGAACCTTATCGGGTGGCGAGTTGCAGCGTATTCAGTTAACCACCGCGTTGGGTAGTGCTTTGGTCAATACCTTGTTTGTGTTAGATGAGCCCTCGGTGGGTTTGCATCCACGGGATGTTGATTACGTTGTTCAAGCCATGCATGCATTAAAAGCGGTGGGTAATACATTGGTTGTGGTTGAGCATGACCCGCAAATCATGTTGACTGCTGATCGGTTAATTGACATGGGCCCTGGGCCGGGCCAAACAGGAGGCCAAATTGTTTTTGATGGCACCGCCCAAGCGGCCCGCTTTAGTGCCGGTTTAACGGGACAATACTTGTCTGGTCGCAAGTGCATAGCCATGCAACGACCCATGTTGGGAGTCGATGACACCACTGCATTTATTGAGCTAAAAGGCATAACAGCCAATAATTTAAAAAACATTGATGTTCGGTTTCCGTTGCAGCGCTTAGTATTGGTTACAGGTGTATCAGGTTCTGGAAAGTCAACCTTGATTCAAGATGTTCTGGTACCTGCTATTGGCAAGGCCAAAGGGGAGCCAAGCCAGACACCGGGGGCGTTTTCTGGGTTGTTTGGTGATGAGCTTATTGAGGCGGTGGTGTTTGTTGATCAGTCGACGATTGGTAAAACCACACGTTCAAATCCTGCAAGTTATGTTGGGGCTTTTGATGCCTTGCGTAAACTATTTAGCAAAACCGATTTAGCAAAAGAGCTTGAGTATAGTGCTGGTTTTTTTAGTTTTAACAGTGGTGATGGACGTTGCCCTGGCTGTGGTGGTAATGGTTATGAACACGTAGAAATGCAGTTTTTAGCCGATGTATACTTGCGTTGTGGTCAATGCAATGGTTCAAGATATCGCGCTGATGTGTTAGAGGTGACCTTACAGCGGCAAGATCGTCTTTTAAACATCGCTGATGTGCTGGAACTAAGCATTACTGAGGCTTTAGAACTGTTTGCTCAAGACACAGAGGTTTTATCTGGTTTACAGGCTTTGCAAACAGTTGGACTAGGATATATCAAATTGGGCCAACCCGTGCCTACATTGTCTGGTGGGGAAGCGCAGCGTTTAAAGTTAGCTGGTTTTTTAGCCCAAGCTGCTACCGCAGCTAAAGCAGCCAAACGTCAAAAAAAAGCTCAGCTAGGCATTCTCTTTGTATTTGACGAACCAAGTACCGGACTACATTTTGACGACATCGCAAAATTAATGGGTGCTTTTGATGCCTTATTGGCTGCGGGTCATTCAATTATCATTGTTGAACACCAGCTGGATATTATCCGTTGTGCGGATTGGGTAATTGATCTTGGTCCCGAGGCGGGCGAGGCTGGTGGTCAGTTGGTGTGTGCGGGTACTCCAAAAGCACTGATGGCAAACCAAGCAAGTCACACGGGTCGGGCTTTGGCCCGTTATATTAATACCATTGAAACGCCAGATGTAACCTTCGGTGTTGCATTGGACACACCGTCAGAAGGTATTCCCTTACAAACTGCTGTGAGGCAGAAGCGAGGCTTTATTTCAGTTTTGAACGCGCGAGAAAACAATTTGCGTGATGTCAGCTTAGATATACCGCACCAAAAAATGACCGTGATCACGGGGCCTTCAGGGTCAGGTAAAAGTACATTGGCCTTTGACATTATTTTTGCACAGGGGCAACAGCGTTACCTTGACAGTTTAAATGCCTATTGTCGGCAGTTTGTGCAGCCTGCGGCAAAGCCTGACGTAGACGCCATTTATGGATTGGCACCTACAGTTGCTATTGCGCAGCGTACGTCGCGTGGCGGATTAAAAAGTACGGTAGCCACTGTTACAGAAATTTATCATTTCTTGCGTTTATTGTTTATTAAGCTCGGTGTACAGCATTGCCCAGATTGCCAGGTGCCTATAGCACCACAAACATTTGATGCCATTGTGGCGCAGTGCTTAAATGACTACAAGGGTAAGGCCATCACTGTTTTAGCGCCTTTGGTAATTGGGCGAAAAGGGGTTTACAACGAGATTGTTCAAAAAGCCAAGAATGGTGGCGTTGACCGCTTACGGGTGGATGGCGAGTATCGGGAGATTAATAACTGGGTTAAATTGGATAGATACAAAGAGCATCATATAGAGATGCCTGTAGATTACTTCAATGCGTTGCATGCCCGAGACGAAATCCGGTTGAGGCAAACCTTATTATCAGCCTTAAGTTTTGCAAAGGGTTTTGTGATGATTGATTGTGCGGGGACAACGCAATTTTTTTCTACCCAATGCGCTTGCCCGAAATGCGCTCGCAGTTTTCCGCCATTGGACCCGCGTTTACTTTCTTACAATAGCAAATATGGTTGGTGTTCTAAATGTATGGGCACGGGTACGGCTCATTTTGCTTCTGCAGATGCAAACAACAGCAGCGAGGAATTTGCATATTTAGATATGTCGGTTGGTGTTGAGGCGGATCACCAGTTAATCGATGCCATCGTGTGTGGTTTATGCGATGGGCAGCGCTTGAATGAAACCGCCTTGTCTGTTTTATTTCAGTCACAATCCATTGCGCAGGTGGCGGCGCAAACAGTAGAACAGGCCCTTTTTTGGTTGGCTGGGTTAAAACTTGAAGGGCGTGAGCAAGACATTGCGCAAGACATTGTGCAGGAAATGGCGCATCGTTTGTCTTTTTTACAGCGTGTTGGGTTAAGTTATTTAAAATTAGACCGTTCAGTACCTACTTTATCCGGTGGGGAGGCACAAAGAATTCGTTTAGCTGCGCAGTTGGGTAGTCATTTAACAGGGGTATGTTATGTGTTGGACGAACCTACTATTGGTTTACATACCCGAGATAATCAGCGTTTACTATTGGCGCTTACAGAATTACAGGCCAAGGGCAATACCTTGTTGGTGGTTGAACATGATGAGGACACCATTTGCAGCGCTGATGTGTTGGTGGATATGGGCCCTGGCGCAGGGGTTCGAGGTGGGTTAGTGACTGCCCAAGGGAGCGTGGCAGAGGTCACTGCAAATACAAACTCACTGACGGGCCGGTATTTGTCTCGCCCCATTTCCGTGTTGGCTCAGCCTCGTCGCCCAGTGCTGGCTGATACCTCAGCATTGTGGGTGCGCAAGGCAAATTTGCACAATTTACAGGGGGTTGATGTTCGTATACCTTTGGGCCGTTGGGTTGCAATCACTGGTGTTTCTGGTTCGGGCAAGTCAACCTTGGCAAGAGAGGTTTTGTTAAAGAATTTGCAGCTGGTTTTTTCTGGACAGTTAAAACCAACATCTTGGCATGGTTGTGCGGGTATTGAAGGTTTTCAAGCGATTGGCCGCGTATTAGAAGTGGACCAAACTCCGATAGGGCGCACTCCGCGTTCGTGTTTAGCAACTTACATTGGTTTTTGGGACACCATAAGACAACTGATGGCCGATACCTTAGAGGCGGGTATGCGCGGCTATGCGGCCAGTCGGTTTTCCTTTAACACAGGCGCGGGGCGCTGTTCGGTGTGTGAGGGGCAGGGCTTGCAGACGGTAGAAATGAATTTTCTGCCGGATGTGAAAGTGGTTTGCCAAGCGTGTAACGGACAACGATTTAATCTAGAAACATTGCAGGTGCGTTGGCGTGGTAAAAATGTGGCTGAAATATTGGCGATGAGTGTAGACGAGGCTGTGGTTTTTTTTCAAGCGCATCCTAGCATTGCAGCACCTTTACAATTGTTGCAAGACGTGGGCTTGGGTTATATTACTTTGGGTCAGCCTAGCCCTACATTGTCGGGCGGTGAGGCGCAGCGCATCAAACTAGTGGCTGAGTTGTCTAAGGTGCGTATTTTTACTGAAGTGATTCAAAACAGCCAGGCTCAACTAGCACCCCTCCCGCGCTTGCGGCAACGGCATACACAGGCATTACCTACTTTATATGTTTTGGATGAACCCACGGTGGGTTTGCATATGAGCGATGTTGAAAAATTAATTGCGGTATTGCATCGGTTGGTGGATGCTGGGCATACGGTGTTAACCATAGAGCATGACCTCGATTTAATTGCACAAGTTGATTGGGTGATTGATCTGGGGCCAGATGGTGGCATTGATGGCGGTCGGCTGGTGGCGCAAGCTGCGCCTGCGGTATTAGCAAAAAAACCTGAGCAATCGCATACTGCCAAGGCGTTGGCTGATTTATATCAGCGTCGCTTAAGTGTTTAACTGCTTAACTGCCTAGGTGGTTTAGTGGTTTTGTGCTTTGGTGGTTTGATCTTTAATTTAATTAAAAAGGAAGAAAAAAGCGTATGGGTGTTAAAGTTTATGGATCGGCAACAAGTCCGTTTGTTCGTAAAGTTCGTATTCTATTGATTGAAAAAACATTGTTCATGAATGGATACAAGATGATATTTGGTCTGCAGAAACAAAAGTAGCGCAGTTTAACCCGTTGGTTAAGGTGCCAATTTTGCAACTGGATGAAGGTAGGGTTTTATACGATTCAAGATTGATTTCTGAAGCTTTAGACAGCATCTACTCAGAATTACCTATTATGCCTTTGAGTGGTGAGGCGAGAATTGCTGTGCGTTTAACGGAGGTGCTGGGCGATGGCATTAAAAACAACAGATACAAAGTGAAACAGGGTTTTTACATGGTGAATTTAGTGTGGCTGATGCTAGTGTTGGCGCAGCCCTAGGCTATGTTTACTTACGTATACCAGAACATCCTTGGCCTCAGCTGCACCCTCAATTATTACAATACATCAGCTGTTTAGATGAGCGTCTTAGTTTTGCTTTAACGCGCCCATCTTGAATAATCTTTAATCTTGGGTCAACAAGTCTAAGTTGCTGCATCGAGTGGTTAAGCCACAATCTAGATGAACAACATACGGGTATAAATGCCCTGGCCAACGTCCATAATTGGCAATATTAATAGCGATAACGGTACCCGGTTCATTTAGGTAAGTTACCTTTTGCCCTGGTTTGATTGTTCGATTGTTCATTGATGGTCGATGCAGGCGTGCCAACATCAAGTTGACGCGGTGCTGGTGTTCATCATAATTTGTGCAATCTTGAGCTTGATTGTCAAAAGCGAGCCATAAAGACATGGCGGCACCTCCTTTCGTTGAGTTTATTTTGGGGGCGCTAGGCGTAAAAGTGTAACCCCTTTTAGGGGATGGGGATAAAAACCATATCGGTTTTTATCCGTTACAATCGACGGTGCAATACTCATAAAAACCCATGATCATGTCTATTTCACAAGTGCCAGTTGCAGTATTACAGCGTTCGCCAATTGTTGTTTTTGACTCGGGTGTGGGTGGGTTATCGGTATTAAAATATTTATTACATACCTTACCTGACGAAAAATTTCTGTATTTTGCAGACGCCGCTTGGGTGCCTTATGGTGAAAAGCCAACACAGCAGGTTATCGAGCGCAGTTTAACGTTCGCTAATCTTGCGTTTAATCAATATCGGGCCAAGGCATTTGTAGTGGCTTGCAACACAGCCACTGCAGCGGCCATACAATTGCTGCGAGATCAATATCCTCAAAATATTATTGTGGGTGTAGAGCCTGCTTTAAAGCCGGCTATTGGATTGACACGGACTGGGGTTATTGGTGTTTTGGCTACAGCCAATACTTTGGCAAGTGAAAAATTTCAGCGTTTGATCAATCAATTTGAAAATCATTGTCAGGTATTGCTTCAACCGTGTTTTGGGTTGGCTGAGCAAATAGAGGCCGGTGATTTATCTAGCGAGTATTTGCAAGCGCTCATTAGACAATACGTTAAACAATTAATTGAATGTGGTGCTGATGTTTTGGTGTTGGGGTGTACGCATTATCCGTTTGTGGCGTCGTTAATTAGCCGTTTTGCTGGTGATCGGGTTTGTGTTCTAGAAAGTGGTGCAGCTGTTGCAAAAGAAACCAAACGTCGAATAGTGCTTGAAAATCTTTGTCATTTTCGGCTGCAAAAAAATCAAGCTCAAACAGATCGAGTTCAAGCATTCACCACGGGTGATCCTGAGTCTTTACAGCGGGCTTTTGAGCAATTATTAGGTATGCGGGGGGTGGCTTGTTTGAAAGAGCGCTGCATGTTAATATAATTGAGTTTGTCGGAACGTTGTAAAACGTTTTACTGCTTTTATTTTTTGTTTTTTATTTGTTTCATTATTCATTAATTTAGTGGAATCGCATGCCAACCATTCGTGTTAAAGAAAACGAGCCATTTGAAGTTGCTCTACGTCGCTTCAAGCGCACCATAGAAAAAACTGGATTACTTACTGAGCTTCGCGCGCGTGAGTTTTACGAAAAACCAACCACGGAGCGTAAGCGTTTAAAAGCTGCGGCTGTTAAGCGGCACTTTAAGCGTTTGCGTGGTCAGATGCTTCCTAAAAAAATGTATTAATTTTAAAACTACATATTCCTTTTAGGTAAGTTCATGTCTTTAAAGTTACGCATCAGCGACGATATTAAAACCGCTATGAAAGCCAAAGACACCCAAAAATTGGGGGTTTTGCGTATGCTTTCTGCTGCCATAAAGCAGCGGGAAGTTGACGAGCGAATTGAGTTAACAGACGCTGATGTGCTTTCGTTGGTTGAAAAACAAATTAAATTGCGCAAAGAAGCGGCAACTCAGTTTGAGTTAGGTGGGCGTTTAGACTCTGCCGAAGCTGAAAAACAAGAAGCCGCAATTCTCTTGGCCTATCTTCCTCAACCTTTGACTGTTGAAGAAGTGAGCAACTTAATTGCGGCCTCTTTGCTTGAAGTGGTTGCTCAAGGACCACAAGACATGGGTAAAGTCATTGCTTGCTTAAAGCCAAAAGTGTCTGGGCGTGTTGACATGAGCGCCTTGTCACAACAGGTTAAACTGGCATTGAGCCGTCTTTCTGCATAACTTAATCATTAATAAGCTTGATTTGTTTGCTTGGCTTAATTGTTCTTTAATTGCCTTAATTGCCTTATTTGCCTTATTTGGTCTGAGTGTTTTAATCGGCTCGTTGCGTGCGCCTTGTGTAGATGTTTTTAATGATTTAATAATCTTTGGTGCGTGTTGAGTTACCTATGATTCCACAAGCCTTTGTACAAAACTTATTAGATCGGATTGACATTACTGATATTGTGGGCCGTTATGTTCAGTTAAAACGAGCTGGCGCCAATTTAAGTGGGTTATGTCCATTTCATCGGGAAAAAACGCCGTCATTTTCGGTTAGTCCGGCCAAACAGTTTTACCATTGTTTTGGATGTGGTGCGCATGGCACAGCGCTTAGTTTTGTTATGGAGCATTTGGGTTTGTCTTTTCCTGATGCCGTAGAGCAGTTGGCTTCTGAGGTTGGCTTAAAAGTTCCGCAAGAAAACGACCCGAAACCAGACAACTTGCAAAAATCGCAACAAATATTGCTGTCGGACCGAATGCAGGCTGCGCAGGGTTTTTATCAAAGTTCTTTGCGTCGGTATCCTCAGGCCATTGAATATTTAAAGGGTCGGGGGTTGACGGGACAATTGGCTAAAAAATTTGGTTTAGGTTTTGCGCCGTCTGGTTATCAGGCTTTGGCCACAGTGTTTGCTGATTACCAACATACGCAAGACCTATTGGATTGCGGTTTAGTAATAGCTTCGCAGCCTGAAGAAAATAAACCAGCCCATCGTTATGACCGTTTTCGTGAACGCATTATGTTTCCCATTCGAAATGTTCGCGGACAAACCATTGGTTTTGGTGGGCGCGTTATGGGTGTTGGTGAGCCCAAATATTTAAACTCTCCTGAAACCCCTTTGTTTTCTAAAGGCCAAGAACTCTATGGTTTGTTTGAGGCGCGCACTGCCATACGCTCACAAGGTGCTGTGATTGTTACTGAGGGGTATATGGATGTACTTGCGTTGGTACAATGGGGTTTTGAAAACACAGTGGCCACTTTGGGTACAGCCTTGACGGCTCAGCACATACAAAAATTATTTCGGCAAACACAGCGGGTGGTTTTTAGTTTTGATGGCGATAATGCTGGCCGTAAGGCGGCATGGCGAGCTTTAGAGGCCAGCTTACCATATGCTGGGGATCAAAGGCGCATCGAATTTTTATTTTTACCGGCTCAGCATGACCCTGATTCCTATATTCGAGAGCAGGGCGCACAAGCGTTTGCAATGGCCTTGGAGGGGGCCATGCCATTATCGGCTTATTTAATGCAGGAGGTGGCAAAGCAGCACCCTTTAGGTCAAGTTGAAGGTCGCGCGGCTGCAATTGCAATGTTGCGTCCTTTGGTGGGGCAGATTCCGGTGGGGGCGTATCGTTTAGCTTTGGTAAAAACCTTGGCGCAGCAGCTAGACGTTACGCCAGCAGAGCTTGAGCAGCAGCTTGGTTTATTGGTAAAGGGGCAGCAGTCAAGTGCGCATAGTCCAGGGAAAAAGTCACGCTTAGGTCAGGCTCGCGCTGTTAGTCGCGCTAATTTACACGATGCGGAGCAGCGTTTGGCGGCTGTGTTGCTCAATGCGCCGCAATGGGCTGCGCTTTGTGCAGACCTAAAGTTATGTTTTGCTTCCAGTATGGCGCAGTTAACTGTATCTAGGCGCTCGCTTGTGGTGGTGTTGGACGCTTTGTTTATGCAGAATCAAGGTAAAGCCTCTGTGGCGGGGTTACTTGAACACTTTCGAGGCACAGTGCATGAGGTTTGGGTGGATGCTGCCATGCGTTTATCGTTAACCTTAGATAGTCAGTTAGACAGTGAAGCAGAAGTTGTGTCTTTGGTGTATCAATGTTTGGATGGCTGGCTTAACGATGAAATTCATGCGGTGGTTGCCACAGGTTTAAAAGATCAAACCATGCGCGATTATTACCGAGACTTAAATGAAAAGCGCTTGAATTTAAAACAAATCAGAGTTTCTACGGTATAATGCGAGGCTTGATTTAGCCAAATTAAGACACAGGTGCAAACTAAATTTTAGTTACAGTCAGGGTTGTTGTGGTTATGGTTGTTGTAGTTAGATTTAAAGTTAAGGTTGGTTAAAATATTAACCTTCCTATTTTTTGTTTTTTTGTACGGGTATTATTTACAGAAGTTGCTTATTTTTTAATTAATTCAAATAGGTTTCAAGTTTCAGGTATGTGTAAAGCATGTATGGCTTGTCAACTTGTTATGAACTGATATGAACAGGTGCTCAAAGTTAATACTTACATTGTGTTTGTAACCTTTGCAATATAAGGTATTTTATATGCCCAAATCTCGTGCAACCAAGGACAAAAACAGCGAAAACAAAAGCCCTATGCTTGTTGAACCAGAAAAATTTGCGGAGGCAGCAGAGGCAGCGCAGGACGTGGGGTCTGCAAAAAACGCTAAAACTACAAAATCCAAACAATCAACGGCCAAGATTGCCGATGCTGCTCAGGTAGATAAAAATTTGAGTCTCGGTGGGTTAGAAAAACCTTTAAAAAATACAGCAGCTGTGTCCAAAGTGTCTAAAGCCAATCAGTTATTGACCGAAGAAGAAATAAGGGAATCTGTGAGTACCTCCTCTAAAGCCATTGTCAGAAAAGCCTCTCAAGAGAATCAAATTGCGGAGGCGTCTGAAAATTCTCAGGCTGTTAAGCCAGTTATTGCAAAAAAAGGCCGTCCAGCAAAAACTCTAGCCAACGATACAAGCGTGCAAACAGCCAGCCAGGTAAATTCGCCAAAAGTGTTGCAAGAGTCGGAAAAAGTTGCTGCATCGTCCAAAAAAATAGAAAAAAACGAAAAAACAGCCACAAGCGGTTCGCAAACAACAAGCGCTACAACTTCTAAGCGTGGGCGCAAACCCAAGGCGGAAAAGGTGGTTAATGCCAAAGCCAAAGCCAAAGATATCGGTGATCTTGATTCTGAAGATGGTATAGACGATCTTTCTGAATCGGGTGACGACATTATCTCTGATGACGTCTTAGACAGCGAGGACCTTGAGGGAGTAGAAGTAGAAGAGGTTGCTACAAAGCTTCCTGACCCAAGTTTGGGTAAGCCTAAACGCGCTTCAAAGGCAAAAGAACGTGCGTTGATGAACGCCAGCTATTTTACCCAAACTGCCGGCAGTGAAGAAGAGCTAGAAATTCGCCGAAATCGTTTAAAAACCTTAATTAAACTGGGCAAAGAACGCGGCTTCTTAACATACGCAGAAATCAACGACCATTTGCCAGAAGATGTTGTTGATCCTGAGGCCATTGAAACCATTATTTCAACTTTTGGTGACATGGGTATTTCGGTGTTTGAGCAGGCGCCAGACGTTGAAACCTTGCTCATGAATGACAACGCACCGGTTGTATCATCAGAAGACGACGCTGAAGAAGAAGCCGAAGCCGCATTATCTACCGTTGATTCAGAGTTTGGCCGTACAACTGACCCTGTGCGCATGTACATGCGTGAAATGGGTACTGTTGAATTGCTTACCCGAGAAGGTGAGATTGTGATCGCCAAGCGCATTGAAGAAGGTTTGCGCAATATGGTGACGGCCATTGCTGAATGCCCCAGCACCATTGAAGAGGTGTTGCAAATGGGGCAAAAAATTATGGCTGGTGAAGTTGTGGTTGATGATATTATTGATGGCATCATAGACCCCAACGCTGAAGTGTTGCCTGAACAAGAAACACTTTTAGAAGACGACGACGCAGACGCAGGGGCTGCCAGTGGTTTATCTGCCAAGCAGCTTGAAGAGTTGAAGCAAAGTGTGTTGGTGGTTATAGACCAAATCAGTGACGCTTTTGGTCGTATGAAGCAGGCTATATACAAATCGCCCGAATATCAGTCTGCACAACAAGAAGTTGCAGAAAAGTTTATGACCATTCGGTTTACTGCCAAATCAGTTGAAAAATTGTGTGATACCTTGCGTAGTCAAGTAGAGCAAGTTCGGCGCTTAGAACGTGATATTCGCAGAATTGTTGTTGATCGAGTGGGCATGCCCATTGAACGTTTTATTCAAGAATTTTCGGGGCAGGAAACCAGTTTACAATGGACCCTAGCCTTATCCAAAGGTGGTGACGTATGGTCTACCACCCTTGGCCGCCATTTACCAGCGGTACACGAATTACAGCAGAAAATCATAGACCTGCAACAAAAATTTGTAGTCCCCCTTGAAGACCTGAGAAAAATTGCTAAAAAATTAGCTGAAGGTGAGCGTAAGGCCCGCAATGCTAAAAAAGAAATGATTGAGGCCAATTTGCGTTTGGTTATTTCAATAGCAAAAAAATACACCAATCGTGGGTTACAGTTTTTAGACTTAATTCAAGAAGGCAACATTGGTTTGATGAAGGCTGTTGATAAATTTGAGTACCGTCGTGGTTACAAGTTTTCAACATACGCCACATGGTGGATTCGTCAGGCCATTACGCGGTCAATTGCTGATCAGGCGCGCACCATTCGTATTCCGGTGCATATGATTGAAACAATTAATAAAATGAATCGTATCAGCCGCCAAATTTTGCAGGAAACGGGCATTGAACCCGACCCCTCATTATTGGCCGACCGCATGGAAATGCCGGAAGATAAAATACGTAAAATATTGAAAATTGCTAAAGAACCCATTTCCATGGAAACCCCGATTGGTGACGACGACGACTCTCATTTGGGCGACTTCATTGAAGACAACGCCACCTTGGCACCGTCAGATTCAGCGCAATACTCTAGCTTGCGCTATGTTACAAAAGAAGTGTTAGACTCGCTAACACCGCGGGAGGCTAAGGTTTTACGTATGCGTTTTGGTATTGAAATGTCAACCGATCATACGCTTGAAGAGGTGGGTAAACAGTTTGATGTAACGCGTGAGCGTATTCGTCAAATTGAGGCAAAAGCGCTTCGCAAATTGCGTCATCCCAGTAGATCGGATAAACTTAAGAGCTTTCTCGAAGGTAATTAATAAAAAACTAGCGGGTAATTAATAAAAAACTAGCCAATAAAGTTTGAAAATAAAGCCAAAAAAGGCAAAACTAAAGAGCAAAGTTAAAAAGATTAACAAAACAAAAAAAATAAACAAAAAGATTAAAACAAGGGCCTCTAGCTCATGCATGGTTAGAGCAGCGGACTCATAATCCGTTGGTGCGGGGTTCGACTCCCCGGGGGCCCACCAAAATTTAAAATGGATTGCAGAGATGCGGTCCATTTTTTTTTGCCTAAACAGCGGCTAAGAACTTCCCCGGCACTGCTAGCAAGAAGGCGGCAGCTTAAAAGACGGGATCAAGAAGATGACGAAAACGGACAAGAAAAACGGCGGCGACTTAGGCTTTGAAGCCGCTTTGTTCAGTGCAGTAGACAAATTGTGCGGGAACACTGAAATCATTATGCCTTGTTTGGACTGTCAAAAATTTAGATGCTTTGGGTGAGATGCTTTTGCCAAGGCTGATTTCTGGAAAGCTACGTATTGATGGCAATCATTCAGCGTTTTAACACGTGTTGTCTTAATCCCGTCAATCTATACTGGGCCTGTTGCATGAGCAGGTGAAAGTTTCTTATTGAAGGCGGAAAGTTATTGCAATATTGACCTTTCTTCGTATATTCAATTTCAAGGTTTAATTCAATGGGGTGCGTCTTGAACTGGCGCAACGATTAAATGGTATTGGGTGAGATATGGCAATATGATTGCAACCGTAAGCCGTATATCAGCAGCTTAGAATTATTTTTTTAAATGTTGGTATTGACTGCAAACAGAGCTATCTAACGCTTAATCGTTTGGTTTTACCAAACCAATCCATCGCTGTAATGGTTTTTTTCTGATAGCATGGTAGCATGCAACAGATTCATGCTCATTCTATTAACGCCGATTTGCACTGTCATTCTATTTTTTCAGACGGTGCGCTTGCGCCTGAGGTGTTGGCTGAGCAAGCTCATGCCAATGGGGTGCTGTTATGGTCGTTAACAGACCACGACGAAGTCGGTGGTTTATCACAAGCTCAGCAAGCGGCTCAAGACCTAGGCATGGCCTTTGTGCAGGGTGTAGAAATTTCCGTGACTTGGGTTGGTAAAACCTTGCATATTGTGGGTTTAAATATTGATTCAAATCACCCCAATTTATTGGCTGGTTTGTCGGGGGTGCGCAGTGGTCGTTGGGTTAGAGCGCAAGCCATGGCTAAGGGGTTAGAAGACATTGGGGTGCCCAATGCGCTTGACGGTGCTATGCAATACGTGCGCAACCCTGATTTGATTAGTCGCACCCATTTTGCTCGTTATTTGGTAAGTTTAGGCTTGGCAAAAGACACAGCTCAGGTGTTTCAAAAATATTTAAGCACAGGCAAGCCCGGTTATGTGCCTCACCAATGGGCGAGTTTACAATCTGCCGTGAATTGGATACGCGAATCTGGTGGCTGCGCTGTGTTGGCTCACCCTGCGCGTTACCAGCTCAATGACCGGATGTGGTCGGCGTTGGTGGGCGAATTTAAACATTTGGGTGGAATCGGTGTTGAGGTTGTAACGGGTAGCCACACGTCAGCAGAATGCCAACGCTATGCGCTTGAATCGGTAAAATACCAGTTGCGGGCGTCGCGGGGCAGCGACTTTCACGGCCCTAACGAATCGCGCCTAAACTTAGGCGCTTTACCCTTGTTACCCGAGCTATGTACACCCATTTGGGCACAATGGCCACAAGTTACAACAAAAACAACATATGGCTCAATTTTTTGAAATACATCCGCAAAACCCACAACCTAGGTTGTGTCGTGAAGCGGTGCGTTTATTACTTTCTGGTGGTATTGTGGCTTTGCCAACCGATGCGTGTTATAGCTTAGTGTGTCATTTAGATGACCGGCAAGCGGTGGAACGCCTGCGACGGTTGCGGGGTTTAAATCAACGGCAACATTTGGCTTTGCTGTGCAAAGACCTAAAGCACATTGCCCATTATGCCAGAGTTGACAACGCGCAGTATCGTTTAATGAAAGCGGTACTGCCAGGTCCCTACACCTTTATTCTTGAGGCCAGTCGCGAGGTGCCGCGGCGGGTTTCGCATCCTTCAAAAAAGACAATTGGCATTCGTTTACCAGATCATCCAGTGGTGCAGGCTATTTTGGCTGAGTTGGGTCAACCTTTAATTGCCAGTAGTTTAAAATTACCTCATCAAGATGAGGTGTTGCGCGACCCTTTAGAAATCCGTGACCATTTGGAACACGATTTAGACCTGATTGTTTCCACTGGCGATATCTGCGGCGTTAACCCAACCACCGTAATTGATTGGACCCGAGGCGATCCTGTGGTGACGCGATTAGGGGCTGGGTTATTAACGGGGGCTTTAGAGCCTTTGCCTACAACGTATAATGAATTTGAAGAAGAACATTAATCATTAACCTAAGAGTGCGAGAGTTTTCATGTTTGCAGAGCGTGTGTTATCAGGAATGCGTCCAACCGGTGGTTTACACCTAGGGCATTACCATGGCGTGTTAAAAAACTGGGTTAATCTGCAAAGCGAATACCCATGCTTGTTTTTTGTGGCAGACTGGCACGCTTTAACAACACACTACGATCATCCAGATATTATTGAAAAAAATGTATGGGATATGGTCATAGACTGGTTAGCTGCTGGCGTTGATCCGGCGCAGGCCACATTGTTTATACAATCGCGTGTGCCAGAGCATGCCGAACTACATTTACTGCTTTCTATGTCAACCCCGTTGGGTTGGTTAGAGCGGGTGCCCACTTATAAAGACCAGCAAGAAAGATTAGCTGACAAAGACCTTTCAACCTATGGATTTCTAGGGTATCCCTTATTGCAGTCTGCTGATATTTTAATTTATAGGGCAGGGTTAGTGCCCGTGGGTGAAGACCAGGTTCCCCACATTGAAATGACCCGAGAAGTGGCCCGCCGCTTTAACCATTTGTATGGGCGTGAAACTGGGTTTGAAGACAAGGCCTTGGAAGCTGCAAAAAAATTGGGCAACAAGCGCATGAAGTTGTATCTTGAATTGCGCGATCGCTTTCAAGAGCATGGCGACCAAGCTGCTTTAGAGCAAGCTCAGGCTATGCTAAACGACTGGCAGGGTTTATCATTGGGAGACCGTGAGCGCTTGTTTGGGTATTTAGAAGGTGGGCGCAAAATTATTTTAGCTGAACCAAAAGCCCTGTTAACTCAAGCGTCAAAAATGCCGGGTTTGGATGGCCAGAAAATGTCAAAAAGCTATCACAACACCATCACCCTGCGGGAAGATGATGCCAGTGTGACCCAAAAAATTCGCCGTATGCCTACCGACCCGTCACGGGTGCGCCGCACCGACCCTGGAGACCCTGTAAGATGTCCGGTGTGGCAGTTGCATGAAGTGTATTCTGACGATGCAGTGAGAAACTGGGCTAGTCTGGGGTGTCGTTCTGCTGGTATTGGGTGTTTAGAATGTAAACAACCGGTGATTGATGCGGTGATCCGAGAGCTTAGGCCCATGCGTGAGCGTGTAGAGCAGTATTTAGACGACCCCGGTTTGGTGCGTAACATCATTTCCGATGGTTGCGAAAAAGCCCGAGAACTGGCTCAGGAAACCATGCGAGATGTGCGTGATGCCATGGGACTAAACTACGCTTAAGGCGGGTTATTTAAGATTGGTGCTTGGTCAATTAATAGGTGTCCTTCTGTAGGTGCTAGTTTACAGAATGCGTTAAAATTCAAAAACTGAAGGCAAAAAAAGCCAAGGAAGCCAGGGAAAGGAAAGTCGATGATCAAAGGCAGCATTGCGGCCATTGTTACGCCCATGTTTGAAGACGGTTCAATTGATTGGAACGGCTTTCGCCAATTGGTGCGTTGGCATGTTCAAGAAGGTACGCACGCCATTGTGGCGGTGGGTACCACAGGGGAGTCGCCAACGGTAGATGTTCATGAGCATGAACAGTTAATTCGTATTGCTGTTGATGCTGCGCAGGGCCAAATACCTATTATTGCCGGCACGGGTGCCAATTCAACGGCTGAGGCGGTTGAATTAACTGCTTATGCTAGAAAAGTGGGTGCTGCGGCCTCCTTGCAAGTGGTGCCTTACTACAATAAACCCACCCAAGAAGGCATGTATCAACACTTTAGGCGTGTGGCTGAAGCGGTTGATTTACCGTTGATTTTATACAATGTGCCAGGGCGAACAGTGGCTGATCTTAGCAATGAAACTGCATTGCGTTTAGCGCAAGTTCCTGGAGTAGTGGGTATTAAAGATGCCACAGGCGACTTGCACCGTGCGGCTTGGTTAATACGTCAGGCCCCTGAACATTTTGCTGTTTACAGTGGTGACGACCCAACGGCGGTTCATCTGATGTTAATGGGGGGGCAGGGCAATATTTCAGTAACCGCCAACATTGCCCCAAAAGCCGTGGCACAGCTGTGTGAATTGGCCATGGCTGGAAAAACCCAGCAAGCCCATGCGCTCAATATGAAACTATTGCCTCTGCATCGCGACCTATTTTGTCAAGCCAACCCCATACCTGTTAAATGGGCTTTGGCTGAAATGGGCAAAACTCAGCCGGGTATTCGTTTACCCTTGATGCAGTTAGACTCTTCTTGTCAGGCGTTAGTGCGTCGCGCATTGCTTGATTGTGGCTTGCTTTGATTGTATGTTTTTAACCGTGGGTTGTATTTATTGACCATTGATTGACGTGATCTAACCGTTGTTTTGATCAACCCAGGTGTAAATTTATTGTAGAAAAAATACCATGTATAAGTTATCTTTGTGTCATCGTGCTGTTGTGACGGCGTTGTGTTTTGTTTTAGGCGCTTGCGGAAGTTTTGAAAAATTAAACCAGCGAGGCAATGTTAATTACAAAAGCATCCAACAAAACAAACCCTTAGACATTCCGCCTGATTTAACCGGCGTCAGTGCTGACGATCGCTTTGTCGTGCCAGATGTTGGCTCCAAAGGGGTGGCAACAGCCTCAGGTTTGGCCAGTTTTCAGGGCCGCGCTGCTGTACAAGCTGGGCAGCCGGTGGTGTTGCAGGCCGATGTAGATGTGCGCTTGGAAAAGCAAGGCAATCAACGTTGGTTAGTGGTTAATCGCCCTGCTGAAGA
Organism: Burkholderiaceae bacterium; assembly: GCA_034680345.1. GTDB lineage: Bacteria > Pseudomonadota > Gammaproteobacteria > Burkholderiales > Burkholderiaceae_B > SXZD01. Next base: position 42,654 of record JAXISZ010000006.1, read on the forward strand.
CGTTTGGCCGGTGGTGCGTGAATTTTGGTTACAGTCAGGGTTTCAGTTGAAAGTAGACAAACCTGAAATTGGCATTTTAGAAACCGATTGGCTGGAAAATCGCGCCAAAATTCCGTTGGACGGGGTGCGTCGTATTGTAGGCAAAGTATTTGACGGGCTTTACAGCAGTGACGAGCTTGACCGTTATCGTACCCGTTTAGAACGGGTCAATGGTGGTACAGAAATTTACATCAGTCACCGTGGTTTGCAAGAGGTGTATGTAGATCGTCAACAAATACAAACCGTTTGGCAAGCTCGCCCGGCTGACCCCGAGTTAGAAGCAGAGTTTTTAACCCGTTTGCAAGTTAAAATATCAGGGCAAAATGCCGATCAAGCCGCTGAAAAAGCAGAAAAACTAGCAAAAATTGGAAAATCTACAGACGCGCGCGCTTTGTTTTCTTCGGTACAATTAATCAAAGACCCACAAGACCTGCGTTTGCAGATATTGGAAACTTTTGACCGCAGTTGGCGTCGTGTAGGATTGGCCTTAGACCGTTCTGGTTTTGCTGTGGAAGACCGCGATCGTTCCAAGGGCATATACTATGTTCAGTACATGCCAGAAGAACAAAGCAAAGATGGTAAAAAGTCCGGTTCTGGGTTTTTTTCCAAATGGTTTGAAGGCGATAAGCCTGCGCTTGTTCAGCCCAAGGGGCGTTATCGTATTGTATTACAAACTTTAAATGCTCAGACCTTTGTTCGAGCCCATTTGGCTGATGGTGGTGTGATGGCGCCTGATATCACTGAAAAAATTCTAACCATTTTAGAAAATGAATTGCGTTAGACCACTTTTAAAGTGATTTCATCGGGTTTTTCTCGAACCGTTCTTAAAATCAATGGACCAGGTTAATGCGTTTTTGTGCTTTAGGTAGTGGCAGTCAGGGCAACGCCTGGATTGTTGAGTCTTCGCGGGGTAAGGCTTTGCGGCCAACCCGCGTGATGGTTGATTGCGGCTTTACACTCAAAGAAACCGTGGCCCGTTTGCAGGTTAAAGGCTTGAATCCCAGCGACTTGCAAGCGGTATTGGTCACCCACGAGCATGACGACCATGTCAGCGGCGTGTACAAGTTTGCTCGTAAATTTAGTGTTCCGGTTTATAGCACACTGGGTACTTTTAGAGCGTCTGTTAAGGCGGGGTTGGTTGATTCCGCTTGGGTGGAGGCTGGGCGCGCTAAAATATTTTGCCCTGAAACCCCCTGGAATATTGGCGACCTAAACATCCAACCATTTACTGTGCCGCATGACGCTGCAGAGCCTGCGCAATTTACCATTGAGGATGCTCAGATGCGTTTGGGTATTATGACAGATTGTGGTCGATCAACCCCACATGTTGTGCAACGCTTGTCGGGTTGCGATGCTTTGGTTTTAGAAAGTAACCATGATCACAGCATGTTGTTGGAGTCGCAGTACCCGGGTTCTTTAAAACGTAGAATATCCAGTGATTATGGCCATCTAAGCAACGACGCTGCGCATGAAATTTTAGCGGCCATCAATCGCGACCGCCTTCGCTGTTTGGTGGCGGCGCATCTGAGTTTAAATACCAATAGCACCGATTGCGTGAAAAAAAGTTGGTCAAAAACCTTAAATCATTATCAGGGAAAATTTGCGTTTGCTGATCAAGCCATGGGTACGCAATGGCTTAATATTTAGTGCAGTAGTTTGCGCCGTAGGTTGATCCAAAAAAGGTTGCCCGGTTTTTTCTGAAAAGAGCATTGCCCAAAAGCACCCGAAGGTGCTTTTGGGTTTACTAACAGATCTTTTGATTGTGCGTAATTTAATCACGTGTAATGAGATCCAATTACCGGAACTCCACTTTATCCAAAATGCGCTGTGCTGTTACCGTATTGCGTGCTAGCGTTTGGCTTGATACAACATCCTCTTTATAAGGCCCTAGGCCAGTGAGCGCAGCGTTATTGATTTTAACCGACTTTACCACTGGCCATTCGTTATTGCCATCGGCAAAATACGCCTGCGCTTCAGGGCTTGCCAAATATTCTAAAAAAGCAACAGCGGCTGTTTTGTTGGGCGCATTGCGTGCTACACCGCCGCCAGAAATATTAATATGCGTGCCTGCTTTTTTTTGATTAGGCCAGATAAAGCCCACTTTAGCCACCAGCGCTTTGTCTTCTGGTTTTTCAGAACGCAACAAGCGCACCCAGTAGTAAGAATTGCTAAGCGCCACACCACATTCACCGGAGGCTACAGCTTTAATTTGGTCGGTGTCGCCACCTTTGGGTGGGCGAGCCATATTGGCTACAACAGCTTTGGCCCATTGTTGAGCGCCTTCTGTGCCCAAATGTTCAACCATAGCACCCACCAAAGAAAGCATATAGGGGTGCGATCCTGAACGGGTACACACCTTACCTCTAAGTGCAGGGTTGGCGAGATCTTCGTAATTTTGCACTAAGTTTGGTGCAACCCAATCTTTATTGTAAACAATAACTCGGGCGCGTGTTGAAAAGCCGTACCATTGGCTGTCGTTGCTACGAAACTGTGGTGGAATTTTTTGTTTTAGAATGGGTGAATCAATTGGTTGTAACAAACCCTCAATTTGCGCTTTCCACAGACGCGCAGCATCTACGAGTAAAATAACATCGGCAGGGCTGTTAGCTCCTTCATTGCGTAAGCGTTCGAGTAAAGCCTCGTCGCTTAATTCAATGCGCTTAATTGTAATTCCCGTAGTTTTAGTAAAATTGGTGTACAACGCTTCGTCTGTTTGGTAGTGGCGTGCAGAGTATAAATGTAAGACGCTGGGGGTAACTTGTGAGGCTTGTGCATTAACTGACTGAGCGCGTGCATTTAAGCCAAAACCCAGTGCCAGAAAAAAACAAGACATACAAGACACAAAACCAAGCTTTAAAGAATGCGCCAAAAAAAGTGGCACAGGCTTTTTGCCTATGGGAGCAGACAATTTTTTAAGATGTAAAAGCAATGTATAGATGTCTGATTTATGGATGAAATTCATGGGTTTATTAAAAAGCTTATTTAAAAACGGGTTAAAAAATGGTCAACTGGTTAAATTGTAAACGATAATCGTTATCGATTACAAAAAGTAAACACTCAAAATAGTAAAATTTATGGTGTACAACATAATGAATAGATTGTTTTATTTATTTTTTTCTTTGGTTTTTGTGTTGCTTGGGGGTTGTAGCTTATTGCCTACAAGTGGTTCGAATTCAAGCGGTACTGGCGTTTCTGGTGTGGGCAATGTTTCGGGCAATACGGAAAAAAACAGTGTGCCAGCATTTGGGGGTGGGGCGCAGGCTAAAAGTGGTAAACCCAAATTGGCTTTGGTTTTGGGGGGAGGTGCAGCGCGTGGATTTGCACACATTGGTGTAATTAAAGTGCTGGAAGCCAATGGCATAGTGCCAGACCTAGTGGTTGGTACTTCGGCGGGCAGTGTGGTGGGGGCTTTGTATGCCTCGGGTATGAGCGCGTTGGACATGCAAAAAAACGCTTTATTTTTAGAAGAAGGTAGTATTAGTGATATCAGTTTATCAACCAAGGGTTTGTTGCGAGGTGATGCTTTACAAAACTGGGTGAATCGTTTTGTGGGGCAACGCAGCATAGAGCAATTGCCTAGGCGTTTTGTTTGTACGGGGGTGGTTTTAAATACAGGGCGTTTGGTGGTATTTGAACGGGGCAATACAGGGCAGGCGGTGCGTGCTTCTAGCAGTGTGCCTGGGGTATTTCAGCCCACGTTAATTAATGGGGTGGAATACATTGATGGTGGGGTGGTGAGTCCGGTTCCGGTGAAAGTGGCGCGGCAACTTGGGGCAGATGTTGTGATTGCTGTGGATATTAGTTCAAAGCCTGTGGTTTTAAAAAAAGCAGGGGCTTTAGATATTGTATTGCAAGCGGTGACCATACTTGGGGAGACAGTGGCTGGTTTTGAAATTGCGCAAGCGGATGTGGTGATACAACCGGCGATTGGTCATGTGGGTAGTACCGATTTTAAAGCCCGTCATATGCTAATTTTAGAGGGGGAACAGGCGGCGTTATTGGCTTTATCTAAAATTCGGCAACTGTTGATGCTTTAACATCTTGAATATTTTTTAGGGTTCTTTTTTTGGTTATATACGACCATCAAAAAAAATTCTTATAAGCGGAACTTTTATAACAAATTGAATCACTTAATAATTTTAAGATAGGAGTGAATTATTATGGCAAGTGCTGGCAGCATACAAATGCATGTTTTTGCTACAGGGAATGAAATAAAAGAAGAAAATCAAATAAACAAAAAAGAACCAAACAAACAAGAGCTACTCGAGAAAATAAAAAAGGCAAAAGGTGAAAAACTTGTTAAATTGGTTCATGATGGTTTGGCTGAAAACATAATTAGTAGTCAAGAACTGGAAAACATACAGAATAGCAGTAGTGTGCTGCTCTTAAATAATTCAGACAACAAAACATCATTCCTGCAATCTCTATTTGATGGAATTCCTGTGGGGAAGCGTACCGTTCGTGATAGAAAGGCTCTTAAAGAAAGAGCTCAAGAATTCATGCAAGACAACAATTACAAGTCCATCACAATTGTGCGTCAAACTGAACGTAATGAGCCAGAAGTTTTTACTTTTTATAACCAGCGCCCACCCCGTGCTTACTTTAAAATGTTTGGTAAAAAAATGAATTTCAATTTGAAATGTCTTTTCAAAATTCCTTCTGCGAATGTATCAGAAAAGCACACATTGACAGATTTTGATGACTGTTTGCCCTCATGTAATGACAGCAGTGATGAAGGTTTGTTAGAAGCGAATTCTCAGGAAATTATGGAATGGCTAAAAAAATGTAAACCAGAGACTACAGGAGTAGTAGCAGTTGACTCAAATCCAAGTATAGATCTCGAACAATCGGCTACAGAAGTAGGCGTAGTTGAGGAACAAAAAGCACTAAGCTCAGAAGAATCTACTATACCAAATATAGGATTCGAACAATGTCTTGAAATATTAAAAAAATTAGAAAATTGTACTACACAAGACGATTGTAAAAAAATATTATCAACAGAGAAGATAAACGCTAACGCACGAATTAATGGTACCCAGACAACATTATTACACGTAGCTAGTTGCAACGACTATGTAAATGCTGTTAAGCTATTAACAGCTGCGAAGGCAAACGTTAACGCAAAAAATGAAGAAGGCGACACACCATTACACCTAGCTTGTTCAGAAGACGATGTAGCTGTTTTTAATGCATTAAAAGATGCGGGAGCAGACCTTAAGGCAGAAGATAAGCTAGGCCGGACACCATTAAAGATCGCTTCACAGATGGGTCATACCAAAATTTTTGAGGCATTAATAGCTGCGCAACAAAACGCTAACAAAAACACAAACAATGAGACACCAGCATACCAACCGATGAATCCTTTTCAACAGCCAGAATCATGAATCCTTTTATATGGCTAGATTAGGGAAACGGCGAAGATACAGATGATGATGGTTCATTAAATAGAAGCCGGAGGTCGAGTTTTTAAAATGATCTGGAACTTCCATGATAAAGTTGACCACATAGTTGAATATGAAATTTTGTGAGTATTTATGAGTATCCTACCTTTTCGTTTTAAGTTCCCTTTTCTGGGCGCATTCAATTCAAATATAAATCGAGCATTTTCACGCGGTAATTTTTCAAGTCTTGCTACATCAAAATCTTTGTTGCTAGAACGCTGTAGTAACTCTTTGGGTATAGCCGCTTCTTGCTTTAAAACGCAGTCTAACAAATCGTCCATTTATAATGGAGGGTTGAATTATTTGGGTGAAGCGGGTTTGACTGAACAAGGGCAATTTGACCCCACGTGTCGCGCTACCAATTTTGGGCAAGTTGATCAATCAACACTAAAAAATAGGGGTTTAATTAACAACAGCGCTATTCAAATGCAAAAAGGAGCTTTGTCATGTCTTGCCAAAAAAACTGTTCATCAGCAGTCTGCACAAAAGCCCGAGGTTGCTCCGATTTTAGCGTCTTTCTCTAGATTAAAATCACACAAAAGTGACTTTGATTCTAAAGGTTCAAGCCCTCAATACACTGGACAGTACCATGTAAGTGATAGTAGCAGTGAAGGCGGTGTTCTATCAGTTTCAATTACAAATCCTAAAGAGCACCCCGCATATTCTTTGACTCAGCCAGGTACTTTTATAGACTCCCTTATTCTTCAAGCTTGGGGTAAGCGTTTACAAGAAATTAACCCTAATTTATTGATGGCTGATCCCACCCGTTTATCTAAAAATTTTATAGACGACATATTTACACAAAACACTGGCAAACTTACCCCAGGACAATGGATGTGCGTGCCAGTGAATTGTTGTACTCACTATGACGATCCTCAAGCGAGCGACAATAAAAGTGGTAACCATTGGATTTTATGTGCCGTGCGTTACAGCCAAGATCCAAAAGACCGTGAATTTTTGGTGTTTGATTCATTACAAACTCAACGTTCGCTGCAACAAAAAATTCGTTCTTCGGTTGGTCAGTCTAACAATAAGATTAAATTTATTTCTGGGGATCTACAAGAAAAGCGATATCCAAATGGGTGTGGTGTGCTTGTGGCAAAAGCAATGCAGGAACTGGCTATTGAAGGCTTAGATAACTTAGATAAAAACCCACATGACATCTTGTTGTCCTTTCATAACTCTGTAGGCCAAAGCAATCAACAACCCTTAGCGGAACAACGGGCCAGACAGGACGACTTAAATTTCCGTTCACGTCTGCAACGTATCTTTTATCAATCACAGTCAGATTTGTTGGCTTTAAAAAATCGGGTTTAGTTTTGCACAATTATTTGTTTAACAAATCTTGTGCAAATAAAGTTTTCCCCTGTTAGCATGACACTTATTCATTTATAAAAGTGAGTTAGTAGTGGATTTTATAGATTTAGGAACAGGTTCTTTTTGGTTGGCTGTTGGACAAATCATATTAATTGACATTTTATTGGGTGGTGATAATGCGGTGGTGATTGCGTTGGCCTGTCGTCGTTTGTCAGTTAACCAACGCAAACAAGGTATTTTTTGGGGGGTGGTTGGTGCCATTGCCTTACGAATTTTTTTAATCTTTTTTGCATTACAGCTGTTGCAAATTCCATTTTTAAAAATTGCGGGTGGTTTTTTATTGTTTTGGATTGGTGCGCAGCTCTTGAAACAGGGGGGGGATGATCAGCACGAAGTGGCTGGATCATCAACTTTGCTGGGGGCTATTAAAACCATTATCATAGCCGATGCGGTTATGAGTATTGACAACGTGATTGCAGTGGCTGGGGCCGCTCGGGGCAACATGGCTTTGGTAATCTTTGGTATTGTTGTCAGTATTCCTATTATTGTTTGGGGTAGTCAGTTGGTCATTAAACTGATGGACCGTTTTCCGTTTGTTATCACTTTAGGTGCGGGTTTGTTGGGATGGATTGGTGGCGAAATGATTGTGGCTGATCAAATTTTGAATCCGTTTATTTCACAAATGCATTCTGTAACAAAATACCTTGCAGCAACTTTGGGGGCTGTTTTTGTTGTGTTACTGGGGCGAACTCTTAAGCGAAAGTAATTTACAAAAAATTAATAATAAATTGAAATTGATAAAAAAGATTTTTTTCAGTTGAACATCCTCAAATTGCTCAATTTAGGCTTTTTTTAAACATTTAACCAAGCTTTAATAAAACCTGAACACAAATTTAAAACCAGCTTTTAAACTGGCTTATGAAGTAACTCAGTAGACGTTTCCAGCCGCAGATGTATTTTTTTGCTGGGTTGGTGTTGTTTACTGTGGTTGTATTTGTTGCTTTACTTGTTATTTTTGAAGCGCAGGTGTTCTGAATGCTTGAATGTTTGGGCCGGTTCGCCTAGAAGCATAAATAGTACAAATGGGTTGTTGCTGACTTGTGACCTTGCTTGTTTTGAATGTGAGGTTGTCAAGCCAACCCCTCATGATAAATTTATATCTATTTGTTTTTTTAATTTTTTATTCCAAAAATAAACAGTTTTTTTGGGATGCTTGTTTGTTGTTTAAAATTTTTGATTCAATGGTTTTTGATTGATTTGGTAAACTACGGTTTTTACCAAAAAGAGTTAACCCATGAAAACAATCAATATTATGAAGCAGGTTTTCTGTACACTTTTGGCGCCAAGCATGTTGCTGGGTTTGCAGCCTGCTCAAGCCAAAGAAATTGTTGTTAAAATTGGCCATGTGGCGCCCATGTCTGGGCCACAAGCACATTATGGTAAAGACAACGAAAACGGCGCTCGCTTAGCAATTGAAGACTTAAATAAAATGGGCATAACCATTGCAGGTGCAACGGCGCGTTTTGAACTGTTACCCCAAGATGACGCTGCTGACCCTAAGCAAGGAGCATTGGTAGCTCAAAAATTGTGTGACTCTAAAGTAGTGGGTGTCATTGGCCATTTAAACAGTGGTACCACTATACCATCCTCTCGTATTTACAATGATTGTGGTTTGGTTCAAATTACGCCAGCAGCAACTAACCCTAAAATTACGCAACAAGGTTACAAAGGTCTGTTTCGTACCATAGCCCATGACGGAGCGCTTGGTGTTGCTTTGGCAAATTATGCGCTTGGGGAATTGAAAGCAAAAAAAATTGCTGTGATCGATGATCGTACGGGTTACGGTCAGCCCTTGGCCGATATTTTTGTAGAGACCATTAAAAAATTAGGCGGGCAGGTGGTGGATCGTCAATACACCAGCGATAAAGCAACTGATTTTAACGCTATATTAACGGCAGTCAAGGCTAAAAACCCTGATATTATTTTCTATGGTGGTATGGATGCTCAGGCAGGCCCTATGTTGCGTCAAATGAAGGCGTTAAACATTAAAGCAAAATTTATGGGGGGTGACGGAATCTGCACAACAGAATTGTTAAAACTAGGCGCAGGTAACGTAGGTACCAATGTAATCTGTGGAGAAGGCGGCATGGATATTAATAAAATGACAGGTGGCAGCGTTTTTGAAAAACGTTATAAAGAAACGTTCAACTCAGATATTCAGGTTTACGCCCCGTTTGTTTATGACGCAACCATGCTTTTAGGCAGTGCAATACAAAAGGCCAATTCAATTGAGCCTGCAAAATATTTGCCAGTTTTGCGCAACATTGAATACAAAGGTTTAGTGGGTCTTATCAAGTTTGATGAAAAAGGTGACATTCTCAATGGTGCTATAACTTTGCGCACTTATGCAGAGGGTAGAAAAAAAGCATTGGCAGTGATTCAGTGATTTTTTAGATTTGCCTTTAATACAAAACCAAGGTCATCAAACAGCCCCAACGGCCGCTAGATAGCGGCTGCGGGCCATTTTTTGTGCTGATGAATGTGTTTCGATATTACTTGACGCTTAAAACCCATTTGGCCAATGTTTGTGCGTCTTGATCATTTACGTTGGGGTGAGCTGGCATAGGCATTTGGCCCCAAACACCGGAACCGCCTTTTTGAATTTTGTTGGCCAATTTATTGACAGCAGAGGCATCTCCTTTGTATTTGGCTGCTACATCTTTAAAAGCAGGGCCAACCAGTTTTTGATCAACGGCGTGGCATGCCAAACAGTTTTTGCTTTTGGCCAGTTCTGGGCTTGCAAAAGACAGTACGGGTAAAACAGACAGAGTTATAAATGCGAATAAACCATTGATGCGCGGCATTTTGCTTTCCTTTAGTTAAGAAAATGAAACCACTTTAATTTTAAATGTTTTGTTGTAGAAGTGTAAGTAAAAAGTAAATTTTTTGACGACAATAAAAGGTCCCAGTTTGTTGTCTTTTTCTAAGTCAGAATTTATATTAATTTCATCTAAAAAATTTTTAGTATGCTTTTATTTTGTAGGTAAAATAATTGGCTAAACTCTTGAGTTCACAGTTCCAGAATTTTTATCTTTTTGGTTTATTTTTTTACAATCAAGTGGTTAATTTTACTAGGTAATTTATTAAAATATTTTTACCAATTAATCGGTTAAATATTGTTTTTGTTAAAATTTGATTTGTTTTTGAATTGCTTTTTTGTTTTTTGATTGGACACTATTTTTTTGTAGATACTTTGCATACACCCGTTGAGGTATTTAAAAATCACTTTTAATACATGTCATAATATAAATAAAGCTGGGTATAAGTTTTAATTTATAAAACATATAGATGAAACTGTATATTTTAAAGCCTTAGAAAACGTGGTAAATGTGGTGTCTAAATAGCATAATAAATGCATTAAATTAGTAAATTGATAAGACACCACGTTGTTTAAGTGATTAATTTTTACTTTAAGTTCCGGTTGATGGCAGTCTAAATAGGTTAGCTTTGATCAGTTACTGCACCTTCGCTAGCGCATTGCACCAGTTTTATGAATTTGGCCAAAACCCCTCGGGTATACTTGGGTTTGGGTTGTGTCCATTGGGCGCGACGCTTAGCCAGTTCTTCATCTGAAACATTCAATTGCAATAGTTTTTGGTGGGCGTCAATGGTGATTGAATCGCCCTGGTGTACCAAAGCAATGGGTCCACCTACAAAAGCTTCAGGTGCTACGTGGCCTACAACCATGCCCCAAGTGCCACCAGAGAATCGACCGTCTGTAATTAGCCCTACCGATTCGCCCAACCCTTTGCCAATAATTGCTGAGGTTGGCGACAGCATTTCAGGCATTCCAGGGCCACCTTTAGGGCCTAGGTAGCGCAGAACCACAACGTCGCCTGCTTTAACTTTATCATCTAAAATGGCTTGCATGGCTGATTGTTCGTCTTCAAAAACCTGAGCAGGGCCGGTGATCACAGGATTTTTTAATCCTGTGATTTTTGCCACTGAACCAGAAGGCGCTAAATTGCCCCGCAATATGGCTAAATGCCCTTGAGCATAAAGTGCTTTTTCAATGGGCAAAATAACCGACTGATCAGAGCGGGGTTGGCTCGGAACGTCTTTTAACAATTCAGCAATTGTTTGACCTGTAATGGTCAAACAATCACCATGAAGTAGGCCTGCGTCTAGTAAAATTTTCATAACTTGTGGAATACCACCAGCGCGGTGTAGGTCGGTAGCTACATATTGCCCAGAGGGTTTGAGGTCGCAAATGACAGGCACTTTTTGACGAATTTTTTCAAAATCGTCAATACTCCATTCTATGTCCGCTGCTTTAGCAATAGCCAAAAAATGTAACACGGCATTGGTAGATCCACCAATAGCCATGATGACTGAAATGGCGTTTTCTATTGATTTTCGGGTAATAATATCGCGTGGTTTGATGTCTTTTTTTACCGCTTCAACCAACGCTTTTGCAGATTCGATAGCCGATTCGCGTTTTTCTGCGTCTTCATTGGCCATGGTTGATGAGTAGGGCAAGCTCATGCCCAGTGCCTCAAAAGAAGAACTCATGGTGTTGGCTGTGTACATTCCTCCACAAGAACCAGAGCCAGGGCAAGATTTTTTCTCAATGGCTTTGAAGTCTTCTTCTGCCATGCGGCCTGCGGTAAATTCACCTACAGCTTCAAAGGCTGAAACAATGGTAAGGTCTTTGCCTTTGTGGTGTCCAGGTTTAATGGTGCCACCGTACACGTAAATACCAGGCACGTTCATGCGCGCCAAAGCGATCATTCCGCCAGGCATGTTTTTATCGCAACCACCAATCACCACAACACCGTCCATCCATTGGCCTTGCACTGCTGTTTCAATGCAATCGGCAATCACTTCACGGGAAACCAGTGAGTATTTCATGCCTTCAGTGCCCATAGACATACCGTCTGAAATGGTGGGTGTGCCAAAAACTTGTGGGTTGGCGTTATTTTCGCGGATGGCTTGAATAGCTGCATCGGCAAGGGTTTGTAAACCAGAGTTACATGGGGTGATGGTGGAATGACCATTGGCCACGCCAATCATGGGTTTGTTAAAATCTTCCTCTTGGTAGCCCATGGCGTAGTACATGGCACGGTTGGGTGAACGGGCTACCCCTTGGGTAATATTTTTCGAGCGGCGATTGTATGACATAAGATGGGTTGATTTCTAATTGAAAGGTTGGCTAGAAGACTGCGAAAATGTAACACTGTTTAGAAAATTTTAACGATTTTAATGTAAAAAAATCATTCATATTTGCTGTTGACCATCATTCGCAGCTAAGAAAAACACGTTTTACTATTTTACTTTGAAGGTGAAAATGATTCATCCCCAATTTGATCCTGTTGCTTTGGCCATTGGGCCTTTAGCAATTCGTTGGTACGGTTTAATGTACTTATTGGCATTTGTTTTATTTGTTGTTTTATCACGTCTTCGTCTTAAAGTGACACCAGCCATTAAGGCCGAAGACATTGACGAGCTGCTGACATGGGCCGTTTTAGGTGTAGTGCTGGGAGGGCGTTTGGGTTATGTGTTATTTTATAAGCCAGGGTATTATGTTGTTAACCCATTGGAAATTTTGGCGATTTGGCATGGGGGCATGTCTTTTCATGGTGGTTTTTTGGGGGTTTTATTGGCTTGTACTGTATTTGCGCGCCGCAAGGGTTGGCGTCCCATGGACCTGCTTGATTTTGTGGCCCCTGCAGTGCCATTGGGTTTGGCTGCAGGTCGCCTTGGAAATTTTTTAAATGGTGAGCTTTGGGGCCGTCCCACTGATGTTGCTTGGGCGGTTGTGTTTCCACAGGCCGGTGACACTTTGGCGCGTCATCCCTCTCAGTTGTATCAAATGCTGCTAGAGGGGGGGCTGTTGTTTGTGATTTTGTGGTGGTTTGCCTCTCGCCCTCGTAAAACAGGTGCTGTTTCGGCGGTATTTCTTTGTGGTTACGGATTGGCACGTTTTTTGGTTGAGTTTTTTCGAGAACCTGACTTTTTTTTGGGGCCACTGGCGTTAGCAATGACCATGGGGCAGTGGCTCAGTTTGCCTATGATTTTAGCGGGTTTACTGATGTTTGCTTGGTCTGATCGTCAGCCTTTGGGTTGGTGTAAACGTGCCCTTTAACCCACCAATTTGTTAAACATCAGTGCAGCTAGTCCAAATAAAACAAACGCAAACACTTTTTTTAAGGTTTTAATGGGTAGGCGGTGTGCTAATGCAGCGCCTACAGGCGCTGTTAATACGCTTGTGCAAGCTAACCAGAAAATAGCAGGCAAGTATAAGTAGCCAATAAATAGCGCATTGTTTTCGTTGCTTTGAAGACCGTGAAATAAATAGCCTAAAACAGAAAAAATGGCCAGAGGAAACCCCATTGCCGCTGAGGTGGCTACAGCATTCTTAATTTGAATATTGCACCAAACCATAAATGGCACAGCTACAAAACCGCCACCAGCCCCCACCAATGAAGACACCAAGCCTATCAGGCTGCCTATCGCAATTAAGACAGGGGCGTTTGGCAGTTCGCGGCTGGCTTTTGGTTTTTTATCCAGTAGCATTTGAATTGCAGAAAAAACAATGAAAGTGCAAAAAAACATGCCAAGTTCAAGTGTTGGTAATAATTGTGCAATTTTACTGCCCAGTAGGGTTCCCAGTAATATGCCAGGGGTAAACTGCAAAACCACAGGCCAAAGAATTGCACCGGTTTTATTATGTGCTTGTAGGCTAGATAAACTGGTAAACATCATGACACCAAAGGTGGTGCCTATGGCCGTTTGAATTAAGTGAGCGTTGCCAACGCCCTGATTTTCTAAAATATATGCCAGAATAGGCACAATAATTAAGCCGCCACCTACGCCTAACAATCCTGCCAAAAAGCCAGAACATGCGCCAACAATGAGTAGAGGCAAGAAAAATGCAGGGTCAAAGTTCATCGCATGGCCTTAGAATGAAAAAAGGGCCAATTCAAATTGAATTAGCCCTTTAAAATGGGCCCCACAGTGCCGCTAGGTCTTATTCCTGAACCGTAGGGTTCAGGTGGCGACTATGTTTAGACCTTTAGGTGCGTCCGACTGAGGGACGCTCACACCAGCCAAAAATACATAACTGCCTGATTAAAGCTTGGTTCAAGGAAAATTGACCCATCACGAACACCGCAGGAAAACTTTATAAGCTAGAACACCAACCACTTAAAACAGGCAAAAACAGTCTAAGGACCAACCTTTCCAAGTGCAACATCTAATGTACTGACCATAATTTCTATCTTACGCTCAAGTACAAGATTATCCAAGTTGGTTACCCCATTTTTTTCAATTTTATTTTTTTCGCTCAAGGTTTCGTAGGTGATTTGTAAAGCCGCTAGCATGGCAACGCGATCAACTCCCATGGCTTTGCCACTGCGGCGGATTTCATCCATACGGGTGCTAACCACTTCAATGGCGCGCAATAACAAGGGTTTTTCTTCGCTGGTGCAAGCCAAGCGAAAGTCGCGCCCCATAATTTTGGTATCAATCGTATCCATGTTTTTAGTTCCTTATCATTCTGTTAATTCAGGAAACCACTGTTCCAGAATTTGGTTAATCTTTTGGCTGCTTTGGTCTAGGGTGTTTTTTAAGTTTTGATTTTCTAATACTAAGCTGTCTAGCTGTTGTTGCATTTGTTGTTGTATTTGAGTGTGTTGCTGTTTGGCTGAAATTAAATGGTTAACGAGTTGGTTCACTTTGACGTGTAGCGTGTCTAATTGTTCATGAATTGGGGTTGTCATTGTTAACTCCGAATATGGGGGGTTAAAAAGGCTGAGATAAAACTGATGTAATTATTTATTTTCAGGTGTAGGAAGAGTAATAAAACCAATCTTACTTAGTCCATGGGCCTGAGCTTGTCCTAACACCAAGGCAACCGATGCATAGTAGCTGTGTTTGTCCGCCCGAATATGAACTTCTGGTGTAGGTGTGAGGGCTGCGGCTTCAACCATTTTGCTTTTTAGGGTGTTTTCGTCAACTAAGGTTTGATTCCAGAAAATTTTTCCTTCTAGGTCAATGCCAATTTGAATGGTTTGCGGTTTGCTGGCTACGCTTTTAGCTGGCGCATTGGGTAAGTCAATATGAATAGCAGAGGTCATCAGTGGCGCAGTAATGATAAAAATAACCAGTAACACCAGCATCACATCTACCAAAGGCGTGGTGTTAATTTCGGCCATTGGCGCTGTATTTTGCTCGCTTTGTTGAAAACCGCCAAAAGCCATTTTAAGTTCCTGGTTGGGTGTTTACTTGGTTTTGTTCAGACTGGGGATGTTTAGGGGTAGGGAGGGCTGTTTTGCTGGTGGCCAGTAATGCGTGTAAATCGTGGGCAAAGCCATCCAGTTCAAGTAGATTTAGGCGGTTCATGCGTACGTAGGCGTTGTATGCTAACACTGCAGGAATGGCCACGGCAAGACCAGCTGCAGTCATAATTAATGCTTCACCTACAGGGCCGGCTACTTTGTCAATAGCGATAGCCCCCTGGCTGGAAATACCAATCAACGCATTATAGATACCCCAAACAGTGCCGAATAAACCAATAAATGGTGCTGTTGAGCCAATAGAGGCCAGCAGGGTGAGCCCAGATTCTAAGCGGGTTGCGCTTTCGTTGATGGCTTGTCGTAGTGCGCGGGTAATCAGTTCCGAACGATCTACATTCGATTGTAGAGACCCGTTATTAGGTAAGCGTGAAGCTTGAATGCCTTTTTCAGCCAAGCCAATGAATATTTTTTCACTATCGCATTTTGCCAATTCTTCAATAGCTGTTTCAAGGTTGCCAGCGTTCCAAAAGTTTTGCAAAATTGCTTTACTTTGGCGTTTAATGCGCCAATTTTGCAAGCCTTTAAATAGAATTTGGTACCAGCTTAAAATAGAGGCCGTTAATAAGAGGTATCCAATAAAATGTGAAATACCGTCGGCTTGCTGCCAAAATTGCCATATTGTTGATGTTGATGTGTTGTCCATTGTTTCTGTTTTAAACTATTGTTTTAAATTATAAACATAAGGTTGCTCATACCACTCATCAACGGGTTGGCCATTGATTGTGGCTGGATTAAAACGCGACTCTTTGGCTTGCTGTTCAGCTGCTTTGTCTAGTAAGACTGAACCACTGCTTTGCTTCATTTTAATTTGATATGCCCGTCCGTCAGTTCCTACTAATATTAGCAGAACAACCGTACCTTCTTCACCTAGGCGACGCGCTAAAGGTGGGTAGTAGGGTTTGGGGTTATTTTTGCTATATGTGGCATCAATGCTAATGGGTGTGCGTTGCGTGTTTGTTGTTTTTTCTGTGCCTGAAGCATAATTAGGAGAACCTAGGGGGGTAGGAGGAGGGGACAAAGCGTTGTTGGCTGCATTTGCATTTTGTTGTGGCTGGTTTTGTGGGGCGGTTGTTATTTCGTTATTTGATTTTGCTACATGGTTTGACACCGAAGCAGCGGGTAAGGTATTTAATAATTCTTGAGGTTTTGTAACCTTGGTTGGCGTTGAGGGCGTTAAGTTGATTGTTTTATGGGGTTGAGTTGTTTCAGAATAGACGGTTTGATTTTTTTGATTGGTTTGACTGAGAAAATTGACATGGTTTAGTTTTGAATTGTGTTCAAATGGGTCTTGCACCAAGTTAATTTGTAGGGTTTTTGGGGGGGATTCTAAATTGGCTTTAGGTGCCAAATTTTGAAACAGAAAGACAGTTGCGCCGTGTAAAAACAATACAAAAACAATAACCGCTAGTTGAACTGGGTAAATGTGCTTTACTTTTTTATTTAGATAGAACGCTGAATTGTAAACAACTGCACCGCGTTCAGTGCTACATGGCATTGTGAGCTGGGTGCTGAGCTGGGTATTAAGTTTTGTATTGTATTGAGCGCTTAAGGTGAGGTTCATACCTTAAAAATCTTTGAGTCCTAGAACATCTTGCATATCAAACAAGCCGCGGTTTTTATCAGCTAGAAACTTGGCTGCACGTATTGACCCATGCGCATAGGTGGCGCGCGAGCTTGATTTGTGCGTAATTTCTATGCGTTCGCCTATTCCGGCAAATAAAACCGTGTGATCGCCCACCACGTCGCCACCGCGAATGGTAGAAAAACCAATGGTCTGTGGGTTGCGTTCGCCTGTTACCCCTTCGCGCCCGTATACCGCACATGTGTTTAAGTCTCGACCAAGGGCTTGTGCAACCACTTCCCCCATTTTGAGTGCTGTGCCGCTGGGTGCGTCTATCTTGTGGCGGTGGTGTGTTTCAATGACTTCAATGTCGTAACCACTGGCTAAAATTTTAGCAGCCACCTCTAGTAGTTTAAAGGTGGCATTGACCCCGACAGCCATGTTGGGAGAAAACACGACGGCTATGTGTTGCGCTGCTTGGGTAATTTGTTGTTTTTGTTCGCTGGTAAAGCCGGTGGTGCCAATCACCAACTGTGTGCTGTGTTTTTGGCAAAGTTCCAGATGCTGTAAAGTGCCTTCAGGTCGTGTGAAGTCAATGAGCACGTCGGCTTTGGCAATTGCATCATCTAGGTTTGCGCTGATGGGTATGCCCGTTTGTTTACCTAAAAAGTTACCCGCGTCTTGTCCTTGAAAATGCGATTGTGCGAGGTCAAGCGCGGCCACCAGTTCGCATGTTGGATGGTTTAGGGTGGCTTCTATAAGCATTCGGCCCATGCGTCCGCTGGCACCAGTAATGGCAATTTTGGTTATGCTGGTCATATAAAATTTAGTGCAATTTGGTTGATGATTGGTTAGCGTTTGTTTTCTGGCATGGCACCACCTGTGTAGTGGGTGTAAATGCGATTGTTAAAGTGAACCGTAAATCGATTGCTTTCAATAGCACCTGAACCAGCTTGATAGCGGTATACATAGTCCCAACGGTTTGCGTGAAAGGGGTCGGTTAACAATGGGCTACCCAGTATAAATTTAACTTGTTCTTGGGTCATACCGGGTTTGAGTTGTGCTAGATTGCTGGCAACCACAATATTGCCTTGTTGAATATCAACACGGTAAGTACTAATTAGGTTAGAAATTTGATTGCTGCTACAGGCAACCAAAGCATGGCTAATGACTAGCATAACGATTGCGCTGATGAGCCAGTGCAAAGGCTGTAGGCAAAAAATAAAGCAAGATTTAAAGTGTGGCTTAAAGCGTGCCGAAGATTTTGGTAAAAAAAGGCACTTCAGCCAGGAAAGCTTAGGGTTTGGCAAATGTGTTAAATCAGTTGATTTCATGGCGGGGGCGTTGTTGTTTTACGTATTTTAATGGCTTTGTGGTTGAAATGGAATTTAAAAGGTAAATTCGCAATTTAAATAGGTTAAAAAACGCTATCATAAAACACTTGTGAATTTTTTGAGTTGCCTTATGCCATCTGCTGCTGATTTAAAAAACATTGGTTTAAAAGCCACTTTACCAAGGATGAAGATTCTTGAGGTGTTTCAAACCAGTTTGCAGCGGCATTTAAGTGCCGAAGAAGTTTATAAAATTTTGTTGCGTGACAACATTGATATCGGTTTGGCTACGGTTTATCGTGTATTAACTCAATTTGAGCAAGCAGGTATTTTGTCGCGTCAGCATTTTGAAATGGGTAAAGCGGTTTTTGAATTGAACCAAGGCGCTCATCATGATCATTTGGTGTGTGTGCAGTGCGGTCGGGTTGAAGAATTTGTAGATCCAGAAATTGAAAAGCGGCAACACGATGTGGCTAAATCGCGTGGGTTTGCTTTGAAAGACCACGCGCTTGCGTTGTATGGGGTTTGCGAAAAAATTGACTGTGAGCACCGCAAACAGAGTCTAATAAATTTGGGGTTTTAATTTTTTGTTATTTTTTTTCTAACATTTCTTTGGCTGTGGCTCGTATGTTGGCTGTAATGTCTTGACCGCCAAGCATGCGCGCTATTTCTTGTTCACGTTCCTGTGGTGTTAGTACTTGAATATGGCTGGTCGTTTTTACCCCATTAAATTGTTTACTTACTTGCCAATGTTGTTGGCCTTGTGCGGCCACTTGAGGCAGGTGGGTGACACAAAGCACTTGCCGGTTTTGCGCCAATGTTCGCAAATATCGCCCTACGGTTTCGGCAACCGCCCCACCAATGCCTGAATCTATTTCATCAAAAATTAAGGTGGGAATGCTGCTGGCTTGGCTGGTAATAACGGTAATGGCTAAACTGATGCGTGCCAGTTCACCACCAGAGGCGGTTTTTGCTAAGGGTTTTGGAGATGATCCAGCGTGACCAGAAACTAGAAATTCAATGGCGTCAATGCCATAAGCATTTGGGACCGTCTTTTGAATGTCGCACACAAATTGCCCGCCACTTAGGTTTAACTGTTGCATGGCGGCCGTCACTGCTTGCGATAATTTGTTTGCAACGTCACGGCGTTTTTTTGACAATTCAAGGGCTTGTGTTTCAAATGCAGCTTCAGCAGCGAGCGTTTGTTGGTGAAGCGCTGCTACATCGGTGGCTTGGTTCAGCGAATTGAGCTCGTTTTCCAGTTGTTGCGCATAGTTGGGTAATTCTTCAGGAAACACTCGAAACTGACGGGACAGTGAATGCCAAAGGCCGATGCGTTTGTCCAGTTCATGCAATTGTTCTGGGTCTAACTCGGTATGATTTAAATAGCCATTAAGTGCACGGCTTGTTTCATTGAGTAAAATTTGCGCTTCTTTGAGTGTGTTGCTTAAGTTTTTTAAATCAGCGTCTTTGTGAGAAAGGTTGTCCAGTTGGTTGATCAACTGCGCTACTTGACCACATAAATTATGATCGCTTTCACTGATGCTTTGAGCAATCGAGCCAACGCCACTGCTTAACTCAGCGGCGTGGCTAAGGCGGGTATGTTGTGCGTTGAGTTGTTCCCATTCATCGGGGAGTGGGCTCAGTTTCTCAATGTGATCAAGGCTCCAGAGCAGTTGTTCGCGGCGCTGCTGAATTTCGCTGTCGTGGTGTTGTGAGTATTCAAGGGTTTTTTGTAATTTTTTCCAGTGCTTATATTGTTCCGTAACAGACTGGCAGAGCGTTTGTAATTGGCCATGGGTGTCGAGCAATTGGCGTTGTTCATCGCTGCGCGCCAGAGACTGAAATGCGTGTTGGCCGTGAATATCAATCAAAGATTGGCCCAAAGTTTTCAGTAAGTTTGACGTCACAGGGGTGTCATTGACTAGAGCGCGGCTTTTGCCTGAGCGTAGCAAGATGCGCCGCAATATGAGTTCGCTGTTGTCGCCTTCAGATGCTAGGCCATGGCTGTTTAGCAGCTCATTTAAACTGGGTGGGCAAGTAAAGACGGCTGTAATGTTCGCTTGTTCGGCGTTTTCAGCAATCATGCCGGTGTCTGCGCGTTCGCCTAGGCATAAGCTCAGCGCATCAATTAAAATAGATTTCCCTGCGCCAGTTTCGCCTGATAAAACAGTTAGTCCTGTTTTGCAGTTTAGGTGCAGGTGTTCAACAATGACAAAATTTTTAATGGTTAAACTAAGAAGCATGGCCGGAGTCTCTGCTGCCTCGGGTTTTTGGGGGGCAGTCAATCGGGTTGGCGCTCCAGTGCAATTTTTGACGCAACATTGCAAAGTAGTCATACGATGCTGGGTGAATTAAACTAACAGGTAAAGGGTCAACTGCAATTGTAATTAAGTCGCCCACTTCAAGGCGAAAACTCGATTGCATGTCAAAATGTACACCCGTTTCAGGGCCGCCTAATACTTCAATTTCTATGGTGGCAGACTCTGGTAGTGCAATGGGTCGATTTGTTAAGGCATGCGGGGCAACAGGAACCAGCAGCAGCCCTTGTAGGCGTGGGTGCAATATTGGGCCGTGTGCAGACAAAGCGTAAGCGGTTGACCCTGTTGGTGTTGAAACAATTAAGCCGTCAGCGCGGAGATCGTACATAAATTGGCCGTCAACGTGCACGCCCAATTCAACCATGCCACCTACAATACCACGGGCCACCACCACATCGTTAATGGACAAAGCCTCGCACACGGTTTGATCAGATCGAACAATATTGGCTTTAAATATTGAGCGGTTGTCGCGTAAATAATGCCCTTTAAGCACAGCTAACAGGCTATTTTGTAAATCGTCTTGGGCAATATCAGTCATAAAACCCAAGCGCCCATGGTTAATGCCCAATAAAGCTAAGCTGTGTTTGGCCATACGTCGAGCTACGCCCAGCAAAGTACCGTCGCCACCACAGACCAACCCCAGTTGTGCACGACAAGCAATTTCGGTCTCGTTGGCTGCTGGAAAATTGTGGTTGGGGTTGTTGCGGGCGGTTTCTTCTTCTACCAGTACAGTGCAGCCAATATCGCGGGCAAATTGTGCCACCTTGACCCATTGTGGGTCATTTGTTTGCGCGGCGTGTTTGCCAAAAATAGCAATCGTACTAAATGGCTCGTGCACATTGCGGACCATGTGGTGAATTCCTTCCTTTTTTAGTTGCCCTATTTTATTATTTAGCATCATAATGCAAACCGCGAAAGTGATCTTTGGGTTTTTTAAAACTGTTGCCTTATGTTAGATGATAGAGCTAAGTCCCTGTTAAAAATTTTGATTGAGCGGTACATCGTTGATGGCCAGCCAGTGGGTTCGCGTTCCTTGTCAAAGTGGTCGTCTTTGGAGTTAAGTCCTGCCACCATTCGCAATGTAATGTCTGATCTTGAGGACATGGGGTTTATTGCTAGTCCGCACACGTCATCGGGTCGGGTGCCAACCCCAAAAGCTTATCGTTTGTTTGTCGACACCATGTTAACTGTGCGTCCATTAGGCGAGTTAACCGAGGGCTCTTTGCAGCAGCAGTTACAGGGTGGTATTCAAACTGTTGATAAAGAACGTTTAATTAAATCTGCAGCTTGTTTGTTGTCAGATCTCTCGCATTTTGCTGGAGTTATTACAACACCTAAAAAGTCATCGGTTTTCAAGCATATTGAGTTTTTGAGTTTGTCAGAAAAAAGGGTCTTATTGATTGTTGTGACCCCGCAAGGCGATGTACAAAATCGTATTCTAATGCTTGATCGTCATTATTTGGCTGCTGAGTTGGTTGAGGCGGGTAATTTTATCAATCAGCACTATGCCGGGTTAACCTTTGACCAGGCGCGAGCGGGTTTGCTTAATGAATTATCGCGTTTACGTGACGATATCAGCGCTTTGATGACTCAAGCTATGCAGGTGGGCAAAGAAATTTTAGATACCCCAGAACATCCCGTGTTAATTTCGGGAGAGCGTCGTTTACTAGAGGTTGAAGATTTATCAACCGATATGAGAAAACTGCGTAATTTATTTAGCTTATTTGAACAAAAAACCTCGTTGATGCGTTTATTAGACATGTCCATTTCAGCCAATGGTGTGCAAATCTTCATTGGTGGCGATTCGCAATTGGTGCCGATGCAAGAAATGAGCGTGGTTGTGGCACCTTACACCGCCGATGGCACAGTGGTTGGTACTTTAGGTGTGATTGGGCCAACTCGAATGGCATACGAACGGGTGGTGCCGATTGTTGACATTACAGCGCGTTTATTATCTTCGGCGCTGTCTTCTGGTGCATAATTACGGATGCTACATTCATAATAAATTTTTCAAATTAGAAAGCCTTTAAAATGCGTACTGAACCTCCTTTTGCGCACGGCACCGCGCAGATGGTAGCCGTGCTGTTGGTTAATTTAGGAACGCCTGACGAACCCACGCCAGGGGCTTTGCGTAGATATCTGCGCCAGTTTTTATCAGATGCTCGGGTGGTGGAGATTCCTCGGCTCATTTGGTGGTTGATTTTAAATTTAATTATTTTAAGGGTGCGTCCGGCCAAGTCGGCTGCTAAATACAAAACCATTTGGACAGCCGAAGGTTCTCCTTTATTGGCCATTGGTAAAAAACAGGCTCAAGGGCTGCAAGAGGCGTTGCAAAAATCTGGCCACAATATTCATGTGGCATTGGCCATGCGCTATGGTAACCCGTCTATTGACCACGTTATGCACAATTTACGGGCTAACGCGGTTGATCGTGTGCTGGTTTTGCCTTTGTTTCCACAATACGCAGCTGCTACAACGGCTTCTATTTACGATGCTGTGGCCAATTGGTTGCGCCCAGTTCGCAATGTGCCAGAATTGCGTTTTGTAAAGCATTACCACGATCACCCAGCTTACATAAGTGCTTTGGTAAAAAATATTCAGGCGCATTGGGCTTTGCATGGTAGGCCTGATTTTTTGGCCGGAGATCGTTTGGTTATGAGTTTTCATGGGGTGCCGCAACAGGTGTTAGACCGTGGCGACCCTTATCATTGCGAGTGCCATAAAACAGCGCGTTTGGTGGCGCAGTCTTTGGACCTGGATAGAAACTATTATTTAGTTACCTTTCAATCGCGTTTTGGTCGTGCACAGTGGTTACAGCCTTATACAGATAAAACAGTGGAGGCGTTGGCAAAAGCAAAAACCAAGCGCATAGACATGATATGTCCGGGTTTTTTAGCCGATTGTTTAGAAACCTTGGAAGAAATAAAGCAAGAGGT
This sequence comes from Burkholderiaceae bacterium, assembly GCA_034680345.1. Classification (GTDB taxonomy): domain Bacteria; phylum Pseudomonadota; class Gammaproteobacteria; order Burkholderiales; family Burkholderiaceae_B; genus SXZD01. The sequence goes on from JAXISZ010000006.1 coordinate 65,957, forward strand.
GCGCGAGACCTTTATTCACGCTGGTGGCCAGCAATTTTTATACATTCCCTGTTTAAATGATAGCGCAGATTTGGTGCAAGCTTTATTAGAAGTGGTGCAAATGCATACCGCAGGGTGGCCTGTGAGCGCTTTCTCAGCCCAGCAACAAACAGAAAGACAACAAGCGTTAAGCGCTAGTCGTGTGCGTGCTATTGAAATGGGCGCTCAGCGTTGATTAAAAATTAGACAATTTAAAAATTATAAATAAAACCACTTGAAATTTTGTATTTGATCCCGATCTATATGGTTATGAGTTTGTGTAAAAAATAATCTAAAATCCCTTATAACCAAATTGCTGTTTTAAAAAGACTTCTTTTCAGCATGGCTGAGGGTGTTTTTAAAAATAATTAACGCAGAATTAACGGAGAATTTGCATGTCTGATAACACAAAAAATCAGGAACCATTCACCCATTCAAACAACCAAACCGAAAGCGCTACAGAAAAAAAATCAGATGATCATCCGCACACTGCAGCCAGTGGTGTTGAGGCTGCTGATTTTGCGCCATGTTTTTCTAGCGACGCTGGTTCGCAGAACTTAGCGGGTGCTAAAGATGCTGTGTTTGGCGCCGACTTTGTTGAAAGCGCTTTGAATGCCAAAGAGCCGGTGGATGCAGCCCAAGATGAACTTAAACAGTTGCATCAAGAAGTATTGGCTTTGCAAGACAAGTTAGCGCAAACCCATGACGCTTATGTGCGTGGATTGGCTGAGACTGAAAATATTCGTCGTCGTGCAGTTGAAGACGTGGCTAAGGCGCATAAATTTGCGATTGAGTCATTTGCTGAAGCGTTGATTCCCGCTAAAGACAGTTTAGAAATGGCTTTAACGGTGCCAAATCAAACATTAGAGTCGCTGCGTGAAGGGGTGGAGGCCACGTTGCGACAATTGAGCGCTGGTTTTGAAAAAGGCAAGTTACAAGAAATCAACCCGGTTGGCGAAAAATTTGACCCACATCGTCATCAGGCGGTTTCTATGGTGCCCGGTTCTAGCAGTGATCCCGCGGTGCCTTCTAATCATGTGGTTTCGGTGTTACAAAAAGGGTATTTGATTGCTGACCGTGTTTTGCGTCCAGCCTTGGTGGTGGTGGCGCAATAAAACGTAAGGCTTGAAATTTAAAACTGTGTCCCCAAATGGTGGGTAAGCGCAGATTGATTAAGAAGTGACTCAAAAAATAATAGGGCTCAAGCTCCGTTGGTATTTGTAAAAAAATTGATTAAAAAATATAGTTATTTGGAGGTTTAAAATGGGAAAAATTATTGGAATTGACTTAGGTACCACCAATTCATGTGTGGCAATTTTAGAAGGTGGTCAGCCTAAGGTGATTGAAAATTCTGAAGGTGCACGCACCACCCCTTCAATTATTGCCTACATGGAAGAGGGCGAAATTTTGGTGGGTGCGCCTGCTAAGCGTCAGGCTGTTACCAATCCACGTAATACTTTGTATGCTGTTAAGCGTTTAATTGGCCGTCGTTTTGAAGACAAAGAAGTGCAAAAAGACATTGATATGATGCCTTATGAAATTGCCAAGGCTGACAATGGCGACGCTTGGGTTGGTGTGCGTGATCGTAAATTAGCACCACCGCAAGTGTCTGCTGAAGTATTGCGTAAAATGAAAAAAACCGCCGAGGACTACCTTGGTGAAGAAGTCACTGAAGCGGTGATTACCGTACCAGCTTACTTTAATGACGCACAACGTCAGGCCACCAAAGACGCGGGCCGTATAGCCGGTTTGGAAGTTAAACGAATTATCAACGAACCCACAGCTGCTGCGTTGGCTTTTGGTTTAGACAAAGCCAGTAAGGGCGACCGCAAAATTGCAGTGTATGACTTGGGTGGTGGTACTTTTGACGTGTCCATTATTGAAATTGCCGATGTGGACGGCGAAAAACAATTCGAAGTGCTTTCTACCAATGGCGACACCTTCTTAGGTGGTGAAGATTTTGACCAGCGAATTATTGATCACATCATTGAAGAATTCAAAAAGGCCAATGGCGTAGATTTATCCAAAGACCCAATTGCTTTGCAGCGCATTAAAGCCGCTGCTGAGCGTGCCAAAATTGAATTGTCTTCAAGCCAACAAACCGAAATTAACGAGCCTTATATTGCCATGGTTAGTGGTGCGCCCATGCACTTAACTATGAAATTAAGCCGTTCCAAGCTTGAGCAATTGGTTGAAGATTTAATTAACCGTACCATTGAGCCATGCCGTATAGCGTTAAAGGATGCGGGTGTTGCTGCTGGCGACATTCATGATATTATTTTGGTGGGCGGTATGACTCGCATGCCTAAAGTGCAAGAGGCGGTGAAAGCGTTTTTTGGTAAAGAAGCCCGTAAAGACGTTAACCCGGACGAAGCGGTGGCGGTAGGTGCTGCCATTCAGGGCGCGGTGTTGGCAGGTGATCGTAAAGACCTATTACTTTTGGACGTTACGCCTTTATCTTTGGGTATTGAAACCTTGGGCGGTGTGATGACTAAAATGATTGCAAAAAACACCACCATTCCAACCAAGTTTTCTCAGGTGTTTTCAACGGCTGATGACAATCAACCTGCGGTTACTATTAAAGTGTTCCAGGGTGAGCGCACCATGGCCAATGACAACAAGAGCTTGGGCGAATTCAATTTAGAGGGCATTCCACCCGCACAGCGTGGTGTGCCACAAATTGAAGTCACCTTTGACATTGACGCCAATGGTATATTGCATGTGTCAGCACGTGATAAAGGCACAGGCAAAGAAAATAAAATCACCATTAAGGCCAATTCTGGTTTGTCTGAAGTTGAGATTGATCGCATGGTTCAAGACGCGCAAGCCAATGCAGCAGAAGACAATCGTCGCAAAGAAATGGTGGACGCGCGCAATCAAGCTGAAGCCTTGGTACATAGTACTCGTAAATCCTTAACTGAGTATGGTGATAAGCTGGAAGCTGCAGAAAAAGAAGCCATTGAGAAAGCCATTACGGAATTAGAAGAAGTGGTTAAAGGCGACGACAAAGCGGCTATTGATGCCAAGACTGAGGCTTTAACTCAAGTTTCACAAAAGCTTGGTGAAAAAATGTACGCTGATATGGCGGCAGCGCAAGCAGCAGCGGGTGCCGCTGGTGGAGCGGGTGCTACGGCAGGTTCTGGTTCTGCTGGGGCGCAGTCAGCCGGCGACGACGTGTTAGACGCTGACTTTAAAGAAGTGAAAGACAAGTAAATTGAGGTTCCCGACTTAAATCGGGTTAATGGGGCGCAAGGCTGTAGAGCCCTGCGCCCTTTTGCGCAGAAAGCGCGAGGATTTCATGGCAAAACGTGATTTTTACGAAGTGCTGGGCGTGGCCAAAAACGCCAATGATGAAGAAATAAAAAAATCTTATCGCAAACTGGCGATGAAATACCATCCCGATCGCAATCCAGATAACAAGGACGCGGAGGAAAAGTTCAAAGAAGCCAAAGCGGCGTATGAAGTTTTGTCAACGCCAGACAAGCGCGCGGCTTACGATCGCCATGGCCATGCCGGTGTTGATCCAAATATGGCTGGTGGTGCTGGCGGGGGTGGTTTTTCTGATTTTTCTGACGCATTTGGCGATATTTTTGGTGAAGTATTTGGTGGGGCAGGCGGTCGGCGCGGCGCTGGCGGTAATCCGGTGTACCGTGGTGCAGACTTGCGTTACAACATGGAAGTGACTTTAGAACAAGCCGCAGCGGGCATGGACACACAAATTCGTGTGCCTTCATGGGATGACTGCGGTACATGCAATGGCACCGGTGCCAAGCCAGGTACAAAACCACAAACATGCGGCACTTGTGGTGGGGCTGGGGTGGTGCGTATGCAGCAGGGTTTTTTTAGTGTACAACAAACGTGTCCAAGGTGTCATGGTACAGGCAAAATCATTCCTGATCCCTGCAACACCTGTGACGGTGTGGGTCGCGTTAAAACCAACAAAACCTTGGAAGTTAAAATCCATGCTGGTATTGACGACGGTATGCGCATTCGTTTGTCTGGAAAAGGCGAGCCTGGTGTTAATGGAGGCCCTTCGGGCGATTTGTATGTTGAAGTTCGTATTAAGCCGCATAGTGTATTTAACCGTGAAGGCGACGATTTACACTGTGAAATGCCCGTTTCATTTGTTGAGGCGGCGTTGGGTGGTGAAATTGAAATTCCAACCTTGAGTGGTAAAGCGGTTTTTACAATACCAGAAGGCACGCAAACGGGTAAAACCTTTCGCTTGCGTGGTAAGGGCATAAAGGGGGTGCGTTCAGCATATCCGGGCGATTTATTTTGTCATGTGCTGGTGGAAACGCCGGTGCGTTTGACGGATCGGCAAAAAGAATTGCTGCGAGAACTGGACAGCACAATGCGGGCTGATAGCCAAAAGCATTCGCCACAAGCTAAAAGTTGGATGGATAAGGTGAAGGCGTTTTTTGACTAATGACACTGAAAAAGCCAGCAGCAAGTTTTTTGAAAGAGCGGTATTGTTGTTTTTATGCGTTGTAAAACCCATTCTGAATTATTTTCACAGTGGTAAGCAATCAATTTCAAGAGAAAAAAATGAAAAAAAAATCTGTATTAGAACAATCTGATGTACAAAAAATTTTAGATGCAGCGGTTTTGCATGCACAGCAAAACCATTGGTCTGTTTCAATTGCTGTATGTGACGATGGTGGCCATTTATTAGGCTTTACGCGGATGGATGGTGTAGCCCCTGTCAGTGCTACAATTTCTACAGAAAAAGCTCGCACATGTGCGTTGGGACGGCGTGAAAGTAAAATCTATGAAGACATGATCAACAATGGGCGCGTGTCCTTTTTGTCAGTGTTGCCTTTGCAGGGTATGCTTGAAGGCGGTGTGCCTATTATTATTGACGGTCAGTACGTTGGTGCTGTGGGTGTTTCTGGGGTTAAATCTTCAGAAGACGCAGAAATAGCTAGGGCCGGCACGCTGGCGGTATTGTAAGTTTTAAAATGTCAGAACTGAACTGAAAGCGTGCAAGGGGAAAAAGTTCGCCAGCGTGGATGATTTGATGGCCAATTTAGGTGCGGACAATTGAGCGTTTGTCCGCATTCAACTGCAACTGTACTTGGCTCGTATAGCGAGCCTCTTGGTTAACCCTAGTTAACCTTACTCGGCATTGTTAACATCAAGTTAAATCAATGCATCATTAAATTACGTGCTGTATACATTTCAATGTGCGTTTCATACAAAATGCCTCTGGCGTGTTTAATGTCCTTTTTGCAATCTTTTAGTAAGTGCTTTACAAATGTTTGAGCATTGCCAATGTTATTGTTTAAATTCAGCTCGGCTGCCAGTAAATTCCAAGGCAAGTTTTCAAAGTTTTGGTTGTTCAACTGTAAAATCAAAGCCCGAGTATTTTCCAGTTGGCTTTGGTCTTTGTTGTGGGATAAATCTCTGTCAGTGCAGCGCTGAATAACTGTTTTTAATTGACTGAATTTTTCATTTTCGTGTTCAATTTCAGCAAATGGGGGTTCAATTTCAGTAAATGCGGCTTTGTTCTCTTCAAGTTGTTGTAACAAATCTTTGTTCAAGGTTTCTTGTAGCGTTAATTTAGATTCAAGATGTGCAGTTTTTTTATTGAGAAGGTTTTGAAATTCATTTTTCAGCAATCTTACACCTGCTTCGGTTTCTAAAAATTGCTGGACATTGTCGCGTGTTAGCCAGCGTTTACGTAATTTATTTAACCAACTGCGCTGTGTATTTCCGGGTTCAAACGTACCAGAAAATTCAGCTGATTTTTTTAAAATACATTTTAAGAAATCTTTTTTGCCGTCTAGGTATTCAAGGGTTTTTGCTGCGCTCGTTAAGGTTTTTTCCGTATCAATTAGACTGGCGGCAGCTAAACAATGTCGGTCAATATCAGGGTGGTTGGTGTGGCGGTGGTTTGCATATCGCGATTGTTTATCGTGCCCTCTTAAAAAAGCAATTGAACCAATGCCCATAATTAAAGCACCTGCTAAACCAATACCCAACAAAGCCCAACCTGTTGGGGTGCTTAAGGCAAAACCAATACCACCCAGTGTAACACCAAGCACAACTGCTTTGGTCACGGCACTGGCAGTGTAAAGGCCGCTACCAATTAAAAAGGTTTGGTTCCATTTTTTAAAGCGCTTAAAAAAATGAGTCCGTTTTAAATGCTGGCGCTCAATAAATTTTTGGTAAACTTTTTGTGATTCTGTAACGTCTTCTTGCTGTATTGTTTTTTGCGTTAACCATTGTTTTAACCAAATGTTTGCACCGCCACCATCAATTTTCTGATGCCGCAACTGAAAGCGGGTTTTTTGCGTAATAAACCAACCCAAGGCGGTGGCAAAAGCACCGGTTAGCGGTGCTAATACAATGTTACCAACCAAAGATAACCCGCCCAACACACTCAGAGAAGTTGCGCTGTTAGTTAACACCGTGGCGCCATTAAAAAAACCAGCTGCTGTTAAAGCCCCTTTAATGCCTGTACCAATGGTGATGCCAATATCTAATATGCCTTTTAATGCAATGGCTACCCCAGAGCTTAAAGAAGATAAGCCCACTTTTTTAGCCAAGTGGTTGTCTTTAATGCTATTTTCTACAAGGTTTACGGTGTTTTGTGTGGCGTTGCGTTGTGCATGGCTTAAATGTTTTGCGTTGAGTTGTTCCAAATGCAGTTGTTTTTTATGTTGTAAATGTTGTTCTAGTTGATTGGCTTGTTGGATTTCATGTATGCCCGCTTTAATGGCTAGGGCAGCCAACGGAACCATAACCCCTGCGGTTGCTAGGTTAACGGCAACATCAGCAACCCCAACCGGAATGGCCTCAGAACCCAAGGCATGTAGCGGTGTGTCGGTGGGTTCGTTTATTGAATCATGACGACTCTTGTTATTGGCTTTAATGGCCTGTTGCGCTACGGCATAGGCTCCGTGCACTGCTTCGTCTAAATCAATGGGCAGGACGTGATCGTGGTTGTGAATAGGGTTCTGTGGATTGTTCTGAGAGTCTTGTTCGTTATTATCAGTTCTGTCCTTAACCATGTTCGGTTCGTTTGCGCAGCAGGAACGGTTAACGTTTTGGGGCAAACTTAACAGTTCAATTGCAATTGTAGGTTGTTCGCTGTTTTGAATGGCTGCATGGTATTGTTGGCGTTTTAGAAACTGCTGCTGGGTTTTGTGTATCAATTGTTCAAAACCCGCCGATAATTCAAGTGTTGCAGGGCTGCGGCTTGTGCTTGCTTGGTTGTAATTAATTTGCCCATACACTGCTGCAATATGAACTTTGTCAAGTTGTTGGCCAATGTTTTGCGCAATGTGTTGTAGGTCGTGTTTAAACGCATTTGTCGGTAATGGTGGTGCGGAGGCTTTGCTATTAAACATAGCCAATTCGGTTGGTATTCTTGATATATCTTGGGTTTGAGCTACTGTTCTTTTCTTTGGCATATGACGTACTTATTAATAATTATCTGATTGTTTTTAATCAATTTAATTTGGTTAATCATTCAATTAAAAGTCGATTATTAATGGATGGTTGGCTTTTTAAAAATAATTGAAATAATAATGATTCTTATTTACAATTGTAATGCATTTTTAAAAAATTTCTATTTTCAAGAAAAATTTAAATTATAAGCTTTTGAGCAACCGTAATTTAAGGCTTTAACTTTTTAGGATTTTTAAGGTAAGGCATTCAGTTTTTTTTGGGTTGTTTTTAAAGCATATACACTTTTTGGTTAGGGGGGTTTGTGTATTGTTTTTCAATTACTATGCGGCCTTTTTTAAGGCGTTTAGCTTATTTTATGTTATTGGTTAGCTGTGCATTACAAAAAATGGCGTATGCCGACGAAAATTTGCTTGGTTACACCATGGGGGCAGAAACTTTACCTAAAGGGGCTAAAGAAGTTTATTTGTGGTACACACAAAAAGAAGGAAAACGCAACGGCCAGTATCAGCGTGAAGAATACCGCGCTGAATTTGAGTACGGCATTGCCAATGACTTGTCGGGTGCTGTTTATGTTAATGGATTATCGCATAACTATCATTGTGGTTTAGGTTGTGCGGGATCGCAAGCGCAAGGGTATGAAATTTCAGGTAGTCGCCGTAAAAGTGATTTTTCTGGTATATCTTTTGAATTAAAGAAAAATCTGATGTCACCTTACAAAGATGATTTTGGTTTGGCGTTGTATGGTGAGGTAACTTATACAACACGTGATCGTGTTACAGGTCATCAAGGTATGGGTTGGGAATATGAAACCAAGGTGATTTTTCAAAAACCTTTTTTAGATGGCCAGTTGCAGTGGTTAACCAATTTTGAATTAGAACTAGAGTCTTGGAAAGAAACGGCTGGAGAAGGTACAGAGTGGGCCGTTGCCCCGCGTTTAAGAACAGGAGTTTCATATCGGTTTGCACCCAAATGGTCTTTAGGGGTTGAAGGGTGGGTGGATAAGGAGTATTTAAAATCGGCTAACCAAACTAAATGGGTTTACGATCACTGGGACGCTTTTTTTGGGCCTAGTGTGCACTATGGTGACAGACAGTGGTGGTTTACCGCAAGTGTTGTTCAACAACTTGCAGGTTCAAACGAAGCAAATAACAATCGGCGTGGCCTGCATTTGGCAGATCATGAAAAAAAAGAGTTTCGTTTAAAGTTGGGTTACAACTTTTAATTTTTTACCTTTGAGGTTACCCGTACTATGCAAAGTTATCAATCAATTGGTTTTTTATGTGCTATTGGTGGGTTGCTGCTTGGTTCCTCCGAGGTATATGCCAATCAGTTAACAGGGCAGTACTTAAGCATTACGCAAGCTCAAAAAATACTTTTTTCAAACGCCACAGAATTTATTGCTAAACCTTTGTTATTGAACGACCAGCAAATTGGCTTAATACAAACCCAGTCTGGTTTAAAACAGCGTTGGCAGACACAACAGGCATGGAAAGTGTTTAAAAATAACCAAAGCTTGGGTTGGTTTATTGTAGATGATGTCATTGGTAAACATGAATTTATTACCTATGCTGTAGCTATTGCAGATGACGGAAAAGTATTGGGCATTGAAATTTTAACTTATCGTGAAACCCACGGCGGGCAAATACGTGATGCTGTTTGGCGGCAAAATTTTTCAGGCAAAACTGTGCAAGATGAATTTAAATTGGATAAAGACATCCCCAACATTGTTGGCGCCACTTTATCGTGTAGAAATGTAATGTCTGGGGTGAAGCGTTTATTGGTAATTCATCAAAACTTCTTAAAGGGTATTTAATGCTGATTCAGTCAAATATTAATATTAAACGCATGCAACCCTTGTTAGGAACATACGTTGAAATAGCGGTTTTTGGGTCTCAGTTTACATATGAGCAAACCCAAACACTGATGAATTTCGCTTTTAATCAGATTAAATTAATACAAGATTTAATGTCGTTTTATGATGTGTCAAGCGACTTAAGTCGTATTAACCGTTCACATGGGCGTTGGATTCGGGTGCATGATCATACGTTTAAAGTGATGCAATTGGCCAGGCGTATTATGCAATTCAGTGGCGGAGCTTTTAACTGTACTGTTGGTGCAGCACTTGTTAACGCGCGCGCATTACCAGCCCTTGATTTAATATTAAATGATTACAATGATTTTGCACAGTACAATTGTATTGACCTTAAAAATGGCCATGTGCGCCTTAACAAAAAAGTATTGATTACTCTTGATGGTATTGCAAAAGGCTACGCTATTGATTTAGCCATGTCTATTTTTTCAAAAGATAAATTTCAAAGTATTTGTATTAATGCCGGTGGCGATTTAAAAGTGCGAGGAAATTTAGAGTTGCCTATTCAACAACGAGAAAGTAATCATTGCTTCAGTGCAATCCCCAGTATTTCAAACGCTGCCGTTGCCAGTTCGTGGGTTAAAAAAGATTTTGAAAAAAATTTTCCAGGCCATTTAGTGGGTTGTAATGGCAACTCTGTTAAAAACGGTATTTATACTGTGAGCGCTTCTCGCGCTTGGTTGGCAGATGCTTTAACCAAAGTAGCTGTATTTGCAGACCCGCTTGTATGTCAGCGTTTGTTTTCTAAATATAAGGCAACCTTACTGAGGAGCCCTGCGTGAAAGGATTTCCCAAGGGATTTTTTACCATTTTTATGTGCAGTTTCTTTGTGCTTTTTGTCTCTGGTTTGTTTTTAATTCCTAATATGTTGGACACGCATTTTGTATTGCCAACAAACACACTGTTTTTTAAAAGATTATCCCTTTTTTGGTTAAGATGCTTTGTAAAAACCCATGGTGCCTTTGCGTTTGTTTGTTTGGTTTTATTGGGGGCTTTATTATCTGTGCATGTGCGTATAGGGTTGTATAAAAAACAAAGAATGGTATCTGGTTTTATATTAAGTTCGGTATTTTTTTTATTAATTTTAACAGGCTGGGGCATTCACTATCTGGGAGATGAATTAGCTTTATTGGCTGCTGCCGTAGCTCACACTGTTTTAGGTTGTACAATCATTTTAGTTTTTGGTGCGCATGTTTTGAATAGGCACTTTTGAAAGTTGAAAGAAAACCCTAATCTGCGTTTTAGCGTTATTTTTGGATATCTTGATTGTAGACCATGAAGAACCTGTGAGCGAGTATCAGTAATGCTGGAATCACACGAATCACACGAATTACACGAAAATTTTTACCGTGAACTAAAACAGATGGAATCAGCCAACGCTTAGGCTTGACTTAAATGTGGGGCGGTGATTACAGTTGATGCTAACAAAGTGGCACTTCGTATTTTAATTTAAACATATTTAATATTTAATTGATTTTATTTTGATTCCAAATCGAACTCTTTTTTATAACTGATCACATACAAGTATGTAAACTGCACTGGTGTAATTAATGTCCTCATTTAATTTTAAAAAAATAGAGTTTGTTTTGCCTTTGGGCCAATCCTCTGCTGGTTCGTTAGACCAGATCAGCTTCACGCTCCAAAACCTAGGCCATTGTCCAACCAATATAGACTCAGAAACTTTGGGGCTAGATTTTGATGGTCGACAATACCGTTTTTTAACTGCTGGTCATTCGCTGGACGTATTGATGATTGCGGACATTTTTACTGGAACATCTGAGGAACTTGTTGCTTTGGCGCCTGCCTTGTTACATGCCAATTATCAATCGCAATTATTGGGTTTGGCTGAATTTGGAGAAGGTAATCAGCAAGAAGGACCAATATCTTTGCCAGTATTGGGTCTAGACCTAGAGCGCCAAATGATTGTCATGTCTTTGGTTATTTTAGAACGTCATATTAAGCAAAATGATTTTCCCGAACTTTTGGATGGCTTGATCAAAACCATCCACCGCGATGCCACTTCTTTGGTTGAACAACTGCGTTCTCAAATGCTTTGAGTAGGAATATTCTGCCTTAGTTCACTGATTTGATTATTATCGTTAACAAATACCAATCTTGGTTTGAATGAGGTGGCCTCGGTATCATTGATATAGCCATAGGCGGCAATGATAACGAGGTCACCTTTTTGTGCTTTTCTTGCGGCAGCACCATTTAATGAAATAATGCCACTGCCGCGTTGCGCTTTAATTGCATAAGTTGAAAATCGTTCACCATTGTTAATTACATAAATATCAATGCGTTGAAATTCTCTGATATCTGATGCTTCAAGTAAATTTTCGTCTATTGCACAAGAACCTTCATAGTTGAGTTCGCAGTGAGTGACAGTGGCTCGGTGTATTTTTCCGAGTAGCATTTCGCGTTGCATAAAATTTAAACCTCCAAATTGTCAATTAGACGTGTTAGGCCTAACTTGGCTGCCGCCAAAATAAGCAGTGGAGCTTGATGGTCAAGTGCATTTTGATTTGGTGGCAGTAAGTTACTTTGTAAACGAAAAGAGATGTAGTCTGGTTGCCATCCTCGGTTGTTTAGTTGTTTGAGGTATTGACTTTCCAAGGTTTGAATTGTATTCATTGTACGCGGACTGGATAAAAAAGACAGACGCATTTCGTTTAACATTTTAAACAAAACAGGCGCCTCTAAGCGTTCACTTTTGCTCAGATAAGCATTGCGCGATGACATTGCTAAGCCGTCATATTCGCGCACCGTGTCAGCAGCAATAATTTTTATGGGCATTGAAAGTTGTTCAGCCATGCGACGTACAACCATCAGTTGTTGATAATCTTTTTTACCAAAAACAGCAACACGGGGTTGAATGCAGTTAAATAATTTAGTGACTACTGTGGCAACACCATTAAAAAACCCAGGGCGAAACTCGCCTTCTAAAATGTCTCCTAAGTTGCTGGGTGGTTTGATGCGAAAGTCTTGTGGAACAGGGTAAAGGTCTTGCTCGGTTGGAGCAAACAGAACATAAATCCCTTCTTTTTCAAGAAGCTCAATGTCTTTTTCTAGCGTTCTCGGATATTTTTCAAAATCTTCATGAGGCCCAAATTGAAGGCGATTGACAAAAATACTGGCCACAACGGGGTCACCGTGGCGGTGTGCTAGGCGCATCAAGGACAAATGCCCTTCGTGTAGCGAACCCATGGTGGGTACAAATGCAATCCGATTTTGACCGCTGAGCTGGTCGCGCAGGTCTTGAATATTAGAAATGATTTTCATGATAAAACACAAACATGTTTAAAAACAGTGTTCGGTTGCTGGGAATGTTGAGTTTTTAACGGCCGTAATGTAATGTTTAAATGCATCTTCAATACTGTTGGCAGATTCCATAAAGTTTCGTACAAATCGGGCTTTTTTACCTGGGTATACACCTAACATGTCATGCATAACCAAGACTTGACCGTCTGTATTGGGTCCAGCGCCTATACCAATGGTTGGTATTTGTAAGCTGGTGCTGATTTCAGTGCCTAGCTTTTCTGGAATGGCCTCAACAACCAATAAACGTGCTCCACTGTGCTCAATAGCCTTGGCTTCTTTTAGTAATTGTGCAGCATGTATTTCAGACTTACCTTGAACCTTATAACCACTGAGGGCGTGCACTGATTGAGGGGTTAAACCAAGGTGGCCACAAACAGGAATATCACGTTGGGTTAGAAATTCAATGGTGGGCAGCAACCAGGCGCCGCCCTCTAGTTTTACCATATGCGCACCCGCGGCAAGTAAACGTACAGCGTTTAAATAAGCGGTTTTTGGGTCTGCTTGATAGCTCCCAAAAGGCATGTCACTGACAATGAGTGGGCCTTGGGCTGTGCGCGCAACACATTCTGTGTGGTAGACCATTTGTTCCATAGTCACTGGTAGGGTTGAATTCATAGCGGCAACAACCATGCCAACTGAGTCACCCACCAATAAAATATCAACTCCGCTGCGCGACATTAAACTTGCAAAGCTAGCGTCATAACACGTTAACATGGCAATTTTTTCGCCAAGGGTTTTCATTTGCAGTAGTTTATCGAGAGTGACTTGGGGTCTGGTCACGGTTGGAATGGATGTGTTAGTTGTGCTCATGGTATTTGATTAAGCTTGATTTTAAGCTGCTCGATTAAAAAATTCACGTTTTCCGCGCATCGATTCAATTTGACGAATGAGTAAATTAAAGTCTTCATCATTTTCAATAGGGTTGAGGTGTTGCGTGTTTACTATGAGCAGCGGAGCTTGATCGTAGTGATAAAAAAAACGGCTATAGCTTTCTGATAAATCTTTTAGGTATGTTGCTGTAATGCCTTGTTCGTAGACAATACCCCGTTTTTGTACACGTTCAATCAATGTTTCTATGGGTGCTTGCAGGTAAATAACGAGATCAGGTGTTGGTGCATGTGGCCGTTGGTTTTCATAAATTTGTTGGTATAGCTTCAGTTCTTCTTGATCTAGCGTTAATGTTGCAAACAGTCGGTCTTTATCAATTAAAAAGTCGCTGATTATTAAATTTTGAAAAAAATCTTGTTGCGCCAGTTGGCGCATTTGGTTGATGCGTTGAAATAAAAAAAACAGTTGGGTGGGTAGGGCATACCGTGCGCCTTCTTTATAAAATTTTGCTAAAAAAGGGTTGTTTTCAGGTTGTTCAAGTAGTAGCTGCCCGTTGAGTTTTTCTGCCATTTTTTGGGTTAGGGAGGTTTTGCCAACGCCGATGGGTCCTTCAATCACAATATGACGATAACGATCAAATAGCATGGGGCACCTTAAAGTAAACTCAAAATCAGAGTGGCAGTTTAACGCAAACTTGCAAGTTTCGTGGAATGTTTAGGGTTAATCTTGTTTTGTGTGTCTTCTGATAGCCAGTTTTCACAGAGTAAATATAAGGTTTGATCACGCGTTAGCAGCTCAAGATCTGCAATTTTTCCGTGTGGAGCTATGGTGAGATTTTCCAATTCTAAATCGATCAGTGGGCGCAATACAAAGCTTCTAAGGTGCATGCGCGGATGGGGTAAAGTGAGCTGTTCTGTTTGTATTTGCATGTTGCCAAATAGCAACAAATCTAGGTCTAGGGTACGTGGTGCATTTTTAAAATGGCGAATGCGGCCATACTCATTTTCAAGCTGTTGTAGTGTATTTAATAGTTCTAACGGGTTTAAATGTGTATCAAAAGAAACTACCGCATTTAGATAGTCGGGGCCGCTGGCCTCAACAGGTGCACTCTGATACAAATAAGATGCTCGAAAACTATTTGTTTGTGCCATCTGTTTAAGGCGCAGCGCAACGGTTTGTAATGTTTTTTGTGCTTCACCTAAATTTGCCCCAAGGGCGACCAGTGCTGTTGTGCTCATTGTAGATCTAACTGATTATAATGCTGCGGTTCAGAGGTGAGCGCATGCTGTTTTTTATTTTGATCTTGGTATTGTGTTGGCGTGATTTTAGGTTTCGATTCAGATTTTCGCCGACGCTGCCTTTTTTTGCTTGAGCCATTACCCTGATGGTTTAGGGTTAAATTTTGAATAATTTGATTGCGTTGTTCAGGAGCTGATTCATAAAAATCTCGCCACCAACGTGCTAATTCGGTATAGCTTGAGTCTGTGTTGGCCCGTAGTTCAAGAAAATCTAGCGCTGCTCGGAAACGTTGGTGTTCTATTAAACGCCATGGGTATTTGCCGTTGCGTTTTTCAAAACGTGGTTGCACAGCCCAAATTTCGCGGATATCTGAAATAATTTTGCGTGGAATGGACATGTGTTCTAATTGTTGGTCAAAAATATCGTCCATAGCAGCAAAAAGGCTTGGAATTTCTAGTTCGCCACGGGCTTTGCGCTGTTCCCAGCGCTGTTGTAGTAAATGCCAAAGTAAACACGCAAACAAAAAACCGGAACTAATTGGTTTTTGGGCACGAACACGTTGATCAGTTTTTACAAGCGCTTGGTTAATAAACGGATGGGCCTCAGGGTGTTCTAGAACAAGGTCTAGAAGTGGAAATAAACCTTGATGTAAACCTTCTTGGCGCAAGCGAGTCAAGCAGGCCATTGCCGATCCAGATTGAAGCAGTTTCAACATTTCATCAAACAGCCGTGCAGATGGAATATTGCGAATTAAGTCAACAAGGCTTGCTATGGGTGCTTGGGTTTCTGGTGCAATTTCAAAATTTAGTTTTGCTGCAAAGCGCACCACCCGAAGCATGCGAACTGGGTCTTCGCGATAACGGGTGGTTGGGTTTCCGATGATGCGCAGGGTTTTATTGCGCAGGTCTTGTACGCCATTGTGATAATCCAGAACAGTCTCTGTGTGTGGATCATAGTATAGGGCATTGATTGTAAAATCGCGCCTTGCAGCGTCTTCGTGTTGTTGACCAAAGACATTGTCGCGCAGTACTCGACCGTGTTCGTCGGTGTCTGCGTCATCGCTTTGTAACGCCCGAAATGTTGAAACCTCAATGGTTTCAGAACCAAACATAACATGTACCAGGCGAAAACGTCGACCAATAATACGGGCTCGACGAAACAAACGTTGTATTTGTTCTGGTTCGGCGTTGGTGGCTACGTCAAAGTCTTTAGGTGAGACGCTCAGTAGTAAGTCTCGCACTGCACCACCCACAATATACGCTCTGAACCCAGCCTCTTGTAAAGTTTCGCAGACACGAATGGCCTGATTAGAGGCTAAACTGCGGTTGATTTGATGTTGTTTTTTATACAAAATTTCAGCCCCACCCAAATGGGGGGAATGGATGCGAAGTGTTTTTTTTTGGCGGTTTTTCGGTGACACAGCAGAGGCAATTTTGCTGGGTGTACAGTAGTCAAAAATTTTTTTGAAAAATTGTCGGATCATTCGAAGAGTTTTAAAATTGACCAAGCGCGGTTTTGCGCAATTTGGAATAAGCGTTGATCTGGGTTGGTGGCCACAGGGTGGGTCACTTGTTCTAATAAAGGTAAATCATTAAATGAATCTGAATAAAAATAAGAGTATTTAAAATCTGACCATTTTAAACCAAGAGATGCCAACCATTGTTCAGTGCGCTTAATTTTACCTGCTTGAAAGCTGGGTAATCCAACAATACCACCAGTGAATTGTCCATTGATTTCCTCTGGATCGGTTGCTATTAGGTGGTCAATACCAAAACAGTGCGCAATCGGTTCTGTTATGAACCGATTGGTTGCTGTTACTATTGCACATAAGTCATTGTTAGATTGGTGTTTTTTTACAATATTTAAAGCAGTTGTTTTGATTTGAGGTACAATTTTTAAATCGATGAAGTCTTGGCGCCAAGCCATGAGTTGTGTTCGAGAATTTTTGGCCAACGGTTGCAATTGTTGTTTTAAAAAAGCGTAAATATCTAGGGTGCCTGCTTTGTACTGGTCGTAAAAATATTGGTTTTGTTTTTCGTAATTTGCTGCCTCTATGGCTCCAACTTCAATTAAGTGTTCGCACCAGGTGTAGTCGGAATCTATGGGTAGCAGGGTGTTGTCAAGATCAAATAAAGCAAGGTTCATTGTGTGGATACAAAAAGCGGTGGTTGTTAATTGGGCAATTGGCGGTTCAGAATCTCATTGGAGTGGCTTAAAACTGTGCTTGCTATCAGGGGTAACTTCTGAGTTTCTTACTAAAATGCCTTCGCGTTTTTTCATCCATTGCCTCAGTAAATACAGTGTAACCGGTTTTTTTTGTTCCAATGAAAAGGTATCTAACCCATTGAGTACTGCAGACAAAGAACCCATGTCACGATGAAAGTGAATGAGCGCGTACTGGATAACTTCTTCGTCAAGTTTAAGGCCCTTAGCGTGTGCTGTGCTAATTAAAACATCGCGTTTTTGTTCTTCAGACAGAGGTTCGATACGATAAGTTAGCCCCCACCCCATTCGACTGATTAGGTCTGGTCGCAGTTTTAAGAGCGATGGGTGCGCATTGGCTGTGGCCACAATTAATTTAGGTAATCCGCTGGCGCGAGACTCGTTAAACGCATTAAATAACTGGACTTGCGAATAGGGTGAGAGGTTTTGTGCATCATCTAATAAAAGGATGTCTGATTGGTTGCGCCAAACCAGACGATGACGGCCATCAATAATTGGCACCGCCCAGTACTTAGCCAAGGCAGTGAGTAAATGCGTTTTACCGCTGCCAGGGGTGCCATAGATTAAAACCACTTGTTCATGGCCAATGTCTTGGGTTAGAGAAAAAAGCTGTGCGAGCAATTCCTGGTTATTGCCTTGTACAAAGTTTTCTAGGGTTGGTTCTGGTGGTGTGAAAACGTCCAGTAGCAGTTGCTGCATACAATTAAGGGTTAAATTTTGACTGTTGAAGTAGCTGTTTTAGAATTTTAAATCTACAACAGCGCTTGTACCAATGCAGTGTGTCTTTGTGCATTAAAATTGCTTAGGTATGGGGGGTATTAAAAAATCAATAAGGCTAC
Source organism: Burkholderiaceae bacterium (assembly GCA_034680345.1). Classification (GTDB taxonomy): domain Bacteria; phylum Pseudomonadota; class Gammaproteobacteria; order Burkholderiales; family Burkholderiaceae_B; genus SXZD01. The sequence goes on from JAXISZ010000006.1 coordinate 83,708, forward strand.
CGTTAAACTAAAAATACACATTAATCTTAACGCAAAAAGAATCTTTGGTGGGTTCTGTTTAGTGCGTTTTTTTAATGTTTTTATAAATTATTATATTTTTCAAAACCTTGATGTGCTTTTTGTGGTTGACAGCAGTCTTTGTTTGATTTGCATAGATGTTCTAGCCTGCTATATTTTGAAATGACTTATTGTATTTGATTTGGTTAAGCCATGAGATGATTTCGGTGTAAGCGTTAGTTGATCGTCTGAGTTAAAATACAGATTTATTTTAGTATCAACTTGCTGTTTTGCGTTCTCTGTGCTTCAAATGTTCTAAAAATGACTCCCTTTTTTCCATAAAATGTTATGTCGTTGGCGGGTCATTTGTTTTTAAAGAATCGTAAAATAAGCTTTTGCCGGATGCCTATTGCCATGTCTTCAGAAAAAAACTCAGATTTTTCCCAATCTTTAACTTACCGCGACGCGGGTGTTGATATCGACGCTGGTGACGCTTTAGTTGAGGCTATCAAACCCTTGGCTAAAAAAACCATGCGAGAGGGGGTTTTAGCTGGTATAGGTGGTTTTGGTGCTTTGTTTGAAGTGCCAAAGCGTTACAAACAACCGGTTTTGGTTTCAGGCACTGACGGTGTGGGTACCAAACTCAAATTGGCTTTTCAGTGGCAGCGGCATGACACTGTGGGCATTGATTTAGTGGCCATGAGTGTGAACGATATTTTAGTGCAGGGTGCAGAGCCTTTGTTTTTTCTGGATTATTTTGCCTGTGGTAAGTTAGACGTAGATACAGCTTCGCGAGTGCTTGCTGGCATTGCTAAAGGTTGTGAACTGGCAGGTTGTGCTTTAATTGGTGGGGAAACTGCAGAAATGCCGGGTATGTATCCAGACGGTGAATATGATTTGGCTGGTTTTGCTGTTGGGGCGGTTGAAAAATCACTGATTATTGATGGCAGTCGGGTAAAAGCTGGCGATGTTATTCTGGGTTTGGCTTCTAGTGGTGCGCATTCCAATGGTTATTCTTTAGTACGTAAAATTTTGTCGGTTTCACAAGCCGATTTGCAGCAAGACTGCGGCGGTCAAACGTTGGGTGACGCCATTATGGCTCCAACCCGTATTTACGTTAAGCCAATTTTAAAATTGTTGGCTACTCTACCGGTTCATGCTTTAGCGCACATTACGGGCGGCGGGCTGATTGAAAACATTCCGCGAGTGATTCCTGAAGGTTTAACGGCGCAATTGCAGCGTGGCTCATGGCCTGAATTGCCATTGTTCCAATTTTTGCAGCAAGCCGGTGGCGTTGCTGACGCTGAAATGCACCGTGTGTTTAATTGCGGTATTGGTATGGTGGTTGTTGTAGACGCTGCGGATGCACAGTGTGCAATTGAATTGTTAACCGCAGAAGGTGAACATGTGTTCCGCATTGGACAAGTTCGTCAAGCAGCTGTTGGCGAGGCGCCAACAGTGGTGGTTTAAGGTTTTTTATTTTGTGTTAAGTTTTATATAAATCATTCTTGATTCTGATTGAGGTCTATGAGGTAAAACACTACGCCATTTTCTCATCCAATCCAATTGAGGCCATTAAATTGTGTATGGTAATACTACAATTGTCAAAAAATACTCTTACATGATTTAATAGCTTCAGGCGTATTTTATTCAGTTATTCTGTCACTACAAAAAATTGTGGCTTCACCAACAGAGGCGCAGTGATGGAATCCGTTATGTGTAAGTTTTAATTTCATTTTTTGTTTGTTCTGCCACTTCTGCCGCTTTTTCTGCAAAATCGCTGTGGTGGCTGGCATACAGAATGGCACGAGAAGAATTAATTAATAAGCCGGTTCCGTCTTTGGTTTTTCCTGCTGAAACGGTGGCTGCTATATCGCCACCTTGTGCCCCAATGCCTGGCACCAGTAAGGGCATGTCTCCCACCAGCTGACGAACTTGGCTCAGTTCCTTGGGAAAAGTAGCTCCCACCACTAGACCCGTTTGGCCAAACGGGTTCCATTGTTTGGCGGCTAGTTTTGCAACGCGCTCAAATAGTTTTTCGCCAGCAATGTCTAAAAACTGTAAATCGCTACCGCCTGGGTTTGAGGTGCGGCACAATAAAAAAATGCCACGATCAGAAAATTCAAAATAGGGCTCAATGGAGTCGGTGCCCATGTAGGGGTTAAGTGTTACAGCGTCAGCATTGAACCGATTGAACGCTTCAATGGCATATTGTTTGGCGGTGGTGCCAATGTCACCCCGTTTGGCATCGAGTATAACCACTGCGTGGGGTGCAATTTTTCGAATGTGTTGAATTACGTTTTCTAAAACATGTTCAGCGCGGTGCGCAGCAAAATATGCAATTTGCGGTTTAAAAGCGCAAGCATGTTGGGCTGTAGCAGAAACAATGTATTTGCAAAAAAGCTCGATGCCTTCAGTGGTTTGAGGTAAGCAAGAAGGTAGACGGGTGATCTCAGGGTCTAGGCCGACGCAAAGTAGTGATTGAGCCTGTGACCATGCATTTTTTAATTTTTCGGAGAAAGTCATTTTTAAGTTGTTTCGTTTTTTTGATTAAATAAATATTTTAAATGGCCGCATGTTTTAAATTTTACTTGTTTGATTGATCATATAGCCTAATAACGTTGCATGGGATTAGGTCGAGCTAAAAAAACGTTCGGTTATGGTAAATCAATGGCGCTTGAATTTCATGATGCACTTTAATCACCTCACCAATAAAAATAGTATGGTCGCCTTCGGGGTGTTGTTTGTAGTTGCGGCATTCAAATAGCGCAATTGTGTTGGGCAACAACCAACAACCGCCAGTGCCAGGTTTAGCCAAAATGCCTGCAAACTTATCGGTGCCGTGTTTTGAAAACTGTTGTGCTAATTCAAGCTGATTGGCAGCCAGTACATTAATGGCAAAATGTGTGCAAGCTTTAAAGCCTGCCAAGCTGCTAGACTGATTTGCCAGTGACCATAAAATTAAAGGCGGGTTTAATGAAACTGAATTAAAAGAATTGGCGGTAATACCTAAGCGGCGTCCATCAAGGGCCGTAGCAGTAACAACGGTAACCCCTGTGGCAAATTGTGCAAGTGCATTTTTAAAGTTTTGGATATTGATTGCGCTTGAGTCATTTAATGGGTCTGGTTTGTGCTTTGGGTGATCCATAGTGTTTATGCATTTCTGAGTTTTAAATACAAGCTTGTCATTTTGCCAAAGAATCTATAAACAGTGGAAAATGTCTACTTTAAATAAAATTAGGGGCTGTTGTGACGGCGTTGCGTTTTCAATGTTTGGCCACCGAGGGAAAGGCTCGCTTAGGGCGTTTGTCTTTACAGTACGGTGAGGTTCAAACGCCAATTTTTATGCCTGTGGGCACCTACGGTACGGTCAAGGGCATGACCCCGCAAATGCTGCAAGATTTACCCGCCCAAATTATTTTGGGTAACACGTTTCACTTGTGGTTGCGTCCAGGTTTAGAGGTGATAGCCCAATTTAGTGGTTTGCACCGTTTTATGGGGTGGTCAGGGCCTATTTTGACAGATTCGGGTGGTTTTCAAGTGTTTAGTTTAGGAGCTTTGCGTAAAATTTCTGAGCAAGGGGTAGTGTTTCGTTCACCTATCAATGGCGATAAATTATTTTTAACGCCAGAATTGTCAATGCAAATTCAGCATGTCTTGAACTCAGATATTGTCATGATTTTTGATGAATGCACGCCTTACCCTGCTTCAAGAGAACAAGCGGCAAAATCTATGGAAATGTCGTTGCGTTGGGCTGCACGTTCAAAGCAAACACACAATGAACTCGGTAATACCAATGCATTATTTGGTATTGTGCAAGGCGGAATGTATGAGGATTTGCGTGAACAGTCTTTACAAGGGTTAAACCAAATTGAGTTTGATGGCATGGCCATTGGCGGTTTGTCAGTGGGCGAACCTAAGCAAGATATGTCAAGAATTTTGGAGTATTTAGGGCACCGATTGCCTGCGGATAAGCCGCGCTACTTAATGGGCGTGGGTACCCCAGAAGACTTGGTTTATGCTGTATCACAAGGTATTGATATGTTTGATTGCGTGATGCCTACTCGCAATGCCCGCAATGGTTGGTTATTTACCAGCAAAGGCAATTTAAGAATTCGTAATTCGCGTTATAAAACCGATACCAAGCCTTTGGAAGAAAGCTGTGGTTGTTATACCTGCAAAAATTTTTCTCGTGCTTATTTGCATCATCTGGATAAAGCCAAAGAGATGCTGGGGGCTCAGCTTAACACCATTCACAACCTGCATTATTACCTAAATTTAATGCAGCAAATCAGGCAGGCGCTTGCCAGCGCTGATTTTTTTGGATTTACAAAGCGGTTCTATGCTTTGCGAGAGCAGGGGGTTGATTAAATGTATTAAAACAACTTAAAAAAATTCGTGTTTTCTTGAAAATCACCCTAATAGGTAATATACATTTTGTAGCTATTTGACTGAGAATGTTATTTCCAAAAAATGATATCAGTTTGTTATTCCCTATACCAAGGAGACACGATATGCCCGCACCAACCATTTCTGCTGTTCAACTTTCTGCAACAGGACGTAACACACTAAATTGGCTTAAAACTGGCTCGGTGGTAACAGCTGCAGTGAGTTTTTCAGAAGCTATTTTTGTCACTGGCTCACCTTTGTTAAATTTTTTGGTAGGCTCAAATATTGTTCAGGCTCAGTTTTCCTCTGGTGGTTCAACACCAACAACACCGTCAAAGACATTAAGATTTGTATTCACTGTTGGCAGTGGTTTGTTTGATAGTGATGGCATTGCATTGTCAATCAATACCCTGTCGATGGATGGAGCGGCCAGTATTCGTAATGCTAGCTCACAATTGGCTACTACGAGTATGAGTAATCCTCCAATCTTTAGCAATTATAAGGTTGACAGTATAGCGCCGATTTTAAGTTATACAGAGGGCAATAATGCAACAACCGTAACTAAAGGAGTAGGTCAAAGTATTTTATTTGGCACCAATGAAGCAGGTACTGCTTATTTATTGCCCACAGATTATGGTATCAATACTGTTTCTAGTTTGACTGCAGATCGTAAAAAAGTTCTTACACTGACTCAGGCTAAAAATAACGCTAGTTTAAGTTTATCTGGTTTAATTGCAGGTCCTTATAAATTATGGTTTGAAGATGCAGCCGGTAACGTAACTTCCTCTGGCAAAATAATTCAAATTGACAAAACTGCACCTCAGATATTGGGCACACCACGAATTACAGGAGCTTCGGGCATTGTTAATAAAGTGCTTGATACCGGTGATGTAGTGACTGTACAAGTGGTTTTTAATGAATTGTTAGCAATCACAGGTACACCGCAGTTGGCATTAAATATTGCTGGTACAACAGTATTGGGCAATTATGCCAATAGCACTGTAGTTTCAGGGCGAACAATGGCTAATTTTGTGTATGCAGTTGGCGGGGGTTTGAGAGATGTTAATGGCATTTCAATTGATGCCAATAGTTTGCGTTTAAATGGTGGCAGTATTAAAGACATTGCTGGAAATAATGCAATTTTGACTCATGCTAGAGGGATTGATAATAGTCAATTTTTAGTGGAATCAATTCCAACAAATGCAAGTGGTGTTGCGGCTGTAAAAGTTCAAGGTTGGAATCCAGGCGATAGTCGAACACTAGAACTAGGACAAACAATAACTTTTCTAGCAGATTTTGCAGCACCTGTTTTGGTTACAGGTACGCCTAAACTTAAAGTTCAAGTCGGTTCCAGCACTGTACAAGCGTCGGCTGTTAGTCCTTCCTCAACTGCAGTAACGCAGTTGAAGTTTGTAATGACTGTTGGTGCTAATTTGTCAGATACCAATGGCATTTCTTTGGCTACTAATCCATTTGTGACCACTGCAACCGATCGTATTTACAATCCAGTGACTAAAGCCACTGTTAGTTTGGATTTGCGTACTGCCACTCAGTTTAATGGTCTAAATGTAGATTCATTAATGGCGCATATAACTCAAGTTACATTAAGTGATAATCGAAATGATAATCCAAAAAAATTAAAGTCAGGTGATATTGTTTATGTGGATGTGCATTTTAGCGAAGCTGTTACAGCACCTACTTCAAGCACAATTAAATTATTAAACGACACACAAGCGCTTTTTGCTACTTATGTCAGTGGTAATGGTAGTAATATTTTACGGTATGCTTACACCATAGATTCGAATGTGTTGGCTGCCACAGGATTAAAATTGGCTGCATCGCCTTTTGGATCAACGGCGTCCAACACCATACAAGATAACACTGGTTCACCTGCTGTATTAAGTTTTAACTTCAATTCAATTGCTGCCACTTTGCCGGTTGATGCCTCTTCGCCTACAGTAACTAACATAGAATTAACAGGGCAAACAGGTGCTCGAAATGGAGTTTTAGGTTTCGCTGACACCATTACAGCTACAGCAACATTTAGTGAAAATGTTCAGGTTGATGGAGACCCTGTATTAAAATTAAGTATTGGTAATGCTGTTGTAAATGCTCAATACTTATCTGGTAGTGAAACAAATAAAATCGATTTTATTTATAATATTGCCGATGGTCTTAAAAGCACAAATGGTGTTGGCATAATAGCAAATGCTTTGCGTCTTATTGATGGATCTTCAATTAAAGATTTAGATGGTAATCTTGCTGTATTAAATTCGGTTGCAAAAAGTGTAAATAATGCTTATGTTGTTAACGCAACAGAAGCTGGAATTTTAAGTCTTTCATTGTTAAGTGTTCATGGCGCAAGTTCTTCAAATGTTTTGAATACCGGTGATACCGTTACATTTTCAGTTTTGTTCAATAAAAACGTTAACATTTCTGGTGTGCCGCGTTTAGCATTAGATGTGGGCGGTTCTACCGTATATGCAACGTATGTAGCACCTACGGTCAATTTAAATAATTCAGGCACCAGATTTGCAGATTTTATTTACACTGTAGCCAGTGGCGAAACAGATAGTAATGGAATTCAAATAGCCAGCGATTCAATTGATTTAAACGGCGCTACAATTTTGGATCAAAAAGGAACTCCAGCTAATTTATTACATGGCGGGTTGTTTAGTCCAATTAATTTGCTGGTTGACACAACCCCTCCAACTCAGCCCTTAATTACCATTAATTCAAGTGTTTCTGATGGTTTGAACAATCAAGAATTTTTAAGTGGTACGGTTCTTTTCAATTATCAATTTAAAAATGAGGATTTAATTCAGGCGACAATTACGGGTAAATCAGGTCAAAGTATTACGAAAACATTTAATTCTACAATGCCTATTGGCTCATATGCATTGAGTCAAAGTGAAATGAATACTTTAGGTGCTGGAAATGCCATATTAGTTGCCAAAGGTACTGACAGTGCCGGAAATATTAGTCAAAACTATACAACTAGTTTTGAATTACTATCACAGGATTTATTAATTAATTCAATTGTATTAAGCGGCCAAAAATCAAGTGGTCGTTATACAGTGGGCGATGTGTTTACAGCAAATATTACTTTTAGTGATATTTTGGAAATTGCTCCATTATCCAGTTTTCCAAAATTGAATTTACAAATTGGTTCAAACTCAGCTATGGCTTTGTATAGCGATGGTTCCGGCAGTAATCAGTTTAAATTTTTATATACAATTCAAGCTGGGCAAAACGACAGCAATGGTATATCTTTGCTTAGTAATGCATTTGATATGAATGGAGCTAGTTTATTCAGTGGCCCTGCATCTGTTAATTCCTTATCACACGTGGCTGTTACAGATCAAGCCAGTTTGGTGGTTGATACTACTGCGCCAACGGTTTCTAGTGTTATGTTGACATCTGCTACTGGTAAGGTTAATGGTATTTTGAACGTAGGTGATGTTGTAACTGCTACGGTTTCTTTAAGCGAAGTAGTCACTGTTACAGGAACACCGCAGTTGGCTTTAGCAATTGAAGGTTCAACAGTACTGGCCAGTTATTTTTCTGGTAGCGGAAACAATAGTTTAAAATTTGCATATACCATACAACCAAGTTTGATTGACTCTGATGGTATTGGTATTGCAGATAATTCTATCGTATTAAACTCTGCGTCTATTACCGATTTAACAGGAAATAACGCTAACCTTAACTTCTCAGCGGTTTCAGAAAATAATCAGTATGTTGTTGATGCAACGGTTCCTGTTTTTGGTAGTGCAAGTACAGCTAGCACCACTGAAAATGTTTCAAATTTAACAGCGATTTATACGGCACAAGCTTTAGATACAAGCAGCAGTGTTAGTTACACTTTAAGTGGTGATGATGCCAGCTTATTCAGTATTGACAATAATACGGGTGTGGTTAAATTTATAGCAAGCCCAAGTTTTGAAACAGCTTTAGATTCTGATGCTAATAACATTTACGACATTGCTGTTGTAGCAACTGATACAGCAGGAAATACCAGTTCTCAGGCCGTAGAAATTACCGTAACTGATATTATTGATGAGTATGCTTCACCCATTGGGCAATCGGTAATTAACCTAGGTACATATGGTAACTTAATTGCACCCATTCAAGTTGAAGGCAACTGGTACTACTATTGGGACCGTTCAGGAGATGGCACCAATGCCAATACAGGGAATTTAAACAGCGGCAGTGACCGAGTAACACATGATGTTTTAGATGCTTTGTTTACATATGCTGGTGACTTAACCACGTTGGATACAGATAACAACACCGATAATACCTACCGTTTTGGTACATTCAATGGTGTCCACTTAGCATTGCCAGTTTTGGGTGGTAACTTACCAGCCAATACATCATCGTACTTTGCAAGTGGTTCGTCTGTGCATGGTGGTAATGAGTTGAATACCACTTACGACGATTTATTAGCTATTTGGGACGCATTTAATGGTAATACAGTAGGCACTAATTTGTCTGGTGTGCCTACTGGTTGGGCCAATTGGGCTTATTTATCAGCAACTGCTACGGGTTCTGGTCACGCCCGTGTTGGTTTTGATGGGGGGGTAGTTGCTGATACGGTAGATACCAGCGTATACAATGTGGCTCTTCAAGTGCTTGGGGCAACCACGGGTTTGTCTTTGAAAGATGATACAGGCCATAACGCCGGCGACGGTGTTAGTACAAATGGTTTAATTGAGCTTAGAAATTTAATCACTGGTCATACTTGGCAATACACTACCGATGCTGGATCTAATTGGGTTACAGGTACGGGTAATAGCTTTACTTTGTCAGATGGTAGTTACGTTGCAGATGCTGTTCAAGTCAGGCAAATAGCACCCAATTCAGTGACGTCAGTGATTGCTTATAATGCAAATGGTTTGTTGGTTGATTCAACCGCGCCAACCATTTCATCTTTGGCCATTACTTCTGCTTCAGGAATTCAAAATAATATAGTAAATATTGGTGACCTTGTTACAGCAACTGTTACTTTTAACGAGTCTGTTGTTGTTTCTGGTTTACCACAATTGGCTTTAGACGTTGGTGGTACAAATGTATTGGCAGATTATGTGAGTGGTAGTGGTACAACTGATTTAAAATTCACGTATTCAATTCAAACTGGACAGAGTGATACCAGTGGCGTTGGTATTGCAGCCAATGCATTGTTATTGAATTCGGGGAATTTGGGTGTTATTGAAAATTCAGCAGGTATTAGCGCTGAGTTAACCCATGCAGCAGTGGCTGATAATAACAATTATAAAGTTGATACTACAGCGCCAACTGTATCAACAGTTGGCATTACCTCAGCCACTGGGATACAAAATAATCTTTTAAATATTGGTGATGTGGTCACAATAGCAGCTACTTTTAGTGAAGCGGTCACAGTGACAGGCAC
>JAXISZ010000007.1:0-84839 GCA_034680345.1 Burkholderiaceae bacterium
AAAAGTTACCTACACATCCTTACAGCAAAATTGAGGAATTATTGCCACATCGGTGGCAGCCTGCAAACACCATCACTGTGTGAAGTGCTTGCGGTTATCAATGCAGGTTCAAAAGTCATCAAAAATTTTTATCACCCAATTACTGATTGGTAATTGGGTGGTGCGCGCTTTGAAGTCAAAAATCAATTTAAAAAATTTGCAAGGTGTGATGGCTGGGGGCTTACAATCACTTCACCCAGGTACTACCTTGTTTTGGAAAAGCAGGCGGGATTGATTCACTTTGGTAAAGATGAGTGAAATGGCGTGCCGGCTATCCTGATTTGAAGTCTGTTTCTGTAATGCCCTCCACCCAGTGCCCTGGCAAACTCGAAAAATCGACGCTCGCGTAAGCCCTTGTTGCACATGACAATATGCGTGCGGTGTGGCCTAAAAGTTGGCGTCTCTTTCCCAGAGAACAGAAGGTAGAAAAGAGTCGAACCGGGTACTGTAGGCACTTGTTCGCCCCACCCCTTGGCACACTTAGAATCGCGCCGCACCCCGCGTGCTCTGTGGATGCCCCAAATGAAAACGCCCAACTGAGAACAGTTAGGCGTCTTGTATTGGTGGCCAAGGGCGGAATCGAACCACCGACACGCGGATTTTCAGTCCGCTGCTCTACCGACTGAGCTACTTGGCCTAAATTTTGATCAAAATTTTTAAAAAAATTTTGAAAGTTGCATTTCTTAAAAATTACCAAAGAAATTAAAAAATATAAAATTTCTCAATATTTTTCTTAAGTAAGCTGTGAATTATACCAGCTTCACGCTGATTTTGCAAAATTGGTCTTTGATGTTTACTCTAGAATTACTATACATGGTTTAAGATGATTCATTGGTTTAATTAGTAAACGTTGGTTAACCTTGAATTTTTTAGATACAGAGATTTTAAAATGATGGAGCCTGTTTCGGTTGATGTGGCCATTGTTGGCTGTGGTGTGGTTGGTTTGAGTTGTGCCATTGGTTTAGCGCGATCGGGGTTTAAGGTGGCATTGGTTGGACCTGCATCGCCAAATTTTGAGCCTTCGCAACAGCAAACCTTTGACCCTCGAGTGTTTGCCTTATCTGGCAAAGTTAAACATTTTTTGTCTGAGTTGCGCGTGTGGAACGCGATGCCTCAAACACGGTTACAGCCTGTGCAGGCCATGGAAATATTCAGCGATGATACAACCGCTAATCCGTTGATTTTACGGGCGGCTGATATGGCTTTGCCCAATTTAACCCATATTGTAGAACAGCAAGTGTTATTGGATGCTTTAACTCAGGCAGCGCAGTTTACGCCAAATTTGCAGCGTATTTTTGGTTTTGTACAAAATATGCAGTTTGCATCTACATTTCAAGGCAAATTCAAACAACATGCCGATTCAAACGCTTATCAAAATCAGGCTAATTTTTTAGATGATCTTCAAGTGGAGCAAGGCACTTGGACTTTGACGGTTGATGTTCCACAAAATAACCAAGTTAATCATGTTAATTTACAAAGCAGTGTGCTGCAACAATACGTTCAAGCTTCTTGGGTAGTGGCTGCCGACGGTGGCAATAGTTGGGTGCGTTGCCAGGCGGGCTTAGACTTTACAATTCAAGATTATCAAGCCTATGGCGTGGTGGGCAATTTTAAAATGGAACATGCACACAATGGTGTGGCACGACAATGGTTTTTAGGCACGGGGGTTTTGGCCATGTTACCTTTGCCGGAAAATCGTGTTTCTATGGTGTGGTCTATGGGGGCGGCGGATTACGAGCGTATGCAGCATTTAGATACAACGGGCTGGATTCATGCCATCTTATTGCAAGCAGATGGCCGAGTTGCGCAATACTTAGGGGGGGTGGTTAGTGAGGGGCTTATTCAAGCGCATCCACTGCGTTACGGTATAGCCAAACAGTGGTTTGAAAAACAAGTAATTTTGATGGGTGATGCTGCGCATTTGGTGCATCCATTGGCCGGCCAGGGCTTGAATTTGGGAGTTGAGGACGTTATTGATTTTTTGCGCATTACACATTTAGAACGGCGCCAGAAAAACAAGTTAAATGAAATTTTTGATGTTCGTTATTTGCGCAGCTGGCAGCGACAGCGCAAGGCAGCGTGTGAGCCTGTGCATTGGTTAACGTTTGGTTTGTATCATGTGTTTCAGGTTGATTTTGCAGCGGCCCGTTGGTTGCGTAATACGGGCATGCAAATCATTAACCGTTTGCCACCGGTTAAGCGTTGGTTGATTTCTCAGGCCATAAAGTAAGGATGGGGTCGTTTATTGGCACCCCAATTAAATTAATGCCCGCTTCAAAATATTGGTAGTTATGATTTTTAAACCATTGAATCAGCAACTCTTTGGGGGTTTTAATCCATTCGGTGTGAATAATTGGCTTGTGTTGGCTAATCGTCTGCTGTGCACCGTCTAATACTTCTAATTCCATGCCTTCAACATCAATTTTTAAAAAGTCTAGGCGTGGTAAATTTAATCGATCAATTGTGATCAGATTCACTGGCGTTAACGCTTGCTCGTCGTATTGAATAATTTGCCCTATGTTTTCTGGGGGGCGGTGTGCGTTGAGTTGAAGTTCGAGGCTACCTAAGCTGGCTTTTTTAAAATAATCAGGTTTCGGAATTTTTAAAGTACCGTTTTTTTCCCCAAGTGCTGCGTGAATTGCTTTGGCGTTAAAGCAATTGTTAATGGCAATGTTGCCAGCTAACGCGTAAAAAAGGCGCTCTTGTGCTTCTATTGCAATCACTTGGCCCCATCCTGTCATCCATTTGCTCCATTCGATGGTGAAAGCGCCAATATTGGCACCACCATCAAGCACAACAATCCCATCGCCTCGGGTTTGCCGACACAGTGATAAAAGCTGCTGTGTTTGTAGCATTTCAGGGGGGTCAAAGTGTCCCGTGTTGAACAACTGAAAGCCAACGCCGTAACCACGGCCATCTGGCAGTATATGCATGTCGTTGCTGCTAACAATCAAACTACCGTGACCAGTGGCCAGTAGTGTAAAAGGGCAGGGGCGGGGTCTGTTTTCCATAGAATTGTCTTTGATTTTAAGTTGAACGGGTAATTAGAATTTACCCCGTTGTGGTATGGGAATCATCACTCTTTGGTAGTATTGTTCAGGATGGAATAACATAAAAGTTATACTGTATAGACAATATAAAACATGGGGTGTTTTATGCAATCGGGTAGTGTTTTGTTAAAAAGTATTTTCTTAAATAAGGTGTGGCGGTTTTTACAGCCTGTTTGTGTGCAATTAAATTGCGTTCAATTTTTAGTGCTTGTGTTGTTATTGATTACAACGTTGGCGAGAGCTGATTACACTGTACAGTCCACCTCTGTAGATGTTACTGAAAAAATAGAAAAAAAATTGAGTGCTTTGTTGAATCGCAATATTAAGGCGCTCAGTGTTTACAAGACAGACCTGTTTGGTGGATTGTATGAGGTTCGAATTGGTGAAAAGCTTTTATACACAGATGAAAATGTCAGTTATTTGATTGCGGGTGATGTACACAACGGTAAAACTTTTGAAAATTTAACGGAAACTCGTTTAAATCAGTTAACAGCCATTCAGTTTTCTGAATTACCACTGGATTTAGCCATTAAAACAATCAATGGCAAAGGCACCCGTAAAATAGCCGTGTTTGAGGATCCCAATTGCGGTTACTGTAAACGGTTTAGAAAAACTTTGTTAGAAATAGATGATCTAACCATCTACACTTTTGTTGTTCCTGTGCTTGGCCCAGACTCTACTCAAAAGGTTAAGGCTTTGTGGTGTTCTTCTGATAAAACCAAAGCTTGGGATGACTGGATGTTGAATAATAAACCTTTTCAGGTGGGGGCAGCTTGTGATGGCGAGGGTTTTGAGCGTTTAAATGTTTTACGTTCAAAATTAAAAATTGCTGCGGTGCCAACTGTTTTTTTTGCTGATGGCACCCGATTGCCTGGTATAGCTCCTAAAAACCGAATTGAACAGCGTTTGATGCGCAAAAATTAAATGTATTAAAAATGTATTGTTGTGGTCTGCTTAAATATCTGCGGTGGGTTAAAATTTCGGACTTTTGTTGGGTTTCTATAAAAAATATTTAACACATTGTAGGTGAAAATGTCTGTTCTTTTAATGTCCACCGGCGTTATAGCGCTGGCTGAAATGGGTGATAAAACCCAATTGTTGGCTTTTTTGCTGGCCAGTCGATTTAAAAAACCAGTGCCTATTATTTTAGGGATTGTCTTGGCAACCCTGTTGAACCATGGTTTGGCTGGGTTTGTTGGTACTTGGGTAACGGCCCACATTAGTACTAACTTATTGCGCTGGATTTTGGCGTTTTCTTTTATTGCGATGGCCATTTGGACTTTAATACCAGACAAAATTGAAGCCGATCAAATGTCTTTAGCGACTCGACTAGGTGTTTTTGGCACAACGTTTGTTACGTTTTTTCTAGCAGAAATGGGCGATAAAACCCAGATTGCCACAGTGGCCATGTCAGCACATTATGGAGATTTATTTTTTGTGGTACTGGGCACCACCTTGGGTATGTTGATTGCAGACGTTCCGGCGGTATTTATTGGCGACCGATTTGCGCAAAAAGTGCCTATGCGTTGGGTTCGAATTGTGGCAGCCAGTTTGTTTTTTGGTTTAGGCTTGGTCAGCTTGCCTTTAAATATGCAAGCTGTTTGGTCTTTATTGTCCTAAGGGCGGAACTGCGCCTTTGGGCGTTAGTACCCACATTTTTAGTGGCTGGCGCGTAACGCCAGCTAGTTTGCCTGCAGTTTCTCCCCAACCCCAAAATAAATCGGCTCGCACGCGTCCGCGAATAGCCCCGCCTGTGTCTTGGGCTAACACCAATCTTTCATAGGGCGTTTTTTTAGTGGGGTGCTCTGAGGCTAAAAAGACGGGCAGTCCTAGCGTTACTACAGTAGCGTCAATTGCAACTGAAGCCTCGGGGTTTAAAGCAACACCAAGGCTGCCCATAGGCCCTTCGTTGGGGTTGTTAACTTGGGTTTCTTTGAAAAAAACCACGCTGGGGTTTTGGTTTAATAGATTTTTAAGTTCTTTGGGGTTTTGGACTGCCCAACCTTTAATGCCTGGTATGGTGGCTTGTTCTGCTGTTAGCGTACCGCGCTTAACCAGCACTTGCCCAATTGAAACGTAAGGGTGACCATTTTGTTCGGCGTAGCCTAGTCGAATGGTTTTACCGTTTTCTAGTTCTATCCGTCCTGAGCCTTGAACTTGCATTAAAAACGCGTCTAGTGGGTCTTGTACATATACCAATGGGCTTACCCGTTGTGGCCCCACGCTTTCCCATTCTTCGCGGGTGGGGTAAGGCACCAATTTGTTGCCTTGAAGCTGTCCGCGTAGGCGCATGCCTTTTAGTTCAGAATAAAGATTGCTTAGCTCCACACTGATTAAGTCAGGTGGCGTGGGGTAAAGTGGGTGGCTAAATTCTTGGCTTTTTGTTTTGCTGCCTTTAAGCACGGGTTCAAAATAACCGGTCAGTAGTCCGGCTACGTCGCCATTTTCTTGTACCAATTGCCATGCGTCAAATTTACTTTCAAACCATTGTTTGGCGGTGTAGCTTTCTGTTTTGTTGCTGTTTTTTACAATTGTTTCACACAGTCGCTTTAATTCGTAGGCTGTAGCGCTGCGTTTTAAAAGTTGTGGGCATTGCGCTTTAAAGTTTAGATAGGTTGAGCTAAAGTCTTGTTTGTCCCAGTTTGGAATGTCAGAAAACTTAACCAAGCGGTAAAGATTTTTGTTTTCAAGCGCTTTTTGTTCTGTGGTTTCAGGTTTGGGTGTTTGTGGGGATGGGGCTGTTTTGTTGGGTTGATTTGATGCGGTGTTGCTAGTCGGTAACGAGGTGCACCCAGCGCTCAGGGCTGTTAGGCTTAAAACTAAAGCATGCCACATGTATTTTATTCGAGAAAAAATGATTTTTATAGAATTTTGAGCGGGTTTAGTCATGATTTGGTTAATTTTTGAAATGTTATTGGCATTGTTTTTAATTATTGGCATCATGGTTTGGACCTTGCGGGCAAGAAAAGAAGCTCCATTACCTTCAGACTCAAGTAATAAACAACAAAATGTACCTCAAAAACAGGACAATCCATAAGTAAACGGCCTATTATTCCTAATTATTTTTTACGGCAGGGCTTAAACGAAAATATGCGCTATAGCGTTGCTTAAAATTAGTCATTAAGTTAAGGAATTTGCTTAAATGGCTGTGTGTTTGTTGATTATTCCTTGATTGTTTGCTGATTTAATGGAGTGTGCGGGGCATCACCAGGTCAAACTCTGGAATGGGCACTTCAAAGGTTTCGCCGTCCTCACCAATAAACTGATAGCTGCCACGCATTTTTCCCATAGGTGTGGACAGTGGGCAGCCGCTGGTGTATTCAAAGCTTTCGCCTGGTTTCAGTATGGGTTGTACGCCAACAACGCCTGGGCCCTGCACTTCTTGAGTTTGGTCAAACGCGTCGCTGATAATCCAGTGTCTAGAAATGAGTTGTGCTGTAACGTTGCCGGTGTTTTCAATTTCTATGGTGTAGGCAAAAAAATACGGGCCGTGGTTTAGGTTAGACTGCTCTTCAATAAATGCAGTTTGAACGGTGATGTTGAGTTGGTACTGTGGTGGTTTGCTCATACGATTACATTACAATAGCGTTTCTTTGTTGTAAGTGTAACTGCAAGCTCTGTATTATGGGGCAAAATCATGAGGTTTTTTTATGGCGTATATCATTGCCCCCAGTTTATTGTCTGCTGATTTTGCGTGTTTAGGGCAGGAAGTGCGAGATGTGGTGGCCGCTGGCGCAGACTGGATTCACTTTGATGTGATGGATAATCATTACGTGCCCAATCTTACCGTTGGTCCGTTGGTGTGTGAGGCTATTCGTCCCTACACCACAGCACCTATTGATGTACATTTGATGGTGCGGCCTGTTGATCGAATTATTCCAGACTTTGCTAGAGCAGGCGCTAATTTAATTAGCGTTCACCCTGAAGCAACAGACCATTTAGATCGCACCCTGGGCTTAATTCATGAGCATGGTTGCCAAGTGGGTTTGGTATTGAATCCCGCAACGCCTTTGAGTTGTTTAGAACACGTCATGCATCGCTTAGACTTGATTTTAATCATGTCGGTGAATCCGGGTTTTGGTGGACAATCGTTTATTGCGCATACACTTAAAAAAATACGGGCTGTTCGCACCTTGATTGATCAGCATTTGGCCGATGGTGGTCAGGCCATTCGTTTAGAAGTCGATGGTGGTGTTAAAGTAGACAATATTGCTGAAATTGCCGCTGCAGGTGCTAATACTTTCGTGGCTGGCTCCGCCATTTTTGGGCAAAGCAATTATCAAGCGGTTATTGACCGCATGCGTCAAGAACTCTCAACAGTATCGCAATCTTAGGCAAACGCAGCGGGTCCATAGGCAACTTAGTCAGTAAGTTTACAGATCAGTAGGATAGAATAAGCAGGAAGAAAATCAATGAATACGCCAACCCTTTTAAAAAATTGCGAAGCTGTGTTATTTGACTTGGATGGCACTTTGTTGCACACCTTGCCAGACTTGGCTGTGGCCGTAAATGCCATGCGTGTTGATTTGGGTTATTCTGTTTTGCCAGAGGCGTTGGTGTCGAAATTTGTGGGGAAGGGCGCAGAAAATTTAGTGCATCGTAGTTTAACAGGACAGATGCACGAGCTAGCGCCGCAAGACCAATTTGCCAAAGCCTATCTTTTGTTTCAGCAGCATTACGATCGTGTTAATGGCCAACATGCGCAGTTTTATGACGGGGTACTTGAAGGGTTAACGCAAATGGCTCAAATGGGCTTGCGTTTGGCGGTGGTGACCAATAAACCGGCACGCTATACCTTGCCTTTATTGCAGGCAACCGGTTTAGATTCTTTTTTTGCAGTGGTGGTGTGTGGTGATACTTGTGCGCATAAAAAGCCGCACCCGTTGCCGTTGTTATATGCGTGTGAAACAATTGGTGTATGGCCAGAGGCTGCGCTAATGATTGGTGATAGTTTGAACGACGCTCAAGCAGCCCAGGCTGCTGGTATACCGTGTTGGTTGGTTCCTTATGGTTACAATGAAGATCGAGATATTTTGCAAATGCCCTGTGCAGGGCATATCCAATCTTTGTTGCAGGCTGCTACTATTTTGCAGGCTGCCTAAAGTTTGTGCCGGTGGTTATTACTGTATGGTGTTCGGTAGTGCTATTTGGTTTGGTACTGTGGATTTACAATTTGATGCCACAGTGTGTGTAAAAAAGTATAAATAAGCTGTTGTTAACAGGTCATCAGTATGCAAATTCGTGCTTAGGGCAATCTATTATGATTCAAACGTTTGAGCAATTTCAACAAGCAGTTGCACAAGGTTATAACCGCATTCCCTTGGTGGCAGAATATTTTGCAGACTTAGA
The DNA here is from genome assembly GCA_034680345.1 of Burkholderiaceae bacterium. GTDB lineage: Bacteria > Pseudomonadota > Gammaproteobacteria > Burkholderiales > Burkholderiaceae_B > SXZD01. The sequence goes on from JAXISZ010000007.1 coordinate 8,439, forward strand.
CACGCCCTTGTCTTTGTTTTTAAAATTGGCCAACCAGCCGCGCAGTTTTTTGCTTGAATCGGTGGTGGGGGGTGAGCGATTTGGTCGTTATTCATTTATTGGACTGCCTGCTAGCACTTGGATCGAAGTGCGTGGCCAAACCACTACGGTTTTTAACCATGGGCAAGTGGTGCAGACGCAAACCGGCGAACCATTGCATTTCATCGAAAATTTTCATCGGCAGTTTCGGGCGCCAGTCATGGCTGGTTTACCTCGTTTTTGTGGTGGTTTGGCTGGGTATTTTGGTTACGATACGGTTCGCCTAATAGAGCCGTGTTTGGCAGCAGGCGCCAAACCTGATGATATTGGTATTCCTGATATTCTATTGATGCTGACAGACCGTTTGGCGGTTTTAGACAACCTAAAAGGCAAAATTTATTTAATTGTTTATGCAGACATTGCGCAGCCTCTGGCATATGAAAGCGCTGTTGAAACATTACAACACTTGCGTCATCAGTTAAATACGCCGGTTAAATTGCCGTTAAGTCACGCTTCTGAAAAAACCCCTGTGCATCGAATTTTTCCGAAAGCACAATTTTTAAATGCCGTTAACCGTTGTAAAGAATACATTGCCGCTGGTGATGTCATGCAGGTGGTTATTGGTCAGCGTTTAGCAAAACCGTTTGAGCAGTCCCCCTTAGTGCTGTATCGTGCATTGCGTTCTTTAAATCCTTCGCCTTACATGTTTTACTATGATATGGGCGACCATCATGTGGTGGGTTCTTCTCCTGAAATATTGGTGCGACAGGAGCAGCAATTTATGCAGCAAAACTCTGAAACCGTTGTCACTGTTCGCCCTATAGCGGGTACGCGTCCGCGTGGCAAAACAGCGTTACAAGACCAGGCTTTGGCCCAAGAGTTGTTGCAAGACCCAAAAGAAATAGCTGAACATGTCATGCTCATTGATTTAGCACGCAATGACATTGGTCGTATTGCCAAACCTGGTTCAGTTAAAGTTACGGAGCAATTGGTTATTGAACGCTATTCGCATGTGATGCACATTGTGTCCAATGTTGAGGGGCATTTACAACCTGGGTTGAGTGCGATGGACGTTTTGAAGGCCAGCTTTCCGGCTGGTACCCTTTCGGGGGCGCCTAAGATTCGAGCGATGGAAATTGTGGATGAGCTTGAGCTTACGCCACGGGGTGTCTACGGTGGGGCCTGTGGTTATTGGAGTTTTTCTGGTGCCATGGATTTGGCCATCACCATTCGTTCTGGGGTCATTAAATCTGGCACGTTGTACGCTCAGGCAGGTGCGGGTATTGTGGCTGATTCAATTCCAGAAAATGAATGGTTAGAAACTGAGAACAAAGCTGCAGCCATAATACGTGCTGCTGAGCAGGTTCAAGAAGGGTTGGACGGGTAGTTGGGAATATATTGTAGTGTTAGGTTTGAAGTTAGGTTTGAAAGTTTTAACTTAATCTAACTTTTTGTTTTAAAATCCAAAAAATTGTGCTTCACTTAGGGGCAAGTCCAGCGCCTCAAACCTTTGAGTCCGCAACACCCTGCAATATCGATCAACAGAAACCGCACCATCATTGGTGTAGCTCGACAAGCTGTCATTGATTTTTGGTAGTATAACTCTAGTTAGTTGGGTCTTTAGACTCAGTGTTTTAAGCAAACCAGCTATTGCTCAGTTTCGAACCATGGTTTTCTTAAAAATTTATTGATTTAATATGTGTGTCAATAAGCACTGATTGAAATTGCGGGTGTAGTTACCATCGCCTTGATTAAATTTACAATTAAAACAATGGGTTAATGCCTGTATGCTACTTATGATTGATAATTATGATTCTTTTACTTACAACTTGGTGCAATACTTTGGCGAATTGGGCCAAGATGTTCGGGTTTACCGCAACGATGCTTTGAATGTGGCCGACATTGAGGCCATGAATCCTACGGCTATTTGTATTTCCCCGGGGCCTTGCACACCTTTGCAAGCGGGTATTTCTGTGGCGGTGATTCAAAAATTTATGGGTAAAAAACCCATTTTAGGCGTGTGTTTGGGGCATCAAGCGATTGGTGAGGCTTTAGGTGGGCGCATTGTTCGTGCTAAAACAATTATGCACGGTAAAACTTCTGCTGTTGAGCATAACAATATAGGGGTGTTTCGTGGATTGCCCAATCCTTTAACTTGCATTCGTTACCATTCCTTGGCCATTGAATGGTCTAGTTTACCTGCTTGTTTAGAGGTGACAGCGCAAACAGCAGATGGTGAAATTATGGGGGTGCGTCACCGTGATTGTTTGTTAGAAGGGGTGCAGTTTCATCCAGAATCTATTTTGTCAGAGCGCGGGCATGATTTATTAAGGAATTTTTTAATTCAGGCTGAAATGGTGTGCCCATGAGTGTTTTGTTTTCTGGTGCATTGCAACTATTGTTGGACAAACAAGATTTAACAACAGAAACCATGTTGGCTGTGTTTCGACAAATGATGACCGGTCAGCTCAATGACGCGCAAATAGCAGCGTTTATTATTGCATTGCGTTGCAAAGGTGAGACAGTGTCAGAGGTGGCGGCAGCTGCCCGCGTGATGCGAGAATTGGTAACGCCTGTGCCGATTGCAAACCTTGATTTGCACAGACGCTTGGTGGACCTGTGTGGAACAGGCGGAGATGCTGCGCATACTTTTAATATTTCCACAGCGGCTATGTTTGTTGCTGCGGCTGCTGGCGTGGTTGTGGCCAAGCATGGTGGGCGTAGTGTTTCTTCTTCTAGTGGCAGTGCTGATGTGTTAGAAGCTATGGGAGCCAATATTGCGCTTGACCCCATGGCAGTGGCGCAATGTTTAGAGAAAACAGGTGTGGGGTTTATGTTTGCGCCAAATCATCACAGCGCCATGAAATATGCGGCCCCTGTGCGCAAAGCCTTGGGGGTGCGAACGGTATTTAATATTTTAGGCCCACTGACTAACCCGGCGGGCGCAAAACGGCAACTGATGGGGGTGTTTCGTAAAGAATTATTGCTTCTACAAGCACACGTGTTGCAGCAATTGGGTAGTGATCATGCGATGCTGGTGCATGGCGCCAATGGTATGGACGAAATGGTGTTGTGCGGTCCTACCCATGTGGTGGAATTGAAGCACGGTCAGATCATACAATACGATGTTACCCCAGAAGCGGTGGGGTTATCTACACAGTCGCATGACCCGTTAACAGCCACGTCAATTACTTCTTCTAAAGACAAGATTTTTCAGGTATTGCGCGATAACCCGTCAGGGGCAATGCGCGATATCGTGATATTCAATGCGGGTGCTGCTATATACTTGGGTGCAAAAGCGCAAGACTTGCGTGAAGGCGTTTGTATTGCTCAGCAGGTGGTTGCTAGCGGCGCTGCTTGGCAGTGTTTGCAGCAGTTTATTCAAGCCACACAAAACACAGGGGATATTAACCCGTGAATAATATTTTAGAAAAAATTGTAACCACCAAGCACCAAGAGGTGGTGCAGGCGCGCCAAATTTATTCGCAACGGGATTGGTTGGCGTTGGCACAACAACAGTTAGCGCCCCGTGGGTTTTATAAGGCCATGCGTGCAGCTGTTGCTGTTGGCCGATCGGCTGTTATTGCAGAAATTAAAAAAGCCAGCCCGAGCAAAGGTGTTTTGCGAGAGGTGTTTGATCCTGCGGAAATTGCTTCGAGTTATGCGCAAGCTGGAGCCAGTTGTTTATCTGTACTGACTGACCAGCAGTACTTTCAGGGGCATGACGATTATTTGAAACAAGCGCGGCAAGCATGCCTGCTTCCGGTAATTCGGAAAGATTTTATCGTTGATCCTTATCAAATTGTACAGGCTCGTGCTTTGGGGGCTGACGCCATTTTGCTGATTGCGGCCATTTTATCCTTAACCCAGTTAAAAGACTATGAAGCCTTGGCTTTCGAGTTGGGAATGGACGTGTTGGTTGAAGCTCATGACTCGCAAGAGCTTGATTTGGCTTTGCAGTTAAAAACGCCATTAATTGGTGTAAACAATCGCAATTTAAAAACATTTGATGTGTCTTTAGACACCACTGTACAGTTAAAATCCCGTGTGGGCCTTGATCGCTTATTGGTTACAGAAAGCGGTATTGCAAATGCTGCTGATGTAGCGAAAATGCGGGCCAATGGTGTGCATGCCTTTTTGGTGGGCGAGGCGTTTATGCGCGAGCCTAATCCGGGCGATGGTTTGCGGCGGATATTTGCAATTTAATTTTGTTTAACACACCGGTCTACACTATAGGGCAAGGGAGCGGGATACCACGGTTTTTATTGGCTCAATATCGTTTTGACAGGTTTGGTTGCGCGGAATCGTTACACTAATCATCAAGAGTAAGTCTAAAAATTAGGCGCCGTTTTATTGCAAGACGTTGTATGCCGAGTTGGTTTTGTGTCACTCTAATTGTTTAACCAAAGATGGGTTGTTTTTGTTGTTTAGGCATTATCCCGTTATCTTGTTGCTTTCTTTGGTAATACAATGGGTTAAGGTTTGACATTTCCTCAATACCATGTGGTTCAAAAAGGTGACACATTGTGGCGTTTATCGCGCCATTATAAGCTGGACATTCATTACCTTGCGCGTTTAAATCATTTAAAAGGCGAACGTTGCCATTTTTTAGCAATTGGCCAGCGTTTGCGTTTGCAAGGGCAGTCAATTGATCCACCCTGCGATTTAAAGGTGCGCATTTTAGATGCGGCCTTTTCTCCTGTTGCATACGCGCATTTGGTTTTATTTGCTGACAATCAATGCTTAGAATTTTTTGCAGATGAGGACGGTTGTGCGGGTCCTTTTCGTATTAATCAGCTTAGCTTGGGTGTGCGTATCGACTTTAAAAACATTGCTGAGCAATGGGAAACAGTAGCACAAATTAACTTGTTGCCTGAGGGTTTGTCTACGCTCACAGTGCAGTCGGGTGCGGTGTTGGTAAAGGTACAGGCTGCTCAGGTTACGGGTAGGGGTAGTAATACGCCTAAAGCAGTGGATGACCATTTACAACGTGTGAGTGAAAAAAACATTACAGCGCAAGTTACGGCAAACCCAAAACTAATAACACAGTCGGTAAAAGGTAAAACGCTAGAGCCTTGGCAGCCTGAGCAAATTCAAACGCGTGAAGCCGGTGGTATTAAAACATTAACACTGGTACCAATGCATGCAAAAGACGGTTTAAAGTTGTGCCCGTCTAATGAACTATACCGAGAACCCATTGTAGTTGCCGCAAAAAAAAATCAAGTACCTGCGGTTTTTTTAGCAGCCTTAATTGAAGTTGAAAGCCATAAGTTAACGGTATTGGGTTCATCCAGTGTTAGAGATGCTAAGTTAAAACCGGTTGCCTATAGTCAATGGTGTCACGGGAACCGAGACAGTTTATCTACCCAAGCGGTGGGATTGTGTCAATTTCAAATGGCGGCTTGGCTAGATGTTGCGGTTTCCCCTAAAACATTGCTTAATGCAAAACTGTGTGCAGAATTGCGAACACAAGGTTTGTATTACGATACGCCAAAGTCTCTGGCCTATAAAAAATACAGCAAAATTTTGTTTGATCAGCAACAACGCGAATTGCATCCAAAGTTATATTTACCGTATCGCTTGAATACAGAGATTGCTATTGATGCAGCGGCCTATTATGTAAAAACTCGCCTACAGCAATGCATACAAGACCAGACTTGGAAAAAATGGTATGAGCGGTTGAATGAACGCGAGCAAATGATGTTGATGTACGCATGTTTTAATTTAGGCCCTGTGGGAGTTAAACACCGTTTGGTTAATGTGTGGTCTGATTTTCAAGCGTCTCATTATTTTAATATAAAAGACTTAACGGAACAGCAAAGGCTAAGCGCTTTTATTTTGAATATAAAAGGCGAATTAAAATCGTTACTCGGCGTTACTTGGCCTGCTCGATTTATGCCGGAACGTTTTATGGTTAATCCCAGTAATTTTCCTGAAAACAATTGGGTTGTGTTATTAAAAAAATTGCATCAGTTTAATCAGTCTCATGTTTCTGATAAACCTTATGGCTATTATCGCTCTGTTGATTCTTTGGCACAAAGTCAAAAAAATAAAAACAGTGATGTTCAAACGCCATCAAAAACTGTAACAGAACATTTTTCTGCTGTAACGAAATCTCAAGAAAAAGAGAAACACGCAGAAAAATTAAAACTCACAGAAAGCCCTAAGATTGAAGAACAACCAAAATTTGCAGAAAACCTAACGCATCAACAATCAACAACTGAAAAACGCAACATAGTTTCTGAAAAAAAGCAGCATCGTTTGGGTAAACCTCGGCCAGTGTCAGCAGTTGAAATGCAAATTAATAACCCACAGCGTAGTTGGCCAAAACCTCTTTACCATGCGCCTTTACAAAGTTTGGAAATTCGCAGTTTAAGCCCAGGTGGGCAAAGTATACATCCGGTGAAGTGTGCATTTGGTCCTTTTCGTGTTGAAAGTACAATGAAAGGTAGGGCTCATTATGGTATTGACTTAGCATGCGAAAAAAATCAGCCTATTTATTCAATGTTTGATGGCCAAATTGTTAAACAGGCTTATGAAGCATCTGGTTTTGGTCACTATATACAAATTTACCACGAACAAAAAGATTTGCCAGACATTGCAAAGCAATATATTGAATTACTTGGATTAAAAGGGTTTTCTTTATTGTATGCGCACACGGAACCAAATATTAAAAATGGTATTCATCATAAAGAAAAAATTTTTGTGAAGTCTGGCGAGATTATTGGTTTTACAGGCTGTTCAGGCAATGCCAGCGCAATGATAAATAAATCCGATGGTTGCCATTTACACTTAGAGACTAGGGCTGGTTGGCAGTCGGGCACAACCGCAATTGATCCTTTACCATTATTTCCTTTATTGGCTATTGATAATGTTTGCGTTATTCATAAACACAACCATTTATGGGACTCTATCGCTTTCCCACGGTCTTTTTGCAAAACACCGGCTTGTCGCTGGTGCCCAAAGTTAAAAGATCGATTTCCAATTAAACCACCAATAAAAGCTTGGCGATTTTTTGCTAATTATCCTTTAAGTTAATTTATAAAGATTAAAAAATAAACGCATGAAAAAGATAAAAAAAAATTCATTTGTTTTAATGTTTTTTGTTGGAATTGCATTTTATTTCTTATTTAAATATAAATTAAATTTTTTTTTTCCAAAATTTGTGAGTAATCAATCTCCTTATTTACATTGTAGTTTTAGACCATTTGAAGATTTGGTGAATTCACAAGATGAAGAAACCAGTAGTTTGTGCCCTTTTGCTAAAGATTCGTCTTTTCAATTTAATCACGACGAATTTTTGCCTTTTTTATCTGATTTAATCAAAAAGTATTACTCTGACTATACTTTAGAATTTGCTAATATTTTAGATGATGAATTTGATTCTGATGCATCTAGTTTATTTAAGTTAAATGCTTTCGACCGAATTTTAGCGGCGAATCAAAAAACAATTGTGGTTTGGCCATGTCGTTCTCAAAGCCCGATGCATGCCATGGGTCAAAATACAATGATGTTTGTTATTTGCGGTGCAAAAATTACGCCCGACACATTTAAAAATAATACAATGAACAGAACAGCTTTTTTTTGGGCTGGTATTGCAGAAAAAGATGATCCAGTTAAAAGTGAAAAGCGCTTATACACAATCGAGCAGCCATTAGAAAAAGGCCTTTTTCTTGCAGATATTTTAATTTATAACACCCGTTTAGCATTACAAGTCGATAAAGCGCAAGATTTTGGCACCAAAATTTGGAAAAAAGAATCTACTTTGTACGCTTATGACCAAGAAAAATTTTATCCATTATTAACTTACCCCAGTTTAATTGATGAAACTCAACTGGATGTTTGTAAGGATTCACAGTCTAGTCTTTGTAGCTTGCGAGAGTTTGAATTGTCTTTACAGTTTAAAGTGTCAAAGCAATCAATGGACGCGTATTTGATAGAAAAGCGTTCTGTAAACGGTAAGCAAGCGGTTGTTAAAAATTATTATCCCATTGCTTTCAACGAAAATCAATGGTCTTACCGTTATACACATATTCAACCCGATTTAAGTTTTCCCGTGAATCGTTATGAGTAAAATTAAGCTATTAGTATTATTTTTTTTATTATTTATTTTGTTTTTTATTCTATTTTTTTTTAATTGGAATGGTTTCTCAAAAGAAATTTTTGTTGTTCAGAATGTTGATTTTAAGAATTTTACATCTCCTTCAAAATTATCTAATGCTATAACAAATAATTTAGACTACCAAGATTGTTACACTTCTGATGTATTGTTACCTTTTGAAGATCCTCAGCCTTATTTACCTAAGTCATGTTTATTTCAAAGCAAGCCTAATTTACTTGATAAAAATATTGAACTTGATGCTTTAAAAAAAATAATTTTAGAAAAAAACAATTCAGAAGATAATATTATTAAACTGCAAGCAGCACCTCGAAATTTAAGTACAAAGATTGATCATTTTCGTTGGATAAAACGCACAGACAATCATTATTCTAGTTTGTATTGGCCATGTGCCGCACATTCATCTGAACACATTGCGCCTAATGGTTATTTCTGGTTTGCTATTTGTGGGGTGCGTTGGAGTGAGTTATCAGCGGTGCAAGTTGATCAATATAAGCAACCTTATCAACCAATTGCTTTTGTTATATTAGCGCGTACTAAATTGGACAATCCAAAAGCTAATTTACAACTTGTCATGGAGCATTCGTGGCCAGGTGAACAGGGTTGGGCGTATGCACAATTTTTAATTTACAACGCCCGTTTTGCTTTTAAAGTTCGAGTAAATAAGCTTTTTTCTAGTACGCAAAAATCCACTGAAGACATTGAAAAAAAACAAATAAATCAAGAAATTCAAAAAAACAATCAAAACCAAGAAGTGCAAGATTGGTTAACCGCTCTGTATGTTTTTGATGACCAACGTTTTAGAAGAATTGCCACTTATCGTGAATATTTTGATGCGCGACGTTCAAACCTATGCAGTCAATATTTATCGCATGTATGTATTCATCGTCAATTGGTTAAAAGCCAGTTGTCTTTTCCTTATGAGTTTAAAAAGAATTCTCAGACCATGAGTGGTCAAGTGGTAGAAACGGTAACACATTTAAATGGTGAGCATGAACAAATAGCGCATGATATTTGGTTTAATTCACAACATTGGAAATATCAGGCGCGAAGTGATTTTCGTTTATATGATTAGCGGAAGATTTTTTTAATGTTTTGTTTTAGTTGATAAATTTAATAATTAATTTTAACAATTAACTTTAGCAGTTTAGTTAAAAATTTAGATTTCAATTTTAAGTTGATTTGATTAAATAATTTTTTTCAATGTGATAAATAATCAAATAAAATCCGCCCATAAGGCAAAGTAAAGTCACCTATAAAATGTTGACCCCCTATAATACGCTTAACAGGTAAATCTGCTACCGGTGCATTAACGTGTGGAATGAGATGTAAGCGCGCCGGTGAAATCCAGCTGTCTTTGATATGAATATCCGTTAGATTATAAGCAACCAATTGGCAAATTTTTAGTGTGCCATCTACATCAGGTACGATTTTTAAATTGCATTGGGTTTTTCTCATGGCTTTGGCAGTAGCCTCAATGCCGCCAGGTGCTTCCTGGTGTTTATAGGCCATCGTGCCCATGCTTACCAATTGACCTGCATAATTTAATGTGCCTGTCAGGGTATCTGATTCTACAGACAGTTTTGGTTGTGCGTATTTTTTTGGAAACCCCCAAATTTCTCGGCCAGCGGAAATGGGTGGTTCGTCGTCCAGGTACATTTGTGCAGTAAAGTTAATTGGCTCACCTTGGTATAGGCAAGGTATCACTACACCACTTTCGGTGTAATTGCCAAAGCCAGAGCTGTCTGGCATGCGAATCCATTCGTACATCACATGCCCTTGGGGGTTGGGTTTGAGAGGGTCAGGTACTGCACTACGTAAAAGATCGTGATCGGTTTCATACGTAATTACCATGTATTCGCGGTTGATAAAGCGATATGGGCCTCTAGGGTAGCTTGGACTGCTTGCAGGCATGGAGGGTAGTTTTAGAATATCGTTTATTTTCACGGTGCAGCGCTCCTTTTAAAGAAATTCTTTAGCAAGATCTACTGAGTTTCTAACCCCTACGTGGTGGTAGTTTTCTTCTAACCATTGGCTGGCGGCGGTGCGACCGCGGTTGCGCAGCATAATTAAAAAATCCCAATCATTTAAAAATTTGCTTGAAACGGATAAATCTGAGAGTGCCTTATCTGTTCTAAGTGAATGGATGTGAATCATTTTGAGTTTGTTTTTGTATTCGTCTTTAATCCAATCGTTGCTAATGAGTTTTTGCACGAAGTGAACCGCCCGCAGTTCTTTGAGCAAAGCGCAATTAAAAGTGATTTCGTTGATGCGATTAAAAATGTCTTTTGTGGACATAGGCGGTGCAGGTCGTTCAATCGGGTTAACATGTACAATTAAAACGTCGCTGGTTTCTGCTTTATAAAATAATGGGTATAACACAGGGTTGCCCATAAAGCCGCCATCCCAGTAGTATTCGCCATTGATTTCAACGGCTTGAAACATATAGGGTAAACAAGCTGAAGCGATGATGGCGTTCGGGGTGAGTTCAGCATTAGAAAACACCTTGACCTTACCTGTACGCACATTGGTAGCGGATAAAAACAGTTTGGTTTTTGCTTTGTTTTTTAGTTCATCAAAATCAACCACAGATTCAAGCACAGATTTTAGCGGGTTAAAATTGGTGGGGTTGAGTTGGTAGGGGGAAAAAATGTGGGTAATCATTTTGAGCATCTCCGAGGTTGGAGAGTGGTCTAGATTATGCCCAAAAAACATTTTTTCAAATGGGTGGCGTTTGATCGGGTTGTAATAGTCGCCAGCCGTTGAAATGGCTTTCCAGAATTCATGGAGTTTTTCTCGCGCAGCCTCTGGGCCGTGAATAGCTCCATAGGCGTATACCACCGCATTCATTGAGCCAGCGCTGGTGCCAGAAATACTTTCAAATCCAATGCGACCGTCTTCTAACAGTTGATCCATGACTCCCCAAGTAAACGCACCATGGGCACCACCCCCTTGCAGTGCGAGATTAATCGGTTTTACCGTGTGATGTGTTGGTTTTTTTTGTATTGACATGGTGTTGGGCTTTTCCAGGATCAAACGCGGGGTTATTGGGCTGTCCAGCCACCATCAACTGCAATGTGGCTGCCTGTGATTGAAGCGGCTGACGCAGAGCACAGAAAGAGCGCTGTACTAGCCACTTCTTCTACACAAACAAAGCGTTTGGTGGGTTGTGCTGCGAGCAACACGTTTTTGATGACCTCCTCTTCTGTAATGCCGCGTGCTTTAGCCGTGTCTGGAATTTGTTTTTCTACGAGTGGGGTTAAGACGTAGCCCGGACAAATGCTGTTTGCTGTGATTCCAGATTCTGCCAGTTCTAGTGCGATGGTTTTGGTGAGCCCTAAAATGCCGTGTTTGGCAGCGACATAGGCGCTTTTAAATTTGGAGGCCACCAAACCGTGTGCCGATGCGATATTGATAATTCGACCCCAGCCTTTATTTTTCATGTACGGTACAGCGCAGCGTGTGGTGTGGAAAGCGGAGGTGAGGTTAATGGCTAAAATCGCGTCCCATTTGGCCACTGGGAATTCTTCGATTGGGCTAACATGCTGTATACCTGCATTGTTAATTAAAATATCAACGCCGTTAAAGTTAGATGCAGCGCGTTGCATCATGGCTTCAATGTCATCAGGTTTGCTCATGTCGGCGCCATCGTAAAGTACTTTGACGCCATAGGTGTTCTCAAGTTTGGCGCGCAATTGTTCAATTTCGTTGGTGTTGCCAAAACCGTTGATCACCAGATGAATACCTTCAGCAGCCAAGGCTTGTGCAATACCTAAGCCAATACCGCTGGTTGAACCGGTGATTACAGCACATTTCCCTTTTAACATAATGAGTAACTCCTAATCTAAATTGGCTTGGTTGTAATTAAATTTTGACTAGTGAACTGCACCCAAAGCGTATAAATCTTGGGTTATTGATGCAACTGTGACGAGTGGCTTTGAATTTTATTGGATGAGTATAGTTATTATTTTCCTATTTAGGAAAGACCTTAACCTCTGATTTGATTATTGTAAAATTTCATTTTATTAAAATGTCAGATAGTTAACTGTTTTAATGATCAGTTTGGTACGGTCTGTTTGGTAAATTTTTTCAAAAACAACTGATTTTTCTTTTGATGTAGTTTACGCTGAATTTTGTTTAAAAGGCTTTAAAATATTTGATATTTTTGTTGTGGTTTGATGAAAGCATGGTTGCTAGGATTGAGGGCTTTGTTGATGCAAAAAAATAAATTGTTCTTTGATCATAGAAAAAATCTAAGTGTTTGAGAAATAATTTAAATTAATATCTTTTTTAGCGGTTTGGTAAAGTACATATCAAAAAAACTTTGTTTGATATTCTGATTGGATACATCGTTTTTTTTTGAATGAAACGCTGTGTTTTCACTTAATATTTGAAAAAAAGTACATTTCAAAAAATAAAACTTCACCAAAAACCTGTAACATCTGCGATAATTGGTCTGGCCTTAGCCAACCATGCGGGTTTTGGGGGGGCTGGGTGTGTAAAAAGCCAAGATATATATTGGAGGACAACTTGAATAAAACTGAATTAATTGAAGCAATCGCTACGGGGAGTGAAATTTCTAAAGCAGCTGCTGGTCGCGCATTAGATGCTGCTTTGCAAGCTATTGTATCAACCGTTTCCAAAGGCGATTCCGTCACTTTGGTGGGTTTTGGTACATTTTTATCCAGTAAACGTGCTGCACGTACTGGTAAAAACCCTCGCACCGGTGAAGAAATTAAAATCCCTGCGGCAGTGGTTCCAAAATTCAAGGCAGGTTCTGGTTTTAAAGAGGCTGTTGCAAAACAAACCAAGAAAAAAGCTAAGTAATCTATTTTTGTTCGGTGTTTGTAAAGCCTCGAAGTCTTCGAGGCTTTTTTTCTGAAAAAATTAAATATCTAATTTTTTTGCTGGTGACGTAGCTTTGAATATGTCAAGGGTGTTTTTCTTATTGGCTGCGAGCCGATGGGCTTGGTTCATTGCTGCCCGTGTTTAAATTTTTAATAATGCGCTGGCGTTCGCTTTCTGAAATATAGTCTACCGACTTAATGACTTTGTTAACCCCTGAAACCTTTGCAATTGTTTCTGCAGCTTCGTTGGCTTCTTGCTCTGTTGCTAAACCCAAGAGATAAACATTGCCGCGTTCAGTAACATATTTGTAGGCACCAGAGTAGATATTACGATTATCAATCATCGCAGCTTTTACTTTGCTGCTAATAATAGCGTCATTTGACCGTGAGCTTAGCGAGCTTTTGCCAGCAATTTCTAGTTCATTGACAATAACCCGAACATTTTCAATTTGTGCGGCTTCTTTTTCTGCAGATTTTCGGGTGGCTTCATCAGGGACTTCTCCAGTTAAAAGCAAGCGGCGATTGTAAACAGTGGCGTTAATGTGGCTGTGATTGTCAAATTTTGCAGACAAGCGGCCTTCAGCTTTTAATTGAATGCCACGGTCTTCAACTTGTGTGCCCAGCGTGCGTCGGTCTGCTGCAGCCAATGAGCCCGTAGTAAAGCCAGCCGCAATAAGAGGAATTTCAAGACCTGTGCAGCCCGATAACGTTGATAAAGCCAAATATCCTGCAAGCAATATTTTATTACTTAGGGTGATTTTAGAGGAATAGGTTTTTAAAACGGTGGTTTTTGTAGAATTATTCATTTTCGTCTTCTCCAAGCAAGATGAGATCAATGCCGTCGCATAGGCAGTGAATGGTTAAAATATGCACTTCTTGAATGCGAGCAGTTTTATCATGTGGCACACACAATTCAATGTCGTTGGCTGTAAGTTGTGATTTAATGCGGCCCCCGCCTTTTCCAGTTAATGCAATAACGGTCATTTCCCGTTCATGCGCAGCCTCAATGGCGGCAATTATGTTACGTGAATTGCCGCTTGTGGAGATAGCCAGTAAAACATCACTGGCTTGCCCTAAGGCGTGTATTTGTTTTGAAAAAACTTCGTCAAAACTATAATCATTGCTAATGGCAGTCAGTGCAGAAGTGTCAGTTGTTAGCGCAATTGCGGCTAAGCCGGGACGTTCGCGTTCAAACCGCCCTAAAAGTTCTGCGGCAAAATGTTGGCAGTCAGCAGCGGAGCCGCCATTGCCACATGCTAAAATTTTATTGCCATTGGTTAGTGCTGCAACCAGCATTTCAACGGCATTGGAAATGGGAGCCGCCAACACTTCAACCGCGCGTTGTTTAACATTTGCGCTGTCGTCAAATTGGTGCGTGATGCGGGTAATCAAATCCATATTCACTCCAAATAGAAATTGATTGATAGCCAAACATTATACTGAGCCTTGGCCATCGAAGGCGGCTTGTATCCATTTTGCGGGGGTTTTTTCCGAATTACCTTCGTATGTCAGGGTATCAAAGCGCATATTTTTAAAGTGCAGATGCCCCTGGCCAGACCACCACCATTGTGCTGCATGCACAATTTTACGACGTTTGCGCCAGTTGATGCTGGCCAAGGCGCCGCCCCATTGTTGATGGCTGCGTTGCCGAACTTCCACAACAATGGCGAGTTGATCCTGTGCCATAATCAGGTCAATTTCACCGTATTGATTGCGCACCCCAGCGGCGACGAATGTAAGGCCCTGTTTTTCTAACCAAATGCGGGCGTTTTTTTCAGCTTGTAAGCCCTGGGTTGCAGGTGTAATTTTGTGTGTTTTTAAGGGTTGTTGGTTGCAGGTTTTGGCCTCGGTTGGTGCAATCCAGCTGGGTTTGCTGATTTTTTTTCTTTTTTTGTTAGTCTTTAGAATCCAGGGCAACATGACAGCAATAAAAAAACCAATTCAATTAAATAATAGCCCAATTAAACCATGGGCAAAATAAATCACGATTTACACAAATATTGATTAAAAAGCAAAAGGACTTATTAAAATTTCTGAGTAATTTATGATTAACACACCAAATAAGCCTCACAATTTAAAAAATCTAGATTTTGAAGATAACCTAAACCCAGAGCTGACCGCAGGTGTTTTATATGTAGTGTCAACCCCAATTGGAAATTTAGGAGACGTCAGCCCACGTTGTCGACAAGTGTTGGCAGCGGTAGATGTTGTGGCTGCTGAAGACACTCGTGTTACAGCGCAATTGTTGAGTTTATTGGGTTTAAAAAAACCATTGTTTGCAAGTCATGCGCATAACGAAAATGAAGCAGCTCAGAAGCTTATACAAGCTTTAAGCGCTGGACAAGCGCTGGCTTTGGTCTGTGATGCGGGCACGCCAGCGGTATCTGACCCAGGGGCTAAAGTTGTGGCGACAGTGGCTCAAGCGGGTTTTACCGTAGTTCCTATTCCTGGACCCTCTGCGGTTTTGGCTGCTGTATCAGCCAGTGGTTTGATTGAGGGTGGGTTTTATTTTGCGGGTTTTTTGCCTTCTAAAGGTGCTGTTCGAGAAAAAACACTGATGAGTTTATTGCGGCAGCCAAATGCTGTGGTTTTATTTGAGGCACCACATCGAATTTTAAGTTTAATGCGTGCTTTGTTAGTGCTGGATAATCAGCAGCGGTCCTGTTGTGTCGCCCGTGAACTTACCAAGCGTTTTGAAACTTTTTATCGCGGCACCATTGCACAGGTTTTGCAGACTTTAGAGGCCGACCCTAATGCGCAACGGGGCGAGTTGGTGGTGGTGTTGGGTCCACCATCACACCATGGCGTGGTGGTGGACACTTTAGATTTAACCAGCCGTGTGTCGTTAACCTTAAGTCCTCAAGCCATGTTAAAAGACATGATGACACAAGTTCCGTTAAAGCAAGCGGTACAGTGGGTTGCTAAATGGACTGGTTTGTCCCGTAACGATCTATACGCTTTGGCTTTAACTTTGAAGCAGGAAGATTGATTTTGGCTATACAGGCGCAATTTTTTAAAAGCGCCTGTTATTGCATCAATCACTTAAATTTAATTCGGTATTCTCAAAAAAACAAGCGAATCCCTGCACTGATGGTACGACCTTGAATGGGCACAAAGTCTTTCAGAAATGAAACATGGTTACGGCCTTGCGCGTTCAATAGATTGCGCGCCTGTACAAAAAACTCGGTGCGGGTGGCCAATTCCCACTGGGGCCGCCATGCAGCGTAGGCATCTACACGATCATACGCTGGTGTTGCGGTTTCACTTTCTAGAACGGCTACGCGGTTTTGTGCTGCATGGTGTACCCATTGTAAGCGTACATAAGCCTTGTTATTTTGTATGCTTGCTGCCAAGGTGATGCGTTGTGGCGTGATGCGTGGTAGGGCTTGGCCAGTGTTTTCATCGGTGCCGCGGACATGATCGAACTTAAACTCCAGTTGTGGTTTAAAGTCATTGGATAAACCGAACCACTGTGCGGTTAGCAGGTGGGTTGCGCTGAATTCAATACCTTGTAATGTCGCTTTGGTTGCGTTGTAGTAAAAACTGGGCAGTTCGGCTGTGCCAGGTAAATTCCCTACTTCGTTATTTAGTAGGTTATCGGTTCCACGGCGTAGAGTAACAAAGTTATTAAAGCGTTGTTGCCAAGCCGTGGTTCGAGTGGTCCAAGCCGAGTTTTGGTAACCCCAGCTTAAATCTACGCCATTGGCACTTTCTTTGGGCAGTTGGGCATTGCCATATTGTGCATTGAAGGTGGCTTCATGGCGACCGCAGGCAAACAGCTCTAGGTAAGTGGGCGCTCGTTCCGTGTGATTGAATTGTAGTGACAGGGCGTGTTGTGTATTTATAGGTAAGCGCATGCCAGCATTAGCGCTGTTTAAGTGATATTGACGTTGCGCGTCCTGTCCACATGTGTTGCTGTTATCGCCTCGCACATTGTGTTGTTCGTGGCGCAAGCCCATATTCAGCTGTGCCCATTTTAAGTCTTTGTTGGTGGTTGCGTATAAAGCATTACCACTGCTGCGGGTATTGGGTAAAAAGCTGTTGGTGCCTGTGTTGTCAAACGCGCGCAAACTAAAGTCACTGCGGTGTACGCCTATTTTTGTTCGCGTATTGCCGATTGCGCGCACTAGCCCTTCAATGCGTGCTTCTTGACCTTGATTGCGAAAGGTGAGTTCTGGTGTAGCATCTACAATTTCTGAGTGACGATAATGGCTGTGTGAGGCATTGACTTCAATGGCTTCGAAGATGCCTTGGGTATTGAGACGCCCTTTGAATTCTTGGCGGGTTTGTTCAAGGTCAATGCGTGGGTTTTCAGCGCTAGCCGGATTGCCAATACCGTAGTTGTTGTTCAAGCTTTGTAGGCTAATGCCTGCATAGCCCCAATGGCCTCGTAAAGCTGCGCCAATGGAGCCGCCGTCGCTGCGGGCGCTGCTGTTGGGTAAGCGGCCAGCAGTAGGGGATTGTGGGTTTTCATTGCGTGCAGCGCCATTTTCTGTGAAAAATGGCCCAGGTACTTTGATATTGCCGCTGTGAAGATTAAAAGCGTCCACACTGATTGCATAATTGTTGTGGCCAAATGCAAAATGACCCGCTGCTAGGTCTTCAGCGCTACCGTAACGGCCAGACAAACGCACTTCACCGTGTTGGCCTAGGGCTACGTTTACGGGAGTGCGATCATCAACCAAGTTAACCACTCCGCCAATTGCATTGCCACCATAGCGTAAGGCATTGGCACCACGCAGTATTTCAATACGCTCAGCAAAGATAGGGTTGATTGCCACCGTGTGGTCTTGGCTGGTGGCAGAAGCGTCAAATATGGCGTTGCCATTGCTTAAAATGCGCACGCGGTCATTGTCGAGGCCACGAATAATTGGCCTTTGTGCGTTTGGACCGTGCCCAGAACTGGCAACACCCAGTTCGTTTTCTAAAATGCCACCAATCGTATTGGCCATTTTAGCTTGTAGGGTATTGCTGTGCAGCACTTGGTTGGGTACGATTGAATTTTCAGTGGTTTCGTCAAATGCACTGGCTGAAATGGTGATATCTTCTAGCTGCTTATTTTTATTTTGAGCAACAGCAAGGCTGTAGTGTCCCGAGCTTAGAACAACACTTAAAACTTGACTGGTTTGAAACAATAGGTGCGAAGTTGTATTGATGCGCTTAATTGGCATGGCAAAAGCTTTCTTAAACAATAAGTGAAAATAAGTAAGGGCTTGGCGTGCATCTGCTTTTAGCTGGTTTTTGTCTAAAAATTAGGACGCAAAGCAGGCCTTAGGGTGCAAGCCAAAAAAATGATTTGTAAGTGTGAATAACGGTTTGAAAATTGACTGAATTAAACCGTACATTCCGTACAATACATAGGTGGTCCTCTTACTCGCACAGTGTGCGGTTTATTGTTTTTAAAAACAATCAATTGCCATAATGTATTGGGTTTGGCAATAATTTGCTTGGTTGGTGGTTTTGCCGATATTGCGCATGGGCCATATGCACTGAGTAAATGATCAAGCCATTGACAAGCAAGTTCTGGGGTTTGGTTGTAAGTGTTTTTAGAGCGCAGGTTAGCTTCGAATGCACCAAAACCGGCGTTGTGTAACAACGAGTGATGTGATTGAGTCGGTGAAGAAACAGCGCGGTGTAGCAGCGAAAGTGACTGTACAACCAATACAAAAAAAGCCAACGCAGCAGCCAGATAAGCTGCAGTGCGTTGGTGCAAGGGTAAGTGTGAGCGTAATAAAAATGGCATCAAGAACTGCTGTTGAAAAAAAGTGGAGTTAGTCTCCGTACATTTTTTGTTTTAATTCTCGACGCTGTTGTGCTTCGAGCGAAAGGGTGGCAGTGGGTCTTGCTAATAAACGCGGAATGCCAATGGGGTCCCCAGTTTCTTCGCACCAACCGTATTCGTTGGCTTCAATACGTGCTAGCGCTTGTTGCACTTTTTTTAGCAGTTTGCGTTCGCGATCGCGGGTGCGCAATTCAAGCGCGTGTTCTTCCTCGATGGTGGCACGATCGGCAGGGTCTGGCACAATCGCTGTTTCGCGAAGGTGTTCGGTGGTTTCATCTGCGTTAAACCGCAGTTCTGTTTCGATGCCTAAAAGCCGTTGGCGAAAAAACGCCAACTGCACCTCATTCATGTAGTCATCTTCGCCCATTGCCAACAGGGCTTCTTCGGAAATGATGTCAGTGGTCTGATCAGTCATGGTAAGCCTCTTTTCTTTCTAAGATTGATAGTGAAACAATTTTTATCTGGCCAAGCATTTGGTCAGACCCTTAAGAATTAAATCTTTTGGTAATTTTCTACCAATAAAGACAATTTTGGTCGATTTTTTTTCATTTTGTGCCCATTTTGCCCCCAAATCTGCACCCATTAACATATGTACCCCTTGAAACAATAATCGACGATTACTGCCTTTAATGTAAAGGATACCTTTATAACGCAACATGTCCGCTCCGTACAACTGTGAAATGGCGCTCATAAATTCTTCAAACTGTTCGGAGTTAAACGGTTTTTCGGCTTTGAAGACAAAGGAGGAGATTTCGTCGTTGTGGCTGTGATGGTCTTCTTCTAAAAAGTTGGGCGCAATCTCAAGAACGGAATTGATGTTAAAACCACGAATGTCGAGCAACTGGTCAATAGGTGCTTTACCAAAATCAGAAATGAGGATATCAGCTCTTGCGTTAATTTGCACCAAACGTTGCCGAACAGTTGTAATTTCATCGATGGTGCATAAATCGATTTTAGAAAGTAATAAGCGGTCAGCAAAGCCAATTTGTTGCTGAATTTCGCGGTGTTCATCCAGTTGTTGCATGGCGTGTTTTGCATCAACTACAGTGATCACTGCGTCGAGCAAATAGTTTTCTGCAATCGTATCATCGGCAAAAAAGGTTTGTGCCACAGGTCCAGGATCAGCCATGCCGGTGGTTTCAATGATCACCCGAGAAAATTGAATTTCACCGGCTTGCCTACGGCTAAAAAGCTGGTTCATGATACGAACAAGGTCGCCACGCACGGTGCAACACAGGCAACCATTGTTCATTTCGATGATATTTTCTTGATTGTCTTGCAATAATAAGTCGTTGTCGACACCTTCTTGTCCAAACTCATTTTCAATGACGGCAATTTTTTGTCCGTGATTTTCTTGCAAAATGCGGTTCAATAGTGTGGTTTTTCCACTGCCTAGAAAACCAGTGAGTATTGTAACGGGAATCAATGAGTGGGGCGCTTGGTTCATGATTAATCCAAAAGAGTATCAAAAATGCAAATCAATGCGGCACGCATTACACCACGAGCCGAGGTAAAAAATCAATCATTTGAGTATTTAATTTTATAATGACTCATGCAATTACTTATCAATAGCATAGTGTTAAATAAAAAATAGCCAAATTAAATTTGGGGGGCATGTGTATGTTGAACTCGGTAAGCACGGAGCAAGGTTTGGTGTTGTTGCAAAGTCAGGCGGTTTCTGGTGTGGATCAAGAGCGGGGTTTGGCCAAGCAATTGGCGCTCGAAATGTTGGCCGGATTTGACCGGCATTACCAACGCTTTCGTCTGAGCGCGCAGCAAACCAAAACCTTATATGAATTGGGGCAGTGGCACGAAATTCAACGCTTGGCTGCGCAACGAATCTCTATGTATGATAGTCGTGTAATTGAAACAGTCGAACAATTGCGCACGCAGTACGGTGCTGAGCGTCTTTCTGATGCGGTGTGGCAACAGGTTAAAACTGAATTTGTAACTTATTTAGTTGATCATAAACAAGCCGAACTGGCTGAAACTTTCTTTAATTCGGTGCTGACAAAAATATTGCATCGAGACTTTTTTCATAACAGTTTTTTGTTTGTTCGGCCTGCGGTTTCAACCGACTATATTGAATCTGATCCGCCTTCTTATCGCAGTTATTATCCAGTGGCTGGTGGTTTAAGAAAGACCATCATCACAATTTTGCAAGATTTTAATTTATCTTGTGCTTTTGTTAATTTGGCTAGAGATGTGCGTTATATTGTACGCCGAGCCAGAATGATTGCTCTTCGCCCAATTAAAATTGATTCCGATTGCCAAATACAAGTTTTGGGTAATTTGTTTTTTCGCAATAAAGGCGCTTACATGATTGGTAAGTTTATCAATGGAAACATGCCCGTGCCATTTGCAATTCCATTGTTAAAAGACGCTAACGGTAAAATTTTTGTAGATACGTTGTTATTTAATGCGCAGCAAATTGCCACTTTGTTTTCATTTACGCGAGCATATTTTATGGTGGATATGGAAGCACCTTCTGCTTATGTGCAATTTTTGCGGTCTTTATTACCTAATAAGCCTAAAGCCGAGATGTACACAATGCTTGGTTTGCATAAGCAAGGTAAAACCCTTTTTTATCGCGATTTTTTACATCATTTAAAGCACTCTAACGATCAGTTTATTGTGGCTCCAGGTATTAAGGGTTTGGTGATGACCGTGTTTACACTGCCTTCATATCCTTATGTATTTAAAATGATTAAAGATAAGATTGCGCCTCAGAAAGAAATTGACCGCCAAGGGGTGATGAAAAAATACCAATTGGTGAAGCAACACGACCGTGTGGGGCGCATGGCCGATACCTGGGAATATTCTCAAGTGGCTTTACCTAGGGCTCGTTTTTCAGAAGCATTGATTGCAGAATTAAAACACACGTGTCCTTCGCAGTTAGAGGAAGAAGGCGATACCATTTTAATCCGTCATTTGTATATTGAGCGGCGTATGACGCCCTTGAATTTATATTTGCAACAAGGCACGAATGTTGAGGTCGAGCATGGGATTATTGAATACGGCAATGCAATTAAACAATTGGCTGCGGCCAACATTTTTCCGGGCGACATGCTGTTTAAAAACTTTGGTGTAACGCGTTTAGGGCGCGTGGTATTTTACGATTATGATGAAATAGAGTACATGACTGATTGTAATTTTCGTCGTATACCACCAGCCCCGAATCCAGAGGCGGAAATGAGTCATGAGCCCTGGTATAGCGTTGGCCCTAAAGATGTATTTCCTGAGGAGTTTGGGCAGTTTTTGTTGGGCGATCGGCGTGTGCGAGAGGCATTTTTAAAACAACATCGCGATTTGCTTGAATATGATTTTTGGCAAAATAGAAAATTGCGTATTACACAAGGACATTTAGAAGATATTTATCCGTATCCAGAAAATATACGTTTTCAAATATTGTATGAAAAAATATAACGGGTGGTGTGTTTTTTTTGGCTTGATCTGTATTACAGTGCTTCGCGCAGAGGTTATGCCTGTTGGTAAAAACGCCAACGAGTTGGTTTTTAAAGTACCGGTGCAAACAGTGGAGCCTGCGTTATTGGAAGTTACTGTATTTCGCCCGCCCGGTGTGGGCCCTTTTCCAACGGTATTGATTAATCATGGTAAATCAGTGGGGGCAGCCCGTGAGCAGGCCAGGGCTCGGTATTACTTGGTGTCTCGTGAATTTGTGCGACGAGGGTTTCAAGTGGTTTTACCTATGCGCCGCGGGTTCTCTGCAAGCCAGGGGCGGTACCGTTCGTTTGCTTGTGACATTACGGCAAGTGCTTTGAATCAGGCTAGCGATATTACCGATGTTTTACAGTGGTTGAAACAACAGCGTATGATCAGTACCCAACCTGTGGTATTGATAGGCCAATCTTTCGGTGGTTTAGCTTCATTGGCTGCTGCCACAAAGGGACAAATATCGATTGCTTTGGTTGTGAACTTTGCTGGCGGTTTGAAGATTTCATCTGCTTCTCCAGAACCTTGCGATTGGCAAAGCGCATTGTTACAGAGTGTGCGTTATTTTGGAGAAGTTTCTAAAACACCTGGTTTATGGTTTTATGGTGAAAATGACCGTTATTTTTCATCAGACTTGGTTAGGTTAATGCATACATACTATGAGCAAGCTGGTGGATTGGCTGAATTGCATCTCTACTCAGCATTTAAGCAAGATGCTCACCAAATGTTTGGCGACATGGCGGGTTTTTCAATTTGGTTTCCTATTGTGTTGCAGCACTTAAAAACTTTGGGGTTTGATGTTGAGCCTAAGTATGTGTTGGGAACGTTAAGACGCCCAGTCTCTAGTGGGTATGCTGCTATTGAAGACACAAACACCCGCGTGCTTCAGGGGTTAACAGATTCTACAGCCTATGCTAATTTTTTAAAGCGCCAGCCACCACGTGCGTTTGCAATCGGTGAGCGTGGTCAATGGGCTTGGGTTTCGGGTCCTGATGAGGCTGTGCAAGATACGTTAAGAACATGCTATAAAAACAGTGGTGCTCAGTGTCGTTTATATGCGGTTGATGAAGATGTGGTTTGGTCCAATAACAACTAAGTAATAGTGCTTGGTAACGAGAATAAAATAAGAATTCTTTTTTAAGAACCACTGCCTAAGTAAAGTATATTAAAATGCAGATAAAAGTTTTAGAGGTTGGGGCGCGAGATGGTTTGCAGAATGAGCCCAACTTTGTTGCAACGCAAATCAAAGTAGAGTTATTACATCAGTTAATTAATGCAGGTGTAAAACATATTGAGGCGGCGGCTTTTGTTAGCCCTAAATGGGTGCCGCAGATGGCTGATGGTTTAGCTGTGGTGCAATCTATATGGCCTGATGCACAAGCCCAAGGCGTGAAAATTTCTGCTTTGGTTCCTAATGATAAGGGCATGCAAACAGCGATTAGTGCTGGAGTGCATGAGGTCGTGATTTTTAGCGCGGCTTCAGAAACTTTTGTACAAAAAAATATCAATTGCTCAATAGAACAATCAATCGTGCGGTTTCAGCCCGTTGTTCAGTTGGCTAAAAGTCTTGGTAAACGTGTACGGGGTTCAATTTCATGTTGTTTAGGCTGTCCTTACGAAGGTGAAGTGTCAGTTGCCACGGTATTGAAAGTTATCAAGCAAATGCAGGTGCTAGGGGTAGACGAAATTGATATTGCCGATACCATTGGCGTGGGTGCCGCTAAGCAAGTTCAGGCCTTGATGCAAGCGGTTAGCCATGTATTTCCGATAGAACGCGTTGCGGGGCATTTTCATGACACCTATGGTCAGGCTTTGGCTAATGTGGCTGCAAGCTTACACGCCGGGGTGAATGTTTTTCACAGTTCTGTAGCAGGTTTGGGTGGTTGTCCTTATGCTAAAGGGGCAACAGGCAATTTAGCAACAGAAGATTTATTGTATTTTTTGCATGGTATGGGTTTGCAAACGGGTATTGATTTAAGTGCTGTAGCACAAACAGGTGCTTGGATATCTCAACACCTAGGACGACCCAATGGCAGCCGCGCTGGTGCTGCCTTAATGGCAAAAAAGAGTTATTAAGCAATTAATTGATTAACTTCAATAATGGGTAGCATTACAGCTAAAACAATTAAAAGCACAATAATTCCGATTACTAAAATGAGAATAGGCTCTAGCAAACTTGTAATCCAAAGAGTTTTTCTTTCTACTTCTTGGCGCTGAATTTGCTCTGCTTTTACCAGCATTTGACCGAGCTCTCCGGTTGCTTCTCCGCTGGCAATTAAATGAATTAAAACAGGGGGGAAAAGTCCTTGTTGTTGTATGGCTTTGGCCAGCGGAGTGCCTTCACGTACTCGCTGTTGCACTGTTTGCATGGCCTGCGCAAGCGCTCGATTAGTTAATGTGCGATGAGCGGCTTGTAGTGCTTCTAAAATAGGAACCCCGCTGTCTACTAAAATTGACAAAGTAGATGCTAGGCGTGCGGTATTAATTGCGCGAATTAAAGAGCCAATAATCGCTAGATTTAATAGCATGGCGTCAAATTTTAAAGCCAAGGTGGGTTTTTTTAGGGATTGGCGAAGCCCCCATGCCAAAGTTATTAAAAACAAGAGGCTGAGTATGCCGTGGTTTTTTAAATAATTGGCTAAAGCCATCATAACTTTAGTGAGCATGGGTAAGTTTTGATTGCTTGATTCAAAGACCACCACAATTTGTGGTACTACATAAGTCAGTAAACCAAGTACAACACAGAGCGCAACAATACTCACAATAACTGGATAAATAAAAGCCCCTGTTACCTTTTGCTTGAGCGCTTGCCCAGATTCTAGTGTATCTGCAAGTCTGGACATGACTTGAGCTAGATTACCGCTGGATTCACCCGCTGCAATTGTGGCTTGATACATATCAGAAAATGCTCTAGGAAAACGTGAAAATGCCTGAGCCAAAGTGCTTCCTGCACTAATATCATTAAAAATATGGCTTAAGCGTTGTCGTAGCAAAGGGTTTTGGGCCTGATCAATTAAAGCCGATAGGGATTGCGCTATGGGAAGTTGTGCTTCTAGTAAGCTGGCTAATTGCCGAGTTAGTAGCACCACTTCGTTGGTTTTTAATTCAGATTTAGCCCAATGTGGCTTAATTGTTGATTTGTTTTCTTTGTTGGTAATTGAAAGCGGTTGTAATCCTTGATTTCGTAATATTTGCCTGGCTTGTTTTGCGGATTCGGCTTGTATGAAACCTTCAATTACTTCGCCATCTGCTTTTTGCGCTGTATAAAAAAAGTTAAGCATATTTAATTAGTCTCTGGTTGCGCGAATAATTTCTTCATTCGTGCTTAAACCCAATTGAATCCAGCGCTGACCATCTGCACGCATTGTTGGTATATTGTTTTTTGTGCAATAGTCTCTAATTTCAGATTCATCTGAAAAATTATGAATCAACTTGCGTAGTGTATCGTTAATTTCTAAAAGTTCATAAATGCCTTTTCGGCCAAAATACCCAGTCATAGCGCATTCAGAACAACCCACTGCACGCCAAATTCCAGCGCTGTTTTGTTGTTTACAGTGAGGGCATAAGGTTCGTACCAATCGCTGGGCTAGAACGCCTAGTAAACTGGAAGACAGTAAAAAAGGTTCAACCCCCATATCAACCAAGCGGGTTAATGCGCTGATGGCGTCGTTTGTATGTAGTGTTGCAAACACCAAGTGACCTGTTAAAGAGGCTTGAATTGCAATTTGTGCGGTTTCTAGATCACGTATTTCACCAATCATAATCACGTCAGGGTCTTGCCGTAAAATAGCGCGTAAAGCCCTAGCAAAATCCATTTCTATTTTTGCATTTACAGGCGTTTGGTTGATGCCAGGTAAATCGTATTCAACTGGGTCTTCAACAGTCATAATATTGATGCTCTGTGCATTTAATTGAGATAGCGCAGCATACAGTGTGGTGGTTTTCCCTGACCCTGTAGGGCCTGTTACAAGCACAATACCATGAGGTTGTTGTATTAATTGATCAATACTTGATAATGTATGGCTAGTCATGCCAAGTTGTTTTAAGTTAAGCTGATTATTGTTTTTTTGTAAAAGACGCAATACCGCCCGTTCACCGTGTGCACTGGGTAGGGTTGAGACTCTGACATCCAATAGTTGACCACCAATTTTTAAATTAATACGTCCATCTTGCGGTAATCTTTTTTCAGCAATATCTAGGTTGGCCATAATTTTAATACGTGCAATCAGCGCAGCGTGGAGTTCTCGACGTGGTGTGAGTATGTCTCGAAGTGTTCCGTCAATGCGCAGTCTAACCCTGGAATGGTTTTCGTAAGGTTCAATATGAACATCTGAGGCACGATCGCGATTGGCTTGTGTCAATAGCGCATTAATCATGCGAATAATGGGGGCGTCATCACGGGTGTCAAGTAAATCTTCAACAGTGGGAATATCTTGCAGCAGTTGAGAGAGATCAATGTTGTCGGCCACTTCATCGGCGACCGCAGCCGCTGACCGTTCTAGGTTTGTGTACGCTTGAATGATCAGTTGTTCCAGATCGTTAGCGTTGTCTACAAAATTCCAATTAATTAGCGCATTTGCAAAGCGTTCAAGTTCATGCATAGCGCTTGTAGTGGTGAGTTTACAATAGTAGACATGCCAGTCTGATGCATGAGATTGGGCACATAATATATGATGCTGTTTTGCAAAGGCATACGGAATTTTTTTGATTGCCAATAAATCATAAGGCAATTGGTTTAATCGGTTTAATGTGCTCATGGTGTTTTTGCTTCGATGCGTGTCGGAGCTGTGATTCTTGTTTTCGGTGGCACAATTGTGGGTGTTGTTGCGGGTGAGGTTGTCATTGTGGTGGTTGGGTCAATCACTGGTTTGCTTGCTTGATGGCTTACTGATGTTGTAGTTCGTGTTGGTTTTCCTGGTTCGGCAGGTGCCATTAACTCACCATCAGCATTATTTTCAAATATTTTGAGTTCAGGTAGTATGGGTGCGGGTTCGTTTGGTAGCGCAAATCGAGCAATGGGTTGGTTGTTTTGTCCTTCATTGCGCATGAAATCGTATCTATCTGCTACGAGTGTATTGGACTGTTCTTGATTTCTTAGCACCACAGGACGTAAAAAAACCATTAAATTGGTTTTCATTCGCTTGCGCGTATCGTAGCGAAACAAAGCGCCTAGGCCAGGTATGTCACCTAGGCCGGGTACTTTTTCTTCTGTCTCGCTAAAACGGTCTTCAACTAAGCCGCCTAGTACAATAATATTGCCGTCATCAACAATTATGTTGGATTCAATTGCTCTTTTATTGGTGATAATACCTGCAGCTTGTGAGCGGTCTTGCACGGAAGATACTTCTTGATAAATACTTAGTTTGACTGTTCCACCCTCGGAGACTTGCGGTTTAACCCTTAATGTTAGCCCTACATCGCGTCGTTCAATCGTTTGAAAGGGGTTGATGTTGCCACCAGTACCCGAGTTGGTGTATTGTCCAGTGACAAAAGGAACATTTTGCCCAATCACAATTCGCGCTTCTTCATTGTCTAGCGTCAATAAATTCGGTGTAGATAAAATGTTAGCATTAGACTGCGTTTCCAGTGCACGGGCTAAAAATCCTAGGTTAGTGATGTTTCCTAATCCAGGAATATTAATTTGACCTTTAATAATTCCGATATTCAAACCACCACCAACGCTGTTTAAATTGGATGCAGTGTCTAAAATATTGCGGCCACCGCTGCGGCCGCCAAAATTACTGCCACCAATCACGCTAGTTGTGCTTTTGTTTAAATCAGTTAGAGACTGAAACTGAATGCCAAACTCAGCGGCTTTGTCGGCGCTGACTTCAACAATTAATGATTCAACAAACACTTGAGCGCGTCGCACGTCTAGTTTTTCAATGATGGCGCGAATATTTTTGTATACCGGTTCTGATGCTGTAATAATAATCGAGTTGGTGCTAGGATCGGCTTGTACAATACCTGCACCTTGACTAGGCATGTTACCCGTGGCAGCGTTAACGGCATTGTTGGGGCTTGAGTTACCACTGTTTATAGGGTTTGGATTGTTATTAACTTGGCTGGAAAAAAAGGAGTTATTTGGATTGGTATTGGTATTGCTGTTTAAAGAAAATTGATTTAAGTTTGCAGTGTTATTCGTTAACATTTGTTGATTCGTGTCGTTATTGAGCACGGCACGCAATGTTTGAGATAATTTGCTGGCTTCTGCGTTTTTTAGATAGACCACATGAACATTGGCTGGTTGATTTGTAGGTTGGTCAAGTCGGGCAATCAATGCTTTGGCTTGTGCCATTCTCGCTGTGCTTGCAGCTCGTAACAAAATGCTGTTGGTGCGGCTGTCTGCCATGGCACTTAAACGTTGGCCATTGTCTATATTTGCGCCGCTACGACCATTTTCGTCTAACAGTCGGGTGACAGCGGCTGCTAGGTCAATCGCCAGCGCATGTTGTACAGTCACAATTTCGATATGATTGCTGTTTAGTGTGTCTATGCTGGCAATAATTCGAGCTAATCTTTTAAGATTATCGGCGTAGTCTGTGATAATTAATGTATTGTTATTTGGGTAAGCTGCAATGGTGTTGTTTGGTGCAATCAGTGGCCGCAAAATAGGCACTAAATTGCTTGCTGATTCATAGTTTAATTGAAAAATTTGGGTAACAATTTGATCACCTCGAATTTCATTGGATTTTTGAGGGTCGATTGCACTTTTGATGGCACCGCTTTGAATTTTTGCATCGTTTTCAGGTAATACTCGCGCAATTCCCCCCGATTCAACGATTGTAAAACCTTGTAATCGCAAAGATGCCAATAGTGTGTTGTACGCTTCTGTGCGATTAATCGCTGTTGTGTTTTGTAGGGTGATTGTGCCTTTAACCCTAGGGTCAATAATAAATGTTTTGTTGGTGAATATACCAATAGCTCGAACCGTAGATTCAATATCAGCGTTTACAAAGTTAAGTTGAATCAGTTCTTCAGCCCATAAGGCGTTTGTCTGTAAACTACAAATTAACAGTAAAAACCAACTGATTTTATTTGTATTTTTAAGATAAATTGATTTTTTAGTATGTAATAGTTTCATTGTATTTTTAATCTAAATTGATTATTATCTTGTGGGCTAATTTGTTTCAGTAATAAAGACAATTCTTTGAGTCGAATTGGGTTGGTTTGTGCTTTCCCGTCAAAATGCCAGCCAGTTTCAAATGACCAGCCTCCCTGCCCTTGCAATTGCAAATCGCCATTTAGGGTTTTTAATTGCATATTAAATTGTTTTAAATTTTTTAATTTGCCCTGTAGTTCATAGTTTCCCAAAGGTTTAACTGTAGAGAGTGCAGATTGCGCATCTAGCCATTGAATAGACCAAGAGAACTGTTGATTAATTTTGGCAGGTAACCAATATAGTTTAAAGGTTCCACCTGGATCTATTGTGTTCCAAGGGCTGCCTAGTGTTTTTAACCACACCGCTGGTATGTTGATTGAGTGGCCTGTACAGTTTATTTGTCCATCGTTATAGGTTATTTGTAGTGGTGCGTTTAGCAACGGGTGCGTCAGTTCAAAACCATTCCAAATAAAACGCCATTTTAACCATCCGGGTATTGCTTTAATTGCTTTTGAATTTTCACCGTCAGACAATACCAACTGCGCTTGACCATTCCATAGGTTACCTTGAACTGCATTTAATTGTAAGTGTTCGTGAGTTATTTGTTTTAATTGATTTTCAAACCAAGTGATTGGCATGTTTAAATTGAAAACAATAAACCCGCCAACAAGCAACCAAGCCGATTGCTTCAATAAAAATTGGCGCAGTTTTTTGGCCCACTCTTTCATTGTGAAGCTGTCCATAAAGTGTATAAATTAACCACTCCTGTACTTGTTTTAATGAGTTCAAGCTGTTTTAAAACAAGGCCATGAGTGCGTTCATTTTCATCAATCCAAGTTAATGCATCAACTGCCGGTAAATTTTCCAATCTAACTTCAATTTGAGCGTTGTTTAGTTTTTTAATTTGGCTTTTTTCTTGCCAAGAAAATGCAGCAAGACTTGCGTTGATGGTTGTTTCAAGGTTTGGGTTATAAATGGTTTTTGTGTTTTTTTGAAGGGTAAGTATTTCATTTGCCAATTGTAAGGCTTGAGCTAATTGGTTTTTTTTGTTTATTAATTCTTGTGGTTTTGTTAAGAGGGTTTGTACTGCAGGTTCAATAGAAGTGGTTATTAATAATGTACAAAGAATAATAGCAAACGCCAGTTCTAAGCCTTTTTTTTCTCTATGCGTTCTGGAGACATAAAAATTATTTAACTCCTTCATTAGGGTTTCAGTGATTATTTTAGCTGTAGTTTTCATTGGTCATGTCATTTAGAAGCGGGTGTAATGGATAAAACAGCATTTGCACTGGTATTTTGCTGCCATTTTCCAATCAACTGTTGTTTTTGCAGTGCGTTCAGTGTTGTTTGTTTTTGTTCTTCGCTGAGTTTAGGTGAAAATTCTAGATGTAATGTGTTTTGTTCGTAGCGAATGGCTGAACTCGCGTTAAAGGGTAAATTAGATAAGGCCATCGCACTGTGGTGTAATAGTTGCGTCCAGGTGGCTTTATTGGTATTGTTTTTTTGGTTTATTTTTTGATGTGCAAACTCCAACATGAGTAAGGGGTCAACAACAATTGGTGTGTTAGGTAAAGCAGTACTAACAGTTGATTCAATGGCATGATTTAAAACCTGTATTTCATGCTCTAGTTGCCAAGCTTTTAGATTTAAGGCTATAACACAAAAAACACTTGCAGCAACAGCCAAGCGTAAATTACCAAAAAAAAAGAACGGGTGTTTATTGGTTTTCAGGTTTTGTTTTTGCAGTAGATCGGCGGGTACAATGGCGTGTATTTTTTTAGACAAAATCATAGATTGGAAACCTACTGTTTCTATAGGTATGTTTGTTGTTGCAGTCAACCATTCACGGGTTTCACTTATTTTTTCGGTGATCACTGTTAAGCCGTTTTTGAGGGTGAATTGATTTTGGTCTGCCCAATGGTTTAATAGCTGCCAGCATTGGGCGGTCAGGTTTTCTTGGTTTTTATCTTTTTCTTCTTCACTTTGCTTGCTTAAAACGATAGCCCAGGGGGCTGTTATAGTGCTGCATACCCATATGTGATCTGATTTTTTAATTAACCAAATGTGAGTGTTATTCGATTGTAATTGCGGAATATAAAATAGAGGTTCAATTACAAACTGTTTAACACGTAAACCCAATTCATTTAATGTTTTTAGAATAAGCTGAATCCAGCTACGTTTTACTGCTGTCACAATCGATTGTGTAATTGTTTCGTTTTCAGCCGCTGTGTTTGGAAATGGGTGTTCATTGATGTAGAGTGTTTCAATGTCTTCTAGCAGGTGCGGTTCAACAGCAAAGGCAATCGCTTGAGAGAAAGGTTTATTTTTTTTAAGCGTTCTGGGCGAAAGTAAAGTACTTACGTCTTTGGGATGAAGCAATACGGTGACCGTTTTGATATCGTCTGTTTTTTTAAGGTTGTTCAAATCAAGCAAAGTGCTTTTAAGATGCTTGCCATTGGATGAAATTAAGTCACATAGCACTTGTATTGAGTGTTTTTCTGTTGGCCCTTTTTGTGGATATTCCAGATCCTGCCGTTGTTTTATTTTCTCCCACTGTTGCCTTGATGGCCAGCGAATCACGAATTGCCGATGATTGCTCATGCCGACCTCCATACTGTAGAAGCTTGATTGCCAGAGCGTTTTACAAGTGCTTTAATCTGTAATTTGGCAGCTTGTACTTGTACTGTGCCATAGACTAAAAAAAATTGGCTATCAAAACTTAAAATTTCTTGAGTTGTGGGTTTTTTGGTGTTGCTGGGTAAGCGGTTCATGGCGTCTGCAAGGTCTCGAAAGCTGGTACGTTCTCGGCTAGAAATCCATTGTCGTACGGTGGGTAAGTCTAAGGGTGCGCTTACAGCGTAAAGCACTTCAGCGCTGGCGGTGTTGATATTGATATTGCTCGGTTGTGGCAGCCAAACCACCGATGAGTCTAGACGTTCAATGGTATTTTGTTTTAAAAGAGCCATTTCTGCAAAAAAAGTCCATTCTTTAACAAATAATGTTTTGTTTTTTTCAATCGATTCAATCAGTGCTTGAGCTTGATCGTTTTCAATATTCAGTACATCACATAAACGCAGAAAAGCTTGGCGCTGAATTTCGCCTTTTGAACCTGTAATACTTAAGTTGTATAGATTAAAACGTGCCTGCGCGTCTCGAATTTGTCCTTGAATATAGCTTGATTTGTTATTTTCTGTCCGGTTTTCTATGGTGTTTTTTTCTGCGTTTTGTGAAATTGATAACGCATTGTCCAGAGGGGTAAGACCCAGTGGAATGGCCCAGGTTTCTTGCAGCGTGTCAGTGTTAGAATTTCGGCTGTCGTCTTCTAGAATGGCTTGTACCCATTCAATGGCTGAAAGCACGACCTGTTGGCTTTGTAAGCGATTATTTTCATGCTCAACCCAGCGCGCCGCTTTATATGCTTTCCAAACTGCCCCGCTAGCAAGCAAAGCACTTAAGCTTATAATTAGTAAAGCACTAACCAGTGCTGTGCCTTTTTGTTGATGATTTTTTTTGCAACTGGGTTTGCAGGATTTATATTTACATTTCATGACGCTGTTCCAACCCAAAATACACGGCTGAACATTTCACCAGAGGGTATTATCAATCGAACACGAACACCTTTTACGCGATAAATGCCAGATCCTGTTGATGGATACTCTGAAAAATTATTATTGATGGGTTCCTTGGTTGTATTTGTGCTCCACAGTGGGTGGTTTTCTGTTGATGGATTATTGGTGTTTTGAGAAAAATTACCGTAAATCATTTCAGAAGTCCAGCCGCGTTTGTCTATCCAAAAAGTAATTCCTAAACCTTTTAAGTTGAGTTTGTCTTCTGGTAGGTTGTGTAACAATAAATTTTTGGGTGGCGCCATTATATTTAGGTTATTTAAGATTGTTGCTTGAGTGACTTGCCGTTCCAAAGAACCATTAACCCAGCGCCAAACAATTCGTTGATTTACTGGTTGCTTTTGATGATCTATCGTATTGTTTAAAATAAATAATCCTTCTTGATTAATAAATAAACGCTCTAACGAGGATAAACTGGTTTGTACTACGTGGTCTAGTGCATCTTGAGGATTGATATTTTTTGGCTGCTGATTGGGTTGTACTTGTTCCCAATTGTTATCTGGTACGTGTTCTAGGTCGTCTGCCAATTGATTAAACATAGCTCGCAGGGTGCTGAGTTCGTTATCAATTTTTTCAATTCGTTCATAAATTCTAATAACAGTATTGAGTCCTTGCCACGACAGAACTGAAATCACAGAAACGATGGCCAATCCTACTAGCATTTCAATTAAGGTAAAGCCATTTGATATTGATAATATTTTTTTTGGTTGGCTCTTTGTCGTCATTTTCTTGATTCTGTAAAAAAATTAG
This sequence comes from Burkholderiaceae bacterium, assembly GCA_034680345.1. Classification (GTDB taxonomy): domain Bacteria; phylum Pseudomonadota; class Gammaproteobacteria; order Burkholderiales; family Burkholderiaceae_B; genus SXZD01. Next base: position 42,136 of record JAXISZ010000007.1, read on the forward strand.
GTTTAATTTTTTTTGGCTAAAAACATTAACAAACGTGCTTGAAATTGCGTTGGGTTTTGCGGATCAACTACCCGTATTTCAATGCGTCGAAAATTGATATTTGCGGTGGTTTTAACATCGACAATACAGCGCCAAGGTTTTTGGCCTTGTGGGCAATCAAGCTCGAAGGTGCCAGTGGGCGGAAACGCTTTGCGTAGGCGCAATTCTTGAGCAATTTGATCAGCACTCCATTGCGCTAATAGCCGATATTTAAGTTCGTTTTGTTGTAAGCTAATATGCCCCACCGCTTTTAAAGCGGCGATTAAGCCAATGGCAATAATTGTAAGGGCAACCAAGGCTTCTATGAGTGTAAACCCCTTTGAATAATGTTGATTTTGTGTGGTTGGGGCAATGTGCATTATGAGATGTTTATGGTGATATGTTTAAGGAGCAATTTTAAAACGGCCTAAGCTTGTGCGAACAATGCGCACTTGAGTGTGGTTGTGTTCTAGTTCAATCACTGTGGTTTTCATGTGCGCATGGGGGGGCAGCAGCAGAGAGGCTTGAGCTATGCCATCGATTAAGAAGCGAACTTTAATTGGAGGGTATTGCCAGGTTCTGTTTTTGAATACATTGGTGTGTAATGCGTAAGTAGCACTTGTGTTTGATGGGTTGTTGGTATTAAGAATACGGAAGCCATTTGCATTGCTTTCAACAATTAAAGCCTGGCCACTGATTTGAGCTTGGTCCTGCGCCATTGATAAAATCTCAGTAAAGCGCAAAGCGTCTTGCTGCAACAAACGTTTCTCATCTGGAAACAGTTTGGCTGAGGTTAAAGCGGTGGTGATAGCCAGTATTACTAAAACCACCAGCAGCTCAAGCAGGGTTAAGCCTGAGTATTTTTTGAAAGGATTTTTATAGTCCCCAGGACCCAATATCAGCGTTTGCATCGTTTCCACCAGGTTTCCCATCAGCACCATAGCTGAAGACATCAATCTCTAATTTAACTCCGGGATTAAGGTATTGGTAGTGGCGCCCCCATGGGTCAGTGGGTATTTTGTCCAGATAGCCGCCAGTTTTCCAGTTTTCAGGTACGGGCTCGGTGCTTGGTTTACGAACCAAAGCCGATAGCCCTTGTTCCGTGGTGGGGTAATGGAAATTGTCTAGGCGATATAAATTTAGCGCTTGCATAATTGCGCCAATGTCTTGTCGTGAGGCAACAATACGTGCTTGGTCGGGTCGGTTCATGACCTTTGGCACAATTAGGGTTGCTAAAACACTTAAAATTACAATCACCACCATCATTTCAATCAAGGTTAAGCCGCTATTGCGGTTATTTAATTTTTGGTTCGTGGTATTGTAGAATTTAAAAATAGGCGTTGAAAACATAAGGGAATTTAACGTATTCTTAGATTTAAGGCTTGATTATGTCTCAAATTGACTGGTATGTGTCAACTATTTGAATGCACTTATTGTGAGTAACAACCAGATGAATTTTTTAATTTTTCAGCGTGTTATAAATGGCTTGTTAAGCTTGATTATTGGCATGGCAGCAATGTATTCGCTACAGACTTTAATGTATCAACCAAACCTCCCTGTGGCGGCATTGTCTTATCAAACAGCCGCCGCGCAAAGTGTGGATCGATCGCCTGAGGCGCGTTTATTAGGTGTGGATGTGACTGCTGGGGCAGTTGCTCCAGCAATTGAAATATTGGGGTTGGCTGCTGGTCAGCGTCAAGGTGCAGCGGTTTTGGTTATTGAGGGGCGGCCCGCTGCAGTGTACCGTTTGGGTGAAGAGATAGACCAAGGTTGGACTTTATCTGCAATAAGCGGACAAGACATTTTAATAGAAAGAGCTGGTCAATCTTTGCGTATAGCCTTACCTGAACGGACCTGTTGTTGAGTAATCACCAAGCCTTTTTTATCGGTAAAACGAATTTGCACGGGTAGCCATGCAAGCGTTGGGTCAAGCCATAAGTCAATTGACAATTTTTGATTGCCACTGGTTTCTACTCGTCTAATGTGCCAAGTTTGTACTTGGCTGGAATCGGTTAGCTTTAATATTTCAGGTTTAATCGCTTCAAAAACAAAAGTTTCCATTGCAGAGCTAGAAACAACAGGGTATTGCCATTGTTGGCCTGTATTAATTACTCCAGCTATCGCTGTAAAATTTTCAATGTCTCGCCCTAGGCGGTAAATCACAGATAAACGGTCTTGTAAATTTGGAATAACTTCTGGCCCAGTTTGATTAGCGCCAAATAATACTTGGCCACTGTTTCTGTCAATCAATACCTGAGTTTCGGGTTTTTTGCCACGTTGTTCTGTATAAAGTTGCGGCTGTAACCCTTCCGAACCAATTTGACCAATACTTTTTTGATTTAAAAGCCCACTGTATAAATTAGCAAATAGCCCGAGTGCTTGGCCCGTACTGCTAATTTCATAAAAATTACCATCTATTTGAATTGAGTGAACAACTTGGGCCAGTGGATTGCCTTCGGCTTCTCCAAGATACATGTGGAAAAGCAGCTCTATGTTTTTATGCTGATCGATTGTGGGGGCTGTTATAAAATGGTTAGCGTTTGTATGTGGCGGCATCTGGCCATTTTGAGTTTGAATTTGCGTTGTAGAATCTGCTGTGTGTTGGCTTAATAGGTTGGCGGAAGTGTTGTTTGTGTTGTATGTATGTTCAATTTTTTGGTTTAGGGGTGGGGGCTTTTCTGTAGGTTCAGTTTGATTGGTCGCGAGGTTTGAATCTGTATTTGTGTGGTTTGATTTGTGAGGGGTTTGCTTGGTTTGTTTTGTTGGCGATTTTAAAGGGTGTGACCTAGCTTCTGCCAGCATTGAAATGAATACAGGGTTGGGCTGATGAGGGCCAATTGACTTTTTTAGATTGGAGTTAAAAAAATCAACTTGTTCTAGCCCAAAAGCCAAAACCAGCCAGTGAAACAATAAGGTTAAACTTACAATTATTATTGTAAGGACAAGGCGTTTTGAGTGTGAACTGTTTTTTTGAGTATGCATGAATCAGCTTAAGTTTGCGGTGCTTTCAATGTACATATCAATCATGGCGTAAAGTGGATAACTTGTCGATTTTATTTTGAATGGCTGGGTTTTTTGCGGTCTGATTTTAATAAAACAGTGTGTTTATGGGTTTAATTTTAGGCGTGATTGATTGAGCATATCGCACAAGCGGGGTCACGTTCAATGTGTAGGGTTTTAAATTCACAGGTTTTGGCATCGTATAACAACAAAGATTGGTTTAGGGGTTGTCCAGTTCCAGAGATTATTTTTAGGGCTTCAGTGGCTTGTAAGGTGCCAATAATGCCGGTCAGTGGAGAAAATACCCCCATGGTGGCGCAGCGCACGGGGTTTAAGTCTTCTGCTTCTGGAAATAGGCAGTGGTAACATGGCCCTTGGTTTTTGTGTAAATGAAAAACCGCCAGTTGTCCTTTAAATTGAATAGCCGCACCAGAAACCAAAGGTTTTGAGTGTTTGTAGCAGCTTTGGTTGATTGCATAGCGTGTTGGAAAATTGTCTGAACAGTCTAAGACCACGTCTGCTGCTGCAATTTGATTGTCTAAAGTTTGATCCGATAATCGCTGGTTTAAGGCAATAATTTTAATTTGGTCATTGATTGCAGATAAAGCGGTTTTTGCAGAAAAAACTTTTGCTTGCCCAATGCGGTTGGAAGTGTGTAACACTTGGCGTTGTAAGTTGGTGAGGTCAACGGTGTCATGGTCCGCAAGAACCAAGGTGCCGACCCCTGCGCTGGCTAAGTATAGGGCAGCAGGGCAACCCAAGCCGCCTGCACCAATTACAAGAACGCGAGCATTTAGAATGCGTTGTTGCCCTTCAATACCAATTTCATCCAGTAATAAATGACGGCTATACCGCACCAACTCATGATCATTCAAGGCTTGTTAACCTTATTGGCTTCGGCTTTTTCTTTGTTTTTTGCTACAAGCACAGGCAGGCCTTTCAGTTTGTTCAAAGCTTGGTTTAGTTGGTGGTCATTTGCTGAGCCAAACTCAACGGGTTTCTGATCTTTATTTTCATTGATTTTATTTGATTTTTTGGTTTTATTTTCAGAGGTTTTTTCTTGTTGATTGGGTAAATGTTTAACCAAATCGGCTTCACGCACATGAGATATGAGGTCGCCTTCGGGAGTTTCTTCAACAATTAAATCAGGTTCAATGCCTTTGGCTTGAATAGTCCGACCAGAGGGTGTGAAGTACCTGGCGGTGGTTAGTTTAATCGCGGTGTTGCTATTCAAAGGCAAAATAGTTTGAACCGAGCCTTTACCAAAAGTCTGTGTGCCAATGATTGTGGCCCGTTTATGATCTTGCAGGGCGCCCGCCACAATTTCAGAGGCAGATGCTGATCCCCCATTAACGAGCACAACAATTGGAATGTTTTTGGCGAAGGACGGTAAATGCGCTAGGTGGTCTTCGCGCCCGCCTCGCATATAGTCTTCTGGGGCGGCAATAAATTTGCGTTTTGCGTCTTCACTGCGACCATCGGTTGAAACCACCAGCGTACGTTCAGGTAAAAACGCTGCTGAAACCCCAACGGCTGCATTTAATAAGCCACCAGGATCGTTACGTAGGTCTAGCACTAGATTTTTAAGATTTTGATTTTTATTTTCTTTTACAAGCGTGTTCAAGGCTTTGACAACATTTTCAGTGGTGTGTTCTTGAAATTGAGTGATGCGAACGTAGCCAATGCCGGGTTCCAGTAGTTTATATTTTACGCTTTGTACCTTGATGATGTCGCGCGTAATTGTGATCACCAGGGGTTTGGCTTCATTTTTACGAACAATAGTAAGTGTAATATCAGTTTTTGGTTTGCCCCGCATGATCTTGACTGCGTCGTTGAGGGTCATGCCTTTGGTGGGTTTTTCATCAAGCTTGATGATTAAATCGCCAGCTTTAACCCCAGCTCTAAATGCAGGAGTATCTTCAATAGGGGACACCACTTTGACAAACCCGTCTTCTGTGCCTACTTCAATCCCAAGGCCTCCAAATTCGCCTTGAGTGCCCACTTGAAGCTCTTTGTAGGCGTCTGGTTCTAAATAGGCAGAATGAGGGTCAAGGCCGCTGATCATGCCGCTGATGGCTTCAGTTATAAGCTTCTTATCTTCAACAGGTTCAACGTAGTTGGTTTTAATCGAGCCAAAAATTTCCGAAAACTGGCGTAATTCTTCAAGTGGAAGCGTAGGTTTTGCTTCACGTTGCGCAGTGGCTGTCACCCCTAAACTAATGGCAACTCCGGCAATCACCCCGATTGAAATTAAACTGGCATTTTTAAGTTTGTGCTGCATAATGTCTCGCTAACGATTCGTGGTCCATTTTAATGGATCAATTGGTTGGCCTTGGTATCGTATCTCAAAATATAAACCATTCTCTAGATTACCACTGCTGTCGCCAACAGTGGCAATTATTTCACCGGTTTTTACAGTTTCACCCGTTAATTTATTTAAGCGGCTGTTGTTGCCGTAGATACTCATGTATTGGTTGCCGTGATCAAGAATAATCAATTGCCCAAAGCCGCGCAGCCATTCAGCAAAAACAACGCGTCCTGTGGCAACCGCTTTTACACCGGTACCGTGTAAACTTTTAATAAAGATACCTCGCCAGCTTGGGCCGTTCCTATCACCAGATCGGGTTTGTCCAAACCGACCAATAATATCACCATGCACTGGTAATTCTAGTTGTCCTTTTAGGCGGGCAAATTCGCCATGCGTTGGCGTTTCTGTGGGGGGGGCAATTTCTGTTCGTTTTGGTTTTTTATTTTGGTTTGGTGTTTGTGCTTGGATTCGAGCAGCTTCAATACGCAGGGCGCGCTCCCTTTCGGCTTTTTTTCTAGCCATTTCAATCGCTTTGGACAGTTCGTCAATTAACTGACTTAGACGTTTTTCATCGCGTTCAAGTCGGTTGGCTTCTTGTTGTTGACTGATTAAATGTTTATTTAATTGTCCAACCAGATGCTTACGCATAGCCTGTTGTTCAATAAGAACTTCTTTTTTCTTGAGTTGTGCATTTTCATTGCGTCGTATTTGTTCTTTTCGTTCTTCCTTGGCGCTTAGTAATGTTTCGAGTTCATCTAGTTCGTCTTTGAGATTTTCTCCGAGCTTGGCTTCAGCTTCCGAGATTTGTTCGTACCAAAATGCTTCTCTAGCAAGCGTTTGCTGGCTAGCGCCGCCTAGCCAGGTGTGCATTGGGTTGTAGTATGAGCGCCGGTGTTGCGAGCGTAAAACATTGGCAAGCCGTTTTTCATGTTGCTCGATGCGTTGTTCAGTGAGGGTTAAGTCGTGGTTGATGCTATCAATTTCTTTTTTTAAACGACTGTTATTTAGTTGCAAACGCTCTAGTTGAAGATTGGATTCTGAAATTGACTTTTCAACCGCTTGTAACTCTTTATTAACCAGCGCACGTTTAGAGTTGGTTTCAACGATATTTTCGCGCACCGCTTTGAGTTGTTGCCGAATGCTTTCCCGTTCACGGGCAACCACGTTTGGGTCGCGGTGATCCCGATACTTTTGCAAGCTTTGGTGGTTAGTATTTTGTGCCCAAACAGTACTGGTCTGCACAAGTAAAGCTATGGCCAATTGACCAATAAAGATTCGGTGTTTGTTGGAGGAAAAGAATTGACCAAGCATATTAAACTTTGATTTAAGCGTGCTTTCCTTGATTAGCTACAGCGGCAGAGGCATTGGCAATGGCTGCAGAGTCACCGAGATAGTAATGACGCAAAGGCTGTAAATTTTCATCAAGTTCATAAACCAATGGCACACCGTTGGGAATATTTAAGTTAACAATTTCTTCTTCACTCACATTGTCTAGGTATTTAATCAAAGCGCGTAAAGAATTGCCGTGGGCTGAGATCAACACTTTTTTACCTGCTTTAATGGCTGGTGCAATGCTGTCGCGCCAAACTGGAATCACCCGGGCTACGGTATCTTTTAGGCATTCGGTAAGTGGGATTTCAGCGCGATTGAGTTTTGCGTAGCGGGGGTCCTTGCCTGCGGAATATTCACTGTCTGGGGAGATGGGGTTTGGCGCAATTGCGTAAGAACGGCGCCAAATTAGCACTTGCTCTTCGCCGTATTTAGCAGCTGTTTCAAGTTTGTTCAAGCCTTGCAAAGCGCCGTAGTGTCTTTCATTTAGGCGCCATGAATGAAACACTGGAACCCACATTTGGTCCATAGCATCTAGCGTGTTCCAAAGGGTTCGAATGGCGCGTTTTAACACTGAAGTGTAGGCCAGGTCGAATTGATAACCATTAGCTTTTAGTAGTGCGCCGGCTTGCCTTGCTTGAGATTGGCCAGTTTCAGTTAAGTCAACGTCAACCCAACCAGTAAAGCGGTTTTCTGAATTCCATTGACTTTCGCCATGGCGCATTAAAACAAGTTTATACATAAGAAATTCCACAAAACGTACAAAACTAAGATTGTACGGTAGATAGCCCAGCTATAATGTGTTTTGTTATTTTTTCTGATGCTTAATGTGGTGTTCATGAACCAGCAATTTTTGATTGACAATATATTATTGATTACAGTGGCGGTGGTTTCTGGTGGAATGTTGTTTTTTTCATCTTACGGTCGTTTTGGAAGAATTTCAGCCAATCAGGCTAGCGTGCTTTTGAATCGTCAAAAGGCGTTGCTGTTGGATTTACGAGACGAAAAAACCATTGAGCTTTTAGGTGGCATGCCAGGTTCTCGAACAATTGAGTTCTCCAGTTTAAAAGCTCAAGCCGACACACTGGCTAAAGACAAAACGGTGCCTGTTGTTTTGGTGTGTGAAAATGCTCGTCGCAGTGACGCTGCGTCTCGCATTTTAAAGGCCGCTGGATACACTCAAATCAGTATTTTAGATGGCGGGTTTAATGCCTGGGTTGAAGCGGGCTTACCTATAAAACGAGAAAAAACAATTAAAACCAACGGTTCAAGCGGTTCCAAGGCTACTAATTGAATGTATGGTGTGAATTGTATGAATGCTTCCAAAATTTAACATAACCATTTTGTTAATGGTTATGTAGTGTTTAAAGATAATTGAAAGATTGTTTAGAGGTTGGGATGGCAGAATTGATTAAAGCAGAAGTGACAATGTATTCCACAGGGGTATGCCCATTTTGTATACGAGCTGAGCAATTGTTAACGCAACGGGGTGTTAAGCATATTAATAAAATTCGCATTGATCTTGACCCATTGCAGCGACAAGAAATGATGCAAAAAACAGGCCGTAGAACGGTCCCACAAATTTACATAGACAGTCACCATGTGGGTGGTTTTGACGATATGGCAGCGCTTGATAAATCTGGTGGATTAATGCCTTTGTTGCTTCGCCAAAGTTGAATTTGATAAAAACTTTAAAAAAGTAGGATTCTTTCATGTCTTCAAATGTTAATGAAACAGTACTCGGTAGCGCTCAATCTGCTGAACAATCAGTGCAGTCGTTATTTGCTTTGCAGCGTGTTTATTTAAAAGATGTTTCAGTTGAGCTGCCTAATGCGCCAGAAATTTTTTTGGAGCAACAATCTCCAGCGATTGAAGTGGCTGTTGATGTTGTTGCCCATCGTTTGTCCGAGGAAATTTTTGAATGTGAGGTTTTGGTCACCGTGACAGCCAAGATGGCAGAAAAAGTAGCCTTTTTGGTTGAGGTTAAGCAAGCTGGAATTTTTCAGATTGCGCATGTTCCTCAAGAACAACTGGATCCTATTTTAGGAATTGTTTGTCCAAATATTGTGTATCCTTACTTACGAGTTAATGTTGCAGACTTAATCACTCGCACTGGTTTTGCGCCTATACATTTAAATGATATTAATTTTGAAAACTTTTATCAGCAACGTCTTGCCGCTTTGCAAGCACAGCAGCAAGCTGCAGCAGTGTCTGAATCAGGTCTTGTTCTGAACGCATAAAAAGAGCATTTTTTTAATGGAGATGGCATGAGGATTGTTGTTTTTGGCGCAGGCGCTTGGGGTACGGCGGTGGCCAACCATATCGCGCAAAACTACTCTGTAACCTTGTGGGGGCGAGATGTTCAGGTTGTTCAGGCGATTAACAACACCCATACCAACCCGCGCTATTTATCTCAGGCCGTATTGTCAGGCAATCTGCATGCAACCAGTGATTTAGTGTTCGCATTACAAACGACTCGGCCTGAACAAGATCTCTGGGTTTTTGGGGTGCCGATGTCAGGTTTGCGCGAGATTTTATTGCAAATCAAAGCTGTTTGGGGGGAACGCCCTTGGCCGGCGCTGTGCTGGTTGTGCAAGGGTTTTGAGCAGGGCACAGGTCTGATGCCCCATCAAGTGGTAGCGAAAGTGCAGCCTAAGTATGATGGAGGGGCATTAACAGGCCCTTCTTTTGCGGATGAAGTGGTTCAGCATTTGCCTTTTGCTTTGGTGCTAGCTGGTGGAACATCGGATTTGCAGCTCAAAATATCAAATGCTATGCATCACCACGCGTGCCGAATTTATTTTACAGATGATCTGATTGGCGCAGAGGTTGGCGGTGCTTTAAAGAATGTTATGGCTTTGGCCACTGGTATTAGTGACGGCTTGAATTTAGGTTTGAATGCTAGGGCCGCTTTAATGGTGCGGGGAATGGCCGAAATTAAGCGCTTGGCTGTCGCTTTGGGAGGGCAGGCGGATACTTTAATGGGTTTGGCCGGCTATGGGGACTTGGTTTTAACTTGCACAGGTGATTTATCGAGAAATCGGCGTGTTGGTAAAATGCTAGCGGCTGGGTATGATTTGGAAGATATTTTGCAGCAGATTGGTCAGGTGGCTGAGGGTGTTAAGTGTGCAAGTGTGGTGCGTGAATTATCTAAAAGTTTGGCAGTGGAAATGCCGGTCACACAGACTGTCTGCGCTGTGTTGTTTGATCATCTTCCGGCGCGCGTTGCGGCAGAGCAATTGGTCGCTAGATTGCCGCGGTCTGAACTCTAGGTTGTTTTATGGCTTATAAGCAGCTTAGCTAAGACGAGAGACACTAGATTTTTTCTCTCATCCAAGCAGCCCACAATAAAACTCGGATTGTTAGAATTCTTGGAAGACATAAATCTACAATTGCCCGAGAGATTGGTTGAAATACGGATAAATGATGTTGACCAGATTAAACCTTTGAGATTTTTAAAAAGTCTTTGCCAATAAACCGTTGGGAAAGAGAGACGGTGATAGGTGCTAATCACAAACCAGCGATAACCTCTTTGGTTGAATACAAATCTGGGCGCATCTTGAATTTAGCCTATGTTGTCGTGAGATATTTCACTGGCTGATGATGACCCTCCTCCAGAAAAGCATTTCAACACGCCTATACCCAAAGCGAGACAGGCTGGTCCACCCACTACCATAGGTAGGCCTATCATTAGTGAATCAGTTGATGGATTTTCTTTTGCAAGAATCATAATTCCTGGGATTATCAATGGTATTCCTAGCGCGCCCCCAATTAATAGGGAGCCAAGACCCAAATACAAACTTCCTGACAAAGCAAATGAGCAACAATTTGAAATTGAGAAAGATCTGTGAGTTGATTCCGAATTGTTTCTTGTTGTATTTGTATCTTGGTTGTTTGGATATAAATCAATAGTTACATGGTTTGGTGAGTTCACTGAATTTTGCATGTTGAAATCGCTGTCAAGAAATTAAATTTTAATAAAGCAATGCACCTATTTAGACCGAGTACATTGTAAAACTAGAAGCCTAGTATTGACAAGCATAGGGTTGTGCAACGGCCTTTTAAGTTTTAAATTTCAGCTACTCAACTCAGTATTTTTTGATAAAAATTTAATAATTTTAGAAATGTTTTTCAACAGTGGTGTTTTTTTTATTGATGGATAACTGATTGCTTTGGGGTTGATTGGCAATATTTTTTCGGTGATTACCCCTTGGTTGCCATTTAATCAGGTTTAATAATTTTGAGAGCGGATTGTCGGGTGCAGTAATTGGTTGCGGTCTTTTTTTGTATTTTTCGGTATATCCGAACTCATTGGTATGTTCAGAATTGGCGATGAATGCTATTGCTTGAGATGTGAGCGGTAGGCGTTTAGTTGGGAGCATAATCTATTATTTAAGATTTAGTTATTCAATATTAAAACTTATCTGAATTTTCGGGGGTGTTTTTCTGCTATACCATTACGGGTGTTAAATGTGTATTTAGTGGTTAACTGGATGCGGTGGTTAGATGCCGCCTTTAAATCCCATTTGCCGCCAAGCTTCGTAGGCCGTAATTGCAACGGCATTAGCCAAGTTTAGGGAGCGGTTGTCTGGGCGCATCGGTAGTCTAATCCAGCGATCAACGCCAATTTCTTGTCGAATTGCTTCTGGTAGGCCGCTGGATTCATTACCAAAGACCAACCAGTCGCCAGTTTGGAATTGCACGCTAGATACCCAGTGTTGCCCGCGTGTTGTCATGGCAAATATGCGCTCTGGTTTTGGTTTTTGTGAGGCAATAAACGCTTGCCAGCTGTCGTGAACTTGCAAGTTGGCAAATTCATGGTAGTCTAAACCTGCTCGGCGCATTTTTGAATGGTCTAAAGGAAAACCGAGGGGTTTAATTAAATGCAAATGAGCGCCTGTGTTTGCGCATAGCCGAATAATATTACCCGTGTTGGGTGGAATTTCAGGCGCTACTAAAACTATTTGAATCATCGGTGTTTTCAGGGGTTCTAAATACAATCCATTGGCTGACGTATTTAGCGCCAGCGTTCATAACAACTGCGCGAGCGGCAGACAAAGTGGCTCCGGTGGTGCTTACATCATCAACTAAGCCAATATGATACCCTTTCATGTCATTGAGCGCTTGAAAAGCTGCATTCAAGTTGCGTTTGCGCTCATCGGCATTGAGTTGGGCTTGGGAAGCGGTGTCAAATGGTTTGGACAAGACATTGTTGCTGACTGGCCGCCCAAGGTTTTTGCCTAGGGTTTGTGCAATTAATTCTGCTTGGTTATAGCCGCGTTGCCGAAGCCGTTGTGGGCTGCTTGGAATCGGCACAAGCAGATCTGGTAGTGAGTTTGCCTGTGTTAATGATGAGTTGGTTTTTTGATAGGTGATTGCCAGAGCAGTCCCGAAGTCGTGTGCCAACCCAATTTGTTGATGGTATTTTAGCGCTTGCACCCAGTGTGAAAAGGGCTCGGTATAATCTGCTGCAGCCCAGGTGTATTGGGGTTGAGGGTCTTGCCTACAAAAACGACAGCGTGTCCACCCGAATGCTTGTAGGCGTGGCCCAAGGCGCAGGCCACACTGGATACAACGGTTAACTTTTTTGAAAGCAAATGCAAAGCAGTGTAAACAAAGCGCTCGATTATAGGGGCCAGGTAAAAAAACAGATTCACAGCCCACGCAGCGAGTGGGGAGCAAGCGGTGTAATAGTTTTTTGCCCCAGGTCATGGTGTTTTGAAATTTTCTATTTGTTTAAAAATCAAGCATATTGATTTTTACGTAAATTACTAAAAGACAGTTGTGTGGTTATTTTTGTTGAAGCGCATTAAAAAAAATGCTTAAAACTTCAAATAATTACCGATTGTAGTGTGAACCCAATGCAATGTGAAAAATATAACTTCCGTTGTGTATTTTATTTGGATTGTTGATGATGGCATGGTGGCAATTACCGCGTGATAACCGCAGTGCTTTTTTGCAGCTTGCGCGTCGAAGTCAAAACCATCAAGGTTTATTTATTCACAATACAATCCAGCAGCGTATGTTACAGCGTAGCCAATGCATGCGTCTGCCTGAGGGTTGGGTAGTGGATGTAAGCTGGGGGGGGCAGGCGCAGGCGAGAGACTTACAACGTCGTTACCAAGATCGGCAAGTGCATGTGATGTCATGGTCAAAAAAGCCGGTGATGTCATGGTCTGAGTTACTGAGGCAGACGGTTATAAAGTCGTTTCCTAGCTCAGTGTCTAGTGTTTTTTTTGGGCGGGGGTGGGTTAGGCCGTTGCAATGGCATGAATTTCAAACGGACAAACTGGGTGCCGACCACTTAAATCACTTGTTACCTGCGGGGCTATCGCAAAAAGTGGCGATGATTTGGTCCAATAGTTTGTTGCACCGCTTGGCTGACCCTGTGGCCACAATTAAGTCTTGGCATAATGCGTTGGCATCCAATGGCGTACTTTTTTTTAGCTGTTTTGGACCAGATACGGCGTATGAATTGCGAGAACTCAGTCAGGCGTTGGGTTTGCCTTTTGCGGATTGGCGAGATATGCATGATTGGGGTGACGCTTTAGTGCATACAGGGTTCACGGATCCCGTGATGGAAATGGAAAGGTTAACCTTAACTTACCGTGACGTAAAGCAGCTTTTTGAGGATTGGCGTGCGGCAGGAGGTAATTGTTTGTTGCATCGTAGACAAGGTTGTCTGGGGTCAAGCGCGCTTAAACGGTGTTATGCGCTATTGGAAGCAGCGGATCAAGGGCGTTTGCAAATGACTATAGAGGTTATTTATGGACATGCTTGGCGAACAGAGCGTGTTTTTAAGGGTGCTGAAGTGCGAATTCCCGTAGAAAAAATAGGGCGCAAACAATAGGTAAAATTTCCTTTAATTGGTTGCTCGTTATGAGTTTAGTTTTTATTTATATTTAACCGTTGGTTGCGATTGATACGGGTTTGCGCGATAATTATAGACTAGACATAGGTCAAACTTTATTTATTGTAAATAGTGTACGGATAATAGAGAGTAGAGGTTGCGTTTTTTGTAAATTTTTTGTGGTCATCGGTGGTTAATTAATTAAAATTAATTGAAAAAACTAATTTTAATGGCTTAACAGTGAGCATAATTGCGAGCTTTAGCTAAATCAACGGGCTTAAATAGATTGGTCAAAAAGTTAAGCAAAAAACAAGCAAAAAAGCGCAGCTTATATACATTTTATAACGGTTTATTTTTTTGGGAACAAAGGAAAGCGATGTTCAAGCAATCCCTTAGCAAACGCTCCTGCGCTGCTGTGCTTGCGGCTACATTAGGGGCGTTAGGTACGTCAGCTATAGCGGCTGAGACTCAGTACAATCTTGCGCCACCAGTCACTGAAATTGCGCGTCAAATTTACGATTTGCATACGCTTTTGCTTGGCATTTGCTTGGTCATTTTTTTGGTGGTGTTTGGTGTAATGTTTTATTCGATTTTTGCTCATCGCAAATCAAGGGGCGCAAAGTCTGCCACTTTTCATGAAAGCACCGCCGTTGAAATTATCTGGACAGTGATTCCTTTTTTGATCGTGATCGGTTTGGCTATTCCTGCAACCAAAACGGTGGTGGCTATGAAGGACACCTCTAATGCAGACCTAACTATTAAAGCGGTTGGTTATCAGTGGAAGTGGGGTTATGAGTATTTGAAGGGGCCTGGCGAGGGTATTTCTTTTCAATCTACTTTAAGCACGCCCCGTGAGCAAATTAAAAACACGGATACTAAAGGCGAAAATTATCTTGTGGAAGTTGATAATCCTGTGGTGGTTCCTGTTAATAAGAAGGTGCGTATTGTTACTACAGCCAATGACGTAATTCACGCTTGGATGGTTCCAGCTTTTGGGGTTAAGCAAGACGCAATCCCTGGTTTTGTTCGAGACACTTGGTTTAAAGCCGAAAAAGTAGGCGTTTACCGTGGGCAGTGTGCTGAGCTTTGCGGTAAAGACCATGCATTTATGCCAATTGTTGTTGAGGTAAAGTCTGAAGAAGATTACTTGGCGTGGGTGGCCGCTAAGCAGAAAGAGATGGCTGCTAAAGCAGATGACCCAACCAAAGTGTGGACTTCCGCCGACTTGGTTGCGCGTGGTGAAAAAGTGTATGCGGCCAATTGCGTGGCTTGTCATCAGGCCACAGGTAAAGGGGTGGCTGGTGCGTTCCCTGCGCTTGATGGTGATAGCACCGTTTTAGGGCAAAAAGACAAACAAATCAAGATTTTGTTAAATGGTTTAAATGCTGGTATGCCAGCGTGGAAGCAATTGTCTGACGTGGAAATTGCGTCGGTGATTACCTATACCCGTGCGGCATGGAGCAATCAGGGTAAAGGGCATGATCCTGTTGTGCAGCCTGCTGATATTACAGCAGCACGTCAATAAGTTATTGAGGAGAAACTATGGGTACCGCAGCAGTTGATAACGGTCACAGTCACAGTCATGACCACGCTCACGATCATCCGCACGGATTGCGCCGTTGGTTGTTTGCTACTAATCACAAAGACATTGGTACAATGTATCTGATCTTTTCGTTCATCATGCTTTTGGAGGGCGGTGTTTTAGCCTTGTTGTTGCGTGCTGAGCTTTTTTCTCCTGGGTTACAGTTGTTTCAGCCAGAGTTTTTTAACCAATTAACCACAATGCATGGTTTGATTATGGTTTTTGGGGCAGTAATGCCAGCTTTTGTTGGTTTTGCAAACTGGATGATTCCATTGCAAATAGGTTGTTCTGATATGGCTTTCGCCCGTATGAATAACTTCAGTTTTTGGTTAATGGTTCCTGCAGCAATTTTATTGACAGCATCTTTCTTTATGCCAGGTGGTGCTACAGCTGCTGGTTGGACGCTATATGCGCCATTGTCTGTGCAAATGGGTCCAGGCATGGACGCTGCAATTTTTGCTATGCACATCTTGGGCGCTTCATCAATTATGGGTTCTATTAATATTATTACAACCATATTAAATATGCGCGCACCCGGCATGACATTGATGAGGATGCCCATGTTTGCTTGGACATGGTTGATTACTGCATATTTATTAATTGCTGTGATTCCAGTTTTAGCGGGTGCCATTACCATGGTGTTAACAGACCGACACTTTGGCACTTCATTTTTTAATGCTGCTGGTGGTGGTGACCCTGTGATGTACCAGCATATTTTTTGGTTCTTTGGTCACCCAGAAGTGTACATTATGATTTTGCCTGCTTTCGGTATCATTTCTCATATCGTACCAACCTTCGCGCGTAAAACATTGTTTGGTTACAGTTCCATGGTTTACGCAACCGCCTCAATTGCAATTTTGTCATTCATAGTTTGGGCGCATCACATGTTTGCAACAGGTATGCCAGTAACAGGTCAGTTGTTTTTCATGTATGCCACTATGTTGATTGCTGTGCCAACCGGCGTTAAAGTTTTTAACTGGTTGGCTACTATGTGGCGTGGTTCAATGACATTTGAAACCCCTATGTTGTTCGCTGTTGGCTTTATTTTTGTTTTTACAATGGGTGGTTTTACTGGGTTGATCTTAGCAGTTGCTCCAGTTGATATTCAACTGCAAGATACTTACTATGTTGTGGCGCACTTTCACTACGTGTTGGTTGCCGGTTCCTTGTTTGCTTTGTTTGCAGGGACTTATTATTGGTTGCCAAAGTGGTCGGGCCGTATGTTTGATGAACGTTTAGGTAAGTTGCATTTTTGGAGTTCTATTATTTCGTTCAATATTACGTTTTTTCCAATGCACTACTTGGGTTTGGCTGGCATGCCGCGTCGCTATGCTGATTATGCTTTGCAATTTACAGATCTACATGCGCTTGCTACAGTAGGCGCCTTTTGGTTTGGTGCATCGCAGCTTATCTTCTTATGGTGTGTGATGAAAGCATGGACCTTCAAGAAAGGTGAACCTGCGCCTGCCTGTCCGTGGGAAGGCGCTGAAGGTTTGGAATGGACTGTGCCTTCACCTGCGCCTTTTCATACGTTTGAAGAGCCACCTGTTATTAAATAAGGATCAAGGGTTATGCAAGCGTCACAATTCGATACAGGTAAACAGCGCCTTGGTAACAAAAAAACGGGCCTCATTTTGGCTTCGGTGGCTTTGATTTTTTTTCTAGGAATTGTTTTTAAAAAATTGTTGATTGGGTAGTATTGTGGCTTCAAACCGGTCTTGGCAGTCTTTGGTTAATCGTCAAATGTTGATGAGGCTTTGCGTTGTGGCCGGTGTTATGTTTGGTTTTGGTTACGCATTGGTGCCGTTGTATAAAAAAATTTGCGAGATAACAGGAATTAATGTGCTCACGCAAAGAGACGAAGATGCTGAAAAATTTGTAAAAAATACACAAATTGATAAAAGTAGATTGGTCACTGTTGAGTTTGACGCAAATACTCGTGGTGATTGGCACTTTAAACCAGATCAAAGGCATATGACGGTTCATCCTGGCGAATTGTCACAAGTGGTTTACGAAATACAAAACACCTTGCCACGCGTGGCTGCTGGCCAAGCTATACCAAGTTATGCTCCAGCAAAATCTGGGGAGTTTTTTAAGAAATTAGAATGTTTTTGTTTCAAGCAACAGCCTTTTGCGGCAGCTGAGGTTAAGCGGTTTCCGGTGGTTTTTGTCATTGATCCTAAATTACCCAAAGATGTAAAGACAATCACTGTGTCTTATACTTTTTTTGAGGTGGCTGGTGCAGTAAAGCCCGATGTTGTAGGCCCTAATAGCTAGGTTAGAGAAAGAAATTTTTGAGCCAACTTAAAAGAAATGAAAAAAACAGCGCTCAAAGCAGTGGGGCAAATAGCAATTTGTATGCTGTTTTAAAGGCGGTGTTATGGTCCTTTTTTGGCGTAAGGCATAGTGATAAGCATGTGCAAGATATACAAAATTTAAACCCAATACATGTCATTGTGGTGGGTGTGTGTTCTGCTATTTTATTTGTGATGGCTTTGATTCTAATTGTTAAGTTGGTGGTTTCTTAAGTCTCTTGCTTTAGTGGCTTGTTTGTTTGAAAAGATTGGTGTTATTTAAATTCAAGGAGAAGATAAATGAGTGCGAACGCACCTTACTACTTCGTGCCAGGCCCTTCTCAGTGGCCGGCAGTTGGTTCGTTGGCAATGTTGTTTTTCGGAGCGGGTTCTGCCGCCTGGATCAATGGCGCTAGCTGGGGGCCTATGTGCTTAGGTGCTGGCCTACTCATTTTATTCTATATGATGTTTGGTTGGTTTAGCCATGTGGTTAATGAGTCAGAAACTGGTTTATATAGTGCAAGAGTGGACGTGTCATTTCGCTGGTCGATGGGGTGGTTTATATTTTCTGAGGTAATGTTTTTCGCTGCTTTTTTTGGTGCCTTGTTTTACGCTAGAAATATCACGATGCCATGGTTAGGTGATTTGGATCATAAATCTGTTTTATGGCCAGACTTCACAGCCAATTGGCCTAACGCAGGTCCCGCAGGTCTTGTAGAAAAGTTTAATGTGATGGGGCCATGGCCAATTCCAACCATCAATACTGCCTTGCTTTTAACCTCTGGAATCACCTTAACTTGGGCTCACCATGCTATGTTGGCTGGGCAGCGCGGCAAACTTGCATTGGGTTTGTTTTTAACTGTGGCATTAGGCGCTATTTTCATGGGCTTTCAGGCGTATGAGTATATACATGCGTACAGTGACTTAAATCTTAAGCTGACTTCCGGTATTTATGGGTCTACATTTTTCATGTTGACCGGATTTCACGGTTTTCACGTAACAATCGGGGCAATTATGCTCACCGTGATGTTGTTTAGGGTGCTTAAAGGACATTTTCGTCCAGATCATCATTTTGCGTTTGAGGCCGCTGCATGGTATTGGCACTTTGTCGATGTGGTTTGGTTGGGTTTGTATGTTGTAGTTTACTGGATGTAAAGACTGCCGCGCTATTTTTGATGTCTTTTGAACTTCAATGTGGTACCAATTAATTACCAGTTGCCGATTGTTTTTTTAGGATATGTATTGAGCAAATACGGCTGCTTAAAAATATTTAAAACGATAAGTTAGAGCGATAAGCCCGATTGTTATAACAGTCGGGCTTTGTTGTTTTTATGTTGTATATCGTATGATGATAGGTGGCTGGTGAATAACATGTGCATTTAGCAACCATATTTGATTTAATCGCTGTAAGTTTTTTATAGGTTAGCGAATTCCAGTGCTTTGAATCATTCCAAAATAATGCAGGGCGATGATAATTATAAACAAAACAACTGATGCACCAATTCGAACAGTTAGCGCTTTTGCTGTGCGTTTTGATCGACTTCTGTCCTTCATCATAAAAATAAATGCAGAAAATAAACTTGCAAAAATTAAGAAGAATGCCAAAGCAACAAATATTTTCATATATGTTCCGGTAGTGGGTTAAAAATCATTCGGTTATTTAGTCATGGGTTTGTTTGCCAAGTTTAGGTTAAAGTTTAAATGCAAAACAATACGAAAAAAAAAATATTTAGGGTAATTGTTTTATTGCTGATTGTATTGTTAGGTGCTTTTTTGACGTTTTCGTTGGGGCAGTGGCAAACGCGAAGAGCTCATGAAAAACAAGCTTTGGAAGCTCAAAGGCAACGGGCTCAGACCAACGAACCTCTTATGTTGGCAACTTCTTCGATTGCAGACGTTCAATCTATTCAGTTTCGGCGGGTGCAATTAACGGGGCATTTTTTACCGGATGCTTGGATTTTTTTAGATAATCGGCAGCATCAAGGTCGTCCTGCTGTTTCAGTTGTTCAAGCTTTTGAGGTTTATCCCCATGGTTTTGTGATACCGATAGATCGTGGTTTCTTGTTAAGAAATCCGAGTCGTCCACGAGAAATACCAGTATTTCCTGAAATAAGCCAAACGGTTACAATAGAGGGTGTAGTTCTTGAGCGTTTTGCTCGCACAGCTGAGCTGTCGGGTTATATGTTGGCTGCGCCATCGAATGTTCATGTTGAAGGCCGTTTGTGGTCCAATTTTGATGCGCAATATTTTGCTAAAGTTTACAAGCAAACCGAGGCTAACTTTGTTGTAATGCAGTTATCCGATTTGGGTGATGGTTTGTTGCGCCAGGAACCGCAATGGTCCAGTGAGGTTGGTAAGCACCGTGGTTACGCATTTCAGTGGTATGGCTTAACTCTGGTGCTTTTGGTTTTAGGTTTTTTGTTGTTGTGGCGAGAAGTTCGTGGAAAAGAAAGAAATTAGTTTGCAGGCTGTTGAAAAAAAAAAGAAAATAGAACAAAACTCGTCCTCTACCCATTCTTTGACTGAAAGCTCTTTTTTGAATCATTCAAATAATACGTTTAGTTCTAAACGCTCGGGAAAGCGCGTTCTATTATATATTTTCTTGGTATGCTTTTTGCCCGTAGTGTTAGCTTACGCTACGTACTTTACTCGTTTTTTTGAGGGCCGTAACAATTACGGTACCTTGATTGAGCCACAGCGCGATATTCCACATTTACAAGAATCTTCTACCTTGGCCGGTGACCCTTTTGATATAAAAAAGCTCAAAGGTAAATGGATTTTATTTCAGGTGGCGGCCAGTCGTTGTGATGAACCCTGCCAGATGTTGATGTTTTATCAAAGACAAATCAGAACTTCCACGGGTAAGGAGCGGGATCGTATAGAGCGTGTGGTTTTTATTGTTGACGACGGTCCGATAGAGACCATGTTGTTACGTCAATTTGAAGGTGTTCATTTTGTTCGCACCAATGCTCAACAATTAAAACAATGGTTGCCTTTGCCGCAAACAGACATAAGCGATTTGGCTTTGCAAAAACATGTATTTGTGGCTGATCCCTTGGGGCATGTCATGATGCGATTTCCAGCAAATCCTGATCCTGCCCGTATGCGAAAAGACATTTCAAAGCTGTTGTGGACTTCAAAAATTGGTTAGGCGCACAGGCGTTTATTTTGGCTTGGCTTTAAGTTGAGTAGTGGTTTAAATATGGTGTTTTTTCTTTTAAACAGGGGGTATTGAGATGAGTTTTAAACGTTTGGTGTTTATAACCACCTTGCTAACTTTTGTTTTAATTATGCTGGGTGCTTATGTGCGTTTATCAGATGCGGGTTTGGGGTGTCCTGATTGGCCGGGCTGTTACGGTAAGCTGACTCCAAGTCACGCTGTTGAAGAAATTCAGCGAGCTGTTGTTGAGCAGGGTGGGGAGCACGGCCCTGTTTCTACAGCAAAAGCATGGAAAGAAATGGTGCATCGTTACATTGCTACAGCCCTTGGTTTTTTAATTATTGCAATTGCAGTAATTGCTTGGCATAAGCGTAACACACTACAACAAAGTCCTTTTTTAGCGACTGTTTTAGTTGCGGTGGTTTGCTTGCAGGGAGCTTTTGGCGCTTGGACTGTGACCATGTTGTTGAAGCCTGCGATTGTTACCGGACATTTAATAGGTGGCATGTTGCTGTTATCATTGTTGATGCTGTTGTATTTGCGTCAGGTCAAAAATGTTTCGCTTGGCCCGGTGGGTGGTCTGCAAGTTCCACTGTCTACAGGTTTTCTAGCGATATTGGGTTTATTTGTTGTGGCTTTGCAAATTATATTGGGTGGTTGGGTGTCAACTAATTATGCGGCTTTGGCTTGTGTGGATTTTCCTTTGTGCCAAGGCAGTTGGATGCCCCCAATGGAATTGGATCACGCCTTTGATGTGATTCGTGAACTTGGAAAAACCGCGGAAGGCGATGGTTTGAGTATTGAAGCGCTAACCGCGATTCATTGGATGCATCGGGTGGGTGCTTTGGTGGTTACCGTTATTCTATTGATGTTAATATTGGGTTTAATGCGTGCACCGGCTTATCGAAAATTAGCAGTTAAAGTGTTTGCCGTGTTAACTCTACAAGTGACCTTAGGCATTGCCAACGTGCTGTTTCATTTGCCTTTGCCGGTGGCGGTGCTTCACAATGGGGGCGCAGCCCTTCTGTTATTAACTATGATCTTGGTAAACTACCGTTTGTTTGCCATTCGTTGAGTAAATTAAGTTTTTTCATGCAAGCCACTTCGTTACCGCAGTTTAAGATGTTACACGCCGCCAGGCAGTTTTGGGCCCTTACCAAACCTCGGGTAGTGGCGCTGATTGTATTTTGTGCTGTTATAGGTATGTTTTTGGGCGTTGAGGGCTTGCCACCTGCACGTCCATTCTTTGCTACTATGGTTGGTATATGGCTGGTTGCTGGATCTGCTGCTGCCATTAATTGCTTGGTTGAGCAGCATATTGACGCTGTGATGGCCCGTACCCGTG
The DNA here is from genome assembly GCA_034680345.1 of Burkholderiaceae bacterium. Classification (GTDB taxonomy): domain Bacteria; phylum Pseudomonadota; class Gammaproteobacteria; order Burkholderiales; family Burkholderiaceae_B; genus SXZD01. Next base: position 64,022 of record JAXISZ010000007.1, read on the forward strand.
GGCGGCCTTTGCCTAGAGGGGAAGTTAATAATTTACAAACTCTGTTGTTTTCTGGGGTAATTGGCGGTTTGGGTGTTGTCTTGCTTTATGTGTTTGTAAATCCCTTGACGATGTGGTTAACTTTGGCCACTTTTGTGGGCTATGCCATTGTTTATACTATTTTATTAAAGCCCAATACACCACAAAATATTGTTATTGGTGGTGCATCTGGGGCTATGCCGCCGGTTTTGGGTTGGGCGGCTATGACCAATTCAGTTACAGCTGAATCTTTGGTGTTGTTTTTAATCATTTTTCTTTGGACTCCTCCGCATTTTTGGGCTTTGGCATTGTATAGAATTCAAGAATATGCAAAGGCGGGTTTACCTATGCTGCCAGTGACTCATGGCCCAGAATTTACGCGTTTTCAAGTTTTTTTGTATACCCTTGTGTTAACCGCTGCATCTTTATTGCCATTTGCAATTAAGATGAGTGGTTATGTGTATTTGTTGGTAACTTTAATTCTTGATCTGGTGTTTATTTATTATGCTTGGCAGGTTTGGAAACATTACACAGATGCTATTTCTCGTCGCACTTTCGCATTTTCAATTCTTTATTTAACCCTTCTGTTTGCTGCGCTGTTGTTAGATCATTATTGGGTTTAAGGGGGGCGATATGCTCGTATTGCGCTGCGCTGTGGTGGTTCGTTTTTTTTATTGTGTTTTATTTGGGTTGCTTTCAGGCTGTTTTTTAGAGCGGCCAACATTTAAAAATACCGATATTACGGGCTCTTCTTTAACGCTTGATTTTCATCTGAAAAATTCCCAGGGGGAGCCTCTTAAAGTGGCAGACTTCAAAGGTAAAGTGCTTATGGTGTTTTTTGGCTTTATTCACTGCCCAGACGTGTGCCCCACCACTTTGCAAACAATCGCCAAAGGTCTGAGTTATTTGTCGGCAGTTGAACAAGCCAAGGTGGCTGTGGTATTTATTACTTTGGACCCAGGCCGCGATACCCCAGATTTGTTGGCTCAATACCCAGCTCAGTTCAATGCTGATTTTATTGGTTTAACCGGGAGCGATGAGCAAATTGCTTACGCGGCTAAGGGTTTGCGGGTGTTTTATCAAAAGGTGCCGGGTTCGTCTGCGGAAAATTATTCTTATGATCATACCGCTAGTTTATATGTGGCTGATCCCTCTGGCCGCTTACGTCTTTTGATTAAGCATAATGCAAGCCCTGAGGATATAGCTGCTGATTTAAAACAATTGCTTTAATTATTTTATTTGCTTAAATAAGATTTGTTAGTCTTAAGCGATATTGTGGGGTTTTTTATAAAACTTAAGCATTTTGCTTAGGGTAATTTCCTCAAGTCATGCTACTTGTTTTAAGTATTGTTTGTATTTGGTTGACGGTTGGGAAAATAAGGTAAGTTTCGTTAGTTTTGAAGCTGCAATCGAAGCTTCTTCATGGCTTGTTGTTCAATTTGTCGTACTCGTTCTGCAGAAACACCAAGCTCAGCAGCCAGCTCGTGCAGCGTTTTGTTTTGATCATCGGCAAGCCAGCGGTTTTCAATGATGCGGCGAGAGCGTTCATCCAACTGCTTGAGTGCTTCAGTCAAACCAGTGTTATGCAGATTTTCAATTCTACGCGATTCTATAATTTCTGTGGGCTCGCTGTTTTCAGCTTGTAAGTATTGAATTGGCGAAAACTGCTCTTCCCCATCGTTCACGTTGACATCAATTGTGATGTCTTGACCAGACATGCGTGCTTCCATTTCTAGAACTTCTTCAGGCTTAACATTCAGTGCGCTGGCAACTTCTTCAATTTGTTTGCGGTTAAAACGCTGGCCATGTTGTTTAAAGCCATTGAGGTTGAAGAATAGTTTGCGGTGTGCTTTGGTGGTGGCGATTTTAACCATACGCCAATTTTTTAAAACAAATTCGTGAATTTCAGCTTTGATCCAGTGCATGGCAAAAGAGACTAGGCGAACACCGCGGGACACATCAAAGCGTTTAACCGCTTTCATCAAGCCAATGTTGCCTTCTTGAATTAAATCGGCCTGAGGTAAGCCGTATCCGATATATTGTCTTGCAATCGCCACAACCAAGCGTAAGTGGCTGAGCACTAAACGGCGTGCGGCGTCAAGGTCATTATGTTGCCCCAAACGTGTTGCTAGATCAACCTCTTCTTCTGCCGATAGCAGAGGAATGCTATTGACAGCTCGAATATAGGCATCTAGGTTACCTACTGGACCTGTGACCATTGACCAAGGCTCGCGAACGGTAATTGCGTAATTATTAGACACAGTGCTAATAGGATATGAAAGCGTAGCAGACATAGTTAGTAGCAATTCATTAATTTGATATTAGCACTCTAGCGCATTGAGTGCTAAACGTCTATCCTTTTTATGGGGTAGATTGGTTTGTTGGTTACAGGGGTATTTGATTAAAAATACCAGTAAACACAGCGTGCTAAGATAATAATCTTCATTTTGTCAAATCTCGGTGTGGATAATCATGAGATTGAATAAGCTGAAAATAACCAATAGGGGGTAGAGACATGGAAAATTTTAAAATTCGAAAAATTGCAGTTTTAGGGGCAGGTGTAATGGGGGCGCAAATTGCTGCGCATTGTGTGAATGCTCAAATACCGGTTATTTTATTTGATTTGGCTACAAAAGAAGGCCCAAAAAATACAATTGCGCAACGAGCAATAGATCATTTGAAAAAAATGAGTCCAGCCCCCTTAGCGGATGCGCAAGCTGCACAGTATTTGCAGGCAGCCAATTATGAAACCGATTTGTCTTTGCTTCAACAGTGCGACTTGGTGATTGAAGCCATAGCTGAGCGTATGGATTGGAAGCAAAATTTGTACAAACAGGTGTCCCCTTACATTGCTAAGCATGCTATTTTTACAACCAATACTTCAGGGCTTTCAATCAATATCTTAGCGAAAAGTTTACCTGAGGACTTGAAGCCTCGTTTTTGTGGTGTGCATTTTTTCAATCCGCCGCGTTATATGCATTTAGTGGAATTGATTGCAACCAACCAAACTCAATTGGAGATATTTGAATATTTAGAGACTTTTTTGGTTACTTATCTGGGTAAAGGCGTGGTCCATGCTAAAGATACCCCCAATTTTATTGCCAATCGTGTGGGCGTGTTTGGCATGTTGGCCGTGATGATTGAAGCTAAAAAATACGGTTTACCTTTTGATGTGGTAGATGAGTTAACTGGTAGCAGGCTGGGACGCGCTAAGTCAGCCACATATCGTACAGCTGATGTGGTGGGATTGGATACTCTGGGGCATGTTATAAAAACGATGCAAGATGGTTTGCCCGACGACCCATTTTTTAGTGCTTATGCCTTACCAGAAGAACTATCTGGCTTAATTGCTTTGGGTGCTTTGGGTCAAAAAACCAAGGCGGGCTTTTATAAAAAAGAGGGTAAACAAATTTTAGTTTTTGATTCCAAATCTAAACAATATCAATTATCAGTTGCTCAGGCTGACCCAGAAGTTTTGGCTATTTTGCAGGGCAATGACATGAAGGTAAAACTGCAACTCTTGCGCACAAGTACAAATCCGCAAGCTCAATTTTTGTGGGCTATTTTTCGTGACATCTTTCATTACAGTGCATTCCATTTGGAAAGTATTGCAGATAGTGCTGGAGACATTGATTTTGCTTTGCGTTGGGGCTTTGGTTGGTCTCAAGGGCCTTTTGAAACTTGGCAGGCCGCTGGTTGGCAGATTATTGCACAATGGGTGCAAGCCGATATTCTAGCTGGTAGGGCGTTGTGTGCGGCGCCTTTGCCGGATTGGGTGTTGCACAACGAAGTCGCTAGCAACGGGGTGCACACAACACTAGGGTCTTGGTCGCCCACTCAAAAACAATACGTTGCGCGTTCAAATTTACCTGTATATCGTAAACAAATATGCCGCGCGCCATTATTTGGGCAGGGCATTTGCGATAATCAAAATGCTGGCCAAACAGTTCAGGAAGACTTGTTTAGCCGTCTTTGGACGGCCTCGGGTTATGAAGATGTTTTGATTGCAACCCTTAAAACCAAAGGGGGGGTAATTTCGCTGGATGTTTTATCAGGTTTATTGAATGCGGTTGATTTGGCACAGCAGCGTTATCAGGCCCTTGTTATTGATGTTTCACGGGATTCTTTTTCTGGTGGTATTGACTATGCGCCTTTGCTCTCTGTTGAAGCCGTTGGCAGTGGTGTAGCCAACAATCCAGTCAATAAATCAGCTGAAACAGCAATCGGATTGCACGCGCTGTTAAAGAAATATCAAGCAGCGAATATGGTAATTAAATATTCGACAGTTCCTGTTGTGGCTGCTGTGTCTGGAGTGGTTATTGGCGGCGGTTGTGAGTTAATTTCGCATGCCGCACATAGGGTTGTTCATCTTGAAAGTATGGTTGGCTTGTTGCCTACAGAAGAAAAATACATACCTACTTCGGGTGGTATTAAGGAAATGGCTTGGCAGGCTGCAATGGTCGCACAAGCTTACGACATTTCAGATGCCACACCATTTTTGAAAGCTAGGTTGATATCTACTTTTAGGGCTAAGCTCAGCAAAAATGCGATTCAAGCGCAACGTTTGGGTTATCTTAAAGCCAGTGATTCAGTTGTTTTTAATGCATACGAATTGTTGGGTGTGGCTATTGCTCAGGCCCAACAGCTTGCTTATGGCGCTTATAGGCCGCCGATGCAGGGCGGGCTTATTTCTGTGGTGGGGGGCGCAGGTTGCGTTGAGTTATTGGAAGCGGTACAACAACTTTATGATGCTGGAAGTATCACAGATCAAGCTTTTGTTTGTGCTCAAGCGATTGCTAAAGTGGTTTCCGGTGGTGGTTTGGCGGTGGGTTCGGTTTTAACCGAAGATGATTTTTTAATGTTTGAGCGCGAATTTTTCGTGAATTTGCTTACTTCTGTTTGAGGTTTAAATAATTAATAAACGCAAATGGGTTGAATGGGCCAATTAACCAGCTGTGTCATGGGTTGGTTAATTGCATGGATTTGCTCATAGATATTACTGAACTTATTGTTTTATCTTATTTAATTGCCGGTTACCAATCGGATTGGCGGTGTTAAAATTGTCTCACTATGTGTTTTTTCCCCAACTAATTTTTTTGCAAAAACACTTTTTTTCTTTTAAAAAAAGAAGTGAATTGTTAATTTTTATTAAGTCTTCACCCATTAGAGATGTTTTTAGATTAGAATCCGTCTAAACGTCTATGGTCATTTAGATAAATGTAGTGGATTGTTTACATTTTTAGTTGTACTATATATAGGTCATTCAGTCTTTATAGGATCATTGCGATGGTTCAATTTGACACAGGTTCTATTCCACAATGGAATGCTGAAAATAATATCGACCCTAATCAGGTTGTTCCTCTGTATCACCAAATTTATTTGATTTTGCGTGAGCAGATATTAGAAGGTCGGTTTGAAACCGTGCCTTTGCCCGGAGAATTGGTACTTGCAGACCAATTTAAGGTGTCTAGGGTTACTATGCGACGTGCTTTGCAAGATTTGGTCAAGGAGGGCTTGATTGCCCGCGGCCGTGGAAAAGGAACGTTTGTTAAGCCTCGCAAAGAGGCGGGAGACGTGAATTTTTCTGCTATCGGTCAAGCGGTTTCTCCCCACGAAGGGGGGATCCTTGTTGATGTACTGGATGTGGCGCGAGTGGTTGCCTATTCAGATATCGCTGATATTTTATGTTTGCCACCCAAGGAGCAGGCTCACAAAATTGTGCGGTTAATTTCAACAAAAGGACAGCCTTTGGGGCATTTAACGACTTACATTCCTGAGAGTGTTTCCCGCACGTTCGGTCGTCGTGAATTGCAGGTGCGCTCTATTGCTGATTTGTTAGCAGACAGTGGTGTAGACCTAGGTTCAGTGGCGCAGACGATGTCTGCAAAATTGGCTGATTCTTCTGTGGCGACTGCGCTGGAATCCCCTGTTGGAGCACCTTTAGTGGCTTTAAATCGTGTGTTGTATGCCACTAATGGTAGGCCTGTTTGCGTTACTCGGGCTTTGTATCGTCCAGATCGTTATGAATGTCGCTTGGAGATGGCGCAGCAAGATTTAGCGAGGGGGCGCTTGTGTCAAATTACCGAATATCCGAATATCTCCTCGGTTTAGTACTTATTTTGTAATTTTTATGCGGCGAGCTGATTCTCGTTCAGGGCTGGTGTATCAAAGAACATTTGATAATCTAGGCATTTTGAAAGCATTGTTGCCTTACTTCTGGTCTTGGAGGGGTCGGATCTCGGCTGCTTTGCTTTGTCTTTTAATTGCCAAATTGTCGAATTTGGTGGTGCCGTTGTTGTTTAAGAAAATTGTTGATTATTTCTTATTAGTTTCTAATCAGACAACAGAGCTACTTGCTTTGAGTGTTCCAGTACTTTTGTTGTGTGCGTACGCTACCTTACGATTTTGCAGTACTTTATTCGTTGAATTAAGAGAACTCCTGTTTATTCGAGTTACTCAGAACGCAATGCGTCAATTGGCATTAGACGTTTTTAATCACTTGCATGTTTTGTCGTTGAAATTTCATTTGGACCGGCAAACAGGTGCAGTGGCTCGTGATATTGATCGTGGCACACGGTCTCTTGCTAGTTTAGTGTCTTATGGTTTATACAGTATTTTACCAACGCTTGTTGAGGTTGGTTTGGTGGTTACGTATTTTGTTCTAAATTATGAAATATGGTTTGCTGTAATTACGCTTGTTGCATTGATTTCTTATGTGATTTTTACAATTGTGATTACTCAGTGGCGAATTCGTTTTCGTCGCACTATGAATGAGTTGGATTCTAAAGCCAACGCGCAAGCAATTGATGCATTGTTAAACTATGAAACAGTTAAGTATTTTGGTAATGAGGTATTTGAGGCTGACCGCTACAATATTAGTTTGATGCGCTACGAAAAGGCAGCAATTCAATCGCAAACTTCATTGTCATTGTTGAATATGGGCCAAAGTTTGATTATTGTTTTGGCGGTGTTTATGGTTTTATGGCGTTCTAGCCTTGGTGTTGTGACTGGTACCATGACATTGGGTGATTTAGTATTGGTTAATGCCATGATGCTACAGCTTTACATGCCTTTAAATTTTCTTGGCGTTGTTTACCGTGAATTAAAGCAAGCGCTGACTGATGTCGACCGTTTATTTTTTTTATTGGGTATAAAGCCTGAGGTTTCCGATTGTTTAGACGCTCAACCTCTAAATTTAATGGGCGCTGGTGTGCGATTTTCAGGGGTGGGTTTTGCTTATGATGTGCGTCGTCCGGTTTTGCATGATATTTCTTTTGAAATTCCAGCAGGAAAGACCGTAGCAGTGGTTGGCGAAAGCGGCGCTGGAAAATCCACTTTGGTGCGTTTACTGTTTCGGTTTTACGATGTAAGCGCTGGGTCTATTCAGATAGATGGTCAGGATATTCGGTTGGTTAGTCAGCGCAGCTTACGACAGGCTATTGGTATAGTTCCGCAAGATACTGTTTTGTTTAATGATACCATCGCAAATAATATTGCTTATGGACGGGTTGATGCAACGCAAGCAGACATTGAAGAGGCGGCTCGTTTAGCGCACATTCATCATTTCATAATGTCTTTGCCTGAGTGTTATGAAACTCGTGTGGGTGAGCGAGGTTTAAAGCTGTCTGGAGGCGAAAAGCAACGGGTTGCAATTGCTAGAGCTGTCCTTAAAAATCCTGGTGTTTTGGTGTTTGATGAGGCCAGTTCGGCGTTAGATACGCATTCTGAGCAAATTATACAAATGCAGTTACAAGCCTTGTGTAGCCATCGAACCACATTAATCATAGCGCATCGTTTATCAACTGTTATTCATGCTGACATTATTTTGGTGATGAAAGAAGGCAGAATCGTTGAGCGCGGTACGCATCAGGTGTTATTAAATGCTGGCGGGTTATATGCAAAAATGTGGGAATCTCAGCAATCTGAGGTTATGATGATGGAACCTAATTAAAAAAAATTACACTAAAAGAAATTATTTTATTCTTGTGTCACTCTGGTTTTTCTCTTTACACCCTTTAGAGGTTAGGGGTTTTGTCTAGTTGCTTTTATAGGTTAGGGTTCATAAGTTTTTTTTGGAAAGATACAATGATGAATTTTATGTCAGACTCAATGCGTCCAGAGCATGATCTACTTGGTGAGCGTGATGTACCGTTTAATGCGTACTGGGGAATTCACACCTTGCGGGCTTTGGAAAACTTCCCGATTAGTCACGTGGCCATAGGAGTTATTCCTGAGTTAGTGCGGGCTTTGGCTGATGTGAAAAAAGCGGCTGCGTTGGCAAACACCCAGTTGGGTTTGTTGCCTCAGAGCAAATGTACTGCAATCGTTCAAGCTTGTGATGAAATTCGCGCTGGCCATTTTCATGAACAATTTGTAGTTGATGTGATACAGGGTGGGGCAGGAACATCAACCAATATGAATGCCAATGAAGTGATTGCCAATCGGGCTTTAGAAGTTCTTGGTTTTTCCCGTGGACAATACCAACACTTACATCCAATTGAGGATGTAAATGCTTCGCAAAGTACCAATGATGTGTATCCCACTGCAATTCGTGTGGCTTTAATGTACTCTTTGGACAAGCTTTTGCCAGCAATGGAGGCGTTGAAAGATGCCTTTTATGCAAAGGCTTTAGAATTTAAAGATATTTTGAAAATGGGTCGTACGCAGTTGCAAGATGCGGTGCCCATGACATTAGGGCAAGAGTTTCATACTTATGCGGTGATGTTGGGTGAGGATATTTCGCGAGTCCGCGAAGCTGTGGCTTTAATCAGTGAAATCAATTTGGGTGCAACGGCTATTGGCACTGGTATTAATACGGATCCCGAGTATGCTGGTTTAGCATGTCGTTTCTTAAAAGAAGTTACAGGAAAGCCTGTGACCGTGGCTGAAGATTTAGTGGAAGCCACTCAAGATACGGGTGCGTTTGTGCAGTTGTCGGGCGTTTTAAAACGAGTTGCTGTTAAGCTGTCTAAGGTGTGTAATGACCTGCGTTTATTGTCTTCTGGGCCTCAAGCTGGTTTGTGTGAAATTCGTTTGCCTGCTCGAGCTGCTGGTTCATCAATTATGCCGGGTAAGGTCAATCCAATAATTCCTGAGGTTGTGAATCAAGTGGCTTTTGAAGTGATTGGTAACGATTTAACTGTGACTATGGCATCAGAGGGTGGTCAATTACAGCTTAATGCTTTTGAACCAATTATGGCTTGGAGTTTATTTAAAAGTATTCACCACCTTACACATGCCTGTTACACTTTAAAAGACAATTGTGTACAGGATATTGAAGCGAATACTGAGCTGTTGGCTCAACGGGTTCGTAGTTCTGCTGGGTTGGCTACATCGTTAAATCCTTATATTGGTTACGAAGCTGCTACGCGGGTGGCTTCAGAGGCAATTCAAACTGGTCGTGCGGTTGCTGATTTGGTGTTGGGAAAAGGGCTTATGTCTGCACAGCAATTGGCAGAGGTGCTGCAGCCAGAAGTACTTACCAAACCGCGTAAACTAAAGTTATAAATGTCGGTAGCGGCCGTTTTGTTGGCTGTTGGTTTTATTTTTTTATTGAGTTAAATGACAAACAAGGGAGGTTGTTGTGAAACGCACTTATTTAACAGCTGTTTTGGCTGCAATTACTATTGTTGGTTCTTCAGGTTTGTATGCTGCTGAAGAGCTGACTGGTACATTGAAAAAAATCAAAGAAACTGGCACTATCTCGCTTGGACACCGAGAGTCTTCTGTGCCTTTTTCTTATTTAGATGACAAACAGCAGCCCATTGGTTATTCCATGGATTTGTGTGAAAAATTAGTGCAAGCCATTAAATCTGAATTAAAAATGCCGGATTTGAAAGTTTCTATGCAACCGGTTACATCGTCTAACCGTATTCCTTTGTTAATCAATGGCACGATAGACTTAGAATGTGGTTCAACAACCAACTCTACGGAACGTCAAAAGCAAGTTTCTTTCGGTGTTACTACGTTTGTTACAAGTGTTAAAGCGGTTGTTAAAAAGAATTCAGGTGTATCTAGCTTATCTGATCTTAACGGTAAACCAATTGTAACTACGTCTGGTACTACTTCTGTGCAGTTGATTAAAGCACATGAAAAAGGTTCTAAAATTGACTTTAAAGAAATTTATGGAAAAGACCACGCAGAATCATTTTTGTTAGTTGAGAGTGATCGTGCGGCAGCTTTTGTGATGGATGATATTTTATTGGCAGGGCTGGTTGCGAACTCTAAATCGCCCAATGATTTCACCTTATTGCCAGAAGTTTTGCGTACAGAACCCTACGGTATCATGTTGCGTAAGGACGATGCGCAGTTTAAAGGTTTGATTGACAAAACTTTGGGTGGGTTGATGAAAACTGGTGAAATTAACAAAATTTACGCCAAGTGGTTTGAGTCCCCCATTCCACCAAAAAATATTAATTTAAAGTTTCCAGTGTCTCCAGAGTTAAAAGAGCTTATCAAATCCCCAAATGATAAGGGTGTTTGATCATTGAAAGTGAACAGGGTTGGTGGTTTTTCCTTCGACCCTGTTTGTTTTCTCAAATACGGTAAAACAAATAATAACGAAATTTTGAGGCTGTTTAATGAAGTACGATTGGAATTGGTTGTTGTTTTTTGAGACTGTTACAGACAGTGACGCAACCTGGATGAGTATGTTGGTGTCGGGGTTAGAGTGGACCTTGCTAACAGCCTTGTGCGCTTGGATAGTTGCATTTGTTGTAGGTTCGGTTATGGGTGTATTGCGAACCACAACCAACCCTATATTGGTGGCAGTAGGCAATGTGTATGTGGAAATGTTCCGTAATATCCCTTTAATTGTCCAGTTTTTTATTTGGTATTTTGTATTGCCAGAGGTTATTCCTGCGCTAAAAACCTTGGCTATTGAAAGTGATCCTACACAATTTCAATTTACTGTTGCTGTTATTTGTTTAGGGTTGTTCACTGCAGCGCGTGTGGCAGAGCAGGTGCGTTCTGGTATTTTATCGTTGCCTAGAGGACAACGTGCGGCAGGTTATGCGTTGGGTTTGACTCAATTTCAAACTTACCGCTATGTTTTGCTGCCTATGGCATATCGTATTATTGTCCCCCCAATGACATCTGAGATGATGAATCTTATAAAAAATACGTCTGTGGCGTTAACAATTGGTTTAACAGAATTGACATTTCGCACGCGTGAGATGGGCGAAGTAACTTTTGCATATTTTGAAGCCTATATTGCGGCAACAGTTACCTATGTGGTGGTTGCTATGACAGTTAATCGGATTATGGCATTTGCTGAAAAACGCCTAGCTGTACCTGGTTATATCTCTGGAGGCAAATAAGATGTTGGGTTTCGAGTTTGATGTTGTTGCGCGCTCATGGCCTTATTTGCTTAAGGGTTTGCATTACACTGCACAGCTAACAGTATTTGCTTGTTTTGGTGGTATTATTTTTGGCACTTTATTGGCATTGGCGCGTTTATCAAAAAATAAATTTATCAGTTTGGCCGCCGCTGGCTACGTTAATTTAATGCGTTCAATTCCATTGGTTTTGGTTATTTTTTGGTTTTTCTTTCTTGTTCCAGTGGTTTTGCAGGCTGTCACCGGTGCTGATCGTCCGCCACAAGTAGGCGCTGATCGATCAGCCTATATTACTTTTATTATGTTTGAAGCAGCTTATTTTTGTGAAATTATGCGTGCAGGAATTCAAAGTATATCTCGTGGACAGGTTTCAGCTGCTTATGCGTTGGGTTTAAATTATCGTCAAGCCATGAGTTACGTGGTTTTACCTCAGGCATTTCGTAATATGTTGCCGGTTTTGTTGACACAGACCATTATTTTATTCCAGGACACTTCTTTGGTGTATGTACTTTCGGTTACAGATTTTCTTGGTGCGGCTTCTAAGATTGCACAACGGGACAGTCGTTTAGTTGAGATGTACACCTTTGTTGCAGTCATCTATTTTATTATCTGTTTTAGCCTTTCCATGATGGTAAAAGCATTACAGAAGCGTATTCAAATCATTCGATAATTGGAGAGGCCCATGATTGAAATCAAGCAAATCAGCAAGTGGTATGGCAGCTTTCAAGTGCTGACGAATTGTTCGACCGAAGTCAAGCGTGGCGAAGTTGTGGTCGTCTGCGGCCCTTCTGGTTCGGGTAAGTCAACTTTAATTAAATGCGTTAATGCGCTTGAGCCTTTTCAACAAGGTGAAATTATTGTTGATGGAACGTCGGTGGGGGACCCAGTTACGTCTTTGCCAAAATTGCGCTCACGTGTTGGTATGGTATTTCAGCACTTTGAGTTGTTTCCGCATTTAAGTATTGTTGAAAATTTGACCTTGGCTCAAAAAAAAGTTTTAGGTCGTACACACGAAGAAGCAAATCAAAAAGGTTTAGGTCTGCTTGATCGTGTCGGCTTAAAAGCCCATGCATACAAATTTCCAGGGCAATTATCAGGTGGTCAGCAGCAACGGGTTGCGATTGCGCGCGCGTTGTCTATGGATCCTATTTGCATGTTATTTGATGAGCCCACTTCAGCTTTAGACCCTGAAATGATCAATGAAGTATTAGATGTTATGGTTGAATTGGCCCAGGAAGGTATGACTATGATGTGCGTAACCCACGAAATGGGTTTTGCGCGTAAAGTAGCGCATCGTGTTATCTTCATGGATCAGGGTTTGATTGTTGAAGACTGTAAAAAAGAAGAGTTTTTTGGAAGCCCACGATCCGATCGTGCGCAGCAGTTTCTAGCAAAAATACTTTCTCACTGATTTAATTTTTTTATTCTAACAGGCACCCCTTCATAAGAGGGGTGTTTTTTTATTAGAACATTTTTGTGCTTTTCTTTTGGTGCGTTAACCACTGCCGTTGTTGTAAACAAGTTAAAGTTAGATTCTAATATTTTAGATGGTTTTTAAGCGGACTTAAGCCATTTTGCCACATCTTTGGCAAAATAACTCAAAATACCATCTGCACCAGCACGTTTAAAAGCCAATAGCGACTCTAAAATCACTGCCTTTTCGTCAATCCAACCGTTTGCTGCCGCTGCTTTAATCATGGCGTATTCACCGCTAACTTGGTAAGCAAAGGTGGGCATGCCAAAATTATCTTTAACTGCTTTCACAATGTCTAAATAAGCTATACCAGGTTTGATCATGACCATGTCTGCTCCCTCTTGAATATCTAAAGCCACTTCACGTAAGGCTTCATTAGAATTGGCAGGGTTCATTTGATACGTTAGTTTATTGCTTTTTCCTAAATGGGAGGCGCTGCCAACTGCGTCTCGAAACGGTCCATAAAAATGTGAAGCGTATTTGGCAGAGTAAGCCATGATACGGGTGTAAATATAATTATGGGCTTCTAGAGATTGCCGAATGGCCCCAATTCTGCCGTCCATCATGTCGCTGGGTGCTACAATATCAACGCCCATTGCGGCGTGTAGGCAAGCTTGATTTGTTAAAATAGTTACCGTTTCATCGTTTAGAACATAGCCATTTTTGTCGATAATTCCATCTTGCCCGTGCGAAGTGTATGGGTCCAAAGCAATGTCAGTGAGAATACCCAGTTCAGGGAATTGTTTCTTAAGTGTGATAATTGCTTTTGGGATTAAACCTTCGGGGTTTAAGGCTTCTGAACCATCAGGGCTTTTGTTTTCGGGTTCAATCACCGGAAAAATTGCCAGAACAGGAACCCCCAGTTTGCTGCATTCTTCAGCAACAGTCAAAAGGTAATCTAAGGACAACCGTTCTACTCCAGGCATAGAATACACTGGTTCGCGGCGATGCGTTCCGGGTAGCAAAAACACAGGGTAGATAAGGTCATTTACAGTTAATATGTGTTCTTGGACAAGCTGACGAGTAAAGTTGTCAACGCGTAATCGGCGTGGCCTTTGTGCGGGAAAGCCACCGGATGTTATGTTGGATATTCGTTTATTAAACATGGTTTGAGCTTATAAAGAGGTTGGGATAATCCATTGTTTAAGTTGGGATTCAAGTTCAATGAGCCCTATTTTTTTGAGCGCCGACCAAAGTTGAACAGTGATGGTGTGGCCTGCTTCGATATGCTTTTGAATTTCTTCAAAGGTTCTTCTTTGTACGTTAATTTTTTCTTGGGTTGTGAGTTTGTCTGCTTTTGATAACACAATATGTATGGGTGTTTTACGGATGGCAAGCCAATTAATAGCGCTGCGGTCAAGGGCAAGAAGTCCACGTCTTGCATCTACAATCATAACGCAACCATGTAGCGCGGAGCGATTGCGAAGATACCCACCCAGTTCAATATCCCATTGGCTTTTTTCGGATTGTGAAAGTTGGGCAAATCCGTATCCAGGTAAGTCAACCAAACGGGCTATGGTATTACTTTGATTTAGTACACTGAAAAAATTGAGTAATTGTGTTCGTCCAGGTGTTTTACTTGCAAATGCAAGTTGCCTTCTGTTGCATAAGGTATTAATTGCAGTAGATTTTCCCGCGTTGGATCGGCCAATAAAAACAATTTCTGGTACGCTGGGTGCAGGGCACTGTGAGAGTTTGGCTGCAGAAGTTTCAAAGAAAGTGGAGTGAAAATTGTTTAACATGAGTTATTGGGTCTTGGTTTGCAGCTGTAAGGAAGAGTATAATAATCGGATTTTAAAAATAAAAAAGAAAATTAGAGCGTTGTTTTTGGCAACGATTAGTTTTTTTGCAGAATAGCGGACTTAAAGTTATGAAACAAATTGTGGCGTTTCTTGTGGTTTTTTTCAGTTTGGCAACAGGGGCCGTGGCGTCACCAGCAGCCCAAAGCTTGCCTAAGCCAGACTTGGCTAAGGGCGGTGAAATTGCCTCTCAAGTGTGTGCAGGTTGCCATGGTGCTGACGGCAACAGTGTGGCTCCGGCCAATCCTAAATTGGCTGCTCAGCATCCAGAATATTTAATTAAGCAGTTAAATAATTTTAGGGTGCAGCCAGGGGCTCAAAAGGCTGAGCGAGAAAATGCAATTATGGCCGGTTTTGCAGCCAGTTTGTCACTTGAAGATATGCGTAATGTAGCAGCTTATTATGCGCAGCAAAAACCAAAAGCAGGTTTTGCAAAACAAAAAGACATACTGGAGTTGGGTCAAAAAATTTACCGTGGTGGTATTGCAGAAAAAAATGTTCCTGCTTGTGCGGGTTGTCACAGTCCCAATGGCGCAGGTATACCATCTCAGTACCCCCGCTTGTCTGGTCAGCATGCTGAGTATACTGAAGCGCAGTTGGTTGCTTTCCGTTTGGGTATTCGTAAAAATAATGCACAGATGATGGGAATTTCTGCTCGGTTGTCAGACCTTGAAATCAAGGCGCTTTCTGATTACATTGCAGGATTGCATTGATTTTATAGTCGTTTATTTTTTATTGTGTCTTGGATTCAAGAACGAAGTGTAAACGGCTTAGTAAATCATGGATTCAAGCACAAAGTGCAACATCGTTAACGCATTGTGAAAAAAGATTTTATTTGGTGTTTTATAGCCCAATTTTTTTCTTGGCCTATGGTTTAAATAGTGGTTCAGTAATTTCTATTGTATCTTTTGTAACTGCAAATAATAGACGTTTTTTTGGGGCATATTGTTGTAAAAGTTCATTAAGACTTTCGTTGCAACCACGCTAGCCAGCAAGAAAAATAATCTGCAAAGTGACTCATTGAGTTTAAAGTATCATTCATTATTTTGTGGTTTGCAAATTCTTTGCAGTTATCATAGATGATTGTACTGACCCAACCATGAACTGGTATAAGACGATTGATGATGGCATTTCTCCTCCCCAATTTTTTATGTTATTGAGTACTTGAGCTACAATTGTGCATTTAGATTTGCGTTCAATTAAGGAGATTATCGTTTGTTTTTAACAAGCGTCAATCACCGTATATTTTCCCCAATCACCTATTGATGAGCATTTTTCAATAGTTTCTGGTTTTTCTGCAATAGGCCCTTTTCCAATATTTTTTTGCGTTTATTGCGCTCAGAGCCACAATGTTTTCTTTTCTTTTTGTAGCATCGTAATGCTTGCCAAGTAGTATCATTGCATTGATCATCTTTGTAGATATGATGATATATGCTTTCATCGTTAACCAATAATTTTGATGAAATTTGTTCTGGACTCCATTGAATTTTAATCAATTCAAAGGCTTGATTCAGTATGTCCAATTGATTTTTCCTGGCATTTCGATATTGTTCTGAGCATTTTTTAGCCAATAAATTGGCTTGATGTGGTCTGTAATGAAAATTGCACTTTGTATTTGAATCCACGAAAATAATTTAAATTGCTTTTTATTTTTACTCACAAAAGCCCTGATGCTTTATAGTTCATAAGAATAAAGGAGCTTGGTGATGCTTTTATCTTTTCATGAAGTTATTAAAGCGTTTGGAGCGCGCAGGGTGGTTGATCGCTTAAGCTTTCAGTTGTTTCCTGGGCAGTGTCTGGGCTTATTGGGCCCCAATGGTGCCGGTAAAACCACCACCTTGCGATTGGGGTTGGGCTTAATTGGTGCTGATTCGGGAAAAATTTCATTGCTTAATTTTTCTATGCCAGTTCAAGCAAATATTGCCAGAAGTCGGGTTGGCGTAGTACCACAAGAAGATTTATTAGACCCTGATTTTACAGTTGAAGAGAACCTAACCGTTTTTGCCCGTTATTTTCGTATTCATCATGACATTATTGTAAAACGTTTACCCGAATTGCTTGAGTTTGCTTCGTTGCAGCGTCGGGCTAAAGAAAAAGTCACGCATTTGTCTGGTGGCCTTAAGCGGCGTCTCACTTTAGCGCGAGCGTTGGTTAACGATCCTGAATTGATTTTTTTGGATGAGCCAACCACAGCGCTAGACCCTCAGGCAAGACATTTAATTTGGGAACGCTTGCAGCACTTGCGCGACCAAGGTAAAACCCTTCTTTTAACCACTCATTTTATGGATGAAGCGCAGCGTTTGTGCGATCAAATTTTAATTGTTGATCATGGGCGCGTCATTGCACAGGGGGCGCCACGCGATTTAATTGCTAAAACTATTGGCAGTGACGTACTAGAAATATTTGGTTTGCAAGCGCGTCAATGGGTAGATCAGTTTAAGCATGAAGATCAGGCAGCGCGTATAGAGGTTAGTGGCGAAACGGTTTTTATTTATACCAAAACGCCACAAGTTTGGTTGCTGGCGTTGCAAAATCAAATACAGAGGATTCAATATTTGCATCGCCCTGCAAATTTAGAAGATGTTTTTTTGCGTCTTACGGGAAGGGATTTACGCGATGCATAAAAAAATGGTGTTTGGTTTGATTAAACTCCAGCACAGTGCAAGCGGTGTTTTTGCAGTTTGGTATCGCAATGCCTCGGTTTGGCGAAGATTGGCTTTGCCAAGTATTTTGGGAAATGTCTTAGACCCTTTAATTGCGCTGGTTGCGTTTGGTTTTGGGTTGGGTGCTTTGATGCCTGATGTACAAGGCATTCCTTACATGGAGTATTTGGTGTGTGGTGCATTGGCTTTAAGTGCTATGAATGCAGCAACCTTTGAGGCGTTGTATTCCGCATTTACTCGAATGCATGTACAAAAAACTTGGGACGCTATTTTAAATACGCCCTTGAGTTTAACGCAGGTTGTATTAGGTGAATGGATTTGGGCCGCCACTAAAAGTGCTATGGCTGCTGCAGCGATGCTAGTTTTTGTTATTTTTTTCG
The DNA here is from genome assembly GCA_034680345.1 of Burkholderiaceae bacterium. Taxonomy (GTDB): domain Bacteria; phylum Pseudomonadota; class Gammaproteobacteria; order Burkholderiales; family Burkholderiaceae_B; genus SXZD01. The sequence continues at coordinate 81,692 of JAXISZ010000007.1, forward strand.
GGTTTGGTGACGTTTTAATATGGTTTAAGGTATTTTGTTTTTTGGTTTTGGGTGCTTTAATGTTTTCTGCTTTTGCTTTATGTATTAATGCACTTGCAAGAAGCTATGATTTTTTTATGTTTTATTTTACCTTGTGCGTTACGCCCATGACTTTTTTATCTGGCGCTATTTTTCCACGAGCGCAGTTGCCAAAATTATTACAGGTGTTTGCAGATTTTTTGCCATTGTCTTTGTTGGTTGATGTGATTCGCGTCGCATTTAAGCAGCAACAGTTGGACCTAAAACCCAAAGTGCTGGCGATATTTCTTTATTCAATGGCCGCACTGCTTTTAGCTTTGCAGCTAACACGCCGTCGTTTTTTAGTGAATTAGGGTTTAGTCCGTGTTTGGTTTAGATTGGTTTTATTTGGTTATTTTTGTTCAGTGGTTATGTTTTTTTAGTTAAAGGATGATAATGTCCGAGCCTATTTTGTTGTGTTATTCAACAGCCCCTAATCTGGATATCGCGAAAGATTTAGCGCTGCGTTTGGTTCAATCTCGATTAGCAGCTTGTGTTTCAATTTTGCCTGGGGCTTTATCGGTTTATCAATGGCGTGGCGAGGTTTGTGAAAGTTCAGAGGTTTGGTTGTTGATTAAAACAACAGCGTCATATTATTCGTCGCTACAATCTGCCTGGGTGGATTGGCATCCCTATGAGGTTCCAGAGTTGGTGGCGGTGCAGGCAACTCATGCTTTACCCATGTATCAACAGTGGGTGTTTGAAGAAACGAGAGGGACAGATTGATTTACCGTTGTTTTCTGTATTTTTATGTATTATTAGGCTTTGGTTTTCATGTTGTGTATGCACAAGATTTCTTAGAACCAGATAAAGCATTTTCAGCACACATAAGCAAAGACTCTGAGCGTTGGCAGGTGAAATTTGAAATTGCTGATGGTTACTATCTGTACCGTGACAAACTTACTGTGAATTGGGTATCTGCTGCTGCAGGTCAATCTTTGGTTTTTAATGCGCCCAGAGGGCAGTTAAAGTTTGACTCTAATTTAAATAAAGAAGTTGAAATTTTAGAGGGTCAAGTTTTGGTGGGTTTGTTATTTCAAGGTGGGCAGCCCCAAGCTGTGTCAGTGTCGTATCAAGGGTGTGCGCAGGCGGGTTTGTGTTACCCGCCAATCGAACAGGTTTTAAGCCTAACATCTAGCGAATCTGCACTCACAAATTTTATTGCCTCAACATCAACGTTAATTCCAAGTTCAACAGGCGCTCAGGGCGTGGGCGGGAGTGGCTTAAATCCATCAGCCCAATTGTCTCAAAAACTCGCCGCTGAATCGTTGTGGTTTATGTTGCCTTTATTTTTTGGCTTGGGTGTTCTGCTGGCGTTTACGCCATGTGTTTTACCTATGTTACCTATTTTGTCTGCTTTAGTGGTGGGGCAAAACAGTCGGCGTAAGCATGCGGTTGGCTTGGCTTTGGTTTATGTTAGCGGTATGTCGCTGATTTATGTTTTATTAGGTATTGCAGCTGGGTTAACTGGCGCAAGTTTAGCAGCCAGTTTGCAACAGCCTTGGGTGTTAGGTTTATTTGCAGTAGTATTGGCTGTATTTGGGTTGGGCATGCTTGGTGCTTTTAATCTGCAAATGCCACTTGGGTTGCAAAACAATTTAAATACGCGTTTTGCTAATCTTCGGGGTGGATCTTACGGTTCTGTCTTTCTAATTGGTGCTGTATCAGCTATTTTAGTGGGGCCATGCGTTACGCCGCCCTTGGCAGGTGCTTTGTTATATGTTTCTACAAGCGGTGATGCTTGGGGTGGCGGATTGGCCTTATTTGCTTTGGCTTGGGGGTTTGGAACACCTTTAATTTTAGTGGCAGCGATGGCGGGTGGAATCTTACCAAAGGTTGGTTTATGGATGGATTCTGTCAAACAATTTTTTGGTTTTTTATTAATTGCTTTGGCAATTTATACTTTGGCTCCAATTTTAAAAACTCCAGTTTTTATGGCGTTTTGGGCGGTTTTTTTTATGGTTTGTGCCGCTGTTTTGGGTGCTTTTCAAAGCATATCGAAGTGTGCTGGTGTTTGGGAGCGTTTGCGTCAGGGGTTGGCCTGGGCTCTCTTGGTTTTAGGTATTTTACAAGCCATCGGTGCTGCTTCAGGGGATGAGGATGTTTTTATGCCTTTGGCCCATAGCAAGTTTTTAGCTCGTAGTATTACTGCACAGGGGAAAATTTCAGAGCTTGCGCAGAATAAGACCTCTTCACAATTGCCATTTGTTCATGTTTCTAGCGCTGAAGTTGATATGGTTCTGAAGCGTTTGAATCAACCCGCTTTTTTAGATTTTTACGCTGATTGGTGTGTGGCTTGCAAAGAGATGGAGCGTTTTACGTTTAGTGATGCTGAGGTTCAAGCAGCGTTAAAAGGGATTGTGTGGTTGCAGGTGGATGTTACTAACAACACCCCTGAAGACCAAGGTTTATTGAAGCGCTACCAGTTATTTGGTCCGCCTGGCATTGTTTTTTTTGATGCACAAGGACAAGAGATAATGGGTGCTCGTGTTGTCGGGTTTCAAGACGCGAAACAATTTCGTCAAACAGTTGCGCGTGTTTTTTAAATGACATGATTTGGTTTTGGGTAATTTTTCTCTGAATTTTTTATCACCTAACGTAGGTATATTTTTTTGCGGTATTTTCCTTCAAGCTTTTGTTAATTAAGTTTTTTTAATACAACATTAGATCATATCTACAAATGATCTTGGCTTGAAGGGAAATGAAGTATGCCAGCTCCAACCATCACAACGGTACAGTTGTCTGCAACCGGACGCAATGCTCAAAATTGGCTGAAGGCCGGTTCTGTTGTTACTGCCACAGTTAACTTTTCTGAAGCTGTGTTTGTTAACGGTATGCCATTGTTGAATTTGGCAGTTGGCACAGGCACGGTACAAGCTAGGTATTTATCTGGTTCCTCATCAAAAACTGTATCTTCAAACGCTTTGAAGTTTGTATTCACTGTGGGTTCCGGTTTGTTCGATAGCGACGGTATTGCTTTGTCTGCAAATGCATTGAGTTTAAGTGGCAGCGCCAGCATTCGGAATGCTTCTTCACAAATGGCCGTAAGCACCATGAGCAGCACGCCAGTGTTTAGCGATTTTAAAGTTGA
>JAXISZ010000008.1:0-73270 GCA_034680345.1 Burkholderiaceae bacterium
AAAATTTTCACTGATAAAGCGGTAAAACAGTGTGCCCAGTACGTACTGTTTAAAATCCCAGCCATCGACTGCGCCCCGTACATCGTTGGCAATTTGCCAGATTTGGGATTGCAGTGCGGCACGTTGTTGGGTGCTGGTCATTGTGTTGTTCCTTCGAATAATTTTTGTATGAATTTTTTTAAAAACTAGAGTTCTTAAATGGAAAAACCGAGCTTATTTAAATTTAATTTTAAGAGCGCATGGCTTATTTTAAAATCTTACCTAATTAGGAACGCTTTTTGGGTTGGTATGGTGCTTTGTGTTCTATACTTTTTAAGCGTAGCAATTTTTCCTTGGGTTCAGGGAGGTTGGGTATACGTTCAGGAAGTTCTGGATAGATGGCAAACTGCTTCTGCAGCTGTATTGACTCTTTTATCTAGTATTATTTTTTTTAAAACAACTGAATATAGAGAAAATGAACAACGTAAGCGGCGGTTTATTGCTGCTAAGGTGTTTTTACCTCAAGTATTGAGCAATTTAACTATTTATTGTGATCATAGTGGAAAGTTTTTGATTGAGGCATGGGAAAATTTGGATAGCTTGGAAAAAAAAGGAATGTTTGAGCCTTTTGAAATCCGGTTGTCCGAATTACCTAAGCTACCAGAAAGTTATGTAGCAATATTTGATCGATGTATTGAGCACGGAGAGCCAGAGGTTGGGGAGTATTTGGCTAAGATTCTTGAGCGGTTGCAAGTATGCCATGCAAGGCTTGAAGATTTCAAAATGTCTATTGATCAACAAAATAGCTTGGGGTACACGTCTCGGAACTTAGAGTATTATTTGGAGGATTTTTTGGAATTAAAGAGTTTAATTGATTTACTTTTTCATTTTGCAAGAGGTTCGAATAATTCTTTAAGGTGCGCGACTCCTGATCGTGGTCATTATGAAAATGCTTTGGTGCACTTTTTTTTTCAACAAAGTATTGATCATCCTTTATATACTAAAATTCAGACACGCTTAAAAAAAAATTCTTTTGATTTAGAATGATGATACTTATTGAATGAAAGCAAAACCTTACGACTGGCTGGCCCCCGAAGATGATAATCGGCGTTTGGCCAATTTATGTGGCCCTTTGAATGCGCACATGGCTTATATAGAACAAGCGTTGAATGTAAGAATTACGCGACGTGGCGCACACTGGCAAATTGTGGGTGATAAAAAACCCAGTGCGCAAGCCATTGCTTTGATCAATCATTTGTTTTCGGTGAGTCAAAACCCCATTGATGTAGAAGCCATTGGGTTGGCTTTGGTGCAGTTGCGCCACAGTGAAGAACAGGCCACATCTGCCAAGGCGGTTCATGCCAAAAGCGCTGATTTTTTGGAACACACAGTTGGGGGGGGGCCTCTTGAATTGTGCACCCTTCGCAGCGATTTGCAGCCCAGAACACCGCATCAAGCAGCGTATTTGCGCACCATTTTATCGCACGATATTAGCTTTGGTGTGGGGCCTGCGGGCACGGGAAAAACTTATTTGGCGGTGGCTTGTGCGGTCGATGCTATGCAGCGCGATTGGGTGCAACGCATTGTTTTAACCCGTCCGGCGGTAGAGGCGGGTGAACGCCTAGGTTTTTTGCCTGGCGATTTAACGCAAAAAATAGATCCGTATTTGCGCCCTTTGTACGATGCTTTGTATGATTTGCTAGGCTACGAGCGGGTGCAAAAAATGATTGAAAAAAACACCATTGAAGTGGCGCCTTTGGCTTATATGAGGGGTCGTACACTGAATGGCGCGTTTGTTATACTGGACGAAGCGCAAAACACCACGCCAGAGCAAATGAAAATGTTTTTAACGCGCATTGGCTTTGGCAGTAAGGCGGTGGTGACCGGTGATGTTACGCAAATTGATTTACCGCGTGGGCAAAAAAGTGGTTTGATTCAAGCGCTGCACGTTTTGCGGGATATGCCAGACATTGGCGTGATGCATTTTGACGTGAAAGACGTGGTGCGGCATCCTTTGGTGGGTAAAATTGTGGCGGCCTATGAGCGTTTTGAAAAAAATGATCGAAAACCACCTGTTGTACAGCCTGAAGGCAATGTATGACTCAGCCCACTGTTGTGATTGATGTGCAGTGGCAAACCTTAGACAGTGAAGCGGTTGGCCAATTGCGTCAAGCTGTGGTGCCTGAGCGTTTGCGCCGTTTAATACGCGCGTGTTTTTTAGATGATGCCCATTTGGCTTTGTGCGTTGTGGGGGCTGAACAGGCAAAACAACTCAATGCGCAGTATCGCGGTAAAAATTACGCCACCAATGTACTGACATTTCCGATTGATCCGCCCAACATACCGGACATGCCTATTTTTTGGGCAGACGTAGTGGTGTGTGCTGAGGTGGTGATGGCTGAGGCAAAAGCCCAAGGAAAAACGGTTTGGCAACATTTCGCGCACATGGTGGTGCATGCCTGTTTGCATGCCCAAGGCTACACACATGATGCGGATTTTCCAGCGATGTTGATGGAGCAGCGCGAAATACATATTTTGCGCCGTTTTGGCATTTCTAACCCATATGCATAAGCTGTTCAATCATTGACGAAAAATGTTGTCAATAGTAAAATTGAAGGCTTTTCTGCTGGTATAGTAGAAATTAAGCGGAAATTTTTTGGAAAGGTAAACAATGTACGCGGTCATAAAAACCGGTGGCAAACAATATAAAGTTGCCGTTGGCGAAAAATTAAAAGTAGAACAGATACTGGCAGACATTGATCAGGAAATTACTTTAAATGAAGTGTTGGCCATTGGCAGCGGTGAATCGCTGCGCGTGGGCACGCCATTTGTTGTAGGTGCCTCGGTCAAAGCTGTGGTGTTGGCTCAGGGTCGTCACGATAAAGTAAAAATTTTTAAGATGCGTCGTCGCAAGCATTATCAAAAGCGTCAGGGCCATCGGCAAAATTTTACTGAAATTCGTGTTGAGTCCATCAACGGGTAATTGCCACAAGGAGAGTGTAAATGGCAAGTAAGAAAGGCGGCGGCTCTACGCGAAATGGGCGCGATTCCGAATCAAAACGACTCGGTGTTAAAGTGTTCGGTGGTCAAGCAATCAATGCTGGCAGCATCATTATTCGTCAGCGGGGCACCCGCGTTCATCCCGGCACCAATGTGGGTATTGGCAAAGACCACACCTTGTTTGCGCTGGTAGATGGTCATGTTAAGTTTTCTGTGAAAGGCGCATTGAACCGTAATACGGTCAGTGTAGAGCCTGCTGAGGCTTAAACGCTTCACATCCCATGTGTATCGTAAAACAAAGGCCCTGCCTGTGCAGGGCTTTTGTTTTTTAAAGTCAGGTTTTTTAGGTCAGGAACAAAAATGAAATTTATCGACGAAGCACTGATTGAAGTGATTGCGGGCAACGGCGGCAATGGAGCAATCAGTTTTCGCCGTGAAAAGTATATCCCCAAAGGCGGTCCAGACGGTGGCGATGGTGGTCGCGGTGGTCATGTGTATGCCGTAGCTGACCGCAATATCAACACCTTAATTGACTACCGTTACACCCGCATGTACCGTGCTAAAAATGGTCAGGGTGGCCGTGGTGCTGACTGTTTTGGGGCTGGTGGTGATGACATTGTATTGCGCATGCCAGTGGGCACCCTTATTTTAGATGAAGACACAGGTTTGATTGTGGCAGACCTTGTGGAACATGGCCATCGCGTGTTGCTGGTTAAGGGGGGGGATGGGGGTTTGGGTAATTTACACTTTAAAAGCAGTGTGAACCGTGCGCCTAAGCAAAACACCCCAGGGCGAGAGGGTGAGCGTCGTAAGCTGCGGCTCGAATTAAAAGTATTGGCTGATGTGGGCTTATTGGGTATGCCCAATGCTGGAAAGTCCACTTTGATTGCAGCGGTTTCTAATGCGCGACCCAAAATTGCGGATTATCCGTTTACCACTTTGCATCCCAATTTGGGGGTGGTGAGGGTATCGGCTGAGAAAAGTTTTGTGATTGCTGATGTTCCTGGTTTAATTGAAGGGGCGGCAGAAGGTGCCGGGCTTGGTATTCAGTTTTTAAAACATTTGTCGCGTACCCATTTGTTGTTGCATTTATTAGATGTAGCACCGTTTGATGAAACCATAGACCCTGTTGCAGACGCCATAGCCATTGTGCAAGAATTGCGCAATTACGATCAAAATCTCTTTGAAAAGCCGCGCTGGTTGGTTTTAAATAAAATTGATATGGTTCTTCCAGAGCAAAGGCAGCAGTTGATTGATGCTGTGGTTCAGCGTTTCTCTGAGGCCACAGGTTGGCAGGGTCCGGTGTATGCTGTTTCAGGCTTAACAGGTGAGCATTGCCAGCGTCTTATGCTGGATATTCAAACAGAGTTAACACGGCGTCGGGCGTTAGAATTGGCGGCTGAAAAAGCCTTACAGTCTGCCCCAGAAGAAGAGGAAATCGACAGTGACGACGGATTTATCTAAACCTTCAATTGTTCAGCAAGCCCAGCGTTTGGTGATTAAGGTTGGCTCTAGTTTGGTCACCAACAATGGTGCTGGTTTAGATCGTCAAGCGATATCAGGCTGGGCGCAACAAATTGCGGCGCTGATTGCCCAGGGCAAACAAGTGGTGATGGTTTCCTCTGGTGCAATTGCTGAGGGTGTACAGCGTTTAGGGTGGTTGCAGCGGCCTGGCCAAGTGCATGAACTGCAAGCAGCGGCAGCTGTGGGTCAAATGGGTTTGGCTAGGGTGTATGAAGCCAGTTTTTCCCAGCATGGGTTACTAACAGCTCAGGTTTTACTAACACATGCTGACTTGGCTGATCGTGAGCGGTATTTAAATGCGCGCTCAACTTTATTTACCCTATTGGCCATGCACGTGGTGCCTGTCATTAACGAGAACGACACCGTAGTGACAGACGAAATTAAGTTTGGTGACAATGACACCTTAGGTGCTTTGGTGGCCAATTTAGTGGAAGCAGACGCTTTAATCATTTTGACAGATCAAACAGGTTTATACACGGCTGACCCGCGCAAAAACCCGCAGGCTAAATTAGTGCAGTTGGCTCAAGCCGGTGACCCAGAGCTTGAAAAAATGGCTGGGGGTGCCGGTTCACAGGTGGGTACAGGCGGTATGATCACTAAAATAACGGCTGCCAAGCGTGCAGCACGCAGTGGTGCAGCCACTGTGATTGCTCCAGGGCGCGAGCCTGATGTGTTGTTGTGCTTAGCTCGGGGTGAACGCATTGGCACCGAATTGTTTGCGTCGGTGGGTCGTTTGGCGGCGCGTAAACAGTGGATGGCAGACCATTTACAACTAAAGGGCCGTATTTACCTGGATGCTGGTGCAGCACAAGCGTTATTGGTTGGTGGTAAAAGTTTGTTGCCGGTTGGTGTGTGTCAAGTGGAAGGCGATTTTTTGCGTGGCGATATTGTGTCTTGCTTAAATATGGCAGGGCAAGAGGTGGCGCGTGGTTTGGTGAACTACTCGGCCCACGAAATACGTAAAATTATGCGCCAGCCCAGCCAGCAAATTGAAGCTTTGCTGGGTTATGTGACTGAACCGGAGTTCATTCATCGTGACAATTTAGTTTTGCTGGATTGATACTTTCATTTATTTTGTTTTTCTTAAATTGGCCAAGGTATCCTCGATGGTTTATAACGGGTTGTGGTTCAAATACTTGCCAAGTATCGTCAGGGGGGTGGCGTCTCGGGTCGTTGCGAGAAAACACAAAACGCACCAGTTCGTTCAAGGCGCGCCGGTAGACATCGCGTTTGAATTCAATCACCGACTTTAGCGGAATCCAGTAGTCGCTCCAACGCCACGCGTCAAACTCAGGGTGTTTTGTGGCGCGTAAACTAATGTTGCTGTCATTGGAGACAAGTTTTATTAAAAACCAAATTTGTTTTTGCCCTCTGTAGTGTCCTCTCCATTCACGGCGAATCCAGTGGTCTGGTACCTCGTAACGCAACCAGTCGCGGGTTCTTCCGACAATTTGGATGTGTTCTGGTAGCAATCCTACTTCTTCTTGCAACTCCCGATACATGGCTTGTGTAGGCGTTTCGCCGTACTTAATGCCACCTTGTGGAAACTGCCATGCATGCTCTCTTACCCGCTTGCCCCAAAAAACTTGTTTCTTTGAGTTTAAGAGAATAATCCCTACATTGGGCCGAAAGCCGTTTTTGTCCAGCATATAAGCCCCAAATTCTTTACAATTCTAGTTCCTATTATAAGCACCCGTGACCTGCTGGTGCTAACCCTTTTGTGTAAAAATGTATGCGATCCACTCAATTTTTTCTAAATACCCTTAAACAAGCCCCCGCCGATGCTGAAGTGATCAGTCAACAACTGATGATACGTTCAGGCATGATTAAAAAACTTGCTGGAGGCATTTATACTTTCATGCCAATTGGTTTACGCAGTTTGCGTAAGGTTGAGGCCATTGTGCGTGAAGAAATGAACCGCGCTGGCGCTTTAGAAGTGCTTATGCCTGCGGTGCAACCTGCTGAGCTGTGGCAAGAGTCAGGTCGTTGGGAAAAATATGGCTCAGAACTATTGCGTTTTAAAGACCGCCATGATCGAGATTTTGTTATTGGGCCTACCCATGAGGAGGTTATCACTGATATTGCGCGGCGCGAGCTTAAAAGTTATCGCCAGTTGCCTGTGAACTTCTATCAGATTCAAACCAAGTTTCGTGACGAAATTCGCCCACGATTTGGGGTGATGCGTGGCCGCGAGTTTGTGATGAAAGACGCTTATTCTTTCGATCGTACTATAGCAGCAGCACAAAAAACTTACGATGCAATGTTTACAGCCTATCATCGTATTTTTACGCGGATGGGGTTAAATTTTCGTGCGGTGGCGGCCGATACGGGGTCAATTGGCGGGTCGCGCAGTCACGAGTTTCACGTTATTGCGCAAACCGGTGAAGATGCGATTGCGTATTGCGAAAACTCAGATTATGCCGCCAATGTTGAGTTGGCTGAAGCGGTGGCCAGCGGCCAACGCAATGCGCCAACAGCGTTGATGAAAACGGTGGCGACGCCAAATGTTACGGCTTGTGATGCGGTGGCTCAGCAGCTTTCGGTATCTGTGCAACAGGTGGTAAAAACTGTGGCATTTGCATTGGATATGGCTTCAAACGAGTCGATTCAATTGCAACAACAGTCTGGGCAGTCAGAGCAATCACAGCGTGTGCAGTTGGTATTGGTTTTGGTGCGGGGGGACCATGAAGTCAATGAAATTAAGGTGGCAAAATTGCCAGGTATGGCGGGTTGCCGATTGGCCTGTGAGCAGGAAATTATTCAAACTTTAGGTTGTATTCCTGGTTACATTGGCCCTGTTGGTGTACCAACCCAGGTGCGCGTGATTGCTGACCGAACAGTGGCTTTGATGTCTGATTTTATTTGTGGCGCTAATCAGAGAGACGCGCATTTTCGGGGCGTAAATTGGGGGCGTGACTTGCCTGAGCCTGAGGTGGCAGATGTGCGCAATGTGGTGGCTGCAGACCCTTCTCCTGATGGTTGTGGGCCCTTATCCATTTGCCGTGGCATAGAGGTTGGTCATGTGTTTTATTTGGGTGCAAAGTACGCTGAAGCTTTGAAGGCTACTTTTTTAGATGAAAATGGCAAGCCTGCTTTGATGGAAATGGGATGTTATGGCATTGGGGTAACGCGTATTTTGGGTGCAGCCATTGAGCAGAATCATGATGCGCGTGGCATGATTTGGCCTATTTCAATTGCGCCTTTTGAGTTGGTCTTGTGTCCAGTTGGGTATCATCGTTCAGAATTGGTGCAGCAAACTACAGATCAATTATTGATGCAATTGCAGGCCCTTGGGGTAGATGTGATTTTGGATGATCGCGACGAGCGACCTGGCGCGATGTTTGCTGATTGGGAATTGATTGGGGTGCCCTATCGTCTAACAGTGGGTGAGCGTGGTTTGAAACAAGGTCAACTGGAATTGCAGGCGCGTTATTTAGATGCTCAGGGGGAAGTTTATCCGCCTGAGTTTTTGGCTTCAGACAACGCAGTGACTTATGTGTTTGAAGAAATTAAAGCCGCCCGCGGCCGGTTGGTTTAGTTTGTTTAATTGGTTGGATTGCTTAATTTTGCTTTGGGTGTAGTAGCTTAGGCGGCTACGCCAATTTCAACTTGTAACTTTGCAAGTTTGCTTGCACGGACGTGGTCTTGCTGTGCTGTAAAGTATTGCTCAGGGGTTTGCTCAGCGCTGTTTTTAGCGTTGAGCTTTAGGCCAAGGTTTAATAATTTACTGATGGTTGTGCTGGGCTGCCCAATTTCGTAGTTTAGCGTGTATGGGTCGATTTCTGAGCTTAAAATTTGTGCTGGTACCAAACCTTGTGGTGCATCATGTTTCATAATGCCAACGATGAGTTCATGTTGTAACTGTTCTTTACGGTTTTTTGTTTCTGCATTGTCCAGGGCTTGAATAGTCAGATTTCTTGCGCATGAAAAAAAGGCGTTTACAGTGCTTGTATTGTTATCCCCCTTCCAATCAATTGTTTTTAGTAGTAAATCGATGATGCGCATGTTATTGGCTTGAAAATTTAAGTCAATGCCATGTTCTGCGCACGCGTGAACCAGAAATTGAGCTCTCTCAGTTTCTTTAACTTGATCATTACCTGTGCCAACGGTGTTAACTGTGTTTTTTTGATTGTAAATTTCTGTTAAAGCATTGTGAGCCGTAATATTGCGTTTATCAAGGTCAATGTTTTTTATTAGCGCTAAAAAACATTTTTTTTGTTTTTCATAGCCGCCGGTTGCTTCGTCAGGTTCTTCTAGGCTAACTACTAAATCAGCTAGTTCATGTATTTTAATTTTGTATATGGGTCGGGGTGAATACGGAATTAATTTACTGATTTTGGTGATGACTTCCGGTTTAAACACCATGCCTTTTAAATTGTCAAATAATTGTTTGCATGTTTGTGAAGTAATAGAGGCACAGACTAGGCTTTTGGGATCATTGAGTAGTTTAAAAATGTGTTGCAGTATATGGTTTGGTAAGTCTAATAATTGGGGGGGGGGGGCAATATTTGGTTTTATTTGACATGCGCCTAATCTGTGGCTTTGTGGGTAATCAAGCTTTGGTTGGTGTAGATTTAATGGTGGCTGTGTGTAATTGGACTGCATTGGAATAATGTGCCTTAAAATATATTTCAAATATTTGTGTGGGTATTTATAGAAAAGAGTTCCTTTTTTATTTCAAAATGGAACTTTTCCCGTTTTTTTACCACAAGTAATATAAGAATAGTTAATTTCAGGTCTCTAGTGCGTTTTCATTTCCTTTTCTGTCTGGTTTTATTTTTTTCAGCCAACTTGGCTTGGGGGGGGCGCCAACAGTACGAGCCTTTGTCTGACGCTGTTCGTTTAGCCTTGGCTGCTGCTTTGCATGACCGTAACCCGCCCGAGCCTTTGTTTGCTTCTCACCAGGAGCGAGAGTTTTGGATGCTTGAAATGGGGCGTCGTTTGGATAAAAAAATATCTGACCCCTTGTTGCGTGAAGATTTATTAAAAACTGCCCGTTACGAAGCGCAGCGGGCGGGTTTAGACCCACAGCTTGTGTTGGCTTTAATTGAGATTGAAAGTGGTTTTAGGCCATACGCTATAAGCCATGCAGGGGCTCGGGGTTTAATGCAAGTTATGCCATTTTGGACGCGAGTCATTGGCGATGGCAACCCGTCTGCATTGTTTAATATGCGCACCAATATTCGTTATGGTTGCGTTATTTTGCGTCATTATTTAGATTTAGAGCGTGGCAATATGTTTCGCGCTTTGGGTCGATACAACGGCAGTTTGGGGCAAGCGCAATACCCTAACTTGGTATTTGGAGCTTTAAATGCGAAGTGGAAAACCACACAACTATCAGCTTATTGAGGGTTTCTTGGTTAAGTTTATTTCGTAATTTTACAGCATGTGAATTTGTTGGATCTGTGTTTTTCGGCTTTCGGTAATTTTTTGGAGTGAACTGAATTTTTCTTTTAAAGAATTTTATCGGATTGGCTAAAATATTTGATTCGTTTTGGTGAGATATTTGTTGCTACAACTATCTACTTTTTAATTGGTGAGCAGTGATGCCTTTTCGGTGCGACTCAACTTGTTCGCCATTGACAAGTTGTTTAAATTCAAACTCCCCTGTGGTTGTTGATGTGCTTTACGACTTGTTGCCAAATCATTTACAAGATTTGAAGCCGCAGTATACGATATTTGTTTCTAAAGACTCGCAAATGTATCAAAATATTCATTTGCTAGTGCAACACTATAATTTATGTGATTCTGCTAAAAAGCAAGACCATCAGACCTTTAGGTCTTGGCTCAAGGCCAAGCTTTTACAAACACTCTTGTCTTCAGATAATCGCCAACTATTTCATGCAGCTGTTGAAGTTTGTTCCCGTTTGTTTTCATGGTTTGAGCCCATAGACGAATATCAAGCGAAAAATCATTCTTGGTTACATGCTTTTGTTAAGTATGCACATCAGGTGTCTGGTGATTGGCAGATCAATCTCAATTTGAATGAGCGACTTCAAATTATTAAAGATTCTTTGAATCTAAGGGAAGATTTTTCTTGTGGCGTGCTCTGTAATTTAGAATTATCTTTTCTTGATTATGCCATTGAAGTTGATAATTTAGATGTTTTTTCTGCAATGTTGCAACTCGGTGGTCTAGATGAATTAAACCCAGCCGCTTATCATTGGCCGTTGGTTGCTGCTGCTAGTGGTAGTTCTCAGGTATTAAAATATTTATTAGACAAAATACCAGATCAACAAACCGTGGGTTTACATGGGCATTCAGCCTATACAATAAATCAATGTGTGTGTGATGAGCAAAAACTCACACCTTTGCATTTGGCTGTAAAAAATGGGCATTTATTATGCGTTAAACAATTGCTTAATAAATCTGGCATCGATATTAATGCGCAAACTACAGATGGCTCAACTCCATTGTTGATGGCAACAAAATCTGGTCAGCTGGAGCATGTCCGATTATTATGCAGCATGGGTGCCGATGCTTTAAAACAAGACAACGCTGGTTTTTATCCTATCAAGTGTGTATTTGCGTATCGTCTAGTTGATGTCCTTGAAGTGTTTGAACAATGTAATGTGCAGTATCCAATTACAGGTGGGCAAGCCGGAGATCTTATGCGAGATGCTATTTTAATTCGGGATATGATGTTGGTTCGCTATTTGTTAGCCAAAGGGATATCAATTAATGAGAAGACCTCGAACAAATTAAGTCCAGCGTTTAGCCTGATTAAAAACGATGATATTCATTTTTTTAGAGCTTTAGTTGACAGTGGTTTAGATTATAAACAGACATTTTTATTTAATTTTTCATTTGTAAATTGTGCTTTATTTTATGGCAGTTTAAATATATTAGATTTTTTATTGGAACTTAATACCAGTGAACAGTGGTTTGATCCTAATGATTTAGCGCATGCTTCAGCTTTCTCTTTGAAAATAGAAGTATTAGATTGTATTCATAGACGTGGTGTAAATTTTAATGTGACCAATACAATTGGTGATACCCCTTTGTTTCTTGCGGTTTTAGCAAACAAGCCAACTTTTATTAATAAGCTTTGTACATTTGGCGTTAACGTTAATTATGTGAATCGTTTAGGTTTTACGCCGCTGGTATTAGCGGGCCATTTAAATAATATTGAGGCAATTCATGCGTTAATACATCAAGGGGCAAATCCAAATTTAATTCTTGGAGACGGTTTTTCATTGGCTTTTCATGTGGCAAATTTAGGTTTTTCAAATGCATTTAGAAATTTGGTGAAATTTTCAGCAAAAATAATTACGCCCAATTACAACATCAATGACGCTAATTTGAATGGCAACACCATATTACATGTACTGTGCAAGATTGATCACTTTGAATTGGCTAAAGAAGCGATTCGTTTAGGGGCGAATATTAATTTTGAAAACATAGACGGCCGTATTCCGCTATTTAATGCGGTTCTTTTTTCTTCTTTTGAGCTGGTTGATTTATTGGTAACACATGGTTCCGCGCTTGATAAATTTGATCATCTGGGTTTGAGTGTATTAGATTTTGTTGCACAGCGTTTTCTTATTGATCATTCATTAAAATTTTTAGAATATTTTTTAAGTACGGGTCGATTTTCGATGGACCAAGTTATGCTAACCCTGAGCTGGGTGAGTCATTTTGAAGGTTTTGAGCCATTCGTTTTGCTCTTGAGAAATTATCTACAACAACATTTTTCATAATATTAATTGTAATTGATATGACAGCAATTCCCCGAGTCTTATATTCTGTTTATGGCCTTAATTCATTTGAGAGCAAAACTCAAAATATTCGATCGTTGTTTTCATCTATGTTTTCTAATTCAACTGATGTATTGACTGGAACAATATTTAGATTATTGTGAAATTTTTTGGGTTAAAGGATAGCTGAAAAAATATTCATTCGATATTTCCATTTTTTAAACGATGTATTTACAGAAATTCAATTGTTGAAATTGAAAAAACGCAATGCGCAACCCAGCTTAATTCTTGCTGGGCTGATTTTCTGTTGGCACATGAAAAACTTGGAAAAGACGCTTAATTTTTTGATTAAGTCTTTGCAAAGCCATTTCAAGGTGTTGATTGCTTAAATATTTTTTGCCAATTCTATGGCTTTGCCTAGATAATTTCGCGGTTGCATAGCCAGTAAGCGTTGTTTCTCGAACTCGGGCAAATCTAGATTTGCAATAAACTGTTGCAGGCTTTCTTGATTAATTCCTTTGCCGCGAGTCAGTTCTTTTAATTGTTCATATGGGTGGGGTAGACCATAGCGACGCATTACTGTTTGAATGGGTTCGGCTAAAAGTTCCCAAGCTTGGTCAATATCGGCACTAATTGCGGCGGTGTTTATCTCCAACTTGCCTAGACCGCGAGCACAGCTTTCAATTGCCAGGGTACCATAACCGATAGCAACACCCAAATTGCGCAGCACTGTGCTGTCGGTGAGGTCTCTTTGCCAGCGAGAAATAGGCAGTTTTTCGCTTAGGTGTTTAAGTAATGTATTGGCCAGACCAAAATTCCCTTCTGCATTTTCAAAATCGATAGGATTTACCTTGTGTGGCATGGTGGAAGAACCCACTTCACCTGCTTTTAAACGTTGTTTAAAGTAACCTAGGCTGACATAGCCCCAAATATCGCGGCATAGGTCGATCAAAATGGTGTTAGCCCGTGCAATTGCATCCATTAAACAGGCAATACCGTCGTGCGGTTCAATTTGGATGGTGTAGGGGTTGAAGGTGAGCCCTAGTTTTTCAATCAATGTTTTTGCTACGGTTTCCCAGTCAATCTCTGGATAAGCCGCTAGGTGAGCATTAAAATTGCCCACAGCGCCGTTCATTTTGGCTGGCAATTCAACCGCAGCAATTTGGGCCGTAGCGCGTTGTAATCGATAAACCACATTTGCAAACTCTTTACCTAAGGTGGTGGGGCTGGCGGGTTGGCCGTGGGTGCGAGACATCATAGGCACTTCAGCGTATTGATGTGCCAATTGGCGCAGTGTTGCAATTAAATTTGAAAACGCAGGCAACACAATATTTTGGCGTACAGTTTGTAGCATTAAGGCGTGCGACATGTTGTTGATGTCTTCAGAAGTACACGAAAAGTGTACGAATTCACTGGCTTTATTTAATACGCTGTGGTTTTGAAATTTTTCCTTAATAAAATATTCAACCGCTTTAACATCGTGATTGGTTTCGGCTTCAAAGGCTTTGATGCGTTGCGCGTCTTCGAGGCTAAAATTTTCTACCAGTTGATCCAAAGTATTGATGGTTTCATCGGTGAACTTAGGCAATTCTGGCAGGCCAATTTGCGCTAAGGCTTTAAGCCATTCAATTTCTACTTTGACACGAAAGTGCATAAAACCAGCTTCAGATAAAAAAGGGCGTAAAGCACTGACTTTGCTTTGATAGCGGCCATCTAAGGGAGATAGTGCGGTAAGAGCAGAAAAAGCGTTAGCATCGATCATAGTAAAAATCAAAAAGGTAGCGGTTAATTAAGTGCACATTTTACCCGAGGTGACACATTTTGAATGGTTTACTTTACAACACCTTAAATTATTTTAAGGTTGTTGTGTATTTGTTTGAAATTTTTTGGAGCGGTCTTTTGAGGAGTTTGTGATGGTTGAGTAACTGGGTGTTATTTTGGGCATGCTTGGCGGGACATGCTCAGTGCTTTGGTTGGGTTACGCTTTGGGGTGATATTAAAGGGACGGTGTTTTGACTTGATAGGTTCAATTCTTTAGGTTTATGCGTTTTTTGGTGTGTTTGTAGTAAAACTTTGCATTTGAGCAATTCAATGACATCTTCCTCTACCGATCCCATTGTTCAAAATCAGCAGGTTCATTGGGAAGTGGCTGAAAACAGTTTTATACAGCTTCGCTTGCCGGCTTTGTATGCACAAGACGATATTTATCAAAAGGCATCTGCTTGGTTATCTGCAATTGCTGTTGCGCGTTTTCAGTGGCGCGAAATTTTAAGTGAAGCTGGTTGTGGCCGGCTGTTTTGCTATGCCATGCAGTGGTTGGCTGTGCCGCAGCAGCTTATTGGGTTACCGGTAGATATTATTTTGCAAGGCGCTCAGAGCGGCAGTGTATACACTGTGGTGATCAGTGCAATAAAAGTTTCTGGCGGCGCAAGCAATGGCATTACTTGGTTTGAGCTTAGCTTGCAAGATGCGTTAACGTTTTGGGCGCAAACGGTTCGCGATCGCGTTTTTAATGATATGGACGCGTTAGCAATCACTCGTCAAGTATTGGCCCAGTGCGTTCCTGAGCATTTTAAGTTGCCTTTTGTTTTGGTGTTGGACGAACAAGCCTTACAAAATACCGTCATGACTTCAGAGGTGCCTGTGCGGCCTTTTACTTTGCAGTATAGGCAGTCTGATTATATGTTTTTGTTGCGTTTATGGCGTGAACATGGTTGGCATTGGCATGTGCAGTCTGCAGGAGATTTTTTTAGCGGAACATTTGTAATTGTCTTGTCCAACACCAGTGAATTCTGGCCCAATCTAGGTGGTTTTTCATATTTGCAGCAACGTGGCGACCATACCCATGGACAAGTGTTTGACGTATGGACGCAGTTGGAGCATCAAAAGCCTGTGGTGTCAGAGTCGACGCACGCGTTTTTTGAGTCAACGCAATTGGTGGGTGGTCGTTCGGGTGTTTTGAACTTGCGGGTGGGGCTGCGTTTTTCTGTTGAATCATTGCAACCAGCGCTTGATTTGTTGGCTGTGACATCGGTACAGGTTGTGGCGCGTAATCGTTCGATTGAGGGTGTTTTTCAGGCTGATGGCCCCGTGTATGAAAATCAATTCACCGCCATTGAGGCAGCCATTTTTCCCCGGCAAGACTGTATAAGGCAAGTTGATGCAAGGCAAGTGAATACAAGTCATGTGCTGCAGCCTATAGGTATGCTTACTGCCACTGTGGTCGGTAGCGATGATGGTGTGATGCAAGGGGTTGTTCATACCGATGTGTTGGGTCGTATTCGTTTACGTTTTGAGGGTGAATTTCAGTCTTTTGATGCGCATCATCGCACGGCTTGGGTGCCAGTGGTGCAGCCGCAAGCGGGCCTGGCTGGACAAGTTTGGTTACCACGGGTGGGGGACGCGGTTGTGGTACATTTTTTAAATGGGTATCCAGATCGGCCTGTGGTCATCGGATCTTTATATACCCAAGCTCAAGGTTTGGTGCGTTTTGCGCAGCGCAGCCAATGGCCACATGATGCCAGTTTAAGTGGTATTCGCACTCGTGCATGGCCCACTGCGGACAAAAAAATTCAGTCTATAGTTGGCAACGAATTGATATTTGATGACCATCCATCCCATGTACAGTTGCGTTTGGCTTGCGATGTAGCCGACACCCGGTTGGCCTTGGGTTGTCTGAGTTCTCCAGCGCAACATCATGTGCGTGTGCAGCGTGGCCAGGGATTTGAATTGAGCTCAATAGGGCACGGTGTGTTGGCTGCTAACAAAGGGCTGTTGATTTCAACGCAGGCCAGTTCGCATCAACAGCCTTTATGGGGACAAGAAACTTTAGAACGTGATTGGCAAAGTATAGAACAATCGCGTAGGGTGTTGTTAGCACCCAAAAAAAGCGTCGGGGAAACGTTGGCTGGGCTTGATTCTCAAGCCTCAGATCATTCTGCTGGCGTTTTAACACCTCCTTTGGCTGCTGGTGCTTTGGTTTTACATACGCATGCAGTAGCGCACCTTCAGGCGGTAAAAGGTGTGCAAATTGCCTCAGCGGCTGGAATTTCAATGATGGCTTTGCGTAACCTTGAATTGTTTAGCAGTCAACGCATGCATTTTGTTGCTGCTGCTGGAATTGCATGGCATGCAAAACAAGGTGGTTTTGGGTTGACCGCTCAAGCCGGTGATATTGCAGTGGCCGCCTCTGAAGGCGCTGTTAAAGTTCAAGCGCATGCTAATCTTGATCTACAGAGTAACCATGGGCATGTGGTGATTCAAGCGCCCGGTTCTATTGAGTTTCGTGCAGGCGGTGCGGTTATTCGTCTGGAAAATGGCAACATTGATATTCATGCCCCGGGTGTGTTGAATATGCGAGCGCAGCGTAAATTATTTGGGGCTGCTGTTGAGCACATTATGCCTGAATCCGAAAACACAGCACAATCTACATCACAAGAGCAATTATGGGCGGTGCGTTTGCGTTGTCAAGCCGCAGACCAAGCCCCTTTGCCTGGCAGCTCATGGCGTTTGTTTGCAGTGAAAACGCCAGAAGTTTCTCAAACTACAGGGCCTATTTATCAATTGTTGCAGCAGTCTGGTTATCAAGAGCTTGTTTGGCAAGCTCCGCATGGCAGCCCGCCAGCGCCTATGGTGGCTTTGCTTGGGCATCAACGGTGGGTGGCAAGTTTGGAGCTTGACTCTGAAGACAGTTTAGATGATGTTGAAGAACATGCAGAGGCTGACTCACATGGTCCGCAAGGGTAACAGACCGAGTTGTTTAAAGGGTTTGGATCAATCGATGATCAATAATTTATTTTGTGAACCTTTGCGCTTCGATTTACAATAACCCATTGGGTTAATTAAAAGTGTTAGAGCCGTGCCTATTTATGCTTATCGCTGTGAAACATGTGGTTTCACCAAAGATGTCTTACAAAAATTAAGTGATCCAGTGCTGCAGCAGTGTCCCTCTTGCCATGCAGACACGTTCAAACGTCAGTTGACCGCTCCAGGGTTTCAATTGAAAGGCTCAGGTTGGTACGCCACCGATTTTAAGAGTAAAAATACACCCACTGCAAAATCTGAAACACCTGAAACGCCTGAAAAGTCTGCAACTTCTTCAGAGACTGCGTCTACATCTTCTAAACCTGCCTGTGCAGCTGCGGGTTCGTCTAGTACGCCAGTGGCTGAGTAAACTTAATGAAATTATTTCGCGCACATTTGCTAACAGGTTTATTGGTTTGGGTGCCGTTGGGGGTCACGTTGTGGTTAGTGACTGCAGTGGTTGGTGTGCTAGACCAATCATTGCAAATTTTGCCCAACACTTGGCAACCACAAGCCTGGTTGGGTTTTAGTGTGCCTGGTTTGGGAGCTATATTTACAGTATTGCTGATTTGGTTAACCGGCTTGATTACTGCAAATTATGTGGGGCAGGCGGTCATGCGTTGGTGGGAGGTGTTGTTAAAAAAAATACCTTTTATCAATTCTGTATACGCCAGTGTGAAGCAAGTTTCAGACACTTTATTGTCTTCTTCTGGTAAAGCGTTTCGCAAAGCGGTATTGGTGCCTTTTCCTGCTTCAGGTTCTTGGGCTATTGGTTTTATCACAGGCCAAGTGCCTGATCATTTAGCGCAAGATATGCAATTGGGTATGGTCAGCGTGTTCGTGCCCACTGCACCCAACCCAACTGCGGGTTTTTTATTGTTAATTAAAGCATCACAACTGCGTGATTTAAACTTATCGGTGGATGAAGCCCTAAAATACGCAGTTTCAATGGGGGTGGTAAGCCCCGTGATCAGTTCTACGGAAAAATAAAATGACACAAATGCGTTCACATTATAGTGGCAGCTTGTCGCTTGCTCAGTTAGACCAAACCGTTGCTTTGTGTGGTTGGGTACATCGTCGACGCGATCATGGCGGGGTGATTTTTATTGATCTTCGCGATCGTGAAGGTATGGTTCAGGTGGTTTGTGATCCAGATCAACCCGACATGTTTAAAATTGCAGAAACCATTCGCAACGAGTTTTGTGTGCGTATTGAGGGTTTGGTTCGTTGCCGTCCTGAGGGTTCGGAAAATACCAGCTTAAAGAGTGGCGAGATTGAAGTGGTGTGTAAAGTTCTGGAGATTTTAAATCCTTCCGTGACCCCACCATTTCAGTTAGACGACGAAAACTTGTCTGAAACCACCCGTTTAACACATCGGGTTTTGGACTTGCGCCGTCCGCAAATGCAGAAAAATTTAATGTTGCGTTACAAAGTGGCCATGGCAATGCGCCAGTTTTTGGATGCCCAGGGTTTTATTGACATTGAAACCCCGATGTTAACCAAAAGTACACCTGAAGGGGCACGCGACTACTTAGTGCCTTCTCGGGTAAATGCTGGTATGTTTTTTGCGCTACCGCAGTCTCCTCAATTATTTAAACAATTGCTAATGGTTGCTGGTTTCGATCGCTATTACCAAATTACCAAATGTTTTCGTGACGAAGACTTGCGCGCTGATCGTCAGCCCGAGTTTACTCAGGTTGATATTGAAACCTCGTTTATGGGCGAACAAGACATTCGCGACCTATTTGAGGGTATGATTCGTCAGGTGTTTGAACATACCATGGGCGTGTCTTTGCCTAATCCATTTCCTGTGATGCACTACCAAGACGCTATGTTCTTGTACGGTTCAGATAAACCGGATTTGCGTGTGAAAATGCAGTTTACTGAGCTCACAGAAATTATGAAGACCGTTGATTTTAAAGTGTTTTCATCTGCCGCACAGATGGAAAGTGGCCGTGTGGTGGGCTTGCGAGTTCCGCAAGGGGCAGAATTAAGCCGTTCAGAAATTGACACTTACACCGCGTTTGTTGCCATCTACGGTGCTAAGGGTTTGGCTTGGATTAAAGTTAACGATATTACCAAAGGCCGCGACGGTTTGCAAAGTCCAATTGTTAAAAATTTACATGACCAAGCCATTGCACACATTATCTCTCTGACAGGCGCTCAAAATGGCGATTTGATTTTCTTTGGGGCTGATAAAGCCAAGGTGGTCAATGACGCTATTGGCAATTTGCGTTTGAAAATTGGCCACAGTGATTTTGGTCGTCGGCATGGCTTAGCGGTGGAAGGTTGGCGGCCTTTGTGGGTGGTTGACTTCCCCATGTTTGAATTTAATGAGGAAGGCGATCGTTGGGTTGCTTGTCATCACCCCTTCACCAGCCCCAAAGATGGTCATGAAGATTGGCTAGAGACCAATCCTGGTGCGTGTTTGGCCAAAGCTTATGACATGGTGTTGAATGGCTGGGAGCTTGGCGGTGGTTCTGTGCGTATTCATCGTGAAGAAGTGCAAAGCAAAGTATTTCGCGCATTAAAAATTGATGCGGAAGAGGCACAAGCCAAATTTGGTTTCTTGCTTGATGCTTTAAAATATGGCGCACCGCCCCATGGTGGTTTAGCCTTTGGTTTGGATCGGATTGTCACCATGATGGCCGCAGCCGAGTCCATCCGCGATGTGATTGCTTTCCCCAAAACACAGCGTGCGCAGTGTTTGCTCACCCATGCCCCTAGCCCGGTTGATGAAAAACAGTTGCGTGAATTGCATATTCGGCAGCGTTCAGTGGAGGTTAAGTAAAAGCATTGAGTTGGTATAGAGCCGCTGACTTTTTGGAGCTAGCATGACCCAATACAAAATACCTGAATCCGTTTTGGTGCTTATTTATAGCCCATCTCTCAACATTTTGATGTTGGAGCGGGCTGATAAGCCTGGGTTTTGGCAGTCGGTGACGGGTAGTCGAGACACGCTAGAGGAACCTTTAACACAAACTGCCCTTCGTGAATTGAACGAGGAAACCGGTTTGCAGGTTGATACAACCGCGCAACTAGAAGGCATTGGTTCTTTTGGGGTTTTGGTGGACATGCAGCACCGTGTTGAATATGAAATTTTTCAACATTGGCGTTGGCGTTATCCTCCAGGGGTGACGCACAACATTGAGCATTGGTTTTCTTTGTGCGTAGATCAGCAAACCCCCATTCATATTGCGCCCAAAGAACATCTACAGTACCAGTGGTTGCCGTGGCAAGGGGCAGTGCAGCGGTGCTTTTCTCCAAGCAATCGTCAGGCGATTGAAGGCCTTGCGGCCCATTTTGCTGCTGCTAATGCCTATTAGCGCGAAGCCGACATTGCCAATATTAAAATAAATTATTTTAATTTGTATGTTGGTTAATTCAGAAAATACATGGGTGTTATTATGTATTTTTTCTGGAGTCAAAGGTTATCCCTATGCTACAATAATGATGTTTTCTTGTGAGTAAAAAAATAAAAACTTAGTAAGTTAAAACATTGTTAATTCACAAGTTAATAATATTTTTTTATTAATAGAAAGCGATGTTAGTATGCTAGCCAGAAAGCACTTACATCACATTTTGATTATATTGTTCATGTCTTGGGCTGTGGTTTTTAGTGCAGTAGCGCCTTCTGTTTCTAAAATTTTAAACGCTTCAAATTCTTCTGTATTGCTAGAAATCTGTGGTATTGATGACCAATCCCCTCGAACTTTAAATTTACAATTCTTTAAAGAAGACGAGTCGGCTGAGGACAATCATTTGCAGTTTGATCACTGCCAATATTGTGTGTTGCAAAGCCATTGTCCATATTTACCTATTGCAAATTTGCAATTGACTAAACCTCTGCTGCCTACAAATCGCATCGTTTCTTCTGGCGGTGGCACTTCATTTTTCAAACACTTTCCGCTTGAGGCCAGGCTTTCCCGAGCTCCTCCTTTGTCCTCATGCTTGATTTAACTCGTTTAATTTTATTGTTGCTTGGTATTGCTTATTGATATTTTATCAATTGGCAGGGTGGTGTATTTTTTTCAATCTGCGTTTTTTTCGATACATCAAAAGCACAATTAATTCTTAAAATTAATCAATTAATATTAATTCATAATTAATTTAATGGTATTAAATGATTGATGCTGTTTTGTTGTATGGGGAGGTGTTTATGGATCAATTGTTTAAACAAACATTGCGTTGGTATTCGATTCGGGGAGCAAAAAGAGGTTTGTTTTTTGCGCTTATTGTTTTTAGTTTATGGTGTTCTTGGGCCATTGGTTATTTAATTTTTTAGATTAAACAGGGGGGTTATATGGACATGATTGGCATGTATCCCAGCTTTTATATTCCAAGTATTGGCACTGCTTGGGTGATGGGAATTATTGGTGTTGTTCATGTTGTGGCTTCGCACACATCAGTGGGTGCTTCTTTTTTGTTTGCATTATTGGAGACCAAATCTTACCGAGAAAATCAACCAGAATTAATGCAGTTTATTCAAAAGTACGGTATGTTTTTATTGATATTTTCATACATCATTGGGTCAATTACAGGCCCAGGTATTTGGTATGCCATTACCGTTGCGAGTCCACGTGGTGTGGGTGGTTTGATTCACAATTTTGTATGGGTCTGGGCGACTGAATGGGTTTATTTTACGGTTGAGGTTATTGGGGTTTACGCCTTGGTGTACTTGATAGGAAAAATCGATGCTAAAACCCATTTGAAATTGACTTGGTCTTTTGCTTTGGCCTCTTGGGCTACGATGTTACTGATTGTTGGTATTTTGTCTTTCATGATGTGGCCAGGCAGTGATAATTGGTATCAAACAGGTTCAACCAATGACGCTTTCTACAATCTTAACTTTTTTGCACACTTGGGAACACGAACAGGATTGATGTTTGTCATGGCTGTTGTGGTTGGTTTGGTGGTGGCCAGTCGAATTGGCGATATGAATTTACGCAAGCAAGTGGTTAGGTATTTAACACCTATTGGCTTAGTGGCTGGTTTATTTGCGGTCATGATGTTTTTATACTATTTGCAGACTTTGCCAAGTAATGCAACGGTGATGTTAAATGTTCATCTTTTGCCAATGTATGCAAAAGCCATGGTAGCGGTTGTTTTGGTGACTGCATTGTGGTTGGTTTTTGCTTGGTGTAAGCCACAGTTTATTTATACTTCTTTGTCTGTGGCGATGTTGGTATTTATTGCTGTGGTTGGTGTTTGGCCAGAAGAGCGTATGCGCGAATCAATGCGTAAACCTTATATTGCAGGTCAATATATCTACGGCAATCAAGTGATTGCTCGCGATGTGCCTGGTAAAGGCATTGTTGCAGAGGTTGATTTAATTGCTGAAAAAGGTATCTTACAATTGCATCCGTTTATTCCTGAACGTTTGCGCGTTGTCAATGATGAGAACCGCTTAGAAGTTGGGCAATTATTAACTAAAATCATGTGTGGAAATTGTCATGCTTTAGAGCCCAATGCACCTTTGAGAAATATCCCTGATAAATTTCATGGTTCTACCGATGAGAATTTGATCGCTGCGTTTATTCGGGGCCCTTTAAAACATGGTGCCCAGCCTTATATGCCACGCATTGATTTACCTGAAACGGAAATTCAAGCCATCGCACATTTTTTAGCAACAGTAAATACTGGTGTTGATATAAATAGCGCAATCGCTAATAAGCAAGAAAGTTTACGACGTATTTCAAGTGAGGAGTAAAATTCATGGACATTGGCGTGCTAATGAATGTGATGCGTGACCCTGCTGGTTTGCCTGCGCATCCAATATTGTTTCAAGTTTTGATGGTGTTGTCTTGGGTATTTCATATTGCTTTTGTTAATTTAACGATTGGTGCTGCAGGTTTAGCGATATATGCTTTTTTTCAGCGAGACAAATGTGTAGATTGGCAACTTTTGTCGATGGCAATGACCAAAGTGGCGAAAGTTGGCGTTTCTTTGTTGATTGTTTTGGGTGTGGCGCCTTTGTTATTTATGCAGGTAATTTACGATCCGCAATGGTATGTGTCCAATCTTTTATCTGGGGCATGGACCATTCTTTTTGTTTTTCTGTTGATTGTTGCATATTGTGCTTGGTTTGTTTTTTACTATGCCAATCAACCGGCTGCTAAGCGGCGCATTGTGTGGTTTGCTTGTTTAGCACTTGTCTTGTTGTGTGTAGATGGTTTAATTATGCACGGTTTGTCTTATCAGGCAATACTGCCTCATCAGTGGTTAGATTGGTACGCACCAAATGGTGTAGTGCATACCAGCGGTTTAAAACTGCATGCCATTGAATGGCCACGGTATGTGTTTATCATGAGTTTGTGTATGCCTGCGGTGGGTTTGTTCTTAATTGCGTATGCGCATTATTTTGCCATTCGAGCAGACTTCGAGTTTTCTTATCTGACCTTTGTTCACACGTTTGGAAAGCGTTTAGCTTATATGGGTTTTGCTTTTTCAAGTGTATTGTTTTTAGTGTGGCAGTTTGTGCAATCCAGCGACCTGGGTTTGCAAACCCATCCGCTGGGTTGGGTGTTGTGGTTGGGTTTGGTGGTGATGACGCTTTGGTTAAATCGCGCTGTGGGTTTGATTCATCCGTATGTACCTATGCTGTGTGGTTTTTTTATTTTATTGCTGTTGGCCATTTGGCGAGAGGTGATACGTATGGCGCATTTACGGCCATTTGGTTATGACATTTCTACTTATCCGGTACACGTTGATTGGCCTTCAGCGGTGCTTTTTGTTTCAACCTTTTTGGGTGTTGGTGGTTTGGTGGGTGGGTTTTATTTAAGCCTGTTGTACCGCTGTGGTCGTGTGCAGGGTGTATATGTTGCCGACCGTTCTGTGTCTCGTATGGGCACTGCAGCAATTGTTATTTTAGTCATTTGGATTGCAGTGTTTTTTGTGTATGGCATTACGATTTGGCTGAACAATCGTTTTAATTAATATAAAGAGGTTGTATGAAGTCGAACAATTTTATTTTTTTATATGCATCTTTGTGTGTAAGCTTATTTGCTTGTTCTTTTGCTTGGGGGCAAGTGGCCCCTACAACCATGCCAGATGTCGGTGCTGGTAAGAAAAAGGCAAGCGCTTGTTTTAGTTGCCATGGTGTGGAGGGTATTTCAAAAATGCCCGGCACTCCGCATTTGGCAGGCCAAGACTCCAGTTATTTAGAAAACGCTTTACAAGCGTATCGCGATGGTACAACACGGAAAAACGCAACGATGAATGCAATGGCAAGGGCGTTGACAAACACGGATATTGAAAATATTTCTGCGTACTATAGTTTAAAAACCCGCATGAACAATGGCCAATCGGCGGCACAAACTTTGGAAACTTTACAGCGAATTCGGCCTGTTGCTCGGGTTCATTTACAATCTGTCAATGAGGATGCTA
Organism: Burkholderiaceae bacterium; assembly: GCA_034680345.1. GTDB lineage: Bacteria > Pseudomonadota > Gammaproteobacteria > Burkholderiales > Burkholderiaceae_B > SXZD01. The sequence goes on from JAXISZ010000008.1 coordinate 24,390, forward strand.
ATAATTCAGTTACGCTTGTAGACTCTCCTCGTTCAGGTGATTTGATTTATCAGTCTGCTTGTTCTTCTTGTCATGATGCTGGTTTGGTTGGAGCGCCTAAATTGGGCGATAAAGTTGCTTGGGAACAACGTTTAAACCAAGGAAAAACCATTGTGATTAAGCATGCTATTGAGGGGTATAAGAGCATGCCTGCCAAAGGTGCTTGTGGCAATTGTTCTGATCAGGAAGTGAAAGCGGCGGTGGATTACATGTTGACTTATTTAAAGTGAATTATTTGAGCCAGTGCCAGTTTTTTAAGTAGATCGGGGTTGATTTGGTTTTTCTGCACACATTCAGTGGCTTTATTGAATAGACCCAATTGTTTGCCTGACTGAGGCCCATGCACCACCCATGACTAAGGTTATCCAAGCAATTAAGCCAACCAGTGTCCAATGTTGTGGGGGAGGGCTGAATTGAAATTGGCTGTCAAACTCTCGGATATAACTACCAACGTTTTGGTCTGCGCTGTTCATGGCAAATATCACACCAAGATAAGCCAATAAATAAGCAAAGACAGCCAAAGAAAAAGACCACCACAGTGTTGGTCTGCTTACTTCAGCGTTTGTAGCTCCCAGAGATTTGAGTACTTTAATGTCCTGCTTTTGTCCCACTAGTTGCAAGCGTACGGTGTTGAAGGTAACAATAACAACAAGCACACTAACCAATGCACCAATTCCGATTGCAAGCAGCTGTAAACCATTCAGCAAGGTGCGTAAGCGGCCAATCCAGGCGCTGTCGAATTGAACATGTTCTACACCGTCAAGTTTCTTCCAAGACTGAATCCATTGATTGGTTTGGGTGTCGTCATTTTGTAGCGATAAACGAAAGCGAACAACCAAAGTGTAGGGTAACGGGTTTTCTGGAAGGGCGTCGGCAAGGTCTGGGGAACGGCTTTGGGCCTTTAAGATAACAAGCGCAGTATTAGGTTCGATGACTTCAACGCCACTGATTCCTTTTATTTCAGAGATGTGTTGTTTTGCTCTTTCTACGGTAGATAAGCTGGCGCGTGGTTTGAAGAATACGCTGATTTCGGGGTCGCCCATTGCGCGGTCCATGGTGGGAAACATATTTGATAATCCTTGAATTAAACACCAAGGCAATAGCAAGGCAATACTTAATACCAATGCACTAAATAGATGTCCCATGGGTTCATGCACCCACGCCTTTAGGCCAGTTTGCATAGCAAACCATTGAATACGTAGCCATTTTCTCATAGATGTGCTCCCTTATTCGAGGTTTGTTCTAAGCAACCATGACGCATTTGAATGCGTTGATGATGGCCTAGAAAGCGTTCGGGGTCGTGCGTGGCGACAACAATCGTTACTTTGGCCTGGTTAAATTCCTTGAATAACTGAGCGATGGTTTCAGCAGCATGTAGGTCCAGTTGTGCGGTGGGTTCGTCAGCAATCAGTAATGCTGGACGATGAGCAATCGCTCTGGCAATGGCAACGCGTTGTTGTTCGCCTCCTGATAATACATTTGGCAGAAGGTTTGCAACTTTGGGCAGTCCTACGCGATGCAGTGCAGCTTGTACTCGACTTTGAATGTCTTGAGCTGGATGTCCAGCAATTTGTAATGGGAGCGCTACATTTTCAGAGCACGTGCGGTTGGGCAGTAAAATAACATCATCGCCAATATAACCAATTGAGCGCCGGTAATGCGCTTTTGCTCGCTGAGATAGTTTGGTGATTGATTGTCCGTTGACCAAAATTTTACCCTCGCTGGGTTTTTCAAATGAGGCCAGTAGCCGCAGTAATGACGACTTACCTGCGCCTGAGGGGCCTCCTACAACCACATAAGCGTGTTCTGGAATTTGGCAATTAATGTGCTGTAATGCCAATGATTTCCCATAGCGTAAACCGATGTTGTGAAATTCAATCATGAGCTTTCTTCCAAGCCAACCAAAGCATTGGCATAGTCGCGGGCATTGAAGGGACGTAAATCTTCTAGTTTTTCACCAACGCCGATGAAGGCCACCGGAACGCGGTAGGTCATTGCCATGGCGGCTAAAATGCCTCCTTTGGCTGTACCGTCTAATTTGGTGACAACCAAGGCGGTGATGCCTAAAGCCTCGTGAAATGCTTTCAGTTGCATCAGTGCGTTTTGTCCGTTGGTGGCGTCTAAAACCAAAATAATTTCATGCGGTGCATCGGTTTGCGCTTTGTTAATAACGCGTTTAATTTTTTTCAGCTCTTCCATCAAGTGCAGTTGGGTGGGTAAGCGACCGGCAGTGTCTGCAATTAAAATGTGAGCATTTCTGGCTTTGGCAGCACAAACAGCGTCATAAGCGACAGCGGCTGCGTCATTGCCTTCTTGGGAAATCACAGAAATATTATTGCGTTCGCCCCAAATGGTGAGTTGTTCTCGGGCTGCAGCGCGAAAGGTGTCGCCTGCGGCCAAAATAACTTCATAGCCGATGTCACCGTACCAGTGCGCCAGTTTACCGATGCTGGTGGTTTTTCCAGTGCCGTTGACCCCAACCACCATCATCACCAGAGGGCGAGCACGGTCGATGCCAATAGACTGTTCTAAGGGCCGCAGTAACTCAAAAATTGCATCGCCTACGGCCTGTTGAACCTCCTCAGACGTTTTCATTCCTTTAATTGCAACTTCGTCGCGAATTTTTTTCATAATTGCTTCAGTTGCTGGTAGGCCACAATCGGCCAGCAGTAGGCGATCTTCCAGCTCTTCAAAAAAAGCATCGTCAATATGTTGACCTGAAAAAAGTTGGCTAAAGGCAGAACGGGTTTTGCTTAAACCCACCTTCAGTCGACCAAGCCAGCTGCTTTTGGGTGTGTTGGATATTGTTGGCGTGACCACTGCTTCAGAGGTTTGAGCCGGATTTGGGGTTTTATTTTTTAAGAAACCAAACATGGTTTTATGATTGAAGTTAAGCAAAAATAGTCAAAAAAGCGCTTGTTCGTTGTTGGTTGGACGTATGGTCAAAAAACCACCTCAAAACAGCTCCACAGCTACAGTTTAACACTGACTGGGTTTGGTTTTAAGGATTTTAAGGTTTCTTTGGGAAAGATGGCACATCAGATCGACTCAATTGATTAAATTGGCATGGTAAAAAAACACCGCATCGTTTAAATTACTCAGTTCTAATTGTTCAACACGTTAGGGGTTGGGTCTTGAGTATGAAAAATTTGACAATTTATACAGGTCGATTTCGGCAAATGGTCAGCTGTTTCGGATTGTTTTCAAAAAAAACGAGAATTGGGTTAGTTTTGGGGTTGTTTATGCAACCGTTGTTTGCGCAATCATTGGCTATGAAGCCGTTGGCTGAGGGTGTTGTGGAGATGCAATTGACCAATGGCATGCGTATTATTGTAAAAGAGGATCACCGCGCCCCCACAGTGGCGCATATGGTTTGGTATAAGGCTGGTTCTATTGATGAAATCAGTGGCACAACTGGTGTAGCCCACGTTTTAGAACACATGATGTTTAAAGGTACACGCACACTCAAGCCTGGAGAGTTCTCCAAAAAAGTCGCTGCCCTAGGGGGGCGTGAAAATGCCTTTACCAGTCGCGATTATACGGCTTATTTTCAGCAGGTTCAGGCCAAAGATTTGCCTAAAGTAATGGCTTTAGAGGCAGACCGCATGGCCAATTTACAAATTTCTAAAGACGAATTTGACAAAGAAATTCGAGTGGTTATTGAAGAGCGCCGTTTACGTACTGAAGATCAGGCGCGTGGCTTGATGTATGAGCATTTAATGAGTAATACTTTTCAAAGTTCTCCATACCGAACACCTGTGATTGGCTGGATGTCTGATTTACAAACCTTAACCCATTTAGATGCCAAACGTTGGTATGACACATGGTACAGTCCGTCCAATGCTTTGTTGATTGTTGCGGGTGATGTGCAGCCTGCTCAGGTGTATCAATGGGCACAACAAACCTATGGCCGCCATAAAGCCAGACAATTGCCGCCTCGAAAATTGCAGGCCGAGCCATTGGCTCGTGGGGTGAAGCGTTTTGTTTTAAAGGCCCCGGCAGAAAATCCTTATCTAATTATTGCATTTCATGCACCGAAATTAGAAAATTTGCAGGCTGATGTTGATCCTTATGCGCTTGAGGTGTTGAGCGCTGTTTTAGCGGGTTACGATGGTGCTCGGTTTACACGTTTTTTGGTCAATCAACGCCGTGTGGCTGACCAAGCCAGTGCCGGTTACGAGTTAATGGGGCGGGGGCCGTCGTTGTTTTTGTTGGATGCAACCCCTGCTCAGGGGCAAACTGTGGAGTCTTTGGAACATGCTTTACTGGAGGAGATTCGTCAGATTGCCGAACATGGTGTTAAAGACGCAGAATTGGACCGCGTTAAGACTAATTTGTTGGCTAGCCAAGTGTATAAATTAGATTCCGTTTTTGGTCAGGCCATGGAAATCGCGGCTTATGAAATGTCTGGTTTTTCTTATGCACAAGCCGCAGAAGTTCAATCGCGTTTGAAGGCGGTGAGTTCTGATCAAATTAAAGCGGTTGCGGCCAAGTATTTTGCTGAGGATAACATGACTGTTGGTCGTTTAATGCCTTTACCAGTGCAAAAAAAATTGAATCATTCTCATGTAAACGCTGGGCGCCATTAATAGAAAGTTGAGGACATTTTTTATGTATATTCAAAATTGCATCATTGTCCGTGTTTTGCGGTTTTTTTTATCAAATGCGTTGTGTTTTGTTGCGGTCTCAACGTTTCCAGGTTTGGCATGCGCTACCTTACCCATTGAAAGTTGGCGCACAGAAAATGGCGCACGTGTGATGTTTATGCATGCTACGGCCATACCTATGGTGGATGTTCAAATTGATTTTGATGCAGGTGCTAGACGCGACCCAGAAGCCTTGGCAGGGCTGGCAGGACTGACGCGCAGCATGATGGAAAAAGGTGCCGCTGGTTTAAAAGAAAGCGAATTGGAAGACGCCTTGGCTGATGTTGGCGCCCAGCTGGGGGGTGGCGTTGGTTTGGATCGCGCCGGCTTTGCTTTGCGTAGTTTAAACAGTGCTAAAGAACTTGAACAGGCGGTGCAAACTTTGTTGAACATGTTGCAACGCCCAGATTTTCCTGCCGATGTGTTAGAACGAGAGCAGGCGCGCACAGTTTCTAGTTTATTGGAAGCCAATACCAAACCGGAGTTTATTGCTAAAAAAACCTTTATGGCTTTAATGTACGGTTCACATCCTTATGGTTACACAGCCACTGCAGACTCGGTAATGCGTATTAAGCCAGATGACTTACAGCGTTTTTATCAAACGCATTACCGCGCTGATGGTGCAGTGGTTTCAATTGTTGGGGCGATTGATCGCCAACAGGCGCAGGTTTTGGCACAGCGTTTGACGCAGAATTTACCCAATACATTTAAGCCTGAGCAATTAATGTCTGTTAAGTTGCCTGTTGCGGTTGAAAAACGTATTGCTCATCCGTCTAGCCAAAGTCATGTGTTGGTTGGTTTGCCTGCCATTAAACGCAATGATCCCGATTTTTTCCCTTTGGTTGTGGGCAACTATATTTTAGGTGGCGGTGGTTTTGTATCACGGATAATGACTGAGGTGCGTGAAAAGCGAGGTTTGGCTTATAGCGCTTACGCGTACTTTTCACCGATGATTGATGCTGGCCCTTTTGAGATGGGGCTGCAAACACAAAAGAGTCAAACCAATTTGGCCTTGCAGGTGTTGCGTGATACCTTGAATACTTTTTTACGAGATGGCCCAAGCACTCAAGAGCTAAAAGCAGCCAAAGACAACTTAGTGGGTGGATTTCCGCTGCGCTTGGACAGCAATAAAAAATTATTAGATCAAATATCCACCATTGCTTACTATAACTTGCCTGACAATTATTTAGAAACTTGGACCCGTCAGGTACAAGCCGTTAGTGCGGAGCAAATTCGCGATGCTTTTGCGCGGCGTATTTTGCCAGCGCACTTAACCACTGTGGTTGTTGGTGAGGGATTGTAGTGGGTCAATTGCGCATTATTGGCGGTGAATTTCGGCGGGCTTTGTTACCTGTGGTTCCTGTGGTTGGCTTGCGTCCTACACCAGATCGAGTGCGGGAAACCTTGTTTAATTGGCTTGGACAAACTCTACCGCCTATTGCTGTTTTAGATGCCTTTGCAGGCACGGGTGCGTTAGGTTTTGAGGCGGTTTCGCGTGGTGCTGCACATTTAGATTCTTATGAATTAGATCCTGTTTTATTCAAAAATTTACAGCGAAGTTGGCAGGTGTTGCAAACCCGCACAGAGCGTCAAATTACTGTGAATATTCGTGGGCACAATGTGTTTGATGCATTAATCACCATGCAACGAAAAGGCGTTTTTTATTATGATTTGATCTTGTTGGATCCTCCTTTTGCCACAGACCATTTATTGCGTATATTGCCATTGACTGCTTCATTGTTAGCACCAGATGGTTTAATTTACATAGAATGGCATGTTTCATGCGAGCAAGCCCCCGCCGTGGTTAAATGTTTGGCATCTTTGAACTTAGAGGTGGTTCGAGCGCAGCGGGCTGGGCAGGTTTACTATCATTTGGTGCGTTTTTCTAAGCTTTTGTCTTGACGCCATAAGTTATTGCAGATTGTTGTATGATTTTTTTCTTGGTTTTCTAGGAGTTTGAGCATGAAAGTGGCTGTTTATCCAGGGACATTTGATCCCTTTACTCGAGGTCATGAAGATTTGGTGCGACGAGCCGTGCGTATTTTTGATCGGGTGGTGGTGGGGGTGGCAAATAGCCAAGCCAAACGACCTTTTTTTTCACTAGAAGAACGTGTTCGGATTGCCTCAGAGGTGCTGTCACATTATCCTAATGTAACGGTGGCTGGTTTTTCTGGTTTGTTAAAAGATTTTGTACGCGAGCAAAATGCTCATGTCATTATTCGCGGTTTGCGCGCTGTTAGCGATTTTGAATATGAATTTCAAATGGCCGGTATGAATCGGTATCTTTTACCTGAAGTGGAATGCATGTTTTTAACGCCGTCAGACCAATATCAATTTATTTCCGGCACTATTGTTCGAGAAATTGCTACCCTTGGTGGGGATGTGAGTAAATTTGTGTTTCCGTCTGTAGAACGTTGGTTGAGAAAAAAATTATTGGAATCAGATCAACAAAATCAATCCAATGGATTGTTGGATAATTTAAATAATGGTTAAGTGATTCAGATGGCTTTAATCATTACTGATGAGTGCATCAATTGCGATGTGTGTGAACCCGAATGCCCCAATGGAGCCATTTTTATGGGGCCAGATATTTATCAGATCGACTCAAATAAATGCACGCAATGTGTTGGCCATTTTGCTGAGCCGCAATGTGTGGTTGTGTGTCCGGTGGCGTGCATTCCCAAAGACCCCAATTGTGTGGAAGACGAGCCCGCTTTGTTAGCTAAGTTCTTTCGTTTGCATCCAGATAAAAAAATTGAACGATAAAAAAGTTTAATTCGATGGTTATAAAACGATTGGTTTTTGGTTGACGTTTTGACTTCTCTTGGATGCTATTTTAGGTTGGTTTAAGTTCGCAAAAACAGCTACGCTAAGCAAGTCTTATAAACCAATTGTAGTTAGGTTGGTAGTGCTTGTGTGCTTGATTAGGCCATCATTTTTATTTGTTTATGTTCCATATAAAAATCGCTTGATTATTTTTATTTCATAATTGCCGTGACCGATCAATGCTTGTCAAAATCTTGCTAATTGCCCATGGGTCGGGGTTAACATTTCGTGAAAAAACCATGACTTTAAATAATTCGCCCATTTCAGCAGGACTTAATAATGTGTTCAAATTTTGGTTGGTTTTGATCATTTCTAGGTTGTTGTAATGTTGCGATTTGGAAAAATCTAAAATACCGTGTGCTAATAAAAAAGCCGCTTGGCTGGTGTAACCCAATAATTCTCCACCAGCTTGGTGCATGGCTTCATAGATGGCTGAAAAGTTCACATGAGCGGTTAGGTCTTGTTGGCCAATATGGGCCAGTACGTTGCTGTGCATTTGGTGTCTTTGGTGTGCTACCAGCGTACCTGTGTTGCGTTGCGGATGGTAAAACTCGCTAGCACCAAAACCGTAGTCAATAAATATAGCAATGCCATGCAGTTTTTCTGTTATTGTTTTTATAAATCCGCAAGCTTGTTCGTGCCATTCAGACACGTAGTTTTCTGGCCAGGGGCCATGCTGATCGTGCAGCGTTGTTATTGCTTGTTGTAGTTCAGTGGAGGTGGGTATGTCTTCAAAGCATAAGGTTTGGGGGGTAAGCCCCTCGCTGATGTTTTGGTTAAGTTTTACATGGCGTTCGTAAAACTGTTGTCCTGCTTTACGAAACAAGCGCACGGGCATGGCGTCTAGCACCTCGTTACCCAAAACCACACCTGTGAGGGTTTCGGGTAATTGTGTTTCCCATGTTACCATGGTTTGAATATCCACACCGTGTGCTTGTAATTCTTCTGCTTGGCGGGTTTTTAATCTGCCAGAGAGTTCTATAATGTGGTATTTTTTTAATTTTAAACCTAGGGTTTTAATGAGTTGTGCCGCTAGTTTTCCTTGCCCTGCGCCAAATTCCCAAAGGTGTCCGCCGCAATAGTCTAAAACTTCAGCAATTGATTGCGCAAGGGTTTGCCCAAACAGGGGACTGATTTCCGGGGCTGTAATAAAGTCGCCAGTGGCACCAAAAATACGTTCGCCTTGGCTGTAGTAGCCGTATTCTGGGTGGTATAGTGCCAGGCCCATGAAGTGGTCAAAACGTAAAATGCGTTGGTTTTTTTCAATAATGGCTTCAATCCAATGGCGGGGTATTGTGTTCATGGTTGTGAGCTGAGTTAAAATAATTTGTCAATCAACTTTGAGTACGTGGTCTGTGTGTTATGGAGCAAGTTATTGTTTTTTCACCCCCTGCTGTAACGCATCGTCAGGTGCATAAATCCGCTTTCGAGTCTAACAAACTGGAAAAGCGCTTGTGCCGTTTGGTGGGGCAGGCCATTGCTGACTTTAACATGATTGAGGCGGGCGATAAGGTGATGGTGTGCCTCTCTGGTGGTAAAGACAGTTATGGGTTATTGGATGTTTTATTATTATTACAGCAACGCGCACCTATTGATTTTACTTTAATTGCAGTCAATTTAGATCAAAAGCAACCAGGCTTTCCGCAAGAGGTTTTACCCAATTATTTGCATCAACGGGGCGTTGCTTTTCACATTGAAGAGCAAGACACTTACTCAATTGTTAAACGTTTGGTGCCCGAGGGCAAGACCACTTGTTCTTTGTGTTCAAGGCTGCGTCGTGGTATTTTGTATCGAGTAGCTGGCGAATTGGGTGCCACTAAAATTGCGTTGGGGCATCACATGGACGATATTTTGCATACTTTGATGCTTAATATGTTCTATGGTGGACGTTTAAAAGGTATGCCCCCTAAACTGGTATCAGATGATGGCAAAAACATTGTCATTCGTCCTTTGGCTTATGTTCGAGAACGTGATCTAGAGCGTTATGCACAACAACAGCAATTCCCAATTATTCCGTGCAATTTATGCGGTAGCCAAGAAAATTTAAAGCGCAAAGAAATGAAGGCGCTTTTAACACAATGGGAAAAGCATAATCCGCGTTGGGTGGCCAATATGTTTACGGCCATGGCTAATGTGGCGCCTTCGCATTTGATGGATCGAAGTATTTTCCCGTTTGCATCTTTAAAAACTGGTTCCAGCTTTGTTGGGGAGGGTGATGTGGCCTTCGACCCTGAACCTTGTGCGCCAGATTGAGTTTTAAAAGTTAAGCTAGAAAAAGGCGGTATACTGGATTATCTGTTTCGTCGCTGTGGGAATATCCCATCGATTCAATAAATGTTTTTAAAGCTTTTTTGTGGGAACGTTGGTCGCCTTCTGGCATTTGTACCCCAACCAGGATATTGCCGTGGTCTGACCCGTGGTTGCGGTAATGAAATAAACTGATGTTCCAACTTGGGTTCATTTGTGTTAAAAATTTCATGAGAGCGCCAGGACGTTCAGGAAACTCAAATTGAATAATGCGTTCGTTTTGCGCGAGTGCGGAGCGTCCTCCTACCATGTGTCGAATATGTAGTTTTGCTAATTCGTCGTCGCTGAGGTCTAGGGTTTTGAAGCCCAGCGCGTTAAAGTGTTCGGCAATGGCTTGGCCTTCTGCACGGTTTTTTATTTGAATACCAACAAACAAGTGCGCGTTTTTTTGGTCTGAAATGCGATAATTAAACTCGGTCACTGCACGCGGACCTAAGGCATTGCAAAAACGTCGAAAGCTGCCACGTTCTTCAGGCACTGTAATAGCAAAGACAGCTTCGCGTTGTTCGCCAACTTCGGAGCGCTCAGTGACAAAACGCAACCGGTCAAAGTTCATATTGGCGCCACAAGCAATCGCAATTAAACTGCCATGCTCTTTCATATGTTCAGAGCAATAGCGCTTTGCACCGGCCAGTGCTAGGGCACCAGCAGGTTCTAAAATGCTGCGGGTGTCTTGAAACACGTCTTTGATAGCAGCGCAAACCTCGTCGGTGTTCACCAAAATCACATCGTCTACATAAGATTTGCACAGCCTAAAGGTTTCTTTACCTACCACTTTGACAGCGGTCCCATCAGAGAACAGGCCGACGTCTTGTATTTGTACCCGTCGGCCGCTTTTGAGGCTGCGGGCCATTGCATCGGAATCAATTGTTTGCACGCCAATTACTTTAACTTCAGGGCGCACTTGTTTAACATATGTTGCGACCCCCGCAGCTAAGCCCCCACCACCTATAGCAACAAAAATGGCTTCAATTGGCTGTGGGTGTTGTCGTAAAATTTCCATACCTACTGTGCCTTGGCCAGCGATGACATCGGGGTCATCAAAGGGGTGGACAAAGGTTAGGCTGTGTTCTTGTTCTAGGCGGCTGGCGTATTCTGCTGCGTCGCTATAGCTTTCACCGTGCAGCACAATTTCAACCCAATTGCCTCCAAAGTGCTTTACAGCATCAATTTTGACTTGGGGTGTGGTGGTGGGCATGACAATCGTGGCTTTAACTCCTAAACGCTGAGCCCCTACAGCAACCCCTTGCGCATGGTTGCCCGCTGAGGCTGCAACTACGCCACGTAGACGTTGTTCATTGCTTAAATGCGCCATTTTGTTGTAGGCGCCTCGCAATTTAAAACTGAAAACAGGTTGTAAGTCTTCGCGTTTTAGGTAAATTGTTCTGTTTAAGCGTTGGCTTAAGTGCGATGCTTTTTCCAGTGGAGACTCGATAGCAACATCGTACACTTTGGCATTTAAAATGCGTTTAAGATAATCCAGACCCACAAATTAATCCTTAATAAGCAAAATGCGTTAGCATTGGCTGGTTTTTAACAGGGTGAGCCATTGCTGAATAGCGCATCATTTCTATGGTTGATTGGTTTTACACTTGGGTTTACACATTTGGGTCGGCATTGACCACAGCCTTGCCATTGTCTCAGAACATGGCATTGTGCACTGTGTTTATTGTAGCGTTTGTAGCCGCTTCGGTGTTGTCTTTACCCTCGGAAGTGGTATTGCTGTATTGGGTTGCGCAATACCCAGATGCTTGGCGGTTGTTTTTGTTTGTAGCTATTGTGGGTAATGTGTTGGGTGCTTTAAGTACTTTTGCTTTGGGTTGGTGGTTAAGTGCTCGCCGCTCTATAATTTTAAAGGACAAGGTGCGTCGAATTTTAAGCCGGTGGGGGGCATTTGCATTGTTACTCTCCCCAATACCTTTGCTGGGTGATGCGTTGGTTTTTACGGCTGGGTATCTGCGTTTTTCTGTGGTTTTAAGTGCTTTATTAATCACATTGGGCAAAACTTTGCGCTACTGTGTTTTAATTGTTGCATGGTTGCACTGAGTTTACGGCATAATTCAATTGTAAAATAATTTGATTTTGGAGTACTGAGCATGCAAAAAAACGTGACCTCTGCTCAATTTGAATCGGTAAAGTTTGGTCCGTTGTATCGTCAAAGTATTGGAGTTGGTTCCGTGGGTTCTACTGATTTTATCGGTTCTGCGAATTTTATCGGTGGCCACCGCCGTCCAAAGCGAATGCATGGTGGTACTTTAGCAGGCGTTGTTTTAGGGCTGTTGGTGGGTTTGGTTGTGGCTTTGGGAGTGGCCCTTTATATTACTAAGGCGCCTATGCCGTTTGTAGATCAAGCTGTTAGGAAATCTGAGGCTGAGGTGGGTAAGTTGGCTGCTTCTGCTGTAAAGCAAGCGATGCCTTTGTCTGGTATTCAAAATGGTGCTGCGCCGTTTACTGGGGGCGGACAATTGCCACCAGACCCCAATGTGGTTTTATTGCCCAAAGAAGCGCGAGAATTTATAGCAACTGCCAATGCTTCTGGTAAAACAGGTACACAAGAAGCGGAAAAGTCACCAGCTTCGACCTCGGTCGTATTTTTTTTAGAAACAGGTAAATTCCGAGAAAATGAAGAGGCTGAACAAATGCGGGTGCGTTTGATGTTGGTTGGTATTGAAGCCAATGTGGTTGAGGTGGTTGGTGACAGTGCTGCGCCACACCGTGTTCGGGTGGGGCCTTTTACTTCAGCAGATGAAGCGTATCGGGCACGGGCACGCGTTACCGAAAACGGATTTGAAGCTAAATTGGTTAAATTGGGTCATTCATAACAAAGTCAATGAAAGTGGGCACAGAGATGGCAATTGAAACAAAAGGTTCTTCGCGTCGACAGTTGTTAACAGCTTGTTCCGTTGGGGCTGCTTCCTTGGTGGGTTCAGGTTTGGGTATTTTTTCTTGGCCTGCCCAAGCGCAGTTGTCACCTACAACCTATCGAAAATTATCCAGCCCAGTTGCAACAACCACCGAGATGGTAGAGGTGTTGGAGTTTTTTTGGTACGGTTGCCCTCATTGTCACGAATTAGAACCTTTTTTGAATGAATGGGAAAAAGCCAAGGGAAAAACCATTTTATTTAAACGCATTCCTGTAGCGTTTCGTTCTGATTTGGTTGTGCATCAGAAACTGTTTTATGCTTTGGAAGTTTTAGGCCAATTGCCACAGTTACATGGCAAAGTGTTTAAAACCATACAAACTGAGCGCAATCGCTTACTTGATTTTGAAAGCCAACTTGCATTTGTGCAGCGCTTTGGGGTTGATGCCAAACTGTTTACAGAAGCGTTTAATTCTTTTGGCGTGGCCAGTAAATGTATGCAGGCCACACAATTGGTAAAATCTTATCAAATCGATGGTGTACCTGCTATGGGTGTTGATGGTGTGTACACCACGAGCGCATCAATTGCTGGGGGCAGTTATTCAAGTATGCTGAAGGTTGTGGATCAGCTCATTGATTTACAACAGCAGGTTAGAAAGACCCGTAAAAAGTAATTGTGCTTTACATAATGTTTATAGCCAACCGTATATTGATGTTTTGGTTTTCTTGGGTGTTGTCGCTCTGCGTATGCTTTGGATTATTCGGCTGCGCTTCAAAAGTTTCTGGTACATCGGTTAAAAATTCTTCAGGTCGTTTAGGGGCAGAGGCGGAGGGCTTTGGGTCTTCAGTGGCTGAAGGCAAAAGCCTGCCTAGTTGGCGTAAAAACAATGGCGGTTACTATATGGATGACGGCCCTTTAGACACCACGGGCATTGATTTTTAAAAAATACTTGAGCCAATTCCAAAAGTGGAGATTCTGCACCGTTTCGCCAATCGTCCGTACAATGTATTTGGTACTGATTATGTGCCGCAAACCGACTTGCAGCAAACGTTTTCTCAAACAGGAACGGGCAGTTGGTATGGTAGAAAGTTTCATGGCCAAAAAACATCCAGTGGTGAAATTTACGATATGTTTGCTATGACAGCGGCGCATCCCACCTTGCCTATTCCAAGTTACGCAAGGGTAACCCATACGGCTTCAGGAAAGTCCGTGGTGGTTCGCGTCAATGACCGTGGTCCTTTTTTACATCAGCGGGTGATTGATTTAAGCTATGCGGCGGCCCATCGTTTGGGGTATGTGAAAGATGGCAGCGCAGCTTTGCATGTTGAAAAAATAACGCCATCCATGATTGTTCAAGGCCAGTCTTTTGGCCAAGGGGGTGCGTCTGTTAATGCGGTAGTTTCATCCCTCCGCCCGGTTGTTATGCCTGTTTTAGAGGCTACGGCGGGTGGTGTTACGGTTGCAGCTCCCCCTGAGTTTTCAGGGGGCAGTTTGGTGAAGCAAGCTTTAGGCGGTTTTTTTTTACAATTAGGGTCGTTTTCTGTTGAAGAGAATGCGCAAGCGTTAAAATCGCGGTTGTCGCTTGAGTTTTCTGCTGAGTTGCCTAATCTAATGTTAGTTCAAAAAACACCACTGATTCGCTTGGTGGCTGGGCCTTATCGTAATCGCGAGGACGCTTTGTCTGTTTCTTTGCGTTTAAAACAAGCGGCTGGGTTAAATACCTTTTTAATTACACGCTAAATTTTTTTATTTTTCTTGGGTTTTTTTCATGGAACAATTTCACGGTACCACCATCGTCAGTGTACGGCGTGGGCAGTATGTGGCTTTGGGTGGCGATGGTCAAGTCACTTTGGGTCATATTGTAATTAAAGGCACGGCGCGTAAAGTGCGACGTCTTTATCAAAATAAAATTTTGGCTGGCTTTGCGGGCGGTACTGCTGATGCTTTCACTTTATTTGAGCGTTTTGAGGGTAAATTAGAAAAGCATCAAGGTAATTTAATGCGCAGCGCCATTGAATTGGCTAAAGATTGGCGTACCGATCGTGCTTTGCGGCGTTTGGAGGCCATGTTGGCGGTGGCTGATACACAGCACAGTTTAATTATTACAGGTAACGGCGATGTACTGGAACCTGAGCATGGCCTTGTGGCCATTGGTAGTGGGGGGGCTTATGCCCAAGCAGCCGCTTTGGCTTTGTTGCATAACACCGAATTGGGGCCACGTGACATTATTTCTAAGGCACTTACCATTGCAGGCGACCTTTGTATTTATACCAATCAGCACCACACCATTGAAGAATTGAATCCATGAGCACCAAATTGCAGCACACAGTTGTTAATGACTTAACACCCCCACAAATTGTTGTGGAATTAGACAAACACATTGTTGGACAAGCAGCAGCCAAGCGAGCTGTAGCCATTGCTTTGCGCAATCGCTGGAGGCGTCAGCGGGTTGTCGAGCCATTGCGGCAAGAAATTACACCAAAAAATATTTTAATGATGGGCCCCACTGGCGTTGGTAAAACCGAAATTGCCAGACGTTTGGCCAAGTTAGCCAATGCTCCCTTTATTAAAATTGAAGCCACCAAGTTTACTGAGGTCGGCTACGTTGGGCGGGATGTAGACACGATTATTCGAGATTTGGTTGAAATTTCATTTAAACAGCAGCGCGAACAAGCCGCAAAGGCCATTCATGCTGTTGCGAGTGAGGCGGCTTTAGAGCGCGTGCTCGATATTCTTTTGCCTCCCGCGGAGTCGGTACAAACAGCAGAAATTGCTGAAATTGCTCAAGTCCAAGCGCAAGAGGAAAATCCCACCCGCGTAAAGTTCAGAGAAAAATTGCGTTCGGGTCAGTTAGATGAAAAAGAAATTGAGGTGGAAGTGTCTTTGGGTTCAGCGCAAATTGACATTATGGGCCCACCAGGTATGGAAGACTTAACCTCACAGTTGCAGAGTATGTTTCAAAACTTAGGCAGCGCTAAGAAAAAAACCCGTAAAATGAAAGTCAGTGAAGCTTTGCGGGTGTTGTCTGATGAGGAAGCAGCACGGCGAGTCAATGAAGATGAAGTGCGCACCAAAGCCATTGCCAATGTCGAGCAAAATGGCATTGTTTTTTTAGATGAAATAGACAAAATTGCAAGCCGCAGCGACGCTCACGGTGCGGATGTTTCACGCCAAGGCGTACAACGCGATTTATTGCCTTTGGTTGAGGGCACAACTGTTAATACCAAATATGGCATGATTAAAACCGATCATGTCTTATTTATCGCTAGCGGTGCTTTCCACTTGTCTAAGCCATCGGACTTAATTCCTGAGCTGCAGGGGCGTTTTCCCATACGCGTTGAATTAGAATCTTTGTCTGTAGACGATTTTGTGCGTATTTTAACCAGCACTGACGCCTGTTTAACGCTGCAATATCAGGCACTATTACAAACCGATGGCATTGATATTCAATTTACAACTGATGGTATTCAAACCATGGCAAAAATTGCCCACAGCGTGAATGAAACCACTGAAAACATTGGCGCTCGTCGTTTATATACGGTGATGGAAAAATTGCTGGAAGACATTTCCTTTCATGGTGTGGAAGAGGGTCAAACTGTACATATAGACCAAGCTTTTGTGTCATCGAAGTTAGGTGAAATCAGCGCTTCAGAAGACATGGCGCACTATATTTTGTAAGGAAATTGACCTATGCAAAAGTTTTTTTCTAAATTGTCAGTTATCTCTGGTATTTTGAGTGTGGGTCTGGTTTGTAGTGGGTATGCGTTTGCGCAATTATCAGCCAGTGACGCTTGGGTGCGGGCCACTGTGCCGTCTCAAACCAGCACTGGTGCTTTTATGACCTTGAAAGCAGATGCTGCGGTTAAAATTGTGTCAGTCAGTACCCCTTTGGCACACACCACTGAATTGCATCAAATGATCATTGGACCAAATGATCGCATGACAATGCGCAGTGTGCCGTCTCTGGATCTGGCTGCGGGTTCAGTATTGGAATTAAAACCCGGGTCTTACCATCTGATGTTAGTACATTTGAAGCAAACTCCTTTGCAAGTGGGACAAGAAATACCACTGACTTTGAATTATCAAGTCGCTGATGGCAAGCTGCAAATGTTGCGTATTAAGGCACAAGTTCGTGCAGCCAATGCCCAAGCTGGCTCTAAAAGGGGATCAGTGGAGACCTCTGTTGGTCAGAAAGCTGCAGATAAAGCTTCAAAAAACACATTGGATAAAGCGTCGCATTCAGTGCATCACGCCCATTGATTAAGATTGTTTTGGAGAAATTATGTCCGATTTTTCGGTTGCTTCATCAGATAAAGCACAAATTTTAGCTGAGGCTTTGCCTTATATACGTCGCTTTCACGGCAAGACCATTGTCGTAAAATATGGTGGTAATGCCATGACGGATGTTCATTTGCAGCGTGGTTTTGCACACGATGTGGTGTTGTTAAAATTGGTGGGTATGAATCCAATTGTGGTGCATGGTGGTGGTCCGCAAATTGACGAAGCGTTGCGACGCATAGGCAAGGCGGGTCAGTTTATACAGGGCATGCGTGTTACCGACGAAGAAACCATGGAAGTGGTGGAATGGGTTTTGGGTGGCCAGGTGCAGCAAGATATTGTCATGATGATTAATGAGTACGGCGGCAAGGCGGTGGGTTTGACAGGTAAAGATGGTGGTTTGATTCGTGCGCGTAAATTGCGCTTGCCAGATCAAAATGACCCCAACGTGTCGCACGACATAGGTTATGTGGGCGAAATTGAAAGCATTGACCCCGCAGTGGTTAAAGCCTTGCAAGACGATGCATTTATTCCCGTGATTTCACCTATTGGTTTTGGTGTGGACGGTATGGCTTATAACATCAATGCCGATTTGGTGGCTGGTAAAATTGCTGAAGTGTTGAAAGCAGAAAAGTTAATTATGATGACCAACACCCCCGGGGTTTTAGACAAGCAAGGTCAACTGTTAACGGGGTTGACTGCCCGCGGTATCGACGAGTTGTTTGCTGATGGCACCATTTCTGGGGGTATGTTGCCAAAAATTTCATCAGCTCTGGAAGCTGCAAAGTCTGGTGTGAATGCGGTGCATATTATTGATGGTCGAGTGCGTCATTGTTTGTTGCTAGAAGTGTTAACCGATTCTGGTGTTGGCACAATGATTAAAAGTCATTGATTTGCCTTAATTGCTAAACCTGTTTAACTGTTAATGCATGCTACTTCAACAATATAAAATATACATTTGGAGGTCTTGGCAATGTCTAATTTTGGTTTTAAATCAGATGCATCTGGTGCTGATGGGTTTGGGTTTTTAAAGCAATTTTGGGGTGGTTTGCCAAATTCCAGTGCAATCACACCCACCACAGATTTGCAAGAGTTGGATAAGCGGATTGCCGACCTTAAAACCGTTGAGCAATGGTTAAATCTTAATTTGAATATGTTGCGCACCACAATCCAAGGTATTGAGGTACAGCGTGCTACGTTGGCTACCTTGCGGTCTTTTGGTGCTAACATGGGTTTGTTTAGTCCGATGTCGGCTGCCAGTTCAGACAGTTCAAACCATAGTCCTACCTCTAGTTCAGATAATGCGGCACAAGCACTTGCAGCCGAACAAATGGCCTCAGTGATGATGAGCAACGCCACCCATTGGTGGAGTATGATGCAAGAGCAATTCAATCGTGCCATGCACTCGGCTTTGCCCAATAGTTTGCAGACGCAGCCTGAGGTAGGGGCTTCATCGGAGTTGTTTCCACCTACCGTCGCTTCTGTTTTATATCCTGTGGAGGACCCTGCTGTAACTGCAAAACAACGCAGTTCAGATGATGAAGGTGCTTCTGTTTCTAAAGTTTCAGGTGTCTCAGGGGCAGTGGAAGTGTCTGCAAATCTTTTTTCTGCTGATTCTGCTTCCAAGTCATCGCTTATTTTGGAGCGTTCTACAGGGGCAGATCAAGGGAAAAAAACAGGCAAGAAAGCGCCGAAAACTGCAAAAATGCTGAAGGGTTGAGGGGGTAAAAGATTGAATGCTTTGAACGTTATCATTCTAGCTGCTGGAAAAGGTACCCGTATGTACTCTGACATACCTAAAGTGCTGCATTCAATTGCTGGGCGTCCAATGTTGGCGCATGTTTTACAAACAGCGGCAACACTGACCAGTACCCCGCCTGTGGTGGTTTATGGGCATGGTGGAGACCAAGTACAAGCAAAATTTACAAATACCAACGTGTCTTGGGTGTTACAAACCCCGCAGTTGGGTACGGGGCATGCAGTGCAGTTGGCTTTGCCGGTTTTGTCGCAAGCGCAAGCTACACTGATTCTATATGGTGACGTGCCTTTGATTGGTCAGGCAGCTTTAGAGCGTTTAATTGGTTTGTGTTCTGCTTCTCGCATGGGGTTGATGACTCAGTTTTTAAAAAACCCTACGGGTTATGGTCGTATTGTGCGTAATCAAATGGGTCAAGTTCAAAAAATTGTTGAAGAAAAAGACGCCAATTCTGAGCAAAAAGCCATTCAAGAAGTTAATGCGGGTTTAATGTGTGTTCCTACTGATGCTTTGCGCGGATGGGTCAATGCTTTGAGCAATCACAATGCTCAAGGGGAGTATTATGTAACTGATATTGTTGGTATGGCCGCAGAAAGTGGCGTTGAGGTGGCAACCTGCCAACCCGATGAAGATTGGGAGGTTTTGGGCGTTAATTCACGTTTACAACAGGCTGAGTTAGAACGGATTTACCAACAACAGCAGGCTAAGCGTCTGTTGAGTTCGGGCGTTACATTGGCTGATCTGGCGCGCATTGATATCCGTGGCGATTTGCAGTGTGGCAGAGATGTGTTTATTGATGTGGGTTGTGTGTTTGAGGGTGTGGTGCGGCTGGCTGATGGTGTTCGTATTGGGCCGTATTGTGTTATTCGTGAAAGTGAGATTGGTGCATTTTCTGAGGTGCATGCCTTTACGCACATAGACCAAGCTGTGGTTGGGGCGGCGGCACAAGTTGGTCCCTATGCCCGTTTGCGACCAGGTGCTGATTTGGGTGATCAAGTTCATGTGGGTAACTTTGTAGAAATTAAAAATTCTCGCTTAGCTGCTAGCACCAAGGCTAACCATTTGTCTTATATTGGCGACGCTGATGTGGGGCAGCGGGTGAATATTGGCGCGGGTACCATTACTTGCAATTACGATGGCGCTAACAAATATCGCACTACAATTGGTAACGATGTGTTTATTGGTTCTGCTACTCAGTTAGTGGCTCCAGTGACAGTGGGCGATAATGCCACCATTGGCGCAGGCACTACCTTAGTTAAAGATGCGCCACCGGCTCAGCTTACCTTGTCGCGAGAAAAACAGAAAACCATTCTCGGATGGGTTCGACCCGTAAAAAAAACTTGAGTATTCGGGTATAACCGAATGGGAGATTGTCATGTGTGGCATAGTTGGGGCTATTGTTAAAAATAATTGTGTGCCGTTTTTAATTGATGGATTAAAGCGTTTGGAGTACCGTGGCTATGATTCTGCTGGTTTGGCTGTTGCAGACCCAAAAGATCATCATATTCGCCGCGCCCGCAGTGTTGGGCGTGTTGCGCAGTTAGAATTGCAAGCCGCTTATTTAGAAGCCAAGCTGGGGATTGCGCACACCCGTTGGGCAACCCATGGTGTGCCCAGTGAACGCAATGCGCACCCGCACACCAGTGATGCCAATGGTTTTACTGTGACTGTGGTGCATAACGGTATCATAGAAAATCATGATGAAATTCGTCGTCAGTTAATGGTGGCTGGTTACGTTTTTAGCTCCGATACTGACACAGAAGTCATTGCCCATTTAGTGCATCAAAACATGACTCGTGGGCAAACCTTATTGGCAGCTACACAAGCAGCGACTAAGCGGTTACAAGGTGCGTTTGCAATTGCTTTAATTGCATCAAATGCACCAAACACCTTAGTGGCAGGTCGCAAGGGTGCCCCTTTATTAGCAGGTTTGGGTGAAGGCGAAGTTTATATTGCCTCTGACGCTTCAGCTTTGGTTTCTAAAACTCAGCGTATTGTTTATCTTGAAGAAGGCGATGTGTTGTGTGCCAATTTGGAAGGTATTGCCATTTACAATGCCCGTGGTGAAGTTGCCAACCGTTCGGTGGTCACTAGCGAATTGTCTGCTGATGCTGTAGAACTTGGTCCTTACCAGCATTACATGCAGAAAGAAATTTTTGAGCAATCTGGTGCAATTGCAGCCACTTTAGAAATGGTGAGCAATGCCAATGCCATTAGCCCCGAGCTTTTTGGGGCGGAGGCTGCACCGGTTCTTAACCAGGTTGGGCAAATTGTGATTTTGGCTTGTGGCACCAGTTACCATGCGGCGTTGGTGGCGCGTTATTGGTTGGAAAGTATTGCTGCTGTGCCCACAAGTGTTGAAATTGCCAGTGAATATCGGTACCGTGACAGCGTTTGTTTGCCCAATACTTTGGTCATTACTGTGTCGCAATCGGGTGAGACGGCCGATACATTGGCGGCGTTACATCATGCACACAACCACGGCGTGGAACACACGTTAAGTATTTGCAACGTGCCTGAGTCAGCCTTGATGCGAGCATCGCGGTTAAAATTTTTAACCCGCGCAGGCCCTGAAATTGGGGTGGCTTCAACCAAGGCATTTACCACACAATTGGCGGCTTTATTTACCTTTACGTTAGTTATGGCTAAATTGCGAGGCCGTTTAGATTCTGTTCAAGAAGCGATGCTTTTGGCTCAGCTGCGGCATTTGCCTGCGGCGGTGGCCAAAGTGTTGGAAATTGAAGCGGATATTAAAGTGTGGGCGCAGCGCTTTGCGCAAAAACAGCACACGCTTTTTTTGGGTCGAGGTGTGCATTATCCTATTGCTATGGAAGGTGCTTTAAAGCTAAAAGAAATTTCTTATATCCATGCTGAGGCCTATGCAGCTGGCGAGCTTAAGCATGGTCCTTTGGCTTTGGTGGATGCACAAATGCCTGTGATTGCTGTTGCTCCCAACGACCTTTTAATTGAAAAATTAAAATCCAATTTACAAGAGGTGAGCGCTCGTGGCGGTGAATTGTTTATTTTTGCTGACCGCGACACCCGCATGCAGTCCTGTGATGGTGTGCATGTCCTGAATTTACTGGATCACGCTGGGTATTTATCGCCCATTTTACATGTGTTGCCTTTGCAGCTTTTGTCTTACCATGTGGCCTTGGTTAAGGCTACAGATGTGGATAAACCTCGCAATTTGGCTAAGAGTGTTACGGTGGAATAATTTTCTTTTGACCTTTTTCGGGGTCAAAGTTCAATCGTCCGCATACCTTCGTGTTCGAGTTCGGGTTGAAACCAAAGCTCTGTCCTTGGGATACCTTGACCCTGCGCATCAAGCCCTGATCGACCGCATCCTGAGGCTTCACCAAAACGGTATGAATTGCCGCCAGATTGGAGACCACCTGAATGAGTTGGGGGTGACCTCTTGGGGCGGGAAACGGTTCTATCCGGAACTGGTGTTTGGAGTGGTCAGGAAGGCTAGGATCAAGGCTGAACGGATATCTGATGCTTTGATGGAAGTACGGTGTGAAATTGTTTCAAATTGATTTTCTTGATGCGAAACTTTGCAAATCGATCAAGAAATTTGAAGCATTAGAGACCTGTTGGATCGCTGGTTAACTTGCTAAAAATCCACGCCTGACACGCCATAACAAGTAGCAAAATAGGAAGCTAGCAAGCGCACCAGACAAGCCCAGTGCCGCACTGATCACATCGCCTTCAACTCTGTATTCGTGTAAACCCAAGGCAGAGAACAAAAGAAGGAAAAAAGCCCCTCCGAGAAATGCTGTAACTAGATAGAGCTGGACAACGCTCAACATCAATCGCCGAGCCATCGACGGCACAGGGATGGATTTCTGTTTCAGATATATCGATACAACAGTGGGCAACAAAGCAAGAAAATACGCCGTCAATTTGATGTGGTCGGGGTAAGGAATGTTGCCCCATCGTTCGTATGCGTACATCGACCAGCGAATGTCTTCAACAACCAACGAAACTATCATCAGAACAGAAGCCCCAATCAAAAAAGTGTGTAAGTTTAGGCGTTTCATATTTTGAGTCGTACAGGGCAATCTCAAAGGACTTGAGGCTTCTGCTTCCGTTGGAAGCCTCGCTTATCTAAAAAATTGGCATTCCCTATCCAAGGACTACGGGAAGTAGCCCTAGCCCCGCCACGATTGGTACATCTTTAGACGAGGCTCTAACAATAGCTGAGATGTAGACATCTCTATGAGAATCTTCAAGGGTTCCACCGCCACTCTACAAAACACCGTCAAATTCTGGTTAAAAAACCGCACCCAGGGCATACAACCTGTACCACATCTTTTGAGTAGTTAGCACGCCAAGACCGAGAACGAAATCAAAAAAATCATCAAAGTCTCACGTCGAACCAAAACCTGAATTTTCACATCACCGGCAATAAATGTCAGCGTTCCACCTACACATTACCTTAAGATTGAGAAAAAAAGGACATTGATGAGTACAAACGATTCGCTTGGTTTTTACAGCACTCTCGGTGTGACGCAGCAAGCATCCCAGTCAGAAATCAAGGCGGCGTACCGTAGCAAGGCAATGGAGTTTCATCCTGACAGGAACCCTGACAGAGATACGACCTCAGAGTTCCAAGCCCTACAGGCAGCGTACGACGTACTCTCTAACGAGAAACTGCGCCAGCAATATGATGCAGACAGTTCCATCCCCTCAAGTTCCACTAGTGATGACGAAGGCAGATATAGGCCGCTCGACCCAATTTATTGCTCAAAATGCAGCTCGGTCTCGGCGCAACCCCGATACAAGGTTTTTTACTCCGTCTACGGGTACATTTTCGGGGCTTATAAGAAGCCACATCAAGGTATTTTTTGTTCGAAATGCGAAATCAAAGAAGGACTTAAGGCATCTGCTTTAACTATGGTTGCTGGCTGGTGGAGTATTGCAGGCTTTCTGTGGACCATACAGACGCTGATTCAGAACCTTGTAGGCGGTAGGTTTAGCGAACAAAATGCCCGACTGCAAGGCTACCAAGCTATGTATTTCGCCCAAATTGGCAAGCTTGATCTTGCCAGAGCTATTGCGGTTGAAGCCTTGAAACTGGCTAAAAAGGCGACAAAAGAAAACGGGAAGAGTTTCTCCTTCAAGAAGAACCTTGGTTATGAAACTCCAGATCCACTCAAGGAATTACGAGACTCGCTAACAAAGTTTATTGACTCACTCGCAGAGGACACAAAGCTTGTTGAACTCAAGAACAAAAATGAGATTTTCAACAAACGATTCGCCTATCAGCTCCTTCTTCTGGTCTCCTTTGCAGGGCTAATTTCTGGTGAGCTCTATCGACAAGAACTAGAGACCCGAGAGAAGGAACGCATACGCCTTGAACAACAGGGAATTGAAAGAGAAAGAGCCGCTGCAATCGCTGCGCAGCAGCAAGAGGAACTGAGGAAATCTGAGCTACCCCTTCCTAGAAGTGGACTGTTTCGAGGCTTTAGTCCCGTTAATGCACCGCCATTAAAAGTAACCAATTCGCCAGGAGCGAATACGCTAATGAAGCTCATCCGCACTTCTGACGGTGCAGAGGTAATGAGCATCTTCATTAGAGCGGGTCAAACTGTAGAGCTTGGCGTTCCCGTTGGCAGCTATAACGCAAAAATCGCCTCTGGACAGACTTGGTATGGGGACTCCATTAGATTCGGCCCCAACACAAGCTATACAACGCTCGATACCGTTCTTCACTTCTCGATTCAAGGTTCTCAGTTACTAGGGAATGAACTTACCCTAACTCAGATCAAAAACGGGAATCTACGACAAGTCCCACTTAGCGCAAATGAATTTTGAAGCTAGCAATGACTAAAGAAAGAAACTGGTCTAATTGCATCATTCGAACTTCCTAACTGCTTCTTCATATGCAGAATTTATTTGCTTTGTTTTTTCCTCAGCAATCATCGTAAATTCTGGTCCTAAAGAAGAGACCTTGTCTGGGTGATATTGAGAGATCTTTCTTTTGTAGGCAGCTTTTATTTCTTCAAATGAGGCGCCTGGAGTGACATCAAGAGTTTTGTACCAAGACTCGTGATTAGACTCTTTAGGAACGTCATATGGATGCTTACCGTTAGACTCAGAAGCCTCGGCTTCCTCTTTGCTAGTCAGCAAAAGACGGACCAGACCATAACCAAAGAACAGAGCACACAAGACAATGAAGATTTCCTGATTACTTAGACCTTCAAACATTTCGCAAATCCTTGTAGCAAAGCAATCTTTGATGGATCAGACTCTTCGTCAAGTGCTGCATTTGTTTGGTTAGTTAACTCATACCGAATCAACTCTGCATCATCTTTCGCTACTCGCTTTAAAGCTCTAATGTGCAACCGTATCGCACATATTTTAGAATCTTTAAGTAGCAATATTTTTTTATTGAGGTTTACCAAATAAGCGGGAACGAAAAGCGCCTCCACAAGCAGGGAGATCACCTTCCCCTTTGGTAACTCTTGCGCTCTTATGAGCAACAAAACAAAAAAAGCTGCAAGCATCCAGATGAAGGCGTGTCCAACCAGCAAGTTAACAACAACTGCCTCGAAGCCAAATACAAACGAGAGGTAGCAGTTCACTACGAGAAAAAAAAGATACAAATATCCTAAGAAAGCCAACGAGTTCAAGCCTCTAGCCAAAAATTCAATTGAGCGCAACTCTCGCTTGTATAGATGTTTTTCCTCGTTCAACGTCACTCTTTCTACCGATATGACACGATCAAACAAATTGATGGGATTGAGAAATACAACATCTCTTCCTGCAAATGAATTTCGTTGACGATGCTTGTAATACGGTCGTCCATGTCGACTTATACTGAGAAAATCTTTTCCTTTCGCTATGACAACTAGGTTGTCGAATACAAGAAATCCTAAAAGAATAACCCAAAAAAGTAACGTCTCGTTCATTAGGTTTTATTTCTGGCGAACCACTTTTTGATACCCGCCCAAACAGCAGCAGCAGCTCCAACTACTGCCAATAAGATAAGTTTCAAGCCCCCCTTTTTTGTTGCAACTGCCGCAGCTCCACCGAGAACCAATGCACCTAGCCCATAGGCTGCAACACGGTCACCATCTTTCCATTCGCTGTATTTTTCACCACTTACATAATCAAAATTCTTGAGCGCACTCTTAAAATCTACCAAATCTTTCTCGAGACTCTGAGGATCAGAGACTAAAATTGCAGAAATGTATCCACTACGCCCCAAAATTTTCGTTGTGACGTTGACCGTGGTACTCTGGTCATTTTCGGATCTTAGTTTTGTACCCCATTCAAGTCGTTTTGTTTCATTGTCGTAACGTGGTGGAAAATACCACCCCTCCAAAACCATCGTTTGGAGTCCTTGCTTCTTCCTCTCTTCGTTACCTCGTTGATTACTCTCTTTGAGGCTTGCCAACAGCGCATCAGCATCAATCTTTTCATCGTCCTTTATATATCCTTCATTGTTAAAGCGCAAAACGCCAAACCAAGAGCTATTTTTAGTAGCGATTGTGTATGAACTTGTTTGTGGAAGGTTCCCATTGAGCTGAAGAAACCTGTCTGTATCTCCTGCATCCAAGAACAACAAAGGTTCAGTAATCTTGAACTCACCTTTGTCTCCGATCTTTCCTACTGCTGGTGCCATCTGCCAGTTAAGATTTTTAAATTCGGGGATTTTATGCAGTTGTGCTTGCGCTAGTGTAAAAGCTACACTTAACGCAGCAGCAATAAATGTCTTTTTCATTTTTTATTTCCTATAAATCAGTGTTGTTGTTTTGAATGAAAAACTTATAAATCGAGAACCCACATAAGAGCTCGCCCAAAGTAATAAGCCCCCAAAATGGACCGCTACCCAGCGTCCACACAAATGCAATTCCGAGTAAAATCAAAACACCCTTTTTAGGTGGAT
This sequence comes from Burkholderiaceae bacterium, assembly GCA_034680345.1. Taxonomy (GTDB): domain Bacteria; phylum Pseudomonadota; class Gammaproteobacteria; order Burkholderiales; family Burkholderiaceae_B; genus SXZD01. The sequence goes on from JAXISZ010000008.1 coordinate 51,001, forward strand.
TCACGTACTTCCCAACGAAAAATCCTATCCCGGAAAATAGCAGGAAATAGATAAACATCAAAAAATCCAATTTTGTGTCGATAACGTAAGATCTTGACCGTTTTAGATCTTAAAAATCTCAAATCATTTGGATAGTTCAATTAGTTTTGGATAATCATCAAATATTTGATTTGCTTGTTCAATAAGTCGAATTAGTATAGTTAATGTCTTGGCATCATATGGGCCAAATTTATACAGACAAACATAAAGCGTATCGCCTTCTAGTGCAACTTGATATGAAGTCTGTACGTTTATTTTATTTAATATCTCAAGAAATTCTATTCGATTTTGCCCGGATGGCATTTTTTCAAGATTGAACATCCTGAATATAGATGTTCTTTCATTATTTTTATCGAATAGAACTTTCCCTCGTCCTAATGTGGCAATTGAAATTCTATTGTTTTCTGTGGGCTTTACCTCGTAACCCATCGCCTCAAGTTGTTTTGCAATTGGATCATCTTTTGCTAAAGATGCTGCAACTGCAATTGATGAATTCATAAGCAAAACGCTTGCCCATAGAATAAAATATTTCTTCATAAACTTCCGTTAAATTTTGGTGTGTGTTCGCCATCTTACACATCTCAAAAAAAGAATCAACAACTACGAAGCCAGTCTAACCCTGGCCATAGACGCTGCTGTCGCTTGCGTGAACTTCAAGACGTAACCTTTTGCCAGTTCCATCAGGTGCACGCCATAGCGGACATTAAAAAATCAGTTTCACGATATCCGATTTGTTGACTGGCACGGACCCAACACAACCGTTACCGTCCTCTTGACACGGCACAGCTTGACTTTCTGTCACGGCTAGCAGCAGCATAGAGTAGCCAATACGCACCTGCTTCGTCGGCGAGGTACTTGGCACCGTCGGTGATAAGACACCGACGGTTTAGGCGATAGTAGTGCTCAGTCTCGGTGAAGTGACTGAGCATCGATGGATCGAATGCCATTGACAGGCATCAAGCTGTTGCTTTAGCGGGCTTGATCTTGCAAAGCTTGTCGATCAAGTCCATTACTGCCGAGTCGCCAGTTTCGATCAACAAGGCAATGCGGCGCATCGTCAGTCGTGCCTTTTGCTTGTTGGCGATGGACAGGTCACGAAGAACGTCAGATGGGATGGCTCCGCCCGAGGTCAGCTTGGTCTTGACCAACTCCGTGCTCATCCGGATGGTCTTGTCATAGACTGCTAGGGCACCATCAACCTCGGTCAAAGAGAGTGCTCTAAGTGGCTTCTCGTTGGACTTGCGACGGGTCTTAGGTTGGATGGTCTGGTCTACCGAGTTGTTGGTGGTGGTAATGGGCTCGGGGGCAAAGTTTTCGGTCATGGTCTTTTCTCCTGTAGTGTCATTCGCACCGTGCGTTTGACTAGATCTATAGTATTCATCGGAGAGAAAACGTACACCGCTTTGTGGGCACTGTATTACCAGTGACACATTTAATAAAAATCGGTGTACAAAAGAGAAAATTCGATTTATTGGCAGTAAAAAGTCTGCTGGGTAGATCCAAAGAAGAAATCAAAATACCTTAGGTGTCAGTACGTTTGTCCATTTCCAACATTTAGGTCTTGAAAGTTTTGAGTCGTTGCAAAAGAACTTTATCTTCTGTTCCAACCCCGATACCAAGACCAGAGATGTAGGATAGAAGTTTGTTTTGTTGAGAGATCAACCTGTTTTGTTTGATTGGATCTTTTTCTTGTTCAATCTGTTTAGATAGGTTGCTAATTTTTACAACTAAGGTGCCGACAGTAAATCTAACCCAAACAGGATAGGTGCCTTCATTAATGTATTGTTTAAATTTCATCATTATTAAACGCCTTCAACTAAAATTACTGAAACATATCCTTTTCTCATCTTTTTTTCTAGTTCGTTTAAGAGGTCTTTTCTGTCATTATTTGAATTCAGATCCCACACTTCAAATTTATGAATTTTCATCGATTGAAGATTTTTGACGACTATATTTTTGGATATGATATTATGATTCTTGTTATTCATAGTCGCAGTCCGTCATCATAAGGATCGAGGAAATCGTCTGAAACAGGTATATTGAGTGGTTCATCATATGAATCGTCCCAAGTTGATGGTTTATGATGGTTAATCTGTGGAAGATTTTTTATCTTAATGTTTGTAATTAAGTCATTCAATTTGCCATCTTCCTTTATGAGTTTGAATTCTTTTCGGCAAAACTCTTCAATCATCGAATTCAAGACAGATGTTCTTGACACTCTTTTAAAATTTACAAGCTGATCAAAGTTCTTTTTTAAATGATTGGGAATGTTGAAGTTTATTAGTGTGTAAGACATTATTTAATCTCCTTTAGTATTGTTGTTATTTGTTATATTCATGATCTGTTTTGGTATTGTTATTAATTATTTAATTTTAGGCAATAGCATAGACTAAAGGAAAAGATGATCTTTCCTTTTTGATGGTTGATGGACTGATAAAGGGAAATTATTCCAACAATATCAATGTAAAAACACGTTGTCCCAATCAACTGAAGATTGAAGTCCTTCGCCCTTCGATCTATTTTTTAATTTATAATCAAGCCAACCAAAATAATTATCTATAGGTTTGATTTCTATATCATGGTATCCGAATGTAGTTTTGCGCCAACATTTGATTATCATGTTTCTAAATTCATCTGGGTCCAAATGAATCGGTTTTTCTAGAGTCATGTGTATGTGAAAACGTATAAATGAATTGCCTTCAATTACTGGAACGACTGATAATCTTTTTCCATATCTTGTAAAACCCTTGCCAAACACTGATTGATTAAGTCGGTTCATGAAGTGTCTTGTATTTTTAGAAACTTTTAATGGATCAAGATTTTCTCCAAATCTACCTTTGGAATGATTCCGCTCTAATCTTTGTTTTAAAGTGAGTGTTAGAGCAACGGGATTGGGAATAGGTTTGTTCTGAAAAAAATCGAGATAATCAAATTTTGTTGGTAAATTCATTAAGTCCTTTAATACTGTGTAATATTAATATCATTATTTATATGAAAATTACCCCATATTTACTAATCTATGAAAATATTTTTATAAAACAGAATTTGTAATTTGCCGCCTTGAGGGTTTGATTAATAATTGCTACTTGAATGATGTTCTCGCTATTTACACCAGAGTGTTGACATCTTCTTAAGAGAAGATTGAAAAATTTTGAGAATGGCTATCCTATGTCGTGATAACCGAGATGTCGGCGCACACTTCGCCACAGACTTTCTTGAATATGTTCAAGCGCTGGTGGTGATATCGTTTTTTTTGGGGGGGGGGCTACTCATTGCACTGTGGTGAGCGCATGTTCATCACGAATGCAGCTCGAAAGATCAGCACGGTTGGCTTCTCTTTACGTGGCGAGTAGATGCTGGCGGGTCACTAGTCCCTAGCTGTCACCCAGCGGTATATCGACGACGACAGTGAGGCGAGAATGAAGATCGTCGACCTGATCTAGGCTGATATGGGTCTAATTCCTTACCGGTATTCAATCAGCAGGAATTCAGCGCCACCTGCAATAAGATCGTTGATCTTGAGTTTTGGGAACAGGTTGCGCTTAAGCACTCCTAGTTTGATTCGCACCTCCTGCGTGTTGGGCACTCGATGCGGCGTGAAGACCGTTTTCTTGGCAGCATTGTCTACATCGGTCTTGGTGCAGGGAATCCCTGCTTCATCGTTTAGGATGTCCGCCAGATCCTTCGCTTTGAGCTTGTAGGTCGGGAAGATGTTTTTTCTGCCAAAGGCATGTGGTTTTAGCTCATGCGTGCCTGCCTTACGCAGCTTCAATGCGATCAACAGCTCCTGACGCAACCTCTTCAAATCGCCTTGGTCTTTCCGCAGGTATTTCGAGGCATCGCCCTCAGTGCTCAGGCTGCTTTCGTGGAATGTTGCAAAGGCTTCGAGGTCCTCGACCGTTTTCAGGCAATGCCGTTCCGACAGGTTGTATTGCTCCCATAACTGACGGGTCTTTTGAAACTGCTTGATGGTCTCCCAGGGACATGTTTGAAATTGCAGATGCTGGTAGCCTTCACCCTTAGTCATGACGGGATTGGTCGGTCGTCGCTTCCAGTCGTACTCCATGGAAAGGACTTTTTCCATTTCACGGTCGACGAAATCAGCACCAAGTTCATACATGTCCCGGATGCCGAGACCCAAGGTCATCATCATCGTATCTGTGGGCTGGCGGTTGAAAAAGAGGTTGATGATTTGGCTATTTTCGGCTGGCTTTGAGGCTGGATCAGGCAGTTTGATGCCGCCCTTTGCGAGGACATATCGCTCGTCTTCCTTAGGCGCCATGCCCGTGTCTTGCCAGTCTGATGCCTCACTTGGAACAAGGGTAGCCTGAGCACGTGTTCGCCAGCCCAATGGCTTTCGTATGATGTGTTTGATTTCGTAAACGTCTTCTTTGCCAGATGAGACGCCAGTCAGAAGACGCCTAGAGGATCGGTAAAACCGACAAAGCGTGCCTTTGGATGCTTGCGCCATTTGCTCGGCAGTCGCAGTGGTCAAGAAACCATCGGTCGTCACGTTGAAGATGGCAACATTCTTGGGCAGGGCGTTCATAATTTCGCCCAGCACGCCCCGACAAAATGCAGTGATGAAGGCGGCATACACTGGGTTCGTGATCGGGCTTTCAGCGAGTGGCTTGGTGTCTTGGTCTCGCAGATCATAGATGCGTCGCTCTCGCAACCCTTGAGCAGTCTTGCCATAAGTCGAGTTGACTAGCTCTTTCCAGAACAGGTTATTTAAAGTCTTTTTCGGGAACTGCTTACGCTGCTCGATGCAATAACGGGTGAAGCCGTCAAACGGGCGCACTGGGCGCTCAATTCCCTGCTTAACTTTCCCATGTCGCCCAGACGGGATGAAACGTCCCTCAATTAATGTGATCTTTGCCCCCAGGCTGTGCGCCAACAAGATCTCGCTGATGTGAGTCGTGCTGTTGCCCTTTCGGGGAAAAATCAGACCGTTCTCGGTTCTGACTGGCAACACCGGATAGGCAACATCATCAGGGAACTCAAAATCGACATTGGCAAACGCCAGCTCGGCGGACCGAAAGTTCAACAATTCATCTGTGTCACGAATGGGGCGGCATTCGTCCCAATCAGGTCTGCCGATCAAAGCCATCGCCGATGGATAGGCGCTGGAAAGGTCATAGTCATACCAGACGCTTTCAAACGCAGGTCCAAACCAGAATTGCTCGTTGCGTCCGCCGTGATAACACTCGGTGAAGAAGTCGAGCGACCAATGGATTTTCTTGAGGTAAACGATCTTTTTCTTGGTCTGATATCTCCCGAAGCGTTTGCTCCAGTATTTCTCTTTGATTTCCTCTTTGCCGACGATCTCAAGTGGGTTAACGCCTTGGTCCTTCCAGAACTGTCGGATCAGATCGACGCCGATGGAGGTCAATGTCACAGGCATGCGGAACTTGCCAGTCCGGTCTTGGTAAAGACGGATCATCCTACGGGTGTATTGGGTGCAGATTTCGGCGTCTCGGATGGCGTACTCATGAAATGCATCCCAATCTTGCTGCATGAACGCCTTCATGTTCTGCTTGATCTTCAGCTCTTCCTGTGGGGTCGAACCAAGTTCGATCTTTTCAAAGTCAAGGATGTCACCAATACCTGCAAGGCTCTTTGCGCCAGCAGGGGCAAGGGTCATGGTGTCCCGGATTTTCACACTAATCGGGATGCTATCGCCGGAAGAAGTCTTACCAAGGTTCAGCCTAATGTCATTGGCGACGTTCATGAAGAGGTTGCGAATGTTGTCCAGCTTTAGGGTTGATCTTGTCGCTTCGTCTTTGAAGTCAGCAAATCCCGGCACATCAGCCCTTGTGAAGTGGGCGACAAGATAGATCGTGCTGGGCAAAATTAGGTTAGGGAAGCGGGCGCAACCATCAGCCAACGCAGATGTCAGGAAATCTTCCAGAGTTATACGGTCCTCAACATTAGGACCTCTTGGCTTGAGCAGTCCTGACCAGATTGGTGCAGAGCTATCATCACCATGACGTTCTATCACGGTGCAGCAGTATTGATAGCTGAGAACCTCGTTGTTTAAGGTCCGGCTGGCGTCGTCAGTGTATCGCTGGTATTCGGTATCAAAGCCAATGATCAGGTAACGGCTGGGGTCAGCACGCACTGTGTGGATCGAATCGAATTGTGACTTTAATAAGGGCATGACAGAAGTAGTAAAAGTTTATCCTAATTACCCATACCAAACTTTTACTACAATGTTAGCGCCCAAAAAATTGAAAAAGACTATTTTTTATTAAAAGTAAAAATAAGTAAAAATAAGTTAAATGTAGTTTTATTTAAAATTTATCAATTCAAATCCGGAATCGATTGATCGAGTAGGCGGAGGTCTATCGCCGTAACTGGTTATCGAATAACAAAAATATCATCAGTCACACTAAGCCATTGATTTCAAACACTATTTTGTCCGTACAAAACGGTGTACGAAATGATCTCGTTTTATTAAAATAGATTTTGATATTTTTATAACGAGATAGCTCATGGCACTTGGAAAACAAGCAAAGGTCCTGTCGAAGCAGCAAATCGAATCCCTGTACCTCTCGCTGTCATTGACCCGAGACCCTGACAGGAACCGTCTGATCTTCCTTCTGTCTGTGAAGGCGGGTCTGAGGGCAAAAGAGATCGCTGGGCTGACGTGGGGAATGGTCATTGATGCTTCAGGTGATCTTTCAGATCAGATTGCCTTGGAGAACTTGGCGTCAAAGGGCATGTCAGGTCGGATCATCCCGATTAACAAACTGCTTAAGCAGGAGCTCCAGCGCCAGTTGGATGGAGTCCTTGTCAAGAAGACCATCCAAGAAATCCGCAATCAACGGGTAATACAAACCCAAAGGGGCGATGCAACATCTGCCCAGGTGATCGTGAATATGTTCAAAGGTTGGTATGCCCGTGCTGGTCTGATTGGTTGTTCATCCCATAGCGGCCGCCGTACCTTCATAACCAATGCAGCAAAAAAGATTTCTACGGTTGGTGGCTCATTGAGAGATGTTCAGTGGCTTGCTGGTCACAGCAGCCTTCAGACAACCCAGCGGTATATTGATGGCGATAGTGATGCCCGCAGGAAGGTTGTTGATCTTGTCTGAAGTTCTCCACATCTACACCCGTGTTTCCACCCTTGTCCAAGCCGATGAGGGAATGTCTTTGGAGTTCCAAAAAGAGTTGGGTATCAAACGTGCTCAGGATCTGGGCTTTGACTTCAAGCTTTGGAACGAAGGTGGCAAGTCCTCAAACCACGAAGAACTTGATAAGCGACCAATGCTGTCGCAGCTTTTCAACGAGATAAAACGTGGCTCCGTCAAACACCTGTTTGTGTACGATCAGTCACGGTTATCACGTAACGACACGGTCTCATCCATCTTCCGTATCGAATGCGCCAAACAGGGAGTGACCCTTTACAACAAGGAGGGGAAGTACAACCTGAGTGACCACAACGACCACTTCATGAAGCAAATTCTTGATGCGGTCGGTCAATTCGACAATGCCCAAAGAGCAGAACGAACACGACTGGGCAAATTGGCACGAATTAGGCAGGGGAACTGGATGGGAGGGCCTCCACCATATGGCTACGAAATCCAGAATCGAAAATTGGTCATCAATGATGAAGAAGCGAAATGGGTCAAGTACATCTACGAGCAATATGCCGAGCGTGTGCCACTCATTGACGTGAAATTTGAGCTTGACTCCAAGGGGGTCGAACCAAGGCGCAAGCTTGGCACTTGGACGATGGGCTCATTGCAGGCGTTGCTGCGAAATACCCACTACCTTGGGTATTGGGATTTTAAGGATGGAAAGACAGGTGAGGAAATCCGAGTTGATTGCCCCCGGATTCTTCCTTCTGCGTTGTGGTCCAAAGTTCAGAAAACCAAGGAAGATCATCTCAGCAAACGCAACAGCACCAATGCGGTGAAGCATTTCTACATGCTCAAGAACGTGCTTCGCTGTGGTCATTGCGGAACATGGCTGTCTGGAACAATTAACCCAAAGCAACCAAGTAAGAAACACTACTACTGTCCCAAGAAAATGCGTGAATGGGGAAAACGGTCGATTGAGCAGGAAGATAAGTGGAAGCGTGGCAGGGTGTGTGAAATGACTCGGTCACTGAACATCGATGCCACAGATGAACTGGTCTGGAACACCGTCCTCGATGTCATCACCAAAAGTCGAACCTTCAGAGAAAAAACCAAGGTTGAAATTCTCGGGGAGGACTACCTGTCTGCCAAAGGCGCTGAAGAAGAAATCAAAAATGTGAATCAGAAGGTGAGCCAGTTGAAAAAGATGCTGGCAAAGGTGCAGGATGCACTTGCACGGGTGGAGACGGACAGGTTGATGGAGCGACTGAGCCCCGATCAGTACCCAGTTGTTCGTGGAAACATCAGCAAAGAAAAACTGGCGATTGAAGTCGAAATCGAACAACTGACTGCTAAGGCTGACGGCATCGGTCGTGATCGTAAGTGGTTCAAATGGCTGGATAACTTTCGGCAAAAAATCGACTCATTCAAGGATTTCACGCCTGCCCAGCGCAAAGAGGTCTTGGCGGGGCTTTTAACCTCGGTGGATGTTTTAATGATCGACAGTCAGACACATTGGCTGGAACTTCAATTCAATGTGCCGCTCGTGGATGATGAGTTGGTGTATCGTGATCCATCCAACAAGAAGCTCGGCTATGCCATCAAAAATGGCATGACGACCTGCATGGTTGAGCTATCCCAGAAGTCCCATGGCAAAAAAAAACCAATCGAGCCAACTACTTGAATAAAGGTCAAAAGGACTTTAGTCCGCCACGGTGGAATAGTTTCGCTTTTACCTTTGCGTGCTTCGAGGTTGATGTTAGCACCCATGTTACTGTGATATAGGTACGCAACAATAGGCAAGTCAGAAGAGCTTTGAGGGTGCTTATTGGGTCCCTCAGAGGGTTTTTCACCAAAATTCTTTTATCAATTGCACAAGTCGATCGGGGTTGGGGGGGGGCATAGTGAATACAACTTGTCAGTGATCAGGTCCGAGCCTTAAATGTATGAGCATTGATTAAAAATTAACATGCTAAGTCGCTACAGGAGCAAAATAGTTATTTTTTGGCATGAAGAACAGATCTAGAAAATAAATATGAACAACGCTGTGAATCGTACTTGTGAATCATAGCTTGTAAGAACAGATGGTTTTAAATCAATTACAATAGAAAATTACTCTGTCCACACCGTTGCCCTGTACTTTTTTGTCAAAGTTAGTGCAAGTCAGAAAACTGAAAGCTTCCGCGTGTCCAAGTTGCACTTTTTATCAGGCAGTGTCTCAAGCAAGCCACTGTACGTTGATTTAGATGGTACTCTTACATATACTGATTTGTTGTTTGAGGCAGCTTTGATGCTGCTTAAGCGCAATCCTTTAAATTTATTGATGATGTTATTTTGGTTGTGCCGAGGTCGCGCTTATTTAAAAGCGCAAATGGCGATGCGCGTACAACCAGACCCCAAACTTTTGCCCTACCACCAAGGTTTACTGGAGCGTTTGCGTCAAGAAAAAGCTTCTGGTCGTCGGTTAATTTTGGCAAGTGCGTCAAATCAATTTTGGGTGCAAGCTGTGGCTGATCACCTGGGAATTTTTGATGATGTGCTTGCGAGCGACGGCAAAATCAATTTGCGCGCGCGGCAAAAACGTTTCGCAATTGAAGCACATAATTGTGGTAAGCCGTATGCGTATGCGGGCAATAGCGATGATGATCGTGCTGTTTGGCATGGTGCGGCAGAGGTTTGGGTGATAAATGCACGGGCTGCTTTGCAGCGAGATGTATTGTTGGCAGAACCGCGTGCCGTTGTGTTTCCGCGCTTACGTTTATCAATGATGGACTTAATACGGGCCTTGCGCTTGTATCAATGGGCTAAAAATATATTGTTATTTTTGCCATTGTTGGCTGCGCATTGTTGGGATGTAACGGCTTGGTGGAATGCATTTTTAGGTTTTTTAATTTTTGGTTGTTGTGCATCGGCCACCTACATAGTCAATGACTTATGGGACTTAGGTGCTGATCGCATGCATCCCAGAAAACGTTTCCGTCCATTTGCAAGCGGTCGGTTATCGATAGTTTCAGGATTGTTTTTGTTGATTTTTCTATTGCCCATTTCATTGTGGGCTGCTGCTGGTTTGTCTTGGGTATTTTTTGGTTTGTTGTTGCTTTATGTTGTGATAACAATTGCTTATTCTTTGTATTTAAAAAAAATACCTTTAGTTGATGTATTGGTTTTAGCTTTTTTATACATTCATCGTATATTTTCTGGTGGGGTATTGGTTGGTTTAACATTAACCCATTGGTTAATTATGGTTGCTTTATTTATGTTTGTTAGTCTTGCGTTGGTAAAACGTTGCACCGAATTGCAGTGGATGCGTCGAGCCGGAAAAACCAATGCTGCGGGCCGTGGGTATCGCGTCAGTGACTTGCCTTATTTGTCTGGGGTTGGAGTTACATCTGGTTTGGTTGCCATTATGGTGTTGGCTTTATACATTCAAACGCAAAGTCATTCGCTTTTATATTCAGCGGCTTACTATTTGTGGTTTATATTGCCTGTTTTATTGTATTGGGTGATGCGTTTATGGATTAAAACAACCCGTATGCAGGTGCATGATGATCCTTTATTATTTGCAATTCAAGATAAACCCAGTTGGGTTGTGGCAATTTTAGTGGCTTTTTTTGTTTGTATGGCTTCGTTTGCTTAATCCATATTTATTAAAAAATGAATATTTATATTGATTGAAATGAAGCAAGTAAAACAACTCCAGGAAACACCAGAAATTTCAGAAACACTAGAAGCAAAAGAAACGCGAGAAAATTTATCAACAAATAGCCAAGAAAACGGCCGGGAACGGCGTTATTTTTGGTGGATATTTGGCTGGTTTTTGGGGTTAAAATTTTGGTTAGCTGCTGCTTTTCCATTCACGGGAGACGAAGCATTTTTCTATCAGTGGGGTGTTTTTCCTGACTGGGGTTATTATGACCATCCTCCAATGGTTGGTTGGATGCTGGCTGGTTTGCGTTTAATCTCGGATCATCCTTTGGCTTTGCGTTTAGTTACCGTTTTTTTGTGGCATTTGATTGCCTTGGGCTTGGTTGATTTATTGTTTCGGTATTTGCCGCAGGAAAAAAAGAGTCAAGCTTATGGTGTGGGGGTATTATTTTTAGCTCTACCTTTTACTTGGGCTTTAAATCTTGTAACAACAGATACGCCGCTGATTTTATTCATATTTACTTCAGCTTATTGTTTTATTCGGTCGCAGTTCAGCGTCCGTTGGATGTTGTGGTCCTTGGGGACTGGTATTTTTTTAGGTTTGGCCTTGTTGTCCAAATATTTTGCTGGTTTCTTGGCGGTTGCTTATGTGGCAGCCTCTTGCCGTACACAGCTAACAAGAAAGCAAGCTGTGTTGCAAGTGGTTGTTATTGCTGTGAGTGCTTCGCCTTTCTTTTTAATTAATTTGGCTTATAACGCAACGCATTGTTGGAACAATGTGATGTTTAATTTAGTGAATCGACATGAGGGTTCTCAAACATCTTTAGCAACGGTCTTTCTATATTTGTCGATGTTATTGTATTTGGTTACGCCCTGGGTGGCTTGGCATTTTTGGCGTCAGCGCTTAAAAAATCTATCTTGGGGGTTAGTGGCTTTATTTGTTGTGCCTTTTGTTCTTTTTTTGTGTTTTTCAGTAAGAAAGACCATAGGTTTACATTGGGTTTTGGGGTTTATGCCCTTTGTTTTTTTGGCCTATGGTTTACAGGCAAGTGCTGCGCAAATTAAACGTGATCTACGTTGGACACTAATACTCAGTGTGCCGCATTTTTTAGCTTTGGTGGCATTGATTGCATTGCCTGCTTCAGTTTGGTCAGGCACACGTTTGCACGCTGATGTGGTGTTTCATCGAGAAACAGGGAAGGTGGTTGCACAATTAAAAAAAAGTTTGCCTGAGAACGCTGTTTTGGCTGCTTTTTCTTATACGCCAGCTGCTTTATTGGCTTTTCATGCGGGGCATTATGTTCCGGTTTTGGGGGTTGGCAAATACCATGCGCGTCAAGACGACATATTGGTCGACTTTAGAGTGTTTGATGGCCGAGCTGTACGGGTGTTTGATCGTCGTCCAATTGCTTTGGAGAAAATTCAAAATTGGTTTGAATCGGTTCGTGTTGGGCAATTTGTGGTTGATGAGGTTACATTTTATTTTGTTGACGGCTTTGGTTTTAAATACGAAAATTTTCGAGCAGAGGTTTTGCAAAAGATTTTTGATCAATATTATCAACTGCCTTCTTGGTTGCCATCTTTAGAATGCCAGTTCACCCAGCGCTATGGTTTTTTTGATGGTAACTAACTGGTTTTGTTGTAATAAAATTTAATGCGCCGAGATGTTCTGTTAGCTGCTGTCGTGTGCAATTATTCGATTATGGTTATTTGTTAATGTTATCTGAATTTTTTAAGTAGCTCTGGATTCGTTACTTGAAGATCAAACCCCTGTTTGCAGCGTTCCTGGAAGTGCGTTTTGTCATGTGGGTTGGTTGCTTTAGTGTCTTTATGGGGGTCTATTTCTATTAGTACAGCGTTGGGTTGGTAGATTAGTTGGTTTTGGTGTTCTGCAATTAAGGTCAGTTCGGTGTCGGCATAATGGCTTTGGTAACTGGGGTGAAATAAATTGCCGTTGTAAATAGACAAAACCCATTGGCGCTGAACCATGCCAAAAGAAGCGAGTTGACCGAACCATTTGCCATCATTAAACGCTAGCAGCCCTTTTTGATTTTTTTGCAATGTGTTTAGTGCTATTTTAAGCCAGTAGCGGCCTGGGAATGCGTCTTGAGCTAAGTAAACAAAAAAAGGGGCAAGGCTTTTTTTAAAAACGGTATTTGCGATGCGAATAAATCCCCAGTTGGCATTGTCATGCACGCAGATGATTTGACCAGATTCTTCGGCTCTTTTTGATAGAATAGCAACAGTATCCAGCATTTTTTTTTTGTCTATGTATGGCAGGACAATATCAATATTGCTTAGCTTTTTTGGTAATTCGTTGTGTGCTAGTTCAGCGCTTGTGGTGTTGAAAAAATTTAACATTTTATATGTTTTGAGTTGGTTTTATTTTCATTGTACTGGATACTTGTTGTTTCGGATTTTACTTTTTTTGCATAGCTAGATTAATCGTTTAAATAGGTGGCCTTAGGAAAAAGAAAATATGGTTGATAAAACGGCTAAACTAAAAATAACTGAAGCGACTCAACTTTTTTGGCTAATTGCCGTTGTGTCGGGTTTATAAATGGTGAATTGGTTTATTGATATTTGCCACCTTGGTTATTGGTGGGTGATTGCTGGTTTTTTATTCAGTGCTTTAGGCGCTTGGTTATTGATTTATTCACAAAATTGGCACGGGCGTTTGTCTATGGACTTTAAATTAGATGCGGTGCAGAAATCGCATTTGAAGCCGGTGCCTCGTGTTGGCGGTGTTGCTATCTTTTTTGCTTGTTTGGTTGTAGGTTTTTTATTTATAAGCTTTTCTAGTTGTTTGTTGTTTGAGAATTCTTTTATTTTAATTTCTGCCTGTGGGGCGCCGGCGTTTGCTGTTGGGTTGTGGGAAGATTTAACAAAAAAGGTTTCTGTTTTTAACCGTTTGTTGGCTACTTTTATATCAGCTGCTCTGGCGGCATGGCTTATGGGCGCAGTGCTACCGCGCTTAAATATTCCTGTTTTGGATGCTTGGATGCTATACCCTGCGTTTGCTGTTTGTACGACTGTTTTTGCGGTGGCTGGAGTCTCAAACGCTGTCAATATTATAGATGGTTTTAATGGTTTAGCCTCTGGTGTAGTGGTTATTTTGGGCCTTGGTTTTGCGGGTTTGGCTGCTTATTATCAGGACGTAATGATTTTTTTATTGTCTCTTTTTTTGTCGGCAGTTACTCTTGGGTTTATGTTGTATAATTTTCCAAAAGGTAAAATTTTTTTAGGTGACGGTGGGGCTTACTTTTTAGGTTTTTACTTGGCGCAGTTGGCTGTTTTAACCACGGTTCGGCATCACCAGTTGTCAGCTTGGACTATATTAACGATATTGAGTTATCCAGTTGTGGAAGTAATTTTCAGTATTGTTCGTCGAAAAGTTAATCGAATGTCTCCTGGATTGCCAGATCGCGGGCACCTTCATCAGTTAATACAATCGTTCCTACAACAATTAATAAAGCAACGCAAAACAGTAACAGTCAAAGAAAGCTCAATGCCCTTTGTTAACTCTCAAGTTAGTCCTGTTGTCTGGGCAATTGCTCTTTTTAATATTTTATTGGCTTTTCTTTGTATGGCTGATCATGTTTTGGCTTTTTTTGGTTTCATCGCCACTGTACTTATTTATTTGTTGGTATACGCTTATTTGTCAACCAGAAACTGTTAATTTATATCACCTATTTTATGTGTTTTTTTGAACTTATGATCAATAAAAAAATGAATGACAAAAATGCAAACCAGTTCATTTGAAGACGTTTCTCACAATTTTGAAGACGAAATTAGTTTTCTTGACATTTTGATTACGCTGGGTGAGGCAAAAAAAACCATCACTTTTTTCGTGGGTGCAGCAGCATTTATAGCGATGCTCGTCAATTTTTTGATCACACCGATATATACGGCTAGAACGGTTGTATTGCTACCGCCGCAACAGCACAGTATTGCTACAGCGTTTGCAAATTTAGGGGGAATGGCAGCAATTGGTGGTACGATTGGCGTTAAAACCCCAGAAGAGATGTATGTTGCTTTTTTTAAAAGTGCGCGAGTCGCAGATGTTTTGATTGATCGTTTTGATTTAAAAAAACACTTTAAGGTGAGTACACAGTCTAAAGCTCGAAATGCGCTTTCCAATATTACTAAGGTAACTGCAGATAAAAAAAGCGGTTTAATTACGTTGGAGATTAATCATGCAGACCCACTTATATCGGCTGAATTAGCCAATGCTTATGTATCTGCTATGCAGAATCTTCTTAGTACTTTGGCTGTGACGGAGGCTCAGCAGCGCAGATTATTCTTAGAAGGTCGTTTGGCTTTAGTTAAAAGTCAGTTAATAGCCGCTGAGGTTGCTTTGCGTGAAATGCAAAGTAAGTCTGGTTTGTTGAGTATTGATTCAATTACTCAGGGTGCGATGCGATCGGCAGTTGATTTGCGAGCGCAAATCGCACAAAGAGAAGTGCAGTTGGGAGTCTTGCGTTCTTTTGCAACCCTTGAAAATGCTGATGTTTTGCGTTTGTCTGCGGAGTTAGCGGGTTTGCGTGAACAGTTGTCTAAACTAGAGCAGGGGCAGCAGGGTTTGTCATCTTCAACAGGTAAGGGGTTAGAGGCTGTTCGCGCTTATCGCGAGTTAAAATATCAAGAAGCGGTTATGGATGCTTTGGTGCGCCAATATGAAATTACCAAAGTTGACGAAGCGCGCGAGGGTCCCTTGTTGCAGCAAGTTGATATTGCGGTCCCACCTGAGCAACCAAGTTATCCAAATCAGAGTTTGGTTTTTATTTTCTTAACCACAGTAGGTGCTTTACTTGGCATTTTGTTTTTTTTGGTGCGGCGTTATATCTCCATGGGTAGGAATAATAATCAAAAAATACAAGCGTTTAAGCGAGCCTGGGCTTGGCGCTAAAATATTTTGGAAGGTTAGTAACGTATGCAGACTGTAATTATTTTCTTTGTTTTTTTGAGTGCTTTATTTGGTTCTTCTGCTTTTGCACAGTCGGCAGATGCGGCCTCGCCGTTAAGCGATATGAAAGTTTTACCACTGCCCACAGTTGGCGGTGGTGGTTTTCCCAATCAGGGTGGAGAGTTACCGCAGAATGTAGAAATCACCAATTTATCTCCAGAGGAAGCCGAGAAGGTAAAAAATTCTCCAATACAAAAAACAAACGATGCCAACCGTGTAGGGCGTTTTAGGCCGCTTAAGAAAGCGCCTTCTGTATTTGAACTGTTTGTGCATGCATCAACTGGACAGGTTGTTAAACCTTATGGTTTTGAGTTGTTCGATGGGCGTGATTTTGGTCCTGTTAATTCTGCAGCAGTTGCTGGAGATTATGTGTTGGCTCCTGGTGATGAAATTTTGATTTATACATGGGGTGGTGTTGATATTAATTACAAAGCCGTGGTTGATCGCGGTGGTCACATTCAAATTCCACGCGTAGGCTCATTTAATATAGCTGGTGTGAGGGTTGCAGATTTAGAAACTAAACTCAAAAGCCATGTGTCGCGCTATTTTACAAACTTTAATTTAACAGCCAATGTAAGTCGTGTTCATGGCGTTCAGGTGTATGTGGCTGGGCAAGCTGTAAATCCGGGTATGTATAGTTTGCCAGGAACTTCAACTTTATTGTCCGCTATATTTGAAGTGGCTGAGCCTGGTGTGAATGGTTCTTATCGACAAATTCATTTGAAACGCGATAATAAAATTATTGCCACCTTAGACCTATATAATTTTATTTTAATGGGCGAAAAAATTCACGATATCCGTTTGCTCTCTGGTGATGTGATTGTGGTGGCTTCAGCAGGGCCGCGTGTGGCCGTATTGGGGGCGGTAGATAAACCGGCCATCTACGAGCTAAAGCCTGAGGGGGAGAATTTGGATGCTGTTTTACAGCGCGCCGGTGTTGACCGTGCCACAACTGATTTAAGTCGTGTACTGATTGAGCGAATCAATCCAGCTTCGCCAAAGGCACCACGCAGTGTATTAGACATTGTGGTCCGTGATTTTGCGAATACCATGACTTTGGTTGATGCTGACATTTTGACAGTCAAGCCAGTGAAGCCTATTTTTTCTAACGATGTTACCCTGCGTGGTAATGTTGTTTACCCGGTTCGCTACCCTTATACTTTTGGTATGCGTGTAACAGACCTTATCCCTGATCGTAGTTATTTAATTTCAGCAGATTATTATCAACGTAGAATTGCCTTGGTTCGAGCTGAAGAGGGTACAAGGTTAAATGAAGTCCGTAATTTGGTGGATGAGATTAACTGGGATTATGCTGTTGTTGAGCGTTTAGACCCCAATCAAATAAAACCTTTGTTATTACCTTTTAATTTGGGTAAAGCATTATCAGACCCTAGTGGTGCTGACAATTTGAAATTACAGCCTGGTGATGTGATTACTATTTTTTCAGTAAAAGATCTTGCCGTACCAAAATACAAGCGCAGTGCGTTTGTTAAGGTTGCTGGTGAGGTAAAAGTACCTGGTGTTTATTCGGTAGAGCCTGGCGAGACTTTGCGTGATATTTTGCGTAAAGCCGGAGGATTTACTCCTGAGGCGTATTTGTTTGGAAGTGAGTTGCGACGAGAATCAACGCGTTTAGAACAAGAAAAGCGCTATGATCAAATGTTGGCACAGTTAGAGCAAGAGATGATTCGTTCATCAGCAGTCGCAACAGGCAGTGCGTTGAATGCAGAAGACATACAGGCAAAACGTGGTCAATTAGAAGCGCAAAAGCGTTTGTTTGAACGTATGCGAACAACCCGTCCAACAGGTCGAATTGTTCTATCTATGGCTGAGGGGGCAAGTACTTTGGGTGATTTCCCTAATATTTCTATTGAAGATAAAGATGTCATTGAAATTCCATCTCGTCCTGTTACGGTTAGTGTTTTTGGGTCGGTTTTTGGGCAGGGGGCTTTTTTGTTTGAAAATGGCGATACTTTGAACACAGCTTTGTTGCGCTCAGGGGGAGCAACTCGTTTTGCTGATGTAGATAGTGTTTTTGTGATTCGCGCAAGCGGAGAGATTCTCTCAGCGCGCCAGCAGGGTTTGAATATTTTTAGTTCATTTTTGAACAAATCTGTTATGCCAGGTGACACTTTGGTGGTTCCTGAAAATTATGAGCGGGTTTCTGGGCTGAGATTTTTTAAAGATATCGCTTTTGTTTTTGGGCAGTTCGGTATTGGTGCAGCAGCAATACGTTCACTAACGCGTTAATCTTGGTTTTTGAGATTTGATTTTTTTAATCAATCCATTGAGGAGAATTTACATGAGTTTGTTTCTAAAAAAGTTGTGTTTAGGGTTGGTTTTGTTTGGTTTTTCTGCATTGTCTAGTGCGCAATTGAATTTAAGTACTGACTTAAGTTCTGCTCCTTCTTTAGGAGAGACAACCGCTGGCGCAAGCTCAGGCTCTGGTGTTGGTTCTGGTGTGTCGGGGGCTGCCGGTGCTTCAGGTGGTACTGCTACTGGTATTGGTGTCAGTGGTTCAGCAGTTACCACAGGTACAGCAGGAGCAGCAGGAGCGGTGGGTGCAACAGCTGCAGCCGTTGGGGCTGGTATAACAGCTACTACTGTGGCTATAGGTGCAGCAGTGGTGGGGGCTGCAGTGGCTGCAGGCGGAGATAAAACATCTCAATCTGGTTCAGGAACAAGTAGCGGCAGTGGCACTGGAACAGGTGGTAATTAATTTTTTTAAGTGGGTGGGTGCGTTTGTTAAGTTTTTAGGATTGACTTGTTTAAAACGTTGGTATCTTTATTGTGCTTTAATCGGTTTTGCTGGTTGCGCACCTTCTACTGTGGCAATTGTTGATACGCTTGGATTGCTGGCGCCAAGGTCTGATCTCACCTTAAATGCTGCTTTAGACCCCTCACGTCGCTACCTACGGGTGACATCTAATGGTCAAGCTCTGCTCATGGTTTTAGGTTATGAAGAATCTGGGGTGGATGGGCCGGTGCAAGTTTGGTATTCTCGCGGCGCAGAGGTATTGCGTTTGTCTCATGATCGCATCGTTGGGTTGCTTGGTACCCCCGTTGAGTTGAGGGCTTTGCGAGCTGAGCGCTTTCCTCAGTGGTCGCGCGATCGTATGGTTCAGTTTTATATGCGACAGCGCAGTTTGATGCCAGGTTATGTGTATGGTTTGACTGATCGTGTGAGTGTCCAGGCGGCTCAAAACACACGGCCAAAGGCATTGATTTTAACTCCTGAATTACAGGGCCGGACTTTATATTGGTTTGAAGAGCATTATGCTGAGGTGTTGCCAACTTCATTTTTTAAGGTGGGTAAATTGTTACCATCATCTTTGTTTGCCGTGATTTTTGATGATCATCAACGTGCACGGGTAGTTTACTCTGAACAGTGTATCAGTTTTGATTTTTGTCTAACCTTACAAGCTTGGGGTGCCGAGCAGTGAGGGTGAAGTTCTTGCAGTGCTTAATCATTTTGTGTTGCTTTGCTCTTTCCGGTAAATTGTTTGCTGATCATGTTCCAAGTGATTTGCAGGCAATCACATTAACCGAAGGGCACATGACTTCGGAGAAGCGCTTAAGTGAATACCTTTTGCAGTTTCAAGAAAAAGACCCATCAGTCTTTTGGTATTTTGAGGGCACTGTGTGGGGCACTTTGATTGAAAAGCCTGCTCAGCGTCGTATTAAAAATGATCTTTTAAACAGCTTGCAGTCTATTGAATCAAAGCACAATTTGCTTGAGAAATGGTTAGAGAGAATGCCGGTAACAGGGCGGGTGGTTTTATCTGCAAGCGATCCGCGTTATTTACAGGCCAAACCAGCATTGGACCCGATTTTGGGTTTGCATGATTCAGTTAGTGTGCCTGCGTATCCAAATCATGTTTGGGTTTTAGATGCTAGGGGATCGCCCTGCGTTGTTCGTTTTGAAGCAATGCGTACAGTGTCTGATTTTGTCCAGGCTTGTTATCCGAACATGTCATTGTATTCTGAATTTGCTTACCTTATTCAACCGCGTGGAGAAATTTTAAAGGTGCCTTTGGGTGTATGGAATCCGAGTGTACAGCCATACCCTGCTCCCGGCGCTACAATTTGGTTTCATGATAAAAATGGTGTGCAAGTGCTTGAAAAGGGGGTTGATGCTGAACACTTTTCCGAGTTGATGGCGCAATTTTTATCAACCCAAGGGGTGTTGCCTATTAATGCTGGTATATTTTCTCAGAATTTGGTTCGCCAACGGGATTTATTACCACCGACTGCCTCTGTTTGGTATCCAGGGCAAAGCAGAGCAACAAAATTGGCAGTCACCGCTAGTGATTTTGGAACCCCAGGTTTGTGGCAAACACCTTCGGCACGAATGCGTCCGGCTGGGCAATTCTCTTATACCCACGTTTTGTTGGATCCATATCGGTTTTATTCAGTAATGATGCAGCCTTATGATTGGTTAGAGTACGGTTTACGATATGCTGCAATTGATAATCGCCCTTATTGTCCAAATTGTAGTCAGACTTATAAAGATAAATCATTTGATATCAAGTTGCGATTGTTGAAAGAAAAGGCGTGGCAGCCTGAATTATCCCTTGGTGTTAAAGATCTAGGAGGGACGGGTTTGTTTGCGGGTGAATACCTTGTTGCCAGCAAACGTTTTGGTGATTTTGACATGAGTTTGGGTTTGGGGTGGGGTTACAACGGGCTGCGAGGAGATGTTTCAAACCCTTTGGGTTTTTTATCTGAGCAGTTTAAGCAGCGTGTTGAAGCCAACGTTGGTCGAGGTGGTCAGGTTGACACTGGCAGATTTTTTCGTGGACCCAGCGCTTTTTTTGGTGGCATTCAGTACCAAACCCCTTGGCAGCCCTTGGTTGTAAAGCTTGAGTATGATGGTAATGACTATCAAAAAGAACCTTTGAATAATGTTTTTTTGCAAAAAAGTCGCTTTAATTATGGTTTGACATATCGTGTTAATTCATTTGTAGACTTGCGGTTGGCTCGAGAACGCGGCAACACAACGATGGTTGGCATTTCTTTGACAGCCGATTTACTAGGACCACCGACACAGAAAATTTTAGATCCTGCCCCAATCGCTGTTGAGCCTTTTGCTGTGAGCAGACTAGAAAAAAGTACCACCAATTGGCGCAGTACGGTTGGTGATATTGAAAAATATACCGATTGGCGTGTTAGAAAGATTGAAAAATCAGGTCGGCAATTGAAACTGAGTATAGATCAAGCAACGGGCCCGTATTATGCAGAGCAAATTGAGCGAGCCAGCGCAGTGTTGCATCGTGATGCGCCAGATTCAATTCATTGGTTGGCATACGAGTTTAAAGACATGGGAATGGGGATTGCTTCCCGTGTGGTTGATCGTGAAGCTTTTGCACGGGCAAGGTCTCAACTTTTGCCCCCAAAAGACAATCGGCCTGCAATTTCTGAAGGAGCGGCTTTATCCAGTTTTTCTCCCCAAGCTGATTTACAAATGGTTTATGAGCAACAGCACAACCCATGGTCCCTGAAGATACAGCCGACATATCGGCAAATTATTAACGGGGGTGCTAGTGGTTTTTTCTTTTATGAGCTTGGCGTGGGTGCTCATCTTGGGTATGAGTTGTCAAGTAAAACACGTTTTTCAGGTTTCTTAAAATACCGTGTTTTCGATAATTTTGATACTTACCAGACGGCTAGGGCAACCACTGAGGGAACTTTACCTAAAGTGAGAACACAATTGCGTAATTATTACACCGCCAGCCATTTTAATGTTCCTACGTTGACTGTTCAACATTTTGAACAATTGGGTAAATCGCATTATTTTTCAGTTTATGGCGGTCTATTAGAATCGTTTTTTGGTGGCTTTGGCACTGAATATTTATATCGACCGCAAAAAAGTTCTGTTGCGTTTGGTATTGACTTAAACCGAGTCCGGCAGCGCGGTTTTGAACAGCGGTTTACTTTTATGGATTATAGTGCCAACACAGGTCATGCCACTTTGTACTGGGATACCGGTTTTCAGGATATTTTAGCAGCTATGAGTGTGGGGCAGTATTTGGCGGGTGATCGAGGTTTCACCATAGATTTATCTCGGGTGTTTCGTAATGGGGTGACGATGGGGGGGTTCTTTACCCGTACCAATGCAAGTGCCCAAGAGTTTGGAGAGGGCTCCTTTGACAAAGGCGTTTATTTGGCTATTCCATTTGATATTCTCTTACCACGGTCTTCATCTGGAACAATTTACAGTTCGTTTCAGCCTTTAACTCGCGATGGTGGAGCAAAATTAGTGCGGCCCGTTTCTTTGTATGATTTCACTGAAAAATCGTCTGCACGAGCCATGTCAACACGGTCGAATTTTCATTAGAACGCATTAATTGTAAAAGTTTTAACTTAATCTGACTTTTTTTAAAATATGTTAAAAAAGGAGTCAGAAATGAACTTAGCAAGCAAAGTAATTAAACCGAAATTAGGGCTTTTAGAACTTGCAAAACAGCTTGGCAGTGTGAAGCAAGCCTGTGAAGTAATGGGTTATAGCCGAGATAGCTATTATCGCTTTAGAAATTTG
>JAXISZ010000009.1:0-71978 GCA_034680345.1 Burkholderiaceae bacterium
CTATAAACGTTTATAAGGCTGGTACATCGATCAGCACCCCCGGCCAGGTTAATAGCACCTACGATGACTTGCTAGCAATTTGGGACGCGTTTAATGGGTCTGGAACGGGTACAAATGTGAGTGGCGTACCTTCGGGTTGGAAGAGTGCCAATTACTGGTCTGCCACGCCTTCGGCTTCTGGACACGCCAATATTGGCCTTAATAGTGGGTACGTTTATGACCCCATTGACAATATCAGCGATTTTGTCGTCCTGCAGGTGTTGTAAGCGTGGTTTTTGAGAGTAATGTTTAAGGTTTAAGGGGTGGCCTGCTTTCTAAGTTGTTTACAGTGATATCCGTTCAGCTTGTAGTAAATCGTCTAACGTTTCACGTTTTCGTACTAAACGCATGCTACCTTCCTTAACCAAAACTTCAGCGGCACGAGGTCGTGTATTGTAATTTGATGCCATGGTCATGCCATAGGCACCTGCTGACAAAATAGCTAGAATATCGCCACTTTCTAAATGTAGTTGTCGGTTTTTTCCCAGCCAGTCGCCGCTTTCACAAATAGGGCCCACAATGTCGAAGGTGTTTGGGTTTGAGCTTGATTGGCCATCTTCGTAAACCTTCACCATGTCATGAAATGATTCGTACATGGCAGGACGCATTAGATCGTTCATTGCAGCGTCAACAATTGCAAATGTTTTATCTTCATTGTATTTTAAATATTCTACGCGAGTAAGCAAAACACCTGCATTGCCTACAATACTGCGCCCAGGTTCAAAGATAAGCTTGGGCATGGGGCGTTGATTTGCATTGGCCCAAAGTTCAATTTGGTGAATTAGCATGCTAATAACGTCTTCAGGGCTTGGAGGTGTTTCATCTTGATAGCGAATACCTAAGCCACCACCTAGGTCCAGGTGTTTAATTTCTATGCCGTGTTTGTGTAGTTGATCAATTAAGCCAAGTACACGGTTTAAAGCATCGACGTACGGGGCTGTTTGCGTAATTTGTGAGCCAATGTGGCAATCGACGCCAATAATTTCTAAATTGGGTAGTTGGGCTGCTTGTAAGTAAATAGCAAGTGCTTGGTCCATGGTTACGCCAAATTTATTCTCTTTTAAACCTGTAGAAATATAGGGGTGAGTTTGAGCGTCTACGTCAGGGTTTACACGAAGTGAAATGTGTGCCGTGCTGTTGGTTTTTTGAGCAATTTTTGAGATACGTTCGAGTTCTGCTGCTGATTCAACATTAAAACAGCCGATGTTGTGTTGTAATGCCAATTTAATTTCTGCGCTGCTTTTGCCAACACCAGAAAAAACAATCTTGGCTGGGTCGGCACCTGCCTCTAGCACCCGTATTAATTCGCCCGCAGAAACAATGTCAAAACCGCTCCCCATTGCAGACAGCATCTGCAAAATTGCTAGGTTTGAATTAGCCTTAACTGCATAGCAAATGGTGGCTTGGTGATTTGCAACTGCATTTTGGTATTGTTTGAATGACTGTGCAATATGATTGGCTGAGTACACATATACGGGGGTACCAAAGTTTTCTGCAATTTCTTGGAGATTAACTCCATCAAAAAACAGGGTATTGTTTTGTCTTGAAAGTTGTTTTGAAACAAAATTTTGTGATGATTTCATGGTTGTACAGGTTGGGATATTGGGTTGATGTACGGCATTTTTTCTTGGCTTTCACTAGGCTTTAGTTTAGGCGTTTGTTCAGAATTTTCTTGGGTTTGGGTGGGTGTTGCGCTAGCAGGACTGACTTTTTTAGGGTTGGTGTTATTGGTGGGGGGGAGGTAAAGTGCCCCTGTCTGGCCACATGCGGTTATGCCAATTAGCATTAAAATGGCGTAGGTGGTATTTTTAAATGTGCAGAAGGAATTTTTCATGGCAATGACTGAAAGCGAATTTTTAAGCTTAGCTGATGATACTTTATTAAAAGTAGAAACGGCAGTTGAACAATTAGCAGAACATTTGGATATTGATGTAGATATTGAACGCCAAGCGTATGTATTAACATTAAATTTTGCTCAGTTTGGCAAAATCATCGTGAATGCGCAAGCTCCTATGATGGAAATGTGGGTGGCAGCCGCCAGTGGTGGATTTCATTTTGCACGACAAAACAACACATGGATAAATATCCGAACTGGCCAATTTTGGGCAGAAGCCTTAAACGTGATTGTATCTCAGCAATTAAGGCAACCGGTGGTTTTGCAAGGTATTTAACTTTCCCATGTTTGGTTTTTACGTACGTTTAATTCTTAACTGGGTTTTCGTCATTAGATTCACCGCTATTTTTCGATGGCGTGTTTTCTATAAATAAATAATCACCGTCTTGTTGTTTAACACCCTCGGGTATCGGGCGCATACCCTCGGGATAACGTTTTAATGCCGTGCGCATGTAGTCTATCCAAATGGGTAAAGCCAGGCCCCCCCCGGTTTCACGCTCTCCCAGTTTTTTGGGTTGATCGTACCCCACCCAAGCCACTGCCACTAAGTTGGGGTTATAGCCTGCAAACCAGGCGTCATGTGAATCGTTGGTTGTACCGGTTTTACCTGCTAGATCTGAGCGGCCTAAGCTAAGTGCCTTAGCCCCAGTGCCACTACGAATCACTTCACGCAGTAGGCTGTCCA
Source organism: Burkholderiaceae bacterium (assembly GCA_034680345.1). GTDB lineage: Bacteria > Pseudomonadota > Gammaproteobacteria > Burkholderiales > Burkholderiaceae_B > SXZD01. Next base: position 2,619 of record JAXISZ010000009.1, read on the forward strand.
TCACAAAAGCATTGCGTTCATCAATGACACGGTGTTGTTCATCGCCTGCTTTTATAGGTTTGGCTTGTGCCAGAATATTGCCTTTGGAGTCGGTGATTTTTTCTACTAAAAATGGATTGATGCGAAAGCCGCTGTTAGCAAATACCGCGTAACCACGAGCTATATCTAGTGGGTTAACGGTGCCTGCACCCAAGGCCATGGTGAGGTAGGCGGGGTGTTTATCTGCTTCAAATCCGAAGCGGGTGATCCAGTTTTGTGCGTATTTTGTGCCAATGCGCTCCAGTATGCGAATAGACACCATATTTTTTGATTTGGCCAATGCATTACGTAAAGGCATTGGGCCTTCGTATTTGCCGTCATAGTTTTTAGGTTCCCACGCTTGACCGCCCACGGGAGCTGGATAATACACGGGACTATCATTTACGATGCTATTGGGTGAAAAGCCTTTTTCTAGTGCTGCAGAGTATATAAATGGTTTAAAACTGGAGCCAGGTTGGCGTTGTGCTTGGGTGACATGGTTAAATTTGTTGCGTTGAAAATCAAACCCGCCCACCATGGCAGTAATGGCACCGGTTTGGCTGTTTAATGCAACAAAGGCAGCTTCAACTTCTGGCATTTGTACAACGTCGTAGCGGTCGTTGTTTTTTGTAATGCGTACTATGGCACCCGGTAATAGGCGTTTGTTGGCGGGGGCATTGGGTTGTAACCATGAAGCGGGTAGTTTCAGAGACTCGCCTTTGAGGCTGATTATCTCATTTTTGCTGCGAGCCACTTTAATTTGCTTGGGGCTAGTCTCAAGCACAACAGCTGATAGCAGCTCGTCGGTGTCAGGATGTTCTAGTAGTGCATCGTCAATTTGGTCTAGGCGATGTTCTAGTGAGCCTTTGAGTTCAATATAGCCTTCTGGCCCACGGTAGAATTGTCGTTTTTCATATTCTAAAATACCGCGACGAACTGCTGCATAGGCAGCGGCTTGGTCTGCTTTGTAAACGGTTGTGTGGACATTGATACCCCGAGTGTAAGCTTCTTCTTTTAATAAGTCGTAAGCCATTTGTCGTGCTGTTTCAGCAATGTATTCAGCATGTACAGAAAATTCTCTAGAACGGGGTTTGATGCTTAAAACTTCTTTTAAGGCGGTTGAATATAGGTTGTCGTTGATAAAGCCCAAATTGTGCATGCGTCCTAGAATGTAATGTTGTCGGGCGGTGGCGCGTTGAGGGTTAACCACGGGGTTATAAGCGGAAGGGGCTTTGGGTAGTCCTGCTAACATTGCTGCTTCAGCTACGTTAACTTCTTTTAGGGGTTTGCCAAAATAAATGCGTGCTGCTGAGGCAAAGCCGTAAGCTCTTTGACCTAAGTAAATTTGATTAATATAGAGTTCAAGAATTTGGTTTTTGCTTAGATTGGCTTCAATTTTGAAGGCCATCAGCAGTTCATAGAGCTTGCGTGTATAGGTTTTTTCTTTGGTTAGAAAAAAATTACGCGCCACCTGCATGGTGATGGTGCTGCCGCCTTGGCTTTTGCCACCAGCCATTACATTTGAAAGCAGCGCACGAAAAATACCAGAAAAATCAACACCACCATGTTCGTAGAAATTATCATCTTCCGCTGCCAAAATGGCTTGTTTCATGATGGTGGGTACTTCTTGAATGCGAATTAAATTGCGGCGCTCTTCGCCAAATTCTGCAAGAATTTCACCGTCTGCAGAAAAAATACGCATGGGTATTTTTGGGCGATAATCGGTGATAACATCCAGTGCTGGTAAATTGGGGTAAATCAGGGTAATGGCAATAGTGCCTAGCAAGACCAAAGCAATTGTGCATGCTAGTACTAGCCCAAGTAATAAACTAAAAAAACCGCGTGATTGTTTGGTAGGTGCGGTTGGTGTTTTGGCTGTCATTTTAGGTGATTTCCGTCATTTTTTTTCAATATTTTAGCGAGCACTTAGATTGCGCGATAGAATAACCGTTCTTTTAAATCCTTGTGAGCTTGTTGTGTGTGATCATCCAATCATTCTTGTGGGTATGATGGGGGCGGGTAAGAGTACGGTTGGCCGAGCTCTGGCAAAGCACTTGGGTTGGGATTTTATTGATCTGGACCATGAAATTGAGGTTATTACTGGCGTAAAAATTCCTGTGATTTTTGAAATTGAGGGTGAGAGTGGTTTTCGAAAACGGGAATCGCATGTTTTGGTTGATGTTTTACGTCGTTCAAAAATGGTGTTGGCCACTGGTGGTGGTGTGATTATCGATGCGGATAATCGCAGGTTACTTTGTGCTCATGGTCAAGTGGTCTATTTGTCAGCAAGTGCAGAAGAATTGTACCAGCGTACGCGTCTGGATAAATCGCGTCCTTTATTGAAAACCGATCAGCCAAGGAAAAGAATTCAAGAATTGTTGTTTCAACGACAACCTTGGTACGAAGAGGTGGCCGATTACAAAATTCACACGGGCCGACAGCCAGTTAACTGTGTTGTCCAGTCAATTATGGTTGCGCTGCAGGGGCCTCAAGTGCCTAGTCAATGTTCTAACTATGCCCTAGATTAATTTTAGGATAAAAACAGATGTCTTTAAACACGTTTATTCAGTCATCAGATGAATTGTCGGTGCATTCATTGTCTAATCAACCTTTAAGGCTTGAATTAGGCCAGCGCAGTTACAATATTCACATTGGCCGAAACCTATTAGATCAAACTGAACTTTTGGCGCCTTGGGTCTCTGGGCGGTTGGCTGTAATTGTTACAAATAGTACGGTGGCACCGTTGTATGCGCAACGTTTGCACAACACGTTATTGGCTGCAGGTGGTGAAGCTGTGGTGCAAGTTGTTTTACCTGATGGTGAACAGTATAAAGATTGGCAACATTTGCAATTGATTTTTGATGCGATGTTGCAAGCCAATTGTGACCGTAAAACAGTGGTTTTGGCTTTGGGTGGCGGTGTTGTTGGGGATATGGCGGGTTTTGCTGCAGCCAGTTTCATGCGTGGTGTTGATTTTATTCAGATTCCCACCACGCTGTTGTCGCAGGTTGACAGCAGTGTTGGCGGTAAAACTGGAATCAACCACCCTTTGGGTAAAAACATGATTGGTGCGTTTTATCAGCCTCGTATGGTGTTGGCTGATTTGAGTACTTTAGACACTCTGCCAAACCGTGAGTTATCTTGCGGTTTGGCTGAAATTATTAAGCACGGTGCCATTTGCGATGTTGCTTATTTGCATCAAACAATTGCGGATATTTCAGCAATTTTTGCTCGCAATGAATATGCATTGTACCGAGCCGTTCGGCGTTCTTGTGAAATTAAAGCGTTAGTGGTGGGGCAAGACGAAAAAGAAAGTGGAATCCGCGCTATTTTAAATTTTGGTCACACGTTTGGGCATGCCATTGAGGTAGGTATGGGTTATGGCGCATGGTTACATGGTGAGGCGGTGGGTTGCGGTATGCTGATTGCGGCTGAACTTTGCCAGCGTTTGGGACGTTTGTCTAAACAAGAGCAGGCACTTTTACACCAGGCGGTTGAAGCAGTTGGTTTGCCGGTTCAGGTGCCTGCGCTTGGTTTAGAGCGTTATTTAAGTTTAATGGCACTTGATAAAAAGTCTACGGGTGGGCAAATTCAATATGTTTTGCTAAACGGTTTGGGTGCTGCCGATGTAGCAGCGGTACCTAATGCTGTTGTTGCTGAAGTTTTGCAAGCTATGGGAGTGACTTAATGGGTAATTTGCGCCAAAGTGGTTCAGCTTATGAATTGGCACCGTATGCAGCCAATGCGGCTTTGGGGCGGGGGCGGCAGTATGATGAACCGGCTGTGGTGGGGCGTAGTGACTATCAACGCGATCGCGATCGAATTATTCATAGTAGCGCATTTCGCCGCTTAGAGGGCAAGACTCAGGTTTTTATTACCATTGAAGGCGATTTATACCGCACCCGTTTAACGCACAGTTTGGAGGTGGCGCAAATTGCACGTTCAATAGCCCGCCGTTTGCATTTAAACGAAGATTTGATTGAAGCGGTGTCTTTGGCTCACGATTTGGGTCACACTCCCTTTGGGCATGCAGGGCAAGATGCTTTGAATGCTTGCATGCAATCTTATGGTGGGTTTGAGCACAATATTCAGTCTTTACGGGTGGTGGATCACCTAGAAACACGTTACGCAGCGTTCGATGGGTTAAATTTATGTTTTGAAACCCGTGAGAGTATTCTTAAGCACTGTTCTGCAGAAAATGCGCGCCAATTAGGAGCGGTGGCGCAGCGTTTTATTGCGCGTAAGCGCCCGTTGCTTGAGGCTCAGGTGGCCAATTTGGCTGATCAAATTGCTTACAATAATCATGATATGGACGACGGTTTGCGCTCTGGTTTAATTACTTTAGAGCAGGCTTGTACTGTGCCTTTGTTTAAGCGTTTTTATGATGAAGTACAACACACCTATTCAGGTGTATCACCACAACGTAGTATTCATGAAACGGTGCGCCGATTAATAAACGCTTTAATTATCGATCTCCTTCAGGAAACACAGCGCCGGCTTGACCGCTGGCAACCTCAGAGTATGGACGACGTGCGAGATTGCGAGCCTTTGGTGGCTTTTAGCAATTCGATGCACGCGGACAATCAACTTTTAAAACGGTTTTTAAACTCGGTTTTGTATCGACATTCAACGGTGTTCAGCACTATGGAAAAGGCACAGGTTGTGGTGCGCGAATTGTTTGCGTTTTTTATGGATGATATTCGACATTTACCCGCTGAATTTGCTTTGCGTGCTCAATCTTCCCCTGCGCGTGCGGTTGCTGACTATATTGCAGGTATGACAGACCGTTATGCCATTGGTGAACATCAGCGTTTGTTGGGTGTTTCATCTTGGCCAAATGTTGTGCAATAGGGCAATTAATTATGGCTCGTTTGCCGCGCTTATTTATTGCTGGGCATCCGCAGTTATTTCGTCTGCAAACAGTTGCAGGTTTAAAGGCGTTTGAAACCCGAGAGCATTACGAATATTTTTTGGTTTTGCTTGGGCAGCATGCGCGTTTGTCTGGCATAGCAATTTATGCATATGCTTTGTTGCCAGAGACAGTCTTGGTGTTATGTGGTGTGCCCAATGTTCAAGCAATAGGACGTTGTATTCAGGGTGTGAACCGTTTTTTTGTACCTTGGCGTTTACGCGGTGGGTCGTTGTGGCAACCGCGTTTTAAATCGACTGTTGTGCAATCTGGTATGTGGGCGTTGCGCGCAGCATTGTGGGTTGATTATGCCCCCGTTCAGTTTGGTTTTTGTTCAGATCCGGCAATTTATCAGTTTTGTAGTTATGCTGGACATGTTGGTGGTGAAATTAACAAGCATTTAACTGAGTTGCCTGCTTATTTTGCGTTGGGTAATACACCATTTGATCGTCAAATGGCATATCGGTATTTAGTTGAGCAGGGCATTGGTGAAACGGCTCGGCAGCGGTTGTATGATGGGTTGTTAAAAGGCTGGGCCGTGATGGATCATCAATACATACAAGCTCATTGGCTCGGTGCTTCTCGTCCATTACAGCCCCGAGCAAGGGGGCGCCCAATAAAATCAAAGTGATGTGACCCTATATATTTAATAAAATATTTATTTCATTAAATATATAGGGTCAGACCCTTTTTGTTTTTTCTTGGCTTCCTTTTAAAATCCGGTTACAGTACTTAAGGATTAATTATTTTTAAGGAATCAGCATGCAAGACCTTCGTCAGCAAGCCCAAGAACATGGTATGTACTCAGCGGTTCACGAACATGACGCATGTGGCGTGGGTTTTGTGGCGCATATCAAAGGCAAAAAATCCTACAGCATCATTAAAAATGGTTTGTCTATTCTTGAAAATCTTGATCACCGCGGGGCTGTGGGTGCAGATCCGTTGATGGGTGATGGTGCCGGTATTTTGATTCAAATACCTGATGCTTTTTATCGTGATCAAATGCGCTTGCATGGTGTTGACCTTCCGCCGCCAGGTGAGTACGGGGTGGGCGTGGTGTTTTTGCCTAAAGAAAATGCGTCTCGCTTGGCTTGTGAACAAGAAATAGAACGCGCTGTAAAGGCTGAGGGCCAAGTGATTTTGGGTTGGCGAGATGTTCCTGTTAATTTAGAAATGCCCATGTCACCAACTGTACGCGCTAAGGAACCCGTGATTCGGCAAGTTTTTATTGGCCGTGGCCCAGATATCATGGTGACTGACGCTTTGGAGCGTAAGCTTTACGTGATTCGTAAGCGTTCGTCTCACGCCATTCAGCAACTGAATTTAGCGCATGGCAAAGAGTATTTTATGCCTTCTATGTCGGCGCGCACAGTGGTGTATAAAGGTTTACTTTTGGCCAACCAGGTTGGTGAGTATTACAAAGACCTGAAAGACGAGCGCTGTGTTTCGGCTTTGGCTTTGGTGCATCAACGTTTTTCTACCAATACATTTCCCGAGTGGCCTTTGGCTCATCCGTATCGCATGTTGGCCCATAATGGTGAAATTAACACTGTTAAGGGTAATTTTAACTGGATACGTGCCCGTGAAGGGGTAATGAAATCGGTTGTTCTTGGCAAAGATTTACAAAAATTATTTCCTTTGATTTATGAGGGCCAGTCTGACACGGCGTGTTTTGACAATTGTTTAGAATTATTGGTGATGGCCGGTTACCCCATAGCACAAGCCATGATGATGATGATTCCAGAAGCTTGGGAGCAACACACATTGATGGACGAAAACCGCCGTGCTTTTTATGAATACCACGCCGCTATGATGGAACCATGGGATGGCCCTGCGGCCATGGCTTTTACTGACGGTCGTCAAATTGGCGCCACCTTAGATCGCAATGGTTTGCGTCCTGCTCGGTACATTGTGACAGAAGATGATTTGGTCATTATGGCTTCTGAGTCTGGTACATTACCTATACCAGAAAGCAAAATTGTAAAAAAATGGCGCCTGCAACCCGGCAAAATGTTTTTAATCGATATGGATGCGGGTCGCATTATTGATGACAAACAATTAAAAGACCAGCTCGCCAATGCTAAACCCTATAAACAGTGGATTGACACCATTCGTATTAAATTAGACGAAGTGCAAGGCAAAGCTGAACCCGCTGGTTTTAAAGACACTTTATTAGACCGTCAACAAGCGTTTGGTTATACGCAAGAAGATTTGAAGTTTTTAATGGCGCCAATGCTGGTGTCAGCCGAAGAAGCAATTGGCTCCATGGGCAATGACAGCCCATTGGCCATCATGTCTAATAAGCTTAAACCGCTTTACAGTTATTTTAAGCAGTTGTTTGCGCAGGTGACTAATCCTCCGATTGACCCGATTCGTGAAAATTTGGTGATGTCTTTGGTGAGTTTTATTGGCCCTAAACCCAATTTATTGGATTTGAACAATATTAATCCGCCTATGCGCTTAGAAGTTAGCCAGCCGGTTTTGACCTTTGCAGATATGGCTAAAATTCGCGTCATTGAAAAAATGACCAGCGGTAAATTTCGCAGCCATGAACTGGATATTTGTTATCCGGTGGCATGGGGTAAAGAGGGCATTGAGGCGCGGTTGGCCTCGCTATGTGCTCAGGCTGTTGATGTTATTAAAACCGGTGCCAATATTTTAATCGTGACTGATCGTTTTATGGACCGAGACCATGTAGCCATTCCGGCTTTATTAGCCACCTCGGCTGTGCATCAGCATTTGGTGAAAGCCGGTTTGCGCACAAGTGCAGGATTGGTGGTTGAAACGGGTTCAGCTAGAGAAGTACATCATTTTGCGCTATTGGCGGGGTATGGCGCAGAAGCCATTCACCCTTATCTGGCTTTAGAAACAATTGGGGACTTGGCCAAAGCACAAACCAATATGTTAAGCGCCGACCAGGCCATCTACCATTATATTAAGGCGGTGGGTAAGGGTTTGATGAAAGTGATGTCCAAAATGGGCATTTCTACCTATATGTCCTATACCGGTGCTCAAATTTTTGAAGCGGTTGGTTTGAAAAAAAGTTTTGTGGATGCGTATTTTCGTGGAACCCCCACAAAGGTGGAAGGTATTGGCGTGTTTGAAGTTGCGCAAGAGGCTATTTGCATTCATCAAGCAGCTTTTGGGCAGGATCCGGTATTGGCTAATGCTTTGGATGCGGGCGGTGAATACGCCTTTCGCATCCGTGGTGAACAGCACATGTGGACCCCGGATGCGATTGCTAAATTGCAGCACGCCACGCGCAGTGAAAGTTATCAAACTTATAAAGCGTACGCACAAATTATTAATGATCAAAGTCGTCGTTACATGACCTTGCGGGGTTTGTTTGAGTTTAAACTTGATTTAAACAAATCAATTGCCATTGAAGAGGTTGAGCCTGTCAAAGAAATTGTGAAACGCTTTGTAACCGGTGCAATGTCTTTAGGTTCTATTTCAACAGAGGCGCACACCACTTTGGCCATTGCTATGAACCGTATTGGGGGTAAATCGAATACAGGCGAAGGTGGCGAAGATTATAAGCGTTACCGTCAAGAAATGCGTCTGGGCTTAGGTAAAGCCCCTGGCGATGGGGTGATTCAAGATGGCCAAACCGTGGCTGAAGTTTTGGGTAAAGATCGCGTGGTGGCACCTATTGTGATGAAGGCTGGGGACTCTTTACGTTCTCGAATCAAACAGGTGGCTTCTGGTCGTTTTGGTGTGACAGCAGAATATTTAGCTTCGGCTGATCAAATTCAAATTAAAATGGCCCAAGGAGCTAAGCCTGGCGAGGGTGGGCAATTACCTGGTGGCAAAGTGTCTGAATACATTGGTCAGTTGCGATATTCCGTGCCCGGTGTGGGTTTGATTTCGCCACCGCCGCATCATGACATTTATTCTATTGAAGATCTTGCACAGTTAATTCATGATCTCAAAAATGCCAATTCCCAGGCGTCTATTTCCGTAAAATTGGTGTCTGAGGTGGGGGTGGGCACTGTTGCTGCTGGTGTATCTAAAGCCAAGGCAGATCACGTGGTGATTGCTGGCTACGATGGTGGTACTGGTGCTTCCCCTGTTTCTTCGATTAAACACGCAGGTACCCCTTGGGAGTTGGGGTTGGCTGAAACGCAGCAAACTTTGGTGATCAATGGCTTGCGTGGGCGTATTCGGGTGCAGGTTGACGGCCAAATGAAGACAGGGCGAGACGTGGTGATTGGTGCCATGTTAGGAGCTGATGAATTTGGCTTTGCTACAGCCCCTTTGGTGGTAGAAGGGTGCATCATGATGCGCAAATGCCACTTGAATACGTGTCCGGTTGGAGTGGCTACTCAAGATCCGGTGTTGCGTGCAAAATTTCAGGGTAAGCCTGAGCATGTGGTTAACTACTTTTTCTTTGTGGCGCAAGAAGTGCGAGAAATTATGGCCCAATTGGGCGTGCGTCGTTTTGATGAACTGATTGGCCGCTCAGATTTATTAGACACGAAAAAGGGGATTGCGCATTGGAAAGCGCAAGGTTTAGATTTTTCTCGGGTATTTTACCGCGCTGAAAATTCGGCTGACACCCAATTGCACAGTGGTTCGCAAAATCACGGTTTAGAAGGGGCATTAGACAATAAACTCATTGAGCACAGCCGAAATGCCCTTGAAAAAGGCGAGCGGGTGTCTTTTATTATGCCCATTGGCAATGTGAATCGTACAGTGGGCACAATGTTGTCTGGTGAAGTGGCGCGCCGTTATGGCCATGCCGGCCTGCCAGACGATACCATTCATATTCAGTTCACCGGTACAGCGGGTCAGTCCTTTGGGGCATTTTTAGCCCATGGTATTACCTTAGATTTGGTGGGTGAGGGCAACGATTACGTTGGCAAAGGTTTGTCTGGTGGTTGCATTATTGTTCGTCCCGCAAACGATTTTCGGGGTAAGTCTGACGAAAACATGATTGCTGGTAATACCTTGCTGTATGGTGCTATAGCTGGGCAAGCGTATTTACGAGGTGTGGTTGGTGAACGTTTTGCTGTGCGTAATTCTGGTGCTGTTGCTGTGGTTGAGGGTACAGGCGATCATTGTTGTGAATACATGACAGGCGGCACCGTGGTGGCTTTAGGTAAAACAGGGCGTAATTTTGCTGCTGGTATGAGCGGCGGGGTGGCTTATGTTTACGATGTGGATGGTTTATTTTCCAAACGCTGTAATATGGCGCAAGTTGATTTAGAACCTTTACTTAGCGTAGCAGATCAACAAGCGCAGGGCGATCAATCCAGTTGGCATACCATTATTGCTGGTGGTCAACGTGAGGCAGATGAAACTATTTTAAAGCGCTTAATTGAACAGCATGCCAGTTATACAGGCAGTGGTTTGGCCAAGTTTATTCTTGAAAACTGGGCAGAAGAGCAAAAGAAATTCATCAAAGTATTTCCGCATGAATACAAGCGCGCTTTAAAACAATTGTGGAACATAGCAGCGCAGTCTGTGCAGCAGGCAGCCTAATCAGCAAGCGGTGAAAAGGAAGAATAACCATGGGTAAAGTCACAGGATTTTTAGAATTTGAGCGCTTAGAAGCGGGTTATGAAGCGCCTGAAAAGCGGGTGAAACACTACAAAGAGTTTGTGCTTGGTTTAACTGATGCGCAAGCTAAAATACAGGGTGCGCGGTGTATGGACTGTGGTATACCGTTTTGCAACAATGGATGTCCGGTAAACAACATCATTCCTGATTTTAACGATTTGGTGTATAAACAAGATTGGCAAAATGCTATCAAAGTGCTGCATTCAACCAATAATTTCCCCGAGTTTACGGGGCGAGTTTGTCCAGCGCCTTGTGAAGCAGCATGCACCTTGGGCATTAACAGTGACCCGGTAGGTATTAAATCGATTGAGCATGCCATTATTGACAAAGCTTGGGAAAATGGTTGGGTGCTGCCAGAACCTGCGGTTGTTAAAACGGGTAAAAAAGTGGCTATTGTGGGTTCCGGTCCTGCCGGTTTGGCAGCGGCGCAGCAGTTGGCTCGGGTTGGTCACAGTGTTGTGGTGTTTGAAAAAAATGATCGCATTGGCGGATTATTGCGCTACGGTATACCCGACTTTAAAATGGAAAAGCACCACATTGACCGTCGTGTAGAGCAGCTTATACAAGAAGGGGTAGAATTTTGTACGGGTGTATTGGTAGGTGGGGCATTACGAGAAACGGGCGTTAATAATTTTGCTCATCAAGTGATCGCGCCTGAGGCGTTGTTACAGCAATTTGACGCTGTGCTTTTGTCTGGCGGGGCTGAGCAGCCGCGTGATTTACCTGTGCCCGGAAGACAATTAAAAGGAGTGCATTTTGCAATGGATTTTTTACCTTTGCAAAATAAAGTTAATGCCGGAGATAAAGTAAAAAATCAACTCATGGCCACTAAAAAACATGTGTTGGTGATTGGCGGTGGTGATACGGGTTCAGACTGCGTTGGCACATCAAACCGGCATGGTGCTGCAGCTGTTACTCAAATTGAATTGATGCCGCAACCACCTGAACAAGAAAATAAAGCTTTGGTGTGGCCATACTGGCCAATGAAAATGCGTACATCTTCATCGCATGAAGAGGGGGTGGCACGAGATTGGGCGGTGACCACCAAACAATTTTTAGACGATGGCAAGGGTCGGGTCAGAGCGGCTTTGTGTGCCAGAGTAGAATGGGTTCAAGATCAGGCCACAGGGCAGATGAAAATGCAGGAAGTGCCTGGGTCAGAATTCGAACTTCAGGCCGATTTGGTTTTATTTGCAATGGGTTTTGTCAGTCCAGCAGCTAGCATTTTACAAGCCTTTGGTGTGGAACGTGATAGCCGCGGCAATGCCAAGGCCAGCACAGATGGGGTTGGGTGTTATCAAACCAATGTGAACAAAGTATTTACTGCTGGTGATATGCGCCGTGGTCAAAGTTTGGTGGTTTGGGCCATTCGCGAGGGTAGACAGGCCGCAAGAGCCATGGACGAATACTTGATGGGGGCCAGTGTTTTGCCAAGGTAGTATCATTGTGTTGTTTTGACAAGTATAAAAGACCTTGCCGTGTCTCATATTTCAAGCGAAAGCACCGATTTTCAAGTTTATAAACGACTGCTGCCATATACTTTGCGGTATTGGAAAGTGTTGTTACTTTCCTTGTTTGCATTGATGGTGGCTGCAGCCACTGAGCCAATGTTTGCTAGGGTGATTAAACCCTTGATTGATGACAATTTCAACGCGCAAGACCGAACCATGGCACGGTGGTTGCCTGTCCTGATTTTGTTGATATTTGTATTGAGGGCGGTGGCCACTTATGTCAACGACACCAGCAGCGCTTGGTTGTCGGGGCGGGTGGTGTACGATTTGCGGCAGCAAATGTTGGAGCGCATCATGCAGTTTCCGTCGCGCTATTTTCATGAAAATCCTGCTGCGCGTTTGAGTACTTCAGTATTAAACAATGTTAATGCAGTTACAGAAGCCGGTTTTAATATAATCACAGTAGCCATTAAAGATGGCATTACTGTTTTGGGTTTGTTGGGTTTATTGCTATACACCAATTGGCGCTTAACCTTGATTTGTTTGATCATTTTGCCTTTGGTGGGTTTGGGTTTGCGTTTGGCAGCTAAACGCATAGCGGTGTATGTTCGTCAGTGGCAGCAATCCTCTGGCGATTTAATGCAAACATTGACAGAGATTATTTCTGCGCATCGCGCTATTAAAATTTATGGTGCTCAGCAAGCGGAAACGCGCACTTTTTTAAGCAATTCCAATTTAATTCGACAAATGGCTTTGAAGGTAACTTCAACCAGCTCGATCAATTCCGGTGTGGTGCAATTTTTTATGGCTGCAGCTGTGGCTATGGTGGTTTACTTTGCAGGGCGATTGGCCAGTAAGGGACAAATGACTGCTGGTGATTTTGCTTCCTTTATGACCGCCATGTTGATGTTAATGTCGCCAATTAAGCGTTTGACCGCTTTGAATCAGTCTTTACAAAAAGGCTTGGTGGCTGCGCGAGATGTTTTTCATGTGATTGATTCTGATGTAGAAAAAGACATGGGTACATTTGTTTTAGCGCGCGCGCGCGGTCAAGTTGACTTTCTCAAAGTTGGTTTTACTTATTCTGACTCAGCTTCAAACGTGTTACAAAACATCAATTTATCTGTTAGGCCAGGTATGACAGTGGGCATTGTGGGCGAATCGGGCAGCGGTAAATCTACTTTGATTAGTTTATTGCCTCGTTTATTTGAAAAAACCGTGGGGCAACTGTTAATTGATGGTGTTGATGTTTCACAATGGCGTTTGTCTAGTTTGCGTCAGCAAATGGCAATTGTGACGCAAGACAGCCATTTGTTTAATGATACAGTTTTTAACAATATTGCGTATGGTGAAATGGCTGGCGCTTCAATTGACCAGGTTCGCCAAGCGGCAAAAATGGCCAATGCGCTTGAGTTTATTGAGCAATTGCCGCAGGGTTTTGAAACCTTATTGGGTGATTCGGGCATTCGACTATCGGGTGGTCAGCGTCAGCGGATTTCAATTGCGCGGGCGTTTTTGAAAGATGCGCCTATTTTGATTTTTGATGAAGCCACCTCAGCCTTAGACAATGTGGCTGAAAGAGAAGTGCAGCGGGATATGGAGATTTTATCGCGTGGGCGCACAACTTTTATAGTGGCGCATCGTTTGTCTACTTTAATTCATGCTGACTTAATTGTGGTGTTGCATCGGGGTGGTATTGTGGAAAGTGGTTCGCATATGCAGTTATTGGATTTAGGCCGATATTATGCCAGACTGTACAGCTCGCAATTTGGTCAGTGAACTATTTTAAGTAGGGCTTGATCACCATATCTTTTAATTTTGTATTCTGATACCTAGAATTAATGTTAGTTTTGTTGAAAACTCGCTCTTATCTGCGGCAATTTAATCAAATGCGTAAGCGGTGGTTGGAACGCTTGGGTGTTTCGCCTCGTCGATTTAACCAATTGCAGGCAGATTATCAAGCTTTAGCTGAAACTTTGGGCGCTTTAAGCCCTTGTTTGGCTCGTCAGGTTGCTTTGCATGAAATAAAACCATTGCCCGAAAACACTTGGAATGAGTTGTGTTTATTGGTTAGTCATAGCAGCGACGGAAAATTAAAGCCCCATATGCGTTTTTACGCACAACACTTGCAACAGCAGTCAATTGGTGTGGTGCTTATTTTAAATGCTGACGTGCAGGTGCAAACATTGCAATATGCCATGGGCGATTTAGACGTGTTTTCGGCGGTATATGTTCGCCCCAATTTGGGCTACGACTTTGCAGCTTGGTCCCAGGTGTTTAGTGTGTTAAAAAATACATGCCAAGGCCTTGATCGCTTGTACTTAAGTAATGACAGTTTGGCTGGGCCGGTCAATGAAGTGGCTTGGTTAACTGTATTGCAACGTATTCGCGGTAGTTCGGCCGGTTTGATTGCTTTAACAGATTACGCTGCTCCACGCTGGCATGCACAGAGCTTTTTTTAGTTTTAAGTCGCGCATTGCTAACCAACGATGCATTTGCAGCCTATTTTTCCAATTTCTGGAATTTGTCGAGTAAACGTTTGGTGATTGATGTTTATGAAAGCTGGTTAGCTCAAAATGTTCAGAATTTAGGGTATGCGGTGGACATTATGTTTGCTGCGCACGAGTTGAATATAGACATTGATATTTACCATCGAGATGACCTGATTAAATATTTATCGGCGGGCATGCCATTTGTGAAGTTTAAAAATCTACTATCATCTAAATGGCAAGCGGCCATTGCCCCTTATTGTTCACCCCTTTTCTGTAAAGCCTTTCTGCCGACTTATGCCAAACATTTGAGCAAAGGCAATCACAAGGATGGCTGCAAAAAATGAATTCATAAACTTGAGTGTTAAAATCAGCGCTAGGCTGCAAACAAAGTAGCTTAAACACAGCCAGATAACTAGCATTTTGGCGTCATGGCTGTCATAGGAAATTTCAGCGGTTTTGCCGTTTTTAGTGTTGTTAGATAAATTATTATACGTGTTGTGATAGCTGTTATAGCCATCGTGACTATGGTCATTTGTATTTAAATGGTTGGTTAATTCTTTGGGTTTGCTGCGATAAGCCCATATCGCTGGTAGGCTAAACAAAGTTAAGCTGACTAATAAACCTAAAATGCCATGTATTAAAAATTTTTCTAGAAAATGGTTGTGAATACCGCCGTGTATCCACATCCAGCGGGCGTCTGGGTCGGTGATTGGATTAAAAGGGTACGGGGCTTGTTGAATTGTTTTAATTTCACTCAAGCTATGGCCTTTAAAAAATTGTCGGTTTGCAAGTTCAGTAATTCCTAAATGAATGTTCAGTCGTAAGCCTAGAGAAGTGTTAAAGTTTGTGCCGTTTTGCCATAAAACCAGGTCTTGTTTGGCTTGCGCAATCCGATTTTGTACTGAAGGCGTTTGTAATGTACCTGCAAGGGCAGAGCACACAATAAGCAGTTTGGTTATAAAAATGCGTTTTGACGGGTTATGAAACAGCAACATGCAGCCTACTATAGCGCACATGGCTA
The DNA here is from genome assembly GCA_034680345.1 of Burkholderiaceae bacterium. Taxonomy (GTDB): domain Bacteria; phylum Pseudomonadota; class Gammaproteobacteria; order Burkholderiales; family Burkholderiaceae_B; genus SXZD01. The sequence goes on from JAXISZ010000009.1 coordinate 18,072, forward strand.
GCCATGCAATACGGGTTTCACAGTCGTACAGTATATAAGCGGCAGCAACAGCACAAAGGCCAAAAAAACTTCTGGTTAGGGCATTTTTTTTGCAATTTAAAGCCCATGAGGTTAGCGCCGCTGTGCCAATTACAGCAACTAATCCGGCAGTGTTGGGTTCAATAAAGTAAGTGGCAAATCGGGTGCTGCCGGTCCAAGCGGTCTGGCCTAGATCAATCCATTTGAAATCTAAAAAAATCAATACGGGAAAGCTTAAGGCAAAGGCGTTTTGAAAAAAACGCCAGTGTTTGCTTTCTAAACGGTGGTACAACCACACAACGATAGGAGCGGCAAGTAACAAACGAGAGTATTCATCTAAAACCGCCATGTGTTTGGGGGTGCGAAACAATTCAAATCCAAGTGCCAAAGCCATTGGAATACATAGCAAGATGAACAAATTTTTGGTGTTTTTTTCTAGGTTTTGCCATTTGGGGCGGTGTAATAGTATCCAAAACACTGCGTAAAAACTGGCAATAAACAAGCCAGTATTCATCAGTTTTTTAATAACATAAGCAAATGCCACGCTGAATAAAAAAAAGAATAAGACAGCGTTCTCAATATGATTGAGCAAATCTTTTTTTAAGAAACGCATGATGGGCCAGGTCCTTTGTTTTAAATATTCAATTGAGCTTTAATGGCTTGAATAACGGTTTCAGTTAAAATGGGTTTTAGATAGCGTTCAGTGGTGTTGGTGTTCAAGCCATCAGGGCTAGGAATGGTGCCATAATCTCCTGCATAGATGAGCGTAGCACAGTCAGACCAAGGTCGCCATTCTTGAATCCGAGTTGATCCAAATAAACAAACTTGTGGCACATTTAGAGCGGCTGCCATGTGCATCGGGGCAGAATCTACACCGATGTATAGCTTGCAGCGCTTTAAAAAAGCGGCAATTAGGGGTAAATTGACTTGGCCAGCGAGATTCAATACTTGCCCAGGCGTTGTGTTTTCCCCCAAATGCTGTTCAATACATTGCACCATAGCCACTTCCGTAGGGTCTGGACCACTGGTGAGTAAAACTTGTAGTCCTTGTCGCACTAAAAAATCAATAACCTGAGCAAATCGCTGTTCTTCCCAGCATTTAAAACCCCAGCGCGCTGATGGGTGGATCAAAACAAAATGGTTTGTTATGCCGTTGTTTTTTAAAATTTCGCCTGCTTGGGCTTCTATAGGTTTGGGGACAGGTAAGTGGCAAGGTGCATTTTGCGGTGTTGGGTCTTCAATGCTGGTTAGGCTGTGTAGTGCTTTATTTTTGAATATCGGGTTTAGGGCAATCGGTTTGAGTAATAAAAAATTTTGGGCGCAGGCATGTACGGTATTGTGTGTTGGTTGTGGGATTAGATGCGTGAATGCTTTTTGCCAAAGTAGACTTTTTCGCTTATTGCATAAAAATCCGATACGCACAGCCTTGGGGCATAGGTATGAAATAATGGCGCCAATCCATTGATCGGTTTGATGAAAAATAAAATGATAATTTTGATTTTGAATCGACTTAATTAGATGGTGTTGCTTTTTTAGGCGTTCCCAGCCTTTGGTGTTGCGATCAATTGTCCAGATTTGGTTGACGTGATCGTTGTGCTGTAAGAGGGCTAGCGTTTCTTGGTAAATCAAACAATCAATTTGAGCTTGTGGAAATTGATTGCGTAAATGCCTTAGAAACGCTGTGCATAGAAGGACGTCGCCATGGTGCCGCAGTTTAATCACCAAAATGTTGGGTGTGAGTGTTGTCATAGAGACGCAGTAGATTCAATCAAGATCGAATTGTTAGGTTTGTTAAGATTCAGCGTGGATTTTAATTGATTGCGGGTGTTTTAAGTGCTTAGCAATTGTAGCCTAGGAACAACAAAAAAAAGGAATTTAGGGGTTTAAAGTGCGATTTGGTTTGAAGCTCGCAGTTGCTAGCGGTACATTACACTTACACCGCTTATAGGCGGACAAGTTTAACCAACCTTTAAAGGTGAATGAATGAATAAGAAAGTGCTCGCAGTTGCAATCGGTGCAGCCTTAGCTGCTCCCGCATTTGCACAATCTTCAAATGTAACTTTATACGGTCGTATCAATACTGCGATTGAATCAAACCACACAGGCAATGGTGGTTCAGAAGTGGCTATGCGCAGCTACTCTTCCCGTTTAGGTGTTCGTGGTGTTGAAGACCTTGGCGGTGGTAACAAAGCTGTTTTTGGTTTGGAAAGCCAATTAGATTCAGATGGTGGCAGTGCTTCCACTCCGTTCACAGGGTTGCGTAATGCCTATGTTGGTTTGGACACAGGTTCTACAGGTCGTTTGGTTTTAGGTCGTTTGGACGCAGCTGTTTTAGCGCCTTTGTATAACCAAATTTCTTCAGTGATGGACTTCGTTGGCTACGATACCCAAGCCAATGCATTTGTTATGGCCAATGGCCGTAATTTAGGTACCTACACATTGGGTACATCTACAGGTACAAACGGTGCTGTTGCACCTAATATTGGTGGCACTTTAGCTCCTAATAGCTCGAACTCCACAGGTCAAAACGATTCTACATTTGCTGCTGTTCAGCGTGTTTCCAACGCATTTGGTTACCAAGTAAAATTGGGTGACGTAGATGTTCAAGCCCGCTTGGCGTTAAATGGCCCTAACGACGTAGTTCCTGGTAACACAGGCGCAACTGGTGAAAACAATGCGCGTAACTTTGAAGCCGCTGCTAACTACAAATTAGGCAAGCTTACTTTAGGTGGTGGTTTTGAAAAAGCCAGCTATTCCAAAGTGGTTTCTTCTACTTCTAACGTAATTGAAGCCAATGCTAAAGCCGCATTTGATAGCCGTTTCCAAGCTGTTGCTGGTTATAACTTTGGCGTGGCTAAAGTGGGTGCTTTATTTGCTCGCAACAGAATTGACGCTACAACCGCTGGTCGTGATGATTCTGGTAACGAATATGGTTTAAGCGCCACAGTGCCTTTAACACCAAAAGCTGATTTGGTTGCTAACTATGGTCGCCGTGATTTGTTGACAAATGATGCTATCGGTGCTAACAATCCAGCCAATGCTAAACGCACTCAGGTGGCGTTTGGTGCGCGTTATAACCTGTCTGCTCGTACACAAGCTTACGCTGTTTATAATCGCACAGACTCAAACGACAAAATCAGCAACAACGAAGTTAAATCTTTGACAGTTGGTTTGCGTCACAACTTCTGATTTTAGATTGTAAATTAGAGTTTAGGTGTTAAAAAAACCGCCGTATGGCGGTTTTTTTGGTTTATTTGCTTAAAGGTTTATTTACACCCAAATAAATTCGCCGTTTTCTCGATACCCAAGCATTGAAAAGCCAAATTTAGATTTTTCTTGAGTGCTGGCTTGTTTGCGTAAATGTTTCCATGCCCATTGGTTGCGTTTTCGAGTTAACCAATTTTGGTTGAGCAACAGTTTGTTGTTGCGTTGGCCTAGTCCTTTTGTTTCTGCAATACCGCGTTCTTGTTTCATTGCTTTTACAGTGACGGAACCATAGTGGTGAATCCATGCGGCACCCACCAACCCCATAGGGATATTGTGTTTCTGCATTTCGTGGAAAAACAGCGTGTCCTCATATCCAAGCAATTGCGGCGTAGCCCGAAAATAGCCGGCTTGCATAAAAACAGAATGGTGAATAGCCATACAGACACCGTGCCGATCGCCAAGGCGAACTGCGTTGCGCATGGTGTGTCCAGCGCGTTTGGCAAATGAATCTAAATTGTAGTCTTTATTGCGTTCTACCATGCTGGGCATAATCACTTTTAGGTCGTGACTTTTTCCTGCTTCTAGGAGATTTTCTAAAAAATGTGGTGTCCATTCTATGTCATTGTTCATCACAATGGTCCATTCGCTTTGAAAATGTAAAGCACCTTGGTTCCAAGCAACGCCGCATCCCATATTGTCCTTGTTAAAAATGCGTGCGCCTAAATTTAGCGTTTCCAAGTATTGGCGGGTATTATCGCGGCTACCGTTGTCAACAACTGCTACCCGTTTGAGGTTATAACCATTGCGCACTAAACTTTCGATGGTTTTTTGTGTATACGCTTGTTGGTTGTAGCAAGCAAAAGTAATGGCGTAGTCAAAGTTGCTCATGGTGGTTGTAATCGGTTTATATTTTTGATTAAGGTAAGGCTAAAACCCAGTTTTTAAGGGTAACATGATTTAGGGCTGTTACTTTTTTAAAGTAAATTTTGTAAAGCAAATTGTGTTTTTACTGTGTCATGGCATTGATTAACTGGCTTAAATTGCGTTCAATTGAAAATTGTTTGCGTAAAATATGCGCGCCATGGGCCGCCCAAGAACTTGCAGTTTCTGGATAGTCTAAAATTTCCAATATCGCTTGAATCCATGCTTGGTCTTGGTCTGGTGGTGCCAATAAGCCACTGACACGGTGTTTTATTGTTTCTGGAATACCCCCTGTATTGCTGGCAACGGTGGGAATGCCCAAAGCCGTGGTTTCAATTTGAAACATGCCCAGTGGCTCATAAAGTGATGGCATCACAGCCAAATTACAATACTGCAAAAGTTGGCTGATGGGGTTAACCAAGCCAGTAAAAAAGACATGCGATTGTAAGTTTAAGTCTTTAACTTGGGTTTCTAGAGTTTGGCGGTTGTAGCCTTCACCAGCAATTAAGTAACGCAGGTTGGGGTATCGTTGAAGTAAAGTGGGTAAAATGCGCAATACAGTGGTTTGGCCTTTTTCTGCTCGCAGCATTGAGCCGTGACCAATAACGGGTCCGGGGTGTTTATTTAACCAAGCGGCCACATCTGGAAGTGGGGCTGGGGGTGCATCTAGTTTTGAAAAATCAATGCCCGGGTACAAAACCTTGACTTTTTGGGGTTCAATTTTTCGGTTTTTTAGTAATTCAGATCTTAGGTACTGGCTAGGTGTAAAAGCCAAGTGATACCAATGGTTATATGCGCGTGCATTGCCTGTTTTGGGCAAGTAAGTGCGCATTTTGATGTGTCGTATAGGCTGTTGTTTACTGGGTTGTAAAAACTTAAGCGCAAGTGTGCTTAAATTGCTGTCATGATTGCTATGGCTAATTAATGCTTGAGGTTTACCATGTTTTATGGCGCGAACAATTTTAAAAATACTGAACAAGTCTGCAGCGTTTCTAAGAGGGGCAAACTCTATAGGCAAACCCAATTGCAGCGCAAATTCAGCAATTCTGCTGTGTGGACGTGTCAGTAGCAATACTTGCCAGTTATGGTTACGCAGTGCCTGCATTTGTTGTAGTATTTGCAGTTCTTGGCCGCCCAAATTGGGTGAGCTTTCAGTAAAAATAACGCTATTGGCCATGCAGTGGGGCTGTTGTTAGAATACCATGATTCTATCAAACCCTAGTGCTGTACTTAGCGCACTTTGCTTATGAAACGGTATTTATGCATTCATTCGAGCCTGCAGTAGATTTAAAAAAAGAATTAAAAAAACAATTAGAAGAAGTAAAGGTAGGTCTTGAAGTAGAGTGCGAAACAGTGCAGCGCGATTGTCCTTTGTGCGCAAGTTCTGTGCATACTGCAAAAAAATTACCGTATGGCAATCATTTGTGGCAAGTGGTGCAGTGTCAACATTGTCAATTTGTTTATTTGCCTAAAATTCCGGTCTACGAGCGATTATCTGAGGAGTTTGCTTGGGAAAAAACATCTGAGCAAGAGCGTTTTATCAAGCAGCAACGCGAACCTTTGAAGCAGCGTTTTAGCCAAACTTTTAAACAGTGGCGTCGTCGGTACATAAAGCGCGACAAATTACCTGTGTTAATTCAAAGGTATATTTTGCCTGGCAATGTGTTAGATATTGGGTGTGCAGCTGGTGGTTTATTGGCTGCTTTGCCCAGTGCATATATACCGTATGGTGTAGAAATTTCTAAAGCCTTGTCCGAACAGGCCAACATGGCTGTGCTTGAGCGAGGCGGTTACGTAGTACACAACAATGCACTTGATGGTACGGGTGCTTTTGCTGCTGAGTTTTTTTCTGGGGTAATTATGAGCGCCTTTTTAGAGCATGAGAGGCAGGCCTTGCAATTATTAGAACAAGTGCGGCGGGTATTGCGGCCAGACGGCGTGGCCATTATTAAAGTGCCCAATTTTGCTTCAATCAATCGTGTTGTTCGGGCGCGGCGGTGGTGCGGTTTTCGGTTGCCTGACCACGTCAACTATTTCACGCCCACCACTTTGCGTGCTTTGGTGGAAAAGTCAGGTTTAAAACCCATTCAATTTTCTTTTTTAGACCGTTTGCCTACCAGTGATAATATGTGGATGGTGGTGGGGCCTAACAATATTTAGATGGCTTTAGAAAGTTTGAACAATATCTTTACACTCTTTAAGTGGCACCAAGCCGACCCCACGCAATCTATTTGAAATATTCAAAATGGCGTTGTTGATTTCAATAACGCAAACTCTATTGAGTTGACAGACCAAGGCGTTCAAATAATTTCATGTCTGCTTGGGCTTCTGGGTTTTCTGTAATCAGTAGTTTGTCGCCATAGAAAATAGAATTGGTACCAGCTAGAAAGCAAAGTGCTTGCAATTCGTCGCTCATGGTTTGGCGTCCAGCTGAAAGCCTCACCATTGATTGTGGCATGGTAATACGAGCTACAGCAATGGTGCGAACAAACTCAAAGGGGTCGATGGGTTCTACCCCTTCTAATGGGGTCCCGGGTACACGAACCAGATTGTTAATCGGCACTGATTCAGGCGCTGGGTTTAAGTTTGCTAGCTCTGCAATGAGCCCTGCGCGTTGTTCTCGGGTTTCTCCCATGCCGACTATCCCACCGCAGCATACATTGAGCCCGGCATGGCGAACGCGTTCTAGCGTGTCAAGGCGTTCTTGATACGTGCGTGTTGAAATAATGTCTTGGTAAAAATCGGGGGCGGTGTCTAGATTGTGATTGTAATAGTCTAGGCCCGCGTTTTTTAACTGTTCTGCTTGACCTTCTTTAAGCATACCTAGGGTAACGCAGGTTTCTAGGCCAAGCGCTTTAACAGTGCGCACCATTTCTGCCACGGCTTGAATGTGTTGATCTTTTGGGCTGCGCCATGCTGCCCCCATGCAAAAACGTGTGGCACCAGCTGCTTTGGCAGCAATCGCGGCGTTTTTAACAGCCTCAATTTCCATGAGTTTTTCTGCTTCAATACCCGTGTTGTGGTGTGCGCTTTGAGGGCAATAGCCACAATTTTCAGGGCAACCCCCCGTTTTAATATTTAATAGGGTGGATAACTGAATGGTATTGGGGTTAAAGTGTTGGCGGTGAATGGTTTGTGCTTCAAATAGTAAGTTATTTAATGGCAATCCAAATAGATTAAGAATAGCTTCTACAGACCATGGGTTTTCACGGGTATGCGCCAAGTTTGGCGAGGCGTTTTTTTTGGGTTTACAGAAAAAAACAGCCTGCGTTTCAGATTGCTGATTCAATGAATGATTGCTTGTGCTCATAATTAAAAAAATTAGCCTTTTTAAGCCATTAACTGTTTAATTTTACCAGTTCTATTTAAGGTTTTTTTTTATTTTTAGTGGAACTTGATTGATTAAGAATGACACTTAATTACTAGTAATTTTTTTTTTAAGAGGTTTTATTATGCCATTTCAAAAATTAGGCCCAGGTACCCATCGAGTTTCTGGTGGTAGATTAGAAATTAACAATTCTTCCGAAAATGCACAGCAAAATAAAAAAGTAAAGCATACTGATATTCCCAATTCCCATCTTAGGCGGGAAGAATCGGCAAAAATTTTGTTAGAAAATTTTGGCAGATTAGCGCTTAATTCTTCTTCCGAAAATGCACAGCAAAATAACACAGCAAACTTTACTGGTTCTACAAGTGGAACTTGATCGATTTAGAATGACCCCCAATTATTGGTAAGTTTTTTAAGAGGTTTTATTATGCCAGTTCAAAAATTAGGCCCAGGTACCCATCGAGTTTCTGGTGGTAGATTAGAAACTAACAATTCTTCCGAAAATGCACAGCAAAATAACACAGCAAACCTTACTGGTTCTACTGTAGTTAGGCCTCAGGCTCACCGTTTAGAGATTGCCAATCATTCTCAAAAGTGGGAAGCGTTGGTAAAAACGTTGTTAGAAAATGTTGGCATATCAGCGCTTAATTCTTTTTCCGAAAATGCACAGCAAAATAACACAGCAAACCCCACTGGTTCTACTGTAGTTAGGCCTCAGGCTCGCCGTTTAAACATTGACAATCATTCTCAAAAGTGGGAAGCGTTGGTAAAAACGTTGTCAGAAAATGGTCGCCGGTAGATCAAAAGGTTTTGGTTTTATTGTTTAATTTGCTTAAAATTAAATAGTAAGTCTATTGAAATCAAAAAAACTCCGCCCCAGGTATCTGCACCTTGTTAGTTTCTTTATTGTTTTTATTCCATTCATTTAAAACCTGTTCAATTTGTTGGTAAGCCCAGTTGAGTTGTTCAGTGGTGGTGCAATAGGGTGCAATTAGGTATAAAGTATGGCCCAGTGGACGGGTTAAAATACCTTTTTTGATAAGTGCTTCACGTAACCATTGGCTCGTACTTGATCCGTAGTGTTTGTTTTGGGCTTTTAAATCTAGGGCGGCAATGGTGCCACATTGCCTAACTTGTTCAATGGCGGGGTGCAGTGCTAGCTTTTCAAGTGCTAGGGTATGTAGGCATGCTTGTGCGCGAATTTCGTTCCATACCGTTTCTTTTTCTAATAGCTCAATATTGGCTAAGGCTGCTGCGCAGCCCAAAGGATTTGCAGTGTAAGAGTGACCGTGTAAAAAAGCCTGCTCTACAGTGTCTGCATAAAAAGCCGAATACATCTTGCTGGTACACAAAGTGGCTCCCATGGGCAGAAAACCACCGGTTAAGCCTTTAGAAATGCACATTATGTCTGGGCTTAGATATTCAGGGCGGTGACTGATATGTGTATTTTCAAGCAAATGATGAGATGCAAACCATTTTCCAGTTCTGCCAAATCCGGTCATTACTTCATCAAAAATCACTGGTATACCAGCAGCTTTAACACGTTTCACCAATTTGGCAACAAATTGACTGCGCATCATGCGCATGCCTGAAGCGCCTTGTACGAGAGGTTCTATAATAAAAGCCACCAATCCATCAGAATGCTTTTCCAAATAACGTTCCAAGCAGTGTAGGGTTTGTTCTTCCTCTGCAGTTTGTTCGTTTTCATTGCGGCCTAGCCAGTGGTAAGGGCTGGGTAAGAAGTCAGTTTTGAATAGCCATGGTTCAAACGGTGGATAAAATCCGCTGGATCGGCCTGTGGCCATGGCGCCAAAGGTGTCACCATGGTAGGCACCCCGCATGGCTAAAAATCGGCGTCGTTGGTGTCCTTTTGGGTTTGTATTGTGCCAATATTGACAAGCCATTTTTAGTGCCACTTCAACGGCTGTAGATCCGTTGTCAGAAAAGAAAACATATTGCATACTAGGTGGCCCATGCGCAATTAGTCGCTCAGCCAGTTCAATAGCAGGCGGGTGCGTAATGCCAGCAAACATGGTGTGTTCAAGTTTGTGGGCTTGTTGCGCAATAGCTTGGGCTATAGCAGGGTTGGCATGGCCGTGTAAATTGACCCACCAGCTAGAAACAGCGTCTAGGTACGCTGTGCCTTGCGAATCGTATAATAAGGCACCCTCTCCGCGCACAATCGCTAAAGGATTTGCAGCAATTTTAGCTTGAGTAAATGGGTGCCAACAGTGCTTTTGGTCTCGTTCAATTAAAGATTGTGCCAGTTTGTTTTGGTTATTTTGGTTTATTGACGAGTTGCGCGGGCTTGCATTTTGTAAACTAGGTAGTGTTTTTAAAGCGTATTCCAGCTTTTTTGGTATTGGTAGGGATTGCAATGCGTGGTGTGAAATGTCATTTAACTGCGGTAATTGTGCTAACACTGGCAGCGAGGTAAATTGTTCAATTGCTTTAAGATTATCTGGGTTATGCGGTCCAACAACAATTATGCCTAAACAGGGTATATTTCTTTGTCTTAATGCCAAAGCCGACAAAACTGTATGGTTAATAGTGCCCAAGCCGCTTTTGGAAACCAAAACAACAGGTAGTTTTAAGTGAGCAATTAAGTCAATAATAAGGGTTGTTTCATTTAAAGGCACCATCAGGCCACCGGCCCCTTCAGCAATCAGCCGTTGCGTGTTTGGAAGGGTAATTTGTTGTAATTCAATGTGTTTGCCATCAAGTTGGGCGGATTGGTGTGGCGATAAAGGTGCTCTTAATTGATAAGCTTCTGGGTGCGTATTACAAAGGCTTAAACGAGCAACGGTTTGAGAGTCCGTTTCTCCTGCTAAGCCACTTTGTATGGGCTTCCAATAATCGGCTTGCCAGTGCAGGGCTAGCCAAGCTGCAACCACCGTTTTGCCAATATCGGTGTCTGTGCCAGATAAAAAAAACGCTTGCATACCAATGTCCCATGTCTCATTAGCTTATTGAGTTGATTCAATAGCGCACATACAGAGTATGTTTAGGTTGGCCTTACAATAACCCCGCCGCCCAAGCATACTTCGCCATCGTACAGTACAACCGATTGTCCGGGGGTTATGGCAAATTGAGGGTGTTCAAAATGTAGTTTGAAGTGTTCTTTGTCTAGCGATGTAAAACGGCAACGGGCATCTTGTTGGCGATAGCGTGTTTTTGCAGTAATTACGAGTTGCTCTTGATGGATTTGTTGGTATTCAGTGGGTAAGGCTCCAGCAACAAAATGAACTTGTTCGGCTTGCAAACTGGGGTGATGCAGCCACGGGTGGTCGTGTCCTTGAACAATGTATAACGCGTTGTTTTGCAAGTCTTTACGAGCCACATACCACGCTTGCCCGTCACCTGTTTTTTGGCCACCCACACCAATACCTTTGCGTTGCCCTAAAGTATAAAAGCTTAAGCCGATGTGTTGGCCAATCTCTTGGGTTTGGTCGTTATAAATGGGCCCAGGTTTTGTGGGTAAATAGCGATTCAAAAAATCACGGAATGGCCGTTCGCCAATAAAGCAGATGCCAGTGGAATCTTTTTTATTAGCATTGCTTAACCCCAGTTTTGCCGCAATTTGGCGCACTTCGGTTTTATTGGTTTCGTTCAGGGGAAACAGTGTTTTTGAGAGTTGATGTTGGTTGAGTCTGTGCAAAAAATACGATTGATCTTTGCTTTTATCTTGTGCTTTGAGGAGTTCAAATTTACCGTTGCGTTCGTTCACACCAGCGTAGTGGCCTGTGGCAATGTGGTCTGCACCCAGCGCGAGTGCGTAGTCTAAAAATGCTTTAAATTTAATTTCGCTATTACATAAGATGTCAGGGTTGGGAGTGCGCCCGGCTTGGTATTCAGAGAGAAAAATAGAAAAAACGCGCGTCTTGTATTCAGCAGAAAAATTCACCGCTTCAATATCTATACCCAGCTTGTCGGCTACACTGACAGCATCTAACCAGTCTTGGCGGCTTGAGCAGTATTGCGCGTTGTCGTCATCTTCCCAGTTTTTCATGAATAGGCCAATCACTTCATAGCCTTGTTCTTTCAGTAGCCAGGCTGCAACTGACGAGTCAACCCCGCCAGATAAACCAACAATCACTTTTTTTCTGTTAAAAACCATATTCACGTTTCATTTTAAAATTGTCTGGCTGCCAGTGGGGCCTACAATGACGCTGTCATGCGTGAAGATGTGATCCAATGGCATGAGTGGGCGTTCACGGCGTTGCCAAGCCAAGTAGTCTTGCACGCAATGTAAAACCAGGGGGCTGCGATGTTGTGCTTCGGTGGCTTTAATTTCTTCGGGTGTTAGCCACAAAGTGCGAATAATGCCTTCATCCAGTTGTGCATTTTCAACCTGATTTAATATGCGGCAAGCAAAGGCAAATCGCAAATAAGTTACATCTTCGTGGGTGCGAGAGGAGATATAACGGTTTAAATATATGCCCAGTAAACCAACGGTTTCTAACGCCCATCCAGACTCTTCTAGTGCTTCACGTAAGGCACCTGAGGCAGGTGTTTCCCCAGGGTCTAGGTGACCAGCGGGTTGGTTTAATTTGATGCCGTCGGTGGTGGTTTCTTCAACTAGAAGAAACCGCCCTTCGTTTTGTACAACAGCAGCCACTGTGACACTTGGTTTCCATTGATCAGGCATGAATGTCCTTTAAGCAGACTTTTATAAAATATACCTTTTATTTTAATCGAGTTGCTTGATTGTTGCTGATTGTAGTGATATTGTGCAATGCAGCAGCATCCCACATTTGGGTTAGATAAGTTAACTTGTAATGGGGGTGACGTGTTATAGTCCAAATCTAATTGGATCAACTTAAATGAAATCAGGTTAAGTGGTGTTAAGTGCGAGCAATTATTTATGTGCGGTTTATGTGTGCATTACGCTGATCAGGTTGCAATTGTTGTTGAGGTAAGTTCCTGGAGGAATGTTTCATGAAAATAGGATTACCGGCTGAAACCAGAGCCGGAGAAACGCGGGTGGCGGCCACCCCAGAAACTGTAAAAAAATTAATTGCGCAAAAGCATGAAGTTTTTGTGCAAACGGGAGCTGGGTTATCTAGTTCAATTCCAGACATCGCTTACGAGGGTGTGGGGGCTAAGGTTGTTGCAAATGCGCAACAAGTGCTTGCTGATGCCGACTTGATTCTTAAGGTCAGAGCACCTCAGGCTGAAGAGTTGCCCATGTATCGATTTGGGCAAGTGGTGGTGGGTATGCTTAATCCCTTTGATACCGAGGCATTGGTTGCCTTGAATCAGGCGGGTTTAACAGCTTTTGCTTTGGAAGCTGCACCACGCACTACGCGGGCGCAGAGTATGGACGTGCTTTCCTCTCAGGCTAATATTGCTGGATACAAAGCGGTGATGATTGCGGCTAACCAATATCAGCGCTTTATGCCAATGTTGATGACAGCTGCGGGTACAGTGAAGGCGGCTCGTGTGTTAATTTTAGGCGTTGGCGTGGCTGGTTTGCAGGCCATTGCTACGGCTAAGCGTTTGGGCTCTGTTATTGAAGCCTCTGACGTTCGTCCGGCAACTAAAGAACAAGTAGAATCTTTAGGCGCAAAATTTGTAGATGTGCCTTTTGAAACTGACGAAGAGCGTGAAATTGCTCAGGGTGTTGGCGGGTATGCTCGGCCAATGCCAGCAGCGTGGATGCTTAGACAATCTGCAGCGGTGCATGAACGCGCCAAGCAAGCTGATATAGTGATCACTACGGCTTTAATTCCTGGACGCAAGGCGCCCACTTTGTTGCATGAAAATACGGTGGCTGAAATGAAGCCTGGTGCAGTGATTGTTGACTTGGCTGTAGAACAGGGGGGTAATTGCCCGTTGTCGCGTTTAAATGAAGTGGTGATAACGCCCAATGGCGTTAAAATTGTAGGTTACCCGAACTTGGCCACACACTTGGCGGCTGATGCTTCTAGTTTATATGCACGCAATGTGCTTGATTTCCTGAAGCTAGTTATCAATTCTGAGGGTCAGTTTGTGCTTAATTTAGAGGATGATATTGTGGCTGCAACTTTAATGTGCAGCGGTGGCGAATTAAAACGCAAAAATTAAGAGGTTTGTCATTATGGAACTAGAAATGATCAGTTCAACGGTTAGCAATTTAATTATTTTTGTGTTGGCTATTTATGTGGGTTACCACGTGGTGTGGAATGTAACACCTGCTTTGCACACCCCTTTAATGGCGGTCACCAACGCGATATCGGCAATCATTATTGTGGGTGCTATGCTGGCTGCTGGATTAACCGTAACGCCTTTGGGTAAAGCCATGGGTGTTTTAGCTGTGGCTTTGGCTGCTGTAAATGTGTTTGGTGGTTTTTTAGTCACTCGACGTATGTTGGACATGTTTAAAAAGAAAAAATAAGCTGCGCACGCACTAGAAAAAAATTGGAGAGTTTGCAATGAACTTGAGTTTGAATACAGTGACGCTGCTTTACTTGGTGGCTTCTGTTTGTTTTATCCAAGCCTTAAAAGGTTTGTCGCACCCAACCACTTCGCGCACCGGAAATTTATTTGGTATGGTGGGTATGGCGATTGCTGTTGTAACCACGGTGGGTTTGATTTTTAAACTCAGCGAAAATGCTGCCGACGGCATGGTTTATGTTTTAGCTGGTTTGGTTTTTGGCGGTGGGGCTGGTGCTATTATGGCTAAGCGGGTAGAAATGACTAAAATGCCTGAACTGGTTGCCTTTATGCACAGCATGATTGGCTTGGCTGCAGTGGCCATTGCAGTAGCCGCGGTTGCTGAACCAGCAGCGTTTGGCATTACGCCCTTGGGCGGTATCGAAATTCCGATGGGTAACCGTTTAGAATTGTTTATTGGAACTTTTGTGGGTGCTATTACCTTTTCGGGTTCGGTCATTGCGTTTGGTAAATTATCAGGTAAATACAAATTCCGTTTGTTTCAAGGCGCGCCAGTGCGTTTTAAAGGGCAGCATGTTTTAAATGCTGTGCTGGGTGTGGCAATGGTTGCGTGTGGAATTGCATTTTTCCTAACGCAAGATTGGACCCCGTTTATCATTATGGCGGTATTGGCTTTTATACTTGGTGTTACCTTGATTATCCCGATTGGCGGGGCGGATATGCCGGTTGTGGTTTCAATGTTGAATTCTTATTCAGGTTGGGCGGCTGCGGGTATTGGTTTTTCTTTGAACAACAGTATGTTGATTATTGCGGGTTCATTGGTGGGTTCGTCAGGGGCTATTTTGTCTTACATTATGTGTAAGGCTATGAACCGTTCATTTTTTAATGTGATTTTGGGTGGTTTTGGTGGCGATGATGCTGCTGTTGTTGGAGGTGCTCAGCAGCAGCGAACAGTGCGTTCTGGGTCAGCAGATGACGTGGCTTTTTTGTTAACCAATGCAGAAACAGTCACTATTGTTCCGGGTTATGGGTTGGCGGTGGCTCGTGCGCAGCATGCGCTTAAAGAGTTGTCAGAAAAATTAACGCATATGGGGGTTACGGTAAAATATGCCATACACCCTGTGGCAGGACGTATGCCCGGACACATGAATGTGTTGTTGGCAGAAGCTGAAGTGCCCTACGACCAAGTGTTTGAAATGGAAGACATCAACAGTGAGTTTTCACAAACCGATGTGGTTTTGGTATTGGGTGCTAACGACGTGGTTAACCCGGCGGCTAAAGACCCTAAATCTCCAATTGCTGGTATGCCAATTTTAGAGGCTTACAAAGCCAAAACCATTATTGTGAATAAGCGTTCTATGAGCGCTGGTTACGCCGGGCTAGACAATGAATTATTTTACATGGAAAAAACCATGATGGTGTTTGGTGATGCTAAAAAAGTGATTGAAGACCTGGTGAAAGCGGTAGAATAATCAATTTCAGCTAACCAACCACATTTTATAATCTTACTTAAATAATATGTTTTTTTAATACGTTTTTTTGCAAATCAAATTAAATTTTATTTTTAAACTGGGCTAGCGATTATGCTTATTGTTAGCCTATTTTTATTTTCGTGGCTAATTTACCAAGTTTAATTTTTATTTAATTTTAATTATGTGCCTTAATCTCTTTATGGCTGTTGTGCGTTTGCGTGTTCATGTTCACAGTTGTGGTTGTATTGCCAATCTTTATGAGTTGTATCTATAAGCGTTAGGTGGTTAACGGGTGAATCTGGGTCTAGAATTATACTTAGCATTCCAAGGCTACAAGATTCACACATTTTAAATGATGAAAAAGCGTAACACTTCATGTCAATATTTTCCATGCCTTTGGTTTTTAATTTTTCTTTTAATTTATAAAGGACAGTAAAAAGCATATATTCAGTATCGTTTGTTCTGTGTTGTTGCTTTCCATTTCTCGTTATGGTAAAACGTCTTGCTACCGCTCTTTCTTGCCCCTCTGGTGGAGTTCTTATAGTTGAAAAGTTGTTAGGATAATGTTCTCGGAATGTTCCGCTATTTAAAAAAAATAGTGGTATTTCATCACCATTTGATGGCTCAAGTAATTCACGTATTTTTTCAAAAACAAAATCTTCATTTTGACAATTTGAATCAGAAGGAGGTTTTTGAGGCCGATTTGATTCGTCAAATAAACAAAATAAGCGTTTTCCATCTTTAAGAATATCTATGGGAAATGATTTTTTATTATCCCCAATTGTTTCTTTTAATTTATTATTTAAAAAAATTTGTTTTAGTTGTTCAAGAGAATTTTTTTTTTTCGATAATCTCTTTATTTAGTGCTTTATTTTCTTCTTTTATTTTTTTAATATTTTCTTTATTTTCTTTATATAATGCTTTAATTAGTTCTTTATTTTCTTTATTTTCTTCAATTTTTTTATTTAATTCTTTAGTTTTTTTATTTAATTCTTCAATTTTTTTATTTAATCCTTCAATTTTTTTATTTAGTTCTTTATTTTCGGTTTTGAATTCGTTTTCTATTTTTTTCCATAAATCATCTTTAAATATTTTGTTATTTATTTCTTCGTTTGGGGAGTGGGCTAAAATATTTAATTTTTTTTGAAATTGATTTCCATTTTTATCTTTATAATTAAGTTCGAGATGACATAACAAAGAATTACTACCCAAAGTATCTTCTTCTGTTATTGAAAAATTTAAACTTCTTGAGTCTTTAGCGGTGGTTGATAGAGTAGCATCTTCATTTAAATAGTAAGTGTCAAATTTACTAATTAGGTTGCTTATTGTTTTGAGGTTTTCCCCTGTAATTTCTTCGCTAGCTGTTAAAGTGTAGTATTCAAGTTTTTGATCTATACCAAGAATTTTTTTCATGGTTGGATTTTTTTTAATTGCTTCTTCTAATTTTGCAAGGGCTACATCATTAGACACAATTTGTTTTGCTTTTTCACTAAACGCCTGTTGTAAGTTTATATTTAATTGTATGCCTATATCTTCGAGAAATTTATTAGCATATTTTTCTATACCAGTATCTGTAGATGTAGAGGAAGTTGCTTGGTAAATTTTAGCAACGGCTGTTGTAATTCTATCAATTAAAACGTTTTTGCTTCTTGGGGTAAGTGACTTGGATCGGTTTCCAGTAATGTTAGTGTTTTTGTTAAGATTTAAATCAGGGACAATATTTTTTTGTATGCCTTGTTCATTTATAACATTTTCTTTATTTGCACTTTCTACGCCTTTTCTTTTTTGATTTTGATGGGCTTTTTTTAGTGTTTTGTCTGCAACAGATGCAGTAGACGTTAATGCTTCGCTTATTGAATTAATAGTCATGGTTTTCCCTTAAAAAAGATAAATAAATATTCATGTCTATAGGATTAAATGTCTGATCATTGGGGTATAAATTCATACAGCTTAATTCATCAGGTATTTGTAAAACATGACTATTAGATTTTGATGTTTCAATAAGATTTTTAAATTTTATAAAACCATGTGCTGCGTTTAAATTATTTAATAAGTTATTATCAAATAAAATGTTGCAATGACTTATAGAAAATAATTGGGTGAGTATAATCGAATCACTTAATTGGGCCGATGCAATTTGTTTTACTGTTGCATTTGCATTGAGAATATTCTCTAATAGAGATTTTTTATAAATAAATAGATTGTCTTGGGTTTTAATAATAATATTAGAATTAATTTCGTGTGTCTGCATACCAATAGAAAATCGATTTTTTGCTAAAAAATTATTTATTCTGAATAAAGCTTCTTCGGTATTACTGCATGCTCTTAGGTTTATAAAACATTCATCGGCTATATGATATTGAATTTGTTGAATAGAAGATAATTCATCAGCTGAAAAAAATTCTTGGCTGGGTGCAATTGAATTGGGCGCCATTTCAACATCATTTGATGTATTTGTTTCACCGATGTTCAAATGAGTTGGGGTAGTTTGTTCAAACAATACCCTTCTTGTTTTTACAGTTTTTGAACTGTTCTGAGAAGTATTTTCATCGTCGCTGTAATAAGACGGTCTTTTAAGAGATTTTTTTTCAGGTGTTTTGATTAAAAAAGGGTCTGTGTTTTTAAGAGGCGAAGATTGCATAATTGACTCAGTTTCTCATTTTGATGTTTAAATTAGTTTATAGGTGACTTCGTTTTGTTTGCTATTGTTATATGATCGGTAACTTGCTAAGTTTTCTCGATTAACGTTTAGCGTAACTTGGTTGCGTGACAAAAGAGCCATTTGGCCGAGAGCCAATTGACTCTGAGGGTATGTTCAATTGCTTGTCTTGGTTGTGTTCTAAACAACAGGTGGGTAGCAGCGCTTAGTAAGCGTGGCACATGAATGTTTCGAATTTGTGTTGCTGCAAGCGCGTTTCTCGCAGTATTTAAAATTGCGTTAGGGCAACTTATGTCCGGTGTTTGTTGTGTTGTTTGCCTGTTATTTGGTTGGTTGTGAATGTTAGTGAGCGTTAGATTAATTGGTGTATTATTGCTATTGATGCAAGAGGTCATAATTCAAAGTAATTTCATAATATAACTATGAGTGACTTTTAATATTATTAAAGTTGCATTAATAATTAATTAGCTTATTTTAGTTAACCACATGGCGTCCCCGTAGCTAAAAAAACGGTATTCTTTTTCAATTGCGTGTTGGTAGGCTCTGCGAATATTTTTAAGGCCAGAAAATGCGGACACCAGCATTAGCAGCGTGCTTTTAGGTAAGTGAAAATTAGTGATTAAAGCATCAACCACTTTAAATGGGTAGCCTGGAGTAATAAAAATTTCTGTATCACCGCAAGCGGCTTGTTTTTGCCATGCCCAAGATTCAAGCGCTCTCAGGCTGGTGGTACCAACCGCAACAATTTTTCCGCCTTGTTTTCGAGTTTCTTCTAATTGGTTTTGCGTTGCTTCATCGATACAATACCATTCGCTGTGCATGGTATGTTTAGAGATGTCTTCAGTTTTTACTGGTAAAAAAGTGCCTGCTCCAACATGTAACGTGAGTTCGGCTAAACGGATGTTTTTCTCAGTTAACGTTTGAAGTAGCTCGGTGGTAAAGTGCAGTCCTGCAGTGGGTGCCGCCACAGCCCCAAGATTTTTGGCGTAAACAGTTTGGTAGCGTTGTTCATCGATGCTTTCTGGGATGTGTTTGATGTAGGGTGGGAGGGGTAGCTTACCGCAAGTTTCAATGATGTCTAGTGTTGAAATATTAGTTTTTTGGCCAATTGCGTGTAACGCTAATTTAAACATCATGTTTTTTCTGGAGATCACCTCAGCTTGAAACTCAGGGGTAATATTTAGATATGTGCCAGGTTTTGGCATATGGCTTGCTCGCAGCATAGCAAGAATGTACCTATCGTCTAAAATCCTTTCAACAAAAATTTCAACTCGTCCGCCTGTGGGTTTTGTTGCGAACAACCGAGCGTGTATAACCTTGGTATTGTTAAACACTAAAACGTCTTTTGGGCTTAGCAGTTCAATAATATTTGAAAAGACAGCGTCTTTAATTTCGTTTTTTTCATTCAGTATAAGCAGTTTAGAAAGGTTGCGATGTGCATTTGGTAGCTGTGCAATCAGATGCTCAGGCAAGTGGTAGTCAAAATCTAAGAGGCTTAGCATAAGTAGTCACCGCAATAAAAGTTTTTTAAAGTGCTTGATAAGCTAAATAAAGTTGAAGAAATTGACAAAGATTAATTCAAAGGATTATAAAAAAAGCCTGTTGGTTTGGTACCCAACAGGCTTTTTCATTTTTTTGGTGCCGGGAGAGGGACTCGAACCCTCACGGTGTTACCACCACTGGATTTTGAGTCCAGCGCGTCTACCGGTTCCGCCATCCCGGCGAATTCATAATTATACACAAAAATATTGTTATTGTTTAGCAGGCCAATCATTGAAGGGTGATTTTATTGCTGTCCAATTTTAGTTTCGGTACCTAGAAAAAGGTTTTTAATGTTTTTTTTGTGTTTATAAATCAGTGTAAAACAGATGAGTACTACGCAACCAAATTGTAAGTTAACACCAAATAAAAGGGCGTTGTAAAAAATTGCAAATAATGCGGCAACAATAGCCGCCAGTGAAGAATATCGAAAAAAGTAGGCCACAATAAGCCAAGTCAGCGCTGTGGCAAGACCTAATATCGGGTGGTAAGCTAGAAAAACGCCAAGCGCGGTAGCTACCCCTTTGCCCCCTTTGAATTGAAAAAAAACAGGATACAAGTGCCCTAAAAAAGCAGCACAACCGGCTAGGTAAATGGTATTTTCATTGATGTGTGCAGACAGAAGTTGACACATATAAACAGCTGCGGCGCCTTTGGCCATGTCCCCTAAAAGTGTAAATAGGGCTAGCAATTTGCGGCCAGAGCGCAAAATATTAGTGGCACCAGGGTTTTTGGAGCCATAGCTGCGGGGGTCATCCAACCCTTTGATACGTGTGATTAGCACTGCAAAAGAAACAGAGCCAAGTAAATAAGCCATGGTAAGAATGAAAAAATCTATTTTCAACTGTTTATCCTTTACGATCATACAATAAATTTAGATTGTAAAATAAATTTTGATCGGGTTAATTTTTTAAAATTAATCAACAGGTTAATTGCGTAGCTAATTTTATGCTTAATTTTTTGAATTGTCTTTGTTTTGCGTTTTTTTGGTCTTTGTGGGGGGGGTATGGGCTCACATTAAGTTCAGCAACGATTATCGCTTTTTTTACTTAAAAGAGGAACTTTGTTTCAAAATCTGTTACGAAATATTAATTATTTTTTATTGGATTTTTTATGGATCCTTCCAACGTGCAAATCTCCACCCAATTTGTTGCAGTTACCTATAATCAAAAAAACCAACAGGCTCCAAAAAAAAATTTTGACGAGACATCAAAAGACGATATTATTGGAAAAATAGATAGAAAATTAATTAATCCTGCTAAGAATTTAAAACTTAGTCGAAAAAATTTAGAAACACTCATTAAGCGGCTTAGAGTTGTTGATCAATTAATTGAAAATATAAATAATGGAGAATTTAAATCTTATGAGTCACGAGAAAAAACCAAAGAATATTCAATTAAACGCTTTTGGAAATTTAACTTTTTAAAAAAGTATTCTTTGTTTCAGGGGGCGCATCGAAAAGTTTTCAATAAAATTTCTAGTCGATATTCTTTGGACAAAAATGAAGGAAAATCAGATGAAATCGAAAAATTAATTCAAGGTTTGAAAGAAAAGAAAGAAGAAATGATAAATTTAATTAAAAATAAATTGCTTGTTAAACGTTTTGAAGAAGAATTTTCTGAGATACAAAAACTGCCAAAAATTGGAAAGCCAGTTAAATATTTCAATGATCAACGCGACTATAATGGCTGCAAAGGCTTTCTTGAGAATCAAAATGTAACCTTATTTGATTTTAGAAAAATCAAAGGGATTTTTCCAAAAGAAACGCCAGAATATAAAATTTTGAAAAATGTATTATTAAAAGGATCAATTACAAAAGATCAACTTGAAAATACTAACGATTATTTTTTAACTCCCGATGAATTGTATAAACAAAGATGGTCGAGTTTGTTAAAATTATTTGGAATAGCTGAAAATACAACAGACTCTTCTCAAAAAAACAATTGTCAAAAATATTTTGATACATTGGTTAGCATGTTTAATCAAAATAATTATGAAAAAGGTGATTCTAATTTAATTGCCAATGATTTTCATAAAAAACTTAAGGAATATACCAACTGGTGTTTAAATCCATCAGACCTGAGCCCTCATAAAAATGATGATATGTTTCGGTTTTTTAGTTTGATAAAACAAAATTTTGGGGAAAAGTCTAGTAGTGAACAAGAAATAAATTTTTCTATGTATTCTTACATTAAATTATTTATTGATGATAGTCGCCTTTTACAAAAAAACGAAGAAGGCGGAAGCGAAATAATAAATGCTTTAGGTGGTAATAATGTGCTTGATTTATTGTTTTCTAAATTAGTTTCTTCTGATATTGCAAAATCAATTAAAACTGATAAGTTAATTGAAAATTGTAGAAAAACCATTCTTGAAGGCGTTATTTCCTATGGTGAATCTAAACATCAATTTAAACCAGATGGTAATTATAAAACTAATGATGATGTATTGAAGAGTAATTTTTTTAAATGTTTAACGCATATTGAATTAACACTGAATCAATTCAAGAAAGAGGCATGTGACACTTTTACTGCTACTAATATTAAAATACAAGAATTAATTGGTGCATATTCTAGCGTTATTAAGGGTGAAAATCGTGAAAAATTATTTTTGTCATCTATCCAAGAAATTTTGACGCCAGAACTCTCCAATTCAGAAAGTTTAGGTTCATTAATTAATAAAATATCAGAAAATTTAAAAACCGGTGACAGATACAAAGGTAACCCGGATGTTACAATTGAAAAGAGATATAATCAGATTATTGAATCCAACAAAAAAATAATTAACGATACAGCTATTGACGATACAGCTAATAAAAATAAAAATAAAAATAAAAATAATCAAATTTTAAATCATTGCAAGGAACAAATTAAATTATTAAAATCTCTAGAGTCTCTTATTAATGAAAGGAGTAAACAAATAATTCAAGACAAAGGGTTTTTTTGGGAGGTACCGCAAAATGCACAAAATAATGGTACAAATTCGTAAAATTCGGCACAGTCATTCATGATTAAACAGAATAAGTAGATGCTGCCTAGCAGAAAAAGTTAGATTCTTTAATGTCCTTGTTATAATTGCTCATCTTGATCGAGATGATTTTCTTGATTTATGTTTGGTAAAGATGAGCTTTTTGTTAGTTTGCTTTGCCTCGCGGATGATGATCCACCATTAAATTGCGTAGGCGTTCTTGCGCCACATGGGTGTAGATTTGAGTGCTGGTAATGTCTGCATGACCCAGTAGAATCTGCACCACACGCAAATCTGCCCCATTGTTTAATAAATGGGTTGCAAACGCGTGGCGTAAAATATGAGGGCTAAGTGGTGCTGAAATATTTGTTTTAACTGCGTACTGTCGAATTGTTTTCCAGAAACCCATCCGAGACATGGGTTTTCCTTGGTAATTTAAAAAAACAAAGGCGCTTTTTTGTCGCTTAAGTAGTTGCGGTCTAACATCTGTATAGTAACGTTGCACGCTTTCTATTGCCCATTGCCCTAATGGAACAAGACGTTCTTTATTGCCTTTGCCTATTATTTTAACTAGACCAGCGTTTAAATCGACTTGATTTAATTGAAGTCCAACCAGTTCGCTTACCCGTAAACCTGTGGCGTACAAGGTTTCTAGCATGGCTTTATCGCGAATACCTAGAGGGGTTTCCGTGTTTGGGCTAGATAGTAATTTATTAACCGTATCTTCAGATAAAATTTTGGGTAACAAAATGCCTGTTCGTGCTGGGCTGAGTTCTGTGCACGGGTTGTGTTTGACGTGAGCGTGTTCTATGGCCCAACGGTAAAATCGGCGAATAGCGGTAATGCGCCTGTTTAATGATGTGGCCTTGTCATGTTTGCGCGATTGAATAAATTCGCTGAGGTTCTGCGTGTCTAGCGTGAGGATGGTTTTTTTTTGCTTTTCAGAAAAATTTACAAGAAGCCGTAAATCTTGCCTGTAGGCTTCTATACTTTTTTTTGAGAGCCCGTCCTCTAACCAGAGGTGATCACAAAACTGATCTATAAATGGTTCAAAAAATGGTTCCGTAAAAAATTCGCTATCATTTTTTGGAGGCTGAATTTTACGCATTGATGATTGCTGTGATAAAAACAATATTCTTGCATAATATGCGCTGAACAAAACTTAAAAAAACAGCAATGACCTCACTTGCCGATTTACGTAAAGAGTACACTTTGTCTTCGTTAGACGAAGAAGACTTAGATAGCAGCCCATTTTCTCAATTTAAATTGTGGTTTGATCAAGCATTGTCTGCACAATTGCCTGAGCCCAATGCCATGACCTTAGCCACGGTTGGGGCTGCGGGTCGTCTGTCGGCGCGTATTGTTTTAGTTAAAGGTTTTGATAGTCGTGGTTTTACTTTTTTCACCAACTACGAAAGCCGCAAGGCGCAAGAGTTATTGAGCCATCCAATGGCGGCATTGCTGTTTCATTGGACAGAATTGGAGCGGCAAGTCAGAATCGAAGGGCGTGTTGAAAAAGTCAGTGAACAAGAGTCGGATCAATATTATCAAACGCGCCCATTGGGTAGTCGTCTTGGTGCTTGGGCTTCGCCACAGAGTCGGGTCTTAAAAGACCGTGCTGCTTTGGAACAATTGCTTAGTCAGCGGCAATTGCAGTTGGGCGATGAGCCAGAACGTCCACCCTTTTGGGGTGGGTACCGTTTGGTGCCTGATTTTTTTGAATTTTGGCAGGGGCGGGCATCGCGTTTGCACGACCGCTTAACCTATTGTTTGCAAACAGATGGTGTTTGGCAAATTGCGCGCTTGGCTCCGTGACATTCTTAACGGTTTAAAATTAAGCAACCCCCACCCATTTTTTCTAAGATTTTTGAAAAAAAGAATTTTTTCTTATTGCGTAAATATGAAGGGTGCTGAAGAAACGGTCTTCGATTTTTTTAACCCTTTAGGTTGTGACGTATTCCTAGATTAAATAATTTTTTGGCTAATATTTTATCTGGTCTGATGATTTAATTTATTTGAGAAAAATATGGCTTAAAAGTTGTACTGGTATTTGAAAACCATTTTAATATCATGGTCTTGTGTTGTTTTATTTTTTGTGTGCGGCTTAACAAGCCGGGCTTGGCTAGGTTACAATCTCTTTTTAGCAGTTTAGGCTTGGTATGAACGCTCCTACTTCTTTGTACTCACTTTTGCCTGAAGAGCAATCTTTAGATGCTCATGCGAGTCGTTTGCGTGAGATTCCTTACAACTACACTTCGTTTTCAGATCGCGAAATCGTCATTCGTTTATTGGGTGAACCCGCTTGGCATGTTTTACAGTCTTTGCGTGGTGAGCGTAAAACGGGGCGTTCAGCGCGTATGTTGTATGAGGTGTTGGGTGACATTTGGGTAGTGCAGCGTAACCCATACTTACAAGACGATTTACTGGATAATTCGCAACGGCGTGCAGCGTTAATTCAAGCGATGCGTCACCGTTTAGCCAGTGTTGAGGAGCGTCGGCAGCGTGTTGCCCAAACTGAGTCCTCCACTGAGGCGCAGCAGCGCAGTAGTAAAGTTGAACAGTTGATTCAGTGGGCCAAATCTGCGGTATTGCAGTTTGAAAAGACCTTCGAAAATGCAGCGATTCTACGCAAACGGGCTTATAAAGTGTTGGGGCAGCACACCGCGCGTGGCAATATTAAATTTGATGGGTTATCTCGCGTTTCACATGTTACCGATGCTACTGACTGGCGTGTTGAATATCCTTTTGTGGTTTTAACGCCAGACACAGAATTTGAAATCCCGGGTCTGGTCAAGGCGTGTATTGAATTGGGTTTAACCATTATTCCACGTGGGGGTGGTACTGGCTATACGGGCGGAGCTATTCCTTTGACGCCTTTGTCAGCAGTGATTAATACAGAAAAGCTTGAGCAACTTGACGAAGTGGAATATTCACAATTGCCAGGTTTAACGGCACCTGTGCCCACTGTGTTTTCTGCTGCTGGGGTGGTCACTAAACGGGTTTCTGATATTGCTGAACGCAGTGGTTTGGTTTTTGCGGTAGACCCCACGTCGGCTGAGGCGTCTTGTGTGGGTGGTAACGTGGCCATGAATGCAGGAGGCAAAAAAGCGGTGCTTTGGGGCACAGCATTAGACAATCTTGCTTGGTGGCGCATGGTTGATCCACAGGGCAATTGGCTCGAAGTTTCACGCTTAAACCATAATATGGGCAAAATTCATGACGTGGCATTGGTGAGTTTTGAGCTGGTTTGGTCTGAGGGTCGTTATGCGCCAGGCGAAAAAGTTTTGCGTCAAGAAACATTGCAAATTCAGGGCCAGCGTTTTCGCAAGGTGGGTTTGGGTAAAGATGTTACTGACAAATTTTTGGCTGGTTTGCCAGGCGTGCAGAAAGAGGGGTGTGACGGTTTAATCACCTCTTGCCGTTGGGTTTTGCATCGCATGCCTAAGCACGTGCGTACAGTTTGCTTAGAATTTTATGGCCAAGCCTGCAATGCGGTGCCGTCTATTGTTGAAATTAAAGATTACTTAGACACTGAGGGTAGGGCGCAAGGTGCTGTTTTAGCGGGGCTTGAACACCTGGACGAACGTTACCTTAGGGCTGTTGGTTATAGTCCAAAGTCGCGCCGTGGGCAGTTTCCTAAAATGATGTTGATTGGCGATATTGTGGGTGACGATGACAACGCCGTGGCTCATGCCGCATCTGAGGTTGTTCGTTTGTCCAATAGTCGCAGTGGCGAAGGTTTTGTGGCGGTCAGTGCAGAGGCCCGTAAAAAATTCTGGCTTGATCGTGCTCGCACGGCTGCTATTGCTCGCCACACCAATGCGTTTAAAATCAATGAAGATGTTGTCATTCCCTTGCACCGCATGGGCGAATATACAGACGCTATTGAACGCATCAACATTGAGCTTTCAATTCGCAATAAACTGAAGTTGTTGGCAGAATTAAACACTTATTTTGCCGGTGACTTGCCGCTGGCTAAAAGTGAAGACTCGGAACTTGATGAACTAAGCAAAACGGAGCTGTTGGGCGAGCGTCAGTCACAAGCCACAGCTTTATTAGAACAAACCCATACGCGCTGGTCATGGCTTTTGGCAAATATGGATTTGCCATTGCACAGTGCTTTATCCGGTCTTAGCCTTCTAGGTTTTGCAGACGATGTGTTGCAGTCTTTGCAAGTGCGTTTGCAAACTCAACCCGAAGTTATGGTCTTTGATGTGTTGCAAGACCGTACCGTTCGGGTGTCTTGGAAGCGAGAAGTTAAAAGTTTATTGCAGGCTATTTTCACAGGCGCTGCTTTTGGTTTAATTTTGGCTGAATGTATCAATATTCATAAACGGGTATTGCGTTCTCGTGTGTTTGTGGCTTTGCATATGCATGCAGGCGATGGCAATGTACACACTAATATTCCGGTGAACTCTGACGATTACGGTATGTTGCGTGAAGCAGAAGAGGCCGTTGTTCGTATTATGCAAATTGCCCGCGACTTAGACGGGGTCATTTCTGGCGAACATGGTATTGGCATCACAAAACTAGAGTTCTTATTGCCAGAAGAAAAACAGCCTTTTCAAGATTATAAGCGACGTGTAGATCCTGAAGGGCATTTTAATAAAGGTAAATTACTTGACGGTGGCGACTTACGCAATGCGTACACACCCAGTTTTAATTTAATGGGGCATGAAAGCTTGATCATGCAACAATCTGATATTGGTGCCATTACTGACTCAGTAAAAGATTGCCTACGGTGTGGTAAATGTAAGCCCGTGTGCGCAACCCATGTGCCTAGGGCCAATTTATTGTATAGTCCACGCAATAAAATTTTAGCCACCTCTTTATTAATCGAGGCGTTTTTGTATGAAGAACAGACCCGTCGTGGTATCTCTGTAAAGCATTGGGAAGAATTTGAAGATGTAGCTGATCACTGTACGGTTTGCCATAAATGTGAAACGCCTTGCCCTGTAGACATTGATTTTGGTGATGTGTCCATGAATATGCGCGCATTGTTACGCAAAATGGGGCAAAAATCGTTCAATCCGGGTACTGCAGCGGCCATGGCATTTTTAAATGCCAAAGACCCGGCCACCATTAAAATGGTTCGTTCCGCAATGGTTGGGGTGGGCTTTAAATTGCAGCGCTTGGGTTATCGAGTGGGCAAAGCGATGGGGTTGGTTGATCGTCAAACTAAAAAACCGCCTGTAACTGTAGGAAAGCCCCCTGTTCGTGAGCAAGTGATTCATTTTATTAATAAACCCATGCCTGGTAACTTGCCAAAAAAAACCGCAAGGGCTTTATTGGATATTGAAGACGATAAAATTGTTCCAGTGATTCGTAATCCACAAACTACCCATTCAGACTCAGAGGCGGTTTTTTATTTCCCCGGTTGTGGTTCAGAGCGTTTATTCTCTCAGGTGGGGTTGGCCACGCAGGCCATGTTATGGCATATTGGCGTGCAGACAGTTTTACCGCCAGGCTATTTATGTTGTGGATACCCCCAACGCGGTGCAGGTCAGTTTGATGTGGCCGAAAAAATGATTACTGACAACCGTGTGCTGTTTCATCGCGTAGCCAACACATTGAATTATTTAGATATTAAAACCGTTGTGGTGAGCTGTGGTACTTGTTTTGATCAGCTACAGATGTACGAGTTTGATAAAATTTTTCCCGGATGCCGCATTGTTGATATTCATGAGTATCTTATGGAAAAAGGGGTGCAGTTGGGTACTGTTACTGGTACGCGTTATATGTACCATGACCCTTGTCATAGTCCAATGAAACAGTACGATTCCTTGAAAGTGGTCAATACGCTGATCAACAGCGCAGTGCAGGGCCATCAAATTGAAAAAAATAATCGGTGTTGTGGCGAATCTGGCACTTTTGGAGTGTCCCGTCCTGACATTTCTACTCAAGTGCGTTTTCGCAAAGAAGAAGAAATGCGCAAAGGGGCCGATCAGTTGCGGGCCATTGCTATTGCGGGTCAAACTTTAACAGCGGGTGAAGAGGTTAAAATTTTAACCAGTTGTCCCTCTTGTTTACAGGGTTTATCGCGTTACAGCAATGACGCCAATGTGCAGGCAGACTACATTGTGGTTGAAATTGCTAAGTACGTTTTGGGTCAAGACTGGTTGCCGCAATACGTGAAGGCGGCTAGCGCGGGTGGTATAGAACGTATTTTGGTTTAGTGATTTGCATAAAGAGGTGTTCTCGATAAAACAAATTCCATTAATTAGATTAGGTTTTCTATGCTTATGAAAAACAGGGGTAATCCTCTGTTTTTTTTTAGGTAATTGACATCATTGCAAGTAGCGATTTCCATGTGAATTGGAAACTCTCAGTCATGTCACCTTGTGTTTTTCTCAAATTAATTGTTCAATTCAAAAAAGCACATTCAGCCAGTCGCGACTCAGCAATCGCCTGATAAAATTTTTCTCGATGATTTTTGAATTGACATTAATAACCGCTAACACCACTCGGTGACGGTATTTTCAGGCTGCCACCGATGAATAATTCCTCAATTTTTCTGTAAGGATGTGTGAGCAATTTTGATATCGTAGTTAAAAAAGCCTTAGATACTAAAGCATCCCCGGCCTTTTTGCTATCATTGATCAAAGTTGCGCTTCGTACTTGAATTCACGTTAGATTAATATTTTTTTATCATTATTTTTTTTGGGTTAGCTTTTACGTTGTATGCATGCTTCAGATACAGTAACAAGACCATCAGACGAATTGGTAACCCCAGGCAGTCGGTATTGTTGACACCGGTACTAATCAGCGCAAAACTATCGGTTCAAACAAATCTGCAGCTTTTATCATTTTTCTAGACCGTTTCTAATAGGCGAAACGGTCAGCAATAGACACTTTGATCTGCGCCCACGGCATTCTGCGCGACAACACCGCTAGCGTTTGATGTCAATGGAAAAAAAACCGTACGGTGTTCAATTTGGACGGATCATTAAATGTGCCTAAAACAGCCATTGCATTTAAGCAATCGCACATGCCTCCCGACTAAATGCATGCAATCTATTTTGGCTTGATGGCGTTTTGCGCAGGGGTTAAAGTTTACGCTGTGCTGGTAGCACGGCTGAAAACGTACTGCCCTTGCCAATCTCGCTTTGAATGTTTAGGTAACCTTGATGCCGTGTTAAAACGTGTTTGACAATCGCCAGGCCTAGGCCGGTGCCTCCTGTTTCTCTGGACCGGCTGCGGTCAATACGATAAAAGCGTTCAGTCAGTCGGGGGACGTGTTCCGGTAAAATACCGATACCGCTGTCTTGCACAGAGAAAAGTACATCGCCGTTTGCAGTGGTTTTCCAGTTTAAGTTAATTTTTCCGCCCTCTGGTGTGTAGCGAACAGCGTTAGACACCAAGTTACCAAAGGCGCTGGCAATTTCTCGGTCTTGTCCTTTAATATTAAGATTGATTTGGTTTTTCAGCTCAATGGTGTGACGGCCTGCTGATAAAGCTTTAGCATCCGTGAGCAGTTGTTGCATGAGTTGGTTGCCATTGATAATTTGGTCTTGTAAGGGTTGCACATTGGCTTCTAGGAACGACAGCGTGAGCAAATCTTCAATTAAGCTGCGCATGCGTTTGCCTTGTTCGTCCATGAGTTTTAAATAATTGTGACGTTGTGTTTCGTTGAGATTCAGTTCTTGCAAAGTTTCTAAAAAACCGAGTAAAACAGTTAGCGGGGTTTTTAGCTCGTGCGAGACATTAGCTACAAAATCTCGGCGCATGCGTTCTAGTTTTTCACGTTCAGTGATGTCTCGGCTTAAAATAAGTGTTTGATCTTCGCCATATTTAACGCGTTGCAGTAATAAAAAAAGACGATTGTTTTTAGGTGAACGGATCAGTGTGGAAAAGTCGGTATGTCGTTCCTTGATAAAACTTACAAAATCAGGGTCGCGAACCAAGTTATGAATCACTTGCCCTGTGTCTCGTGCCGCATTTAGGCCAAAATGTGCTTGTGCGGTTTCGTTACACCAATTAATTTGGTTGTCTTTGTTAATGGTGATGACGCCGTCGGGCAGTGCTTGGGCGGCGTTTCTAAATGCTAACAGCGACTGAGTTAACATGTGTTGTTGGCGTTGGTGGGTTTTTAAAGAGCGGTAAATGCGAGAGCACGCCTCACCCCAGAAGCCTTTTAAATAAGGTGTTTTTTCTAGTTTTGGGTCGGTAAGCCATTGGTTTAATTGGCGTGCTGATGTTTCATGATAGGCCAGCACAAGCAGTGCAAGCGTCAGCGTAATGACAATGGCAGCGTCATCGCCAAAAAAGACCTGAGTCAATTGTGCCGCGCTAAACAACACAGCGCCATTGATGATTAAACGTAAAATAACATTAAGCATAGCTTAATATTGTAAGTGTAAATTCAAAGTGTTGCTGGTATGTGCTGTAAGTTTTTTTAGTTTTATGGATATTAAAATTTTTATGTGTGTTTTGGGGGAGCGATGCTGAATCGATAACCCGTACCGCGCACCGTTTCAATATGTGTGTCGTGGCCGGAGGGTTGCAAAGATTGCCGTAAGCGTCTGATGTGCACATCTACTGTACGTTCTTCTACAAAAACATGGTCGCCCCACACTTGGTCTAACAATTGGGTGCGGCTGTGCACGCGCTCAGGGCGTGTCATAAAAAAATGCAGCAATTTAAATTCAGTAGGGCCAATGTCTAAAATTTGTTTGTGGCCAGAAACGCGATGCGTTACTGGGTCCAGCAATAAACCTGCAATACAAACTTGGTCATCGGTTAACTGTGGAGCGCGCCGTCTTAGCACAGCTTTAATGCGTGCCAATAATTCTTTGGGGGAAAATGGTTTGGTGATGTAATCATCTGCACCTACTTCTAAGCCATTGACTTTATCATTTTCATCGGCGCGAGCGGTTAACATCACAATAGGAACATTTTTAGTTCGTTCTTGAGTGCGCAGGTATTTTGCGTATTCAATACCAGTTGTGCCTGGCATCATCCAGTCTAACAAAATTAGGTCAGGCAGTTCGGCATTGACAATTGTTTTTGCTTGTTCCACGTTGGCCGCGCGTAATACTTTGTGTCCAGCGTGAGATAAATTGACAGTGATTAATTCTGCGATGGCGGGTTCGTCTTCAATAACCAAAATCGTGCTAGCCATGGTTTCTGATCCTTACAGTTTGGTTTATGGTTTTGATTAATTACACTAAGACATGACAATACGGCAGCTGTGTGACAAAGCAATGACAAGTCAAAAACAAGCGTTTAAGTTCTTTATCATTTAAGCAGCTTTGTTAGTATTTTAATGCGTAGTGATTTTAGAGTGGATTAGAGGTAATTTTTTTCCGCATTTAATCGCTGCGTTTTTTTATATGGCGGTGTAAACTACGGGGTTAAAATTGTGCAATTTATAAGGGTGGTTAAATGGCGGGTTTAAATGCAAAAACACCAATTCCAACCCGAATTGTTGTTCACCAGCACTCGCGTTATTTAGAATTAGAGTTTGATAACGGGCAGACATTTAAATTATCAATTGAATTGTTGCGCGTGTATTCTCCGTCTGCGGAGGTGCGTGGTCATGGTTCTGGTCAAGAGGTGTTACAGGTGGGTAAGCAGGCGGTCACCATCCGTGAGATCATTGCTGTGGGTAATTACGCCATTCAGCCTATTTTTAGCGACGATCATAGCACGGGTATTTTTTCTTGGGATTATTTGCACTGGTTAGGTGAAAATCAGGTGCATTTATGGGAGAATTACTTAGAGCGTTTAGAGCAAGCTGGCGCTAGCCGTGACCCTAACGATTCCAATAACGCTAAGTTTTTTCCTGAATCCGCAAAATCGTGTGGGCGTTCTTAGTCAAAGATTTTTAATGAAGCATAAACATGGTTGATACCCATTTTGGATTTAAAACCGTGGCTGAAGAAGAAAAAGCCCAGTATGTAGCTGGTGTTTTCGATTCTGTTGCCACTAAGTACGATATCATGAACGACTTGATGTCGGCTGGTTTGCATCGGGTTTGGAAAGCTGCTGCAATCAATCGGGCTGCTGTGCGTACTGGGATGAAAGTGCTCGATATTGCTGGGGGAACGGGCGATTTAGCGGCACAATTTTTAAAACGTGTGGGCCCCCGTGGCGAGGTTTGGCTTACAGACATTAATCAATCTATGCTGTCTGTTGGTCGAGATCGTTTGGCTAATGCCGGATTGTTGCCGCATTTGGTGTTGTGTGACGCAGAACGGCTGCCGTTTCCTGATCATTATTTTGATCGAGTTACTGTGGCATTTGGTTTACGCAATATGACGCATAAAGATCGGGCATTGGCTGAAATGTATCGAGTTTTAAAGCCTGCTGGACGGATGCTGGTGCTAGAATTTTCTAAGGTAAAAGCGGCGCTTGCCCCCTTTTACGATTTTTATTCGTTTAAAATTTTACCTGCGCTTGGGCAGTGGGTTGCACAAGACAGCGAAAGTTATCGATATTTGGCAGAGAGTATACGCATGCATCCCGACCAAGAAACTTTAAAGGGCATGATGCAGGCAGTGGGTTTTGGTCAGGTTGATTATTGGAATTTTACGGCTGGTGTGGTGGCTTTGCACCAGGCAATTAAATTGTAAGAGATAAGTGGTGAGGGGTGCTATGACACAGTTTTTTTCTCGATTTAAAAAACTCAACATTCAAGAAACAATTAAAATTGTAAAACGCAGTGGCGCGGTGGTCATGACAGTTTTTCTGGCTGTTGCCATGGCGCCGGACCCGGCTTGGGCCAAGCGCATGGGGGGAGGGACTTCAGTTGGCCGTCAACATTCGGGTTTGATGAATAAACGTGTAGACTCACCCCCATCGAGCGTGCCCGGCAAGCCTGCTGGTGCTCAAAATGCTGCGGGTCAGCAGGGGTCGAATTTGCAACAACAGTCTGCTGGTGGTCCAGCAACAAATACATCGGCTGCAACTCAGGGCCAAGCAACTGCAGCCAAATCATCGCAACAAACCGCTACATCTGCGCCAGCAACTCAACAACCTGCCCGCAATCGCTGGCTTGGGCCTTTGGCCGGTTTGGCTGCCGGTTTTGGTTTAGCGGCTTTGTTTTCACATTTTGGTATGGGTGGTGCGCTTGCTTCTATGATCAGCACCTTGCTTATCATTGGTTTATTAGCTGTTGCGGTGATGTTTATTGTTCGAATGTTTCGTAACAATAAAAGCAGTGGGGCTGGGCAAGTTAGCCAAAGCCCAGCTTATGCGGCGTCGTATCAAGGTGCTGCAGTAGAAAACGCGGCACAAAATACTACACCAAATGCCGTGGTTTCTTCGCCAAAAGCGGATCACATGCAAGCCAATGGTAAAAATAACACGCATTTTGAAGGCGTCAATCCTTTTGGTCAGTCTTTTGATCGTGCACAGCAGCCCTGTTCCTTGGGGGCTGAGTTAAACGCTTTTGGTCAGCCTATTGCGGCTTTAGACCCTGTGCCATCGGCTGCACCGGTGTCAGTTAAATTGTCAGAATCAACTTCAGCACCGCAGTCCCCCAATTTGCTTAATATACCAGTGGGTTTTGATACGCAAGGGTTTACCAATGCGGCACAGCGTGTTTTTGTGCGTTTACAAGGTGCTTATAATACTGGCGACCTCACTGTTTTGCGCGAATTTTTATCTGACGACTTGTTTAATCGGTTTAGTACAGAAATAGTAAACCGGGGTCATATGGTTGAGCAAACCGTGTTTTTTGATTTGCAAACGCAGTTAATGGCTTATGATCAAACACCTAGTGAACATTTGGCATCTGTTTTATTTACAGGCCAGGTGCAACAGTCTGCTGATCTTGAGGCGGTGCCTTTTGAAGAAGTTTGGAATTTAAACCGTCCAACCAACAATCAAGGTGGTTGGGTTTTAATGGGTATTCAGGCAGTTTAAGTCATGCAAATATCGTTGGCATGTCTTGTGCCTGTTATCAATCATTTGCTTAGTCAAGACCGAGTTTGCCAACGGCGTTTAAAAGCTCAGGCGTATAAAACGATTGTTGTGCGTTTGTCTTCGGCGCTGTTGTGTTTAGAGGTGCAAGATAACGGGTTAGTGGCGTTGGCTGCAGCGCCTAATTCTGCTGATGTCACCATTTCTCTAAAATTACCTGAAGTACTTCCTTTGGTTGCAGGTTGGGCGTTTGCCTCTGCGACACAAAAACAGCAAGCAATGCAAAAGGTGATGGCTGCTGCCACCATTGAGGGCGACGCAGAGCTAGCTACTTGTGTTTCTTATTTAGTGGAACACTTGCATTGGGACCTAGAAGATGATTTGTCCAAAATATTTGGTGATTCATTTGCGGTGGGGTTAATGCGCTTAGGTGCTCGGACGCAGCATTTCATGGTGGATAGCGCTCGGCGTTTATCAGAGAGTTTACGAGAGTATGCTGTGTATGAGCAGGGTTGGTTAGTGTCTCAGGAACAATCAGACTTATTTGCAGACCAAGTGCGGCGTTTGCGAGACGATGTTGAGCGCTTAGAAAAACGCATTAACCGGCTCAACGGTAACGTATGAGACTGTTGCGGTTACTAAAAATATTGTCTGTCATGCACCGTTACGGTTTGCATGAAATTGTGGTTGATGCATTCAAATCGCCAATTGTACGAGCTGTGTTTCGTTTATTTGGTTCGCGGCGTATTTATGCGCTACCCCGAGGCGAACGTTTGCGGCGAGCGTTTGAAGACTTAGGCCCTATTTTCGTGAAATTTGGGCAGTTACTTTCAACACGTCGCGACCTCTTACCCATTGATGTGGCAGACCAATTGGCGCTGCTACAAGACCGTGTACCACCGTTTCCCAGTGATCAAGCTTTGGCTTTAATAGAACAGTCTTTGGGTAAGTCAATTGATGAGTTGTTCTCAGAGTTTAATGCAACCCCAGTTGCCAGCGCTTCGATCGCACAGGTGCATTTTGCTACGTTGCGAGAGGGTTTGGCAGCAGGTCGGCAGGTGGCTGTTAAAGTTTTGCGCCCTGGAATGGCTGAAATTATTGGCAAAGACCTGTCATTAATGCGCGTTGCGGCTACAATTATCGAAAAAACCTCGGTTGATGGGCGGCGTTTGCGGCCACGTGATGTGGTTGCTGAATTCGATATCTATCTGAATGATGAACTTGATTTAATGCGCGAAGCTGCCAATGCAGCTCAGCTGCGCCGCAATTTTGCGCCAGAAACACCCGAAGGCCGTTTACTGCGCATACCAGAAATGTATTGGGATTATTGTTCTACCCAGGTTTTGGTGATGGAACGGATGTTTGGGGTGCCTATTTCTCATATTCAACATTTGCGTGAGATTGGTGTTGATCTTAAACAGTTGTCGCGTCAAGGGGTTGAGATTTTTTTTACCCAAGTGTTTCGTGATGGTTTTTTTCATGCGGATATGCATCCTGGCAACATTTATGTGGGTGTCGACGGGCCAGATTTTGGCCGTTATATTGCCTTAGATTTTGGCATTGTGGGTACCTTAAGCGACACAGACAAGCATTATTTAGCGCAAAATTTTATTGCCTTTTTTCGGCGTGACTACAAACGCGTTGCACAGCTGCACATAGAATCTGGTTGGGTGCCCCGAGAAACTCGGGTTGAAGCTTTAGAATCTGCGGTCCGCAGCGTGATTGAGCCGTTTTTTGACCGGCCTTTAAAAGAAATTTCTTTGGGGTTGGTGTTAATGCGCTTATTTCAAATTTCGCGGCGTTTTAACGTTGAGGTACAACCGCAGTTGGTATTATTGCAAAAAACCTTACTCAATATTGAGGGTTTGGGTCGGCAACTCGACCCTGACTTAGATTTGTGGAAAACCGCCAAGCCCTTTTTAGAGCATTGGATGAGCCAGCAAGTGGGTTGGAAGGGTTTGCGTTCCCGTTTAAGCTGGGAGGCAACGCAATGGAGTACAATTTTTCCGAGTTTGCCGCGATTGGTTTATCAAGCGCTGACGCAGTCGTCTAATCGTTTAGACCAGGAATTGGCTTTGCTGGCGAAACAACAGCGCCGTACCAATCGAACATTGGCCTTTACACTGGGTGTATTGGCCGCGGTTATTCTTTTGGCGGTGTTTCATTGGGTGCGTTATTGGTTTTAGCCCTCTGCGGGCAGAATAGACTGTAGGGAGGGCTGGCCGCATATGCTTTTGGGTTTTGTGGTGTTATATTTGGTGGTGTCTTTGGGCATCGGTTTGTTGGCTGCCACTCGGGTTAATACGGCGAAAGACTTTGCTGTGGCTGGTCGTGGCTTACCTTTGCCTGTGGTTACCGCCACTGTGTTTGCTACGTGGTTTGGTTCTGAGGCAGTGCTTGGGGTGTCAGCACAATTTGTGCGTGAAGGCTTGCAAGGCGTGGTTGCTGACCCCTTTGGTTCTAGTATGTGTTTGGTTTTGGCGGGCTTGGTGTTTGCTAAAAAATTGTACCGTTTAAATTTACTAACCATTGGCGATTATTACCGCAAGCGGTATAACCGAACCGTAGAAGTGTTATGTACATTGTGTATTGTAGCTTCATATTTGGGTTGGGTGTCGGCTCAGATTAAGGCGTTGGGTTTGGTGCTTTTTATTGTCACAGATGGTGCGGTTTCGCCAGAGCTGGGAATGATTTTAGGTAGTTTGGTTGTTTTAACTTACACCGCGTTTGGTGGTATGTTGTCGGTTGCGGTGCTAGACTTCTTACAAATGTCGGTCATCATGGCTGGCATGTTGTACATTGCGTACGTAATTAGCCATCTTGCAGGTGGGTTTGAGTATGTTGTGCAGCATGCTTGGGCAGCAGACAAATTAAACTTGTTTCCGCAGGCAAAATATGAACTTTGGATCCCTTTCTTGAGCGCTTGGTTGACCATGATGTTAGGATCCATTCCTCAGCAGGATGTGTTTCAGCGCATTACATCCGCCAAAGATGAAAAAACGGCGGTGCGGGGTTCTATTCTGGGTGCTTCAATTTATTTATTGTTTGCGTTTTTGCCAATGTTTTTAGCGTATTCAGCCACTTTAATTGACCCGATAAAATTTGGTGCCATGGTGCAGGACGATTCTCAGCGGGTGCTACCTACTTTGATTTTATCGCATACGCCGGTGTTTGCGCAGATTGTGTTTTTTGGGGCTTTAATTTCGGCAATTATGAGCTGTTCAAGTGCCACTTTATTGGCGCCCTCGGTATCTTTTTCTGAAAACATTGTGCGTGGTTTTTATTCAGGGATGAAAGACCGTACTTTCTTGTGGGTGATGCGTGGCGTTATTGTGTGCTTTACAGGTTTGGTTTTAATGATTGCTCTAAGTTCAGATGCCAGTATTTTTGAAATGGTGGAAAGTGCTTACAAAGTAACATTGGTAGCGGCATTTGTGCCTTTGTTTTTTGGTTTGTTCTGGAAGCGGGCTAATGTACAAGGTGCTTTGTTGTCTATTATTTTAGGGCTAAGCACTTGGTTGGCATGTGAGTTTTATGTGAGCAGTGAAGTTTGGCCGCCGCAAATGATTGGATTTGGAGTTTCGATTGTAGGCATGTTGCTGGGGGCTTGGTTGCCAGAATATTTGCCCGATGGAGGCAATTGTTTTTTGGCAAAATTTCGTGCGGTAGGTCAAACAACTGGGCAAACGGTCAGTCAAACAGTACCAGAGGCTGAAGCGGTATCGCAAGTGGCAGCGCAAACAGCTGTTTCAGTAGCTATTGAGCCTGTAGCGCATGAATCAATTCATGTCCGGTAGCTATTCAGTGGGTTATACGTGGCATTTTTATATAAAGCATAAATCAATTATCAATCGAGATTTTTAAATGGCATACCTTACAATTGAAGATACCATTGGTCAGACCCCCTTGGTGCAGCTGTTGCGAATTCAGTCTCAAGATAATTTGCAGCGGCAAAATATTGTGTTGGGTAAATTAGAAGGCAATAATCCGGCGGGTTCGGTAAAAGACCGTCCAGCAATTTATATGATTAAACAAGCCGAATTGCGTGGGCAAATTAAGCCTGGCGACACTTTAATAGAAGCCACCAGTGGTAACACTGGTATCGCGTTGGCAATGGCTGCGGCTATTCGTGGTTATCGCATGGTTTTAATTATGCCGGAGCATTTGAGTATTGAGCGGCGTCAAACTATGCGGGCTTTTGGTGCTGAGCTGGTGCTTACGCCAGAAAAAGGGGGGATGGAATATGCCCGAGACCTTGCGCAGCAAATGCGAGATGAAGGCAAGGGCGTTATACTGGATCAGTTTGCTAATGACAACAATCCGTTGGCGCATTTTGAAACCACAGGCCCTGAAATATGGCGCGATACCAACGGAAAAGTTACGCATTTTGTCAGTGCTATGGGCACCACCGGTTCAATTATGGGTGTTTCGCGTTATTTAAAGTTGCAAAATCCAGAGATACAAATTGTGGGTGTACAACCCAGTGAAGGTTCGCAAATCCCTGGTATACGCAAGTGGCCTGAAGCGTATTTGCCAAAAATTTATGAGCACAGTGCGGTTGACCGTTTAGAATTTGTTAGTCAGCAGGCAGCAGAAACCATGGCACGACGCATGGCTGCCGAGGAGGGTATTTTCTGCGGTGTTTCGGCTGCTGGTGCCTGCGAGGTGGCAATGCGTATTGCACGCGAGGTAGAAAATGCCACCGTTGTTTTCATTGTGTGCGACCGCGGTGATCGTTATCTCTCAACGGGTGTTTTTCCGGCTTGAACCAATGTAATGTGTTGTTGCTTTTTGGTATAAGCTTGGCGCAGCGCGGTGGCCAAGTCCAAGACTGACATGGCATAAAAATTTGAGCGATTATAGCGCGACACAGCGTAGTAATTGCGGCCAGCTAGCCTGTATTCAACCGATTCTAAGGCATTGGGTAAGTCAACCAAGCAGAGCATTTCATTTGTGCGCAGGTGAATGTCATACTCGCTGAATTTGCCTACAATGCCTAGTTCGCGCAGTTGTGCGTCAGTGAATCGTGGAATAATGCCTTCCTTAATAATTTTTTCAACAGATTGTTGAGTATTTAGATTGTTTTTTACAGTGGCTGGCACATACCAAAATTCACCTGCTTGCCAGCCATGCACTTTTAGAAAGTTGCCAATACTGGCCACTGTGTCTTGTACCGAGTGAAAGAGGTCGATTTCACCGTCATCGTCACCATCAACGGCAAAGCGACGCCAAGAGCTGGGCATAAACTGGCCCATGCCTATTGCACCAGCAAAAGAGCCTTTAACCTCTAAAGGGTTTAAACGATTTTCTCGGCTTAGGAGAAAGAAGGCTTCGAGTTCGCCACGAAAAAAATCAGAGCGATCGCGGGTGTTTCGCGGAAAATCAAAGGTAAGGGTGCTTAGCGCATCAACTGTTCTAAACCCACCGGTGTGTTGTCCAAAAATAGTTTCTACGCCCAATATGGCCACAATTACTTCAGGGGGTACGCCAGTTTTTTCGGTGGTTTTGTTTAAAATGGCAGCGTTTGCTTCCCAAAAAGCCAAACCGTTGTTGATGCGAACAGATTCCACATAGCGTGCGCGGTAGCGTTCCCAGTGACGCGCGCCTGGCTTAGAAGGCGGTACAATTGCGCGGGCTGCCGTGGGTTGGTATTTTGCTTTTTCGAGAATAGTGAGCACATTTTTTTCATCAAACCCATGGCGCATTGCAACTTCATGGGCAAAGTTTTTAACCTCTACACGGTTGTGATAAACCGGCTGCGTACTGGCTGACGTTTTTTGGTTGTTTAGGTGAGATGCAGTGCTCGCGGTTTTGGCTTTGTTGTTTTTGCTATTGGGATCCGTTTTTTTATTGCTGTTGTTGTTTTTGCCTTTATTAGCTTGGGATTTCTGTGTGCTAGGCGATAATTTACCCGTGCTAGACTTACTTGCAATATGGTTTTTAGAGGTTTTGCCTGTTGTTTGTGCCAATGCTATAGGGTTTGGGTATAGCAAGTTTATAGCTACAATTGCGCAGATAAATGCGCTTAACGGTGAGTTTTTTAGTGCGCGGTGCGCTTGCCGTTGTGTTTTTTGGGGAGTCTTTTTCAAGGCTGAAAAAAAAGCATTCATGAATTAAATAGGTTAACGTGGTAAGAAGTGGTTTGTTAGAATTTCGCTTTGAGTCTATATTTGAATTTAACTTGTATACATTAAGCTATCATGGCCAGTGTCTAACAGATTATAGTCTAGTAAAATACGGATTTTACCGTAGTCAGCGTTTTAGATGTTTTTATGAACGGCATTAATTTACGAACATTTTGCCAAAATGTATGGGGTTGAGTTCGTATAATTAGGTCTTTGGTTTTTTTCATTAGGGGATGGTTTATGAAGGTCCTGGTGCCTGTAAAACGGGTCGTGGATTACAACGTAAAGGTACGTTGTAAAAGTGATGGCAGTGATGTGGATATCGCTAATGTCAAAATGTCAATGAATCCTTTTGATGAAATTGCGGTTGAAGAGGCTGTGCGCCTCAAAGAAGCTGGTTTTTTTTCTGAGGTTGTTGTGGTTTCTTGCGGGGTTGCGCAGTGTCAAGACACTTTGCGCACTGCAATGGCGATGGGTGCAGACCGTGCCATTTTGGTAGAAACTGACGTTGCATTGCAACCCTTGGCCGTGGCTAAACTGTTAAAAAAATTGCTAGAAAAAGAACAGGTGTCATTGGTTATTTTAGGTAAGCAAGCCATTGATGACGATTGTAATCAAACGGGGCAAATGTTGGCCGCTTTGGCTGGCTGGCCGCAAGCCACTTTTGCATCAAAATTAACAATTGTTGGTGAGCAAGTGCAGGTTACCCGTGAGGTTGATGGTGGCTTTGAAACCGTGGCTTTGCAGTTGCCAGCATTGGTTTCTGCCGATTTGCGTTTAAATGAACCGCGTTACGTTACCTTACCCAACATCATGAAAGCCAAGAAAAAGCCTTTGGAAACTTGCACGCCTAGCGATTT
The DNA here is from genome assembly GCA_034680345.1 of Burkholderiaceae bacterium. GTDB lineage: Bacteria > Pseudomonadota > Gammaproteobacteria > Burkholderiales > Burkholderiaceae_B > SXZD01. The sequence continues at coordinate 59,408 of JAXISZ010000009.1, forward strand.
AGGGGTTGATGTGACGCCAAGCATTGAACTGTTGAAGGTCACTGACCCCCCTATGCGCAAAGCGGGTATTAAACTGCCTAACGTGGCCAGTTTAGTAGAAAAACTCAAAAACGAAGCCAAGGTGATTTAAAAGGAGCAATTCATGGCGATTTTAGTCATAGCAGAGCACGATCATCACAGTGTGCACATTGCCACGCGTCATGCTGTGGCCGCTGCTGCAAAAATAGGTGGTGAAGTACATCTTTTAGTTGTTGGGCATCAGTGTGATGGTGCTGCGCGGGCAGCAACACAGATTGCGGGTGTGGCCAAAGTAAGAGTTGCTGATGGCGCTGTGTTTGCAGATCAATTGGTGGAAAATGTGGCTGCACAGGTTTTCGAACTTGCTAAACAGGGTTATTCTCATATTTTAGCGGCGGCTACAAGTTTTGGTAAAAATTTATTGCCTCGGGTGGCGGCCTTGCTGGATGTGGGGCAAGTTTCTGATATTACGGCGGTTTGTAGCGCAGATACTTTTGAGCGTCCTATATATGCGGGCAATGTGATTGCTACAGTTCGGTCCTTAGATACTATAAAAGTAATTACCGTGCGCGGTACAGCTTTTGAAGCTGTTGCACCGCAGGGCGGGGCTGCATTGGTTGAGCAGATTGCTGTTGTGGCTGAAAGCGGGTTATCGCGGTTGTTGTCACGGGAAATGATACAGCAAACTCGACCCGAATTAAGTTCTGCCCCTGTCGTTGTGGCTGGAGGCCGCGCTTTGGGTTCTGCTGAAAACTTTAAACTTCTAGAAACTTTGGCGGACAAACTGGGGGCGGCTTTAGGTGCTTCTCGGGCTGCTGTAGATGCTGGTTTTGCGCCAAATGACTGGCAAGTTGGGCAAACCGGAAAAATTGTGGCACCGCAGTTATATTTGGCCATTGGCATTTCAGGAGCTATTCAGCATTTGGCCGGCATGAAAGATTCTAAAGTGATTGTGGCAATTAACAAAGACCCAGACGCAGCTATTTTCGCTGTGGCTGATTACGGTTTAGTCGGGGATTTATTCGAGTTTGTGCCCGAGTTAATTGCTCAGTTGCCTTAAAGTTTTTTATATGAATTTTATTTTTTTGTGTTGAACTCAATTCAGCTGATTGCTTAATTTTGTAATGCTAAATTGTTAAAAAACTTGATTTTATTGCTTTAAGTTTTTTATTTTTAAAAATTTTTACTTTTTACCACGTTGGTATATTCACCTTTTAAAGCAGCATCCAAAATTTCAATCCAGTGTAGCACTAGGGTTTCAGTGCCACTGGTCAGGTGAGAAATGCAGCCAATATTAGAAGACACTACCGCGTCAGGGTTGTGCGCCAATAAGTTCTGCAGCTTTTTGGCTTTAAGTTGCTCAGCCAACTCAGCTTGTAAAATGGAGTAAGTGCCTGCCGAGCCACAACACAAATGCGACTCGGCCACTGGGGTGAGTTCGAATCCTAAAGTTTTAAGCAGGCTTTCGGTGATGTCTTTGATTTTTAGGCCGTGTTGTAAGGTGCACGGCGGATGAAAAGCCAGCTTTTTAACTTGGGTCTGTAGTTGATATTTTGATACTGCTTGAGCAAACCGTGATAGATGGGCTTTGCCGTGTAGGTCGATAAATTCAGCAATATCAATACAAGCTTGCGAAACTTTTTTGGCTTTATTTTCGTAGGATGGATCGTTTTTAAAGTACTGATGGTATTGTCGAACAGTTAAGCCGCAGCCTGAGGCATTGATCACAATGGCCTGTGCTTGTCCGGTTTCAAGCAGCGGCCACCAAGCATTAATATTGGCTCGCATTTGGTTGAGGCTGCCATATTGATCATTTAGGTGAAATTTTACAGCGCCACAGCAGCCTGAGTCTGCAACCAATATACTGTAAAATCCCAATTGGTCGAGCACCCTAGCGGTGGCCGCATCGATGGATGGTAGCATAGCGGGTTGCACACAGCCATTGAGCAAAATCACTTTGCGTTCATGGTTGTGCGTAGGCCAAGGGCCTGATGGTCGTTTATCAATAATTTTATTTTTTAATGCCGCAGGGCTTAGGAATTTAAAGGTTCTACCTAGCAACATGCTGCTTTTAAATAAAAATTTATTGGTGACTAGCGTGGCTAGTGCAGACCGTTTTAATTGTTCAAGCCATGAACGGGGCACCTTTTCGTCAACTATCTTTCGGCCAATATCAATTAGGTGTCCGTAATTGACCCCCGAAGGGCAGGTGGTTTCGCAGCCACGGCACGTTAGACAGCGGTCTAGGTGCATTTGTGTTTTTTGTGTTACTTTTTTACCCTCTAAAACTTGTTTAATTAAATAAATTCGGCCTCTTGGGCTGTCAAGTTCATTGCCAAGCAATTGGTATGTTGGGCAAGTGGCGATGCAAAATCCACAATGGACACATTTGCGGACAATGGCTTGGGCTTCTTGCCCTTCGGGGGTTTGTTTTGCCCAGTCCGCTAGTTTAATGTCCATCGTACAATCCTATTTATAAAATTGGCGACATTCTGCCGGGGTTGAAAATACCTTCAGGGTCAAAGGCTTGTTTTAATCTTTTATGAATTTCTAGCAGCGGTTTTGTTGGAGGCGTAAAACTGAAGCGGCGAAAATCGGTTGTTTGACTTCGATACACGGTGGCATGGCCTTTGAGCTCAGTTGCCCGCGACTGCATATCTTCAGGTTGGACCTGGGTCGGCGTATTGATCCAGCGCTGTGCCCCAGCCCATTCGATGAATACGTTTTCTTGCCAGGGAAAAATGGGTGTGCAGGCGGGTAAGCTTAGACGGTACAACTCCCCTCTGCGCCGAAAAAAATCGTGTTCTTGATTGCGTATGCTTTGCCAAAAGTGGCTAGCAAGGGTGTTACTGACAACATCGCCGCCTAAACGGTCCGCAACTTCTTTTATAGCCACAGCATTACCAGATAAACGCACCCATGTGCTACCGTCATGCCAAGCACTTGCGCTAATTGGGGTTGGTTGACCTAGCCAAGTGTTTACACGTTCAATAAAATCGTTGGCATTGTGCTCAAAATGCAGTGTCATATCCGCTTCTGGTATGGGTAACACTTTAATGGACACGTCTAAAATAATACCTAAGCACCCCATGGAGCCTGCCATTAGGCGGGAAACATCAAAGCCTGCAACATTTTTCATGACAGTACCACCGAAGTGCAATATTTGGCCTTGGCTATTCATGATGGTACAGCCTAAAATAAAGTCGCGAACTCCTCCGTGGGTTTGTCTTCTTGGGCCAGCTAAACCACTGGCAACAGCGCCGCCAATGGTGCCAGACTGGTTGAACAAGGGGGGTTCAAAAGCGAGCATTTGGCCGTGTTTGGTTAGAATCCGTTCAATTTCTTGTAGGCTTGTGCCGGCCTTGGCTGTAAAGACCAATTCAGAGGGTTCGTATTCAAGCATGCCGGCAAATTTTTTCAGTGAAACCACTTGTCCTTGGGTTTCTCCCCCTAAGAAGCGTTTACTGCCTGCGCCTTCAATTTGGATGGGTTTTTTTTGTTTGGCTGAACTAATCACCGTTTTGCTGAGATCTTGTAGGAGGGAATGGTCATCCATTTTGCGTCACCATTGGGTTGCTATTGGGCACTAAAAGCGTGGTAAGTGGGCAAACGGCAATTTGCCTCCGTGTACATGTATTCTGCCATGTTCTGCGCACCGTGCCATGGTAGGAATAGCCTTACCTGTGTTTAGCAAGATGTGGGGGTCGAAACTACGCTTGATTGCAAAAAAACAATCTAATTCTAGGCGTGAAAACTGCACACACATTTGTGCAATTTTTTCGATACCAATTCCATGCTCACCAGTAATTGTGCCTCCAACTTCAACACACAGTTCTAAAATTGCAGCTCCAAAAGCTTCGGCACGTGTAACCTCTTTGGGATTGCTGGCATCGAATAAAATTAATGGGTGTAAATTACCGTCTCCAGCATGAAACACATTGGCGCAGCGCAGTTGGTATTTTTTCTCCATATTAGCAATTGCTTTCAGAACTTGTCCTAGGCGTTTACGTGGAATGGTTCCGTCCATGCAGTAATAATCAGGTGATATACGTCCAGCAGCGGGAAATGCGTTTTTTCGGCCAGCCCAAAATTTGATTCGTTCTTCTTCGGATTGAGAAATTTTAATTTGTGTGGCCCCAATCTGCTCTAGTACCGCGGACATGGTTTGTATTTCCTCGGTAACTTCTTGGGCCGTGCCATCAGATTCAAGCAATAAAATGGCTTTTGCTTCAGTGTCGTAGCCTGCCTGAACAAAAGGTTCAACCATGCGTGAAGCTTGTTGGTCCATCATTTCCAAACCAGCTGGAATAATTCCGGCTGCAATGACAGCGGTCACAGCTTGCCCCGCCACTTCTACATCATTAAAAGACGCCATAATAACTTGGGTGTGCTGAGGTTTGGGCAGTAGTTTTACGGTAACTTCAGTGATGACAACGAGCATGCCCTCAGAGCCAATAACCAAACTGAGTAAGTCCAAACCGCTATTGTCTAGCGCATCGCTGCCAAATTCAACAACTTCACCATCTGTGTTTAGGGCTCGAACTTTCAGCACATTGTGAAGCGTTAGACCATACTTTAAGCAGTGTATGCCCCCAGAGTTTTCTGCAACATTACCGCCAATCGAACACGCAATTTGGCTGGATGGATCGGGTGCGTAGTAAAGGTTGTAAGGGGCTGCAGCTTCTGAAATTGCTAGATTACGCACTCCGGGCTGTAAAACGGCTGTGCGTGCTAGAGGGTCTATTTTGATAATCCGATTCATTTTAGACAAACAGAGCAACACCCCGGCAGGGTGCGGCTGTGCTCCCCCTGAAAGCCCCGTGCCCGCACCTCTTGCTACAATTGGCGTGTTTTTTTTGCGGCACATTCTTACAATGGCCAGCACTTGGCTTTCATCTTCTGGTAAACACACAATCATGGGCAGTTGTCGAAATAACGACAAACCATCGCATTCGTACGGTCGGGTGTCTTCTTCTTCGTACAAAATACAGTGTTCAGGCACCACTTCACGCAGCGCATTTACAATGGTAGTGCGGTGGCTGTAGTTTATTTGAACATATGCGGCGGCTGTATTCACAGGTTAGCCCCATTTAGTGATAAACAGATGAGTATGTTGTACCATAATCGCGGGAATATACCATAAGGTTTAACCCTAATTAAATGATTTATTTTAATTTTTTAATTCTTAACAGTTCTTAATACTATATTTAATTAACTATTTTAGGTAATTGATGAAATCTATAAGGTCTAAATCATTTACTTTCTTGTTAAACACTGAAAAAAAGAATACGTAGAGGGGACGCATGCAAACACTTTTAAAAAACATTGCTTTTCTTGGTCTTGGGGTAATGGGTTACCCAATGGCTGGGCACTTGGTTCAGGCTGGTTATCAGGTTACTGTTTACAATCGCACACCAAGTAAAGCAGCTCAATGGTTAAAACAGTATGCTGGTGGTGTGGCGGTGGTCTCGCCAGCGCAAGCCGCCAAGCAAGCTGACGTGGTGTTGTGCTGTGTTGGCAATGATGATGATGTGCTTGAGGTTGCATTGGGACCACAAGGGGCTTTTTCTACTATGCAAAAAAACGCAATTTGGGTAGACCATACCACCGCTTCTGCTAATTTAGCGCACCGGTTGCATGCTGAGGCATTAGCGCGAGGTTTTTCGGCCATTGATGCGCCAGTTTCTGGTGGTCAAATTGGTGCAAACCATGGGCAGCTGTCTATCATGTGTGGGGGGGACGAAGCTGTATTTTCCAGGGTTCAGCCGGTTTTGTCTGTGTATGCCAAGACAGTGGCATTTATGGGGGCCGCGGGGGCAGGGCAATTAACGAAAATGGTTAATCAGGTGGCGGTGGCTGGTGTTTTGCAAGGTTTGTCTGAGGCATTGGCTTTTGGTTTGCAAGCTGGTTTGGATCTTGAAAAAGTATTGGCTGTAATTTCTCAAGGTGCGGCCCAGAGTTGGCAAATGCAACACCGTGGCAGCACCATGGTGGCCCAGCAATTTGATTTTGGTTTTGCGGTGAACTGGATGCGCAAAGACCTTGGGTTGGTTTTAGATGAAGCGCGCCGCAATGGTGCTCGTTTACCCGCAACAGCAATGATTGACCAATTTTATGGTGATATTCAGGCTGCCGGTGGTGGCCGCTGGGACACCTCAAGTTTAATTACGCGTTTGCAAAAATAAATTTAATCTTGTGTAATGGGTGGGGGGTTTTCTGCTTTAACCAAAGGCTTAACTTATTTTTTTGCCTTAGGCCTGTTGTTTTTCATTTTATTTGGGTCATTTTTGAATATGCCACAGTACCATATATTTTTTAAAATATTGTTTTTGTTTGTTTTTTTGTTTAATTTTGGTGGTGGCTTGGTTCAAGCTTCAAATCAAGTGGCAGCGCAAGAGGTGTGGCACACTTTGTCTGAACCGCAAGCACAGGCGTTTGAAGAACTACTTGATATTTTTAATACAACCCATCCAAACTACGCTTTGGTGGCTAGGCGATTTAATCATTTTGAGTCGTTGCAGCTTGCTTTAAAGCAGGCAAAAAACAGTTTGCCGCAGTGGGTACAATGGTCGGGTAACCATTCGTTGGCGTTAAATCGGGTTGTGGCCCCGAATACTTTTGAAACCTTGCAAAAATTTTTGGCGGCTGAATTGGCCTTGCCTAAAGAAGTTTCGGCGGCGGCAGTGGCTGCGTTTCGCAATAATCAAGGCCAGTGGGAAGCATTGCCTTTAAGCGTGGCGGTGCCGGTGGTGATGTATCGCACAGCGGCATTTGAAAGCGTCGGGCTGCCCATTCAACCTCATTTTGCAGATTGGAAGGCTTTGCAAAATGTAGCTTATCGTTTGCGTGAAAGTGCTTATGCTTGTGGCATTGCTAGCCCGTTTCCGGCTTGGGTTCACTTAGAAAATATTTCGGCTTGGCATGGGCAAGCGTACACCAGTAAAAATGATGGTGCACAAGGGCAGGCCGGAGCATTTATATATAACCAATTGCTGCAGTTGCGTCATTTGGCTTTAATGATGTCTTGGGCAAAAAGTGATTTATTGGCATTGGGCGATACTGAAACTGTAACCAAAGCTTGGGCTCAGGGGCAGTGTCCTATTTTGCTGGGGCCGTCTACTGCTTTGGGTGCTTTGCCTAGCGGGCAGAAAGAACGGGTGATGGTCACCCTGTTGCCCCGATGGGCTGAGGCTGAAGCGCAGCCCGCAAAGTTATTTCCGATGGGTGAAGGGCTATATTTGTTACGTTCCAGCACTCGAGAGCAAAAAAAAGCTGCTGTGGCGTTTAGCAATTTTTGGTTTCAGCCAGAAATTGCAGCCCGTTGGCACGAAAGCACGGGGTCAGTCCCGTTGACGGCACAAGCGCAGTTGTTGAGTCAGAAACGGGGTTTCTATGAACGGGTTTTGGGCTGGGGGGGCATTAGCGAGCGTTTGGCTGGTGATCAGTCGCAGTGGATCAAGCCTTTTTACTTTCATCGTCGTCAAGAAATTTTGGCGCAGAGTGACCAGCAAATTATGGCGGCGGTTTCTTCTGGAAAAGCGCCTAAACTTTTGTTAGACGACACCGTGCGTATGGCCAATCAACTGCAGGGCGCATCCGTTCGGTAATCGGTTGATACGCTCTATACTGTTCACCACCATTGGACCGCTTTATAATAACCAACTTGAGCCAAAATAGAGCGGAACCCGATTCCATGAAAGTATCAGAGATTCGTCAAAAGTTTTTACAATTTTTTGAATCCAAGGGCCACACCATTGTGGCCTCCAGTTCCTTGGTGCCTGACAACGACCCCACTTTGCTTTTTACCAATTCAGGTATGGTGCAGTTTAAAGATGTATTTTTAGGGCGAGAACAGCGCACATACACGCGTGCCACCACTGCCCAGCGTAGCGTTCGCGCTGGGGGAAAGCACAATGACCTAGAGAACGTGGGTTATACCGCGCGGCATCATACTTTTTTTGAAATGTTGGGTAATTTTAGTTTTGGTGATTATTTCAAGCGCGACGCAATTAATTACGCCTGGACCCTGCTGACCACTGTTTATGGTTTGCCTAAAGAAAAACTATGGGTTACCGTGTATCAAGACGATGATGAAGCGTTTAACATTTGGGCTCAGGACGTTGGTGTGCCAGAGCAGCGCATTGTTCGCATTGGTGATAACAAAGGCGCGCGCTACGCCTCAGATAATTTTTGGCAGATGGCCGATACAGGTCCTTGTGGCCCTTGTTCAGAAATATTTTACGATCATGGGTCAGATGTATGGGGTGGCCCTCCCGGCAGCCCAGAAGCTGATGGCGATCGTTATATTGAAATTTGGAATTTGGTGTTTATGCAATTTGAACGTTCGGCAGACGGCACCATGACCCCATTGCCTAAGCCTTGTGTAGATACGGGCATGGGTTTAGAGCGGATTGCCGCAGTGTTGCAGCATGTACACAGCAATTATGAAATTGACCTATTTCAAACCCTTATTGCAGCGGCAGCGCGTGAAGTGAGCGCGCAGGCGGGTGGGGTTGATGTAGGTAATAATTCATTAAAAGTATTGGCTGATCACATACGCGCTTGTGCTTTTTTAATTGTGGACGGTGTTATTCCCGGTAATGAGGGGCGAGGGTTTGTGTTGCGTCGTATTATTCGCCGCGCTATACGTCATGGTTATAAACTGGGTTGTCGCACGCCGTTTTTTTATCGTTTGGTGCCAGACTTGGTTCAAGAAATGGGCGCGGCCTACTCCGAATTGACCCGTATGGAAACAACAGTGTCCACTATTTTGCAACAAGAAGAACAGCGTTTTTTTGCAACCATAGAACATGGCATGGGCATTTTAGAGAATGCTTTAATGGATTTAAATGCAGGTCAATCTTTCGACGGCGAAACTGCTTTTAAACTGCACGATACCTATGGATTTCCGGTTGATTTAACCGCTGATGTTTGCCGTGAACATGGTGTTTGCGTTGATGAGGCGGGGTTTGATAATGCAATGCAGCGTCAGCGTGAACAAGCCCGCGCTGCGGGTAGGTTTAAAATGCTCGATGGCTTAGTGTACGATGGTGTAAACACTCACTTTCATGGTTACAACACGTTGCACTGTTCGCAAGCGCGGGTTGTTGCTATTTATGTGAATTCTACCCCTGTCAACAGTTTATCGGTAGGGCAAGCTGCGGTGGTGGTATTGAATCAAACCCCGTTTTATGCAGAGTCTGGCGGGCAAGTGGGTGATCAAGGCCAATTGTTGGCTGCGGGCATGGAGTTTTTAGTTGCGGACACTCAAAAAATTAAGGCTGATGTGTTTGGGCATCATGGTCAGTTAACCTCTGGTACCTTGCATGTGGGGGATGAAGTTGCTGCCCAAGTCAATCAAACCTTGCGCAACCGTGTGGTGCGTAACCATTCGGCCACGCATTTAATGCACAAGGCCTTGCGAGAAGTGCTGGGCAGTCATGTAGCCCAAAAGGGTTCGTTGGTAGACGCTGAAAAAACCCGTTTTGACTTTTCTCATCACAGCGCTTTAACGGGTGAAGAAATTGCAGAGATTGAGGCTCGGGTAAATGCTGAAGTTTTAGCCAATATGCCCACTTGTGCGCGTACTATGTCCATTGATGAAGCGCAGTTGATCGGTGCCACCATGTTGTTTGGTGAAAAATACGGCGATTCTGTACGGGTGCTTGATATTGGTTCATCACGCGAATTGTGTGGGGGTACCCATGTGCAGCGTACTGGTGACATTGGTTTGTTCAAAATAGTGTCTGAATCAGGGGTGGCGGCTGGTATTCGGCGGCTTGAAGCCATTACGGGTTTAGGCGTTTTGGCCTACATACAACAGATGCAAACCTATTTGCAGGGGGCGGCCAATGCCTTGCGTTCACCTATGGTTGAATTGCCCAGCAAAATTGTACAAACACTAGAAACTTTAAAACTGACTGAAAAAGAAGTTTTGCGCTTAAAAGCAAAATTAGCGGCTTTTCAGGGTGATGCATTGTTTTCGCAGGTTAAAGTGGTGTCTGGGGTAAACACCTTGGCAGCGCTTCTAGACGGAGCAGATTCTAAAACTTTGCGCGAAACGGCTGGCCAATTAAAAAATAAACTTAAGTCAGTGGCTGTGGTTTTAGCAGCGGTTGAGGGAGAAAAAGTCATTTTAATAGCGGCTGTTACACCTGACCTACACCATACAATTAAGGCTGGTGAATTGGTCAGTCACGTGGCTGTGCAGTTGGGTGGTAAAGGTGGCGGGCGCGCTGACACTGCACAGGGTGGGGGGAATCAACTCGCGGCTTTGCCTGCTGCTTTAGCCAGTGTGGCCACTTGGGTGCAGGCTCAATTGACAGCGCAATTTTAAAATTTTTGTACAAAGGCGTGTAAGTAATGAATATAGACAAACAAGTAGATGCCAGCGGTTTAAACTGCCCTTTGCCCATTTTAAAAACTAAAAAAGCTTTGGCAGAAATGCAAAGTGGCGAGGTTTTACGGGTGATTGCTACAGACTCCAGTGCAATGTCAGACTTTCACGCCTTTGCTAAACAAACAGGGCACGAATTATTGGCTTCTAGTGAAGAAAACCAGCGTTTTGTGTTTTTATTGCGTTGTCGGTAGTAGAGAGCGGAGGCTGTGCATCGTTGGTTTTTGCGTGACGCTTGTATCGGTTTGGCCAAAGAAGCATAAAAATGGATTTATCAATCCGATTGCTTGCCGATGTGGAAAAGCGGTTAAAAATCTTGGCTGCGCAGGCCGTGTGAGCCAAGAAGTTTTATATCACTCAAGCTGTTTACAAAGCGTGGATTTAAGCGCGAAGTGTAGCTGCTTTAGCAGATTGAAGGCGTACTTTATTTGGCGTTTTTTGCCCTCATCTTTTTCTTGGTCTATTTAAACAGTTGATTCAGTGCCAACGCTTGATTCAGTATTTCCAATTTAATTTTTCTGGCATTTAGACATCACTCAGAGCGTTTTTTAGTTAATCAACTGTAAACTGGCTTGGTGTGGTCAACTTCATTTAGCAGTATTACGACCAATCTCGCGGGTAATTATAAATTTATGCTTGCCAAGCGTTGTAGCAATCCGAGTTTTATTATGAATTGCTTTAATAAGAGCAAAAATCTGGCATCTTTTATTTTGGCTGATCTGCTTATAGTTTATAGGGCAATTTTGATGTACAAATTAAAAAATCGTTAGATATTAAAGCATTCTTGGCTCTTTTGCTTTTATTAATCAAAGTTGCAATTCATACTTGAATCCAATGCGTGTTAGAATATATTTTATATTTGATTTTTTTAAATTTAACTACTGTAATTATTATGATTAAAGACATTTCTTCTTCTTTTCAATCTAAGTTTGCTACTTTATTAGATTATTCGAATGTGCCTCAAAAAAAACTGAGCATTAACCAAAAAATTGGGTTTGTTTCAAAAATGTTTGCCAGCATTTTTCAAAACGCAGGAAAACCCGCTGTACAAAAAAAATTAACAGATATTAGTTTCGATTTTTTAACAAGATTTTGTAATTCAAGTTCTGCATTGGTGCGTGCAGATGGAGAACTGTCACAGCCCGCCACCTCTTCTTTAGTTAATAATGTTGTTTTTCAAAATGTTAGCCATGATTTGTCGTCAAAAAGACCAGTAGGCGTAACATCTTTTCGGAGTCCAAAAGATTCAACCTCGCCTTTACCTAAGGCATTAAAACGAGTTGAATTCCTTTTGCCAAAAAAAATTGTATCTAGTAAAAATCATACAAAAAATTCACCTTCTGTTTCTCCACCCTTCTCGGGAAGTCAAGAAATTTTGCCTATTCAATGCGTTGTTTCAAGCCATAAAAAAAATGAGGTTGCAAACTCTCCTGATGATGCGCATCCGTTGATGTTTCCCATTGACGACATTTAAGCTTCGACATTAACAAATAAAACGGGTTATATCATCGTAAATTTAAGTGTCAAGCATAACAACCATTAAAACGTAAAACTTTATCTCGAAAATGATATTTAGTATTCAACCTCATATTCGAGATAAATGAGCGTTAAAAAAACGCTTAGAAATTTGATAATCTATAGCAAAACGACCCACACTAACGTTTTAATGCGCAGCTACACTTGGTTATAGAGTGTTGAATAAAAATACCTTAAAACTTTTGATACTGCGACCATATCAAATTTTTATTGTGACTTAAAATAAATCAATCTTAAAACTTCAGCGTTTAAAAAATAAAACCTTTATCTACCCTATTCTACTAACCCCGCACATTTGGGGTATATTTTTTTCATAATTTTTCAGACACACTACGCTCATGGAATGTCTACGTGTTTGTACATGTAGATGATTTAATTGTATTAACACAAGTTAACAAGGTGGTGTGTTATGGCTTCTCCAACAATTTCAAATGTACAGTTTTCTTCAACGGCAGCCAATGCTCAGGGCTGGCTTAAAAAAGGGGCAGTGCTTACCGCAACGGTTAATTTTTCAGAAGCGGTGTTTGTTGTTGGTTCACCCATGTTGAACTTGCAAATTGGCAATAGTGTTGCGCAGGCCAGATACCTAAGTGGTTCATCCACATTGCAAAGCAATTCAAG
>JAXISZ010000010.1:0-66367 GCA_034680345.1 Burkholderiaceae bacterium
ATTACAACGATTGATCAATTGGCCAAGCTTAATTTAAGTACAGTATCTAATTTGAGTGAAGAAAACGCTAGAAAGATAGCCGATCATTTTTTGAAATCAGCGAGCATAGGTTCAGTAGAAGATATTCTTTTTTGTTTAGAACCGAATATTGACGTTAACTTGAATACAGTTGATAGCTTTGGAAGAACAGCGCTGATTAATGCTTCTATAACGGGTAAAACAGAAGTTGTTAATGCATTAATAAAAGCAGGAGCAAATGTTGGCGCACAAGATAACCATGGCTTGACAGCATTACACTGGGCTGCTAGGTTTGGAAGGTTAGATGTTATTAATGCATTAATAAATAGAAGAGCAAATGTTCACACACAATATTCATACTTCAAAAGGATTGCATGTTACTTCTCTGCAAGGTCTAGGTAAAATAATTTTCCATGTATTTTATTTAAAGGTAAGCCCTTGGCCATCTCACCTTGTATTCTATTCAAATAAAAATGTAGTTTCACACCAAAGTTGAATAATCTCTGGTAGTTGAGCTCCTGTGTTGTAGGCTTGTTTGACAATCGCCCAGTGGTAACGAAAACTGGCGCGATCATGTAAAACACCATGGTGCTGAATGGGCCCCCAATTGGTTTGGTGGGCTTGTATTAAAATACTGCAAGCTTGATCTAGTAAGTGGGCTTGGGGTTGAAAACACTTAACAATCGGTTCAATTTGCGTTGGGTGGATACTCCACATACGAGAAAAACCGAAGTGTTCTTTGGCGCATAATGCATCATGTTCCACTTGTTTAGTACTTTTAAAGTCAGTGCAAACATTGTGTGATGGAGTTTTATTGTGGCGGTGACAAGCCATCACAATATCCACTTTGGCACGGGTAACCAATGGGTGTTCGAATTGAAGTGGGCTTTTCATGGCGGTGGCTGGAATAAGCCCTTTAAAATGGCTGACAAAGTCCATGATACCGAACGAAAGTGACTCAATTTGTTCAAGCGCGGCAATTTTATCTACATCAGCAATGGCCCCAGGCGTTTCAATTAAAGCGTGTAATGGTGGTGGGTTAGGCCAGCCGTTATTCTGACAACGGCGACTAATTTCTGATAAAACTATTTGAATATCTTCTAAATTATTGGCTTTTGGTAGCATTAAATAGGCTAAATGTTTGGTTGGTTTTTGTAGTATTTCATCAAGATCGTTGTTAAACGCGGGGTGGTCAAGTGCATGAATTCGAATACCGAGCCCGCGTTGATCATGTGAAAACGCTTGGACCAAAGAACTTGCCCATTGCGCTGCTTGGGTTTCTTCGCCAACAGCGGTGCCATCTTCCAAGTCTAGTGTAATATCAAAAACAGGGCCTAGTGTTTGTCTAATGCTGAGCGCTTTTGCGTAAAATTTTGGATTACCAACGTAATGGTCACAAACCGGCAATTCGTTTTTAAAGGCACTATCAGACAAGATTTCATCTGGATGTGGGGCGGTATTTTTTGCTGTATTGTATATTTTCATTGCTCAATTTGTATCTATATTTTTGTTCAAAATTGACCCATAAACTCAGTTTAAAGTAAATTACGCTGAACTAAATGGGTTAAATTTCCTTATTTAATTTTTTATGTTATTAATCAAATTACTCTATATCAGGGGAAGTTTTTGAACGAACATATTTGTTCATCTGATTTTTTTAAATTTAGGTTTAAAAAAATTGTGCTCTTTTTTGAAGATTTTTCAAAAATAAACCGCCCTTTGATGTTCTCATGCATATTGATATTATCCACTGTTTTGGGTGGTTCAATTTCATTGAATGTCAGTGCTAGCACAAGTGCTCATGTTAATCAGATGGCTCATACCAACACACTGCACGCTTTCCTTATTCAACAAAACGATCATCCTTTTAAAGGGTTGTTAAGACGTAGCATTAACGGCGGTATTGACTGGTATTTTACAAGTTTGGCTTTGGTTTTAACTGATGACCAAACTATTTTGGCCAATCAGCTGTATTTTGAGCAAGCTTTAAAATGGATGGCCCCTGACGGCCCAATGCCAACCAATGCTCAGCGCGGTTTAAGGCGTATTTCAAATTCTCAGCAAATGTGGGAATTGGTTGCGTTGGATATTTCTTTGAATGTTTGGCGTTGTGCGGAAACTAGTTTTCCGCAGGGTGCCCCAGTTGCTTGGGTGTTTGAAGACGAATGTGGTAGACGTTGGCGCAATTGGGGGCGAGTCAACATTGACGCGTATTGGTCGCTGCTTGACACAGATGACGTGATGTTGGGTTTGCGTCCACCTGATTCACACGATGCGCAAGCGGCCATGTTTTTATTAGCTCTGGCACGCTGGTTAACATTGAGTCAAAACTGGTCTTGGTTGATGGAGCCTGTATGGCAATACGGGCACCCTGAAAAATTAAATAAAATTCGTGTACTAACTCGGCTTGATATTATTAAGAAATTGATTCGACATAATATTTTAGATCAAATGCAAAACGGTATGTTTCGAACTTTTCGGCATAATCGCCATCCGTCTGGCAAAATTTGGGACGTTCAATACCTGATGGATAATATCGAGTGTTTAGCGGCTTTAGAAGCGTTTATTCCTTTGTTTGATCAAGCTGGTTACAGTGCATTTTCCAAGGTGCTTCGTCACTATACAGGGGCTTTGAGTCAAAGTTTAAACAATTTGTTAAGTGTGCAAGAAAAGGCGCCGGACGGTTATATCCCTTGGGCTCGGCAGGGTGACTGGCCAGACGATCACTCCCCACTCCAATTTTACCCTCATTTGGCGGGCCAGTATTGGCTTGGTTTTTTTGCTTCGCGCTGGTTTCAAACTGCAAAAAAAACAAATTTTGCAAAATATTGGTCATATTTAGAAAATCAAGTAAAACCGCAGCTACTTTGGTGGAAAAATGATCCTTTGGTTGCAGATCCTGGGTGGGTTCCTTACGTATTGGCTAGAAGTCAGCAAATGCCTTGTATGTTTGAACAAAACAGCGTTACATTGTGGCAGTGGTTGCAGCAAATTCAGGCAGCCAATAGTCTAATTAGTGATTTTGCTGCTGCACGCCAAGTTGAAAAACTGTGGCTAACCCGGTCAGCACAAGAGTGTGGGCACTGATATGATTGAAATCACAAAAACTGCGTCTAAACTGTGTATGTACTAATTACAGTCTTATGGCGGCTAGTTATAGCCGCCAATTTTAAAAAAATTAATCTTACAATTTTAATAACTTAACATTTTCACTGGATTGAGATAGCATTAAACTTAGGCCAACAAATGTTTAACGCCTTCGCGCTCTTCTAACAGCTCTTTAAGCGTAATATTAATGCGTTCTTGAGAGAAGTCATCGATGTTTAAGCCTGGCACAATGCTGTATTGACCATTTGCACAAACCACGGGGAAGCCAAAAATCAGCCCCTCGGGAATACCGTAAGAACCATCTGATGAAACACCCATGGTGGTCCAGCGGTCATTGGTTCCAAGAACCCAGTCGCGTATGTGGTCAATTGCTGCATTGGCAGCCGAAGCAGCAGAAGACAATCCGCGTGCTTCAATAATTGCTGCACCACGTTTACCAACGGTAGGTAGGAATATGTCGCTGTTCCAAACCGCGTCATTAATCATGTCTTTTACGCTAATACCATCAATTGTGGCGAAGCGGTAGTCAGCGTACATGGTTGGTGAATGGTTACCCCAGACGCACAATTTTTCAATTTTTGAAACGGGTTTGCCAGTTTTAGCGGCAATTTGAGATAAAGCGCGGTTATGATCTAACCGTAACATCGCAGTAAAGTTAGATGGGTTTAAGTCGGGGGCTGATTGCATGGCAATATAGGCGTTGGTATTGGCTGGATTGCCAACCACCAAAACTTTTACATTGCGAGAGGCGTTCTCATTTAAAGCTTTACCTTGAACTGTAAAGATAGCGCCGTTGGCCTCCAATAAGTCTTTACGTTCCATGCCTTTGCTGCGTGGGCGAGCTCCTACTAACAAAGCAACATCAGCGTCTTTGAAAGCTACATTTGGGTTGTCGGTAATAATAACGTCTTGCAGTAAAGGAAATGCGCAATCTTCCAGTTCCATCACCACGCCTTTAACAGCGGGCAAAGCGGGGGTGATGTCTAAAAGTTGTAGGATAACGGGTTGGTCTTTGCCCAACATGTCGCCGTTGGCAATACGAAACAATAAGCTGTAGCCAATTTGTCCAGCTGCACCAGTAACGGCTACGCGCATGGCGGGTTTGCTCATGAAAATCTCCGGTAAAGTAGTCACAAAAAACTTAGGGAGTTTAAACCCAAAGTGAGTTTTTGGGGGGCGTGTTCAGTAAAAAAAATGATTTTTTTGAATAAAAAAACCAAAACGAGGCCAGTTTTTAGTGAAAAAACATGTGAATTTGTTTGTTTCGTTGATAAAAAAACATTTTTTGTTACACAATTGAGCAAAATTCAGTCAAAATAGCATTACTTGTTTTTTGGGCTTTTCTCTGGTCATTCAGAAAAGACTTTGTTGTTTTGGCTTTCGTTTTAAAGAATAGATTTCATATGTCAAACCCGCTACAAACTCCTCGTCCTGTTTACCGAAATTTAAATTTATTTCGGCTTTTAGGTTATCGCCTGCCTTTGGCAGGAAAGTTGTCCATACTTCATAGGCTAAGTGGTTTAGCTTTATTTTTTGCTCTACCAATTATTTTATTGCCGCTACTTGATCGAAGTTTAACGTCTGAAATTAGTTTTGAGGAAATGAAGGGCATTGTTGATTCCTTCTGGGTCAAAGCTATTTTGTTGGGGCTTATTTGGTCTTATTTGCATCATTTCTGTGCGGGCATTCGTTATTTGTTTCTGGACATGCACATTGGGGTAGACAAACAAGCCGCGCAACGTTCTGCAGCTTTGTCTTTTGCAATTAGTTTGGTATTGACCTTGGTGTTTGGTTTAAAACTTTTTGAGGTGTTTTAAGGCATGAGTTATAAAAATATAGGGGCTAAACGCATTGTCGTTGGCGCAAATTATGGCTTATTTGAATGGATAGTACAAAGGGCCACAGCGGTTATTATGGCGTTTTATACCCTTGGTCTGTTGTTGGCTGTGCTTTTCACTTCCGACTTAAACTATGAACAATGGGTGAAATTTTTTAATTTTGAAGTCTCTGTTGTGCCTTTAGGAAAAATCTTAGCTCTGTTGGCTTTGCTTTCTTTGTTTTACCATGCTTGGGTTGGTGTTCGTGATGTTTTGATGGACTACATTAAACCGCTTGGTTTGCGTTTAGGTTTGCAAATATTCGCTGTGCTTTGGCTTGTTGGTTCTGCTGTGTACACAGTGCAAATTCTTTGGAGGATCTAAACGTGGTGGGTATTAAAACATCTTTGCCTCGTCGCCGTTTTGATGCGGTAATTGTTGGCGCTGGTGGCGCGGGTATGCGCTGTTCTTTGCAGTTGGCTGAGGCGGGTTTAAACGTAGCTGTTTTATCAAAAGTGTTTCCTACGCGGTCACATACGGTAGCAGCACAGGGTGGTATTGGCGCGTCTTTGGGCAATATGTCAGAGGACAATTGGTACTGGCATATGTTTGATACCGTTAAGGGTTCAGACTACTTGGGTGACCAAGATGCCATTGAATTTATGTGCCGTGAGGCGCCTAAAGTGGTGTACGAGTTGGAACATTTTGGCATGCCTTTTGATCGCAACCCGGATGGCAGCATCTATCAACGTCCGTTTGGTGGCCATACTGCCAATTTTGGTGAAAAGCCTGTACAACGGGCTTGTGCCGCGGCTGACCGCACAGGTCATGCTTTACTTCATACTTTGTATCAACGTAACGTTCGCGCTCATACCCAATTTTTTGTGGAGTGGATGGCTTTAGACATTATTCGCGACGCCGATGGTGACGTGGTGGGGGTCACCGCCTTGGAAATGGAAACAGGCGAAGTCATGATTTTAGAAGCTAAAGTAACCATTTTTGCAACGGGTGGTGCTGGTCGTATTTGGGCTGCTTCAACCAATGCATTTATTAATACTGGTGATGGTATGGGTATGGCCGCACGCGCGGGCATTCCTTTGGAAGATATGGAATTTTGGCAATTTCACCCAACAGGTGTTGCTGGCGCTGGTGTTCTTGTCACCGAAGGGGTGCGGGGCGAGGGCGGTATTTTACTTAATTCCGCTGGCGAGCGTTTTATGGAGCGCTACGCTCCCACATTGAAGGACTTGGCCCCACGCGACTTCGTTTCTCGTTCAATGGACCAAGAAATCAAAGAGGGTCGCGGTTGTGGTCCAAACAAAGACCATGTGTTGTTGAAGTTAGATCACCTTGGTGCTGATGTCATCAATAAGCGTTTGCCATCCATTCGTGAAATCGCGATCAAATTTGCCAATGTCGATCCTATCAAAGAACCTATTCCGGTTGTGCCAACCATTCATTACCAAATGGGCGGTATTCCAACCAATTACTCTGGGCAGGTGGTTGTTCCAAAAAATGGCAACCCCAACGAAGTGCTTAATGGTATGTATGCCATAGGTGAATGCGCTTGCGTGTCTGTGCATGGTGCCAATCGTTTGGGTACCAATTCGCTGCTAGATCTGGTGGTTTTTGGTCGTGCAGCTGGTAATCACATTGTGGCGCAAAATATTAAAGCCAAAACACACAAAGATTTGCCAGCAGATGCTGTTGAAAACACCTTGCAACGTTTAGGCCGGTTACGTGCGTCCAGCTCAGGTGAGCGTACACAAGAGGTGGCCAACAGCATTCGCAAAAGCATGCAAAATCACTGTGGTGTTTTCCGCACCAATGAATTGATGGCTGAGGGTGTAAAAGTGATCAATGAGTTGGCCCAGGCAGCCAACAATATTCACGTTAAAGACAAATCAAAAGTCTTTAATACAGCTTTGGTTGAAGCTTTAGAGTTGGATAATCTGGTTGAAACTGCTAAGGCAACTATGGTTTCTGCCGAGGCTCGCAAAGAAAGCCGTGGTGCTCACGCTCACCGTGACTGCCCTGAACGCGACGACGCCAATTGGATGAAACATACCCTGTGGTATTCTGAGGGCAATCGCTTAGATTATAAACCAGTCAACACCAAGCCCTTGACAGTGGAAACATTCCAACCCAAGAAGCGTACATTCTGAGTAGAGTAGAGGTTAAACATGAGTGTAAAACGTAAACTACGGTTCGAAATTTACCGTTACGATCCAGACACAGGCATTCCCCCGAGAATGGAATCCTTGGAAGTGGAGCTAGAGCCCACTGATAAAATGCTTTTAGACGCTTTAATGCGAATTAAAAGCGATGTGGACGATAGTCTGTCTTATCGCCGTTCCTGTCGCGAAGGTGTATGTGGTTCGGATGCTATGAATATCAATGGCAAAAATGGTTTGGCTTGCACAACCAATTTACGTGATTTGCAAGAGCCTATTGTTTTGCGTCCATTGCCAGGTTTACCTGTTATACGCGACTTAATCGTGGATATGACACAATTTTTTAAGCAATATCATTCAATTAAGCCATTTTTGGTTAACGATACACCACCGCCTGAAACTGAGCGTTTACAGTCACCACAAGAGCGTGAAGAGTTAGATGGTTTGTATGAATGTATTTTGTGCGCGTGTTGTTCCACAAGTTGCCCATCGTTCTGGTGGAATCCTGATAAATTTGTAGGGCCAGCGGGTCTTTTGCAAGCCTATCGTTTTATTGCGGATAGTCGTGATCAAGCCACCAGTGAGCGCTTGGATAATCTTGAAGACCCTTACCGTTTGTTCCGTTGCCATACCATTATGAATTGTGTGGATGTTTGTCCTAAAGGCTTAAATCCAACTAAGGCAATTGGTAAAATTAAAGAGCTTATGGTGAGGCGTGCTGTTTGACCTAGTGTATTAATGTTATATAATCGATACATACCGTTTGGGATTGTGCTTTGCACCATCCCTTTTTTTTATAGAAAATTATGAATAGTTTTGTCCATCAGTCAGATCCCACTCAAAGAGCACGCTTGCGTTGGCGAGCTCGGCGTGGTTTGTTAGAAAATGATTTGATTATTCAGCGTTTTTTTGACAAGCATGAGTTAACGTTGTCAGACGAGGATGTGGCCGCATTGAGCACATTGTTTGAGATGACAGACAATGAATTGTTGGAAATCGTATTAGGTCGTAAAGACATACCATTAGAGTTAAGTTCTCCAGCATTAGACCGCGTGGTCAATATGTTGCGCAACGTTTAAGTTCATTTCATAAAAGGAAAACCCATGACAACTGAGAATAAAGCCACTCTGTCTTTTACAGATGGAACAGCACCTGTTGAGTTTCCAATTCACAAGGGCACAGTAGGCCCTGATGTGATTGATATTCGCACTTTGTACGCTAAAACGGGTAAGTTTACATACGATCCTGGCTTTCTCTCAACAGCAGCATGTAACTCAAAAATTACCTACATTGACGGCGATAAAGGTGAGTTACTGTACCGTGGTTATCCAATTGAACAACTGGCCGTGCAATGCGATTTTCTTGAAACGTGTTACTTGCTTTTAAACGGTGATTTGCCAAGTCAAGCGCAAAAAGACGAATTTGTTAAGCGGGTATCAACCCATACCATGGTGCATGAGCAAATGCAGTTTTTTTTGCGCGGTTTTCGTCGTGATGCGCATCCCATGGCTGTCATGACAGGCTTGGTAGGTGGTTTGTCGGCTTTTTATCCTGATTCCATGAACACCGCTGATCCCATTCAGCGAGAAATTTCAGCCATTCGCTTAATTGCTAAAATGCCCACGTTGGTGGCCATGGCTTATAAATATTCTATTGGACAACCTTTTGTATATCCGCGAAATGAGCTAAGCTACTCAGCCAATTTTATGCGCATGATGTTTGCCAATCCCTGCGAAGAGTACCGTTCTAATGATGTATTGGTGCGAGCAATGGACCGCATTTTTATTTTGCATGCAGACCATGAGCAAAACGCTTCAACCTCTACCGTTCGTCTTTGTGCGTCTTCTGGTACTAACCCATTTGCTGCGATTGCAGCGGGCGTTGCTTGTTTGTGGGGTCCTGCGCATGGTGGAGCCAATGAAGCGTGTTTGAATATGTTGGCTGAGATACAAGCTGCTGGTGGCGTTGAAAAAATTGGTGAATTTATTGCTCAGGTTAAAGACAAAAATTCCAATGTTCGTTTAATGGGGTTTGGCCATCGTGTGTATAAAAATTATGATCCGCGCGCTAAATTGATGCGTGAGACCTGTCACGAAGTGCTCAATGAATTGGGTTTACAAGATGACCCGATGTTTAAGTTGGCGATGGCTTTAGAGAAAATTGCGCTTGAAGACGACTATTTTGTGCAGCGCAAACTGTACCCCAATGTAGACTTCTATTCGGGTATTGTACAAAAGGCCATTGGTATTCCGGTGCCATTGTTCACAGCAATTTTTGCTTTGGCTCGTACCGTGGGTTGGATTGCGCAGCTAAATGAAATGATCGCCGATCCTGAATACAAAATTGGTCGGCCAAGGCAGTTATTCATTGGGCAAGCTAGCCAAGATGTAAAGCCAATTGTACAACGCACTTAATTGAATATTCAATCTTATTCCAAGCCAGCTTTTTAGCTGGCTTTTTTTATTATAAACAATCACTTCGTTGTAACGTATGGGCGGATAATTTTTAAAGAAAATGCGAAACATGGTATCCTATAGGGCATTACACTGATATTTTTGTTTTTTTATTTACAAACAAAAAAATGACCAGATAACCAAGAAATTTGGTAATTCTGGTGGGTGTGTGGTTTATCCACAAACGTTGCGGCTTTTTGGACCATAGTTTTTTGGTTCACAATGTTCGTCCCCGCATCTTGAACGAGAAGCTCGAAGAAAGGTGAAGCGCAGATGATGCGATCATTTCAATTAAATTCATATTTATTTGGTGGTAATGCTCCTTATATTGAGGAGCTTTACGAAGCTTATATTGACAATCCAAGTTCTGTCCCTGAAAAATGGCGTGCGTATTTTGACAGCATGCAACTGGTGCCTTCTAGCCATGGTGAGGTTTCAGAACGTGACGTGGCTCACGCCCCTATTGTTGAATCTTTTGCACAACGTGCAAAACTGGGTTTTCTGCGTCCTCAGGAAGGTTCGCGTGACTTGGCTGTGGCTCGCAAGCAAGTTGATGTGCAGTCTATCATTGCTGCGTACCGTTTTTTAGGTTCACGCTATGCTGAACTTGATCCTTTAAAGCGCCATGAGCGGCCCCAAATTCCTGAACTGGAATACAGTTTTTACGGATTTAGCGAAGCCGATATGGACACGGTATTTTCTGCGTCCAATACGTACTTTGGACCAGACCAAATGAGTCTGCGAGAACTTGTTAAATCTTTGCGTGACACCTACTGCCGCAGTATTGGTGCAGAATTCATGCATATTTCAGACCCGGCTCAAAAACGTTGGCTACAACAGCGTCTAGAATCTACACGCTCAACCCCCAATTTTACTGCTGAAAAGAAACACCATATTCTTGATCGTTTAACTGCTGCAGAAGGTTTGGAGCGTTATTTACATACCCGTTATGTTGGTCAAAAGCGCTTTTCTTTAGAGGGTGGTGAATCTTTTATTGCCGCCATGGATGAAGTGATTCAACACGCAGGCTCTCTTGGTGTTCAAGAAATTGTTATTGGTATGGCCCACCGTGGGCGCCTAAATGTTTTAGTGAATATTCTTGGTAAGAGTCCTAGCGACTTATTCGCGGAGTTTGAGGGTAAACACGCTGATGACCTCCCAGCAGGTGATGTAAAATATCACCAAGGTTTTTCCAGTGATGTAACCACGCCAGGCGGTCCAGTGCATTTGTCCTTAGCGTTTAACCCGTCGCACCTTGAAATTGTTAATCCGGTGGTTGAAGGGTCGGTTAAAGCCCGTCAAGAGCGTCGCGGTGATGGTGAGGGAAAACAGGTGTTGCCTGTGCTCATTCATGGTGACGCTGCAATAGCGGGTCAAGGTGTTGTGATGGAAACCTTAAATCTGGTGCATACACGTGGGTATGGTACGGGCGGTACCGTTCACGTTGTAATCAATAACCAGATTGGTTTTACAACCTCAGACCCGCGGGACAGCCGCTCAACACTGTACTGTACTGATGTCACTAAAATGATTGAAGCCCCGGTGTTTCACGTCAATGGAGATGATCCAGAGGCGGTTATCATGGCTGTACAAGTTGCTTTAGATTTTCGTGCACAGTTTGGTCAGGATGTTGTTATTGATATCATTTGTTTCCGTAAATTAGGCCACAATGAGCAAGATACCCCGGCCATGACTCAGCCTTTGATGTATAAGCGCATAGGCAGTCATTTAGGTACGCGTGCATTGTATGCCGAGCGCCTGGAAACCCTTGGTGTTGTGCCAGTTGGTACAGGTCAGCAAATGGAAGCGGAGTATCGCAAGGCAATGGACGCTGGTCGTCACACATACGACCCAGTTTTAACCAATTTTAAGAGCAAGTATGCTGTTGATTGGAGTGCATTCCTAAATAAAAAGTGGACAGATGCCGCAGATACCTCTGTGCCTTTGGCAGAGTTAAAGCGACTGTCTGAGCGCATTACCACCATACCAGAGCAATTTAAGTTGCATCCTTTGGTTGAACGTGTGGTTAACGATCGCCGTAAAATGGGTTTAGGCGAGTTGCCAGTAGACTGGGGTATGGGCGAGCATTTGGCCTTTGCATCCTTGGTTTCTTCCGGGTACGCAGTGCGCATTACAGGTCAGGACTGTGGCCGCGGTACCTTTACGCATCGTCATGCGGTGTTGCACGACCAAAATCGCGAAAAGTGGGACGAGGGTTCTTATCAGCCTTTACAAAACGTTTCAGAAGGTCAAGCACCCTTTACAGTTATAGATTCCGTGCTGTCTGAAGAAGCCGTTCTGGGTTTTGAATACGGCTTTTCAACGGCAGAACCGAATGCTTTGGTCATTTGGGAAGCACAGTTTGGTGACTTTGCTAATGGTGCTCAGGTGGTTATTGACCAATTTATAACATCTGGTGAGGTAAAATGGGGCCGTGCTTCTGGTTTGGTGATGATGTTGCCGCATGGCTATGAAGGGCAGGGGCCAGAGCATTCTTCTGCACGCTTAGAGCGTTTCTTGCAGATGTGCGCAGACAATAACATTCAAGTGTGTCAGCCAACAACTGCGTCACAAATTTTCCATTTATTGCGCCGTCAGATGATTCGCTTATTCCGTAAGCCTTTGGTTATCATGACACCTAAGTCGTTGTTACGTTTAAAAGATGCTGCTTCGCCTTTACAAGAGTTTTATCGGGGTGGTTTCCAAACTGTAATACCGGATACTGAAACCCTAGACTCAGCAAAAGTAAAACGTTTGGTCGCATGCTCAGGAAAAGTGTATTACGATTTGGCCAATGCGCGCCGTGAACGCAACCTTAAGGACGTAGCTATTGTGCGTGTGGAACAGTTGTATCCTTTCCCTCATAAAGCTTTTTCCAATGAAATCAAGCGTTATCCTCAGGCTACTGAAGTGGTTTGGTGCCAAGATGAGCCGCAAAATCAGGGTCCATGGTTCCAAATTCAACACCATATTTTAGAGAATATGAATGAAGGGCAAAAGTTGGCTTATGCTGGTCGTCCGGCTTCCGCTTCGCCTGCTGTGGGTTATTACGCTAAGCATGTCGAGCAACAAAAGGCGCTTATTGACGCGGCCTTTGCCAAATTGAAAGGTTTCATCATCACCAAGTGATGATGTGCGTGATGTTGCATCGAAATAGCTGAATACAAAAGGAAAAAATTAAATGTCAATCGTAGAAGTCGTTGTTCCTCAATTGTCTGAGTCAGTGGCAGAGGCCACTTTATTATCTTGGCATAAAAAACTAGGTGAAGCCGTTAAGCGCGATGAAAATTTGGTCGATATTGAGACTGATAAAGTGGTTTTGGAAGTGCCTGCACCTGCTGCTGGCGTTTTGGTTGAGTTGTTGGTTGGTGATGGTGGTACGGTCACTTCTGCCCAATTGATTGCTAGACTAGATACTGCCGCCACCGCAAGCGCTACGCCTGCAACTTCTGTTAATCTAAGTGCTCCATCAGCACAAACACCAGCGCAGGCAGTTGTAAGCAGTAGCAAAAATGCTGATTCGTCTACGATGGTTATGCCCGCAGCTGCAAAAATGATGGCTGAGAATCAATTAGGTATAGCCCAAGTTACAGGCACTGGTAAAGACGGTAGAATTACCAAAGGCGATGTTATCAACACCTTATCAATATCGGTGGCTTCAGCGGCATCATCTTCTTCATCTGCGGCTGCAAAAGTAGCTCCTGCGGCGGCTGTGCTGCCTGAGGTTAAAGCGCCTTTGGATGTATCCACATTAATTGATGGTCGCCCAGAACAACGTGTACCGATGAGCCGTTTGCGCGCTCGTGTTGCAGAACGTTTGGTGATGTCACAATCTACCAATGCTATTTTGACCACTTTCAATGAAGTTAACATGCAGCCCGTTATGGACCTGCGCAATAAGTACAAAGATAAATTTGAAAAAGAGCATGGCGTAAAACTGGGGTTCATGTCCTTTTTTGTGAAGGCTGCTGTACATGCTTTGAAAAAATATCCAATTTTAAATGCATCAGTTGATGGCAATGACATTGTTTACCATGGGTATTTTGATATTGGTGTGGCTGTTGGATCTCCACGGGGTTTGGTGGTACCTGTTTTGCGCAACGCCGATCAAATGTCTTTGGCTGATATTGAAGTGAAAATTGCAGAATTTGGCGCTAAAGCCAAAGATGGTAAACTTTCTATCGAAGAATTAACCGGCGGTACATTTTCTATTTCCAATGGCGGCGTGTTTGGTTCCATGTTATCCACCCCCATCATCAATCCACCACAGTCGGCTATCTTAGGTATTCATGCCACCAAAGAGCGTCCCGTGGTTGAAAATGGTCAAATCGTTATTCGTCCTATCAATTACTTGGCGATGTCATATGATCACCGAATTATTGACGGTCGTGAAGCTGTATTGGGTTTGGTGGTTATGAAAGAGGCCTTAGAAGATCCGGCCCGTTTACTGTTAAATATTTAAGGTGTAGCCAGCATGAGTCAATTATTTGATGTGGTTGTCATAGGTGCTGGTCCTGGCGGGTATATTGCAGCGATACGCGCCGGACAATTAGGTTTATCGGTCGCCTGTATTGAGGGCAATCCGTATGATGACCCCAACGGCGAACCACGCTTGGGTGGTACCTGTTTGAATGTGGGTTGTATTCCATCGAAGGCGTTACTCGCTTCTTCTGAAGAGTTTGAGAAAATCAGCCACCATGTTGCTGATCATGGTATTACGGTGAATGGTGCATCTATTGATGTGGCCAAAATGATTGGCCGTAAAGACAGTATAGTCAGCAAAATGACCGGTGGTATACAGTACTTATTTAAAAAGAATAAAGTTAGTTTCATCAAAGGTTATGCTAGCTTCTTGGGTAAAGCCAGTGGTGGTGGATTCAGTTTAAATGTGCAAGCGGCTGACGGCAGTGTTTCAGATGTGCAGGCAAAGCAAGTTATTATTGCCACTGGGTCTAAAGCACGTCACTTACCAGGTATTGTCGTGGACAATCAAGTGGTATGCGACAATGAAGGCGCTTTAAAATTTGGTGCTGTACCTAAGCGTTTAGGTGTAATTGGGGCTGGAGTTATTGGTTTAGAGTTGGGTTCAGTTTGGCGCCGTTTAGGAGCTGAAGTCACCGTATTAGAAGCAATGCCTAATTTTTTGGTGGCTTGTGATGAAAGTATCAGCAAAGAAATGCTGAAAATCTTTAAAGCCCAAGGTTTAAATATCAACTTAGGTGTCAAACTTGGTGAAGTAAAATCCAATAAAAAAGGTGCTGTTGTAAGCTACACCGATGCGCAAGGCAATGCACAAACCTTGGATTGTGACAAGCTTATCGTATCTGTTGGTCGTGTACCTAACACCGACGGCTTACAATTAGAGAAGATTGGCTTAAAAACCAATGAGCGTGGCCAAATTGATGTAGATGCGCATTGCCAAACTTTGGTCTCTGGTGTTTATGCTATTGGTGATGTGGTGCGTGGCGCCATGTTGGCTCACAAAGCAGAAGAAGAGGGTGTGATGGTGGCAGAAATAATTGCTGGTCAAAAAGGCCATTGCAATTACGATGCTATCCCTTGGGTGATATACACTTCACCTGAAGTTGCTTGGGTTGGTAAAACTCAACAAGATTTAAAATTAGCGGGTCGTGCTTATAAGTCTGGTCAGTTTCCGTTTATGGCCAATGGTAGGGCTTTGGGTCAAGGTGATTCACAGGGCTTTGTTAAGGTTTTAGCGGATGCAAAAACTGACGAGGTTTTGGGTGTTCATATTGTTAATAGCCATGCCTCCGATTTAATTGCTGAAGCGGTTATGGCCCTTGAATTCAAAGCTTCTTCTGAAGACATTGGGCGTATGTGTCATGCTCACCCCAGTTTGTCTGAGGTAGTTAAGGAAGCCGCTTTGGCCTGTGATAAACGTCAGTTGAATATGTAATTTTTCTTGGGTATTTTGGGGTGTTAGGGCAATAAATCAATAAAGCGCTAATTTTTAAACTCTAAAATACCCTGGTAAAAAAGTGTGCCGTGAGTGTTATTCAGTTTTACGAAGAGACCCTTAAATTAAAAGGGTTCAGTGCTGATGCTTCTCAGCGTCAGGCGATTGGGCGTCTGCAAAATTTGCATGACGCTTTTGTTCATTTTAAATCGCAGCGTAGCAATCTTTTAAAAAAAATGTTTTTGCGTCCTGATATACCTAAAGGTGTGTATCTTTGGGGGGGGGTAGGGCGTGGTAAAAGTTTTTTAATGGATTGTTTTTATTCAGTCAGTACGCTTAAGCGCAAAACGCGTTTGCATTTTCATGAGTTTATGCGCGGTGTTCATGCTGAATTAGATCATTTAAAAGGCGTTGTTGATCCTTTAAATGAGGTGGCTAATCGCCTTGCTAAACGTTATCGTTTAATTTGTTTTGATGAGTTTCATGTGTCAGACATCGCTGATGCAATGATTTTATATCGTTTATTAAACGGTCTATTTGCTCGTGGGGTGTCGTTTGTAATGACCTCAAATTATCAGCCTGACGATCTTTATCCCAACGGTTTGCATCGAGAGCGTTTACTGCCTGCAATTGAATTATTAAAGTCTGAATTAGATGTGTTCAATGTTGATGCCGGAACAGATTATCGTCAGCGATCATTGCAACGGGTTAAAATTTATCATACTCCAACTACGGAGCAAACTGATATTCAGATTTTAAAAGCCTTTAAATCAATTGCTGAAACTTTACCTGAAAACCCAGTATTGGAAATTGAGGCCAGAAAAATTAGGGCTATACGTCGGGCTGGTGGCGTAATTTGGTTTGATTTCCATACGTTGTGTGCGGGCCCGCGATCACAAAACGATTACTTAGAATTAGCCAGTCGCTTTCATACGGTATTTTTAACCCAAATTCCTAAGATGAGTGCTGGAATGGCCTCAGAAGCTCGTCGTTTCACTTGGTTAATCGACGTTTTTTATGATCATAAAATTAAATTGATTATGTCTGCTGAAGTTGTTCCTGAGCAACTTTACACCGAGGGTGCGATGGCTCATGAATTTGTTCGAACAGTTAGTCGAATCATTGAAATGCAAACAGAAGCTTATCAAAAATCGCCCCGCCGAATTGCGGGGCAATGGTAGTTTTACTTTTGTTGAAGTTTTGCAAACGCTTGAGCCAAGGCATCGTTTATAATGGGGTTGGTATTTGATTTGCCATTGTATTGGCTTTGACTAAACTTAGATTTTTCAGAGGTTTTTAAGGTTTTTTTGGCTGTTTCCCCATTGGCTTCAGTTAATTTAGAGCTTGTTGGTTTTGAATTGACGTTTTCATCCACTCGCATGCTCAGTGCAATTCTTTTTCTTGCAACATCAACCTCTATTACTTTGACTTTAACCACTTCTCCAGTTTTTACAACTTCATGCGCATCCTTGACAAACTTGTTAGCCAATGCAGAAATATGAACCAGACCGTCTTGGTGAACGCCTATGTCTATAAAGGCGCCGAATGCTGCTACATTAGTTACAACACCTTCTAAAATCATTCCAATTTTTAAATCTGCAAGTGTGTTTACTTTTTCATTGAATTGTGCACTTTTGAATTCTGGGCGTGGGTCACGACCTGGTTTTTCCAGTTCTTGGAGAATATCTTTAACTGTGTGTAAGCCAAATTTTTCATTGATGAGTTCTGCAGTTTTTAATTGCCGAAGTAAGGTGGCTTGTCCCACAATTTGATGGATGTCTTTTTTTATTTTCGAAACAATTTTTTCAACCACGGGGTAAGCTTCTGGGTGAACAGAGGATGCATCCAACGGGTTTTCGCCATTTTGAATACGCAAAAAACCGGCTGATTGCTCAAAGGTTTTATCACCTAAATAAGGCACTTTTCGTAATGCAGTTCTGCTAGAAAAAGGTCCATTTTTATTGCGATATTCTACTATACTGCGTGCCACCAAATGGTTAAGCCCAGACACATGAGTCAATAGCGCTTCTGAAGCGGTATTGACTTCAACACCTACTGCATTTACACAGTATTCAACCACGCCGGTAAGGGTATTGGCTAAGTCGCGCTGATTTACATCGTGCTGATATTGTCCTACACCAATCGATTTTGGGTCAATTTTTACCAATTCGGCCAATGGGTCTTGTAATCTTCTGGCTATGGAAACTGCTCCGCGCAGGCTGACATCTAAGTCGGGAAATTCTTGGCTGGCTAATGCAGAAGCAGAATACACGGAAGCACCAGCCTCAGAAACAACAATTTTATGAATTTTTTGTGCACCCAAGCCAGTGATGAGTTCAGCAGCCAATTTATCAGTTTCTCGGCTAGCCGTACCATTGCCAATTGCAATCAGTTCAATGCGATATTTTAGACACAAGCGGGCTAAAGTGCTGAGAGCGCCTTGCCAATCGCGCTTGGGTTCATGCGGATAAATGGTGGTGGTTTCTAGCAATTTACCCGTTTGATCAACAACAGCCACTTTAACGCCTGTCCGAATTCCTGGGTCTAGTCCCATGGTGACTTTTCCTCCTGCAGGTGCAGCTAGCAGTAAGTCTTTTAAGTTTTGAGCAAAAACAGCTATGGCCTGTGTTTCAGCGCGTTGGCGCAGTTGGGTGATCATATCTGTTTCTAGCATACCACAGAGTTTTACTCGCCAAGTCCAACGGCAAACCTCTGCCAGAAATAGATCCCGATCGTTACCTGTTAACTTTAAACCATTGTAGTGCGCAATGTCACCTTCCATGGGGTGGGGGCTGCGAGGGGCTGCGTCAATTCTTTCTGGTAGATCAACGTTGAGCAACAAAATACCCTGTTCACGTCCCCTGAGTAATGCCAATACCCGATGAGACGGTGCCGACGCTAATTTTTCTTGATACTCATAGTAATCGCGAAATTTTTCGCCTTCATCTTGGCTATTTTCTGCTTTTCGAGAAATGATGAAGCCATTTTGCGTCATGCTTTGACGTAAATGACTTAATAAATCTGCTTGTTCAGCGTAAGATTCAGCTAGAATATCTCTAGCACCGTCTAGAGCGTTTTTAGCATCTTTAATGCCTTTTTCTTCGCTGATAAATAAAGCAGCTAATTCAATGGGTTTGCAGTTCTGGTTTTCTAAGATTTGTTGTACCAATGCGTCTAAACCTGCTTCGCGAGCAATTTGAGCGCGAGTGCGTCTTTTTGGTTTGTATGGCAGGTACAAGTCTTCTAGGCGTTGTTTAGAATCAGCAGCGGCAATTAGGTTTTGTAATTCTTCTGTTAATTTGCCTTGATCGCCAATCGATTCCAAAATGGCGTTGCGGCGTTGTTCCATGTCACGCAGGTAGTCTAACCTTTCAACCAGCGTACGCAGTTGCTCGTCGTTCATTGCATTGGTTAGTTCTTTGCGATAACGTGCAATAAAAGGGACTGTTGCGCCGTCATCCAGTAAGCCGATAGCTGCATTGACGTAGGGTACTTGCGTGTTAATTTCGTCAGCCAATTGCTGGCTGATGCGTTGTTTTTGTTGTGGACTTAACATAGATGGTCAGTGATTAAAATGCAAACATTATTGGGCATGATTGTGCCACAGCTTTCAAAAATTGTTCGTTACATACTAAGCTTTTGCTTAGTATGCTTGGTTTTTATTTGCGGTTTTTCATGGTCTTTTGTCTTGCCTAAAATGCCAGAAACGCTTGAAGAAGCTCGTGCATTTGAAAGTGAGAAAAATCAAATTAAAATACATGGAGAAAACTGTTTTTTAGAGCAAACCAACATATGTCAAAATAAATTTTTAATTTCTAATTGTGTACAACAAGTTGAAGCTAAAAAACGTGTTTTTGATCGTGATTATAAGTTGCGTGAAAAGGCGGCTTCTGAGTTGATTCGTCTTGAAAAAATTCATTTAAAAAAAATCAAAAAAGAGTCTGAAAAAAATCAGTTTGTAGGTATTAATCGGCCTTTAGCCTTTATTACTTCAGAATTACCCCAGCAGAGTTTAGAGGATAAAAGTTTAAATCAAGCAATCACTGAACAGCATAATTCTGATTCTAAAAAGACTGTTTCTGAGCATTCTTTGCCGCAAGAATTTCAGCAAATGAACCAAAGCACATCTTCAAGTTTTGAAAAAAATCAAAGGAAATCAGATAAAAGCATTTCAGAGGCACAACAGTTAATAAATCAAGAAATTTTTAAAGAAAAAGTAATTGCAGCTCAAAAAAAACGATTTGAAAATCAAAAAAGAATGAAAGAGACGCAATTAAAAAGAGAAGCTTATTTAAAAAAACAAAATGAAAAATATAAATAGCCGTGGATTCAAGTACGAAGTGCGATTTTGATACATGAAAGCAAAAAGCCGAGGATGCTTTAGTAGTATCTCGTGATTGGCTGTCAGTACAATCGCCAATGATAACAGCAAGGAATTTGCGAATCACAAGATAATTGATGATGCTTTAAATGCAATTGGTTACTTTGCAGACCCCTTTTCTAACTGGCAGTGTGGTTGTAACGAAATAAGGTGTTTTTTCAATCTGCCAAAGTAGTTGTACTTTGTGCTTGCATCTAAGAGTTTTAAGTAAGCATGATTTTTTTAATTCAAGCGCGTCGTCTTATTTGTTTCTCGTGTTCAAAACCAACTGATTTAAAAAACTGGTGGGTTAGATCATCCCAGTTTGGATTGAGTGATTCAATCAATAAAAGGCGCATGTCTCTTGGCCAATTTCTAACCCTGCGCAACCTTGCTGTGAATTTTTCGGGGTCATCCCAGTTTTCAAAGTAAACCAGACGCTCAAGTTTATGGTAATGGGCAAAGTCTCGACGTTCACCATTTAAATGATCAACCATACGTTGGCCCAAATCAGTGGTCTCACCTAAATAAAGTGGACCTTGGTATGTGTCATTAGATAACATATAAAGCCAATATGTATTGCAAATTTGCGACTTATTGTTCATATTTACTTCCTTTTTGATGATAAATAATACATTAATCTGATTTTTTTCGCTCGAAAGTATTAAATTTTTAATTAAATGTTACTTATATTTTATTTTAATCAACATTTTTTATTACAATGTCACTACAATGATATAACACAAAATAGTTGTTTTTAAACTTAAGCCCTTTATAATTTGGATGTATGCATATGTTGACTGCCATTTTGATTGATGGTCCTTTTTTTGTTAAAAGGATCAGGCAACTTTTCCCGCAAACTGTTCATTATGACTCTCGAGTGATGGCTGATCTGGTTTGGCGTTTAAGCGCTGCTCACTTGTATGAACGTAATCAACCAAAGCGTCATCTGTTCCGCATTTTTTTTTACGATAATCCTGTTTTAGATCAGAAACTAACTCTGCCAATTAGCCGCCATACTGTTGATATGGCGAAGTCTAGGCAGGGGCAGTTTGCTTATATATTTCACAGGCAATTGCAACGCAAGCGCAAACTGACCCTTCGATTGGGTGAGCCATTAGAGGTGGAGTCCTGGCGTTTAAGCGATGATACGCAGGCAGATTTGTTGGCCAAGAACGTTTCAGTTACTGAGTTGCAAGATGAAGACTTTGTTCCTAATGCATCACCACGCGGTATGGAGTTGCGTATGGGGCTAGATTTAGCGTCACTGTCTTATAAGCGGCAGGTACAGCAGGTCGTTTTAATTGCGGGTGACGGTTTCTTTGCGGCTGCTTCTGAGTTGGTTCGTCATGAAGGCATTGATATTGTTTTAGACCCGATGTGGCAAAATATTCCAGAAGAATTATTCGCTTATATTGATGGCCTGCGCTCCACTTGCCCCCCAGTTGATCGAGTCAACGAGTTTTTGTTCCGTATGAACAACGAGCATTTAGACCATGAAGAAGGCGCTATTTAAAAATGCGTTATTAAAGCAGTAACGTTATTGATTGCGTTTGCAGGCCTAACACAAACTCATTTTAGGCCTGCAGCCTCAAAATTATCCTTTTTTTAGTTACAAAGAGTGATGTATTTCAGGTTTTATATGTATTGTTAAATGTTAAAATTTTGTATATTTAATTTTAAAATGTTCTAATTTGTTTTTTTTGTTTAATTTTCAAAATTAATTAAGGTGGTTTTAATTTTTTCAACTGTATTTAAAAGTTCAAGCCACTCATCTTCTTTTGTTAACAGCGCTTCTTCTAATTGTTTTCTTTGTTTGCTTAAATTGTAAATTTCGTCTAATGGTTGATTTTTATAAGCAGTAATTTGATTTAAATTTAAGTCAATTTGATTAATTTTAGTGTTTAATTGATCAATTTGATTTTCTAAGTTTTGTATTTTTTTTAAAGCCGATTTTTTTTCTGAAGTTAATTGTTGGCGTTGATTTGAGGGTAATTTTTTATCGTTATTTGAATTAATACAAAGATGATTTTTTAAATTGGAGTTATCCTTTTTAAGATTTTGTAAGGCCAACAATCTTTCTTGATTCAATTGTTTTGAATAGTCATTTAGATCCCCTTCAAATAATTTTAATTCTCCATGCACCACGCGGTAGTAACAGTCACTGGCGGCTTCTAATAAGTGCCTATCATGAGAAACCAATAATAAAGCTCCTGAAAAGTTGAGTAAGGCTTCACAAAGGCTGTCTCTGGCTTGAATGTCAAGGTGGTTGGTGGGCTCGTCAAGTAAAAGCAAATTGGGTTTGTCCGCAATAATACAGGCAAGCGTTAAGCGGGCTTTTTCTCCACCAGACAATGTGCCAATGTCTTGTTTAACTGTGTCACCAGCAAATCCGTAACGACCTAGCCAACTGCGTAGCTCTTGTTCATTTTGATGCGGCTGACATTTTCGAAGATGATTTAAAACGGTTTGTTCAGGGTCAAGGTAATCTACTTGGTGTTGAGCAAAGTAACCCACTTTGAGTCCGTGGCCTTGAATGCGTTGCCCGCACAATAAGGGCAATTCACCAACTAAACTTTTAATTAATGTTGATTTACCGTTACCATTTTGTCCTAAAAGACCAATTCGATCGCCACTGCGTATTTCAAGCGTCACTTGTTTCAGTATAGTGGTGCTCTCATTATAGCCGCAGTCTGCTTTGACTAAAGTAACTAAGGGGTCAGGCAGTCGGTCAGGTTGTAAAAACCCAAAATCTAAGTTGGAGGCCTGCTTAAATTGTGCAATGGCTTGCATTTTTTCAATGCGTTTTAATCGGCTTTTTGCTTGGGTGGCTTTGCTTGCTTTAGCTCGAAAGCGGTCTACAAAACTTTGTAGTTTTTCTAGTTCGGCATTTTGTTTGGCTGCTTTTAATTGATTTTGCCAGTCTTGTTCGTTTTTTTGTTTTTCGTAGTTGCTATAGCCACCGCTATATCGGCATAATTGCTGATTTGCAAGTGAAACGGTGTGGGTTGCTACAGCATCTAAAAATTCGCGGTCATGAGAAACAATAATTAATGTTTTTCCAGAGCTTAGAAGCCATTGTTCAAGCCAAATCACAGCTTCTATATCAAGATGATTGGTGGGTTCGTCTAGCAGCAGCAAATCAGCTCTGGAAGCTAGGGCACGGGCTAAATTTAGCCGCATACGCCACCCCCCTGAAAAATTAGCCACAGGTTGATTTAAGTCGTTAACTGAAAAACCTAACCCAAGCAGTAGCGCACCAACCCGAGAGGCTGCTGCATAACCATCGATATCTTGTTTTTGCGCATACAGTTCAGCCAATAATGTGGACTGGTGCTCAATGGCATGTTCAATGGCTGTTTCTAGCGCTAGGAGTTGTTCATCTCCAGCCAAGACAAATTGCTGAGCGGTTTCGCTTAAGGCTGGCGTTTCTTGTGAAACGTAAGCAATTCGCCAGCTAGAAGGTAGATCAATTGATCCTGATTCAGGTGTCAATTGACCATAAATGGTGGCCAGTAAACTGGATTTTCCAGCGCCATTTTCGCCAATTAATGCAATACGTTCGCCCATGAAAACGTGCAGCTCTGAATTGTGAAGTAGTCTTTGTGGGCCACGGGCTATGGTTAGATTGTGAATTTTTAGCATGCAGTAAAAGCCAGTAGCGATTCACGGCGAATCAACACGAGTTGCTCATACCCTGCAGACACCTCTAGCCAGGTGGCCTCAAGATTTTTAAAAGCTTGATCAAAATAATGTTTTTCGTTGCCAATTTCTAGTAACAATAAACCATTTGCATTCAGGTGTTGCGCTGCTTGGTTAATAACACGGCGAACTAGGTCCATCCCATCGGTGCCGCCAGCAAGTGCTAAATTGGGCTCTGCCAAGTATTCAGCGGGTAAAGCATCGATGCTGTCTTGGTTGACATAGGGTGGATTGCAAATGATTAAATCATATGTTTGAATTGTTGGGTGATTAAACAAATCACTTTCAATCAGCTTGATGTCTTGTTCAAGACCGTGGAGCTTAAGATTTTTTTGGGCTACTTTTAACGCTTTTGGCGAAATATCAGCAGCGATTACTTCAGCGTGTGGAAAAGCGTTTTGTGCAAGAATGGCCAAGCAGCCACTACCTGTGCATAGGTCTAGAATGGTTTGTACATTTTCCGCTTTATGTATCCATGGGTAGATTTGGGAAGGCAGTGTTTCTGCAATAAATGAACGAGGAATTAACACATCTTCATTGACAAAAAACATATGATTCAAAAGGTAGGCTCGGCCTGTTACATAAGGCAAGGGTAAGCGCTTGACCACCCTTAATTCTAGGAGGTGCATAATCCGTTGCGTTTCCTCAGGTAATACGCAAGCATTGAGTAAAGATTCTAGCGGGGTTTCATGAGGTAAATAGAGTGCGTGCTGAAGTAAATGCACCGCTTCGTCAAATGCGTTATCGCAACCATGCCCAAAAAAAATTTCAGCTTTGTTCATATTGCTTAAAATATAACGTAGCCAGTCGCTTACGGTCTGCAGGTGCACGTGGGCTTGGTTTGCTAGGTAAAGTTGTTCGTTCATGGATTTTCAGTGCAGCCACGTAGCAGTTCGTTAATTCCAGTTTTTGCTCGTGTTTGAGCATCAACGCGCTTTACAATCACAGCACAATATAGGCTGTATTTTCCGTTAGCGGAAGGTAAAGATCCTGAGACCACAACAGACCCAGCAGGTACGCGGCCATAGGTAATGCTGCCGGTTTCACGATCGTAAATTTTAGTGCTTTGACCAATATAAACCCCCATAGAAATGACGGAGTTTTCTTCAACAATCACACCTTCAACAATTTCAGATCGTGCACCAATAAAGCAATTGTCTTCGATAATGGTTGGATTGGCTTGTAGAGGTTCAAGCACACCACCAATACCAACGCCACCGGATAAATGCACGTTTTTTCCTATTTGTGCGCATGAGCCTACGGTTGCCCAGGTGTCAACCATGCTGCCTTCGTCTACAAAAGCACCAATATTCACATAAGAGGGCATAAGTACAACATTTTTCCCAATAAAACTGCCTTGGCGAGCAACGGCAGGTGGTACAACACGAAACCCGCCAGCTTTGAAGTCATCGGCACTGTAGTTAGCAAATTTAGAGGGTACTTTGTCATAAAATTGGGTGAATCCTCCAGCGGCCATTACTTGATTGTCTTCTAATCTAAAAGATAACAAAACTGCTTTTTTGATCCATTGATGGGTGATCCATTGTCCAGTGATTTTTTCAGCAACGCGCAAACGCCCAGCATTGAGTTCAGACAATGCATGGGTAACAGCCTTGCGTAATTCTGTTGGCGCATTGTTGGCCGCGATTGTGGCTCGATTTTCCCAAGCGTTGTTAATAATACTTTCTAAAGATGAAATGTTTTCTAGTGCTGTCATATTAATTCCTTTTTTTCAGATTTAAATTTTTTATTTAAAGCTTTTACTAAAGTTAATGATACGCTCTGCAGCTTCTTGGCAATCTTCTAGGCTGGCAACCAAAGCAATTCGAGTATAGCCAGCACCAGGGTTTATACCATCGACTTCCCGTCCTAAGAAAGACCCTGGCAGTAATGTTAGATTTTGGTTTTCTAGCAGTTGCTGGCAAAAAGTTTGATCGCAAAAGGGTGTTTTTAACCATAAATAAAAACCCGCTTCAGGTTTTTCAACTTTGTAAACAGTTTTAATTAATGGCGTTATTGCATTGAATTTTTGCACATAAAGTTTTCTATTTTCTTGAACATGATGATCATCGTTCCAAGCGGCAATACTGGCGTGTTGTACCATGGGTGACATTGCACTGCCGTGGTAGGTGCGGTATTTCAGAAATTGACTTAAATAATTTGCATCTCCAGCAACAAATCCCGAGCGCAACCCGGGTGCGTTTGAGCGTTTGGATAAACTGGAGAAAACAACGAGGCGGTCAAAATCGGGGAGTCCGAGTTTTATGGCTGCTTGTAGTGCGCCAAGGGGTGGGTTGTTTTCATCAAAAAAGATTTCTGAATAACATTCATCAGCAGCAATTACAAAACCGTATTTAGCGCTGGCTTTAAATAAAACTTGCCATTGTTCAAGTGATAACACCGCACCTGTAGGATTGCCTGGCGTACAAGTGTAGACCAAGCGAGTTTTTTGCCAAACAGCTTCGCTAACACTGGCATAATCGCATTGGCCGTTGGCTTGTAGTGGCAAATAATGCACTTGAGCACCGCCCAGAAGAGCTGCACCTTCATAAATTTGATAAAAAGGATTGGGGCTGATCACCAAAGCATCGTTTTCCGTTGGGTTTAATACAACTTGTGCAAAACTGAACAAAGCTTCGCGTGAACCCAGTACAGGTAAAATTTGGGATTCAGGGTTGAGTGTAACCTGATAGCGTCGTGTAATCCATTGTGAAATGGATTGTCGTAATTCACCATTACCCAGTGTTGTGGGATAAGTGGCCAAACCGTCCAGTGCTTCTGTTAGGCTGTTTTTAATGATTGCTGGTGTTATGTGTTTGGGTTCGCCAATTGATAAATTAATTGCTCTGAGCGTAGGGTTGGGCTTAATATTTGCGTGTAGTTTTCGTAAGCGTTCAAATGGATAAGCTTGCAGCAATTGCAGTCTGGGGTTTGGCGTTAAGTTTGGCATTCATTAACCTCGTGTGGGTTGGTTTTTTTCAAAAGTATCAAGTTCAACACGGGGTTTAGGAGTCCAGCCAGGTTTTTTGTGTTCGGCTACAACAGTGGTATAAATGCCACCGCGCACATACCAACGGGCAGTGAGTTTAAGGTAGCGGGGGTCCGTGGCTGAGACCAAATCATCGGCAATTTGGTTGGTTACTTTCTCATGAAAAGCACCTTCATTGCGGTAAGACCACATGTACATTTTTAGGCTTTTTAATTCAATATTGCGTTGGTCTGAAATGTAATCAATTGTAAAATGAGCAAAATCTGGCTGCCCGGTTAATGGGCAAAGACAAGTAAACTCAGGAACCTCTATGTGTATATGGTAGTCTCTGTCGGAACATGGGTTTGGAAAAGTATCTAAAGTTTTTGATGGGGAAGAGGGCATAGTTTTGGCGATGAAAAAAAAGTTAAAATTTAATTAATTGATTTTAAACCACATCGAAACTATATTGAACGATTCTATAGCAAGACGCGACTTTGAGTTTGTTATTATACGTCCGCGTCTATTAATTCGCCTTTTTCATGCGTCTCATACACATTAAACTTGCTGGGTTTAAATCATTCGTTGATCTCACTGCTTTTGCTGTTCAAAGCAGCCTAGTTGGCGTGGTTGGTCCAAATGGTTGCGGTAAGTCAAATATTATCGATGCAGTGCGTTGGGTGCTCGGAGAGTCGAAAGCTTCAGAGTTACGTGGCGAATCTATGCAGGATGTCATTTTTAACGGTTCTACAAATAGAAAGCCGGCATCGCGTGCTAGCGTAGAATTGGTTTTTAACAACGATGAGTCTCGTGCCGGGGGGCATTGGAATCAGTTTTCTGAAATTTCAGTTAAACGCGTGCTCACCCGCGATGGTACCTCCAGTTACTAC
This sequence comes from Burkholderiaceae bacterium, assembly GCA_034680345.1. Lineage (GTDB taxonomy): Bacteria > Pseudomonadota > Gammaproteobacteria > Burkholderiales > Burkholderiaceae_B > SXZD01. The sequence continues at coordinate 27,408 of JAXISZ010000010.1, forward strand.
ATTAATCAGCAAGTTGTCAGGCGGCGTGATGTTCAAGATATTTTTTTAGGAACCGGTTTAGGTCCTAAGGCGTATGCCATCATTGGGCAAGGCATGATTACCCGCATTATTGAGGCTCGTCCTGAAGAATTGCGGGTTTTTCTTGAAGAAGCTGCAGGTGTTTCTAAATATAAAGAACGCCGCAAAGAAACACAAAGCCGTTTGCAAGACACCCGCAATAATTTAACCCGGGTGGAAGATATTTCAAGAGAGCTCAATAACAATATTGAGCGCTTGTCTCGGCAGGCTGAGATTGCTCGTCAGTATCGTGAATTGGAAACTCAGCGCAACACCAAGCAGCGCCATTTGTGGTCATTGCGTTATCAAGAGGGTGTAAATGAGAAAAATCGCTGTGCAGCCATGATGGAAGCAGCGCGTTCGGAAATTGAAGGGTTAAATGCCCAATCGGTACAAGCACAAACCGAATTATTATTGATGCGGCAAGCACAACTTCAAGCCCAGCAAGCATTGGGAACCGAACAACATGCTTTTATTCAGACCAATCAGTCTGTAAGTCAATTAGAGGCAGATATTCGTGTCATGGCTGAAGTATGTCAGCGTTTAAAAGTTCGTGTTGTAGAGTTGCAGGCCCAACAAGAACAGTGGAACACTCGCAAACAAAAAGCCAATGAGGCTGGCATTTCATTGCAGTTTGATATTGCAGTGGCCAATACAAAATTTGAACAAGCCCAAGTTCATTTAATTGAATTACAAACTAATTTAATGCCCGCACAAAAGGCTTTAGAACAAACTCGCTACGAGCATGACCAAGCACGCATGGCGGTGATTGGTTTAGAGCAAGAGTTAAAAAGTTTAGCTCACCGCCGTGAATCTGTTGTGCGTCAAATGCAACAAGTACAACAGCGTCGCGAACGTTTACAGCAAGAGTTAAATGGTTTTTCTAATATAGATCCTGTTGAGTTGGAAAATGTACAAAAAACTTATGTTGAATTAGAATCAGAACAACAAAAGTTAGCAGAGCAAAAACAAGTGCTTGCCAATGATTTTCAGCAAGCAAAGGCAGCGCTTGAATTGGCTGATCAAACTGCAAACAGAGAGCAAGATCAATGGGTTGCGGTGCAAGCTCGGTTGTCTGCTTTGCAACAATTACACCAACAAATTTTAGCTAACGATCAGTTGGCGCCATGGTTAGTTGCTAACGGATTAGAAACACAAGAGCGGCTGTTAGCGAAAGTACGTGTTGAACAAGGTTGGGAAAAAGCCCTTGAAGCGGTTTTACGCGAACGCCTGAATGCTTTGATTGTTTCCGATTTAAGTTCAGTCTCAGGTTTTGCAGTCAACCCTCCCAGTGGTAAATTGGCATTTTTGGCCCCATCAAAGCATCCAACAACCTCTAATGGTTTGGCGCAGTATTTGTTTGCCCGTATTCAGTGTTCTGACAGCTTTTTAAAAGGAAGCTTGGAATGTTTTTTGTCTGGGGTTTTGCTTGCTGAAACTTTAGAGCTAGCCATATCTCGCCGATCCAGTCTACAAAGTGGTGAATGTTGGGTAACACGTGAAGGCCATATGGTGGGCCAGGAGTGGGTTTTGTTTTATGCTGAATCAGACGAACAAGCAGGGGCTTTAGCCCGTTTACAGGAAATTGATAATTTACAGCGTCAAGAAAAAGCTTTGCAGTTGTTGGCAACCCAAAGTCAATCGCAAAAAATATCTGCTCGTGCCTTTCTAGAGGCCATTGAGCAGCGTATGCAGGCATTAGATTATCGTTTGACATCGGTTACAAAGCAAACCCATGAGGCACAAATTCGTGTACTTCAGTTATCGGAAATTGCTCAGCGTCGGCGTCAGCGCATCGAGCAAATTAATGCTGATACAGATTTAATTGACGACGAATTACAAACCTTGCGTATTCAAGAAGAGGAATTGATTGGGGCTTTTGAAGTTACAGATGAAATTTTGGCGAATAAAGCAGAGTTTCATATTGGCTGTGAAGATCAATTGCGCTTGGCGCAGGAGCATCTAGCAAAACAGCAAGCCAATATTGGGGCTGCTGAAATGAGTATGCGAGAGGCGGATTTTGCTCATCGAGAATTGCAAACGCAGCAAGCTCAGTATGCTAGAGACGTTGAATTGGCCCAACAACAGTTACAAGCCAGTGGACAAACTTTGTTACAGACTCAACAAGAGTTGGAGCAACAAAATGATGAACAGTTACGTGCTTTGTTAGAAGATGCTTTGGAGCGACGTTTTTGTTGTGAACAGTCGCTTGCCCAGGCGCGCATGAATTTGGATCAGATTTCAGAAAAAGTACGTCAAGCGGAAATTCTTGACCGTGAGTCCAACAAAAAAGCCCAACCCATTCGGGACCGGCTGCAAGAATTGGGCCTAAAAGAACAAGCCGCCCGTTTGCAAATTGAACAATTTCAAACGCTGATAGAACAAGCCAATCTAAAGATTCCTGATGTATTGGCTGAACTGGCGGGGTTATCCGCACAGGCTGTTTTACCCAAATCGGCTCAACTGCAATCAGAGGTTACCTATTTAAGTCAGGCTATGGTGGGCCTAGGATCCGTTAACTTAGCAGCGCTTGAAGAGTTAGAAGCAGCCTCGGAAAGAAAATTATTTTTAGATCAACAAACCACTGATTTAATGCAAGCCATTGAAACTTTAGTTGATGCAATTGGTAAAATTGATCGCGAAACTCGCGAGTTATTGCAAGAAACTTTTGGTATAGTTAATACCCATTTTAGTCAGCTTTTTCCGCAGCTGTTTGGTGGTGGAGAAGCTCGTTTGGTAATGTCCGGGGACGAAATTTTAGATGCGGGTGTTCAGGTATTTGCCCAGCCACCAGGCAAAAAAAACAGTACCATACACCTTTTGTCTGGTGGCGAGAAGGCTTTGACTGCCACGGCTTTGGTGTTTGCTATGTTTCAATTGAATCCGGCACCCTTTTGTTTGCTTGATGAGGTGGATGCGCCATTAGACGATGCTAATACAGAAAGATTTTCGCGCCTTGTTAGGCGCATGTCTGAACAAACACAATTTTTATTTATTTCTCATAACAAAATCGCCATGGAAATGGCTCAACAATTGATTGGGGTTACAATGCAAGAACAAGGTGTATCGAGAATTGTAGCTGTCGATCTTGAATCCGCAGTTAAGCTAGCGACGGAAACAGCATGAACGATCTACAAACTTCATTATTATTTATTGGTGGTGCCTTAATTTTAGGCATGTTGGTTTACAATTATTTTCAGGAAAGTCGCGCGAAAAAACAAGGCGCTCTTCCGCGAAATATGACCGAACACGACCCCTTGTTTCAGCATAATCTGCGAACTGAACCCGCCACCGAATTCAATGCGGTGGTACAGCAAGCCTTCTTTGACCATGGTAAAGAGGTTGGTTTAGACCAAGGGCTTGATATTGAAATGATTGGCCAAATTTTTTGCCAGGTCTATGTTAATTTCGATACTCCTTTACAAGCCAGCCAAGTTACACAGTCTTTAAAAGAGTTAATTTATGCTGGTGATAAACCGGTTTATGTTCATGTGTTACTTGCAGGTGAAGAGGAATCACAATGGTTGGCTTTTGATGCCTCCTACAGTGCGATTGCAACTTTGCGTTTTTCTGTTTTGCTGGCCAATCGCAAGGGTGCCTTGACAGCGATTGTCTATTCAGAGTTTTTGAATAAAGTGCAGATGTTATCGGATACATTCGGAGCTCATTTAGAATTTCCAGAGATGGACAATGTGGTTGCCAAAGCAGAGAGTTTGGATAAATTGGCTGTGAGTTTAGACACTTTGTTGGGTTTGCATGCCGTGTTGCCAGTGCAACTCGAAACGGTTGTAATTGAACGTATCTTAAAAGAAGACGCTTGGCATCAGGAGGGGCGGCATTGGGCAAAAGGTGAGCATCACAAGCGCATGGCCACAGTGGTGATTCACGATTTACCAGAAGAAAAGGTTTTAAGCTTTAGTTTGGACTTGCCTAATTGCCATGATCCAGTTAAAGCCTTGCATCAGATTGCAGATTTAGCTCAACGTATTGCTTCGGAGCATCAAGGTTCGGTGATGGACGACGTCGGTCGTTTGTTAACCAGCAACTCGTTTAATTTGATTCACAATCAGATGGTAGAGCGCGCTACAAGCATGCATGAAAAAGGTTTTTCTCCTGGAAGTTTGGCTTCTAAGTTGTTGTTTTCGTAAATATATCTATGGAAACTTTGCCTTTGTTTCCTGATGGTTTAGAGCAAACCAGCACCGCGCAAGTGCAAACAGAAACGCAACTTGCGCGCATTCAATCGTTACAAGCTACACTCAACCGCTATGCCCATGCTTATTATGTTTTAGATGAACCTATTGTGCCGGATGCGGAATACGATCGATTATTTAAAGAGTTAGAAAGCTTGGAACTTGCCTATCCGCAGTTTTGCTCATTAGACTCACCAATTCGTCGGGTTGGTGGCATCCCATTGAAATTCTTTAAACAGCACACGCATACAGTGCCGATGTTGTCTTTAAACAATGCGTTTAGCGAAGAAGAATTGTTTGCTTTTGACCAGCGTTTACGTGAGGGTTTGGAGTTAAGTGATACAGCGCTGCCGTTGATTTATGCCGTTGATTTGAAGTTTGATGGTTTGGCCTTAAGCTTGCGATATGAAAATGGTTTGCTTTGCAGTGCTACTACCCGAGGAGATGGGAAAACTGGGGAGGATGTAACAGAAAATGTCCGTACAATTCGCAATATTCCTTTGCGTTTAAATACGCCCAATCCGCCGATAATTTTAGAAGTGCGTGGTGAGGTTTTAATGTATCGCAACGATTTTGAAACATTAAATCAAACCCAATTATTCAATGGTCAGAAAATTTTTGCTAATCCCCGCAATGCCGCGGCGGGTAGTTTGCGCCAACTGGATTCGCGTGTGACAGCACAACGCCCTTTGCGTTTTTTTGCTTATGGTCTGGGGCAAGCAGAGGGGTGTGAATTATTGCCCACGCATTTTGATCAAATGAATGCTTTAAAGTTTTTGGGTTTTCCGGTTTCAAGTTACCTTCAAAGGGCAGAAGGCGCAAAAGGTTTACTAGATTATTATGATTCAATTGGAAAAATACGTAACCAATTGCCATTTGATATTGATGGTGTTGTATATAAACTGGACCACGTTAAACAACAAGGGCAGTTGGGGTATGTATCGCGGGCTCCTCGTTTTGCAATAGCACATAAATATCCGCCACAAGAGGTATTAACTGTTTTGCGAGACATCGAAGTTCAGGTTGGCCGAACGGGTTGCCTTACTCCTGTGGCAAAATTGGATCCAGTGAGTGTGGCCGGTGTAATGGTGAGTTCTGCAACCTTGCACAATGAAGATGAAATCAGCCGTAAGGCATTGATGATTGGTGATACAGTCATTGTTCGGCGAGCGGGAGATGTAATACCAGAGCTGCTTGCGCCTATCATTGAACGACGCACTGGGCAAGAACGTGTATTTATTATGCCGAAGCAGTGTCCTGTTTGTGGTTCTGGGGTGTTTAGAGCGTTGGGAGAATCAGCCTTAAGGTGCACGGGAGGTGTCTTTTGTAAGGCGCAGCGTAAACAAATTATTTTGCATTTTGCTCAGCGTCGAGCTATGGATATTGAGGGAATTGGCGATAAATTGGTTGATCAATTAATTGAGCGCAATTTGGTGACCACGCCGGCTGATTTGTACCGACTGAGTTTGTCAGATTTGGCAAATTTAGACAGAATGGCTGAAAAGTCTGCTTCTAATGTGTTGAATCAAATTGAAAAGTCAAAACGTATTGTATTGAATCGGCTTGTCTTTGCCTTGGGTATACGCCATGTTGGCGAAAGTACAGCCAAAGATTTAACCCGAGTTTATCCAAGTCTTCAGGCTTTGATGCAGGCTGATATGACCAGTTTGACCCAAGTTTCGGAAGTTGGTCCTGTGGTGGCGGAGTCGATTGTGCAGTTTTTTGCGCAAGGGGTGAATCAAGCGTGTGTACAACAGTTACTTGAGTATGGCGTGACTCCGTATTTAGAGCAAGAAGGCCGTATGCAGATAGTTGAACAGGTTTTTTCTGGTAAACAATTTGTATTAACAGGAACTTTATCGAATTTAAGTCGAGAACAGGCTAAACAGATGGTTGAGTTGCGAGGGGGTAAAGTCAGTGCGTCAGTTTCTAAAAAAACTGATTTTGTATTGGCCGGAGAAGCAGCGGGTAGTAAATTAGAAAAAGCTCAGCAATTGAATTTACATATTTTGGATGAAGCTGAATTTTTAAGTTTGATTGAAAATAAATAATACAAATCGTGAATTCATTTAACCTATTTATTGATTGCATTAGAAAGCACAAACGATGCGTCCTATAATTCGTAAAGCGGTATTTCCGGTGGCAGGAATGGGTACGCGTTTTTTGCCAGCTACCAAAGCCAGCCCTAAAGAAATGATGCCAGTGGTTGATAAACCCTTAATCCAATACGCAGTTGAAGAGGCATTGGCGGCGGGCATTACTGAAATGATTTTTATAACAGGCCGCAGCAAACGAGCCATTGAAGACCATTTTGATAAAGCCTATGAATTAGAAGTGCAACTGGAGTCTCGGGGGAAACACGCTTTGCTTGAAATGGTGCGCAGCGTTGTGCCTTCGCACGTGAATTGTATTTACATTCGCCAAGCAGAAGCTTTGGGTTTAGGGCATGCTGTGTTGTGCGCAAAATCTGTTGTAGGGGACGAAGCGTTTGCAGTTTTATTGGCCGATGATTTGATGTCGGTGCTATCAGGAACCCCTTCTGTGACTGCCCAGATGCTGGAGGTTTACCGTCAAGAACACGCCAGCGTTCTAGCAGTGCAAAATGTACCGCGTTCAGACACCAAGCAGTATGGTATTGTTTCAAGTGCAGTTTGGAATGCAGATTATGAGCGTATTGTAGGCATTGTTGAGAAGCCTCAGCCAGAAGCAGCGCCTAGCACGCTGGCTGTTGTGGGTCGTTATGTTTTAACGCCTCAAATTTTTGAAAAATTGGAACGTATTTCAACCGGGGCGGGTGGAGAAATTCAACTCACCGACGGTATAGCGAATTTACTGGCAGATCAGCCAGTATTTGCCTATCCATTTAATGGCATTCGGTACGATTGTGGTTCCAAAATAGGATATTTAAAAGCAACAGTTGAATTGGCTTTGCAACATCCTGAGGTGGGAATAGACTTTAAAGCCTATTTACAACAACATAAAAAAACATTGACCACATAAAATAGATTGTGGCATGGAAATGTATGCAGTGACTGGCGATTGGCGGTAGTGGTTTGACAAGTTTAGATGGTTTGAGACGGTTTCAAAACAAGTGATGCGAACGCCTTATGGTGAACCGTCTGGATTTTTAATTCAGGGGCGATTTCACGGTCATGACTTAGTTTTCTTAGCACGCCATGGTTATGGACATACAATTGCACCGCATGAGATTAATTATTGCGCAAACATTTGGGCGCTTAAACAAATTGGTGTTGAGGGAGTAATTGCTGTTGCTAGTGTTGGTGGTATTAATGAACAGTTTACGCCTGGCACTTTGGTAGTTCCAGACCAAATTATTGATTACACCCATGGCAGATGCAATACTTTTTTTGAAGGTGCAGACCAACCGGTGGTGCATACAGATTTTACACAGCCTTACACGCCGTTTTTGCGCCGTGCATTAATTGCTGCAGCAGATTCCATTTAAGAAGAGGTTGTTGATGGGGCTACTTACGCTTGCACACAAGGTCCGCGCTTGGAAACCGCTGCTGAGGTTTTACGACTAGAACATGATGGCGCTAATCTGGTGGGTATGACTGGCATGCCGGAAGCTGTTTTGGCCCGTGAAGCTGGTTTACCGTATGCCGCATTAACCTTGGTTGGATATGCAGCTGCTGGGAAAGGTGAGTGTGCGCAAGGCATTGTGATGGACAATATTCAGCATGCTTTGCAAACATCGATGCCAAGAGTTAGGAAAATTTTAGCTACTTTTGTTGCGCTTGAAAAAGAGTGAACTCATTTTAAGAGTTCAGTTTAATTAATTAATAAATTAATTAAATCTGTTTCTATTTGAAGTTGTTCCCGCGGCGAATGAAGTGTTGATCCATTGATTAGGAAATTGTCTTCAACACGTTCACCGTGAGTCATGATTTTGGCAGAGTGGATTGTGACCTGATGCGCTGCCAAGGTCCTAGCTATTGAAGATAATAGCCCCACGTGGTCAGTGGCTGTGATTTGCAGTAAAAAGTACTTGCCGCAATCATCGGCGCTTATTTCTACTGAGGGGTGTATCGGGAAATGTTTTGACTGCCGAGAAACACGGCCTTTAACAGTTTGAGTCAGGGTTTTGGGGTTGGTTAGATTCAGTGACAATTCATTTTCAATGAGAACAATTAGTTCCCGGTAAAAACTTTGTTCTGTAGGGTTAGAAACTAAAAAGCTATCCAGCGCATAACCCAGTGTTGTTGTGTTGATTCTTGCATCTAAAATATTTAGATTTTTTGAATCAAAATAAGCACATAGCCTAGAAAATAAATCGGTTTGGTCTTGACAGTAAATAAGGACTTGTAGGCTGTCCCCAAGCGGGGATAATCTGGCTTTGACAATTGGGATATTGGTTTTTACAGCGTTGTGTAGGTGACGAGTTGCCCAGGCTACTTCATTGGGGTCGTTGCGCATGAAAAATGGCACATCCAACGTATTCCACAATTCTTCGTGGGCTTGTTCAGAAAAAGCTGAAAGTCGCAGTAGCCTCTTAGCTTCTGTTTGCCGTTCAAGAAGAAGTTGTCTGCGGCTTTGAATTTCACCGCCCAAGGCGCGCAGTGTAAGCTGGTAAAGCTCTTCGAGCAATTTTCCTTTCCATGTGTTCCAAACTTTTGGACTGGTGCCGCGAATGTCTGCAACGGTTAAAAGATACAGGGCTGTTAATCTTCTTTCGTTACCCACCAGATTTACAAATTTTTCAATCACATCAGGGTCTGATAGGTCTTTTTTTTGTGCAATTGAAGACATTGTTAAGTGATGTTCAACTAGAAAGGAGACTAAATTTTCATCTTCTTTGGGTAGTTGATGTAGTTTGGAAAAGCGTTTAACTTCATGTTTTCCTAGAACACTGTGATCACCACCTCTGCCTTTGGCTATGTCGTGAAATAGCGCTGCAATATACAGTAAATAAACTGCATCAAAATTAGCGATCAATTGACTGCAGAAAGGGTATTCATGTGCGTGCTCAACCATGGTGAAGCGTCGCAAATTGCGAATGACCTGCATGATATGTTGGTCTACGGTGTAAACATGAAACAAATCATGCTGCATTTGTCCTACAATACGCCGAAAAGCTGGTATGTATCGCCCCAGTATACTTAATTTCGCCATGCGGCGTAATTCATGAACAATGCCGCGCGGTTGTTGCAAAAAGGAGATGAATAAGGCTTGGTTGTCGGGGTTGTTGCGAAATTTGGCATCAATTAAAAAGCGTTGGTTCCACAATGCGCGTTGTAATCTAGGGCTCATGCCTTTAAGTTCTGGGTGTTTTTGCATCACCAAGAAAGCGCGTAAAATCTCGCTGGGTTGTTTTTGTAGAATATTATGATCTCGGATATCGAGAAACCCATCGCGGTTTGTAAAGCTTGAGTCTATGTCTAAAACTGGGCTTTGGGCATGCTCCCAGAGTTGTAGTTTGATGTTTTGCAATAAAATATCACTGAGTTGCCAGATGGTTCTGGCTGCCCAGTGGTATTGTTGCATCATTACCTCACTGACTCTGCGGCCATATTTAGGTTGAAAACCCAGTTTTTCGGCTAGAGCAGTTTGAATGTCAAAAACCAAACGATCTTCTCGCCTTTTTGTTAAAAGGTGTAGGTGTAGTCGAATGGTTTTTAGTATGTTTTCGTTGCGTTGCAGTTGGCGAGCTTCAACAGGGGTAAGTAAGCCTTGTCTGGCAATTTCAGACCAACACCCTCCGAGTTTTGCAGCTTTACAGATCCATAAAATAACGTGTAGGTCGCGCAAGCCACCTGGACTTTCCTTGCAATTGGGTTCTAGTGCGTATGGTGTTTCTTGGTGTTTGGTATGTCGTTGTCGTAGCTCGCGAACTTTTCCATCAAAAAACTTTTTTATATCATATGCTTCATTGATTTTTTTAATCAGATACATGAATAATTTTTTCGGTCCAACCATGTACCTTGCTTCAAGTAAAGCGGTCTGAATGGTGAGGTCTGAGAGCACCTCTTCAAGGGTTTGTTGTGTTGTGCGTACACTATGAGCCAATTCCAAGCCAATATCCCAAGTCAGGCCAACAAAAGTTTCAAGCGTTTCTTTGGCTTGTTTACAGGTGTCATTGTCTATTAAGATCATCACATCAACGTCGGATTTTGGAAATTGTTCTTTGCGGCCATATCCTCCAACGGCCATTAGTACCCAGTTGGGTGGCATATTCAGGTCGTGCCATAAGCCTAAAAGCACTTCGTCAATTAATTGACAATGTTTGATCAGAAAAGCATTTGTTTGGCTGGGTTTACGGATTTTTAATATGTTGATGTTTTCTTCTAGTTGCCTGCGTTTTGTGTTTAAAACGGTTTTCCAATGATCCCTGATTTGATTAAGTGTTATGGGATCAATCGTGGTGGTATTTAACATGACTTTGGGTTTAAATATTTGGTCGCCTTGGGGAGCCTTCAGAAAGGGTTAAGACCTCAAAGCCATTAGCCGTTACTAAAACAGTGTGTTCCCATTGCGCGGAAAGGCTGTGGTCTTTTGTTACGATAGTCCAACCATCTGGCATTTCTCTAATTTCACGGCGACCAGCATTGATCATGGGCTCGATTGTAAAAATCATGCCTTCAAGTAAATTTAGACCAATTCCAGCTTTACCGTAATGAAGAATTTGAGGTTCTTCATGAAAGCGGGTGCCGATGCCGTGCCCGCAAAATTCTCGTACCACTGAATAGCCAAATGATTCGGCATAGCGCTGTATGGCAAAACCAATGTCGCCTAACTTAGCTCCAGGTTTTACTTGCTCAATACCCAGCCACATGGCGTGGTAAGTGACTTCACACAGTCTTTTTGCCTGCGTTGAGACTTCGCCGACGTAAAACATGCGGCTGGTATCGCCATAGTAGCCGTTTTTAATAACGGTGACATCAATATTTAAAATGTCCCCTGATTTTAACTTGCGTTCACCAGGAACCCCGTGGCAAATTTGGTGGTTAACTGAAGTACAAATTGATTTTGGGTAGGGCGTGTAACCTGGTGGACAATAATTCAGGGGCGCTGGAATAGCTTGTTGTACATCTACTATGTAGTTGTGGCATAGTTGGTCAAGTGCATTTGTTGTTATGCCAGGTTTTACGAAGGGGGTTATGTAATCAAGAACTTCTGAGGCAAGTTTCCCGGCGATACGCATTTTTTGAATATCGATAGCATTTTTTATTACAGCACCACTCATAATGACTTTCTACTTTTGTGCGTGGCTTGAGCCATGGTTTAAATAACAGTTATAATTATAGGTTGTCGCAATTTTTTTTGTTGGAAAAATTAAATTTTAACTGTACTAATTTTTAGTCTGATTTTTGATTTAATGGCGTAATTAAATTGCGATCAATTGTGTAATCATAGTTTTGAGTGTTGTATATAAATAAATTACGCGGTGGCAAATACAGGGTGAACATTTTGAAAGCCTTTGGGTTTAAAAATTGTAGAAGCTTTAAGTTTTAAGTTTCAAAGCATTCTTGTTTACCTTGCCTTCCGTTAGAAATAACCCTGTTAGGAGAAAATAAATGTCTACCTCTATTCGTGAAATGTTGGAAGCTGGTTGTCACTTTGGCCACCAAACACGCTTTTGGAATCCTAAGATGTCCCAGTATATCTATGGCCATCGAAACAAAATTCACATTATCAACTTAGATAAAACCAAAGTCATGCTTGACGAATCTTTAGCGTTTGTTAAACGTTTATCCGCTAAGCGTGGCAATATTTTGTTCGTTTGTACAAAACGCCAAGCCCGTGAAATTATTGCTGAGCAAGCGCAATCTGTTGGTATGCCCTACGTTGACCAACGTTGGTTGGGTGGTATGTTAACCAACTTTAATACAGTTAAAGCCTCCATTAAACGCCTAAAAGAAATGGAAGCGCTGGTTGCTGAGGGTGGGTTAGAGCGCATGTCTAAAAAAGAGGCTTTGTCTTTTGAGCGTGAGCTGGTCAAGCTTAACGCATCTATGGGCGGTATCAAAGACATGACAGGCCATCCAGATGCAATTTTTGTAATTGATGTTGGTTACCATAAAATTGCAATTACTGAAGCACAAAAGCTTGGCATTCCGGTCATTGGTGTTGTAGATACCAATCACAGTCCAGAGGGTGTAAGTTACGTTATTCCAGGTAACGACGACTCTGCAAAAGCAATTCAGTTGTATGCTAAATCCGTGGCTGATGCAATACTTCAAGGCCGTGAGTCCGCTGTAAACGAAGTGGTACAAGCCATTAAGAGCGATGAAGAATTCGTTGAAGTTGAAGCCCAAGCAGCGGAATAACTGCTTGGCGAAATAAAAAAGGGGCGGTTGCGCCCTTTTTTTCTGATTTTCAAAACAAATCAAATTTAAATCAACCCATTTTGAAGTATTAAGGAGAATAACATGGCTGAAATTACTGCGGGCATGGTTAAAGAGTTAAGAGAAAAAACCGATGCGCCTATGATGGAGTGTAAAAAAGCCTTGACAGAAGCGGCGGGTGATATGGTCAAGGCTGAAGAGTTGTTGCGCGTGCGTTTGGGCAATAAGGCGTCAAAGGCTTCGGCACGTGTTACAGCAGAAGGTTTGGTTGGTGTTTATATTTCTACAAATGGACAACTAGGTGCAATTGTTGAGGTTAATTGTGAGACCGATTTTGTGGCCAAGAACGATGACTTTATTGGGTTTGTTAATGGTGTAGCTCAGTTGGTGGTTAATCATAACCCTGTTGATGTGCAGGCTATTGCTGATCTCCCCTTGGGTGAAGGCACGGTAGAAACTGTGCGCGCTGCTTTGGTTGGTAAAATCGGTGAAAACATGGGCATACGTCGTTTTCAACGTGTTCAAGCCAGTGGTCGTCTGGTGTCATATGTTCACAGTGGAAAAATAGGGGTGCTTGTCGACTACAGCGGAGCTGATGAACAAGTAGGTAAAGATGTTGCAATGCATATTGCTGCAACCAAACCTAAAGCCTTGGACACAAACGGTGTACCTGCTGAAGATGTTGAGCGCGAAAGATCTGTTGCCATAGCCAAGGCACAAGAGTCCGGTAAAAGTGCTGAAATTGCAGCTAAAATGGTAGAAGGTAGCGTTCAAAAATATTTGAAAGAAGTGGCCTTGTTGTCTCAGCCTTTTGTAAAAGATGATAAACAAACAGTAGAGTCAATGCTTAAGAGCAAGGGTGCTGCGGTCAGTGCTTTTATTCTTTACGTCGTTGGTGAAGGCATTGAAAAGAAAGCTAATGACTTTGCTGCTGAAGTTGCTGCCCAGGCTGCCGCAGCATCTGCGGCTAAGTAAGCTGTTCTTGAGTTGTACAAGAGTAGTGTTTGAATTTTAGAATTGCTCTTGTGCAGCTTCTTTGTTATTTTTAAGTCGGTGCGGTTAATTATTTTTGTTTTTCTTTGAGTGACTTTGGAATACAAGTTGGGGTTGTTTTGAGTGATTTTGGCTTATTTTAGGTTAATTTTGCTGATGGACCCTCTTTTATATTGCTTAAATATTAATGATCAAATCAGCAATTTAATGTGTTTAATTGAAATTTAATTTGAATTAAAACCAATTGCTAAAATAATGGGGTGAAAATGCCAGCCTACAAGCGAGTCTTATTAAAATTATCTGGCGAAGCTTTGATGGGGGAAGACAATTACGGCATTAACCGTGCCACCATTGAGCGCATGGTTGGAGAAATCTCCGAAATTGCGCGAATGGGCATAGAATTGGCGGTGGTTATTGGCGGTGGTAATATATTTCGCGGGGTGGCTCCTGGTGCTGCTGGGATGGATCGCGCTACCGCTGATTACATGGGTATGATGGCCACCCTCATGAATGCTTTGGCGTTGCAAGATGCGTTTCGTTGCGCTGGAATAGCGGCCAGAGTTCAGTCTGCTTTAAATATTGAGCAGGTGGTTGAGCCGTATATTCGTCCGAAAGCCATGCGTTATTTGGAAGAGGGTAAAGTGGTTATTTTTGCTGCAGGTACAGGTAATCCTTTTTTTACAACTGATACTGCAGCGGCTTTGCGAGGCTCGGAAATTGGTGCTGAAGTGGTTTTGAAGGCCACTAAAGTTGACGGGGTTTATAATGCTGACCCAAATAAAGACCCTAAGGCGGTTCGTTATCGCCAAATTAGTTTTGATGATGCTATTGCACAAAATTTACAAGTGATGGACGCTACCGCTTTTGCGTTGTGTAGAGACCAAAAGTTGCCTATTCGTGTTTTTTCAATCAATCGCGAGGGTGCATTAAAACGCATCATTGACGGCGAAGATGAAGGTACGCTCGTCCACGTCTAGTGGGGTATGGGTGGATTATCTTTGTTTATTTCATAAGGAATGTTTCAATGTCAGTTGCTGAAATTAAAAAAAATATTGAACAAAAAATGCTAAAGTCTGTTGAGGCGCTTAAGCTGGAGTTTTCGAGGGTTAGAACGGGTCGAGCTCACACAGGTTTGCTTGAGCATATTCAAGTTGATTATTATGGATCACCTACACCAATTAGCGGGGTTGCTAATTTAACTTTAATTGATGCCAGAACGATTGGTGTTCAGCCTTGGGAAAAAAAGATGGTGGCGGTTGTTGAAAAGGCGATCCGTGAAGCCGATTTGGGTTTGAACCCAGCCACTGTTGGAGACTTAATTCGTGTTCCAATGCCTGCATTGACTGAAGAGCGTCGCAGAGAATTAACCAAATTAATAAAAGCAGCCAGTGAGCAAGCTAAAGTCGCGGTGCGCAATTTACGCCGTGAAGCTAATGAGGCATTGAAAAAACTAGTAAAAGACAAGGTAATTTCAGAAGACGATGAGCGCCGTGCTCAAGATGATGTTCAAAAATTGACTGATCGTTTTGTTGCCGAAATGGATCATTTGGTGGGTGCTAAAGAAGCTGACATCATGACCGTTTAAGTGACCTGTAAGTTTAGCTTGAGCGCGTTTGATTTTGCATAATCATAAAATCAATTCAATACCTAAGCACATTGCTGTCATTATGGATGGCAATGGGCGTTGGGCTAAATCTCGTCTCCTACCAAGAATTGCTGGACATAAAAAAGGGGTTGATGCAGTTCGTGAAATTGTTCGTGCCTGTGCTGAACGTGGGGTGCAGTTTTTAACTTTGTTTGCTTTTTCTTCTGAAAATTGGCACCGCCCCAGCAATGAAGTTTCTTTGCTTATGAGGTTGTTTTATACTGTACTTAAAACTGATGTGGAGCGTTTAAACGCTGGTAATGTTCGATTGAAAATTATTGGCGATACTAGTGCTTTTGATTCAAAGTTACAAAAATTAATTTATGAATCGCAGTTAAAAACAGCATCAAATACAGGTTTGACCCTAACAATTGCTGCCAATTATGGCGGTCGTTGGGACATTATCCAAGCTTTTAGGCAGCTTGTTGCGCATGAACCGGAGTTGTTAGAAAATACGCAGGCCATTGAGCAGCACAAACTTGACTGTTATTTGGCCATGAATTACGCACCGCCTCCTGATTTATTTATACGCACCGGCGGAGAAAAGCGCATTTCAAATTTTTTGCTGTGGCAACTGGCTTATACAGAGTTGTATTTTACTGATAAATTTTGGCCTGAATTTAATTCTGAGTTATTAGATCTTGCCATTTGTTCTTACCAACAACGCGAACGGCGTTTTGGTCTTACCAGCGAGCAAATTCAAAGCATTGATTTTCCTCAATCCACCTTTAGAAAATGATTTGAAAACTCAATGTTAAAAACCCGCATTGTTACTACATTTGCCTTGTTAAGTTTAATTACATTCATTTTTATATCAGCTAATCCTGTTGTTTGGACTGCTTTTGTTTTTTTATTTATGGTTGCAGCCATTTGGGAGTGGGGGCGTTTAGCCGGTTTACAGTGTTTTGCATTAAAAATATTCACGGTGTTCAGTGCGGTATTTTTGTTTTTATGTCTTTCACAAAGTGATTTTATTGCTTCAAACTTATCTGTGCTTTGTTGGTTGTCTACTTGTTTTTGGGTGGGTTTAGTGCCTTTTGTTTTACAACAAAAAAAAATCGCTGATATTTTTAAATATAAGGTTTTTCACCTTACAGTTGCGCTTATCGTTATTGCAACAGCAGGTTGGTCTGTTTTAATTGCTTATGAGCACAAAGGTGGTATTTTTTTGGTTTCTTTAATGGCTTTGGTCTGGGTGGCAGACATTGGCGCTTATTTTGTTGGTAAGCGTTTTGGTAAATGTTTATTGGCCCCAACAATCAGCCCAGGAAAAACTTGGGAAGGGGCAATAGGCGCATTTATTTTGGTTTTTTTATATGGTTGGATATTGGCTTTTCTTGGGCAAAAGTATTCTTTTTTATCCGATAACTGGGCTAGTTTAATGTTTGCTCGTTGGCAACCTTTGCTATTTAGTGCATATTTAATTTTATTTGCTGGGCTGAGCATAGTCGGTGATTTATTTGAATCGCTTCTGAAAAGACGGGTTGGAATAAAAGACAGTAGCCAACTCTTACCTGGACATGGTGGTGTTTTAGATCGTATTGATGCGCAATTGCCTGTGTTGCCTTTAGGATTGCTACTGCTAGGGATTTGATTATGATTTTAGATATTCAGCAAAAACGGCAAAAAGTTTTGGTTTTGGGGGCAACAGGTTCAATTGGTCGCAGCGCTTTGGATGTTATTTCAAGAAATCCAGATCGATACGAGGTGGTTGGTTTAGTAGCGCATTCTAATATGGATGCCATGGCCGAATTGGCTGAAATTTATCAGCCTGAATTTTTGGCATTAACAAATCCGCAAGTTGCTCGTGATGCGCAAATTCGGTGGCCGCAATGGATTTGGCATCATCAACAAAGCGCGGTTCAAGCGTACTGTGGCAGTTGTAACATAGATATTGTAATTGCAGCCATTGTAGGGGCGGCGGGTTTGCTGCCCACCATGTCTGCCGTCAATGCTGGAAAAAAAGTGTTGTTGGCTAATAAAGAGTCCTTGGTTTTAACGGGTGCATTGATGATGAATGCGGCTAAAAAATCTGGCGCTCAAATTTTACCTGTTGATTCAGAACACAACGCAATTTTTCAGTGTTTGCCGCCGCAATTTAACCATTCTCATCATTTATTTCACACCCATTTAGGGGTTGAGAAGTTGTGGTTAACAGCTTCAGGAGGACCTTTTCGTCAATATTGCTTGCACAATTTAGAAACGGTTACCCCCGCGCAAGCCATCAACCACCCCAATTGGCAGATGGGTAAAAAAATATCTGTTGACAGTGCAACTATGGCCAACAAGGGGCTGGAATTGATAGAAGCCCATTTTTTATTTGGCTTACCTAGTTCGCAAATTGAGGTCGTCATTCATCCTCAGTCGATTATTCATTCATTGGTGCAATACTGCGATGGAGGGTTTGTGGCACAAATGGGTTGTCCAGATATGCGAATTCCAATTGCGCATTGTTTGGCCTATCCAGAGCGTATTCAGTCGGGTGCCAAACCATTAAATTTATTTGAATTGTCTAATTTAAGTTTTGAGCAACCGAATTTAGAAAAGTTTCCAGCATTAAAGCTCGCCCGTTTGGCGTTAGAAGCCGGTGGTGTATTGCCAGCTGTCTTTAATGCTGCCAATGAGGTGGCCGTGGATGCCTTTTTAACAGAGCGAATTGCATTTACTCAGATTGCCAATTGCATTGAGTTTGTATTAGAAAAACATGAGGCCATAGCGGCTTGTAGTATTGAAGTGGTGCTTGATGTTGATCGCCAGGCGCGACACAATGCTAAAGAGTTTTGTAAAATTTAAAACGTTTTGCCAACCTGAAAGATCAAAACTGTATGACTTTAATTGCTTTTTTAATTGCATTGGGTATTTTGGTCAGTTTACACGAACTGGGGCACTATTTAGCAGCACGTGCCATTGGTGTGCGTGTGATTCGTTTTTCAATTGGTTTTGGGAAGCCTATTTTTCGATATCAAAAATCGCCCACTTCAACCGAATGGGTTTTGGCATGGATTCCTTTAGGTGGTTATGTTCGTATGGTAGACCAGCGTGATCCTGAGTCTTTAACCGTTGCGCAACTAGATCCAAACTCTATTTTTAATCTTAAACCAGTTTGGCAGCGTATGTGCGTGGTGGCGGCTGGCCCTATCATGAATTTACTCTTAGCCTGTGTTTTTTATACATATTTGCAAATGCAACCGCGCACAGAGCCTATCACATTGGTTGCTCAGCCGGTTGCTGGTTCAATTGCAGAGCTTTCTGGGTTACAGCGTGCTGATCGTATTACTGCGGTTAACGGGTCAGAGACACAGCGATGGTCAGAAGTCAATTGGGAGTTTTTGCGCGCATTGTTGTCACGCAATTCAATTGAAGTTGAGGTGAATCGAGGTGGGGTTCAGCGAATTTTATCAATAGATCCACAGCAGCAAAATTGGCCTAATTTTACTCCATCTGCAGCTGCTGCATTTGGAATTTTACCCTTCGAGCAGAATATTCAAATCACCAAAATACAAACCAATTCTGTTGCTGAAAAAGCTGGTTTTCATGAAGGCGATATTGTTTTGAGCATGGAACAAAAACCCGTTGAATCAAGTGCGCAACTGAGTCAATGGATAAAAGACAATCCAGGTAGAGAATTGATTTTTTCTATTTTGCGTGACAATCAACATTTGCAAATGATTGCTAGCCCTGAGCCTGTCAGCCAATCATATGGCTCAGAAACCCTTGTGATAGGTCGTTTAGGTGTTGGTTTAGCAGGGGAATATCAAACTGCAGTGTTTGAAAGTTCATTTTTCCAAGCGGTTTTTGGTGGGGTTAAACGCACTTTTGACATGAGCATTTTTTCGCTGTCTGCTTTTTGGCAAATGATTACAGGTCATTTGCCTTGGCAAATGCTTGGTGGCCCAATTTCAATTGCTGACGCAGCTGGGGAATCTGCAAAATTGGGGTTTTCTGCTTACATCGGTTTTTTAGCCATGCTCTCCGTGAGTTTGGGTGTGCTTAATCTTTTGCCTATTCCTGTGTTAGATGGTGGGCATTTGTTGTATTATTTGGTCGAAGTTATTCGGGGTAAGCCTTTAAGTGAACGTTTTCAATTAAAAGCGCAGCAAGTGGGGTTTGTGTTTTTGGGGTTTTTAACCTTTTTTGCTTTGTTAAACGACCTCACGCGCTTCTTTTTTTAGTCAATCTCGTGCTATTACCAAATTATTCATAACGCATCGTTTCAGAAAAAAAATGACATGTTTAAAGTTTCGCATAAATCTTTAGTGGCTAGGTTTGTACGTTCCAGCGCTTTTGCAACTTGTTTGGCTGGATTACCGATTTCTTCTTATGCTCAGCTAGAGCCTTTTGTGGTTAAAGATATTCGGGTTGAGGGGTTGCAACGCACTGAAGCCGGAACAATATTTAGTTATTTACCGGTTAAAGTTGGCGACACATTTACAGATCGTTCAGCAACAGAGGCGATTAAAGCTTTATTTGCCACTGGTTTTTTTAAAGATGTGCGCATTGAAACAGATCAAGATATCTTGGTGGTTATTGTTGAGGAACGCCCTGCAATTGGCTCGCTTGAAATTGAGGGCGCCAAAGAATTTGACAAAGACACCCTCAAAAAAGCGTTAAAAGAAATAGGGTTATCAGAGTCAAAAATATTTGACCGTGCGCTGTTGGATCGCGCTGAACAAGAGCTTAAACGCCAGTACTTGTCCCGAGGTAAATACTCTGCGCAAGTTAAAACAGAGATTAAACCTACAGAGCGTAATCGGGTAACGGTTTCTTTTATTATTAATGAAGGTGAAACAGCAACGATTAAGTCAATTCAAATTTTTGGGAATCATGCATTTAAAGAACAAGATTTGTTGTCACAATTTGAACTCAACACAGGTGGTTTTTTTAGTTTTATTACAAAAAGTAATCAATATTCGCGTCAAAAATTGTCTGGTGATTTAGAAAAGTTGCGTTCTCATTATCTTAATAATGGTTACTTAGAGTTTAATATTGAGTCAACCCAGGTTCAGATTTCGCCCAATAAACAAGACATGTTTATTACCATCAATATTAACGAAGGTGAAAAATATAGGGTGGGTCAGGTTGCCATCACGGGAGATTTATTGGGCAGAGAACCAGAGTTCAAAAAGTTAATACTCTTGAAGGAAGGTGATATTTTTAATGGCCAATTGTTATCAGACACTCAAAAAGCAATTACCGATCACATGGGTGCCTTTGGTTATGCATTTGCCAACGTAAACGTCACCCCCGATATTAATCGAGAAAAGCGGCTTGTTGATTTTAACCTGTACGTGGATCCGGGTAGACGTGTCTATGTGCGCCGTGTCAACATTGCTGGTAACACCCGCACCAAAGATGAGGTAATTCGTCGAGAAATGCGCCAGTTTGAGTCGTCTTGGTACGATGCTGAAAAAATTCGTTTATCCAAAGACCGTTTAAACCGACTAGGTTATTTTAAAGACGTAAATCTGGAAACTCCGCCAGTTGAAGGTTCGCCAGACCAAGTGGATGTGAATGTGGGTGTTACAGAAAAACCTACAGGAAATTTGTTGTTGGGAGCCGGTTTTTCCAGTGCAGATAAAGTGATTTTATCTGCAGCGCTACAGCAGCAAAATTTGTTTGGTACAGGAAAAACGGTTGGTATTGAATTAAATACCAGTCGGTTAAATAAGACGGTTGCCATTTCTCAAACTGATCCCTATTTTACAGTTGACGGTGTATCTCGCAGTTATGATCTATTTCAACGCACCAGCAACCCATCGGTCATTGGTTTAGGTGATTACCGTTTAACCACCACAGGTGCAGGGGTACGTTTTGGTTTTCCGGTTTCTGAGTTTGAGCGTATATCGGTAGGTGCTTCATATGAGGCCACTGATTTAAGTGTGGGCGTTAATTCACCAACACGCTTTAAAACCTTTGTACGCGATTTTGGTGCAGAATCTAACGCAATTTTGTTAAGTTTGGGCTATTCTAAAGATACGCGTGACAGTGCTTTAGTGCCTACGCGTGGTTTTAATCGAAGAATTACCACGGAGTTTGCTACGCCGTTGGGAGAGCAAGAGTTTATACGTAGTACTTTCCAAGAAACTCATTATTTCCCAATTGCAAAGTCTTACGCGCTGGGTTTGAATGGTGAGATTTCAATGGGCGCTGGTTATGGCAATACGCCATACCCAGTTTTTCGCAATGTTTTTGTGGGTGGTATTGGTAGTTTGCGTGGCTTTCAAACGGCCAGTATTGGGCCCAGAGACGAAAATGGTATTCCAATTGGTGGCTCTAAGCGTTTGATAGGTAATGCAGAATTTTTCTTTCCTATACCAGGAAATATTGACAAAACATTTCGTATGTTTTCATTTATTGACGTAGGTAATGTTTTTACCTCTGATCAGCAAATATCACTTTCTGGTTTGCGCGCCTCATACGGTTTGGGTTTATCATGGATTTCGCCTATTGGCCCATTAAAGTTTAGCTTTGGTCGCCCTATATCTCGCAAACCTGAGGATCGGACACAAACCGTTCAATTTACTGTGGGCACTGGGTTTTAAGATTGTTTTTAATTTGAAAATTTTTAATTCGTAATCTGCAGCATTTTTTGTTTTATGCCAGAATAATAATCAATTCAATTATTGGTTTAAATTTGTTTAGAAATGAAACATATGTTTAAAAAAGTTTTTTTGAATTTATTCTTGACTTGCTTTTGTTTATACGCTTTTTCAGCCCAAGCCGCTGATGATGGGGCTAAAGTGGGCTGGGTTAATGTTGATAGAATTTTAAAAGATTCTTCTCCAGCCAAAGCAGCGCTCAGTAAAATTGAACAAGAATTTGGCAAGCGTACCAAAGATATTCAGGAACAGGCCAATAAATTGAAAGGGTTGACAGATAAGTTTGAGCGCGATGTGGCGGTGATGCCAGAGTCTGAACGTTCTAGAAAACAGCGTGAATTATCGGAAATGGATAAAGACCTACAGCGTCGTCAGCGTGAGTTTCGTGAAGACTTAAGCCAACGTCAGTTTGAAGAGCGTTCGGTTATTCTTGAGCGTGCAGAACGGGTGATTAAGCAAATTGCAGAAACTGAAAAGTACGACATTATTTTGCAAGAGCCTCCTGTTTTTGTTTCCACTAAGGTTGATATTACAGACAAAGTCATTAAAGTCTTAAACTCAGGCACGGGTAAATAAATAACCTTAGATAATAACTTTATATTAAGGCGGCATGTGAAATTTAAGCCTTACTTATTAAATGAGTTGGTTGGTCTGTTTGGTGGCTATTTATGTAATCTTAGAAGTAGCCTGAGTCAGCCAAGCTTGTATTCATCACCGTCTGGCGATTTTTTTGTAAATCGTTTTGCCACTTTGCAAAATGCTAAGGCTGGTGAAATTTCATTTTTAACCAATGCTAAGTATCAGTCTCAGGTTTTGCATACACATGCCAGTGTGGTGCTCATTTCACCCCAAATGTATGAAGCTTTGCGGGTCAGTGGTAAACAATTGGTCTCAAATACACAACTCATTTTTTGGTTGGTAGACAACCCTTATTTGTATTACGCTCGCATTCAGCAATGGTGGTTGGATATTTCAAATAGTAAAATCATCTCCTTGGTACACAGTACGGCAGTCATTGACGAATCTGCTGATGTTGATGCAAGTGCTAGCATTGGTGCCAATGTCGTTGTTGGAGCTGGTGCAAAAGTGGGGGCAAATACTCAGATTGGTGCTGGTGTGGTTTTGGGTGCTCATGTTGCAGTTGGGTCTAATTGTTTATTGCATGCCAATGTAACTGTGTACGATGCTTGTGTCATTGGTGATCGCGTTACAATTCACAGCGGCGCAGTCATTGGTGCTGATGGTTTTGGTTATGCACAAGACAAGGGGCAGTGGGTCAAAATTCCTCAGGTTGGGCGGGTTATCATCGCTGATAATGTAGAAATAGGCGCAAACACCTGTATAGATAGAGGGGCTTTAGACGATACCTTCATTGGTCAGGGGTGCAAGTTAGATAATTTAATACAAATTGCACACAATGCTGAAGTGGGCGAATACAGTGCAATTGCTGGTTGTACAGGAGTGGCTGGGTCGGCTCGCATTGGGGCTCGTTGCGCCATTGGTGGTGGCGCCAACATCCTAGGGCATTTATCTATTGCTGAGGGTACTACCATTTCGCCATGTACAACCGTTATTAGCAGTATTCAAACCCCTGGTGTTTACAGTGGTATATTTCCCATGGATACACATGAAAACTGGGAAAAAAATACAGCGGTATTACACAAAGCTACACTTTTACGCAGTCGTCTGCGTAAAATTGAACAATTTATAAAACAGCATTTTCCTTCTTTAGATCGTTAATTATGAGTTCCGTTTTAGATATTCGCGGTGTTCTTGAATATTTGCCGCACCGTTTCCCTTTTGTTTTAGTTGATCGCGTATTAGAAGTAGAGCCTGGAAAGCGTATTGTTGCGCAGAAAAACGTTACTTTTAATGAGCCCTTTTTTCCTGGTCATTTTCCAAATTATCCGGTGATGCCAGGTGTATTGATTATTGAGGCGCTTGCACAAACTGCAGCCATCTTGGCTTTTCAAACACAGGGTACAAAGGCTGATAATAAATCTGTATATTTCTTTGCTGGTATTGATAACGCTCGATTTAAGCGTCCGGTTACTCCCGGAGACGTTTTGCAGCTTGAAGTTAGCATAACACGAACAGCGCGTGGAGTTTGGAAGTTTGCTGGAGCAGCCAAGGTGGATGGGCAATTGGCGGCTGAAGCTGAAATTATGTGCACTTTGCGTAATATTTAATATTTATATTTGATATTAATGTGTTTGGCAATATCGGCGAAATGTAGTCGGTTTAAAGAAAACAAGGCAGGAGAACCCCATGGGGATACATGCTACCGCTATAGTTGACCCCAAAGCTGAGTTAGACACCTCGGTGGATGTAGGTCCTTATGTAGTTATTGGTGCTGGCGTAAAAATTGCTGCAGGCACTTCGATTGGCCCTCATTGTACAGTTAGCGGACTGACTGAAATTGGTTCTAATAACCGCTTTTACCAAGGGGTTGCGATTGGGGGGGCGCCTCAAGATAAAAAATACGCTGGCGAACCCACTCGACTGCTCATCGGTAACCGCAATACTGTGCGTGAATTTTGTACCTTAAATACTGGTACAGCAAATGACCAAGGTGTAACGCAAATTGGTGACGATAACTGGATTATGGCCTATGTGCACATAGCTCACGATGTTCAGTTAGGTAATCAGATTATTTTAGCTAATTCGGTGCAGATTGCGGGCCATGTGCACATTGGCGACTGGGCTATTATTGGTGGTTTAAGCGGTATTCATCAATTTGTAAAAGTAGGTGCGCATGCCATGTTAGGTATGAATTCTTCTTTGTCGCAAGATTTACCGCCTTTTGTGTTGGCTGCTGGTAACCCTTGTAGTGTTCACGGGGTAAACATAGAGGGTTTAAGGCGTCGTGGTTTTTCTAAAGAAGCCATTCAAACCATTCGACGGGGGTTTAAAATTCTTTACAGACAGGGCCATGGCTTGGAGCAAGCAAAGGAATTATTGGCGATGTTTAAAGCTCAGACTCAGGAAGGCGCAGAGTATTTAGGCGCTTATTTGGCGTTTTTATCGGCAGCTAGTCGCGGAATTTTGCGTTAAAGGCCTGTGCTTCTATATTTAGTACTTTTATATTCAGTGCTTGTGGGCATGTCACGGTTTTTGCAGTCACGTGTATAACTTGCTTTTCTTTTTAATATTATTCTTATGTTTGTTTAAAGCATGATGCAAAATTTGCCATGTAAAAACCTTGCTATTGTTGCGGGTGAACCGTCTAGCGACTGGATTGGTTCATTAATTTACCAGGGCATATTAAAACATTTGGGGCGGGATTGTCAGTTTCAGGCTGAAGGCATTGCGGGGGAGCGTCTTGTACAGTCCGGTGTTCATGCGCTGTATGCAAGCGACTCTTTGGCTGTACGTGGATATGTTGAGGTGTTGCGCGCTTATCCTAAGTTGCTCAAAATTCAGCAGTCTTTGCAAACACGCTGGCAACATCAACGGCCTGCCATGATGATTGGTGTTGATGCGCCAGACTTTAATTTGGGTTTGGAAGCGCCGTTGCGTCGTGCCGGGGTGCCAACGGTGCATGCGGTTTGTCCCTCTATTTGGGCATGGCGGGCTGAACGGATTGCATACATAAAAAAGGCCTGCGACCATGTTTTGTGTATTTTTCCGTTTGAGCCAGAGATTTTGTGTCGTGCGGATATCTCTGCCACTTATATTGGTCATCCTTTTGCGCAAATTATACCGTTGGATATTCAAACACAAACTTATCGCGCACAATTGAATTTGCCAGCAGATTCACGCATTGTTGCTGTTTTGCCAGGTAGTCGCATGGCTGAAGTGCGTTATCTAGGTCCAACCTTCATTGAATTGGTTCAAAAATTGTTTATTCGTCATCCACAATGGCATTTTGTTACGCCTTTGGTTTCAGGTGCGGTAGGGCAAGTATTTCAGCGTCAAATTCCTGAATATTTAAAAGAGCGTTGGCACGTATTTACAGGGCAGTCTCATGCGGTACTTGGTGCAAGTGACTTGGTAGTGCTTGCCAGTGGAACAGCTACTTTAGAGGCTATGTTGTTTAAAAAACCAATGGTCATTGCTTATAAAATGCCTTACTTAACTTGGTGGTTAAGTAAAAACAAAGCCTATTTACCTTATATTGGTTTGCCCAATATTCTTTCTGGTCGATTTGTGGTGCCTGAATATTTACAAAATGAAGCAGAACCTCTTGCTTTATGTAAAACCGTTGAGCGTTTGATGGACAATGAATTAGAAAAGCACATGTTGTACGAGCGTTTTTCAGCTTTGCACCATACTTTATTGCGAGACAGTGGCGCCTTGGCTGCAAAAGCGTTGGCCCCTTTGTTAAATATGGATATGTAAATATGGTTTGGATTGTGGGTGTGGATGAAGCAGGTCGCGGGACATTGGCAGGCCCAGTGACGGCAGCGGCAGTGGTTTTAAATCAACTCGACCCCATTTTAGGGTTACGCGATTCAAAAAAGTTAAGTGCTTTACAACGTCAAAAACTGCGCTTACAGATTGAACAACAGGCATTGGCGTGGCATGTTGCTTCCTGCAGTCCTGAAGAAATAGATCAGCTTAATATTTTGAATGCCACTTTGGTTGCCATGAAAACAGCAGTCGATGGATTGCTGTTTTCTATGGGGTGGGGCGTTGATCAGGTTAAAGTTTTGGTTGACGGTAATCGCTTGCCGAATTGGCCGTATGATTCTGAGGCCATAGTTAAGGGTGATGCCAAAGTGGCAGCAATTTCTGCTGCTTCAATTTTGGCTAAAACACACCGTGATACATTTATGCTTAGCTTACATGAGCAGTACCCTTGTTACGGTTTTCATGAGCATATGGGATATCCAACGCCTTTGCATTTGTTTCGATTACAGCAATTTGGGGTAAGTCCTGTGCATCGTCGCAGCTTTTCTCCTGTGCGACGTTTAATACAGCAAGAGGCTTTTTAAATTATGCAAGATATTGTTTCAAAAAATAATTCCAGTTATAAGCAGCTACTCAAGCGCATGGCACAACCTAGGTTGTTGCGAAAAGAGGGCTTGGCTGTTGTGGAAGGTTTGCATGGCTTAGAAATGGTATTAAATTGGCGCCAAGTTCAGTTGCAGGAAGTGTGGATTGGACAGGGTTTAGCTTGTCATCCACAATGGCTTTCTTTTTTGCCACAATTACAAGACATTGGCGTGCCAATTTGGGTCTTGCCAGACCATCTTTATCACAGCGCTTCCGATCTTGAAAATTGTTTGGGTCCGTTGTTGTTATTTCATACGCCTAAAAGTGTTGTTGATGTTATTGATGCAAAACCTGATTCAAAAGGCGATTGGTTGTTGCTTGACGGCGTGCAAGACCCAGGTAATGTTGGCGTTTTGATGCGAACCGCTGCAGCAGCTGGTGTGAGTCGGTGTATTGTAACACCAGATTGTGCTTGGCCCTTTAGTACTAAGGTAATGCGCGCGGCCATGGGTTCCCATTCTTGTTTAGATATTGTGACTTTGAACAATGATGTTGTTCAATGGTTATCTAATTTAAAAAGCCAAGGGGTTGCGATTCGGGTGAGTACGTTGGAGGCCAGTTCTAGCCTGTATCACTGCGATTTGTCTGGCCCTGGTGTATGGGTGTTTGGTAATGAGGGGCAAGGTGTGCGGGCAGACGTTAAGTTGTTAGCTACTCAATCTATTCATATTCCTCAAGCTGTGGGTGTGGAGTCATTAAATGTGGCCAGCGCAGCCGCTGTGTGTTTGTTTGAACAGAAACGACAGCGCTTGGTTTTGAGTGAGTGAAATGTCATTGCTGTTCTTTGTATCGAATACTTCTTTTTTTACTGGATTTGAATCATGTCTTGCGGAGTTTATTTGTCCTGCAAATTCAGTCACCAATAAATAAAGTCTAGCCATCGGTAGGGATCCTTTCTTTATAGGCAGTGGCTGTTTAGATTGCAGCAGATGATGTTTTTACAACAGCAGTAACTGAGCCTATATATGCAAATGTGAAATTCATGCCCTAAAAATGCCCCTTATCTAAGTTTAATTTTTGAATCACGGTTGTGGCTATTTCTTCAATCGATTTTGATGTCGAGCTAAGCCAAGTAATTTTTTCACGCGCCATCATTTCTTCAGCGGCCTGTACTTCATAGCGGCAGTTTTCAATTGCAGCATAGCGGCTATTGGGGCGGCGTTCGTTGCGAATTTCGCTTAAACGTTCGGGTGAAATACTTAAGCCAAAAATTTTATGTTTATGCTTTGGAAGCCAAGAAGGCAATTGACCGCGTGCGAAATCTTCGGGAATTAAGGGGCAATTGGCTGCTTTAAGGCCGTATTGCATCGCCAAGTATAGGCTGGTTGGGGTTTTTCCACTACGCGATACCCCAACCAAAATAACATCTGCTACTTCTAAGTCACGGGTGGTTTGACCATCGTCGTGAGTCAGTGAATAATTAATTGCTTCAATCCGATTTTTATAAGCTTGACTGTCAGCGGTTTGATGGAAACGGCCTACGCTGTGGGTGCTTTGTACACCGAACTCTTGTTCTAAGGGTACAACAAACGTGGTAAATAAATCTAAGAACAGCGCATCAGCTTCTTTTACAAGCGAATTGATATCAGGGTTAACCAGGGTACTGAAAACAATTGGACGAATTCCATCTTGTAGCATAATTTGGTTAATTCGGTTGCGTGTTTCCAGTGCTTTTTCCAGACTATCAACAAATGGTAGGCGAATTTGTTTAAATTTTAAACTGCCAAATTGTGCTAGAACTGCGTGGCAGAATGTTTCTGCTGTGATGCCTGTGCCGTCAGAAACAATTAAAACAGTGCGATTGGTTTTTATTGTATTGGGTTCGTTCATGTTAACGACCTTAAAAAGGTGAATAAGTGCGCTTATTTAACACAAGATGCTTAATTGTAGGCAAAATAGTGATTAAATAAAGTTTTATTTTGTTGTTTTGGTATTTCATTTATGTTTTTTGGAGGGTTGATTTAGTTTTAACTAGTTTGATTAGCTCAGCGCATTGACTGCGTTTTTTTTAAGACCTTCTTATATTTTTTAATAGGTATAGGTGAGGTGCATATATTGCGTAGGTCGGGTATGTGTTTTGAATGGCCTTGGTGTGTTGTGCTTATCAAATTAATTTTAACTTTGGAGTTTTTATGACAAACCTAGCCGAAACCCAGGACAAGCGCCTGGTCATTGCTTTTGAAGAGTTACGGATGCAAGATGTGGAGTTGGTTGGCGGAAAAAATTCGTCTTTGGGCGAAATGATTAGCCAGCTAGCAGTTGCTGGAGTTCGGGTACCCAGCGGATTTGCAACCACATCGTTTGCATTTCGTGAGTTTTTAAAAGAAAACAATTTAGAGCAGCGGATTGCTGATCGATTAAAGACGTTAAATGTAGACGATGTTAGGGCATTGGCTCAGGCTGGTGGTGAAATTCGCCAATGGGTGACACAAGCCCCTTTGCCTAAAGCCTTGGAAGCGGAAATTCGTTCCTTTTATGAAAAATTAACAGCCAATAGCTCTACAGAAATTTCCTTGGCTGTCCGTTCTTCAGCAACAGCCGAAGATTTGCCAGACGCTTCATTTGCTGGTCAGCAAGAAAGCTATTTGAACGTTTGTGGCATAGATGATGTGCTGGACAAAATTCGTCATGTATTTGCGTCTCTCTACAATGACCGTGCAATTTCATATCGTGTTCATAAAGGGTTTGAGCATAGCCATGTGGCGCTATCGGCAGGGGTACAGCGTATGGTTCGTTCTGATCTGGGTGCATCAGGTGTTATGTTTACTTTGGACACCGAATCAGGTTTTGAGGATGTAGTATTTATTACCAGTTCGTATGGTTTGGGGGAAACCGTGGTGCAAGGCGCGGTAAACCCGGACGAATTTTACGTGTTTAAACCCGGTTTGCAAGCAGGGTATTATCCAATTATTCGTCGTCAAATTGGTTCAAAGTTAATAAAAATGGAATTTGACCCCTTGCGAGAATCTGGACGCAGTGTAAAAACAGTGAACGTGCCGGCTGAACAGCGCAATCGTTATTCTTTATCGGATGCTGACGTGACTGAGTTAGCGCGTTATGCTTTAATTATTGAAAAACACTATGGTCGCCCTATGGACATAGAATGGGGTAAAGACGGCCGGGATGGAAAAATTTATATTTTGCAAGCCCGTCCAGAAACCGTTAAGTCGCAAAGCGATGCTGAGATACAAACCAAGTACACGTTAAAAGGCAATTCATCTGTATTGGTTTCAGGTCGTGCGATTGGCCAAAAAATTGGCGCCGGACCCGTTCGAATTATTGAAGACGCTTCGCAAATGGAGCAAGTACAAGCTGGCGATATTTTAGTGACTGACATGACAGACCCCAATTGGGAGCCTGTCATGAAGCGGGCTTCTGCGATTGTCACCAATCGTGGTGGTCGCACTTGTCATGCCGCTATTATTGCCCGTGAGTTGGGTATTCCAGCTGTTGTGGGTTGTGGTGATGCCACTGAAATGTTGAGTGATGGCAGTTTGGTTACTGTTTCTTGTGCTGAGGGTGACACTGGTTTTATTTATGAAGGGCTTTTGGAAACCGAAGTTACTGAAATAAAACGTGGCGCGTTGCCTGACATTCCTGTCAAAATTATGATGAATGTGGGCAATCCACAGTTGGCATTTGAGTTTTGTCAGTTACCCAATCAGGGGGTAGGTTTGGCGCGTTTAGAATTTATCATCAACAATGCCATTGGGGTGCATCCAAAGGTTATTTTGGACTATCCAAATATAGACGCTGATTTAAAAAAGGCGGTAGAGTCAGTGGCTCGGGGGCATGCTAGCCCAAGGGCTTTTTTTGTGGACAAGCTTACAGAGGGCATTGCAACAATTGCGGCGGCTTTTTATCCAAAGCCAGTGATTGTTCGTTTATCTGATTTTAAGAGTAACGAGTACCGTAAGTTAATTGGCGGTAGTCGTTATGAGCCCGAAGAAGAAAATCCAATGTTGGGCTTTAGGGGGGCGGCGCGCTATATTTCTGAAGACTTTGCCGAGTGCTTTAAAATGGAATGCGAAGCTTTAAAGCGTGTGCGTGACACCATGGGCTTAAACAATGTGGAAATTATGGTGCCGTTTGTGCGAACTTTGAAGCAAGCGGCTAAAGTTGTTGATTTACTGGCACTAAACGGTTTACGTCGTGGTGAAAATGGATTGCGTTTGGTGATGATGTGTGAAGTACCTTCAAATGCAGTGTTGGCTGACGAGTTTTTAATGTATTTTGATGGTTTTTCAATTGGTTCAAATGACCTTACCCAGCTGACCTTGGGTTTGGATCGAGATTCAGGTCTTGAATTGTTAGTGGCTGATTTTGATGAGCGTGACCTTGCTGTCAAGGCTTTATTGTCTCGGGCCATTAAAGCATGTAAAGACGAGGGTAAGTACATTGGCATTTGTGGCCAAGGCCCTTCAGATCACCCAGACTTTGCGCAGTGGCTGGCCTCTGAAGGTATTGTGTCGATTTCATTGAACCCTGATACCGTCATTGATACTTGGCAAAAAATTGCAAATACCTAAAAAACCAGTTAGTTATTGCATTTTTAGGTGAATTTTTTGCGCAGCCCGCCCATTTCTAAAGTCATATGCTTTGAGGTTTTAGAAAAATATGGTGCGGGCTTTTCAATTTTTTTATCTGACGATTTATATTTTTGCGTTTGTGTATTTGTATTGTGTGTTGGTATTAACGGCGATTGGTTTTCATCAGCTGTTGTCGTTCTCTTTCCCAGTCTTTTTGTTTTTCAGTTTCGCGTTTGTCGTGTAGTTTTTTGCCTTTTCCTAAACCAATTTCAAGTTTAATTCGCCCCTTGCTAAAATGCATGTCTAGGGCTAGAAGGGCATAGCCACGTTGTTCAACTTTACCAATGAGTCGGCGAATTTCTTCTGCGCGTAAAAGTAATTTTCGGGTGCGTGTGGCGTCGGGGTGTATATGTGTCGAGGCTGTAGGTAAAGCAGAGATATGGGCGTTGATTAAAAAGATCTCGCCGTTGCGCACAATGACATAAGATTCTTTAATTTGTGCTCGGCCAGACCGAATGGCTTTAACTTCCCAGCCTTCTAAGGCTATACCAGCTTCGTATTTTTCTTCAATAGCGTAGTCGAAAAAAGCTTTTTTATTTTGAATGATATTTGTCATGTTAAACAATTAAAATAATTTAAGCAGTTACCTTTTAAAGTAACAAAAAAAAATTAACATAGGTAGAATACACGTTTTATTAGTATTATTTTGCCGATTGGCTTAACTGGCATGCCTCTTGTAGAAAAATCTGCGCTTGTGCCTTACAGTGTGCAGCAAATGTACGAACTGGTTACAAATATAGATCAGTACCCTGATTTTTTGCCTTGGTGTAGCGGGGCTGTGGTTTTGCAAAAAACCGCTGATAGTGTAACAGCTAAACTTGACATATCATTTAAGGGTATACGTCAGTCTTTTACCACATGCAATACACATAAAAGCACCTCACTTATTGAAATGCGTTTGGTTGAAGGCCCGTTTAAGCGTTTGACTGGGCGTTGGCAGTTTCTTCCTTTGCAAGACAAAGCATGCAAAGTGTGTTTATTTTTAGAATATGAATTTTCTAATTTGTTGCTAGATAAACTGATTGGGCCTGTATTTGGTATTGTATCGAGCAGTTTAGTTGACAGTTTCATTGAGCGGGCACAAGCAATTTATGGTTAATTATGTCTGATTTATCCATTAAGCAAGTGGTTTTACAAACAGGTTTATCAATACAGGTTAGCTTGTTTATACTCAAACCAGAAGATGCTGGGGTTGTCGAGCGTTTGCCTATGCTATTTGTTTTACCTGAAGGGGCAACTGTAGGACAGTTATTAACATTATCAGGTTTAGATGGTGTTAGCCAGAATACTTTTTTTGCTGAACGCGCGGTTGCTGTTTTTGGCGAAATTGCTCAAATAGACACGGTGTTACATAATTTAGATCGTGTTGAGATT
The DNA here is from genome assembly GCA_034680345.1 of Burkholderiaceae bacterium. Classification (GTDB taxonomy): domain Bacteria; phylum Pseudomonadota; class Gammaproteobacteria; order Burkholderiales; family Burkholderiaceae_B; genus SXZD01. Next base: position 60,162 of record JAXISZ010000010.1, read on the forward strand.
TTAGATCGATTACAGTTTGACCCCATGCAAAGTAGAAGAAGGCGTGCTTTACATAAAAAAAACCCGCCTAAATCTAGAAAACGCTTGTAAAAAAATACGTCACTTAATTTTTAGGGTAACTGAAAAATAAAGCCATTTAATTGCTTTTTCGAAAAAAAATTGCTGTCTTTAGCGCTTCGTGCAAGCGTTTGGCTTGGTTTTTTTCTTGTATAATCTCACTTTGTGATTTGGAGAATGCAATGCGAGTTACACAAAAAGCGCTGACTTTCGACGACGTGCTCCTGGTGCCTGCCTACTCTAATGTGTTGCCCAAAGACACTTCTTTGGTGACACAACTAACCCGCAATATTTCATTAAAAATTCCGGTTGTATCAGCAGCTATGGATACTGTGACAGAATCGCGCCTGGCAATTGCGATTGCTCAGGAAGGTGGTATTGGAATTATCCATAAAAATTTGTCTGCCAAACAACAAGCCGCCGAGGTTGCTCGTGTTAAGCGTCATGAAGCTGGTGTGCTGCGAGACCCCGTAACCATTACTCCCTATTTAACTGTGCGTGACGTCATTGCACTGACTCAGCAGCATCGAGTCTCTGGCTTGCCTGTGGTTGATGGTAAAAAAGTGGTGGGAATTGTTACCAATCGAGATCTCAGATTTGAAACACGGTTAGATATTCCGGTTTCTAGCATCATGACCCCTAGAGAGCGTTTGGTCACTGTTAAAGAGGGTGTTGGTTTAGATGAAGCCAAAAAGCTGATGCATGCCCACCGTTTAGAGCGGGTTTTGGTGGTCAATGATCAATTTGAGTTGCGTGGTTTAATTACGGTTAAGGACATTCAAAAATCTACAGAACATCCTTGTGCAAGTAAGGATGAACAAGGCAAACTGCGTGTAGGTGCGGCTGTGGGTGTAGGTGCAGGCACAGAAGAGCGGGTGAATTTATTAGCTGCTGCAGGTGTTGACGTGATTGTTGTAGACACAGCACATGGTCACAGTGAAGGGGTATTAAAACGTGTGCAATGGGTAAAACAAAATTACCCGCACATTGAGGTTGTGGGTGGCAATATTGCAACAGCCAGCGCGGCAAGGGCTTTGCTGGACCACGGGGTAGATGCTGTTAAGGTGGGCATTGGTCCGGGCTCCATTTGTACCACTCGAATTGTGGCTGGGGTTGGTGTTCCACAAATTTCTGCAATAGCCAATGTTGCTCAAGCTTTAGCTGGTACTGGTGTCCCATTGATTGCCGACGGCGGAATTCGTTATTCAGGTGATATTGCTAAGGCCTTGGCTGCTGGCGCTAATACGGTTATGATGGGAGGTATGTTTGCTGGTACTGAAGAGGCCCCCGGAGAAGTCATATTGTATCAAGGGCGCTCGTACAAGGCTTATCGGGGCATGGGCTCATTGGGTGCCATGACAGAAGGTTCAGCAGACAGGTATTTTCAAGACCCATCGAACAACGCAGACAAATTGGTGCCGGAAGGTATTGAAGGTCGAGTACCTTATAAAGGTTCTGTAATTGCAATTATTTACCAAGTTGTTGGTGGTATTCGTTCATCAATGGGTTATTGCGGTTGTAGGACAATCGACGAGCTCCATAGTCATGCAGAGTTTGTTGAGATAACCTCCGCAGGCATACGCGAATCGCATGTACATGACGTTCAAATTACGAAAGAGGCGCCTAATTATCAACAAGATCACTAAATAATGATAGAACCTAACATCTCCGACGATGATCATTTAAGATCACTAGAAATTGAGCGCCTTGGGCTCGTTTATTCACCTGCTGAAGACCGGTTTGATCGGATTACGCGCTTGGCTCAGGCGCATTTTTCTGCTCCCATTGTTTTGGTTTCAATGATTTACAAAGACATTCAATGGGTGAAGTCTTTACAGGGTGTTTACAATTTAGAAGAAAAAAGAGAAAACGCCTTTTGTTCGTACGTGGTCTTGCAGAAAGCCCCTTTGGTTGTTGAAGACCCCATAAAAGACCCGCGTTTTTCTAATAATCCTTTGGTTTTAAAAGAACCTGGTGTTCGGTTTTATGCGGGTGTTCCCGTGCGTTCTCCTCAGGGTGTGGTTTTGGGTGCAATTTGTGTGATTGACCATCACCCTAGAAGTTTTAGCCAGCAAGATTTGCAAGAATTAAACGATTTTGCTGCGTTGGTAGAATCTGAGTTTTATTATCGTTTGTTAAGTACTGAGCAAAATTTACTTTTGAAAGAAAACGACGAACTTAAAAGAAAGTCGATGTTAGACAGCTTAACCAGCACGTGGAACGAGTTAGCTATTGTTGAATTATTAAACCGTGAAATGGCTTTGGCGCGACGCAGTTTGTATGCACTATCGGTGCTGGTCATTGACATTGATGGGTTCAAGTCTATTAATAAAACGTATGGACAAACTGCGGGAGACGAATGTTTAAAACAATTGGCGCAGCAGTTAAAATCAGTTTTGCGAATCAGCGATGTGGTAGGGCGTTTGGGTCGTGATGAGTTTTTGGCAATATTGCCTAAGGCCGCTGAACAAGAGGCTAGGTTTGCGGTTGATCGTCTTGTTCAGAGATTACAAACCAGTTCGGTTCAACTTGGTGAAAACAGAATAGCGATCAGCGTTGCTGTGGGTATTTCAACGCAGTACGCCACAGAAGAACACGTTTCTCCTGAAAAACTATTGGCATCAGCTGAAAAAATGTTGTGTGATGTTAAATTATTGACTAGTCAACAGTCAACGATTCAGCAGTCTGTAGTGGGTTTTAAATCTTCAGCTTTTTAAATTATTTCAATTTAATTAATACATTAATTTCATGCATCACGACAAAATACTTATTTTGGACTTTGGTTCTCAGCTTACTCAATTAATTGCCCGTCGTGTACGTGAGGCAAATGTGTATTGTGAAATTCACCCCTGCCATGTTAGCGATGAGTTTATTCGTGAGTTTGGTGCCAAAGGTATCATTTTGTCGGGCAGCCATCAATCGGTTTACGATAGCAGCACTGACCAAGCTCCTGCGCTTGTTTTTAACTTGGGCGTACCGGTTTTGGGTATTTGTTATGGTATGCAAACCATGGCTAAGCAGTTGGGTGGTCAGGTGGAGGCAGGCCTTGTGCGCGAATTTGGATTTGCACAAGCACAGGTTTTGGGCGCAACAGAATTTTTTAATGGTTTGGCCGATTCCATTAGTGAGCAGGGTCATGGTGTATTAAATGTATGGATGAGCCATGGTGATAAAGTGGTTCGCTTGCCTGAAGGTTTTGTTGTAATGGCTGCAACCGCTTCTTGTTCGATTGCTGCTATGGCTGATGAAAACCGTCGATTTTACGGTTTACAGTTTCACCCGGAAGTAACGCACACTTTGCAAGGTCAGGCTATTTTGCAACGTTTTGTTCGTGAAATTTGCGGTTGTTCTGGTCAGTGGAATATGCCCAACTATGTGAATGAGGCGGTTGCAAGTATTCGTGAACAGGTTGGACAAGATGAGGTTATTTTAGGTTTATCCGGTGGGGTAGACAGCTCAGTGGCAGCAGCTTTAATTCATAAGGCAATTGGTAAACAATTAACTTGCGTTTTTGTAGACCATGGTTTGCTTCGCTTAAATGAAGCTGAGCAGGTGATGGCAACTTTTGCACAGAATTTGGGTGTTCATGTTATTCATGTGAATGCAACTGATTTGTTTATGAATGGGCTTAAGGGCGTTAGCGATCCTGAGGCTAAGAGAAAAATTATTGGCAAGGCTTTTGTTGATGTTTTTCAAGAAGAAGCTGGCAAAAGAAGTGCTGCAAAATGGTTGGCTCAAGGTACCATTTACCCTGATGTAATTGAATCTGCGGGTGCTAAAACGGGCAAGGCCACCAATATCAAGTCGCATCACAACGTTGGCGGTTTGCCTGAAACTTTGAATTTGCGTTTGTTAGAACCCCTGCGAGAATTATTTAAAGACGAGGTAAGACAACTGGGCTTGGCTTTGGGTTTGCCTCATAATATGGTCTTTCGTCATCCATTTCCTGGGCCAGGCTTGGGCGTTCGTATTTTGGGTGAGGTGCAGGCTGATTTTATAAAACTATTGCAGCGGGCTGACGCTATTTTTATTGAAGAATTGCGCGGCACGAAGGCAACCCATCAAGACGCTGCCTTTGGTTTGTGCAGCGAAAGTGATACGGGTAAAACCTGGTATGAACTGACCAGCCAAGCGTTTGCGGTTTTTTTGCCAGTTAAATCGGTGGGCGTGATGGGTGATGGTCGCACCTACGAATATGTGGTGGCATTGCGCGCTGTACAAACACAAGATTTTATGACGGCGCATTGGGCGCAGTTACCTTATGATTTATTGGGTCGCGTGTCGAACCGAATTATCAATGAGGTTAGGGGAATTAATCGAGTGGTGTACGATGTTTCTGGAAAACCGCCTGCGACGATTGAGTGGGAGTAAAGAATATACCGTAAGTCGTTGATTTATATAGATATTTTAGTTACACAAAAGTTTCACACTTCTTGTAAGTGCTTGTTTTTATTAGGCGCAGAGTTTACACTTACACATAAAGCTACACAAAACTGTAGCTATTCAAAATCGTAAGTGACTTGAAGCTCATATGCCACTCAAAAAACAGCCATTAAACGACAACGAAATTCCAATATACGACGAAGCGTTAATCTACCAACGCGGCGAATATTGGCAAATGCGTATGTGGCTTACTAAAGAAAAGAAGTACGCACGTTTCAGCTTAAGAACACGCAATAGAGACACAGCAATAGACAAAGCTAAGAAGCACTATCACGAGCTTATGGCACAGCAATTGTCAGGTAAAACATACTTTTCAATGACTACTAAGCAAGCTGTTGAGGAATACGTTAAGCAACGACAGAAGGATATGGAGGCTGGCTTAATTGTTAAGGGTAGGCTTAGCACAATCAAAACACACTTAGAGCATTGGCTTAAGTACGTGGGTAAAGACACAAAGATTAAGGAAATGGAACGTAGTGACTGTGAGAACTACTTTCATAATCGTACTAAAAATAAAAAGAAGTTACCTGTTGGACGTACGACAGTACTTAACGAACAAAGTAGTGTCAACGCAATGATGAGTTGGCTACACAAAAGAGGTGAGGCTTACATAGAAGCGTTTGACTTTAAGAAGCTACCTAAAGTTGATACAGGTGACGAAAAGAACAGACGTAATACATTTACGGAAGAAGAAATAAAGTTAATTAAGGAGAAGCTTGATAAAGATATTGTGGAAGGTAAGAAAGACTTAAGCTTGTACGGAAACTTAAACAAAGTCATAACAGCTTATTACTTACACATAGCAATAATTACAGGACTACGCAGAGGCGAACAATTACAGCTACGTTGGAGTGACGTACAGTGGATGGAAAAGCACGTTAAAGGTGACGAGCAAGGAATTCCATACAGTCTTGTTAAGCTGACTATTAGAGGAATAACAACTAAAGTACGTAAGACAAGAAGCTTTGTTGTGAAAGACTGGGAATACTTTAATGACTTGTTTACGTTCTTACAATCTCGCTATGCTAAGGCGCATAAAGATAACAAGAAAGCTACGCCATTTGCCAAAACATTAGTGTTTAGTACGGACGGCTTAAGTGCTTTAACGCCACGTGTAATCCTATACCATTTTGACGAAGCACTAACAGAGTGTGAAGTTGAGAGTAGGGATACAAGAGACTTAGTGCCGTACAGCTTCCGTCATTACTTTATTACGGATATGATTAATAAGGGTGCTACGCCGACACAAGTAGCAGAGACTTGTGGCACAAGTACAGCGCAAATTGAAAAGACTTATTACCATACAACTGAAGCGAAAATGATTATTAATGCGTTGCCACAGTTTGAATACAGAGATGGATTGCTGATTCCTAAATAAGCTACTAGGGTGGGGGTATAGGTAGAAAATCACCACCCCAAAAGCTTAAGTACTTGGGTGCTGAAAATTGCGCGGTAATTTTTTTAGGGTAGCAATACCATTTTTGCTATGCCTGTCATCCCCATCATCTTCTTTTTCTTTAGTGCCTATATTCTTACCGAAATACCCGTCTTTTGGCACATTAAGCGTAAGCCCCCAGTAAAACCATCTTGAACCGATTTAATTAAAAGCTCATATTCACTGCTTTCATAAGGAGTGAATATGGGCTTTAAATTTCAAAATCACGATCAATCATCAATATCAAATCAATTAAACTCAAACCCTCAAA
>JAXISZ010000011.1:0-65352 GCA_034680345.1 Burkholderiaceae bacterium
ACGTTGCCCTGCAGGTGTTGTAAGTTTTTTTCCATCAAGCGGCCTTAATCATGTCTGGGGCTTTGCTTCTTGGGGTGGTCAGTTCACCCCATTTTTTATTGCATTATTTTATATTGGATTGTGTGGTTTTTTAAGCAGTTTAGCGCATCTCTTTCGAGTGGTGGCGAGCGTCAGATGCCCGAGTGCTTCGGCGGGCCGGTCGCACCTTGATTTTGATGTCGTAGCCGAGGCGGTTCAGACAGTCCATCAGCTTGCGTTCGCACAGGTTGGTGAAGTCACTGTGTATCACTTATGTTGCCCATGATGCGGTTATTGGGCTAGGGAAAATAGATTGGGCACCTGATGTAATGTATAAACACATTAAACAGTTGGGCTGATTGTAAGTGCTGTGATTAACCGTTTGAACCATTTACCCTAATAGGCCCCTTGTTGAGAGGCACCTTACTGCGAAGCTAGTGCAAAATACCAATCATTTGCCTATTTCTTAAATGCGTGTTTAGTTGTTGGCTACAAACCTTTTCTAGGGCATGCCCAATTAAAATTAAACACGGGCCATGGCGTTCAGCCGCTTGGTTAGTTGCATAATTGGGTAGCTCGCTTAAGCACATGGCTTCATAGCTTTGATGCAGCATAGAAACGGATTCAGCCACAATCACAGGTGTGTTTTTTTGGCGCAAGCCTTGGCCAATCAGTTTTTCCGCCCAAATGGCTGCTTGTTTTAGCCCCATGTAGACCACTAAAGTATCAGCCCCTGGCATTATCTCTTCAATGGCATGGGGGGTTTCTCCATGGCCAACGGCCGGTGTGAGTAGGGCAATTGAACGTGATACACCGCGAAGGGTAAGCGATGCTTGTAATTCGGCAGCTGCCGCCAATGCGGTGGTAATGCCTGGCACCACTGTAAAGGCCAAACCCGCTTGGCGCAATGCTTGCATTTCTTCGTCAGCGCGACCAAAAACCATCGGGTCGCCGCCTTTTAATCGAACCACCCTTGGGTACTTGTGCGCAGCATCTACCAACATTTTGTTAATAAAATGTTGTGCGGTAGACTGTTTACCGCAGCGTTTGCCTACTGCAATTTTTACGGCGTTTGCATTGGCTAGCACCAGCATGTCTTCGCTGACTAAGGCGTCGTATAAAATGCAGTCGGCTTGTTGTAGCAAACGCAAACCACGCAAGGTGATCAGGTCGGCAGCACCAGGGCCAGCACCTACCAGTGCAATATGTTTTGTGACTTGTGTAATACCTGCCATTTTATGATTATTTTATTCTAAAGCAATAATCATGCCCGCAGCAGCGGTTTGGTGTGTGGCGCTATCAATTAAAATAAAACTGCCGGTGCTACTGTTGACTGCGTATTTGTCTGCCACAATTGCTTGGGCTAGTGCAATTTCAACCCGCGTAATGTCGTTCATGCCCACGGCATTGCTAAAAGCTTCTTGGGATAGGGTATGAATGTCTAAAACATGGTCAATGCCTTGTACCTTGGCTTGTACGCAACGGGTGGTTTGTTTTAACCAGTATTTGCGTGCGGGGTTTAATGCTTCCGCATCAAGCCAGCACAGGTCTGCAATCACTTTTTTAACTGTGCGCGGTGCATTGGTGTCGTTGGCTAAAACGAATTGATCGCCACGCGACACGTCAATATCGCGGTCTACCACCAAGGTGATACATTGGCCAGCGCGAGCTTCTGGCAGATTTTGATCGAGCAATAACAACTGCGTAACGGTGGCGCTTTCTCCACTGGGCAATATTTTAACCAAGTCACCAAGTTTGACCACACCACTTTCAATGCGGCCCATATAGCCTCGAAAATCGTTGGCTTTGTGGCCGTCGTGTCGGGCCACCAGTTGCACAGGAAAACGCAAGTGCAGTTGTGCTTGGTGTTGTTCGCGTTCAGCACGGCTGGGCAATTGTTCTAGTAGGTTTAATAATGTTTTGCCGGTGTACCATGGGGTGTGAGTGCTGTTTACTACCACATTGTCGCCACTTAAGGCAGAAATGGGCATAACGTAAATATCGCTGATTTTTAACGATTGTGCCAAATGCTGCACCGCTTGTTCGGTGGCCTGAAAGCGAGATTGATCAAAGTTGACCAAGTCCATTTTGTTAATTGCAAATATAACGGCAGGCAAGCCCAGCTTGGCTGCAATTGCCGTGTGCCGTTTGGTTTGGGCTAATAACTGAGCGGTTAAAGCGCCATTTTCATGGGTAAAGTCAACCCGAGTAATGTCCACCAATACAATGGCTGCATCAGCTGTGCTGGCGCCAGTGACCATGTTGCGGGTGTATTGTTCGTGCCCAGGGGTGTCGGCCACAATGAATTTGCGTTTTGGAGTGGCAAAATACCGGTACGCCACGTCAATGGTAATGCCTTGTTCGCGTTCGGCTTCTAGTCCGTCGGTGAGCAAAGACAGGTCGATGGTGTCGCCTACAGTGCGTTTGTTTTTAGCGCGTGAAATGGCGGCCAATTGGTCAGCAAAAATGCCTTTGCTGTCGAACAATAAACGGCCAATTAAAGTGGATTTTCCATCATCAACTGAACCAGCGGTGATAAAACGCAGCACGCCACGGTCTTCTTGGGTTATTAATGGATTGGAGTTGGTTATGGCATTCATGGCGAAAAATTCTTAATCGTTCTTAGTAAAGCAAAGCGGTATGGGTTGGGTCATTGGCAGCGTTCGGAAACCTTTTAAATTAAAAATAGCCTTCTTTTTTGCGCCTTTCCATTGAGGCTTCAGAGGTTTGGTCATCCATACGGGTGGCGCCGCGTTCAGTGATGTCGGTGATGGCTGTTTCCGCAATGATAGCCGCAGGGCTGTCGGCTGTGCTTTTAACCGGGCACGTGCAGGTGATGTCGCCCACGGTGCGAAAACGCACAGTGACATGTTCAACGGTTTCACCTTCTTTGGGTGGAGTGAGTTCAGTCATGGGGACTAGTAAGCCGTTGCGCCGAATCACTGGGCGTGTGTGGGCATAATAAATATTGGGTAGGGCTAGTTGCTCGCGTTCAATGTATTGCCACACATCGAGTTCGGTCCAGTTGGAAATGGGAAACACGCGCATGTGTTCGCCGTTGTGGACTTTGGTGTTGTACAAGTCCCAGAGTTCAGGGCGTTGTGCTTTGGGGTCCCACTGGCCAAAACTGTCTCGGAAAGAAAAAATACGCTCTTTGGCGCGGGCTTTTTCTTCATCACGGCGGGCGCCACCCATTAATGCGTCAAATTGAAATTCTTCAATGGCTTCTAGCAACGTGACCGATTGCGCCGCGTTACGCGAATCGGTTGCATGGCGTAATTTAACAGTGCCACGCTTGATGGAGTCTTCAACGGAACGCACAATCAGTTTTTCACCGAGCTCTGCGGCGCGCTGGTCGCGAAAGGCAATGACCTCAGGGAAGTTGTGTTCGGTGTCGATGTGTAGCAAAGGAAATGGAAATTGGCCCGGACGAAAGGCTTTTTCAGCGATGCGCAGCATCACCAGTGAGTCTTTGCCGCCAGAAAAAAGCAATGCGGGTCGGCTGCATTCTGCTGCAACTTCACGCATAATGTAGATGGCTTCGGCTTCTAGCCAGTCGAGGTGAGATTGTGTGTGTGCTGTGGTGGCATTCATAATTAAGCTGTTTTTAATGCATCAAGATGGTTTATATTCTCGGCGTGTAGTCCGCATTCTTTGGATGACGGGTCTTCCCACCACCAGCGACCCGCGCGTATGTCTTCCCCAATAGAAATACCTCTGGTACATGGCGCACAGCCTATAGAAGGATAGCCTTGTAAGTGCAGGGCATTGACTGGTACAGCAAACTGGCGAATGTATGTCCAAATATCCGCTTCAGACCAATCGGTGAGCGGGTTAAATTTAACCATATTGCGCGCAGTGTCTTGTTCGCGCATGGGTAAACTCTGGCGGGTGCTGGCTTGGGCTTTGCGCTGTCCTGTAATCCAAGCTTGAGCCCCAGCTAGCGCACGGTTTAAGGGTTCAACTTTGCGCACTTCACAGCACGATTTGCGCAATTCTATGCTGCTGTAAATCGCATCTAAGCCGTGGGTGTTAATATAGTTTTGCACCGCTTGGGCTTCAGGTTTAATCAACTGGGGTGCTTTACCGTATTTGCTTTGCAAAGCGGGAATAACCGCTAAGGTTTCAGGATTTAAGCGCCCAGTTTCTAGGCTGAAGGCTTTGATATTTAAATTTAATCGCGCAATCACATCAAATAAAATATTGTCTTCAGCGCCTAAACTGCTAGCCAAACGGATGTCTGTAAATTCTGCGCAGGCCGCAGAAAGCAGGTTTTCAAGGCAGTGTAGTTTTTCGCTGAGGTTGGTGTCGGGCTGGTTGTGCCCACGGTAGATACTGACAACTGCTTCAGTCATGTGCGCCTCCATGGGTGTTGTTTGGTTGAGATGGGTCTAAGCGACGGCGAAACAATGGTTGCGCTTGGTCGACGCTGTCTTGATACAGTACGGAGAAATCGTTAAATCCTGCCAAAGCATCTTCAACCGATTTACCTGATTTAATAACAAACTCTGTGAAGCCTACGCGTGCTAAGTAAAACATTTGGTCGCGCCAAATGTCGCCAAATGCACGCAAAGCACCGGTAAAACCAAAGCGTTTACGCAGTAAATAGGCGTCAGAATAGCCTTGACCGTATTTGAAAACGGTGAACTCGTAAGCAATCCGTTTTAGTAGATTGACTTCGATGACAAGGTGTTCTGGGTTGTCTTCGGGCAGTAGGTAAACGCCTAAACGCCCAGATTGGGCCAAGGGCAGCAGTGCGCTTTTTTCAGATTGCCAACGCTTTAGGCTGATTATAAACTCGCCCTGATTCGGTATGGGGTCTGTGTCACGCACCACAGCCACTTTGTCGTTAGCCGTTTGTGGGGCTTTGCCAATTGGTTTAACAATAATTGGGTTGACAATTGTAGCGTTCATACAGCTTCCTTGTTTGCATAAACTTTGGATTTAAACGGTTCAGCCCCTAGGCGGTCGAATGTGTCAATAAAATCTTCGTCTTCATGGCGCAGTTCAACGTAAGTGTTTAAAATGGTTTTTATCACACTAGGAATTTCATCTGCAGTGAATGAAGGGCCAATGACCTTGCCAATTTCTGCATTCATGCCTTGACGCCCACCCAAGGTAATTTGATACCATTCTGAGCCGTTTTTATCGACGCCTAAAATACCGATGTTGCCAATGTGGTGGTGGCCGCATGAATTGATACAGCCAGAAATGTTCAAAGACAAATCGCCAAGGTCGAATACATAGTCAACGTCGTCTAGTGCGTCTTGGATGGCCAAGGCAATTGGAATAGATTTGGCGTTGGCCAGAGAACAAAAATCGCCACCCGGACAGGCAATGATATCGGTAACCAAACCCACATTGGGCGTGGCTAGACCTAACACTTTGGCGGCTTGCCAGAGTTCGAACAATGCGTGCTCAGGCACATCGGCCAGTACGAGGTTTTGTTCGTGTGTGACGCGAATTTCTCCCAGGCTGTAGCGTTCTGCCAATTCTGCAATGGCGCGCATTTGAGCCGAAGTGGCGTCACCTGGGGCAATGCCTGGGTGTTTTAGAGAAAAGGTGACAGCGGCGTAGCCTGGTTGGCGGTGGCGGCGAACGCTGCGTTCGCACCAGCGAGCAAAACCGGTGTGTTGTGCTTTGTGAATGGTTAGGTCAGTTTGGATGTTAGCCAATTCAGTGGCGTTAAACAATAAATAGTCGGGACTGGTGAAATAGCCTGCCAAACGTTGTAGCTCTTCAATTGGTATAGTGGCTGGACCGTTGCATAGGTGTTCCCATTCTGCGTCTACGTCTTTGGCAAATTGTTCAGCACCAACCGCACGCACCAAGATTTTAATGCGGGCTTTGTACATATTGTCTCTGCGACCATAGCGATTGTATACCCGCATAATGGCTTCAATGTATGTGAGTAAATGTTGCCAAGGTAAGTTTTCTCGCAGAATCGATCCCACCATGGGGGTTCGACCTAGGCCGCCGCCAGCCAAGACGCTGCAAACGACTTCGCCAGCGCTGTTTTTTGAGAGGTGAACGCCAATGTCGTGCACTGCAACGGCCACGCGGTCTTCTTGAGCACCGTTGACAGCAATTTTAAACTTGCGTGGTAAATGAATAAATTCAGGGTGAAATGTAGACCACTGGCGAATGAGTTCGCAGTAAGGTCGTGGGTCAACCATTTCGTCTGCGGCAATGCCTGCATAGGGGTCGCTGGTGACATTGCGAATGCAGTTGCCGCTGGTTTGAATAGCGTGCATGTCTACTTCAGCCAATGCTTGCAGAATATCCGGCACATTTTTAAGCTCAGGCCAGTTGTATTGTATATTTTGTCGGGTGGTGAAGTGCCCGTAGCCACGGTCGAAGGTGTCAGCAATATTGGCTAAGGCGCTGAGCTGTTTTGCGCTGAGTAAACCATAAGGTATAGCAACGCGCAGCATGGGTGCGTGGCGTTGAATATACAAACCGTTTTGTAAGCGCAATGGGCGAAACTCATCTTCGGAGAGTTTGCCTTTTAAAAAGCGTTCAGTTTGGTTGCGAAATTGGGCAACGCGTTCATGGTTGATGGTGCGATCGTAATCGTCGTATTGATACATGACAAGACTTTAATTAACTCACGAGTTTTGCCGCCACTGCTGTAAGTGTGGTGGCCAATACCCCGCGCAAAAAACGCTCGGGAACGGAACGGCTTAAATAACTGCCGATAGAAATACCTGGAATTGAACCAATTAATAATGCAATTAATAAACTCCAGTCTAAGGTACCCATAATAGCATGGCCTGTGGCTGCAACGGCAGTCAGTGGCACCGCATAAGCAATGTCGGTGCCTGCAATTTCAGCGGCAGACAGTTTCGGGTATAGTAAGACCAGCACGGTGGCACCAATGGCACCAGCGCCAATGGATGAAACGGTAACTAAAAACCCAATCAGAGCAGCTGCGGCAATGGTGGCTAGGGTGCGTGCAGTGCCCTGTGGTTGCAAATGGGGGCGTGCGGCTTGAAAAGCAATAATGCGTTTACGGAAAATAAGGGCAAGCACAGTTAGCATAACGCAGGTAGCAATTGAATAGCGGATGAACAGGTCTATACCGCTGCCTTTTTCTGATTTTTGTAGGTCTAGAGTAAACAATACAATTGAAGTTAAAATAGAGGCTGGTAAGCTACCAGCACACATTAGCCCAACAACTTTCCAATTGACTGTGCTGCGCAGGCGGTGCACAACTGTGCCTGCAGTTTTGGTCATAGCGGCAAAAGCTAGGTCCGTGCCTACGGCCACAGAGGGTGAAATACCGAAAATAGCGGTCAGTAGAGGGGTCATTAATGAACCGCCACCCACGCCAGTGAGCCCAACCAGCAAACCAACAGCGAGGCCAGATACAATATAGGCAAAATCAATGTGCATAAGGTGCGTGTTAAAGTATTGATTAAAAGGCTATCATAAAGTACATTCTTTATAATATAAAATACTGTTTTACAATTTGTTTATTCTTTTTGGTAATATAGTTGTTAAATTTACCGATTTTTTCTTGATTCAGGTTTTCAGTGTTTTATGGTATGAGGTTGTTGTATTCTGGTTGCGTTGTGTTTGCTAAATGGGGGCGGTGTGAATTTACATCAATTGCGTTTCATTCGTGAAGCGGTGCGTCAAAATTTTAGTTTAACGCAAGCGGCCCATGTCTTGTTTACTTCTCAGCCTGGGATTTCGAAAGCCATTATAGAATTAGAAGAAGAACTTGGCGTGCAAATTTTTCAACGCCATGGCAAACGCATTAAGGCTTTGACTGCGCCGGGTCGTTTGGTGGTGTCTTGTGCTGAAAAAATACTGGCTGAGTTAGAAAACATGAAGCGCATTGGTGCAGAATACGCTGCGCGCAGCACCGGGGAGCTGCGTATTGCAGCAACGCATACGCAAGCTAGATATTCTTTACCGCCTGTGGTGGCTGCTTTTCGGCAGCGCTATCCTCAGGTGCGTTTGGTGATTCTGCAAGGGGTGCCGCAGCAATTGGTGCAGTGGGTAACCGCTGACCAAGCTGATTTGGCCATAGCCACCGAAGCCTTGGCCAGTTGTACGGACATGGTTACTTTTCCATGTTTTGATTGGCAGCATGTGGTGGTGGCTCCCTTGGGGCATGCCATTTTGCAAAATCCTTTGACTTTGAATGCGTTAGCTGATCAGCCTTTAATTACCTATGAAAAGGCGTTTGCTGGGCGCGCAAAAATTGATGCGGCTTTTCAAGCAGTGGGCGCAACACCTAAAATTGTGCTGGAAGCCATTGATGCAGATGTGATTAAAACCTATGTTGGTTTGGGGTTGGGCATTGGTGTGATTGCAAATATTGCCTTTGATGCGCAAAAAGATCAGGGGCTTGCGGCATTGCCTGCTGGCATTTTATTTGGAACCAATACTGTACGAATTGGTGTGCGTCAGGGGGTTTTTATGCGTCATTTGATGTATGAGTTTATTCAGATGTTTGCGTCACGGTTAAATGTTGGGCTGATTGACCGCACTTTACAAGGTGGTGAGGATTATTCAATTTAAGTTTTCATGTTTTTTTATCATAAACACTTATTATGTTTGAATATTGATGAATTTTATTTACCCTTGTCCTTAGATTTTCCCACTGTATTTTTAGTATTTAACAATGCGCGCGTTTTGGCATATTTAATAAAGCTATTGAAACAACCAATTGAAATGTGTACAAAACCTGGCCAGCCATCCCGAAAGCCTTGCTTAAAAACATAAAATTTTATGAAGCGCAGCAACGGGGAAGCACATAATTTAAGCAAACTAGGCGTTTTTTCTTGGCCAGCTAGGGTGTTTGCCTGTAGGCTGGTGTAGTGGTTTTGTTTTTCAAGGTAAACTTCGAGTGATTCAGCAGAGTGGTGTAGTAAATCACCTGTTAGACGCAAAGCTTTACCAGAAAATAACACTTTTTCATGTACAGCGTCGTTGCTCCAGTTGGCGTGTTTGCGATTGAATAAACGCAGGCTCCAATCAGGGTAGCCTTCACCGTGTTGTAAGTAGCGATCAATAAAAAAGTTACTGCGAGCCATTTCGTAAGCCATGGCTTGGGGTGCTTGCAAAGCAGTAATAATAGCTTGAGCCAGTGCGGGGCTAACACGCTCATCCGCGTCTAAACACAAGACCCAGTCAAATTTAGCTAGGCCAATGGCCAATTGTTTTTGTGGACCAAAACCTAGCCACGCTTGTTCAAAAACACGCGCTTTGTATTGTTGGGCCAGGGTTTGGGTGTTGTCGTTGCTGCCAGAGTCAACAATGACAATGTCTTGGCAAAACTGAACACTTTTAAGTGCGTCTGCAAGTTGATGCGCTGCATTTTTGGTTATAAACACCGCTGAAACTGGGGTGCACTGTGCAATCTTTATGCTTGTTTTTTTTATCATTGTTAGTGAGCTTTAAGGGTATTTTGCAATGATTGCTTTTGCCACTTTAATTGGTATTTAATTACATTTGAATGGCATTTGAATCCACGTTTTACATTCAGCGCGCAGTGCCTTATTCTTATTTTTTTACAAGGTTACGATTTCTTCGTTTTTGTTTGGTGTTTGGTTTTTTTTCACAAGACACATCGGCTAGAGCTGCCAATTTTCTAACCATTTCGCCATTGATACTCTTACGCATGATACTAACATTTTGAATTCCTTTGGCCAATTGGCTATCTTGCCAGTCTTTGCCCTTATAACGGTCTTTATAGGGTTTAATATGAGCTGCTTGAATTATTTCGTCTTTTAAGGTGCGCAATTCTTTAGGTTCTTTAGGGTTTGTTAATGCGTTGTTGAGGTGAACATGAACATAAAATGGCTGTGGGGGGGCATCTTTATGGTCTGATTTGGCTTGAATTTCAAATTCATACATGTAGTCTGTTGAGTTGTTTTTTGATGTGAATTTGATAGGCCCTGAGTTTGTTAAGCGAATATATTCAATAGCTCTTTCTTCCATTAAATAGTTAAGGCAAGTTTGGTCTGGGTAAATCCAGTTCTTAGACAACTTAAGTTTGGTGAAGGTTTGTTGTGCCCAATCGCTTTTTTCTTGTAATTTTTGTTTTAATATGGTTAGTTTTTCAGTCACTTGATCTGAGTTATTTTCCTGAATTTTTTTGTTAATTAACTTAATTATTGACTGGGCTTTTTTTAGTGCTGTGTCCACACACTGTAGAACGCTGTCTGGGGAGTAGATGCCGTGGTGTCGGTTGTAAAATTCAACCATATCGAACGGGTTGTTTTTAAGTTGGTTTGGAATTTCTGAATTAACTTTTTTAGGACTGGTATTTTCACTTAGGCTTTGCAATTCAGTGTCAGCTGTTTCATTTAAATTCAGTGTGTTAATTGCAGAAATTATGCACGTTTGTTCTGTTAGATTTTGTTCGGTTTCGGATTGTGGTGCTGAATTGTTGTCTATTAAATAGCTGCATTCTAAGCGAAGCAAAAGTTGTATGCCGAGGTTTTCTTCATTGAATAAATTTTCCTTTAAATGGGCATCAAATTTTTGATCAATGGTTTTAGTAGATAGCCCTTCAGAATGGGGGTCAAAGCTTTTAATGTTCTGGCTAAGGCTTAGAAAATGTTCGCTAACCCGTAGAAAAGTAAATAGGTTTTTGGTAAATTCATCAATATTAATGTTTTTATTAAATACATTGCTTATATTTTCTAGGGATGCTTGCGTAAAAGCCAGTGTAAGCGCTTCTGTTACGTGCAGATATTTTTTGGGAAATAGTAAAAAGCTTTTTGCAATTTTGTTAATTAGTCTTTCGGGGTTAAATTTTTTAGAGTGTTCTAATTCACAGTATTTGTCTGTACTAAATCTAAAAGCTTCGCGCAATAGTAACAAGATAATTGATGTTTTGACTAAGCGTTCGTAGTCTGATTTATCTAATGCCTCGATTTTTTCGTCATTAATATTAATTAAAACTGTCAGTAGCTGGCTTGCTATTATTTCTGCTTGTATTTTAAGCAAGGAATGCATTGTCAAAAACAGTTTTTGATTTAATTGATCTCGATTAACTTTAAGATTTTCAGTGCTGCACAACGGTAAAAGTTTTGATAGCTGTAAATATGTTTCATACTTTTGTATGAGTATTTCAGGCGATTTCAGCATGTTGGTATGGATGAGGTTGATCTCAGTGTCCTCCTCCCCATTGTTTACTGGTTTAACGGTTGTGTATTCTTCAAAAAAAGCTAGATTTAATCTATTTAAAAAACAGTCTTTAACTTCTAAAAAGTTATACCACTGAATTGCCTGTTCTTGTGTGGGTTTGTCATAAATTTTGCTGTTTTCCAAGTGTTTTAGTAATTGATTTAATTGATTAATATGGGATTCTAGGTTGGGTATTTCTGGTTCATAGTTTTTATTATTTGTTTCTTTAAGATTTAAATAGCTCATGCTATTTTTGATGCATGGTTCAAAAATTTCATGTACGGCTTGAAAATTGTTTTCTGCTTGTTTTCTTTTTCCTTGAATAGTTTTAAGGTTAAGGCCTGTATTTAATTTTTGTGTTGCAATAATAATTGGATTGTCTGTAGAAGATGCTTTTTTGGGCAATACACTAATTTCGGTTGTCCCGTTGCTAGTTTCGGTTGTCCCGTTGCTAGTGCTTGGTTGGTGGCGTATACGAGAGATTGGCATCATAAAATAATCAAAGTAAATATAATTCAGTTTCTTAAGGGCTAAAAAAGTTCCAGGTTAATTCGTTTTGATGCTTTTTTGTAGAATTTAGAGCTGGGTATGAGCGGCAGAGGCAGAGTGAGAAGTTCAATGATAAGCACTGTGGGAAGTGGTTTATAAATGCGTCGTGTTTTGATTGTTAAAACCACATCCATGGGGGATGTGATTCATGCATTGCCAGTGGTTACAGATATTAAGCGAGCATTTCCCGCGCTGGAAATTGACTGGATGGTTGAGCAACCATTTGCAGATTTGGTGGCTTTGCATTCGGGTGTTTCGAATGTGCTGTTTGTTGCTTTGCGAACTTGGCGCCAAACTGGTATTTTGGAAGTGTGTCGCCAGTGGTGGGCTTTAAAGAAAAAATTAAAGCCCAAGCCCTACGATTTAATTATTGACCTGCAAGGGTTGATCAAAAGTGCTTGCTTGGCCAAAGCAGCTTGTGGTGAGCTGGTTGGACCTGGTTGGCAGGTGGCGCGAGAACCACTAGCGACCTTATTTTATCAGCGGCATGCAATATGGGACAACCAAGCTCACGCGGTTGCAAGATTGCGGCAGTTATCGGCTAGTTTGTTGGGGTATTCATACTTAGAAAAGCCTGATTTTGGTTTGCAGCCTATGTCTTATAATCGAGCCCTTCAGGAGCATACCGATGCTCAACAAGCCTGGTTTTTACATGCCACAGCCCGTGCTGAAAAAGCTTGGCCTGTGCAGTATTGGCGAAAACTGGCACAAGCTTTGGTTGCTCAGGGTTGGCAGGTGAACTTACCTTGGGGGTCAGATGCTGAGCTTAAGCAAGCCCAAGCCATTGCTTTGAATATCAATTCTGTTTGCATTTTACCTCGCATGAACTTAGCTTGTTTGGCGCAAAAACTGCGCCAAGCTCAGTTGGTGGTGGGTGTGGACACGGGGTTGATGCATTTATCCGCCGCTTTGTATTTGCCTATGGTGGCTTTGTTTTTTGCGACTGAACAATGGCGGTTTGCCCCAATTTACAACCCAAGGGCTATTAGTTTGGGGCAGTTGGGCGTTGTGCCTGGTGTTGATGATGTGTTGTTTGCCGTAAAAACGGTTGTAAATAAGGCATCAGCCATGCAGGGCCATGAGTGAATATAAGAGAAAATAAGCGGGAATAGGCAAAAATAAATGACTGTGGGGTTTGTTTGGTGAAACATTGTGTTGAGTGTTTTTCGCAGCGCTTTTGGCGTTTGGTTTACACCTTAATTTTATGCTTTTTGTTGCCTTGGGCGTTTATTTATTTGTTCAAACGTGGACGTAAACAGCCGGCTTATCGTGCGCACTGGGCGCAACGTTTTTTGGGTCAGACGGGTCTGTTACACGCTAGGTCTAAGCGCCTTTGGGTGCACGCAGTGTCTGTGGGCGAAACCCATGCCATTGCCCCTTTGGTTCATTTGTGGCAAGAACACTATCCTGATACGCAATGGGTATTTACAACAACAACTCCCACAGGTCGGGCTACCGCTCAGCAGTTGTTTGCTGGTATTGATAGCGCCTGTTTTGTTTATTTGCCTTACGACTTGCCTTGGGCAATGCAGCGTTTTTTAGGGCAAGTAAATCCTGCCATGGCTTGGTTTGTAGAAACAGAGCTTTGGCCTAACTTATTGGCAGTTGCTCAGCGTCAAGCTATTCCCGTGTATTTGCTAAATGCTCGGGTTTCTCCTGCTACGCAGCGACGTTGGCAGCGTTACCAAGTGTTATTAAAACCAGCTTTGTCGCGTTTGGGTTTGGTTGTTGCGCAAAGCCCTGCTGATGCCGTGGTGTTTGCCGCTCAGGGTAGGCCTGTTGATGCAGTGTGCGGAAATTTAAAATTTGATGTTCAACCTTCCGAGCACTTGCTAAGTTTGGGAAGGTTATGGAAGAAAGACTTTTTTGAGCATAATTTTATTATTTTGGCTGCCAGCACCCGAGAAGGGGAAGAAAATTTACTGTTAAAAGCCTGGCGCAAGTGTCTTGACACGTTGGGTAAACCTTACGCTGGAAAAATTCCTGTTTTATTGATTGTTCCGCGACATCCGCAACGCTTTGATGAAGTGGCAAGTTTATGCGTGGCCTCTGGTTTTTCTGTGGTGCGTCGAAGTCAAGGATTTGTCAACGAACAGCCCTCTGCTTTGGGAGAGCAAGGCGTTGTTTATCTGGGCGATTCTATGGGCGAAATGCCGGCCTATTATGCTCTGGCAGACATTGCGGTGATGGGAGGGTCATGGTTACCTTTTGGTGGGCAAAACCTGATTGAGGCGTGCGCATGTGATTGTCCTGTGATTTTAGGGCCACACACGTTTAATTTTGCTGCAGTTTCTGAACACGCTTTGGCCGCAGGCGCGGCTTTGCGTTTTACCAGTTTATTGGATGCGTTACTCCATATTGTTGGCCGATGGCAAACAAGCAAGCGTTTTATTGTTGAACAAAAAAGTGCTGAAAATTTTGCCAAGCAGCATCGAGGTGCTACCCAAGCTACTTTTGAACTGATTGTTCAGCGTTTTGAAATAGCGCGCTTAAATTAGCAAGATCGCTTTCTTGTAAGTTGCCAATGGTGGCCTTGAGTTGTAAGCCAGCCAATAAAGTGTCGTAGGTGGCTTTGGCCAAGTCTTTTTGGGTGTTGCTGAGTTGTTGTTGTGCATTGAGCACATCAATGTTGATGCGAACTCCGACCTTGTAACCCAATTGATTGGCTTCTAAGGCCAATTGGCTTGATTTTTCAGCTGTTTTAAGTGCTTTGATTTGAGCCAAACCACTTTGTATATTGGTAAAATTTTGTTGCGCTTGCTGGGCTGCGTTGCGCTGGGCTGCTAATAAATTGGCTTTTGCTTTTTCAAGCAGTGCAACCGATTCGCGCACTTGCGATTGCGTTGCCCCCCCAGAAAATAAAGGAATATTGACTTGAATTCCGTATGTTCTTGTAGATGTGTCTGTGGTTATTTGGCCAAATCGAACGCCGTTATTTTCAATTTTGGAGGCGATTAAATCAACGGTTGGGAGATGTCCGGCTTTGGTCTTTGACACATCACGCTGGGTAATTTCTTGATTGATGCGTGAGGTTTGCACCGCAATACTTTGCGAAGTGGCTGCGCTAACCCAAGTTTCTAGTGTGGCGGGTTCAGGAGTGGGAGGTAAAGCGTTTTTTTTCAATGAACTTAAAGGTGGAACTGGACTGCCAATTAAATTTTCTAGCGCAGCGTTTGCCGTTAAAAGGTTGTTATTGGCAAAAATTTCTTGGGCCATTACAAGGTCAAACCTAGCTTGAGCTTCTTGTTGATCTGTGATTGTGTTGCCACCCAATTCAAAGCTGCGTTTGGCTGCTTCCAGTTGTTCGCTGATGGTCTGTTTTTGTTTTGCTAATGTGTTTAAGTGGTCTTGAGCTGTCAAAATATCAAAATACGCTTTGGCTACTTTTAGGGCAAGGGCATGTTCTGCAGCGGTGTAATCAAGTTTGCTTTTAATGCTTAATAATTTACTTTGCTCGTAATTTTGGTACGCTTGCCAGCGAAACAAAGGTTGCGTGATGGTCAGCGAAAATAATTCTGGACGCACTGTAATGTAAGGAGTGCTACCAAATGCGTTTGTTTGTTCTTGTTTTTGATAGGTAAAGTTGGCTTGTGGTAGTAAACCGGCTCGGGCTTGAGGTACTTTTTCTTGTTCTGCTAATTTTTGTTGTTGTGCAGCTTGTATGGTCGCGTCTTTTTGTTGTGCTATGCGATAGATGTCCAACAGGCTTTCTGCTTGTGCGTTGTTAAAAATAAAGCCACCACCAAGCAATACAAAAGTAATCGACAGTTTTAAGGTTTTATTTAAAACTGGGTTTAAAAATGCAAAATCACTTTTGGTTTTGGTCTGCAAAAGTGTGGAAGCGTTCATTTTTAGCATCATATTAGAAGTAAAAATTTTTAGGTTCAGCTGCGTTAAGCAAATACCCTACAAAAGTTTCAAATAATTTTTTTTCTGTAAACTGGTTTTGGGAAATGCGATGCACTAAAACAGCACTTTGAATGGGGGCTTGACCAACAATTGCCAATAAACGACCACCTATTTTAAGCTGTGATTTTAGTGTGTGTGGCAGCATAGGTAAAGCGCCTGAGACAACAATCACATCAACTGCGCCACAGGCATCATAGCCTTGTGCGGCGTCTGCCACTTTGACAGTAACGTTGGTAATACCTGCTTGAGCGAGGTTTTTTTTAGCAAATTCGGCAATGTCTGCATGAATTTCAACGGAGGTGATCATGTCTGCTTTACTGGCTAATAGCGCTGCCATATAACCGCTGCCAGTACCAATTTCTAGAACTTGGTCGTGTGGGCGAAGATTAAGCTCTTGCAAGATGCGCGCTTCCATTTTTGGGGAAAGCATAGTTGCACCGGTGTTTTTTCCGTTGATACAAATAGGCAATTCTAGGTCACTAAAAGCTACACGGCGCAAGTGCTCAGCCACAAAGTTTTCACGTTTAATGGCAAAAAGCAGGTCCAGTACCGATTGATCCAACACGTACCATGGCCGAATTTGTTGTTCAACCATATTAAAACGGGCTTGTTCTAGGTCCATACAACACCGAAGGAGTTTACCAAAACCGTTATTCTAACAAATGCTAGGTTTAGCGGGAAATAAACGGTTTTAGTCTGCCCCAAATTTTCACAACATTGTAGAATGTCGATTTTATTCTGAAATAGAGGGTTGTATTATGTCGATGGCTAATCGCGATGGCATGATTTGGTACGATGGCGATTTGGTGCCTTGGCGTCAGGCCAATACGCATGTTTTGACCCACTCTTTACACTACGGTTTATCTGTTTTTGAAGGTGAGCGCGCTTATAAAACTGCAGAAGGTCCAGCAATTTTTCGTCTGCAAGAACACACTGACCGCCTGTTTAATTCTGCCCATATTTATTTAATGAAAATTCCTTACACGCGGGAACAGATTATGCAGGCCACCACTGAAGTGGTTCGAGTCAATCAATTGGAGTCTTGCTACATTCGCCCCATTGCGTTTTATGGTTCAGAAAAAATGGGGGTTTCGCCACGTGGTGCCGCTGTACACGTTGCCATTGCCGCTTGGCCTTGGGGGGCATATTTGGGTGAAGAGGGTATGGAAAAAGGCATTCGCGTTAAAACTGCTTCTTTTGCTCGTCACCATGTTAATGTCACGATGGCACGCGCTAAGTTTTCAGCAACTTATGCTAATTCTATACTCGCGAACATGGAAGCCACCACAGACGGTTACGATGAAGCGTTATTGCTCGATGTAGATGGTTTTGTGGCTGAAGGCGCTGGAGAAAACGTTTTTATCATTAAAGACGGTGTAATTTACGAACCGGAGCTTACTTCTGCCCTAATTGGTATTACGCGTTCAACCATCATTGCATTAGCCAAGGATATGGGTTTAGAGGTGCGGGCCAAACGTTTGACTCGCGACGACTTGTATATCGCTGATGAATGTTTTTTCACAGGTACAGCTGCCGAGGTAACTCCCGTGCGCGAATTAGACAATCGCACGATTGGCGCAGGTTGTCGTGGGCCCATCACCACTGAGTTGCAAAAGCGTTATTTTGATGTGGTGTACGGGCGCAATCCGAAGTACGAAGCTTGGTTAACCCGCGTTTAAAGTAGGGGCATATACAATGGATTATTCATCTACAAATCACCCTGCGGGTGCCGTGGAGCTTGATGCCCAAGATTTACCAGCCTTTTGTCCCAACCCTGCAATACCCTTATGGTCTGGTCATCCACGCGTTTTTTTAGATGTGTCTAAAACGGGGCAGGCCACTTGCCCATACTGTGGTACGGTTTACACTTTAAAACCAGGCGCAGTTGTGCATGCTCATTAGCACCTGATTGTGCTAGGGTCTATGGGAGCTCAAGGTTTTGAGCATTTAGATGTCAATCTTAGAATTTACTGAGTTACCTCTTTTGCAAGAGGCTAGGCGCATTGCGGTATTTGCACCCAATTGGGTCGGGGATGCCGTAATGAGCTTGGGTTTGCTGCAAGCTTTAAAACAAAATCATGCGTATATTGCAGTGGTTTGCACGCCTACAACAGCGTCAGTCTATCGCCATAGCTCCGTTGTTGATGAAGTCATTGAAGTGCCATTGCAGAGCGGTGGTGTGCAGTGGCGGTTGCGTCGTCAGTGTTCGCAAAACCTGAGAAAGCGTTCGTTGCCTTTTACCCACGCTTATATATTGCCAAATTCGTTTAAGTCGGCGTTGATTCCGTTTTGGGCAAAAATTCCACAGCGCATTGGTTATGCCAGTGAGGGGCGCGGTTTTCTTTTGACCCATTGTTTGGCTAAGCCCAGTAAAAAAAATAAACCGCCCATGTTAGATTGGTATGGGCAGTTGGCAGGCATTCATCAGGGTTTGGTACCTAGACCGCATTTGCTTGGTGCTGTTGACGCATTCAATGTAAATGTTGGTATTTTTTCTGAATTAAAATCAAAAAAATTTTTAGCGGTTGCACCAGGTGCCGAATATGGTCCAGCAAAACGTTGGCCCGTGCAGTATTTTGCTGCTACGCTTCAGGCTTACTTAGAGTTTGACCAAACCCGTAGTGTGTGCCTTTTGGGTGGGCCTAAAGATATTGCTGTGTGTCAGGCGGTTTTAGAATTTTTGCCGCAGGCCTTACGTATACGGGTTTATCCTTTGGCAGGTAAAACCTCTTTAGATCAAGCCATTGTATTGATTGCACAGTCAGAGGCCTTACTGACTAATGACTCTGGTTTAATGCATGTGGCTGCCGCTTTACAAGTGCCTTTACAGGCTATTTATGGTTCTAGCGATCCGCGGCACACGCCTCCCTTGTCTGATCAAGCCCAGGTGCATTGGTTGCATTTAGATTGTAGCCCTTGTTTTAAACGCGAGTGCCCATTGGGACACACTCGCTGTTTGGTATCACTTACACCCGAACGTGTGATTTCAGCGCTGAATGATCAATTAAAAATGACTGTAGAACTGTAAATTATTTACAATACCCGTATGAAAACATCACACTTTATATTGACTTTATCTTGCCCTGACACCACCGGTATTGTGTTTCATGTCTCATCATTTTTATTTGAGCGTGGCTGTAATATCATAGATTCAGCGCAGTATGGCGACGAAACTACAGGGTTGTTTTTTTTAAGAATTCATTTTTCTGCGCCTAATGAAGATCATGCACAGGTTTTATCTCATTTGAAAGAAGATTTTCAAAGTGTTGCGCAGCGTTTTAAAATGGACTGGGGGCTTTGGGACCCCTTGGTTAAGCCCCGTTTGTTATTGATGGTGTCAAAGTTTGGTCATTGTTTGAACGATTTATTATTTCGTTGGAAAATGGGCCAATTGGCGTGTGAAATTCCAGCCATTGTTTCCAATCATCCTGATTTTGCTTTGTTAGCTGCTTCGTATGCCATTCCTTTTTACCATTTGCCGGTAACATCACAAACCAAGCTGCAACAGGAGCGACAAGTCTTGCAGATTATAGAGCGTGAACGCATTGATTTGGTTGTGTTAGCGCGCTATATGCAGGTGTTGTCTCTAGATTTGTGTGCAGCTTTAAAGGGCAGAGCCATTAACATTCATCACAGTTTTTTACCCAGTTTTAAGGGTGCCAAACCATATCAGCAAGCCCATGAGCGGGGGGTTAAATTGATAGGGGCGACAGCGCACTATGTCACCTCTGATCTTGATGAAGGCCCTATCATTGAGCAAGATGTAGCGCGTACCGACCACGCAATGACCCCTAATGATTTGGCTGCGTTGGGTATGGATGTTGAGTGTCAAGTGTTATCGCGTGCGGTGCGTTGGCATTGCGAACATCGTATCTCTTTAAATGGTCATAAAACAGTGGTGTTTAAATCATAGTGGTTAATCTATTGTTTGGTGGTTTTTTTTGAGCAATTTTTAATCCTTGAATGGTTGGTATGATTTATTTTTTTGCATTTTTTTTAACACCTTTTGGTTTAATTGATGAAATGCAAATATTTACTTTTGCGCCAGGTGCCTAAAGCTATGCGATTTAATCAAAACAACAAAATACAAAAAGGCAGTGCCATTTCCGCTATTTTGGCGGTGGTTCTTTTGGTTGCGGTTTTTTGGTTGCTAGTTGACATGGGATGGATAGGTTTTAAGCGCATGCCTTTGTCCGAGCCGGCTGCGCCACGTTTGGTGGTTCCTCGCGGTGAACTTGCCGCCGCAGAACGTTCCGTGGTTGATGTGTTTGAGACATCTAAACCTTCGGTGGTATATTTGTTTACTGAAAGCATTGACCGTGGTTTTTTAAGACGGCGGGTGCAAGAAGGTGCTGGTAGTGGTTTTGTTTGGGACGAATCTGGGCATATTGTTACCAATGCGCATGTTGTAGCTGGTGCTAACAAAATTCAGGTGCAGATGGACGATGGCAAAACATATCAAGCGCAGTTAATTGGTGCTGCGCCTGCTTACGACTTAGCGGTGGTGCGTTTACTGAGTCGTCCTGAGGCATTACGTCCAATACCGTTGGGTACTTCGATGGATTTAAAAGTGGGGCAGTTTGTTTTTGCAATTGGTAATCCGTTTGGGTTGTCTAAAACTTTGACCCAGGGCATTGTTAGCGCTTTAGATCGTACATTGCCCACAGACCGTGGACGTGAAATTGCAGGGGTCATTCAAACTGATGCAGCCATTAATCCGGGTAATTCAGGTGGTCCGTTATTGGATTCTGCGGGGCGTTTAATTGGCGTAAATACGGCAATACTTTCGCAATCGGGTGCTTCATCAGGTGTAGGTTTTGCTATTCCGGTTGATTTAGTAAACAACATTGTGCCGCGCTTAATTGAAAAGGGGCGTGTACCACGAACTGGTATTGGAATTGCTGCGGATGATGGCAGTTTAGCGGGTCGTTTGGGGGTTAAGGGTATTGCGGTAATGGGAGTTGGGGCTGGCACTCCTGCTCAGAAAGCAGGTTTGATGGCTTTTGACTTGGAGCAAGGTGTGGTGGGTGATATTATTACTGCAGTCAATGGCCAAGAGGTTGCTAGTGTTGCACAATTGTCGCGGGCACTTGAAGCGGTTGGGGTTGGTGGAACAGCGATTTTGAAAGTGTTGCGTAATGAAAAATTGATAGAATTGCGTGTAGGGGTGATCGACCTTGGTCCATAGTACATTTCGTGAAATGGATGATGACCGACGGTTTGGTGGCGTTTCTCGTTTGATGGGGGCTCTAGCCAATCAAAGGGTTCGCCATTTGCGGGTGGCGGTGGTTGGTGTTGGCGGTGTTGGTTCATGGGCAGCTGAAGCGTTGGCTCGCAGCGGCGTTGGGTACTTGCGATTGATTGATATGGATCACGTGGCCTTATCGAATGTGAATCGTCAAGTGCATGCACAAGACGCAACGGTGGGGCAGGCCAAAGTTTTAGCCATGCAAACACGGATTGCTGGTTTTGCACCAAACTGCCAAGTGCAGGGTATTGATGATTTTTTAACGCCTGCAAATGCTGGCGCTTATTTAAATGGTGTAGATTGTATTTTAGATTGCTGTGATCAAGCTCAAGCTAAAATTGCGATGGCTGTTTATGCCCGTGACCATAAAACCCCTTTAATGATGGCTGGCAGTGCTGGCGGTAAAATTCAGCCTTGGCGTTTGCAGGTGGCTGATATTGCTTTGGCTTCGCAAGACCCGCTTTTGTCCAAAATTCGCTATCAATTGCGTAAACAATTTGGGTTTGAGCGTAGAGTGGGCAAAAAAATGCGCTTGATGTGTGCATACTCAGATGAACCCGTTACCCGCAATGCAATTTGTGATCCGAGCGCTGGTTTGAATTGTGCGGGGTATGGTTCAATTGTTACAGTGACTGCAAGCATGGGTATGATGATGGCTGCTTGGGCTCTGGGCGCATCATCATAAATACAACTGCTATTGGTCTAGAATTGTTTTAAGTTTGTTGTGTTGGTTTTTTTAAGAAACCACATAATTAGAAAATTGTTTTAATGCTTTTTCTAGTTTTGGTCTGACCACATATTGGCAATAGCTCTGGTTTGGATTTTTTTCGTAGTAATTTTGGTGATACGCTTCAGCCGGGTAGTAATTTTTTAAGGCTTCAACGCGCGTAACAATCGGTTTAGAAAACTGACCGTTTAATAAATTAATTGTTTCTTGAGCTGTTTGTTTTTGCATTAAATTTTGGTAAAAAATAACTGAGCTGTATTGTGAGCCAATATCGTTGCCTTGTCGGTCTATTGTGGTGGGGTCGTGAATATTGAAGAAAATATCTAATATATGTTTTAAAGACAGGGTTTGTGGGTTAAATGTGATTTTTACCACTTCAACGTAACCGCTAACACTTGTGCAAATATATTCATAAGATGGATTAGATCGTTGCCCACCACTATAGCCGGATTCTACGCTAATCACCCCTTGAATTTTTTTGAAAACAGCCTCTAGGCACCAAAAACAGCCGCCTCCGAGTATTATGATTTCATTTAATTTGTTCATGATATTTGAATTTTTATATTGAAAAAAATTGTAATGTTCAAATTTAGACTCAAAATCTTGCAGTATCAATACAGGTTGAGCAAAAATTATTAGAACTTAAATCTCTTTTTGAAAAAGGCTTGCTCACAGAGTCAGAGTATCAAGTGGCGCGAACACGCGCCGTGAGAGAGTAAACAATTTTTTGAACATAATAACTTATTTAAACAGTTGTTGATTTGATGGTATTGATTAATTCATTCATACAATTTTGCGCTAATTTACGGTTTTGCGCTTCCACCATAACACGCAGCACAGGTTCCGTGCCAGAAGGGCGAATTAAGATGCGCCCAAACCCCTGAAGGCGTTGTTCAACTGCGCGGTAGGCTTTTTGTAACGACTCATCTTTTTGCCAATCATAGTCAGTAGCAATTTTTACATTTTTTAAAATTTGTGGGTACATTGATAAGTTCGCAGTCAGCGCTTGCAAATTTTTCTGTGTATTTAACATCGCTATTAAAATGTGCAGCGCACTTAAAATGCCGTCGCCTGTGGTGTGACGATCAAGCATTAGTAAGTGCCCCGAGCTTTCTCCACCTAAATGCCAACCACGTTCAAGGAGTCTTTCATGAACGTAGCGGTCACCAACTTTGGTTCTTTCAAAAGGTACTCCAAACTGTTTTAAAGCCAGTTCTAAACCCATATTGGTCATTAAGGTGCCCACCACGCCAGGTAAAGAGCCAGCGCGAAGACGCTCTAAAGCCAAAATGTACAACAGTTCATCACCGTTATAAATGCGACCTGCGTTGTCAAGTAAAATTAATCGGTCGGCGTCGCCATCAAGGGAAAAACCAATATCGGCTTGGGTAGCAAGTACGGTTTGTTGTAGGTGTTTAGGATATGTGGCGCCAACTTCTCGGTTAATATTGAATCCATCGGGTTGATTGCCCACCACCGTTACTTGAGCCCCCAATTCACTGAACACTGAGCCTGCAACATGATAGGCGGCACCATGGGCACAGTCGATCGCCACATGCAATCCGTTGAAGCGCATGCCATAGGGTACTGTACCTTTGCAAAATTCAATGTAGCGCCCAGTGGCGTCAGAAAGGCGAGAGGCTTTGCCTAAAGACTCAGATGGATTGCATTGCATGGGTGTTTCTAAAAGCGCTTCAATTTTAGTTTCAAATTCGTCAGGCAATTTATTGCCTTGCGCTGAGAAGAATTTAATACCATTGTCATAAAATGGGTTGTGTGATGCGCTGATCACCACACCAGCATCTAGCGACAAAGTTTGAGTTAAATAAGCGATGGCCGATGTTGGAATGGGGCCGGCCATAACCACATCTACCCCCGCAGCAGAAAATCCGGCTTCTAAACTGGCCTCTAACAAATAGCCGCTGACTCGGGTGTCTTTGCCTATGAGCACTTTGGGCCTGCGAGCTTTAGAGTCAGCGTTTAAAATACGGCCAACGGCATTGCCAAGACGCATGACAAATTCAGGCACAATAGGAGCTTGCCCAACATAGCCGCGGATGCCATCTGTACCAAAATATTTTCTAGTCATAAAGGTGCACTCTGAATGGTTATTTTATTTGGTTGGTTTTTAGTTAAGTACAGCATTTTGGACCAGTAAAGCGTCTCGCGTTGCTTGAACATCATGCACACGTAGCACTGTGGCACCAAGACCCGTTGCCATGGTTGCAGCTTGCACGGAGCCTGAGATACGTAAGCTGGGTTCTGGTTGTCCAGTGATTTGTCCGATCATGGATTTTCTGGAAATTCCAACCAAAACGCCAGCACCTAATGCTGAAAATTGCGCTGTGGCGCGAAGTAACTCTAAATTATGCCTCAAAGTTTTACCAAAACCAAAACCAGGGTCTACCATCATACGGTTGGGTAAGACTTTAAGGAAGGTTAAGGTATTGACTTGATTTGTTAAAAAATGCAAAACCTCAGAAACACAGTTGAGATACTGTGGATTGTGTTGCATGGTGCGAGGCTGTCCTTGCATATGCATGACCACAGCCCCTGCCTGCGATTGTGCTAGAACAGACTGTGACTGCGGAAGCTGAAAACCACCCACATCGTTGAGAATGTCAACACCTAGGTCTAGGGCCCGTTGCATGATTTCCGGTTTCATAGAATCAAGCGACAGGGGCACATTCCAGCGCACCAGTTCAGTGAGTACGGGGCTTAGGCGTTGCCATTCTGTTTCAACATCGACGGTTTCAGCCCCTGGTCTGGTGGATTCTGCGCCAATGTCTAAAATATCTGCTCCCTCTTTGAGCAGCTGTTGAGCATGGTGGATTGCAGTATTGATTTGATTGTAGCGCCCACCATCAGAAAAAGAATTGGGTGTGAGGTTGACAATTCCCATTAACCAAGGACGCAAACGCCCTGTGTCTTGATAAACGGGGCGCTGCAAAGTAAAACGGGCAGTTTGCCAACCGCCCGTTGTTTGCTCATATTGCTGGCAAGGGTTTGTCATGAAACTGGCTGCGTGGTGCTGGTTGGAGCTACATCACCAGGAGGACGCGGGCCACTTGAACCATTTGAAGGAGGTTGCATGCCAGGCTTGGGTTCGCGTACAGGAATACCCTGCATAATATCGTTGATTTGATCAGAGTCTATGGTTTCAAAGTCTAAAAGGGCTTTGGCCATGGTATGAACTTTATCGCGGTTTTCATCCAAAATTTTGCGTGCACGCGCATATTGTGTATCAATAATTGAGCGAATTTCATGGTCCACTTTTTGCATCGTGGCTTCTGACATATGTACAGTTTTAGTGATGGAGCGTCCCAAAAATACTTCGCCTTCATTTTCTGCATACACCATTGGGCCAAGTGATTCGCTCATACCGTAGCGAGTGACCATGTCACGTGCAATACTTGTAGCGCGTTCAAAGTCATTGGATGCACCAGTGGTCATTTGGTCCATGAACAGTTCTTCAGCGATGCGACCGCCAAATAACACAGCGATGGTGTCCAACATGCGCAGTTTATCCATGCTGTAACGGTCTGTTTCTGGCAGCTGCATGGTTACACCAAGTGCACGACCACGAGGAATGATGGTAACTTTATGCACTGGGTCGGTTTTGGGTAATAACCGCGCTACAATGGCGTGACCAGACTCATGATAAGCGGTGTTGCGGCGTTCATCCTCTGGCATGACCAAGGAACGGCGTTCGGCACCCATGATAATTTTATCTTTGGCTTTTTCAAAATCAACGTGGTCAACTACGCGCCCATTACGCCGCGCAGCAAATAGGGCGGCTTCATTGACCAGGTTGGCCAAGTCGGCCCCTGAGAAGCCAGGGGTACCGCGGGCAATGACAGAGGCGTCAACATCTTGGGCAATAGGGATTTTGCGCATGTGAACGCGTAAAATTTGTTCACGACCGCGAATATCTGGCAGGCTAACTACCACTTGACGGTCAAAACGCCCAGGGCGAAGCAAAGCAGGGTCTAGTACGTCTGGGCGGTTGGTTGCTGCAATCACAATAATGCCTTGGCCAGTTTCAAAACCGTCCATTTCAACAAGCATTTGGTTTAAAGTTTGTTCACGTTCGTCGTTGCCACCACCTAAACCAGCGCCGCGCTGTCGTCCTACAGCGTCGATTTCATCGATGAAAATAATGCAGGGCGAATGTTTTTTGGCTTGTTCAAACATGTCGCGTACACGAGCAGCCCCCACGCCAACAAACATTTCAACGAAGTCAGAACCTGAAATAGAGAAAAAGGGTACCTTGGCTTCACCAGCTATGGCTTTGGCCAATAGTGTTTTACCTGTTCCAGGTGGGCCAACCATGAGCACACCTCGGGGAATGCGACCACCTAGTTTTTGAAATTTACTGGGGTCGCGCAAAAAGTCCACTAACTCTTGAACGTCTTCTTTGGCTTCGTCGCAACCTGCAATGTCTGCAAACGTAACGCTGTTGTTTGATTCGTCAAGTAGACGCGCTCGCGATTTTCCAAAGCTAAACGCACCGCCACGGCCTCCACCTTGCATTTGCCGCATGAAAAATATCCATACGCCAATTAAAAGCAGCATAGGAAACCAGCTGACAAATAAACTCATGAGTAAAGATGGTTCTTCTTCGGGTTTGGCGCGAACTTGAACACCGTATTTCATGAGGTCGCTGACCATCCAGATATCGCCTGGTGTGTATACTGTAAATTCTCGGTCATCGGTTGTTTTACCGCGCACAGTTCGCCCTTCAACAGTGACTTGTTTAACCCGTCCCGATTCGGCTTCAGACATAAACTGACTGTAAACCATTTCATTGTTACGGGACTGCCGAGTATCAAACTGTTTGAACACAGTAAATAACACCAAAGCAATAACCATCCAAATCGCTGCTTTAGAAAATGTATTGTTCAAATGAAATTCTCCTAATGAGCTAAGCGTATCAAAAATTCACGCTTCCGCTGCTAGTATTGTACATGAGGACGGTATTGAATTTTTCAAGTATTGCGCAGTCACTTCTTAATTTTAACTTCCAATTGGGGGAATATTTTGATATTTTTATCAAATGGCTTATTCATGGGGTGTGGATTGCTCTGTTTATGCGTTGCTGTTGGGTCGGTTATTTGTTTGTAATTGGTTTACAACGGGTTTATGGCCGGTTTACTTTTTTAGTCCCTTAGCAACCAAAAAAGTTTCAGCTGATTTGTCTCGACTGGCTTTTGGTTTAAACGGTTTTACACTGCGAAAATGTTTTTTAAAAAGCTCTACAGTTTGGCTGTAGTGCGACCCATGGAAGGTTTTTGTGATTAAAACTCCATCTTTTTTTAAATGTTTAACTGCAAATTCCATGGCCAATTCGCATACGTGCGCTATTCGTGCGGCGTCTGCCATGGCAACGCCAGATAAATTAGGCGCCATGTCTGAAACCACCAGATCCAAAGCCTCACCACCTACAAGGTGTTCTAGCGTGTGTAATACATCTTCTTCCCTAAAATCGCCTTGTATGAAATGTACGCCAGGCACTTCTTCCATAGGCAGTAAATCTAAGGCTACAATAGAGCCTTGAATTTGTCCGCCAGGGCCTACCAAGGCTTCACGTAGCACTTGTGACCAACTGCCAGGGGAAGAACCAAGGTCTACCACGCGCATACCAGGTTTAAAAAGTCGTTCTTGCTCAGCAATTTCTTTTAATTTGAAAGCCGCACGCGAACGGTAGCCCGCTTTTTGAGCAAGTTTTACATAAGGATCTGTTAAATGGTCCTGTAACCATGATTTATTGAATTTATTTTTAGCCATCACCGCGTACAATAACGTTTTTATTAGGTTTAAAATTTATGCTGCACTCTATACCAAATACTGAATTAACCCCCGTACAACGAAAAACACTCAAAGCTTTAGCGCACCATTTAAATCCCGTTGTCATGATTGGTGAAAAAGGGTTAACAGCTGCGGTTATCAAAGAAATTGATATTAATTTACAAGCGCATCAATTAATTAAAGTACGTGTGAGTGGAGACGATCGCCAGTCTCGGTTAGACATTTTAGCGGCTATTGTTTCAGCCACTTTGTGTCAGCCTGTGCAACACATTGGTAAATTGTTGGTATTGTATCGCGCTAATCCTGAAAAATCGTTTTCCGGTTTGCATTTATCGCCCGTAAGTCGTTTAAATCAATCCGTTTCTCATTCTGCTAAACCTGTTCCAGGTCGTCCAACAAAATCTGACCGATCTTCAAACCGAAGGGAAAATCAATTAACCAAAGGCGCATCAACCACAGAGTCTTCACGTGGTGGGGTTGCAAAGCGCTCAACTAATCAATCGTATACTAAAACCAATCATCAATTAAATGATAGGCCAAGAGGCCGATCAAACAGTGGTTTACTAAAAAAATCAACCTTTGAATCGTCAAAACCGCAAGCTGGCCGCAAGTTAAAAACAATTTTTAAATGACACGGCACATGCTGTGGTTTCTTGAGCTTTATTTAATCAGCCAAGCAAAGGTGTTTCAACGCGCTTGGCTTTGGCATCGACGGGTTGTTAAATGAAGTATAAGTTTGAGTGAGCTTCAGTTATTGAGCAATTGTTTGCAAATAAAGGACTTTATTTGTACTGAACATCCAGTATTTCGTATTCACGAACACCACCTGGGGCTTGAACTTTAGCAATATCGCCTGCATACTTACCAATCAGGGCCCGAGCAATTGGGCTGGTGATTGAAATTAGGTTTTGTTTGAGATCGGCTTCGTCTTCACCAACAATTTGGTAGTTTACTTCTGATCCTGTTTCTAGTTCTTCAAGTTTTACCGTTGCACCGAAAACAATACGACCTTCTGGGTCTAAAGTCTTGGGGTCAATGATTTGCGCAACCGATAATTTGGCTTCGATTTCCATAATGCGGCCTTCGATAAACCCCTGTTTTTCTTTGGCTGCGTCGTATTCAGCGTTTTCAGATAAATCCCCCTGAGCGCGCGCTTCTGCAATTGCGTTAATAACGGCAGGGCGTTCAATGGTTTTTAAACGCTGTAATTCTTGTTTAAGCAGTTCAGCGCCGCGAACTGTTAATGGAATGGTGCTCATTGTTGAATTCCAATTCTAGTCTATAAATATTAATACGTTGACTTGGTGAACGATATGTTTTATGAAACAGTTGACGTGATTGGCATAACTGATATGACCGCTGATATCACTGATCTTGTTGGTATTTTATGCCTATGCTACAAGCCATAGAATTTATATTCAGTTTAAAAAAGCAGGCTAAAACGGTGATGCTAACACGCTAACGGTATTTTGTGTAAGCCCATACGGTCCGCACAAATGGTTGCAAAATTGATTGCACAGATCGTATCCTTTGTGTTCAATGATCTGTGCATCAAGTGATTAAGAATTTAATGCTTGGTGTAAACTTTGAAGGTCGTAAACTTCCAGCCCATGAAGGTGTTTCATGCCTTCAACAGCAGCCTTTGCACCAGCGATGGTGGTGTAGTATGTAACGCGTGACGCTAACGCGTTGGTGCGTATATACCGTGAATCGCTGATAGCGTTGCGTTTTTCCTCTACGGTATTAATTACCAGAGAAATTTCGCCATTTTTTAACATGTCTACGATGTTGGGCCGCCCTTCAGCCACTTTGTTTACAACTTTTACAGGGACCCCAGCCTCTGATAGCGCTGAGGCCGTTCCTCGCGTGGCCACCAATTCAAACCCCAACTCACACAGTCCTTGAGCCACTTGCACCGCTTTGATTTTGTCACCATTTTTGACGCTAATAAAAACCTTACCAGATTCAGGTAACTTGATGCCAGCAGCCATTTGGGATTTTACAAACGCTTCACCAAATGTGCGCCCTACACCCATGACTTCACCGGTGGATTTCATTTCTGGACCTAAAATGGTGTCTACACCAGGAAATTTAACAAATGGGAATACCGCTTCTTTAACTGAAAAATACGGTGGAACCACTTCAGTTTTAATGCCTTGAGCATCAAAACCTATACTTGCCATGCAGCGTGCAGCTAATTTTGCTAAGGGCAAACCGGTTGCTTTGGACACATAGGGCACGGTGCGTGAGGCGCGAGGGTTGACTTCAAGCACATACACGCAATTGTTTTGAATAGCAAACTGTACGTTCATTAGGCCAACCACATTCAACGCCCGAGCCATAAGACTAGTTTGGCGTTTGAGTTCTTCAATCAACTCAGCCGACAATGAGTATGGAGGTAGGCAGCAAGCAGAGTCTCCAGAGTGAACTCCAGCTTGTTCAATGTGCTCCATGACACCGCCAATTAGAATGCGTTTGCCATCAGATAAACAGTCAACATCCACCTCAATGGCGTCGTTTAGAAAACGATCTAACAGTACAGGAGAGTCATTGGAGACTTTTACGGCTTCGCGCATATAGCGTTCAAGGTCTTTTTGTTCATGAACAACTTCCATTGCGCGACCACCCAGTACATAACTAGGTCGAACCACCAACGGATAGCCTATTTCTTGCGCTAAACTAATGGCTTCGGATTCATTACGGGCCGTACGATTGGGCGGTTGCCGTAAATCTAGTTTTACCAGAAGTTTTTGGAATCGTTCTCGGTCTTCCGCAATGTCGATGCTGTCTGGGCTGGTACCAATAATAGGCACGCCATTGGCTTCAAGGGCTTTGGCCAGTTTTAATGGGGTTTGACCACCATACTGAACAATAACACCAATTGGTTTTTCTTTTTCTACAATTTCTAGAACGTCTTCAAGCGTTAAGGGTTCGAAATATAGGCGATCTGAGGTGTCATAGTCTGTAGATACGGTTTCAGGGTTACAATTGACCATGATGGTTTCAAAACCGTCTTCACGCAGTGCCATAGCAGCATGTACACAGCAATAATCAAATTCAATGCCTTGACCAATACGGTTGGGCCCGCCACCCAAGACCATAATTTTTTTATTGTTGGTGGGTTCAGCTTCGCACTCTTTTTCATATGTGGAGTAGAGGTACGCTGTGGATGTGGAAAACTCAGCAGCACAGGTGTCCACCCGTTTGAAAACAGGGCGAATGCCTTGTAGGTGGCGTTGTTTTCGAACCTCGCCTTCGGTGCTGTCCAGCAGGTAAGCAAGGCGGCGATCAGAAAATCCTTTGCGTTTTAATTGACGTAAACTGTGTGCGTCCAATTCGGCAAGGGTCATTTTCTCAAGCCGTAGTTCTAGGTCAACAATTTCTTTGATTTGAACCAAGAACCATGGGTCAATGTGGGTTAACGCATGCACTTCTTCAACGGTGAATTGTTGAGCAAAAGCATCGCCCACATACCAAATGCGTTCTGGCCCTGGAGATCCGAGCTCTTTTTCAATGGTTTCTCGGTCAGTGGTTTTTTGGTTTAATCCATCTACGCCAAGCTCTAATCCACGCAATGCTTTTTGAAAGCTTTCCTGGAAAGTGCGGCCAATGGCCATGACCTCACCAACCGATTTCATTTGTGTTGTTAGGCGATTATCGGCTTGAGGAAATTTTTCAAACGCAAAACGCGGCACCTTGGTAACAACGTAGTCGATACTTGGTTCAAATGATGCAGGTGTTGCTCCAGCAGTGATTTCGTTGCGCAGTTCATCTAGGGTATAACCCACTGCTAATTTTGCAGCTACTTTGGCAATTGGAAATCCTGTGGCTTTGGAAGCCAAAGCCGATGAGCGCGATACCCTCGGATTCATTTCAATAACAATCATGCGACCGTTATGCGGATTGATAGCAAACTGTACGTTAGAGCCACCAGTATCTACACCAATTTCACGCAAAATGGCGATAGATGCATTGCGTAACAATTGGTATTCTCGGTCTGTCAGCGTTTGGGCTGGCGCCACTGTAATAGAGTCGCCAGTATGTACGCCCATGGGGTCGAGGTTTTCGATGGAACAAACAATAATGCAGTTGTCTTGGTGGTCGCGGACAACCTCCATTTCGTATTCTTTCCAACCAATTAAGCTTTCTTCAATCAGTAGCTCATGAGTGGGTGATGCTTCAATCCCACGGCGGCATATGGATTCGAACTCTTCAGCATTATAAGCAATGCCACCGCCAGTGCCACCTAAGGTGAAGCTAGGGCGAATGACAATTGGAAAGCCGTTGGTGCCTGTGGTTGCCGCAATCTGCTTTTGCATTTCCCAGGCTTGGTCCATGGAGTGTGCAACAGCCGATACAGCCGAGGATAAACCAATAGAGGTCATCGCGTTTTTGAACTTTTGACGGTCTTCGGCTTTTTCAATCGCTTTTTCATTGGCGCCAATCATCTCGACTTTGTATTTTTCTAGAACCCCATGGCGATGTAGGTCTAGCGCGCAGTTTAGCGCTGTTTGTCCGCCCATGGTGGGCAATAAGGCATCTGGACGTTCTTTAGCAATGATTTTTTCTAGCACTTGCCATTGAATCGGTTCAATGTAGGTGACGTTGGCCATTTCGGGGTCGGTCATGATTGTGGCTGGATTGCTATTAACCAAAACCACTCGATAACCTTCTTTGCGTAAAGCTTTACAGGCTTGAGCCCCGGAATAATCAAATTCGCATGCTTGGCCAATAACAATAGGGCCAGCACCAATAATTAAAATGGTTTTAATATCGTTACGCTTAGGCATGTTAAGCTTTCATTGTGCTGCTGGTTTTCTTGTTGCTGCTGGCATCTGCCATTTCGGTTATAAAACGATCAAATAAATAAGCAATATCATGGGGGCCAGGGCTTGCTTCGGGGTGCCCTTGGAAGCAAAAAGCAGGTCGGTCGGTGCGTGCTAAACCTTGGATGGAACCATCAAATAGTGAAACATGGGTAATTCTTAAGTTCTTTGGTAAGCTTGCAGGGTCAACCGCGAAACCATGGTTTTGGCTGGTAATTGAAACTCTTTGAGTATCAAGGTCTTGTACCGGATGATTGGCGCCATGGTGGCCAAATTTCATTTTTAGGGTTTTAGCGCCCGAAGCCAAAGCCATAAGCTGATGACCTAAGCAAATACCAAACACAGGTATGTGGGTTTGGTCCAAAATATGGGCAATACTGCTTATTGCATATTCACAAGGTTGGGGGTCTCCTGGGCCGTTGGATAAAAATACGCCGTCAGGTTGGTATTGCAAAATGTCTTGTGCGGTTGATTGTGCGGGCAACACTGTAATGTGGCAGCCACGGTTTGCAAGCATTCTTAGAATATTGCGTTTAACACCAAAATCTAGTGCTACAACTCGATACGGTTGTGATTCAACTTTTTTAAATGTGCCGCCAGTGTTTTCAAGCTGCCACTGACCCTCTGTCCATTCGTAGGCACTGTGGGTGCTGACTTCTTTGGCAAGGTCCATGCCGGCTAAGCCAGCAAAGCCTCGGGCCAATTCAATCGCTTTGGCTGCTGAAAACTCGATAGGCGCACCTTCTGCAAGAATGCAGCTGTTTTGTGCGCCTTTTTCTCGCAGTATGCGGGTGAGCTTGCGAGTGTCAATTTCTGCAATACCAGGAACCCCAGCGTTTTTTAGGTAATCTTGGAGATTGTTTTCTGAGCGAAAGTTTGAAACTACCGCTGATAAGTCTCGCACCACCAAACCAGAAGCGTAGACGCTGGCTGATTCTTCGTCTTGAAGATTAACACCGGTATTGCCTATGTGTGGATAGGTGAGAGTAACAATTTGCTGGCAGTAAGACGGGTCTGTCAATATTTCTTGATAACCTGTAAGGGCGGTATTAAAAACCACTTCACCGGTTTTAAAAACCGATGCACCGATGGATACCCCTTCAAATACGGTTCCGTCGGCAAGCGCGAGCAAGGCGCGTGGGCGGGCACTTGCGATCTGTATAGACAAGGAAAAACTCCTGTTGGGATGGGGATTTAATAGCTAAATAGCCCAATATTATACCGCTATCTTGTTGGTAAAACCAAATTACGCTGGTTTGATAAGTTCGACGTTGGGTTGGCAGATGGCGCCTTAGTAATCAATTAAAGAGTATACAAAGTAAAGTGATTGAGGTGAGTAAGGCTGCTCTGTTCGATCATTTTTTTAAAAATAATCAGATTCTTCCCAGTTTTTTCCTAAAGCGTCTTTATCTGAAAGCGTTGGAACACCACTAAATTGCCAGTTGATGTTTAGTTGGGAGTCGTTCCAAACAATACAGCGTTCGTGGGCTTGGCTCCAGTAATCGGTGACTTTGTACTGAAAAATTGCATTTTCACTTAAGGTGATAAACCCGTGAGCAAATCCGGGGGGAATCCACATTTGTCGCTTGTTCTCAGCGCTTAGCAGTTCGCCATGCCATTGTCCGAATGTACTTGATGAGCGCCGTAAATCCACCGCAACATCCCAAACTTCACCTTGAATAACTCGCACCAATTTGCCTTGTGATTTGGGGGCAGTTTGGTAGTGAAGGCCGCGAAGTACACCGCGTTGACTGCAGGATTCGTTGTCTTGCACAAAGGCAAAGCCACCTGTTGTTTGACCAAATAGGTTGTTAAATTGCTTTTGATTGAAGCTTTCAAAAAAATACCCCCTTGCGTCACTAAAAACGCGAGGAGTAAAAACCCAAAGGTCGTTTAAGGGGGTAAGCAAGGCGTTCATGAGATTAAAATACCTTATGTTTTAATACGTTTAAGAGATACTGGCCATAGCCACTTTTGATTAAGGGTTGTGCCAGTTCTTCAAGTTTTTCGTCGTTAATCCAGCCGTTGCGCCAAGCAACTTCTTCCGGGCAAGAAATTTTTAAGCCTTGGCGTTTTTCTAAGGTGTGAATAAATTGTGCGGCATCTAACAGGGAGTCGTGTGTGCCAGTGTCTAGCCAGGCGTGGCCTCGCCCCATCACTTCAACGTTGAGTTGGCCTTGCTGAAGGTAGATTTGGTTGATGTCGGTGATTTCGAGCTCGCCTCGCGCCGATGGCTTGATTTGCTTTGCAATTTCTACAACATTTTTATCGTAAAAGTATAAGCCTGTGACTGCGTATCGGCTTTTTGGAATGGATGGCTTTTCTTCAATGGAGATGGCTTGCCATTGGCTATTGAATTCAACCACACCATAACGCTGCGGGTCTTGTACTGGATAAGCAAATACCGTGGCCCCGCTACCTAGATGAGAGGCTTGGCGCAATTGCTTGGCTAAATCGTGCCCATAAAAAAGGTTATCTCCTAGCACTAGGGCACTGTGGCTGTTACCAATAAAGTCTTTGCCAATCATAAAAGCTTGTGCAAGGCCGTCAGGGCTTGGTTGTACCGCATAGTCAACATGAATACCCCATTGCCGGCAGTCCCCCAACAGTTGTTGGAAGCGTGGAGTGTCTTGTGGGGTTGAGATAATTAAAATTTCACGTAAACCCGACAGCATTAAGGTGCTAAGCGGGTAGTAAATCATGGGCTTATCATAAACTGGCAGCAATTGTTTGCTCATGGCCAGTGTGACCGGATGAAGCCGTGTGCCGGAACCTCCGGCCAGAATAATGCCTTTGCGGTTCATGTGGATGTGTCCTTTTGTGTGGGAATTTTTAAATTCTGTATTTCGGTCAATAGTGCTGCAGTGACTGCGTCTTGCCAGTGTGGTGGACAAATGCCTAATGTGTTTTGAAGTTTTTTTGTGTTGAGCACTGAGTAGGCTGGACGCGCCGCTTTAAATTTCATATCTTGGGTTGTGGCACGATTTAGCACTGGCACTTTGGGTAATAATGCGGTGCCTTTACATATTTCAAAGCTTAAGGCGGCATAATCGTACCATGATGTTTGACCAGCAGCGGTTGCATTAAAAAGGCCTGTTGGACAATCTTTAGCGGTTTTGCGTTTCTGATTCCAGTTAAGCGCCAATTCAGCTAAAAATTGTGCTGCCGTGGGTGCCCCAATTTGATCATCAACAATCGATAACTCACCGCGCTGGCGCCCTAAGGCCAAAATTTTTTTATAAAAATTATCCCCTTTGGGTGAAAAAACCCAGCTGGTACGCAAAATAACATAGTCGCCGTCGGTTTCTTGGATATACTGATCGCCTAAGAGTTTGCTGTGACCGTAAACACTGATGGGGTTGGGTTTTGAGGTTTCAGTATATGGCGTATTTTGGGTGCCATCAAAAACGTAGTCGCTGCTATAGTGGATCAGTAAACTACCTAAGCGTTTACATTCTTCGGCCAAAATTCCGCTGGCGTGTGCATTGATGGCATAGCAAGTGTCGCTGTTGTTTTCAGCTTGTTCTACGTTTGTATACGCTGCTGCATTAATCAGCACATGGGGTTTGAATGTACGCACAGTTTGAACAATTGCATCAGCTTGGCAAAGGTTGAGTTGGCCACTTGTTGGCATTGTAATATCACCGGCATAAATGTGTTCTGTTGAGTGTAATAAGCTTTTTAATTCAGAGCCAATTTGCCCTTTGCTGCCAAGTATCAGTAAACGGTGGTTCATTTAAGCTTATTGCAGTGGTTTAGATTGTGCGTGACAATTTTAAAAGAAGATTGGTCACCGACTTGGTTTGTTATATTGGCCATGTTAGCTATATTGGTTTTGCACCCAATTATTAAAGTTTTGGTCTTTGACTTGCTGCAACCACGCTTCATTTTCTAGATACCAAGTAACGGTTTTTTGTAAACCACTGGCAAAGCTTTCAATAGGTTTCCAGCCCAGTTCGCCACAAGTTTTGTTGGGGCTGATGGCGTAGCGGCGGTCGTGACCTGGACGGTCAGTTACAAATTTGATTTGGGTTTTATAAGATTTTTTATCAGCCCTGGGTTTGGCCTGGTCTAAAAGTTCGCACAATCTGTGAACCACCTCAAGGTTGATGGTTTCACCATAACCGCCAATATTGTAGCGCTGGCCAACGCGACCACGCTCTAAAACCGCCATAATACCAGCAACGTGGTCATCAACGTAGATCCAGTCTCGTACCTGTTGACCATCGCCATATATGGGCAGGTCTTGGCCTGCTAGGGCTTGGTTAATCATCAAGGGGATGAGTTTTTCTGGGAATTGATAAGGACCGTAGTTGTTGCCGCAATGAGTGGTTAACACAGGTATGCCGTAGGTTTCGTGCCAAGCTCTAACCAAGTGGTCGGCGCTGGCTTTGCTAGCTGCGTAGGGGCTGTTGGGTGCGTAAGGCGTGTCCTCCGTAAAAGCGGGGGCATTGGGTTCCAGTGTGCCGTAAACTTCGTCGGTTGAGATTTGTAAATATCGAAAACTGTGTTGTTGATTTTTGTCCAGTTGTTTCCAATAATGGCGCACGCATTCAAGGAGCCGTAGTGTGCCCACAACATTGGTTTGAATGAATGTTTCAGGACCTAAGATAGAACGGTCAACGTGACTTTCTGCTGCAAAGTTGATGACAGCCCTAGGCTGGTATTGGGTGAGCAAGCCACTGACCAACTGGCTATCGCTGATATTTCCGTGCACAAATACGTGCTTGGGGTTGTTGTAGACGGCTAACAGTGTGGATAAGTGGCCCGCATAAGTTAGAGCGTCTAAAGATACAATGGTTTCGCTGTTTTGATTGATCCAGCGGCGCGCAAAAGCCGATCCGATAAACCCCGCTGTGCCGGTAACTAAAATGGTATTGGTCATGGTGCAGTTTTAAGATTGCTTACAGAACTGTGTGAGTGTGTTAAGTAAGAAACAAGTTTAATGTTTTAGTTTAATTGATGCATTGTAAATTTGTTTAGATGATCAGTCGCGGTGCGAAAAAATTAAGCTTGTTACTATGTTCTCTAATGTTAAAAATGGACTATGAAAAAGGTTAACATTGGGTTCAGTTTGCGCGATATGTGCCAAAACCATAGCACCAATAGCAGCATTACCCGCATAGTTTAATTTGTTTTGTACGTATCCAACCAGTTCTGTTGCAGTATTTTTAAGTGCAGCGCGAATGTCTAGACTGAAACTGGCTAAACTTTTGAGTAACAAATGACAAACGCTGGCTTCCAGTGGAGTAATATTTTCGTTTTGAAGAGAAGGCAAGCCGTTTTCAAGCAATGAGCTGTCAAATTCTTCACCGTCTGCATGGTGTTTGAAAAGTGCAACTTGAGATTCCAAGTATTGCAGGTGAAACTCAGAGCAGGCGCAAGGGTAGCTTAGTGCCTTTGCGTCGTCTGCATGGTGTGTTAGATAGTTTTGAATTGCAGACACGTGAGTATCTAATTCTATGTCGCTTGTTCGTGATGGCGTGGGCAGACTGTTTGAATAGGCCGATTGCAATTGAAAAATACGTTGTTGTCCAAAAGTATTGGCATGGAATAAAAAATCAGGGTGATGAGAATTCGGTAGTCTTGCATACAGGTTGTGTATGAGTTCATCCATTGGTTTGTAGGGCTGATATTGATTATTACGCAGAAAGCGCTTTTGCAGAATTTCAAAGCCCTCTTTAAATCGCTTTTGTTCATCATGGTTACTATCTACAGTTAGTATCCACTTGTGGGGTGGTTCAATTGTATCGGCAAGATCATAAAATTGTTTAATAAGAAACCTTTTAAATGCTTTTTCAAAACGAGCGGCCGTACGATCAGGTTGCTGACCAACCACCGTCTGAAAATTAGACCACGGTAAACTGTGTATCGATGTGCCTGGCAT
This sequence comes from Burkholderiaceae bacterium, assembly GCA_034680345.1. Lineage (GTDB taxonomy): Bacteria > Pseudomonadota > Gammaproteobacteria > Burkholderiales > Burkholderiaceae_B > SXZD01. The sequence continues at coordinate 38,121 of JAXISZ010000011.1, forward strand.
TTTTGGTTTTTTAATATTTTAAGAATTAAATTGATTAAGAAAAATTAAGCTCGCTTAATGAACTCAAGTAAGACAAATGAACGGAGTTTATATAATTATTTGTAGGTATGAATTTAACCTTTGACCAAAAAAATTCATCCGTTGTAATGATAATCTAATAAACGTTGGCTTGGAAAGTCGTTTTTTCTAGAATATTTTGCTTGGCGATAGCTTATTCTAGTTTGTTTCATTTGTAGTAATGTATGGCAGTACTGTATGGTGCTGCTGATGTTGAGTATCGATTGGTTAATTTCGATGGTTTGTCTTTTTAGATTTCTTTTCTGTAAAAAAAATTAATATTTTTTCAGTCTTAGGCGTACAATGATGCCATGACAAATTCAGACAATACAATTTTAGGTGCTGCGGCAACAGATAGCGTTTCTCAAGTTCTATTTGAAGACTTGGGTTTGCACGCTGATATTTTGAGGGCGTTGAGCGAAGAAGGCTATTCTAATCCTACGCCAATTCAAGCACAGGCCATACCAATTGCTTTATCCGGTCAAGATTTGATGGGTGCAGCGCAAACAGGCACCGGAAAAACAGCTGGTTTTTGCTTGCCTATTCTGCAGAATTTGCTGCCTCATTCAAATTATAGTGCCTCGCCTGCACGGCATCCAGTGCGTGCTTTGGTGCTAACGCCTACACGGGAATTGGCTGACCAAATTTTCGATAATGTACGTCGTTATGCGAAATATACTGCCTTGCGAAGTACGGTGGTTTTTGGTGGAGTAGATATTGTTCAGCAGCATCAGCAATTGCGTCAAGGCGTCGAAATTTTGATTGCTACTCCTGGACGTTTGTTAGATCATGTGCAGCAAAAGTCTGTAAATTTGTCACAAGTGCAAATTTTGGTCCTTGATGAAGCCGATCGCATGCTTGATATGGGTTTTTTGCCTGATTTGCAGCGAATCATCAATTTGTTGCCTCAGCAGCGTCAAAATTTAATGTTTTCAGCGACTTTTTCAAATGAAATAAACAAGCTTGCCAGAAGTTTTATGCGTTCACCGGTCACTGTTGAAGTGGCTCGACGCAACGCTACGTCTGAAAATATTCAGCAGGTGGTGTTTCCTGTTGAATTCGTTGATTACAAGCTTTCTGCGGTGTCGCATTTGTTGCGTCATTATCAACTGAAACAGGCCATAGTTTTTACAAATACTAAGCTTGCAGCCGGCCGTTTGGTGCGTCAGCTTCTGGCTGATCAAATTTCGGCGTGTGCAATTCATGGTGATAAAACGCAGTCTGATCGAATGAAAGCCCTAGACGCTTTTAAGTCGGGAGAAGTAACGGTTTTAGTTGCTACAGATGTTGCTGCTAGAGGTATTGATATTGCTGATTTGCCTTGTGTAATTAATTTTGATCTGCCTCATAGCCCCGAAGATTATGTGCATCGGATTGGTCGAACCGGACGGGCTGGAGCTCAAGGCGTAGCGTACTCTTTGTTGGCACCCGGTGATGAACGTCATTTAGTAGAGATTGAAAAACTCATAAAAAAATCGCTCACTCAAACGGCTTTGATAGATTTTAACCCTGTTTTGCAGCGTGGCCGATTTACACCCCGTTCATCGCAGCAAACAACAACCCGTTTAGTACCGCCTGGTGATGTTACTAGTCGGTTGGGTAGTCGGCGTCGACTTTCTAAGGATGAAAAAACCACAGAGCTGCGGTTTGACGAAGAATTTGAGCGTTTGCGTCGGCGTTTGCAACAATCTGTTGTGCACGACGATTTATTTCGTTTTCCTTACACTGAAAAGTTGGTTGCAGTCACACCAAGTTCTGGTTTTGAATTTGTTGCAGCCAAGCGTTCTCGCCCAAAATCTGTTCAGTCGCACAGTTCCCTAGCTGTTTTGCTGGGTGGTGTTCCAAAACATAAATAGTTACTTCTTCAGCATAAGTTGCCTAACCGAACATTTGGGCAGCCGGCTTTGTTCGTTGTGATGAAGAGTCTTGGTTTATAGATTGTTTGACTTAAAAACGCTTTAAAAGCAAGAGCTTTTGGGTCGACCTCTGTAATTTTAGCCCAAGCCCATCGCCATGAGGCAGCTAGATTTCCCATTTTGAAGACAGAAAAATTGCTAGTTTCTCTGGTCATGAATCGCTTGCGAAATTGTTTTGTAGCCAAGTCATCGCGCTGTTTATAGGATATAAACAGTGAGTTGGTTTTACAGTGATGGGAGCGGAGCAGGGCGGCGGGGCCCGCTATGGTTGTGAATCAACTTTGTTTTCTTTGCCCGAGGCATGGTTGGGATTGTTTGGCATGTTTGAGGTTTTACCTAGTATAATTTTGTAATGAATTTCAATCCTAAGCCCCGTTTTGTTCATTTGCGCTTGCATACCGAGTTTTCGGTTGTGGATGGCATTGTTCGTGTAGATCAGGCCGTTGCCCAAGCAGTTGAACAAGGCATGCCTGCGTTAGCAATTACCGATTTATCCAATTGGTTTGGTTTAATTAAATTTTATAAGTTGGCTCGGGCCAAGGGCGTTAAGCCGATTGTAGGTTGCGATGTGTGGTTTCATAATGATGCAGTGCCAGAGCAACCTTTCCGTGCTTTACTGTTGGTTAGAAATCATACAGGCTATTTGCAGTTATGTGAGCTTTTAACCCGTGCTTTTTTAAAAAATCAAATCAAAGGACGGGCATGTATTCGGTGGTCTTGGCTACAAGAGGTGGGCTGTGATGGTTTGATTGCGTTGTCTGGCTTTGCTTATGGTGAGATTGGTCAGCACTTAATCAATGGTCGGCCAGAAAAAGCCCAAGCCGCTTCACTGAAGTGGCAAGCTGTGTTTAGCGGTGGTTTTTTTATTGAATTGCAGCGCCGCGGTTTGCCCGTTGAAGAAACTTTGGTCCAACAAAGCTGTAAACTTGCAGCGCAATTACAAATTCCAGTGGTGGCTACACATCCCATTGAGTTTTTAAAGCCTGAAGATTTTCGGGCACATGAGGCGCGGGTGTGCATTGCTGAGGGTGAAATTTTGTCCAACCCTCGACGCAGTAAAGCTTTTACTCAAGAGCAGTATTTTAAGTCTAGTGCGTTGATGCACGACTTGTTTGCAGATATTCCTTCAGCCTTAGAAAATACAATGCGCATTGCCGCTGCCTGTAATTTGTTTTTGGAACTTGGCAAGCCAAAATTGCCTGTGTTTCCAACCCCACAGGGCGTGTCTTTAGACAATTATTTGGTGATGCTTGCAAAAGAAGGTTTACAAAAGCGTTTGCTACACCTGTTTCCAGACGAAAAGCAACGAAGCCAGCAATTTCCTATTTATGCTGAACGTTTAAAAATTGAAACTGACACCATTATTAAGATGGGGTTTGCGGGTTATTTTTTGATTGTTCAAGATTTTATCAATTGGGCTAAAAATAATGGTGTGCCGGTAGGGCCTGGGCGTGGTTCTGGGGCTGGGTCAATTGCCGCGTATGCTCTAGGCATTACAGACCTGGATCCCATACGTTATGATTTGTTGTTTGAGCGTTTTTTAAATCCTGAACGGGTATCAATGCCTGACTTTGATATTGATTTTTGTCAGGATAATCGTGACCGTGTAATTGATTATGTTAAACAAAAATATGGGCGTGATGCGGTTAGTCAAATTGCAACTTTTGGAACTCTAGGGGCTAAGGCTGTTATTCGAGACGCAGGTCGAGTATTGGACATTCCATACAATTATTGCGACAGCCTTTCAAAATTAATTCCCCATGTACCAACCGACCCTTGGGATTTGCAGCGCGCCTTAAAGGAGGAACCTTCGTTTCGTGAACGGGTTGAAAAAGAGGATGAAGCGCGTGAAATTGTGCGATTGGCTGAGCCTTTAGAGGGCTTAACTCGCAATGTGGGCATGCATGCTGGAGGGGTATTAATTGCACCTGGCAAATTGACCGACTTTTGCCCACTATATTGTGCTGATGGATCAACAGATTCTGTTGTATCTCAGTTTGATAAAGATGATGTTGAAGCCATTGGTTTGGTTAAATTTGACTTTTTGGGGTTGCGCAATTTAACTATTCTTGATTGGGCTGTGCGTTGGGTGCGAGAGTCTTATGAGGACCGTCGTAACTTTAATTTGGAAAATTTGCCATTAGATGATCCAGCTGTTTACGAGCTATTTTCTCAAGGCAATACCACTGCTGTTTTTCAGTCAGAATCGCGTTCCGCCAAAGATTTAGAAAAGAAACTTCGCCCAGACACGTTTGAAGATATTATTGCATTGATGGCTTTGAATCGTCCTGGCCCGCTGGGTTCAGGTATGGTTGATGATTTTATTGCGCGCAAAAAAGAACAAACCCGCACGGGACAAGGGCGCGCAGAGTGGTATTTCCATGAAAAACTCTCACAAGTGCTTAAAAGTACCTACGGTGTTATTGTTTATCAAGAGCAGGTGATGTTGGTGGCGCAGATATTGGCCGGTTATTCTTTAGGTGGGGCAGATTTACTGCGCCGCGCTATGGGCAAGAAAAAGCCGGAAGAAATGGCTAAGCAGCGCGAAATTTTTACCCAAGGTGCTGTTGAGCGTGGTGTGGCTCCGCAATTGGCAACACAGCTTTTTGATTTAATGGAAAAATTTGCCGAGTATGGTTTTAATAAGTCGCATTCGGCTGCTTATGCTTTGGTGGCTTATCATACTGCTTGGTTAAAGGCGCATTACCCTGCAGAATTTATGGCTGCTACGTTGTCCTCGGATATGGATGATACGGATAAGGTCAAAATATTTGTTGAAGACTGTATTGAGCATTGTAACTTGCATATTTTACCACCAGATATTAACGCATCTGATTATCGTTTTTTACCGGTTAAATATAAAACTCAGCAACGCGCCTTTAGTATTCGTTATGGTTTGGGGGCTATCAAAGGAACTGGGCAGGCCGCCAGTGAAGCGATTGTTCGCGAACGCACACTCAACGGCCAGTACACCAGTTTGTTTGACTTAGTTAAGCGTGTTGACCGTCGACAAATTAATCGTCGGGTGTTGGAATCTTTGGCGCGTTCAGGGGCTTTTGATAGTTTGCATGCTGATCGAGCTCGCGTATTGGCATCGGTTGGTATAGCCTTAGAATGGGCCGAGGTACAATCTGTTAATGCAGCGCAGGCCAGTTTGTTTGATGGCGATGAAGGTGGGGAAATGCCACCAGCTTTAGCCCTTGTTCCACCTTGGGATGATCGTAAGCGACTGGCAGAAGAAAAAATAGCATTGGGGTTTTATTTAACGGGGCACGTATTTTTGGCCGATGCCCCCAAAGTCAGGCCATTTATAAAAACCAATTTAGGCCAATTGGCACCTAGTCGAGATTTTGTATGGATGACCGGTGTAGTGGGGGCTTTGCGTACGCAAATGACTAAGCGCGGAAAAATGGCTTTTTTGGTGCTGGATGACGCTACCGCTACTGTGGAAATTAGTGTGTTTAATGAACTGTATGAACGTCATCGCGCTTGGTTAAAAGAGGACACCTTGGTGGTTATTCAAGGAAAAGTATCCGAAGATGCTTACAGTGGAGGTTTGCGGGTTGTTGCTGAACAAATTTGTAATTTAGCACAAGCCAGAGAACAATTTATGCAGGTCATTGAGTTGCAAATCAGTGAGCCTGTAGACTGTGAAGTATTGCAGGCGCAATTACAACCGTATCGCGCGCAGCAAGGCGGGTGCTTGCTTGAAATTGTTTATCAAAACGCCACAGCTCGGTGTTTGTTGCGCTTGCCTGAGGTTTGGCGTCTTATGCCAGAAGACGCTTTATTTTATGTGCTTAAGCAAGCTTATGGTGAGCAAGCGGTGCGGTGTCTATACCTTAACCATTAACAATATCAACATAAAAAACTTGATAATCGGTTTCAAAGGGCGAGGGCAGGTGTTTGAGAATGCGTCGCAAAGGCACAGGTTGGTGGTTTTCGCGGGGCGTGTTTGCACCAAGCCCTTTAAGCATTTGCGCAAAGTCTAATGGCTGCTCGAACTGTAGCACATGGGTTTTAACTGTATGTCTAAAAAAATGTAGTTTATTTTGCAATTGCTTTGCTTGGAGCCAAGCAATCATCTCTTGATGATTGGGTAAAGGCCAAAGTCCAGCCTTTAAACCCAATTGCGTGTGCGCATTTTCCCAGTTTACAAATGATCCTTGGCAGGGTACGGAAAAACTGATGCGGCGACAGTGTTTTAAGTGATGCTCTAAACTTAAATAGATATTGTCAAACCATTGCATGCAAAAGTTTGACACAATCCAGTCGATTGGGTGGGCGGGGGTCAGTTGGCTGGCATCGCCTAAAATCCAGTTCAGTTTATGCTTGGCCCAGTAAATTGTGTTGTTGATGTCTTGCTCAGTATTTTGTGCAATTTTTGGTTTACTGTTTTTTTGGGTGCTTTGTTTGATATTAGATTGAGCAATTTCAAGCATATGGGGTGAAATATCGCATGCGTTGATATGTGCCCAAGGCCATTGTTTTTGTAGTTTTTGTGTAAGTAACCCTGTACCGCAGCCTAACTCTAAAATATGGCTGTTGTCATTTAGAACCAAAGGCCACCTTTGGGGTGACTCTAAAATCCAGTGTAATAAATATTGCGCGGCTTGCTCTTGTACTTTAGCGTGCTGATTATAAGCTAGGGCAGCCTTGGAAAAGTGTTTAGCAATTGCAGGCAATATAGGGTTATACAACATAATGGTGTCTTATTTTTTGTATTGACTGCGCACTATCCAGTTGCCAATAAGTGTTGCACACCCTTGAGCATCGCTTTGGTGTAAACAATGTAGGTGTCCATTGGGTCTTTTTTCAAGGCTAACAAGGGGTTGGTCAGAAAAACAAGCTTTGGTTAAACCCCAATTAACAATCGGGTCGTCTTCGCTGGCAATTGCTAAAATGGGCGTGTTTTTTGGCAGTTGTATTTGCAAGTCTATGAGTGTTTTAATGTCATTTTTTAATTTGGCGAGTTCTTCGTTTGCCATGTGCTGGCATGGGGTGTGTGGGCTGTTTTTAAATCCGGCGTGGTGTCGAAAGTCATAAACAACTTGTTTGGGGTCTGTACAAAGTTTTTGCTGCATGCGTTCTAAAATACGTAGTGGCGTGCCAAATGTATTGTGATTGGTTGGTGTTGAGCAAAATTGTGTGAACCCCTGCAAACTGATTACACCGCTGAAATTAATTTGTGTTTCTAGCAATTGTGCAAAGCCCAGAGAGTGGCCTAATCCAAAAATAGGTAATCCGGCTTGTTGGTATTGCGTTATATGCTGTTCAGGAGGTGTTTGTTGATGCCATACAATTGGCAAAATGCGGGGCAATACTTTTTTTATTTTTTCTAAAAGTTGATCAAAATCATATGGTTGGCTACACCATCCGGCACGGCACAGCAACACGATGTTGGGGTTTTGGGGCATTATGGTAATCGGTTAGTTGCCAGGGGGTAACGGCATGTTTTTTTGTTCTACCCACTGTTTGATGCCTGTCAAAAGCGCTTGAAATTGTGTTTCGGTGTGGTGGGCACAAATGGCAATACGAACCCGTGCTGTATAGGGCGGAACGGTCGGTGGGCGAATGGCAGACGTCAGTAACCCATTGGCAAGCAAAGCGTTTTTTAAATCAAGCGCGATGCTTTCGTGTTTCAGCAGTATTGTAACAATGACAGTGCCTTCTCCAGTGGTGTGTAGTCCTAAATCACGGCAGTGTTGTTTTAGCCGAGATGTCATTTCAAGTATTTGTTTTCTTTGATTTTTTAATGTTGGTAACAATTCAAACGCTGTGAGGATGCTAGCCGATACCGCAGGCGGTAGCGCGGTAGAGTAAATAAACCCGCTGCACTGATTAATTAAAAATTTTTTTATAGCTTGGCTACACGCGATGTAAGCGCCACTACAGCCTATGGCTTTGCTGAATGTGCCCATTGCAATTGTGTTGAGTTTTGAGGTTGTTTCTGAATTTTTTTCAACTGCACTTAAACCATACCCATGAGGTCCTAAAATGCCAGTGGCATGGGCTTCATCTAAATAAAGAAAAGCGTTGTATTGCGTGGCTAAGTCTTGAAGTTGGGCGATGGGTGCAATGTCTCCGTCCATACCATAGACTGTTTCTGCCAAGATAAACAGGGCAAAGTTTTTTTGTGCATAGTGCTTTAACAGTTGTTCTAGGTGGCTCATGTCATTGTGTTTAAAGCGCACCTGTTCAACTTTGGCATAGCAGCAGGCGTGATGAAGACTGGCATGATTTAACCGATCTGCCAATACAATAGCAGGGCGTTTTAACACCCGTTTATCGGTTAAAGCTGCTAGAACGGTGGCATTGGCTTGATAGCCTGAATTAAAAATTAACGCGGCTTCAGTGCCTTTGGCTTGAGCAATTGTGGTTTCTAATTTTTCATGAATGGGTAAATTTCCTGATAATAATCGTGACCCTGTGCTGCCTGTACCCCATTGTTCTATGGCTTGGGTAGCGGCCGTTTTTAACGCAGGGTGTTGGCTTAAGCCAAGGTAGTCATTGCTGGAAAAGTTGGCTACAACCTCTGTAGGTTGATGTTGCGGTAACTGGCGAAACTGTTGCTTTTTTATCAGAGTTTCGCAGTGTTGCCAGTAAAGGTGTTCAAACTTCATCAAGTTAAAATAATATCGTAATTTTCTTGGTTAAATAGGTTGTCTACTTGGAGCGTGATGGGTTTACCCACAAATTCTTCAAGCATACCAAGGTATTGTGCTTCTTCTTCTAAAAACAGATCAATCACACTGGAAGTGGCCACTATGCGAAATTCTTGTGGATTGAATTGGCGGCTTTCGCGAATAATTTCACGCATTATTTCATAACACACGGTGCGAGGTGTTTTAACGCTGCCTTTGCCTTTGCAGGCAGGGCAAGGTTCGCACAGTATATGGGCCAAGCTTTCGCGGGTGCGTTTGCGCGTCATTTCCACCAATCCAAGGTTTGAAAATCCGTTGATGGTAGTTCGTGTTTTGTCGCGGGCTAAACTTTTTTTCAGCTCACTTAAAACGGATTCGCGGTGACCTTGATTATCCATATCAATGAAATCAATAACAATGATGCCACCCAAATTACGTAGTCGCAGTTGTCTGGCGATGGCTTGAGCCGCTTCTAAATTGGTTTTGAAAATGGTGTCATCAAAATTGCGATTGCCAGTAAAGCCGCCAGTGTTAACATCAATTGTGGTTAGTGCTTCGGTTTGATCAATAATTAAATAACCACCAGATTTTAAATCAACTCGACGCCCCAGTGCTTTTTGCAATTCATCTTCAATGTTGAACATTTCAAATAAAGGGCGTTCGCCATTGTAGAGTTGCAGTTTGTCACACACTTGTGGCGCGTAGATTTGCGAAAAATTGCTTAATACGTCTAGGGTTTCGCGGGAATCGATAACAATAGATTCAGTTTCTTCACTGCTTAAGTCGCGAATAACCCGCTGAGCTAGGCTAAGATCTTGATACAGTAGTGTTGGCGAAGCTTTATGCTTGGCTTGATTCAAAATTTCTTGCCAACGCAAGCGTAGGTATTGAATGTCTGCATTGAGTTCGGTTTCTATGGCCTCTTCAGCATGAGTGCGAATAATGAACCCTCCTTTTTCTTCTGGGGGCAAAAGGCTCTGTAATTTACTGCGCAATTGTTCTCTTTCTGTTTCATTTTCAATCCGTTGTGAAACACCAATATGTGAGTCTTGAGGCAAATGTACTAACATACGACCAGCAATGCTAATTTGCGTGGAAAGGCGAGCGCCTTTGGTGCCTAGCGGGTCTTTGATGACCTGCACAATTAGCGATTGCCCTTCAAATACCATTTTTTCAATGGGCGCAGGCGTAGAATTATTTTTATGATTATGATGATGCGCTCGGTGTTCCCATAGGTCGGCTACATGTAAAAAGGCGGCGCGTTCGAGTCCGATATCAATAAAGGCCGATTGCATGCCCGGTAATACGCGGACCACTTTCCCTAGGTACATATTACCTAAAATGCCGCGCGTGCTGGTTCTTTCGATATGCAGCTCTTGTACGGTGCCGTACTGAATAATTGCCACTCTGGTTTCTTGTGGCGTGAGGTTAATTAAAATTTGTTCGTTCATACAGTTGATAAACTCACTTGATTTAAAAGCTGTTTGGTTTCATACAAAGGCAGTCCAATGATGCCAGTGTAGCTGCCTGCAATTCGTGTAATAAATTGGGCAGCTAGTCCTTGAATACCGTAGGCACCGGCTTTGTCCATGGGTTCGCCGCTAGCTATGTAGTTTTTAATGTCTTGAGTTTGTAAATTAGCAAAAGTAACTAGTGAGCGCGTTGTGGTTTGTAAAATTTTTTTTTGGCCGAGTTGTAGCACCACACTGGTGTACACTGTATGGCTGCGACCAGATAATTGTTGCAAAATATGAAAAGCGTGCTCTGTGTTTTGTGGTTTTCCTAATATTTGACCTTGTAAGGCCACGATGGTGTCTGCACACAGAATGGGTGCTGCTGCCCATTGTTTTTTTTCTAATCGTTGCCACGCGGCTGCGGCTTTGGCTTTGCTCACACGTCTTACGTAATGAATAGGCAGTTCATTGGGGCGAATAGTTTCTAACGCTTCAGTGTTTTCTTCTGCTTCAGCCAGCAGCAGTTGTGGTTCAAGCCCCAGTTGTTTGAGCAATGCAAGGCGTCGTGGTGACTGCGAAGCCAAGTACAGTGTTATTGGTTTAGTCGCGGTTGCCACAGCACATCTTTCTGTTGATGGTGAAGGTTCAGGGTTCGACCCAGTATAAATAAAAGGTCAGACAGGCGATTGAGGTATTTTTGTATGATGTCTGGCACTTCTTCACTTTGGCTTAATAGAACAACCCAGCGTTCTGCTCTCCTGCAAACGGTACGCGCAATATGGCATTGTGCGCTAGACCGGTGTCCCCCAGGCAAAATAAACTCTTGTAAGCGGGGGAGGTGGCTGTTGTAATTGGTAATGGCTTGATCAAGGCGTTCTAATTGAACCTCACTTAAATTGTTAAATCCTGGGATGCATAAGGCCCCACCTAGATCAAATAGGTCGTTTTGAATCTTTTCTAATTCTTTATGTATACCGTTTGGTATTGATTCGCACAGGAGTAAGCCTAGGTGTGAGTTAAGTTCATCAACGTCTCCCATGGCTTGAATGCGCGGATGATGTTTTGCTATACGACTGCCGTCCCCCAGTCCTGTGCTGCCATCATCGCCAGTACGCGTGGTAATTTTGCTTAAACGATTGCCCATACCAAAGATTGTCCCGTTTGAATGAAGTGTTAATTTTATGGTTTTAGCCGACGCATTTTTTCAATGCGGTCTCTACTGTATATTAAACTAAGTTTGTTTGTGCGCTTTGTTTTCCTGAAATTTGTTTGTATTGTAGATGGGCAAGTGTTGTGTGATAGGCCTAAGATAATTGGTGATCTCATGGCAAGCGGTTTCTATGTTTGGATATTGGGTTAATTTAAGGATTTCTTTTGTCATAATTGTGATTTGCCAGGCTTGGATTTCATGCGGTAGCAGATTGTTGGGATGAATATGTTCAGGGATGTCGATACCCCAGGTTTTTAGGGCTAGAAGGTCGTATTCGTTTTCTTGAAACATCTTAAATATGCCTAGCCATTTGGCGTAGTCACCTAGCGAAAATTGTGTGGCTATTTCTTGTTCATTTTGACAGAAATGATGTTGAAGTGCGTGCTGTAATTCGTGCATTAAACATGAAATTGCTAAAACCTCAGTGGCCAGTGGGCTTAGGTGTTTATATTGCCCTGACAGCAATTCTTCATTAAGATGAATACAATTTTGTTCACCGTAACCTGTATTGTGAATGGAAAAAAATCCGAGATGGTAATCTTGTTGTGAGTTTGTAATGCGGTATAACTTAGGCGGGTTAATGTGAAAGCCTGCATTGCAAGCCGTTTGGCAAGCTTTAAAAGTAATTTCATTAAATTGTTCTAGCGGGTTTGTGCCATTTTTTTTAGGTTCGAATGAATAATCTTCAAAAATTTTTTTTAACCAAATTTCGCTTTCAATTAAGTAATTTTTTGGCACTGGACGGTATGAGCTGAACCGATACGCTAAGCTGCGTATGTCGGATTCAAGTGTCTGATGTGTGTCATCATGAATGCTTTCAAAAAGCCATTGCACCAAATCAGGGCGTATGCGCTGCCTGAATAAATAGTGCTGATTTAAATGCAGTGTTGGGTTGTAATTTGAACATTTAAAAGGCAGCATCTTAAGTTTTTGAACAAAAAAATGTGCTGCTGCCTCGCTTGGTGGTTCTAGTTCATCCAAACCAATATGGCGAAAAATTTTTGATGTTTCTAAACTTGGGTGTGTACCGCTTTTGGTATGTGTTTTTGTTGAGATAGGTTGCGCACGGTAATTGCGCGCAAGGTCAATCGTATGATGAAGGGTTTTGCGAAATTTCATCTTAAAGGTGTGGTGCTATGTAATTAATTATGATGATTAATGTTGAGTGATTTTTAATAATTTTGGCAAAAATTATTTGAAAAATTGATTTTAAATAGGTTAATTTCCCGTTTTGTGGTAATTAATTATTGATAAACACACTTATTTATTAATTCTAAGTAATCGGCTCATTTTTTATTGGAAAAGAGGCAGGCTTTTAAAAATTGAAAGCGGCGTTTGTTCGGGTTAATTTTGACAATCCCCGCTGTTTAGGGCGGGTAAGGGTTTTGCAGACGGCGCAGTTTTTTTGGTTTTGCTTGGGTTCTTGAGTTGCTTTTTTTAATTGATAATTAACGTTTTTTTAGGTTGTTTTTCAACCCACACTTGATACATTTGACGGTAAGCGCTTTCTAAGTTTTTGGCAAATAAACCGCTGTCAAACAGAGGACTGGCGTTGTGTTGAGATTTTAATTTTTCGCGCATGGCTTTTAGTTTTTTTGGTTTTTCTGCCAATTCTTGCAGTAAAGCTTCATAGTCGGCTAAATTATGTGTAATTAATTCTGGCATGCTTATAGCGTTTAGAAGGCTGCTGCTGACCCGTGCAGCAAAGCTTTTGCCTTGTAGGGCTATATGTGGAATGCCAGCCCAAAGGGCATCGCTAGCTGTTGTGTGGGCGTTGTAGGGAATGGTGTCTAAGCTGATATCTGCCAATGCAAGGCGTGAAATGTGTTGCTGTAAGGGCAAGACAGGAGCAAAAATAATCCGTTCAGATTTAACATGAGCGGTTTCTGCAAGTTTTTTCAGATTGCTTTCTGTTTCGCTTAAACTTGACAATAACCACAACACTGCTTTGGGTGTTGTCTTGAGGACATTCATCCAGACGTCAAAGATAGGTGCTGTAATTTTGAAAGGGTTGTTAAAGCAGCACAAAACCAAAGCATCGTTTGGTAGCCCATGTTCTGTGCGTGTGGTGGGCTGTGGTTTTGGTCTTTTGGCGTCGTTGACTTGATAGCTGTGTGGCATTAAAACCAAGGTTTCTTGGGTGTGTGCTTGTTGTTCCTCTGACATTAAAGTGTTGTCAGCAATGATGTAGTTGTAAGCATTAGAAGCCATGGTGCCTGGGTAGCCTAAGTAGTTAACTTGAACGGGCGCAGCGCGATGCGTAAAAATACCAGGGCGGCTGTCGCGCGTGAGTCCTTTTAAGTCTATGGCAATATCAATGTCGTTTTCTCTGCACCAACGGGCCACCTGCAAGTCTGACATGTTGTTGATATCAATAAAGTGGTCGGCCGCTTTTTCTAAACGCTTGCGCATTTCGTCTTTACGAGGTTGGCCAGAGCTTAGGCAGTATACTTCAACGGCTTTTTTATCATGTTGCTCAAGCAGGCCAGCTATTAAGTAGGCGGTGGCGTGTTCGTAAAAGTCGCAGGAAATATAGGCTACTTTTAAAGCTTGGTTAACGCTACGTGCTGGCCGTTGGCGTTTTTCTTTCTCTAGGCGTTCCCAAATTTCAGCAGGCATATTGGGGTAAAGTTTATTCATCCAAACCCGTGCGGCTTGTTTGTGTAGTTTAGGGTCATCGTACATTACCAGGGACGAAAAAGGTTCTAGACCTGGCTTGTTGTTTAAGCAGCGTTGTTTAAGAACATCTAGTCCTGTACTAAAAGGCGGTATGTATTCATGATCAAGCGGTGAAAATTGTTGCGGGCTCCAGTCACACATTTGGTTGCTTAAAAATTGAATCATGCAGGGCACAAAAGGTTCGTTTGGAGACAATTCGTTGACAGATCGGAAAGTGTTGCGTGCTATTTCGAATTTGCCAGCCATCAACAAACTGTTGCCCAATTCTTTGAGTGCACCAATGTGATTTGGGTCGAGTCTTATAACTTCGGTGGCATCGCGTCCTGCATTGGCATGGTCGCCCAGTGCGCGGTGGCAAATGCCCCGTAAGTAAATGGCTTCGGTGTTTTTTGGCTCGCGTTTGACCACTTCAGCAAAGCATTTTAAGGCGCGTTGGTGGTCTGTTAAATTCAATAAAATTTGTCCTAAATTGAACCAGGCCACTAGGTTATTCGGGTCTAAACGCAAAACAGCAGAAAAATGGTCTATGGCTTCTTTGGGTTTGCGCTCAGTGGTTGCTAATATACCCTTGAGCAAATGGGCGTCTTGTTCATCTAGTCTGCTAGAGACTGGAGCAGCCAACAGGTTTTGCAGTTCTGGCACATTACCTTGTGCTAAGGCCACTAGACCAGCCTGCAGTAAACGACGCTGTTGCGGAATATTGGCAATTATATTTTGCATGGAATCCCCTTGGCTTTTGGTTATTTGTACCCAAAGAATATAAAGTGCTAAATTTCATGCCATCACCTAAATAGGTGGGGTTTAATGGTGCATTTGCTGGTGTTACATGCCTAGTTTGGGCGGTAGGCCATTTTTTCCAACGATGCCAGCCATGCGTCGCATCATTTTGGAAAAACCACCTTTTTGCATTTGTCGCATCATGCCGCGCATTTGTTCGTATTGATTCAGTAGTTTATTGACCTCTTGTACGGCAACACCAGAACCGGCTGCAATGCGGCGTTTTCGGGATGCTTTGATTAAATCAGGTTTGCGTCGTTCCAGTGGAGTCATGGCACAGATAATACCTTCAAGTTGACGCACTTGTTGATCAACTTGCCCAGGGTTAACATCAGCGGCTGCTTTTGTAAGATGCGCAGGCAGTTTGTCCATTAAGCTTTGAATGCCTCCCATCCGTTTCATTTGCGTAATTTGATCGCGAAAATCTTCTAGATCGAACTCTTTGCCGCTTTTAAGTTTGCTGGCCAGTTTTTCAGCGGCTTTTTCGTCCATGCCGCGTTTGGCTTCTTCTACAAGCGAAACAATATCGCCCATCCCCAAAATACGGCCTGCTAATCGCTCAGGGTGAAATACTTCTATGCCGGTGAGTTTTTCTCCAATACCTATAAATTTAATAGGTTTGCCTGTAATGTGTCGCACTGACAGCGCCGCTCCACCACGCGAATCGCCGTCTAGTTTGGTGAGCACTACTCCAGTTAGCGGCAGTGCGTCGTTGAAGGCTTTGGCGGTGTTAACAGCATCTTGTCCTAGCATGGCATCAACAAAAAACAGGGTTTCAATCGGTTGTAATTGGTTGTGTAAAGCGGTGATTTCTTGCATCATCGCTTCGTCAATACCCATGCGTCCGGCAGTGTCAACAATTAAAACATCAAACAAGTGCCGTTTGGCGTAGTTTAGGGCGGCAGCGGCAATGTCTGCGGGTTTTTGATCAGTATTGGAGGCAAACCATTCGGCGCCTGCTTGCTGCGTGACTGTTTTAAGCTGTGCTATGGCTGCAGGACGATAAACGTCGGCTGATACGGTTAGCACTTTCTTTTTTTTCTGTTCTTTTAAGAGTTTAGCCAGTTTACCTGTGGTTGTGGTTTTACCTGAGCCTTGTAAACCAGCCATGAGGATAACAGCAGGTGCTTGTGTGGCTAGGTTCAGTTCAACGGCTGCTTCACCCATGAGTTGTGTCAGCTCTTTGTGCACAATACCAACCAGGGCTTGACCTGGGGTTAAGCTAGCGATAACCTCTTCCCCCATGGCTTTATTTTTAACATTGTTGATAAATTCTCGCACCACTGGCAGTGCAACATCGGCCTCTAGTAAAGCAAGGCGCACTTCGCGCAGCATGTCGGCGGTATTGGTTTCGGTTAGGCGAGCCTGGCCTGTAATGTTTTTAACCACGCGGGTTAAACGTTCAGAGAGATTTTCAAACATGGTTTTAACTTTCCAACGCGTGTATGGGTTACACTGTACATATGAATTTTTCAATATTGTACGCCTTGGTGGCCATTCTTGATTTATGGGCCGCAATTTCTGTGGTTCGTTCTGACCTATCGGCTTGGTCAGTGGCCCGCCGCACTTGGCGTGCCGCAGTTCTAGGGTTGGTTTTAATTTTGCATGGCGTACTGTGGTATCAACACGTTTTTGCCCTTGACGGCATGCGTTTTGGTTTTGCCCCAGCCATTAGCATTACTTTGCTTTTAGCTTGCGTTGTGTTGTGGCTTGAGGGGGTGAGTGGTCATTGGTCAATTTTAGATGCGGTGGTATATCCTGCTGCAGCTGTTGGTTTAATATTGCCTATTTTTTTTCCAGGTACATTGGCCGGTTCATACGTTGACAATCTGTATTTTCAGTTGCATTTAAGTGTGGCTTTGGCGGCTTCTAGCGTTGTAAGTTTGGCGGCGGTGCATGCTATTTTGATGTCAATTCAAGAGCATCGACTGCACACGCCTTTGCGAATGCCTTTAAATCAGTCTAAGTTTTTATTTATAGCATTTGTGCAAAATCGCTTGGGCTTGTTGCTGGATCAGTTGCCTTCACTGTTGGCTATGGAACGGTTGTTGTTTCGCTTTATTGTCGTGGGTTTTTTGCTTTTGACTTTAACGCTAGCCTCTGGGGTTTTGTTTACTGAACAGTGGTTGCAACAAGTTTTAGTCATTAACCATAAGGTTGTATTTACAATTTTTTCTTGGGCTATTTTTGGCGCTTTGTTATTTGGCCGACGTTATTATGGTTGGCGCGGTAAAGTGGCGTTGCGTTGGACCTTGGCTGGTGTTTGCACTTTATTATTAGCTTATGTGGGTTCGCGTTTTGTGCTGGAAGTGATTTTGCAACGGGCTGTTTAGTTCGGTTTTTCAGCACGTCTAGCTTTTTTAAGTTTTTTTCAATGAATCTTTTTTCAGTTTTTTATGCCGATTGTGTTGTGAGTAAAATAAAAAATGTCGCGGATTATTTTTTTTCTGATATTGGCGCTTGTGGTTTGGGTGGTTATTGGTGCTTACCAACGTAGAAATTTAAGACCCGATTCAAAATCGTCGGCTATGCCTAGTAAGGCTTCAGAAGCCCAGATTTTGCGTTGTTTGCATTGTGGTGCATATGCGCCGGTTTCAGAGGGTGTGTTGATTCAAGGGCGCTATTATTGTTCTAAAGAACATGCGCAAATTCGCGGTGAATCCTTGTGAGTATCCATTCTTCTCAGGACAGGCCTGAGTGGGTTGAAGGTTGGTGGGCAGGCGCTAAAGCCATACCTTCCCCCAATTTTGACGAGCGACCACCCAGCGCAGTGGTTGATATGGTTGTGGTTCATTGTATTAGCTTACCTGAAGGGCGTTTTTTTACTGGCGCCCCTTTGGATTTATTTCTTAATCAACTTAACCCTGAGGATGACCCAAGTTTTACAGCAATTGCAGGCCTTAAGGTTTCAGCACATTTTTTGATTGATCGGCAAGGCGATGTGTTGCAATTGGTGTCTTGTTTGCATCGGGCATGGCATGCAGGTGTTTCCATGTGGCAAGGACGAGACAAATGCAATGATTTTTCTATTGGTATTGAACTTGAGGGTACTGTTAGTCAAGCATTTACTAGTGCCCAATATCGTAGTTTAGATGCGCTTTTTCAGGCAATTTCTCAGCATTGGCCAGTTGTTCACTGGGTTGGTCATAGCGATATTGCTCCAGGCCGTAAGTTTGACCCTGGCCCCTTTTTTGACCGGTCTATTTTTCCAAAAAAATAGATTCATTTGTTCTTCTGCTATTTAAATTCGTTGCGTAAAACCTCTTGCAAAGAAAATTTAATAACACTAGAATTAGTTTAATTTGTTAATAAAAACACTATATGTTGTGTTTTAACAATCTAAAAACAAGGGTTAAGTTCTTTGTTTTGTATTAAAAAATCTTTTATCGGGAGACCCTCAGTATGTCATACGGCTCGGAAGTGTTAGCACTTAACCCCGTTCATTCTTCATCTCATGAAGATTCAGTTGGTGGCCTATACAATTTAAATTCGGCTTTAAATCAATTTAAAGTGGTTCGTCGCAACGGTTCTGTGGTGGCTTTTGAACCCGTGAAAATTAGCATTGCTATGACCAAAGCTTTTTTAGCGGTTTCAGGTGGGCATGGTGCGGTTTCTGCGCGTATTCGACAATTGGTAGAAGATTTAACAGGCACCGTAGTTAGTGCCTTTGTTCGACGTCAACCATCCGGTGGTATTTTGCACATTGAAGACATACAAGATCAAGTTGAGTTGGCTTTGATGCGTTCTGGTGAGCACGATGTTGCCCGTTCTTATGTGTTGTATCGCGAGCGTCGAGCACAAGAGCGTGCCCAGCAAGCAAAGGAACAACGGGCTGGGCAAGTAATTCATGTAATCGACGCGGGCCAGCGCTGTCCACTTGATGTTGCTGGACTAAAAGCAATTATCGTTGCTGCGTCTCAAGGTTACGAAAGTTTAATTGATATTGAGCATATTTTAGCTGATACCTTAAAAAATCTATACGATGGTGTTGATGTTGAAGATGTATTTAAGTCGGCTATTTTGTCTGCTCGCGCTATGATTGAGGTGGACCCAGCTTACACTTATGTCACGGCTCGTTTGCTGATGCACACCATTCGTAAAGAAATATTAGGGCGCGAAGTGCCCCAGCCAGACATGGCGGTGGCTTATGTAGAATATTTTCCTGGTTTTATTAAAAAAGGGGTTGACGCTGGTTTATTGGACACGCGTTTGGCGCAGTTTGATTTACAGCGCTTGGCCGCAGCTTTAAATGCAGACCGTGATTTACAGTTTGATTATTTGGGTCTACAAACCTTGTACGACCGTTATTTTTTACATGTAGACGACGTACGAATTGAAATGCCTCAGGCCTTTTTCATGCGTGTGGCTATGGGTTTGTCTTTAAATGAGGTAGATCGTGAAAGTAAAGCCATTGAGTTTTATCACGTGTTGTCTAGTTTTGACTTCATGAGTTCCACTCCCACGTTATTTAATTCTGGCACAGTGCGTTCGCAGTTGTCTTCATGTTATTTAACTACAGTACCTGATGATTTAGATGGTATTTACGAGGCATTAAAGGAAAATGCTTTGTTGTCTAAGTTTGCTGGTGGTTTGGGCAATGACTGGACTCCGGTGCGTGCTTTGGGCAGTCATATCAAAGGTACCAATGGTAGAAGTCAAGGTGTGGTGCCTTTTTTAAAGGTGGTCAATGATACTGCAGTGGCTGTTAATCAAGGCGGAAAGCGCAAGGGTGCTGTATGCGCATATTTGGAAACATGGCATTTAGATGTTGAAGAATTTTTAGAGTTGCGTAAAAACACTGGTGATGACCGTCGCCGCACCCATGACATGAATACCGCCAATTGGATTCCAGACTTGTTCATGAAGCGTGTGATGGAAGGTGGCGAATGGACCTTGTTTTCTCCTTCTGATGTGCCAGATTTACATGAAAAATTTGGTCAAGCGTTTGAGTCGGCTTATTTGCGTTATGAAGAAAAAGTCACACTTGGTGAAATCAAACTCTATAAAAAATTGCCTGCTGTACAATTGTGGCGCAAAATGTTGTCCATGTTGTTTGAAACTGGGCATCCATGGATTACGTTTAAAGATCCGTGCAATATTCGCAGCCCGCAGCAGCATGTGGGTGTGGTGCACTCATCCAATTTGTGTACAGAAATTACCCTAAACACCAATGATAGCGAAATTGCTGTGTGTAACCTTGGCTCAGTTAATTTATTAGCACACATGAAGGCTGACGGTTTAGGTGGTTTTGTATTGGATGAACAAAAACTGCAATCCACTATCAATGTTGCTATGCGTATGTTGGACAATGTTATTGATATTAATTACTACGCTGTGGCTAAGGCTCGTAATTCAAATTTGCGCCATCGTCCAGTGGGGTTGGGTATGATGGCATTTCAAGAAGCTTTGCACTTGCAGCGAATCGCTTATGCTTCTGAGGCGGCGGTTGAATTTGCTGACCGGTCAATGGAGGCGATTTCTTATTATGCTTATTGGGCTTCTACGGAGTTAGCCCGTGAGCGTGGGCGTTACAGTACGTTTAAAGGTTCTTTATGGGACCGCGGCATTTTACCTTTGGATTCTCTAAAATTATTAAAACAAGAGCGGGGCGGTTATGTTGAGGCAGATATATCCGCCACCAAAGATTGGGATGCGTTGCGTGCTCGTATCCAAACTTACGGCATGCGCAATAGCAACTGTGTTGCAATTGCGCCAACTGCTACGATTTCCAATATTGTTGGGGTGTCCGCATCGATTGAGCCAACGTTTCAGAACTTGTATGTAAAATCCAATTTGTCTGGTGAATTTACGGTGGTTAATGAATTTTTGGTGCGTGACCTGAAGCGTTTGGGTCTTTGGGACGAAGTCATGGTTGCTGATCTCAAGTATTTTGATGGGTCTTTGGCGCAGATTAACCGCGTTCCCCCTGAGTTGCGAGAGCTTTACGCTACCGCTTTTGAAGTGGATCCAAGTTGGTTAGTGGAAGCGGCGGCCCGCCGTCAAAAATGGATTGATCAAGCGCAGTCTTTAAATATTTACATGGCTGGCGCATCTGGTAAACGTTTAAATGATACTTATAAACTGGCCTGGATTCGTGGCCTGAAAACCACTTATTACTTGCGTACTATTGGTGCAACGCACGCCGAAAAATCAACCCTTCGAGGCGGTGAGCTCAATGCAGTGCCTGTTGATGGCGGCTTTGGTAGCGGGGTTAGTGGTGGTTCAGTGGGTTCGTTTGGGGGCGGTTTAGGTCCAGCGGGGGTTAATGCGCACCTACCAGAACCCGAAATTGTTGGCAAAGTGTGTGCCTTGCGTCCCGGTGATGCTGGTTTTGAAGAGTGCGAGGCTTGTCAGTAACAATATTTGCATTTTTAAAAACACGGGTATTAAACAATTTGAGTGCGCAACTCCATACGTAACCTAGTATAGGGTTCAGTGCGTAGCTAAGAGCAATGACCTAATTACGAGAAGTAATTTTTAATAATAGAGGAAAAACTGATGTCATCTTGGAATGAAGAAACTGTAAGCTTGTCGAGTGCATCAGCCGCAGTAGTTACAGCAATGGCGGGGGTTGATGATGCTGATCACCGTCGTGTCAACGCTGCCGATAAGCGAGTGATTAACGGTACCACCGACGTGAATCAATTGGTACCCTTTAAATACAAGTGGGCCTGGGAAAAGTATTTATCCGGTTGTGCAAACCATTGGATGCCGCAAGAGATTAATATGGATCGCGACATTGCCTTGTGGAAAAGCCGTGATGGTTTAACCGAGGACGAGCGTCGTTTGGTTAAACGCAACCTTGGTTTTTTCGTGACGGCAGACTCATTAGCAGCCAACAACATAGTTTTGGGAACATATCGCCATATTACGGCTCCTGAGTGTCGGCAATTTTTATTGCGTCAAGCGTTTGAAGAAGCCATTCATACGCACGCCTATCAGTATATTGTTGAAAGCTTGGGACTTGATGAATCTGAGGTATTTAACGCATACCACGAAATTGCTTCAATTCGTGACAAAGACGAATTTTTAGTGCCGTTTATTGACGTTTTAACCAACCCTGAGTTTAAAACAGGTACACAAGATGCTGATCAAACATTGTTGCGTTCTTTGATTGTGTTTGCTTGTTTGATGGAAGGTTTATTCTTTTATGTCGGTTTTGTACAAATTTTAGCATTGGGCCGTCAAAATAAAATGATTGGTGCTGCTGAGCAATATCAATATATTTTGCGTGATGAGTCCATGCACTGTAACTTTGGTATTGATTTGATTAACACCATTAAACTAGAAAACCCGCATTTGTGGACTTCGCAATTTCGTGAAGACATCAAAGGCTTATTTATGAAAGCCGTTGAGTTAGAATACCGCTATGCTGAAGATACAATGCCACGTGGTGTTTTGGGGTTAAATGCGCCTATGTTTAAAGAATACTTGCGTTTTATTGCCAACCGCCGTGCAGTGCAAATTGGTTTAGAGGCTTTATTTCCGAATGCCACCAATCCATTTCCTTGGATGAGTGAAATGCTGGATTTGAAAAAAGAGCAAAACTTTTTTGAACGCCGTGTAACTGAGTATCAAACGGGTGGGGTTTTAAGCTGGGACTAAAATAATTTCCCGATAAAACAACCTTATGACTGGACTAACAATCTTACGGATGGATTGACTGGTCTAAACCTTGAATAAGGTACACAAGATAAATAAAAGAAATCAGCATGTGGTGAAAACAGGCGAAGGTTGGTCTCTGCGTGGTGCAAATGCCAAAAAATTGACAAAGGTATTTGATACACAGTCCGAGGCTATAGCAAAAGGTAAGCAAGTGGCAAAAAACCAAAAAGTCGAGTTATTTATCCACGCAAGGGATAATAAGATTTGGGCACGTGACAGCTATGGCTTGGACCCTTATTCACCAAAAGGGTGATTCGTTCTCTAATTATTCAAAAGGCGGTCTGCAATCTGACCGCCTTTTTTTAAACGTGGACTCAAGTACGAAGTGCAACATCGTTAACGTATTGAAAAAATATTTCTTTTGGTGTTTTATACCCCAATCTTTTTCTTGGCCTATTGTCTAATAGCTGTTCAGTCATTTTTATTTCATTCTCAGTAACAGTAGATAAAGGACGTTTTTTTGGAATGTATTGGTGTAAAAATCCATTCAGGGGAGTTGGTTTGTACCAAATCGTTTGATAGAAACCGCGCAGTGGCAAGAAATTGCCCGTTTAACGCGTCAGGCAATTTCTTTGGAGTCCGTATTGTGAATGTAGAGTTAAAACAAGTCTTGGGCCCGTCTTTGGTTCATGCTTCAGATCAAATTTCAGATGATGTTTTAAATGTAGCCTCAGTGCGAGGGGGCCAAGTTAATTATTCAAACATTTTTTCTAATGCCGACTTGGCTAAGCAAGAGCGCCGTTTGCTGGGTCGCATATTGGGTGAGGTGATTGCTCATTGCCACGGTTCACAAGCTTTAGAGGTTGTGGAGCGGGTGCGTCGTTTGTCGGTGGGTATGCAACGCAATTTTGAACACGCTGATTTTATTGAATTGGGTGAAGAGTTAGACCGTATGAGTATGGAGCAAACTTTAATACTCATACGCGCATTTAGTTATTTTTCTCAATTAACCAATTTAACAGAAGATAGAGACTCTTTAAGAAAAATTCGCGTCATAAACTATCAACAACAGGGTGAAAAACGGGCCCGTCATCGTGGTACCCTTGAATATGTTTTAGCGCAGTTAGAGCACTTGTTGGCTGGTGATCAAAACACCTTGCTTCAGCAGTTGCAGCATTTTTTTACAACTGCAGATGTGCGAGCGGTTTTAACCGCTCACCCCACAGAAGTGCAGCGCAAGAGTGTTTTAGACTTGCAGCGGCGCATTACAGCGTTGTTGGGCGATGAGGGTTTAGATGCATTTGAGCGAGAGCGCGCTTTGCGAGCAGCCGTTTTAACCCTTTGGCAAACCCGTATGTTGCGAACCAATCAGCTATCCGTATTGGACGAAGTGGACAACGGGGTTTCGTATTTTAAAACGTCGTTTTTAGTACAATTGCCTAGATTGCACAATAAAGTGCGTTGTTTGATGACACAAAAAATGTCCGTACCAGCGGCAAATTTTGTTGTAAAAGCTTTGGAAAATTCGCCGGTGCTTAGGGTTGCCACTTGGATTGGCGGCGACCGCGATGGCAACCCATTCGTTGACGCAGATATTTTAAAACAAGCTATTTTGCGTCAATCTAGCGCCATTTTTACCTATTACTTGGACCAACTAGATCAGCTAGGTTCGGAGTTGTCCTTATGCACTCGGCTAACCCATGTCAGTGATGCATTACAACAGTTGGCTGATTCTTCAGCTGACCATTCAGCACAACGTAAAGATGAGCCATATCGGCGGGCTTTGGTTGGTATTTATGCACGTGTTGCCGCCACTTATGAGCATTTATGCAAACAGTTACCTCCGAAAGCTCCTTTGGTTGCAGCTCAGCCTTATTGCCAAGCGCAAAATTTATCAGAAGACTTGGCTGTGATTGCACAGTCTTTGCATGACCATGGCGCTGGCGATCTAGCACTGGGGCGCTTACAACACATACGCGATGCGGTAGTGGTTTTTGGGTTTTACTTGTCGCCCATTGATTTGCGACAAAACTCAGATGTTCATGAGCGCGTGCTAGCCGCTTTATTAGCACAGGCAGGCACAGAGTCTGCTTATTTAAATTTAGATGAACCAGCGCGGGTAAAATTATTGCTTGCTGAACTTGCGGTGGCTCGCCCTTTGGTCGCCCCTTATTTAAAATACGACGAAGAAACTCAAAAAGAGTTGCAGATATTTAGGCAAGCTTTCTGGGCACATCAACAATTTGGGCCAGACTGTATTCCAACTTGTATTATTTCAAAGGCCGCGAGTGTTTCAGATGTTTTAGAGGTGATGTTGCTGCTTAAAGAGGTGGGTCTATGCGATGTTCGATCTCAGCATTTGGCTGTGAATATTGTTCCTTTATTTGAAACCATTGATGATTTGCGCAATGCACCTGCGGTGTTAGATGCTTTATTGAGTATTCCTTTGTATCGGCAAATTTTGTCTAACCGCGATCAATTGCAAGAGGTGATGCTGGGTTATTCAGACAGCAATAAAGATGGTGGTTTCTTAACCTCGGCTTGGTCTTTATACCTGGCTGAGGTGAAATTGTTGGAGGTGGCGCAAAAACATAGTGTACGTTTATGTTTTTTTCATGGTCGTGGTGGGTCTGTGGGGCGTGGCGGTGGTCCAAGTTATGATGCTATTTTGGCGCAACCCCCGGGGGCGGTTCAAGGTAGTTTGCGCTTAACCGAGCAAGGCGAGGTCATTGCCAATAAGTACGGTCATCCAGAGATGGCGGCTTACAATTTAGAAATATTACTGGCTGCTACTTGGCAGGCCACGGCTTTGCCGGTTAATCAAGGTGGTGAAGTTACGTCCTTTATGTTGGTGATGCAAGAGCTATCAGACTTGGCTTACGTTGCTTATCGTGGTTTGGTTTATGAAACCTCGGGGTTTGAGGATTATTTCTGGGAATCAACAGTCATCTCTGAAATTGCTAGCCTTAACTTAGGCAGTCGCCCTGCTTCTAGAAAAACTGGACGTTCAATTGAAAATTTACGAGCAATTCCATGGGTTTTTAGTTGGGCGCAGTGTCGTGTGATGTTGCCTGGTTGGTATGGTTTTGGTTCGGCTGTGCAAACTTATTTGCAAACCCATGGCGAGCAAGGCCAAGAAACCTTATGTCAAATGGCAAAAAATTGGCAATACTTTTCCTCGGTATTAGCCAATATGGAAATGGTGTTGGCAAAGGCCGATATGAGTATTGCTGCTCGATACGCCACTTTAGTGCAAAACACAGGTTTGCGAGATCAGGTGTTTGGCGCCATACAGCAAGAGTACGATCGCACGGTAGCGGCTGTTTTGTTGATACGTGGCCAAAACTGTTTATTGCAGGGTAATCATGAATTGGCTCATTCGATTGAGCAGCGTTTGGCCTATATTAATCCTTTAAATCATATTCAGGTTAGTTTGTTAAAACGGTATCGTGCGGGTGAGCAACATGAGCGACTTGTGCGAGGTATTCATTTAAGCATTAACGGTGTTGCTTCAGGCTTGAGGAATACAGGTTAGAGATTTATGGATTGAAATCACTGGATCACCATAGAATTTAAAAATTATAGGTTAAAAGAACTAGAGAGCGCGCATGTTATTTGAAATTTTTCGTTTGATTGCTGATTCCGCTGCAGGATTATTAGTGTTTGCTTTGTTGTTGCGGGCCTTAATGCAGTGGGTGCGTTTGCACCCGCGTAACCCATTGGCGCCTTTTGTATTTGGAATAACCGATTGGTTGGTGCGTCCTTTGCGTCGCTGGTTGCCTGGATTTTCAGGGGTTGACTGGGCGTCATTGTTGGGCGCTTTTTTGGTTGCTGTTATTTTAAACGTGGTTTTACTGTTGATGCGTTACGCAAACTTACAAAACGTGGGTTTGCAAATCAATTTAGCGCATATGGTGATTGCTTTTGGGGTGACGGCTGCTTTGCTGTGGTTGTTAAAATCAGCGGTTTATTTACTCATGGGCATTGTATTGTTGCATGTTATTTTAAGTTGGGTGAGTCCATTTTCACCAATTACAGCACTGCTACAAATTTTGAGCCGTCCTTTTTTGCAACCTTTACAACGTGTGTTGCCCAATATTGGTAATATTGATTTATCACCTATGGTTTTGTTTTTAGTCTTACAAATTTTGATTATTGTGGTTGAGCGTTTGGCAATGATGGTGATGTTTTATTGATTTCAAAAGCACGCCCCCCCAATTACCAATCAGTAAATGGGTGATAAAACTTTTTGATAACTTTTGAACTTGCGTTGATAACCGCAAGCACTTCACACAGTGATGGTGTTTGCAGGCTGCCACCGATGTGGCAATAGTTCCTCAATTTTACTGTAAGGATGTGTGGGCAAATTTTCGATTGCGTCTTTTAAATAGGCGTAAGAATCTAAGCCATTGATTTTGGCCGATTGCAGCAAACTCATGATAGCCGCTGCCCTTTGCCCAGAGCGCAAACCACCTACAAATAACCCATTCTTTCTGTCCAAAGCAATTGGGCGTATTTGATTCCCCGCCCAATTGTTATCTATCGGCGTGTGCGGGTCACTAAGGTAATGGGTTAATGCCTGCCATCGTCGTAAATTATAATCAATGGCCTTTATGATGCCGGTGCCTGATGGCAATGTGCTGCGCTTTTCTAAAAGCCATTGATAAAATGCTTGTATAACTGGTTTGGCTTTAAATTCTCGAATATTTTGCCGTGTTTGCATATCTGCGGTTTTAATTGAGTCTTCAATTGTCAACAACAATCCAATAGTGATCCACCCCAACAATTTAAAAGTGATCCACTACTCTTTATTTTTATCCATCAATCCAGCTTGTTTCTTTTCTTTAATACGATAACTTTCTCCTCTAATTTGTAAAATATGAGAGTGAT
>JAXISZ010000012.1:0-61277 GCA_034680345.1 Burkholderiaceae bacterium
AAATTAATATTTTAGAAATTGGATTTGGTATAGGAAGAAATTTTTCTTTTATTATTTCTGAAATAATTAAAAATTATGTAAATTTAGAAGTACATTACATAGGAATTGAAAAACATCCTATTTCTAAAAAATTTATTGATTTTATTTATAAAAATAATGTTTTTATAAAAAATTATTTTTCTGAGTGGCCTGATCAGTTGCCAGGAAATCATAGGGTGTATTCTAATGAATCTTTACTATTAGATATTTATTATGGAGAAGCTGAAAAATTTTTTGAAAAATATAAAGGTGAAATTGATTTAATTATTATTGATGCTTACAATCAAAATTTGAATCCAAATTTATGGAATAAAAAATTACCTTATCAATTGATACGCCTGTCTCATTTGAATTCTTGTATTTTATTTTTTGATGATATAAAAAAAAATTGTCAATATTTTGAATATGCTGGTTGGTTTTTTGAAGATGATTTCATTGCAAAAGTAAAAAAAAATATAAATTTAACTCTCCCCAATCGAATTTTTAAAAAGAAAAAAATTGCTGTAATTGGGTCTGGTCTAGCTGGTGGTATAGCTGCTTATGAATTGAGTCAGCAAGGACACCAAATCTTTTTATTTGATGAAAATTCAAAGGCTGCACAAGGGGCTTCAGGTAATCTAGCAGGCATATTTCATCCTCATATCTCAGTTGATGATGCCTATATATCTCAGTTAAGTAGAATAGGCGTTGAGTTGACACAATCTCAATTAAAAAAATTTACTCAGCTTGGTGTTTTAAAAGAGGGTAAAGATTGGGCTTTAACAGGCCATATACAATTGTATGAGTCTATTTTTGAACAGCAGAAGTTTGAAAAAGCATTATTAAACATGAAATTCCCTGAAAAATGGGTGCATAAATTAAATCATAATCAAATTCAATGTTCTATTAAGTCATCATTTTTAGGCGCTGCTTTGTACTTTTCTCAAGCTGGTTGGGTTAGGCCAAGTATCTGGATAAAAAGCGCTCTAAATCTTGCTCTTCAAACCAAAAATTTAAAAATTTTCAACCAAACAAAAGTGACCTCATGTAATTTTTACAATGGAAAATGGGGTTTAGAAATTTCAGGTTGTCATGTTAATAAATTCAATGATTTTGATTGTGTGGTGTTAGCTTGTTCTGATCAACATCAAAATTTATTTCAACAAAATGGGGTTAAAAGTGCTTCTATTAAGGGACAAATTTCTTATATTTTTTATAAAAATAATTTAAAAAAAGTAATTTCTGGAACCAGTTATGTGATTCCTATCAATACTGAAAAAATGATAATTGGTGCTAGTTTTGATTTAAATGATCAAACACACGATGTGACCGATCAAGCTCATCAAAATAATTTAAAAAAATTTTCTCAAGTTTTTTCTACTGAACAAGAACCAAAAATTGTTGGAGGTAGGGTGGGTTTTCGTTATGCTTGGCAAGATCATTTGCCAGCTATAGGCCCAGCCACTGATGAAAACGGTGAGCCAATAGAAGGATTATATTTTTTAACAGCTTATGGCTCTCGAGGAATTACCTGGGCCGCATTGGGTGCCCAGGTTTTGGTTGATTTAATTGATCAAAGAAATGGTTTATTAACTCAAGACTTATTGGCAGCGGTTTTACCTGGACGTTTTGTTTGGCGCGCTTCAAACTCAAAGCCAGTGCTTCCATCTGGTTTAAGTACCAAATAAGCTTTAAATGGACGACGGGTTTTGCTGGATATAAAACGTGTCAGTAAATCAGTTTTTTTCTGGTTAAGTAATTTTTGAAATTGTTCTGGTTCAATATTTTGTTGAAGAATTAATTTACCGGATTTAAAATCGCACGTTTTATCTGCTCCAATTGCCTTTTCACATGAATAATTTATGATGTTGTCAAAAACAGAAGCACCACATTTTGGACAAGATCCTAGTGGCGCTTGATTTGAAAAGTCTGGTTTTTCTTGAGTTTCGTCATTATTTTGATTATCTTGACCAAAATCGAATTCCAACCGGTGTTCGCTATTTAACTTTAAAACAGCAGAAAATGGCCGCCCCATTTTACTGCGAAAACCATCTAATAAAGGCAAGTGATGTTCTTTCAGTAATTGTTCAACTTCTTGTATTTCAAATTGACGCCCACCGGGTATTTTAGAAATAGAAAAATCACAATTTTCTGAATTAGAACATGAGAATCGACGATAATTTTCTTTAACGATTGACCCGCATTTAGGGCAAGGTGTTACTAAATTTACATAGTCACCAGGAACCGTAGTTTCACTATAATTTTTTGCGCGATCAACGATAGTTTGAGTAGTGTTGGAAATTTCAGTCATGAACTGTTCGCGTGATAACTTTCCTTTTTCCATTTGACTGAGTTTAAACTCCCATTCACCAGTTAACTCAGGCATACTCAGTTCTTTAACATTTAGACCGCGTAATAATGTAAGTAGTTGAAATGCTTTGGCTGTTGGAATGAGTTCACGAAGTTCACGCACCAGATATTTTTCTGTTAGTAAGCCTTCTATAATGGCCGCCCGAGTAGCAGGCGTTCCTAGTCCTTTTTCCCCCATAGCTTCGCGTAGTTCGTCATCATCAACTAATTTTCCAGCGCTTTCCATGGCTGATAGTAATGTTGCTTCTGAATAGCGAGCGGCCGGTTTTGTGGTTTGATTGTGAATGTTAATAGATTCAACTTTGATGGGTTGTTTCAGATCAACCGCGATAATTTGATTTTGATCTGTGGTCATTTCTTTACCATAAACAGCCATCCAACCAGGGTTTTTTAAAATTTTTCCTTCGGTTTTAAAACAATGGTCTCCAATGTGACTAATACGAGTGGTCACTAGGAATTCAGCAGCCGGATAAAAAACAGCTAAGAATCGACGAACTACCATATCGTATAATTTTTGTTCTGGTTCAGATAGATTTTTAGGGGTCTGTAACGTTGGAATTATTGCAAAGTGATCTGATACTTTGTTGTTATCAAAAACACGTTTATTTGGCTTTACCCAGCCATTATCTAGAATTTTTTTAGCAAAATTTTGGTAAGGCTCAATGATTGTATTAATCTCATTTTTTGATTTTGAATGATTAATAAATTCTTGTAAAGTTTTAATGCTAGTGTCTAAGTAATCTTCAGGTAGTGCGCGAGAATCTGTTCTTGGATACGTTAATGCTTTGTGTTTTTCATATAGCGTTTGCGCTATAGCCAATGTGTTTTTTGCAGAAAAACCAAAACGACTATTTGCTTCACGTTGTAGACTGGTTAAATCAAATAATTGAGGTGAAATTTGTGAAGTGGGCTTGCATTCCTCTGTTACATGCCCACTTTGATTTTGGCAAGCGTTAATAATTTCTTGGGCTTGTTCCTGAGACCAAATTCGATCAGCGCGACCGTCTGGATCTTGTGTTTTTTGAAATACAGGGTTGAACCATTTACCTTCATATTGCTTTGTTCCGTTTGCAAATAGTGCTTTAATTTCAAAGTATGGGCGTGTTATGAAATGACGAATTTTTTCTTCACGTTCAACAACGATGGCCAAAGTGGGGGTTTGAACACGTCCAACAGTAGTTAAATAAAAGCCCCCTTCTTTGCTGTTGAATGCAGTCATTGCGCGGGTGCCATTGATTCCAATTAACCAGTCGGCTTCAGAACGGCATTTTGCTGCATCAGCCAATGGTTTCATGTCTTGATCACTGCGTAATTTTTTAAAAGCCTCGCGGATGGCTAGCGGTGTCATGGATTGTAACCACAAACGGGATATGGGCTTATTACTTTTTGCATATTGAACAATTAAACGAAAAATAAGTTCCCCTTCTCGTCCCGCGTCGCATGCATTAATGATAGAACCGATGTCTTTGCGTTTTAGAAGTTTAATTAAAATTTTTAAACGAGATTCTGTTTTGGCGATAGGCTTTAGATCAAAATAGGGCGGTAGAACAGGGAGGTTAGCAAAACTCCACTTACCACGCTTTACTTCAAAATCTTCAGGCGCTACGATTTCTAATAAGTGTCCAACAGCCGATGAAATCACATAATCTTCATTTTCAAAATAATCGTCGAATTTAGTGAATCCACCTAATGCGCGTGCAAGATCTGCTGCGACCGAGGGTTTTTCCGCAATAATAAGAGCTTTGGTGACATTTTGATCGTTCACAGACTTGGCTTTCTGAAAAATATAGGTTTCATGGCGCGAAG
Organism: Burkholderiaceae bacterium; assembly: GCA_034680345.1. Taxonomy (GTDB): domain Bacteria; phylum Pseudomonadota; class Gammaproteobacteria; order Burkholderiales; family Burkholderiaceae_B; genus SXZD01. The sequence continues at coordinate 4,195 of JAXISZ010000012.1, forward strand.
TGTAAGGCGTAGACAGCATTTAGTGCAAGTACCAAATATTGCTATAAGTAGGATTCTTTTATTACATCATTAAGTGTAAATACAAGAATTTTGTTAATACAAGGCTAGTTTTATTTTTTTATACAAAAGGAGTAAATTTATTATTTTAAAGTATACATTTAAACGATTTGCCAGATTTGGCCATGAAAATTTTTAATGTGCTTTTCTGTTTGAAGTTCAAACAGTTCGGCCAAGACAACAGTGGTCAGATAATTTGTATTAACCGTTTTATTTTTAAAAAAAGTAAGCTGAACCTGGATAAGTAAATCATCAAAGCTCATACTTTCTGCTGTTAAGATTTTCAGCAAATGGCTTTTTAATTTTTCAGGTTTTTCTTGGGATTTTAAAGGTTTTTTTGATGGTATGGGTTTTTCTATTTCAGAGGGTGAAGGAAGTTTCAAGCGTGGTTTATCTAAGGTTGAGTTACATTCTTGTTCTATATCTTGCACTGTTTCAATTAAAACAGCTCCATTTTTAATCATATGATGACAACCTCGTGCTTGTGGACTATCGATAGAACCTGGAATTGCCATGATGGGTTTGCCCATTTCATTTGCAAGACGGGCTGTTATTAATGATCCCGAACGCATGGTCGCTTCAATAACCAGCAAACCATCACACAATCCTGCAATAATACGATTTCTTCTTGGAAAAAAAATAGGTCTAGGAGGAGTTTGTGGTGGGTATTCTGAGATCAATAGTCCACCATTTTTTACAATTTGTTGATATAAAGCTTCGTTTTCTGAGGGATAAATTACATCAATACCACACCCCATAACCGCTATGGTTGCACCATTGTTTTTCACACACCCCCAATGGCTGGCGGCGTCAATGCCTTGGGCTAGGCCACTGACAATAACCCAACCTTGTTTGGATAATTCTGAAGCAAAATGTACCGCACGCCTTAAACCCACTGAAGTGGCTCCACGACTACCAACCATGGCTAAACACGCGTGATTCATTAATTTGATTTGGCCGGTTGTATACAATATTAAGGGTGGTGTTGATAGATTGCGCAAGGCCGACGGGTAATCAGGATCCCACCAGGTTAAAATGGTGTTTTGTGGGTTTTTAGATAACCATTTGAGGCTGACATGCATCCAGTGGTCAACGCGTTGCCTGGTTTCGGGTAATAGGCTTTCTAAGTGAATGGCCGGCACTTGGTTATAACTTTTCGCAAGCTGCCAACGTTTTTTAGCAGTTAATGTGTCGTCATAGGCCAATGCTAAGGTTTGGTGAAGTTTTTTTACGTTAAGAGTTGTTCGTTGCATCATTTTCAGTTATAACTTAATTAAGTTGTGAGTTAAATAAACAGCTCGCCATTTTTTATTTATTTAAGGAGGGTGTTATGGCGCTGATGAAGATTTTGCGCTACCCTGATCCGCGATTAAAAATCGTTGCTAAACCGGTCACCCAGTTTGATGACCAATTGGCACAATTGGCTTCGGATATGGCAGAAACAATGTATGAAGCGCCAGGAGTTGGTCTAGCCGCTACACAGATAGATCGTCATATAAGAATTTTGGTGGCTGACGTGTCAGAAGAAAAAAATCAACTGTTGGTATTGGTTAACCCGGAAATTCTTAGGAAAAGTATGGATTCTGTGCCTTATGAAGAAGGCTGTTTGTCAGTTCCAGGTATTCATGATGAGATTTTTCGGCCAGCTCAGATACATGTTAGAGCTCAGGATTTACAGGGAAAGTTTTTTGAATTACAAGCCAATGGTTTATTATCTGTCTGTATTCAACATGAAATTGATCATCTCAACGGTAAGGTATTTGTAGAATATCTATCGCAATTAAAACAAAATAGAATTAAAACTAAATTAAAAAAACAAGAAAGGCAAAACGTTTGAAAGTTGGTTTTGCAGGCACGCCAGTATTTGCAGCGCAAGCGCTCAAAGCCATTATTTCTGCTGGTTTTGAAGTTTCTGTTGTTTTAACTCAACCAGATCGTCCGGCTGGGCGCGGTATGAAGCTTCAAGTTTCAGCAGTAAAGCAGGTAGCACAAGATTTAAACATTCCAGTATTACAACCTGTGAGTTTACGATATGGTCAACAAGCATCAGAGGTTATTTCGGCTTTAAAACAATGTGGTGTTTTGGGACAAGCAATTGATGTTTTGGTTGTTGCTGCCTATGGTTTGATTTTGCCCCAAGAGATTTTGGATATTCCACGTTTTGGGTGTTTAAATATTCATGCCAGTTTGTTACCTCGCTGGCGTGGTGCAGCGCCTATTCAAAGAGCAATAGAGTTTGGTGATATTGAAACGGGCATTACCATTATGCAGATGGATGCTGGGCTTGATACCGGTGCTGTATGTAAGATGGCTAAATTACAAATTGTTTCTCAAACGACCGCACAATTGCATAATGAATTGGCCCTTTTAGGCGGGCAATTAATCGTTTCTTGTTTAAAAGAACTTCAAAATGGTGCATTACAATCAGTTCCACAACCAGTTGAGGGTGTTAGTTACGCTGAAAAAATTGAAAAGAAAGAAGCGTTATTAGATTTTTCGTTCACAGCCAGTCAAGTGGCTAGAAAAATAGCTGCGTTCGATCCTTTTCCTGGCGCTTTCTTTAAATTAACCAATAAGTTAGTTAATGAAAATGAAGATACACAGATTGAAACACATATTAAGTGCTTTGACGCAAAAGTGATTAAAAGTGAACAGTCGTCTAATCCAGGAAAAATTGTTGCAATTGATAAAGACGGGGTTTTGGTGCAGTGTAGAGATGGTCAGGTTTGTATTGCTAGTTTACAAAAACCGGGCGGAAAACGAGCACCAGCCATGCGGGTATTACAATCGCTGTCAGTTTCTTGTGGCAAGATTTTGAATTCTTTAACTTAGGTTAATATTGTGCTTGGTCTTTTGAGCTTATTTCGATTGCTGTTATTGCTAAGCTTTGTTGAGGTTTTATTTTGTTATTATTTTTTTGATCGTTATTTGATTATTTGGTTCTTATTCTTTTCTCTTTTATTTTTGTTTATTTGTTACTTTGTTGGTTCCAATCATTTAAAAAAACAATTTTTACAAGCAAAAATACAATTTTTTAATTTGGATAAAACGCATCAAAGTTTTACGCGTCTTGTAAACTCAATGAAATTAGGTTCTGAACAGTTAATTATTGTTGCTGATAAAGCACCAAACGCAATTGTTTTTCATGCGATTGGGATAGGAAATTGTCTTATTGTAACGACGGCTTTGCTAGATTTATGCACTGAGGCTGAACAACTGACTTTGGTTTATCGTTTAAAGAGTTTTGTAATACATCGCTTTGGTTTGGTTGCGGCAGTTTTGGCCGGTATGTCTGAAATATTAGGGTCAATTGTAGTTAAACTATTAATGATTTCAAGTTTTTATAAGTACACTGTAATGGTATTAGACTTGCAAGCGGTGAAATTGGGGGCCAATGTTGATGATTTGTCTGCGATGTTGGAAAAGTCTCAAGGTCAAGCACTGCAAATATCTAATGAGTGGATAAAATCTAATCCAGGTTTAATCTGGACTGCTTTATTGCCTGTAAAAACCAAAACCGTTATTTATGATACGCACCCTACGATTGAAAATCGTATCAATCGTTTATTATCAATCGCTAATAGTATTAAAAAGTCTTAATTCTTTTTTATTTCTTAGCAAATTGATTGCTTAAGAAATAAGTAAAATTTATTTTGAAAATATGATGAAACTCAAGAATAAGGTTCAAAGTCTAAAACAAACTGAGTTAGCATTTATTCTTTTAGAAACTGTTCATTGGGTAGATGCTGTTATTCGCAAGGGACAATCTTTAAAAACTTTATTGGCGCAATCTAATTTGCCTGATTCCGTCAGAGGAGGAGTTCAGGATTTAAGTTATTGTGTTTTGCGTTATTGGATGCAGGGTTGTTTTCTCAAAAGTTGTTTAATTAAGCAGACAGTTCTAAAGCCTTTGCTGTTAGATGATTTATTAACAGTTTGTTTAATTTTGGCGCATGCACCAGATCGCGTACGTTATGAGCCATATACTTTGGTTGATCAAGCAGTAAAAGCAGCTGCTAGTAATTTGGATACTATTGCAGGTAAAGGGTTGATTAATGCTTGTTTGCGACGATATTATCGTGAACAAAAAAAGTTACTAAAAAGTTTGGAAATGCAATTAGAGTTTATTTTAAACTTTCCACGGTGGTGGCAAAAACATTTACAGACGCAGTACCCAAATCAATGGATGAATTTTTTAAAAATAGCCAATACCCAACCTCCTTTAACTTTACGGATTAATAGACGTAAACAAACCTTAGAAGGTTTTTTACAGGCATGTAGTGAACAAGGTGTTTTGGCTTATACGTGTGGTGACTTCGCAGTGTATTTGCCTTCTGCTGCACCTGTTTGGCAATTGCCAGGGTTTATTGATGGTTGGTTTAGTGTTCAAGATTTAGCTGCCCAGCAGGCTGCACCTCTGTTAGATGTAAAAAATGGTATGAAAGTGCTGGATGCATGTTGTGCACCTGGGGGGAAAACTTCTCATTTATTAGAAATAGCCGATTTAGACTTATTGGCATTAGATGTATCTCAAAATCGTTTACAACGTGTTCACGAAAATCTTGAGCGTTTGGGTTTAATGTCAGATAAAGTTAATTTATGTGTCGCAGATGTGAGCGATGTAAAGGCTTGGTGGGATGGTGAATATTTTGATGCTATTTTAGCTGATCTGCCTTGTTCTGCATCAGGTATTTTACGCCGTCATCCTGATATTCGCTGGTTAAGAAAATTAGAAGATATTGCGCAGTTGTCGCAATTACAATTGAAAATTTTACAGGCGCTGTGGTCTGTTTTGAAACCTGCTGGTACATTGCTAGTGGTGACATGTTCAATTTTTGAGGAAGAAGGTTCTGGTCTAATGAAACAATTTTTGGAGATGCATCAAGATGCTATGCCTTTGAGTGCTCCGGGGTTAATGGAGCCGCTAGCTAGTAATACGTATCATCCTGGTAACGATGGTTTTTTTTACGCTAAATTAAAAAAGAATAACTTTATTTTGTAACTCAAAAATGCGATTGATTCAATTAAATACAATAAAAAAAAGATTGAGTTTTTATTCATTTTTTTTTGGGTTTTGGGTTTATGGGTCTTTGATTTTGTTTTGGGTGGTCCCCGCCTTTGCCAATACCGTTGATGGGATTGAAATTTTAGATGCCAATATTAAACAAAGCGATACCCTTGAAGCAGGTTGGGTGTTAAATGCCAATTTTAGTATTGATTTAACGCAACGCTTGGAAGAGGCTGTTGATCGTGGTGTGGTTCTTTATTTTATTACGGAAGTTGATATAACTCGCCCACGGTGGTATTGGTTTGATGAAAAGATAATTGGCTTTTCTCAGACTTATCGCTTGTCTTATCATGCTTTGACGCGGCAATATCGTGTTTCTACTGGGGTTTTGAATCAAAGATTTGATTCTTTGGAAGATGCTTTGATGTCATTTCAGCGTTTACATCAAATACTCATAGCTAAAAAAGAGCAAATTAAATTAGGGCAGATTTACCAATTAGCAATTCGTATGCGTTTAGATACAAATCAGTTACCAAAACCATTTCAAGTTAATGCAATGACTAGCAAAGAATGGAGTTTAAATTCTGATTGGCGCCGCTTTAATTTTAGTTTCAATAACTAAGCATTGTTATGAATCCATTTCTTAAAAGTGCTAGAGTTTTACGCTATGCCTTAGTTTTTTTAGGCGGTTTAGCAGGTATTTTATTATTTTTATTGGCATCAGCATCTATCAATTCTTCTTGGTTTGACCAAAATTATGGGTGGTTAATTGTTTTAAATGGTTTAGTAGCATTTGCTTTGCTGTGTTTGGTTGTTCTATTGGTTTTTCGTTTGGTAAGACGTTACCGTCAAGGTATTTTTGGTTCACGTTTGATGGTGCGTTTGGCAATGTCTTTTGGCCTGATGGGCTTTTTACCTGGTGTGGTTTTGTATATTGTTTCTGTACAATTTTTGGCAAAAAGCATTGATTCTTGGTTCAATGTTCGCGTTGATACGGCACTAGAGTCTGGCTTAAATTTAGGACGTTTGGCCATTGATAATTTGGTGCAGGAAACTCGTGCTAAAACTTTACTGGTGGTGTCTGAGTTAGCCCACCAATCGGAAGAACAACAAGTACTGGCGTTAACGCAATTGCGAGATAAAACCAGCTTAGATGAAATTGCTTTGGTCAGTTATAACGGCAGACTATTGCATGCAACCACCGACAATTTAATGGATCTAAGCGTTTATACGCCCAATGCTGCTTTGCTGCGGCAAATTGACCATGGTTTGCCTTATGCTCGTTTGGAAGGGGAAGACCTAGAGAGTTTTTCGGGTTTGAAAGTTCGTGTTTTAGCGCAGTTGCCTGAGCATCGAATGGGTTTAAACTTTGCGCCACGATATGTTATGGTGATTAAACATCTGCCGCAAGACTTAGCGAATCAAGCACAACAAGTACAAAAAGCATATGTTGAATATCAACAAATTGTTTTATCTAAGCAAGGCTTACGTAAAATGTTTAGTGTTACTTTAACCTTAGCCACTTTGTTGACTATTTTCATTGCGATTGCAAGTGCATTTTGGCTTTCATCTCGGTTAGCTGCCCCCTTGCTGTGGCTTGCAGAAGGTACTCGGGAGGTTGCTAAGGGCAATTTTAAATTAATGGAAAAGGTGACTGCGGATGCAGAATTACGTGAGTTAATTGAATCATTTAATGCAATGACAACACAGTTATCAGAAGCCCGTTCACGTCTTGAAACCAATCAACAGGGTTTGGCGCGCGCCAATGCATTTTTAAAACGTTTGCTTGGAAGTTTATCAGCCGGTGTTTTAGTTTTAGATAAAAATTTTCATTTGCGTCTATTTAATCATGGCGCACAGAAAATTTTTGAACGAAACTTTCAAGCTTTAGCAGACCAACCCCTACAATCATTTGAAGATTTACAAGGGTTTGCGCTAAGTGTTCGCGCTGCCTTCGCTGATTTGGACGAAAATCAACCTAATGCAAGTTGGCAGAAGCAGTTGGAGTTACCGCGTTTAGACGATCCAGGAGCATTTAAAGTGTTATTGGTACGAGGAAGTCGATTAGAGGTAGGGGATCAGGCTGATTATGTGGTGGTGTGTGATGATATTTCTGAGTTGGTTTCAGCTCAACGAACTGTAGCATGGGGTGAGGTGGCTCGCCGTCTTGCCCATGAAATTAAAAATCCATTGACTCCTATACAATTATCAGCTGAACGTTTGCAAATGAAATTAGCCGATTTGTTAGATATTCAGCACAGTGGAATTTTAGCGCGAGCAACCAAAACAATTATCAATCAGGTGACAGCAATGAAACGTATGGTTGATGAGTTTCGTGATTATGCACGTATGCCGACAATACAACTACACGCTTTGGATCTTAATGAGTTGGTTCAAGATATACTAGGGTTATATGGACACAGTGAGATAGAACATGGTGAAAGTCGTCAAAAGGTTTTTGCAAAATTAGCGGAAAATCTACCCCTTGTGATGGGTGACACCAGTCAAATACGGCAAGTGATTCACAATTTGTTGCAAAATGCTCATGATGCAATTTCTGGAAAAAATCAAGGCCGTGTTGAAGTTTTAACTGAGTATGTAGATTTGCAAAAGTCATTTAATCATATGATTAGGGCTGTACGTTTGGCTATTTCAGACAATGGTGGTGGTTTTGCAGCGGAGATGATGGTTAGGGCTTTTGAGCCATATGTGACTAATAAGTCTGGCGGAACAGGTTTAGGTTTAGCAATTGTGAAAAAAATAGTTGATGAACATGCTGCCAAAATACAGTTGCGCAATAGCACGAATCACGATGGGGCGGTTATTGGTGCCGTGGTTGAAATAATGTTTGTACGTTTAGCAAATAACGAAATTTCTAAAGAATCGTTAAAATTGTAAAAATTTGTTTAGTGAGAACAAGGGTATGGCCAATATTTTGGTAGTGGATGATGAGATCGGTATTCGTGAACTGCTCTCGGAAATTTTGGGCGATGAAGGACATGAGGTGACGTTGGCAGAAAATGCTCAACAAGCCCGTTTAATTCGAGAAGCGTGTGTGCCTGACCTGGTTTTACTTGATATTTGGATGCCAGATACAGATGGTGTAACTTTACTAAAAGAATGGTCATCCAAGGGGCAGTTGACAATGCCGGTCTTAATGATGTCTGGACATGCAACCATTGATACAGCTGTTGAGGCGACACGGATTGGCGCCATGGATTTTCTAGAAAAGCCAATTGCTTTGCAGAAATTGCTAGCCAGTGTAAGTGAGGCCATAGAAAAGGCTAAAAAACCAGCGCGACCTGAGCCAAATGTAAGTCACTTAATTGTTGCAAAAACACCGGTTGCTTTTAGGCCAGTGTATGAACCCCCTTCTAAAACTGCGATTGAAATAGCTTTAGAGCGGTTGATGCAATTGGATTTGACTTTGCCATTGCGAAATGTTCGAGATCAATTTGAGAAGCTTTATTTTGAATACCATTTGTACCAAGAAAATGGCAGTATGACTCGGTTAGCTGAAAAAACTGGGATTGAACGAACACATTTGTATCGTAAACTTAAACAACTTGGTGTTGAAGCCTCAAGAGGTCTAAAACGCCCTCATGTTTGAGACTGAAAAGGTTCATTCACCATTGATTCAAACCATTTTAGTTTTGGGTCGTTGTGGTGTAGGGAAGTCCCGTTTTATTCATCACATGGCTACTCAACTTGCACAAGATGCGTTATGGACCGTTGTGGTGGGTGTTAATAGCCCTTTTTCATCAAGTCCTGTACCTGGCTGTCACGTTTTACAGCTTGCGCCTGGCTGTGTTTGCTGTTCTTCTAAGTTGATTTTAAATACCCATTTATCGCGCACTCTGAGATTACGCCGTCCTCATGCTTTATGGATTGAAGTAGACCCTCAAAGTCACCCTCAGCAGGTTTTATCGATGTTGCAAGATGTGCAGTGGAAAAATTGGTTATTGCCACCAAAGGTGATTGGGTTGCTTAACGTCCAAGACATTGATTATTTTTATAAATCTCAAACAGATGAAGATTGCCAGTCTATGGCGACAATGGTTGGTCTTTCTGACGTGTTGATATTAGATGGCCTGACAGAGCAAAACCCACAGCCTGTGTCACGTTTTTTATTGAATTTACGGCGTTTGGGTGGGACCAATCAGGTGCGTATTCATGCACAAGTTAATAATTTATCCTTAGGTGCTGTATTGTCTGCTTTAGTATTGGGTCAGCGCCCCTTATAATAAACCCTTATTGTGTTTTACCTGAGGCCTCGCGATGAACACGCGCCCCGCTTCGCTGCATTTTTCTAGTGCGTTGGAAAATGCGTTGCGTCAACAATTACAACAGCGCATCTTAATTCTTGATGGTGCAATGGGCACCATGATTCAGCGTTACAAACTCACTGAAGCACAGTACCGTGGTGAAGGCACTGGCGGTCGTTTTATGGATTTTGAGCATGATGTAAAAGGTAACAATGAGTTATTGGTCTTGACTCAACCTCAAATAATTCAAGAAATACATGAACAGTATTTGGCTGCCGGAGCCGATATAATTGAAACCAATACTTTTGGTGCAACCACAGTAGCCCAGGCCGATTATCACATGGAAAATTGGGTTGATGAAATGAATCGTGAGTCTGCCCGTTTGGCCCGTCTGGCTTGCGATCGCTACTCTACCCCAGATAAACCACGTTACGTGGCAGGTACTTTGGGACCTACGCCTAAAACCGCATCAATTTCCCCAGATGTTAATGATCCTGGTGCACGAAATGTGACATTTGAACAATTGCGTCAGGCCTATTACCAACAGGTGCGGTCTTTGGTAGAAGGTGGTGTTGATTTGCTATTGGTTGAAACCATTTTTGATACTTTAAATGCCAAAGCAGCACTATTTGCAATAGATGAATATTTTGAGGTCACCGAAAAACGTTTACCAATTATGATTTCTGGTACCGTTACCGATGCTTCTGGGCGTATTTTGTCAGGGCAGACTGTCGAAGCATTTTGGAATTCCGTGGCACACGCTCGGCCTTTAACTATTGGTTTAAATTGTGCGTTGGGCGCAGCCTTAATGCGACCTTACGTTGCTGAGTTGGCAAAAATATCAAATACTTTTATTTGTGTTTATCCCAATGCTGGTTTGCCTAATCCAATGTCTGAAACCGGGTTTGATGAAACTCCTGAGATCACAGCCAGTTTATTACAAGAGTTTGCCCAGGCGGGTTTTGTTAACGTGGCTGGTGGCTGTTGTGGTACGACACCAGAGCACATAAAGGCGATTGCTCAGGCTGTGGAGCAACATCGGCCACGGGTGGTGCCTGAAATAGAAAAGTCTTTACGATTATCCGGGCTAGAGCCACAAACGATTGGAGAGCAATCTTTGTTTATGAATGTGGGTGAGCGTACCAATGTGACCGGATCTCGTGCGTTTGCACGTATGATTTTAAATGGGCAGTACGATCAAGCTTTGGCAGTGGCGCGGCAGCAAGTTGAAAATGGTGCGCAAATTATTGACATCAATATGGATGAGGCCATGTTAGATTCAAAGGCAGCGATGGTTCGCTTTTTGAATTTATTGGCCTCAGAACCAGACATTGCCCGTGTACCTGTGATGATTGACTCTTCTAAATGGGATGTGATTGAAGCGGGTTTGCAATGTGTGCAAGGCAAATCGGTGGTTAATTCAATCTCTTTAAAAGAAGGAGAGGCTGAATTTTTGAGGCAGGCGATTTTGTGTCGTCGTTATGGTGCTGCTGTTGTGGTGATGGCATTTGATGAACAAGGTCAGGCAGATACCTACGCAAGAAAAATTGAAATTTGTAAACGTGCCTACCATTTGTTAGTAGAGCAGGTGAATTTTTTGCCGGAAGATATTATTTTTGACCCGAATGTTTTTGCGATTGCCACAGGCATTGAGGAACATAATAATTATGCGGTTGATTTTATAGAGGCTACTGCATGGATTCGAAAAAACTTACCTTACGCAAAAATTTCGGGTGGAGTATCAAACGTTTCATTTAGCTTTCGTGGTAATGATGCGGCGCGAGAGGCAATTCATACGGTGTTTTTGTATCATGCCATTAAAGCAGGTATGACCATGGGTATTGTTAACGCTGGCATGATGGGCGTTTATGATGAGCTTGAGCCGGAGTTAAGACTTCGTGTTGAGGACATTGTATTAAATCGGCAGCCCAAGTTTACTGATGAAGTACCGGCTGATTCACCGCTTCGAGAGCAAACCGCTACTGAGCGTATGATTGAATATGCTTCTACATTAAAAGCAGGTGCTAAACGTGAAGAAGAAAGCTTAGCTTGGCGTTCTGATCCGGTTGAAAAGCGGCTAGCTCATGCGCTAATTCATGGTATTACGCAATACATCGTAGAAGACACAGAGGCGTGCCGTGCTGCTATACATGCTAAAGGTGGCAGGCCTTTGCATGTGATTGAAGGCCCATTAATGGATGGTATGAACATTGTGGGCGATTTATTTGGCGCTGGCAAAATGTTTCTGCCCCAAGTGGTTAAATCGGCTAGGGTGATGAAACAAGCGGTGGCTCATTTGGTGCCATTTATTGAAGAAGAAAAAAAAGCGATGGAGGCTGCCGGTGCTGACGTTAAAAGCAAAGGTAAAATTTTAATTGCAACTGTTAAAGGTGATGTACACGATATTGGAAAAAACATTGTGGCGGTGGTTTTACAATGTAATAACTTTGAAGTGGTGAACATGGGTGTGATGGTTCCATGTGCTGAAATTTTGGCAAAAGCCAAGGCAGAGGGTGCAGACATTATTGGTTTGTCTGGTTTAATTACCCCATCTCTAGAAGAAATGGCTTATGTAGCTTCAGAAATGCAGCGGGATAGTTATTTTAGAGATAAACAAATTCCGCTATTAATTGGTGGTGCCACCACGAGTCGGGTGCATACTGCAGTGAAAATTGCCCCACATTACAGCGGTTCCGTTGTGTATGTGCCCGACGCCAGTAGGTCAGTTTCTGTAGCGCAAAGTTTATTATCTGAAGAAACATCACAACAGTATATTGATGGATTAAAAAACGAGTATCAACGGGTAAGAGAACAACACGCAAATAAAAAAACTCAAGCGTTATTGAGTTTATCAGTGGCCAGAGAAAACAAATTAAAGGTAAATTGGAGTCAATATGTGCCCCCCCGGCCCAAATTTATCGGGCGTCGATTGTTTAAATCTTACAATCTAGCGGAGTTGAGTCATTACATTGACTGGCAACCTTTTTTTCAGACCTGGGACTTACATGGCCCCTACCCTGGTATTTTAAATGATGCAGTGGTTGGTGAGTCAGCGCGCAAAGTGTTTGCTGATGGTCAATCAATGTTAACAAAATTAGTACATGGCCGTTGGTTGCAAGCCAATGCTGTGGTGGGGTTTTTTCCAGCCAATTCAGTCAATGATGATGATATTGAGGTGTATGAGGATGAAACCAGAAAAAAGGTTTTGTTTACCTACCGTACATTACGGCAACAAGGGGAAAAACGCGAGGGTGTTGCCAATAAAGCATTGGCAGATTTTATTGCACCGTATGACAGTGGGCGTATGGATTACCTTGGTTTGTTTGCTGTAACTGCTGGGATTGGTGTGGATAAAAAAGAGCAGCAATTTATTGATACGCATGACGATTATTCTAGCATTATGTTAAAAGCTTTGGCTGACCGCTTGGCTGAGGCTTTTGCAGAATGTATGCATGAACGGGTTCGTAAAGATTTATGGGGGTATTGCTCGGATGAAACGTTATCTAATGACGAATTAGTCAAAGAATTTTATCAGGGTATACGACCGGCCCCTGGTTATCCAGCGTGTCCTGAGCATACCGTTAAGCACGATATTTTTAGGGTATTGGGTGCTAATGACATTGGTATGTTTTTAACTGAAAGTTTGGCAATGTGGCCAGCTGCTAGTGTTTCTGGGTTTTATTTTTCTTTACCTGAAAGCAGTTATTTTAATGTTGGAAAAATTAATGAAGATCAATTGTTGGATCTTCAGCAGCGCTCTGGTCGAAGTTTAGATGAGTTAAAAAGTGCTTTAGCCCCATGTTTAAATTAATTATGCACTGCAATGCAAACGGTTTTTGTTATTTTTGATACACCGTGTGTTGTCTTTGATTGAGCTTTGTATAACTGTGTGTTTAAACCCAAGCTAACATTGTTATCATTTAAACGCACGGCTGATGTTTGCATTTTTTCAATATGCACATGGCATTCTAATAAACAAGGTGTAGTTTGAAAGTGTTTTAATTCTGCTAGCAAATGTTCAATGAGCATTTTGAGATTACTCACATAAGGTGCTGCCAAACTTTCGCAAGCGATGTGTATTTGCCATGTGGTTAACATAGTAATCGATTGCTTAAGCAATGAAAATTGCCCCAGTTGGTATTGGTATATTGCTTGATTTTTAGCGTGGTTTGATTTTGATTGAGCAACAGGTGTTTGCCAACGCCAGCAGCGATCAAAGCGTAAGCTTCGTATCCAAGGAAAATCTTGTTTCAAACGTTGATAGGACAATGCTAACGGGTTGATTTTCTGTGTTGGCATAAAAAAATTTTTTAATTCGTAATCTTGCGAATTTTGCCTATGTTGACTGATACATAGCTGTGTTTTTTCTCTAAGTTTTAATACATTATTTTGTTCATCATTAAAGTAATTTAATGTGTTGAATGTTGTGTTTGGGTGAATTAAACCATCTAAATGGTTTGATTGTTCCAAGGGTGAAGTGTCCACGGGCTTTTAAAAATTTCTTGTTCGTTTAACTGTATTAGATGCAGAACCACTTGGCTAGGTAGCATCTGCGTTTGTTGTATTGCAAAATAGTTGGCTAACACATGTAATAACAGGTTTGGACTGATATAAAAACGCAGCTGCGATTTTGCTTGAATAACTAATTGTTGGCCGTAACATAAAAATTGACGACCCTTGTATGTTTGTTCATAGTTTGTTGTTTGGCAAGATACGCAAAGTAAATTTTCCAATAAAATGTTGAGCATGTCGTGGTGATAGATACAATGACTTTTTAACCAGTTTTTCCAATCAAAGTTTTTTGAATGTGAGGTGGTAATTGCATTTTGTAAATGCTGCCAACGTTGATGTAAATTTTTTAGATGAATAGATTTTTTAGCAGGCTCAGCATCTGTCCATAGACCAGTTAAAAAAATTCGCCTTGCATGTGTTACTTTATTAAATAAACGCCATTCATATTGAGGTGAGTTATGTTGATATTGACATTGAACCCAAGCTTCAATTTGTAAGTCGTTAATCGTTGTGTTTTGTTGTTTTATTTGTAATAAGGTTTGATGGTTATTTTTTTGTTGGTGTCTGGATATATTGTGTATTTTAGGTATTGGTGTGGTTGATGTTGTGTTCTGATTTTGTATGTAAATGCTGTAATTGCATTGTTCAGGCGTTAAAACAAAAGACTGTATTGCTTTTTCTACCCAAGGTGCGGCAATAACGGGATTGATTATTAAAATAGATTCAAGCCATTGAGGATCACGCCATGGTTTAGGCAAAGTATGGTTAAAACAGAGAGGTAAGCGTATATTCAGTATTTCTTGATCATACTTTCCAAGTAGTGTGTTAATTTTAAATACCGCACTGGCTTGTGGGTAACATAAAAAATCTTCTAGTAAGGCGCTATACCAAGGATGTGCTTGTGACCTTGGCCACAATAGCCGTTCAGGTGAGCTACCCAGGCCATTCCATTGAAGAATGTGTTTTCGTTTTTCGGAAATTTCTTGTTGTTGTCCTTGCAATAGCCCTTGAATTAGCAAATGACCTTCTGCCGTGTGGGCATTCAATGCCAAATTAAAGCTATTTTGGGTTTGTGCTGTGTTGGCTTTTAATTGTAGGCGTAACTTGTATTGATGAGTATTTGCAATCCACTCAATACCTGTATCACACAGTACCCAACCACTGTGACTATTTTTCCAAGCCGCACTACATTCTCGCAATTGTTGCCCCAGTGATATTAAACCCAATTGATGCCCAGTATCAATTTCTTGAAGATGATTTTTTTCATTTGGCCAATCAATTATTTTTGCTGTGTCTATATTTGCAAGCGACTCTGGATAATGAATGCGTAGAAGGTGCTCAATGCAGTGGTCTGTATGGTGGTCTAAGCGTTGCTGAAGTTGTTCAATGATCTTGGCTGTAGGGTTTTCTGTTATGGGTTGTTGCATTTTTTAATTTAAGCGGTGTCAATCAATAGACTTATAAATAAGCTTATTTTAATGCGCTGTCATAGCTCTGGATTCTTGTATTGATTGCCATTTTCATCGGTATTGATTAAGTAAGGCAGCGATTGTTTAACAACGGCAAAAAAATGTCCTACTTTTCCTAATTGTTTATATTGTTTGCAATACTTTTCGTAGGCGTCTAGTAAGAGCATAGGGCTTATTTTAGGTGGTTTTGGTGTGTTTTCAGAAAAGAATCGGTCATTTCTTGGTGGATTAGCGTGTAATCGAACTGCCCAAGGTATATTGTGTTTTTCACCAGTTGAGCTTTGATCACACCATTGCCCTCGAATAATAATAATTTGTTCTGTATTTGGATGGCGTTGTATATGTTTTAGAACACGGGTTATAGACGGGTGATTTTCAATGGCATTGTCTTCACTTAGGTCGATTTGTGTGATTTGTTGTTGATGAAAGTCGGCATATTTTTTTAAGTAAAATAGTTGATCTTCAGCCAGTTGGTTTGGTTGGTTGATTTTAAGTTCTAAAATTTTTTTAGGAATAGAAACAGCGTTACCGCTGTTTATTTGAACAATTTCCTCCGTGTAAGGGCCAATTAGCACTTCAAGTTCAATGGCCACTTTAAAATGAGATTGCTCTTTTTCAAGAACCAGGGTTTCAATGATTTGCTGAGCTCGAATATTTTTTAATTGATTGGATGTGATTTTCTTTTGAAATTGGTCGATCCAATTTTGGCAAAAATAAAAAGCCACGCCGGAACTCAATCCAGCCATTCCACAAAAAATAAATTCGCTAACTTCTTGAGATAAAGGCAATCGAATTGGGAATTGCCCTAACAATAAAATAAAGTACCATAAGGTGCCAGTGATTAATGTTATGTAAAAGGCATTTTGGAATTTTCTGGTTTTAAATTGGGTCAGTGTATTCAATATCATCATCGGTGTTAGTTAAGCAATGCTGCGGTTACTGGTTAGGTCCCATCCAGCGCTGATGTTGCCACCACCGCTACCATCGGCTCGTTTTTGTTGGGTGTATATCCAGCGGATTTTTCCGTAACTGAGTTCAAGTGTTTCGTGTGGAAAACCATTTAAATCAGGCGTCCCCTGTATTTGGACGCCTGAAATTAAAACTTGTTCCAGTTGTATTTCTAGGTATTTCAGTTTTTGTCCGCCAGAGCGGCATACTTCCAAGCGAACATGGTTTAAATGTTTACCACTACAACATGCGTCATAAATTTTTGGGCTGGCTCTGTCAATGTGATGAATAACCCTTAAAGCCCCATGATTAACCCGTTCAGATGTAGCGCCTCCAACTGAGCTGGCTGTTGAGGATGCAGGTTGATCAATGTTGTGACTAAAGGAGAGTACTTCAATCCATTCAGGATGTTGTTCATCCATACTTTCGCCAGGAATTCCGTCTATTTTTAAAAATGCATCAAAAGCCATAAAAATTCTTTCTATATAGGGATGAGTTACCGAGAAGCGGCAGGAAGTTCAGTCACTAACTGTAAAGACACATTAAGTTCGTCTAATTGAAAGTGCGGACGTAGAAAAACCGCCGCTTTGTATTGTCCCGGACGGCCTGGTGAGTCACTGACCTCTACATGAGCTTGCCGCAGCGGAAACCGCGCTTTGGCTTGCTGACTTGCCGAGTCGTCGAGTAGAACATATTGAGCTAACCATTGATTTAAAAAATTTTGTACTTGATCGGCGCAGTTAAAACTACCAATTTTGTCGCGAACGATAGCCTTGAGGTAGTGCGCAATCCGAGAAATAGCAAAAATATACGGTAACTGTGCCCCTAAGCGGGCATTGGCATTGATTTGGTGATTGTTATAACGGGGGGTGTCTTGTGCGCTTTGACCACTGAAAAAAACAGCATAGTTGCTATTTTTGCAATACACCAAACCAATAAAACCCAAGTCAGACAATTGTTTTTCTAACCGATCACTTAAGGCAATATCAGTTGGACAGTGCACTAGGGTTTCACCTATTTCATTATGAAAAGTAAATACAGGTAATTCCTGAATTAACCCGCCACCTTCTACACCGCGCGTGGCTGCAAGCCAACCAAATTGATTAAATGCTTTAATTAAATTGCCACTGTAGGCTACATTGGCTGCCAGCCAAAGTAGAGATTGACCATGTGGTGCCGAGATATTTTCGTGGTAGATAAAGTTTTGTGTGGCTTGATGATGTGGGTTGTATGGTTCTCTGCCTATGGTTCTTGGTAATATCATAGCCAGATATCTGGCTTCTTCACTTTGTCTAAATTGTTGCCATTTTTGATGCTGTGGGCCAGATAGTAATTCTTGTACATTAATGATTTGGTTGAGATCGGTGTAATGCTGTAAACCAAAAAAATGTGGGGATGGTGTAGCTAAGAGCGGTGCATGAGCACAAGCGCAAATTCGCGTTAAGTTTTCTAATAAAAATAAATCGTCTGGAGTGTTCTCTATAGGATGACTTAGAATGATGGCCGAAAATGGAGTCCCACCAAAGCTACCATATTCGTTTTCATCAATAAGTCTAAAAAGATGGCTTTGAGAAAAGTCATTTGCATAGCGCAAATCTTCTAATAATTCATCATGATTAATGTTTAAAATTTTTATTTGAACATAATCATTGTTTTCAATTTTATTTAATAAATATTCTAAAGATCGCCAACTGGATTCTAATGATTGAAATTTTGGATGATGCAAAATATCATCAACTTGTTTAGAAAGTTTTTCATCAATTTTGGCAATTAACCAATCAATGTACTGACAAATTGAGAGTTCATTTTTTTCTGAAAAAATTGATTGTTCTGCGTGTAAAATGTCAATCGCTGTGTTGAGTTTTTCGCATTCCTCTTCTGAAATGTTCCAAAAAAAATTATTCCAAATGGGTCTAAAATTAACATTCATTGAATGATGTTGAGGTGTGATTGCAGTGCTTGTATTTTCAGTGATGATTTTCTCTATGCTTGGTTTGCTCATCTAAATTGGCTTTCTATCGTTATAATTTAAAGGTCAATAGCAGTACAGTAGAGTGATTTAATGGTTTTTAAGCCATTGGTTAAGTTGCCTTTGCAGAGACGTTTGACCAATGAGTCGATTTCGTAAAATCGCAAGGGATTTGCGTTTATTTGCTAAAAATTTTAGTTCAGTATTTTGGTTAACAATCGCGTCTGGATGAAAGTCTTGCATACACTGAAAAAGCATTTTGATATTGGCAATTTCACTGGGGTTTAATTTGTTTGAGGCCTTCGGTATGGAAAAATTTAAACTAGGTTGTATAACTGACATGGTTTGATCAATTTGATTTTTTTTTACAGGTATAAATCCTTTGGCTAGTGCATTTTGAGGCGTTTTTTTTTCTGATTCACCTAAATTTAAAATTAGGCCAATGACCATGGGTAATTCTTTTTGTTCTGTGGCGTTACCAATATCAATTTCATAGGTAATATTGACTCGCGGTGGCCTGATTCGGCTCATGCGTTGCTGTACGGAATTAGTTAGCATATTCAAGTCCTTTAATGAGGTTGTTTGGCAAAGGCCATTGGTTTAAAAAATTAATCTGATTTGGGGAGATTCCAGAAATATGGCGATAACGCATCACAAAATGTTGATGCTGTTCATTACAGATAGGCCATGACAATTTAAAGACATTTCCTTGGTTTTCTATGCGGGCCTTGCGCAGGCTTTTAATCCATGACATTCGACCGCTGGCAATGGCGTGGTTACATGTTTGTCCATTGGTTTTTACAACATGAATGCGTAGACCTTGTTCATGTTCTTGACCTTGCCATGAAAGTAAATGCCATTGTTCTAAACCATTTCGATAAGCAATCGTTTGTCCTTCGAATGTTAAGTACTGTTCTTGAAATTCAGGGTCTGGAAGAATATTGATTTCAAACTCGGCCAGACCTGAGGTAGGCTGTTTATTTTGAATATTTTGTAGTCGATTTATTAGCAGCATAAAGTTTGGGTCCAAATCGATTCGATATCCCCATTGCCAAGATTGTTGTAGATATGAGTTAAATTTTTGAATAGATTTAATTTGAATTCCAAATTGATTTTCTAAAAATTCTTGTACGCTTGTATTGTTTTGCTCAATAATTTGTTTTAATTCTTCAGCCGTAGCGTCATTACCTTTGTTATTAAACGGATAGAGTTGGGTGATTTGTAGCAGTTGTGTGCGGCTATGTTGTTGCCATTGAATATTCATTTTTTCAATGTGTTTTGTGTAAATTTTGTGTAAAGCAAGATGAAGTGGTCGGGTCATTAAGTCCAGTAAGGCCTGAGTTGTTGGTTTGTTGGATTTGGTTTTTTCAAGGGTAATTGATTGTAAAAATTGCGTAATAGGATGATTTGTTGAGTTCAATAAAATCCCCCACGCGGCGTTACTTTCTGTTGCTGCAAGAATAGATAAACTGTTGTAAGCAGAAATGCCTAATTCTTCTATTTGTTTTAATTTTTTTTCATTAGAAAATAAATTGTTAGTATTGGTATGAATGTTTAAGAATTGCTCTGCAGATTCAATTTTTTTTGAAATCATTTGTATTGCTTGAGCTTGGTTAGAAAGCACTTGTTGTCCCAATGCATTAAGCTCGTTAATTTCTAGTTTGCTTTTTGGAATAATGTTTTTAATGCCTTGTGTCCAAGCATTATTAAATTGTTCAATTAGGTTTTTTTGCCAATTTTTTTGTTTTAATATATTTGTATCAGTGGCTGAAATAATTAAATTTTTGTTTAATACCCAGTCGTAAATGCTACATCCCTGATTGAAGCAGTCTTGAAGTTGTTGATTAGCTTTTGAAGATTTTCCTGTGTACAAACCAGAAACTGGAACGGTGATGTCGAATTGTTCAATCAATTGATCAGGCCATTGAGCAACAATATTTGTGCTTTGCGATAAACCATTTAATTGATTAATTAACCACCATTGTTCAATCGTAAATTCATTGCTACGGTTGGCGTAGGCAATGAGTTGATTTCTGACATCATTAATCATCAATTCATTTTTAGGGTCCTTAGGTTCCCATTGGACTAAGCTTTCTTCAATCAATGGCATAACCTGATTGGTGTTGAGTTTGGCATCTTTTTCTTTTTCAGTGGTTAATGCATAGCCAAGTAAAGTTTGAGCGGTTGCTGCAATATCGCGTTGCACATTTGAATAGGCCATCAGATAAACTTTTAAGATTCGATATGCATGCTCATGACTTGCTAAGTTACTTTTTTTTTGTTGAACAATTTCTAGGTAGCGGTTTAAGTCTTGATGAAGGGCTTGTAAACCTTTTTCAAAGGTACACTGATTAATCCAGTATTTTGCTTTTTTTGTTTGTTGTTGTACTGTTTTTTGATATGTTTGATGTTGTATTGGAAAAAGATAGTATGTTGCTTTAATTGATTTTAAAGATGCTTGATTCAATTGGTGTTGCCAGTTTTGTAATTGTTGCCATGACATGGGGTCACAGGTGTGTTGTGCTAAGTATTTTGTAGCCTGTTCAAGTGGTTGATTGTGTTTATATAAAGTGAATTCAATAGCTAAAGCCAGCACTGTATATAAAAAGAAAAATAAGCTAAAAACTGCAATTATTTTTTTGATTTTTGTGAGGCGATAATGGTTTTTTTTATGCAGTATTAAAAAGGTTTTTTTTAAAATACTGTTGCTTTTATTGTTTCCTGGGATTGCAGCACAACAGAGTTGCATATTTTTAAAGTTGCCATTTTCTTTAAGTTTTTTTTGTACACTTTCAATTTTTTGTTTCAATTCATTCCATTTTAATAAAGCCGCGTTTTGTTCCCAGAATAAATTAGGCTGTTCTTGAGCATCTTGAATTTGCCATGCGTTTTTTTGAATGTTGATAAGTTGCTGGGTTAGTTTTGAATTTTTTTCTTGAAGGTTGATTAAATATCCTTCAGCAATAAATTGTTTTAAGGTGTTTTGCAAATACAGTCCCAATTGAATTTTATGGGATTGATATTGAATAATTTGCTTACTAAATTTCTTTAAAACTTGAATGCAGTGGCTTAGCGGTTGGTTATCGTCCGTTACCCATTGAGAAATAGAAAGAACATAAACCATCCCTAAGATGCGATATTTTTTATTTAAAAATTGAATCAATAACTTGATGGTGTGTTCTTGCTGTACTTTTTTTAAATGGATTAAACATACCTCGTACTGTTCAGTTTGTATTAGTTGAACTCCGGTTTCAGAAATATTCTCGTGATTCTCCTGAAAATTATCATTAAAATTCAGTGGACTGCTAGTTCCCTGTAGTTCTTGTATAAAATCAATTTCAGACAGTTCTGGTTCTAACAGAAACAACCAGAGGTTATTCGGGCTTTTGAAAATCATGGCTCATGCGTTTCTTCAATGTGTCCAAAGTCATTCAATGCCCAGTTACCCCCCCAAACCAATTGATATTCTTCCGCTAATTTTCCTAATTTTTGATACGCTTGAAGGGTTTCTGGGAGATTAATATTTTGAGAAATATGGCCATTGATAATAGGCGCAAGATCTACAGCCAGGCCTTTTTCATGCATACTTTGGCCTGCCTGAGCATTTGTTACAACGCTCTCGTTGGCTATACCACGCCGTCCTATTTCGTATAGCTGAACTTGACGCTGTGTTGATCGATAAGACTCTAGAATTGTAAATTTCAAACCGTTGGCATTTAGTGTGCTGAGAATATTTTTTACTTTTTCAGCAAATTTAGGTTGCAATCTGTTTAAGTGATGATAATTTGCATTTTTTTGGTTAGCTGTGTCATTTGGAATTTTTGAATCAGTTGGTTGGCTTGGGTTTATAGATTGTTGTGGCGTGGTGAATGCTATGGCATCTAAATGCGTGTGCTGTTGATTTGAAGTGCTTTTAATTCCGTTATAAGTCGCTGTAATCAGTGGTTTTGGGTTTTCTAGTAAATGCTGATTTAAAAACAAGATACTCCCCCCAGGAATTAACGAGATAATTACGATGGGTGATGCTTGACGGAGTGCATTCACAAGCTTTGGTAAAGAGGCTTTTATACTGAAATACATTGGTTTCAAGGAACGTGTGTTTGAATGTATAAAAAATTTAACAAACAACTGGGATCATTCCTAAAGGTTACAACCGTTGTGGTGATGCTTATGGCCCTCACAAGTTGTCACTCTTTGACATGGTTACAAACAAAAAATATTGAATTGCGCACTGATTTTCAGTTAAACCCAGATGATCTTGGTCGGCCATTGTCGATGCTGATTCGTTTGTATGAGTTGAGATCTAGACAACATTTTGACGCGTTAACTTTGCATGATTTAACACAGGTGGTTGATGAAAAGCGCGTACTGGGAGAAGACTTAATTTTACGACACGAGTTTTTTTTGCAACCTGCTTCGCAGCGTACAATTTCTTTGACACCTCATCAAAATACAAGGTATTTGGCTTGGGTTGGTTTTTATCGCAATCCTTATGCACAGCCTTGGCGAGTCATCCAGCCAATTGATGAGGTACAACGTTCTGGAGGTGCTTTATGGGTTGGTAGTTGTGGTTTGATGTGGCGTTTAAAACCTTTACAAGTTGGGGATGAATCAGAAAAAAATTGTTTTAAAGCGTTTGAAGACAATACGGCCGTGCTATCAGAGACGGTGCCTGCAATACCAAATAAGATGAATAATCGGGTAAAACGCAGAAGGAGTGAACGGTGAATCATTACGCCGCGGTAGCCTGGATTGACGGCATGCTTCTTCAAGCGCAACATTTTCAACAGTCAGATAGACATCACCGGCATGCACGCATGCAGCTTACGAAATATTTGTTTCCCCATGGTGGGGGTTGGCTGTCTTTGCAATGGAATTTGTCACGCTTAGCACAACATCGATTGCAGTTGTTGCAGGGTGTGGTGGTTATGCCAGACGGCGCTTTGTATGAATTTTGTGCCAATGGTTTGGTTATGACAGAAATACAGTTGCCATCTGCGCAAAAAGCAAAATCTTTGTATGTTTATTTGGTGTTAGCCAATAACGATCAATTACTTGATCAAACATTGCCATCGTCGTTTGACGAAAATGTAAATCAATTGAATACGCATAATCTTTACACAGATCAAAGTGATATAAATACCAGTGCTCAGTTGAATGTTTCAGGCGTTTTTACTGCACAAGGTGTTGGTGAGATTTTGAGTTCACAGGGTTTGGCAAGTGCTGAGTATCGAGATGCAATTGCAAAGCAGTGGGTGGTGGATGACGTGGTTGCTAACGGATCACATGAAATTCAGTTGCGTTATCCATTGTTTAATTGGCAATTAAGTAATCAGTGTTTAAATTCAGATCAAAGTCATCAGCGTGTATTGGCGGTGGTGTTACAAAGTGATGGTTATCATTGGCAAGTTCACGACTCTTTGGTTGTACCTTTGTATAGTTTACGCGTTAGTTCGTGGTTACTGCGTTTGGTGCAACAATGCCATGCTGCATTGTCATCTAAAGCACAGGTTTTGTCTGATCGGGTGAGTGTTCAAGGTCAAGCCATTGGACATTGGAATGCGAAAGCCGCTTACACTTTGTATGTTTTGGGGGTGGTAGCACAATCAGCAACACAACTTGATGCGTGTTTATCAAGCTCTTTGATTTGTGTACAAACTGCTTTTCAAATTTTGAGTGAAACTGTGGTGCGTTTATTGGTTGGGCGTACCAGTGCGCAGCAATGGCCTAGATGGAACTTTCAAATAGATTGTTTGGGGACTGTTTTTAGTCAACTGCATCAACAATTATTTGAGTTGTTATCGTATTTAGATGAAGCCGATGTGGTGCGTTTTGTTTTTGAGCCTAGAAGTCAAAGTTTATACGCGGTTGCTTTTGAGAATTTGGAGGATGTTGCTGAGCTTGACCTGTATTTGTTGGTGCAGTCAAAATTACCAGAGCCAGCGTTGGTTTCAAGTATTCCATCCAAGGTGAAAGTGGGTGCCTCTGATGATGTGATGCGTATGGTGCATAGTGCTTTGCCAGGTGTTGAATTGGTATCGGTTGCTGGAGCACCGGCCGGTTTGTCTTCAATGCCAACACGTTATTATTTTCATTTGCAAACACAGTCGATGGTTTATCAACGAATGCTACAGCAATCTACGGTGATTTTGTTTGTACCAGACGATTTAAAAAGTTTGCAGTTTGAATTGTTGGCAGTTCGAAGGAGAGACTTATGAGGTTACCAGATGTTTTTTACGATTTAAATTTTCGTCATTGGTTACATCATTGTCATGTAATGCGTTGTCGGTCTGCGTTGGTGAATCAAGAGGATGGTTTTTTGTGGACTTCTGGTTTAGAAGAAAAAACCGAAGATTTAATCTATATTTTTGAAAAAGCGACAGGGGTAGTTGATAAAAATCGCTATATTGAATTTGCTTTGGTAGCACATCTTGACGAATCTGTGTTGAGTGTGCAAGATAGTTTAGGTCAAAGATGGGCTAGTTTACCTTGGCAAGTGCGGCGTTTTGGTCAGTTCACCGCAGGAGAGGTTTTTTTTCTACGTATGCTAGATTTACAAAATGATGTAACTGTTCCGAGAGAATATTTGGCTTTGTATTGGATATTAATGCGTTATGGATTTGAGGGTAAGTACGCTTTGCGACCAGCTATTGAAAAAGAAAAATTGTTGGAGGAGACGTATCAATATTTAAGTAATTATTTTAAACCTTTGCAGGCCGAGGGCGTTGTAAATTCAAATACAAATTGTGATACGGGTGTATACCCCCCCAACCAGTGGCATCGGTTTGCAGAAAAAATTTTTGGATCTAAAATTGGGTCGAAAAACAATACAGGATAAAAAAATAATTTTTATATTTATCTTTAATCATTTTAAAATCCCCAGTAAACAAACGTATTTGTTGCAGCGCTTTCTTGCATCATTTTTAAGAGCGGGTAAGCCCGTTGTTGTAATTTTACTGGGGCAGCCATGCCTTTAAGTAAAGCGGCTTCTTCCTCTTCGCTCAGAGGGCACTGAAGTTCAATTTCTTTTTCTTGCGCCACTGCAATCTTTAGCTTATTAATACAGGCGGGTAATTGTTCTGGCATGATGCTGCCTTGTTGGCTAAATGGTATGTTTATTAAATCAAATAACTGTTTTGCATGTGCTTCAAACATAATGATTTCAGCACAAACTTTGGAGCGAAATTTTAAAATAGCCATGGATTAGGGGTTTTTCATCATAAAAACACAACTCAAATTGTACCCAAAGCGCGTATAGTTTAAAACCAGATGAATTGGAATCGGTAATGTATGCTAGATTTTTTTTAAAAATTCCAAGGTGTTGTAAATTTTTGTTGAGTTTGTTTGTGGTTTTTTTGTGGGGCTGTTCTCCAGAGCTGGACTGGCGTAAAGTCATAGTAAAAAATCAGCCTTACAGCGCAACTTTTCCTGCTCGACCAGTTTCGATGCAAAGGCAATTTCAGATCGCTGAAGAAACTGTGGTGATCAATATGCAGGCAGTGCAAATGCAGGGTGCTTATTTTGCTGTGGGTGTTATTGATTTAAGCTTTAAGCAGCAGGCTAAGGCGTTGGCAATATCCCAAGCTTTGCAGCAGGCTATGCAAAATAATATTCAAAGCATGCAGGCTAGTTCTCAAACTGTGATGGTCCAGGGTGTGCAGTGGATAGAGTTGCAGGCCCTAGGCCGATGGCCTGCGCAACAGTCGGTTTTGCAAAATATTCCATGGTTCAAGCCAGCGGGTGATTCATCGGCCAAACTGGTGATGCGAGTGCTTGTGTTGCCAGGCAAAATCATTGAAGTTTTAGCTGTGGGCCAAACCACCATTTTGTCTGATGATGTGTTGGACCAATGGTTTTCAGGATTTGAGTTAATGTTGTAAATTAAAAGGGATTACTTAAAAAAGTATTTATAAAAGCGATAAAACAAAAGGTTTGAGATGCAAAGTACTTTCAACACATCTAATCAGCATGTTGTAGAAACATCTGAGGTTGGCGGTTTTTTTGCCCTACGCATGTTTTTAATATTTGCTTTTGCGTATTTAATATCGTATGCCATGCGTTCAATCAACGCCGTGATAGCCACTGAATTAAAGCGAGACCTAGTGTTGAGCGCTGGAGAGCTGGGGTTGCTGGCATCGGCGTATTTTTTTAGTTTTGCGTTAATGCAGTTGCCTGTGGGGGTTTTATTGGATCGTTTTGGTCCACGGCGGGTCAATGCACTTTTGATGTTGTTGGCTGCGGCAGGTTGTGGATTGTTTGCGGTGGCAGAATCTTTTTTGGTTTTATGGTTAGGTCGAGCATTAATAGGCGTAGGGGTTGCTGCTTGCTTAATGGCTGCTGTACAGGCCTATGCGCTGTATTTTAAGTCACATTTGCAGGGTACCATGTCTTCTTGCATGCTCATGGCGGGTTCACTTGGTGCCATTTTAGTAACCACGCCCGTGCATGCAGCCTTATCCGTTGTGGGGTGGCGCGGTATTTTTTTGTTGGTGGCTGCGGCCTGTGTGTTGGCTAGTATTGCTTTATGGTGGGGGTTGCCGCGTTTATCGTTTCCGGGTGGTCAGCAGCGATGGGTCGATTTGATTTTTGGGTTTAAGTTGGTGTTTACCAGTCAACATTTTCAGCGGATCGCTCCATTGGGTTGTTTGGTTCAGGGTGGCTTTATGGCGTTTTCTGGCTTATGGTTGGGCCCTTGGTTAACGCAAGTGCAAGGGTTATCAGCAACAGATACAGCACATGCGTTGTTTGGATTTTCGGTAGTGTTGTTATTGGGTTATTTAGTAACAGGGGTGTGGTCGCGCGCGCTGTCTGTGCGTGGTCAGAGTATAACTCCAATTTTAGTGGTGAGTGGTTTGAGTTC
Organism: Burkholderiaceae bacterium; assembly: GCA_034680345.1. Lineage (GTDB taxonomy): Bacteria > Pseudomonadota > Gammaproteobacteria > Burkholderiales > Burkholderiaceae_B > SXZD01. Next base: position 31,283 of record JAXISZ010000012.1, read on the forward strand.
AATTGTCGTGATATTTGTACAAGTGTTGGGTCATGATGCTTTGGGCGTTTGGGGGTGGTGGTTGTATGCATTTTGTAGCAGTGGGGCCATTGTTGTTTACGCTTGGTGTAATCAAGCGTTTACAAAGTTACTTGCTGGGCGTTCCAGTTCTAGTTTGAATTTATTTATTTTTGTTGGTGCTTTTGCAATTCAATGGGGCCTAGGTTTGGGCATTGATTTTTTTATGTCACTTGGCCAAGATCAAGTTTTTGCAATGCGAATGGCATTGGGTGTTTGGGTATTTTTGATGTTTTGCTCTTGGATATGGTTTGTTCGCCCCGGTTTGTCCGGTAGTGCTTTGCACTACAGAATGGAAGAGGACTAGGTCTTGAAGTCTTACAGGTATTTTGATTGCCTTAAACTGTTATTGGTATTGAACTGATTTAATTGTTGTAACATAAAGCCATCTTGGCCTGTTGACGTGGCAGGTGTTCCTGTTCAAACTCGGAAGGAGATTATAAATGCAACTAAAAGGTTCGCAAACTGAAGAAAATTTAAAGGCGGCTTTTGCCAGTGAATCTCAAGCCAACCGGCGTTATTTGTATTTTGCGGCCAAGGCAGACGTGGAAGGTTTCAACGATGTAGCAGCTGTGTTTCGTTCAACCGCAGAAGGTGAAACTGGTCATGCTCATGGTCATTTAGAGTACCTTGAGCCGTGCGGTGATCCCGCCACTGGCTTGCCATTTGGTGCCACCGTGGATAACTTAAAAACAGCCATATCAGGCGAAACGCATGAGTATACTGATATGTATCCTGGTATGGCCAAAACTGCGCGTGACGAGGGTTTTGATGAAATTGCAGATTGGTTTGAAACCCTTGCAAAAGCCGAGCGTTCGCATGCGAATAAATTTCAAAAAATGTTAGATAGTTTGGATTTATAACGGTCATCATTAATGCGCATGGAGTTTGTATATGTCAGTGGCGGGCACAATTCAAGAAGGTGGTTTGCAAGCCCCCACGCGCCATCCTATTAATTGGAAAGATCCACAGTATTACGACGAGCCTGGGGTTTTTTCTGAAATGGAGCGGATTTTTGACATTTGTCATGGGTGTCGTCGCTGCGTTAGCCTGTGCGATGCTTTTCCAACCTTATTTGATCTTATTGATCAAGGCCTAACTTTGGAGTTAGATGGGGTATCAAAAGAAAAGTATTGGCATGTTGTAGACCAATGTTATTTGTGTGACATGTGTTATATGTCTAAATGTCCTTACGTACCTCCCCATGATTGGAACTTAGATTTTCCGCACACCATGTTGCGCGACAAGGCTGTAAAATTTAAAAAAACAGGGTTCTCGTTTTCGAGATCGTTTGTTGTCTAGCACCGATAAAATTGGTATGTTTGCTGGTATTCCAATTGTTTCGCAAACAGTTAATTCAGTTAAGAGTACTCAATTGATGCGTAAAGCCATTGATGCTACTTTGGGTGTTGACCAACAAGCGTGGATTCCAGGGTACGCAACAAAAAAATTTCTTTCGATTGAAAAATTGGCTCGGGTTGATCAATCGCCAACCCTAGGCATGGTGGTTGATGGCGAGCGTACACCTGGCAAGGTTGCTATTTTTACAACATGCTATGTTAACTATCATGAGCCAGGAATTGGCCAAGATTTAGTTAAAATTTTAAAACACAATGCCATTGTGTATGTTTTATCAGAGAAAGAGGCGTGTTGTGGAATGCCGAAATTAGAATTGGGTGATCTTGATTCTGTTGCGGTGCTTAAAGAAAAAAACATTCAAAAATTAATTAAACTTGCGAAAGAAGGTTACGCCATTTTAACGGCTATTCCGAGTTGTACATTAATGTTTAAGCAAGAGTTGCCGTTAATGTTTCCAGACGATGCCGATGTACAAGCCATTAAATCTGCAATCTGGGACCCCTTTGAGTACTTAATCGCGCGAAAAAAAGATGGGTTGTTAAAAACAGATTTTAAACAGCCTTTGGGCCGTGTGTCCTACCATATTCCATGCCATAGTCGCGTTCAAAACATTGGAAAAAAAACAGAAGAGATGCTTAAATTGGTTCCTGATACTGAAGTCAATACAGTAGAGCGATGTTCTGGGCACTCTGGCACTTGGGGTGTAAAAAAGGAGCACCATAAAACGGCCATGAAACTTGGTAAGCCAGTATTTAAAGCCATGGCAAAAACAGCCCCAGATTACATCAGTTCGGATTGTCAACTCTCAGGGCATCACATTGCTCAGGGGCTGCAGACATTTCAAGCTGAAGGTGACAAGTTACCGCAACTGGCCCATCCCATCTCTTTAATCTGTAAAGCTTATGGTTTGTAATGCTTGAATTGTCCTTCTGGAGAATATTAAATGTCTGTAATAACCCGCGAAAGTTTGCTTAATTTGGAAACGTATGCCAAAGAGCGTTCTCAGAGGCGAGAAAAAATCATGCCTTACAAACGACGTCGTACTGTGCATTTGGGGCCTAACGTAACGTTTTTATTTGAAGATGAGCTTACAATGCGTTACCAAATTCAAGAAATGTTGCGTATTGAAAGAATGTTTGATGTTGCGGGCATTGATGATGAATTGGACGCGTACAATCCTTTGATACCCGATGGTCGAAATTTAAAAGCCACGATGCTTATTGAGTTTTCGGACTCAATGATGCGTGCAAAACAATTACAGGTGCTTAAAGGCATTGAGCAAAAAACTTGGATGGTTGTGGCTGGTTTTGACAAAATATGGGCCATAGCTGACGAAGACTTAATTCGGGAGAGCGAAATCAAGACTTCTTCCGTACATTTTTTACGTTTTGAATTCACTGATGAAATGGTTCAAGCCTTGCGTCAAGGTGCATCACTAAGCATGGGCATAGACCATCCGAATTATGCGCATGTTGTTTCTGCATTTTCATTTGAAACCCAGGGCGCATTGTTGCTAGATTTTGTTTGAATTGAACAGTTTAAAACCTGCCGCCATTGTAAAGCTTCTGCCAATGCGTTACGGCTGATGTCGTCATCCTCTGATAAGTCTGCAATCGTTCTAGCCACTTTAAGGGCGCGGTGAGTTGATCGCGCAGACCAACCCATATCTTGTGCAACTTTTGCAAACCATTGTTGTGTGTTGTTATCTAAAATGCAATGCGCATCTATTAATTCAGGGTTTAGCTGGCCATTGAGCATATTTTGCCGATTTTTTTGAGTCAATTGCGCTTTGATGACTCGTTTTTTTACGATGTCAGAACTTTCTGTTGCCACATTTGAGAGTAAATCGGTATGCTGTACCGGCGCTACTTCCAAGCCAATGTCAATGCGGTCAAGTAGTGGACCAGAGAGTTTGTTGCGATAACGTAAGATGACTGTATCGCTGCAGCGACAAGTGTATTTGGGGTGCCCCAACCAGCCGCATGGGCATGGATTGTGTGCCACAATCCATTGAAATTTTGCAGGGTAACTCATTTGTACGCCTGCACGTGCAATATGAACCATGCCTGTTTCTAGGGGTTCGCGCAGCGCTTCCAAGCAGCGTCTGTCAAATTCTAGTGCTTCGTCAAGAAATAAAACACCGTGATGCGCCATACTAATACTGCCAGGTTGCGGTGGTTTGCCGCCACCAACTAGTGCTGCAGCAGAAGCACTGTGGTGTGGACTTTCAAAAGGGCGGCGACCGTAATCGAGTGGTAAACCCCTTAAACTTCTTAGGGCAGCGGTTTCTAGTGCTTCAGTTTCCGACAGGTTAGGCAGTAAACTTGGTAAGCGATTGGCAAGCATTGATTTACCACTACCAGGTGTGCCAACCATTAAGAGATGATGACCACCAGCTGCTGCAATTTCTAGGGCACGTTTTGCAAGGGCTTGACCTTTGACGTCTTTGAGGTCTGGATGCGTGTTTTCGTATTGAGTTAAATGCGCACGAATACGTTCTAGGGGGGTTCCATGCCCTACCAAGTGGGCGCATGCCTCTAATAAAGTGTTAGCACCGTAAACCCTTAGGCTGTCAACGCAGCCAGCCTGTTGGGCGTCATTTGCGCCGATCATGAGCATGCGTTGTTCGGTGGTATGTAAATTGTCTTTTTGTAAGCTTAGCGCGAGGGCAAAGGCCCCTGCGCTAGGTAAAATTTCACCAGAAAGTGATAATTCGCCAGAGAATTCCCATTCTTCAAGACGAATATTGGGCAATTGACCATTGGCTGCTGCAATACCTATGGCAATCGGTAAGTCAAAGCGCCCAGAGCCTTTGGGTAAGTCAGCTGGTGCTAAATTGACTGTAATGCGTCGGGTTGGAAATTCAAATCCAGAGTTAAGTAGGGCACAACGCACCCGTTCTCGGCTTTCTTTTACTTCAGCATCAGGTAGGCCAACAATTTGAAAGCTGGGTAAACCGTTAGATAGATGAATTTCAACGCGAACGGGCAAAGCTTGCAGACCAATTAAGGCCCGCGACTGAACAAGACAAAATGACATGTTAAAAGCCCAAGTGGCTTGGTGTGTTCATTGAAGTTTTGTATTGTGCAAAAATTTGGTTTGATTTAAAAATTTTACGCCTTTTAGGTGGTGGTTTGTGAGGTAGAGGAATTATGATTGTTATGTTGGTTAGCTTCGAGCACTTGTACACGTTTCTCAAGCGCTTCAATTTTTTCACGGCTGCGCATTAGCACTTGTTGATGTATTTCAAACTCTTCTCGGCTGACTAATTCCCACTGTGCCATGGCTTGATGTAGGACGGAATGTAAGACGTTGTGCTTATCCGAGCCAGTTAATTCTGAGAATGCTTGTGTAATTTGATTTTGCAAATTAGCGATAAAATTGTTGCGGTCCATAGGTCCCTATTACAAAGAGTTTTGTTTCATCCTGAGAAGCATCGCAGATTCTATATTGAAGTGCAATGGTATTTGTAATCTGCTGTTTTTCATCGAATGATTAAAACCGCGTTGCATAGCTCAGTCTGTTGTGGCTCATTCCAAAAAATTTGATTGTTATTGATCAGTGTACAATTTTCGGATGAGTTTTGTATTAACTGAAATTTACCACTATTTGGGCGTCCGTCGTCGATTTTTCGATCAATCTCGGCCAATTGTCGGGTATTTAGCCGGTTTCCTGGGGTTAGTGCGGCAGCAAATGGTTCGCCCGAGAGAGGTTGAACATTGATTAAAAATTCCATTCGACCATTGAGCCCATGGCTTGGACAAGTGTTTTCTGGGCAGAGTCCAGCCGCGTAGGTTTGTCCGTCATAGCGACCAGATAATAAATTGCTTAGCCCCAGTTGTTGAAATGCGGATGCTGCCTCTGCAATAGAATCAATACGACCATTGCCATTGCCTGCACTTGTAGTATTGTTTCCAAAAAAAATAGCTGGATTGCCGATGTCTCCTGGTGGCCCCAAGTACCGAGTTTCAAAGTTTGCAAATGCTGATTCAATGGTTTGCATTTGTGCAATCACTTGATTTAACTTGGCATTTAACAAAAGGTCTCGACCTTTGATGATCGCGCCTGTAATAACTGCAATAATTGCCAAAGCCAAACCCAATTCAATTAATGAAAAACCATGCAATTGTTTTGGTGGTTGACGGTGAAAGAAAAGAGGTGTTTTTTTATTCATGTTGAAGGTTCATTGGTGGTTAAAAATCATTCGTAAAGTCCTTTGATGCTGGCTCGAACATAAAGCCACATCAGTTTTTCATAGGTTATCCAGTTCAAGCGGTGTGCCATAGCTGGGTTGGCATCTGGAACAAAAGTTCTTGTGCCATCTGTTTGAGTTGTAAATTGTTCATTGGTATTGTTCAGCGCAACTACTGCTACAGCACTGATGGATAGGTGGCGCCCTTCAGGGCAAATAGAATTGTTGGTGCTTGGTGTTTGCTCACAAATTTGTAGCGCAGGCAGTGCACCTTGTGTAGCGCCAGAGCTTTCAGGGCCAACCAATACCATACTGCTGAGTACATCCAGTGGTATTTGTTTAATGGCTGCACGGGTGGTTAGAACATGTGCTGCGGGTGCTCCTAAATTGCTTAGAGTGGCCACAGCGTAGTAGAGCATTTTTGGAGGTCGTTTCATGCCCAGGGATCGCCACGGTAAGTAACCGCGTTCTGTCGCACAAATGCCCATCAAATTGCTTAAATTTTCTTGCCCTTCGGTGTCTACGGCTGGGCAAGGTAAACGCACATGGCTAACTGCAAATGCCTCAATGGCTTCTAGGCTTTCTTGGATGTATTTTTTTTCATCGACATAATGCTGTACTTCTCGCCATTGTGAAATAAGTGGGATTAAGGTTGCACTAATTAATCCCATGACACTTAAAGCCAGCCCAAGCTCAATCAAAGAAAAACCAGACTGATAACATTTTAAATACTGTCGGTATATCATTGCGTCTGATTCCAGATGCTGCGTGGTTTACCGTTGGTGATTTGTAATTGCAATTGGTTCAAACGTTCTGGGGTGAGTGTTTTTGGCCAGTCGAACTGGCAGGCACAGGTGCTACCTACTTTTGCAGTTAATGGACAACTAAAAGAATTGATTGGCCGACAAGATTTTCCTTCAACTGCGCGGGGGGCGTATATACTAACCGCCCAGCGGTTATCTAACCAGCTGTTGCCATTAAAATAGCAGGCTTGATTTTTACCGGCTTGACATTGCGCGCCTTGGACACTGTTTCTGCATACACCCGCGTCGCTTGCGGAGACACATTGTCCATCTGAAGCCCATTGCGATGCTTCTGTGCATTGGCAGCGGCATCGGGTTTTTGTACAACTGCATTGACACCCGCTAACTAATGGTGAGAACTGCAATGGTAATCCATTCGGATTAAACTTTAAATGTAGAGTTTGTTTAAATGCCCAATCGCTGTTGACGGTTGTTTGTTGATTGCGAGCAGACAGGTTCAATTGTTCATTGAATGTTGATTTTAGTCGCTGTTCTATGTCGTTGCGGTGTTGTTGATAGCGGCGAGGTAATTTTAGGTTGTTATTTTCTGTGGCATCCCAGGCAATGGTTTGGTACGCTTTCTGGTTAGACCAGGCTAATACAATATGGTCTAACAGTTGTTGGCCATTGCTTGCTAGAAGGGGTTTTTTTTGGGTTGGAGAGATTAACGCATTATCATTGCCTAAACTGAGATTGCTATCAACCGATTGTTTAAGCCAATTTCCTTGTGTGGGGGTATAGCCCGGATGCAGTATTAATCCACCATTAAATACTTTTGTAATGTGCGCTGGTTGACCACTGTGCAACGAATTTTCTGAGTCTTTGCAACTGTCAGCCAGTCCGTCGTTGTTGTCATCAGGACAGCTTATGTTTCCCAATTCATTGGGGTGGCTGTATCCTTTAATTAATGATTGTGAAATCCAGTTTTCATGTGCTTGAGTCATTACTGATAGATCATTTTTAAGTGAGTTTTTTGGAGATAAACTGATGGCGTTTTGTACTAAAATGATTAAAAAAGCAACCGCACTAAGCACATAAATTAGGGCCAGACCTTTTTGTTTTACGGGGTTTGCCATAGTTGTTTTTCTATGTTGAATATGGCGCGTTTTCCAGCGCTGTTTTGATACCAGTTAAATTCAATCGGTGTGTCTTCTAGTGTTGTTTTGTTTTCGCTTGAGATTGCCTCTTTTTTTGTATTTAGCATTTCATTGTTTTTAAAATCTAAATTGCGTAAGCACTGTAATAAATCTTGATTAAAATTATGGGCGTTTTCTTTGCTATTTTGATTGGTATTCTGATCTACATTTGTAATAGCAGTTTGAGATAAGAATAAGGTGCGATATTGCAATCCGTTAGGAAAAGTTTTTTTTAAACAAAACCCGATGACCAGTGCTATCGTTAAGCCAATGAGTGACGAGTTAATTGTTTCTTGCCACAAAACCAAATTTAATTGCTTTAAATGTTTTTTTATTTGCGCAAATTCATTATGATTTAACGGGTGATACTTTTTTTTACCGATTAATTCATTAATTAATGCTGTAATTTTTTGCATAGTTGCAATGCCTCGTCATGCCATTGATTTGAAAAATGATGAGTGTTGATTAATTTTGAATTAATAATTTCAAATTCTTTATTTGGTTGCATGCAAAACAAAAATAAAAATACAATTGTGTTGGTTGTAATTTGCCGAACATTTATTTTTTTAATGGAACTACAATCTATCAGCGTTTTATTTCCAGGTTTGATAAATATTGCAGGATTAAAATATGTTTGTTCATTGTGGCTGCTTCTAACTGCCAGCCATACATCGCAACCCAATTTTTTTAGCGCCTGATAGGCCGCTAGCTCATCATTTTGAATAGGAATATAAGTTTTTTGCATTGTTTCTTTGGCTGCGTTATTTCTATTAAGTTCGTTAATTAATAGATGCGCTTTTTTTTGTAACATAAGGTTTTTGTTTGTTTTGTTTGCTACATTTGTGGTGTTTTCTGTGACAGAAAAAATAAATACGAATTCAGGAAATTTCGCATATTGCCATTTGCTTTTAAGACGTTTTAGAGATGCGTTGTCGGTTTTAATAAACCAAGGTTCTGCACTTTCAGACCAGTAATTGTTTTTGTATTCGTGTGCTTGAACTTTTAATGCTGGGCCTTCAGCGCAGTCGTATTCAATAATCCAGATTAAACTTTGCATATCAAACAATAGAATGTTGGTTGTGTATTTAAAGAAATTAAAAACCACCGCCGGTGCTGAGTTGTTCATAAAGCGGAGCGATATACTGTAGGTAAGTTCCCAGTAATCCAAGTGTTGCCGTTCCTAAAAAAACACTAGGCCAAATTTTTAAAAGTTTTTCTTGGCGGTTTTCATGGCGCAATACAAGGACTTGGGAGGCTTGTTCAAAAAAACCAGTCAGATCTGCGTGTACTTCCGCCAAATGCGCAGACCTGTGCATAATTTTCGGCCAATGGCTTGATTTAATCGCTTGTCCTAACGGTTCACCTTGCCGTAAGCGTTCTTCAAGCAAATAAAAAGATTGTCCCAATGCCACCTGATTGTTCCAAATGGCAGGTAATATTTCGCGAAGTTTTAAAAGCGCTTGGGGTAAAGAAATGCTATTGCTACAGGCAATGCTCAACCATTTGCAGGCGTTTGCCCAAGCCGGTTCGTTGTCGTTTCCAGGCTCTTGGCGATTTAGGTAATATCTGTTGATATATTGAGTTAAAAAAATCAGCAATGGTAGCGTGATAAAAATGTAAATTTTTACGCTGTTTTTTTCTGTGGATGAATTCAGTTCTAATCCAATAAAAAATGATAAAAAAATGCTCAATATAAAAACGGTAATTGGGTAAGATAGTGCTTTTGACCATTTTTGAATCAGCATTTTTCGCTGTTCCAAGGTTTTTAGATAGTACTCAAGACAGATGATCAGTTGATTGCTTAATAATCCTGCTTTAACCCAATCTATGAAGTCGATTGGCCAGTTCAATGGGCATTGTCTTAAAATGTCGTCCCATGCAGTGCCTGTGCGTAATTGATGGGCTTGTTCAAGTAGTGAGGTTTGTAGTTTATTGGATTGTTCTAATTCGGCCATTAGCGTTAATGCTTCTGGAAGTGCAACCCCATTTTTTAATAATTTAAGTAAAGTATTTAAAAAATGACTTGTTTTTTGACGGTTTTGTTTTTCACCAGACCCGTTGAATAAGCCATTTTGATTCGATTTTGGCTGAAGACGTAAAGGGTATTTCATAGGCTTGATATATTCAGGATTCCCATAACCAGTTTGGAATGTCGTTGGCGTTTAACCAACCGTTTTTGCACGCTTCTTTTGCTGTGTCCAGAAAGCGCCAGGCCGGTGTTTTGACCAAGCTTTTTTCTATATCGCGTAATGTTTCCCAACTTTGTCTTTCTAAACGATCGTAGCGTTTTGGGTTGAAAATTTGCATAATTGGTATGCGTTGTTGACTTTCATTTTTTGAATCACTTATTGGGTGATGAGATATTAAGCGTTGACAAATAAGTCCGCGTAAATGGGGTAATAAACTTGGTAAAGTAACCCCTAGGGTATTTAGCCGACCAATAGCACTGGTAATGTCAGCGGCATGAATCGAGGCTAGAATGCGGTGCCCTGTCATTGCTGCTTCAATAGCAAGTTCTGCCGTTTCTCGATCACGAATTTCTCCAACTAGCACAATATCAGGGTCTTGTCTTAGCAAAGAGCGCAACCCCAGAGAAAAATTCATTTTTGGCAGTATTGATAAATCAGTTTGAATGGCCCCAGGCAAAATAATTTCCACTGGATCTTCAAGTGTCATGGTATTGTGGTTAGCCGGATTAAGGGTGTGCATTAATGCATGTAAAGTTGTTGTTTTTCCTGCTCCTGTAGGGCCTGCCACTAAAATAATGCCTTCTTGACCTGATAAACATTCCATTAGACGAGACGCCGTTTCTGTGCCAACATTTAACGATTCAATCGTGCGTAAATGATTTTGTCCGTATAGTCGAATAACTAAATTCTCACCATTTAGGCAAGGGTGTGTAGCAACCCGAACTTCACGGTGGTAAGGTAATTGAGCCGCTAAGCGCCCGTCTTGCGATAAACGTGTTTCAGCAATATTTAAGTTGGCCTGTGCTTTAATGCGTTGAACTAAACTGCGTCCGTTAGTATGGTTTAAGCTCTGAACAGTTTGCATAACACCATGCTGGCGAATACGTAATGTGCATTCGGTTGGATTCGGTGAGATATGAATATCTGAAATTTTTGCGTCTTGTGCCTTGCCAATCATGACGGGTAGGCGCAGTAGGTCTTCATCTGTCCAGAGCATTAAGGTGCTCCTTCTGTTAAAAATTCGAAGGGTTGTTTCTCAATTGTTTCGGTTGTTCTGGATATGGTTGTGATTTTTGGTGTAGTTTTTGATGTAATGACCGTTTGGTTGATTTCTGAAATGACCAATTGCAAATTTTTTATATAATTTGAATTGATTAAACAATTTTTGGTTTCACATAAACGCTCAATCTGTTCTATTCGTTGAGCGGCACTGTCGTAAAGTCCCAGTTTTAAATCGCTGACTGCTAGGTTTAGCCAAATTTCTGGCCATTGTGTGTGTCGAGTTAATAAATTTTCCCAGAGGGAACGTGCCTCCGTTATCCAGCCGTTTTGAGCTAGGGTAAAGGCGGCTACCATCATGTGGTGATCGCGCAATGGTCCAGGTATATTGTTGAGGTCGTTGTTGTTTTGCTCAAGGGAAATAAGAAGAGTGGCTGCTTCAACGGGCCCTACACCCTGTTGTTGCCAGCGTTTAATTTCAATAATCCAAGGGTGCTTTTCGCAGGGGTGCGAGTTTTCAAGCAATAGGTTAAGTTTGGTTGTGTGGTTTGATTGGTAAGTGGCCAGCAATTCTGCTTGGCAATCTGTTTTAGAAGGTGCACCTTTGGTTTTGTTTTTTCTATTTTCAGCCAAACTAGGGCTGGCTAAACAAAGGTGTATGGCCGTTAGTGCCATCAGCCATAAAATTTTCGGTTGAGCTTGAAAGCGTTTCATTAAAAAACGTTCCTGTCGGTGATTTTTGGTTGTAATAAAATAACCAATTCAGTATGCTGAGATTCTTGTTCACGATTGCCCGTGAGCCACCCTAAGGGTTTATTTTCCAGGCCGGGCAAGCTTTCGTTCTGTAGCCTGTGTTCTGCTTGAACAAACCCGCCTAAAAGGGCGGTGTCGCCATTTTGTAATTTCAGTACCGATTCAATTTCACGGGTTTGAATTTCTGGAATGCGACTAGAGATACCTGCGGTGACCAATGTTGGGTTGGGGTCAGTGACAAACCCTACAATTCTTGATAATCGAGGCCGAACGGCCAAAGTAATGGCTGCCTGCTGGTCTATTGACGGGGTAAGAGACATAACAAACCCTACAGGCACAGTATGGGCCTGTGTGTTGAATGTAGAAAATCCTGCAGAGTTGTTGCTGGCAGGTACCACTTGTGCTGAAACTGTGAAATAAACCCGATTTTCAACCAATTTCATAAGTGCGGTTTGCTGATTTAAAACCACCAGTCGCGGGTTGGAAAGTACCCGTACATCTCCAAATTGGCTTAGTAAACGCAAAGCAAAGTTTAAGGTGTTAGGTTCGGTGTTTTGATTGTTGTAGATAAGACCTGCGCCAAGTGTTGCAGTATTGCCTCGCCAAGCTGCTTGCCCCAATTGATGGCTTAATCTTGACCATTGAATGCCTTGCTGAAATTGTCGAGATAGTCTAACTTCTACAATACTTGCTTGTAAGTCAACTTGTTGATGTGCGCGTAAGCGACTTTGTGCTAGAAAGCGTTGAATTTTTTCATGTTGTTTTGCGGTAGCTCGAACCGCGATAAGGCCGCTTTCAGGGTGTGCAGTCACTTGTTTGTTGCGTTGTTCTACCCTCGTGGTTGTGGTGCGATTGATATTGCTGTCTAAGTTACCGATTAAAGGGGGTGCGGTACGCCCCGTATTTTGGTTGCGGCGTTCTGATGCGGGGTTTTGATTGATTAGCCCTTGTTCATTGCGGGCAATGTCTGTTTCTGTAATGCGAATGGGTTCAGCCAAGTTTTCCTCGGCTGCAAGTAAGGCTTCTAAGGCGTTGCCAATTTGTTCCCAAAACTTGTTTTGATGGCGGTTACTGACTTGTGAGTTTATGCCGCTGACAGGTCCTGAAGATCCTGTTGAGTTGATGCTGTTGATACCGGTGCCACCTGATGCCCCCCCTGATAAACTGGCATTGCTTAAACCGCCCGTATTAATTTGATCGAAGGCTTGTCGTTCAACGGCTGGATAATCAATTAAATAACTGCGTACGACGGCTTGATCGCAACGCAGATGGATATTTTTACCGTCGAATTGAATGCGTACTTGAGATAGGCTTTCGAGTTGGCGCAATAATTGTGTAATTTCGACATTAAACTGGCTTAAAGTGATGGGAATTAAGCCACAATCATCTAACGCAAAAGACAGTCCTTCGTGTACCGCTAGTGCTTGTAATAAGCGCACAATAGGCAGTTGTTGTACATTTACGCTGACTAGACGAAGGTGGGGCATATCATGGGTGTTGGGTGCTTGTTGTGGTAGAGCAATCCACGGGGTGGAGCTGAGCGTTTGGTTTAGCGCCAGCGATGGTGGTTTGTTGATGGTTGCCGTGGCGGGTTGTTGTTCAATGAGCGGTGCGTCTAATTTTGAATGTACAGCACAGGCTTGAACAATAAAGCAGAACAATAAAGTGCACATGGCTTTCCCTGTGATTGGCGGCAGTAGTGATTGACTGTGTAAGTGGGAAAAGGCCATGGGGGGCAAGCTTAATAGTGCTTTAAGCGTTTTATTTTCAAGGGTTGGCATGCTAAACCGGTTTGTTTATTGAACTCAAAAAGCAATTCCACTGGATGATGCCAAAAGGGTTCACCGGCGATATCATCGGCTTCGAACCGAGTCAATTAGGCATTACAATATGGGATATGAACAATTGTTTTTAAATGGCATATCCTATGAGTGAATTTGTAGCTAGAATTTCGCAGATCAACTTTGGTTATGGGCAGCGTCTTATTTTGCAAGGTTTGAGCTTAAATATACCCAAGGGGAAAGTAGTGTCGATTATGGGCGGCTCAGGCTCTGGAAAAACCACATTAATTCGCTTACTATCTGGGCAGTATTGTCCTCAGTCTGGGTCTGTAGAGGTTTTAGGGCAAAATGTTTCGCAGTTGGATGAAACGGCGTTGTACACGTTTCGTAAGCGCATGGGTGTTTTATTTCAGTTTGGCGCGTTATTTACGGACATGACTGTTTTTGGTAACGTCGCTTTTCCTTTGCGTGAGCATACTAATTTGCCTGAATCGGCTATTGCAGATTTGGTGATGATGAAACTGCATGCTGTGGGGTTGCGGGGTGCTCGCCAATTGTATCCTGCGGAAATTTCAGGGGGAATGAGCCGTCGGGTGGCTTTGGCTCGTGCAATTGCATTAGACCCTGAATTAGTATTTTATGATGAGCCGTTTGCTGGTTTGGACCCCATTTCTTTAGGTATTACTGCTAATTTGATTCGTAAGCTTAATGACGCTTTAGGTGCAACCAGTGTTGTGGTAACACACGATATTCACGAGTCTTTTGCTATTTCAGATTATGTTGTTGTGATTGCCAATGGCCAATTGGCTGCGGTGGGTTCGCCTGAAGAAATACAGGCATCCACAGATCCGTATGTTCAGCAGTTTATCAATGGACGGTCTGAGGGCCCAGTGCAATTTCATTATCCCGCGCCATCTTTGGCTCAGGAGTTTTTGTTATGAAAAAAATGGTGCAAAATATTGCAGTTTTTGGGGAACGCGTTTTGAGTGAAATTGCTCAGTTGGGTTATTTTGTACGTTTTTGTTGGCAATTGCTTTTAAACTTGCCTAAGTCGCGGCTACGTTTGGTTATAGAGCAAATTCATTTTATAGGTAATTATTCTTTAGTTATTATTGTTGTGTCGGGCTTGTTTGTTGGTTTTGTTTTGGGTTTGCAAGGGTATTATACTTTGCAACGTTACGGGTCTGAACAAGCCTTGGGTTTGTTGGTGGCTTTGGCGTTGGTGCGTGAATTAGGGCCTGTAGTTTCTTGTTTGCTATTTGCTGGGCGGGCCGGTACGTCTTTGACAGCTGAAATTGGTTTGATGAAGGCAGGTGAACAGTTAAGTGCGATGGAAATGATGGCGGTCAACCCGGTGGCTCGAGTTTTGGTCCCGCGTTTTTTGGCTGGAGTTATTGCAATGCCTTTGTTGGCTGCAATGTTTAGCGCTGTTGGCATTTTGGGTGGCTATGTGGTGGGCGTTTGGCTAATAGGTGTGGATGCAGGCGCTTTTTGGGCTCAAATGCAGGCGGGGGTTGATGTGTGGGCTGACGTATTCAATGGCGTGATTAAAAGTGTGGTGTTTGGGGTGGTGGTTAATTTGATTGGATTGTATGAGGGCTTTGAGTGTCAGCCAACACCAGAAGGTGTGGCGCGTGCCACAACAAGGACCGTTGTCACGGCCTCTTTGGCGGTTTTAGGTTTAGACTTTTTATTAACAGCGCTGATGTTTGGTGGAGTGTAAAAAATGCAAAAGCGTGGCGAGCTTGATTTTTGGGTGGGTTTATTTGTTTTGGCGGGCTTTGTGGCCTTGTTGTTTTTGGCTTTGAAGGCTGGCAACATGGGCGCATTTACCCAGGCTGGAACTTACACTGTACAAGCAAAGTTTGACAACATTGGTGGTTTAAAAGTGCGAGCGCCTGTTAAAAGCGCGGGAGTTGTTATAGGGCGTGTGGGTGATATTCAGTTTGATCCAAAGACTTTTCAAGCGGTGGTGGAGTTAAAGATTGACGCACGTTATCACTTTCCAAGGGATACTTCCGCCAAAGTTTTAACCTCGGGCTTATTGGGCGAGCAATATGTTGGTTTTGAAGCGGGTGGTGACGAAGCCAATTGGGTTAATGGTAGTGTGGTCCAATCGACACAATCAGCGGTTGTATTAGAAAATTTAATAAGTCAATTTTTATATAATAAAGTGGCCAAGCCTTCGGCTGCTGCGGAAAAATGAGTTTCTAATGCATAACCTTTTTTTGCAATTTATTTTGCGTTGTTCTTTGTGTGTGATGGTGTTGATGAGCGCGGCGTGCTCAACAATGGCTGGGCGAGCGCCGTCAAAGGCCGATCCTTACGAGGGTTTTAATCGATCGGTTGATTCCTTTAACCAAACTATGGACCGGTACGTGTTAGAACCTGTTGCCAAAACTTACGTAACTGTTTTACCTGAGTTGGTGCGCGATGGCATAGGTAATTTTTTTAGTAACCTTGGTGATGTTTTAATAGCAGCTAACAACTTATTGCAAGGTAAGCCCGAGGCAGCGGTAAGTGATATAGGTCGATTTGCAGTTAATACAACAGTGGGCGTTTTGGGTTTAATGGATATAGCCACCCCCTTAGGGTTGCCAAAACATAAGGAAGATTTTGGGCAAACCTTAGGTAAATGGGGTTTTGATTCTGGCCCGTATTTGGTTTTACCATTTTTTGGCCCCAGTTCTGTGCGAGATGCTGTTGGTACGGTCACGGCCTTGTTCGTAGACCCTGTGACAGCAGACCATCATAATGTTCCTTTGCGAAACAGTTTAATTGTCTTGCGACTTGTCGATACCCGTGCCGACTTACTCGAATTAAATCATTCATTGAATCAAGCTGCGCTTGATAAGTACGCATTTGTTCGAGATGCTTACTTAGCTAATCGCCGTAGTTTAATTTATGACGGTGATCCGCCCTTAGCCCCATTTGATGACCCAGAGGAAGAAGTTTTCGATGAGCTGCCACACGAAGAAACCATTGAGCAGGTACAATCGGGGCAAACAAAGCCAGGGGAAAATGCAATTAGAACTGTTGGTAGAGACAACACCATAAATTCAGATTAGTAATCTGTATGACTAGTCATAAAACTTTTTTGATTGGAACCTATCCATGTTAAACACATTACGCAATCTATTTGCATTTTTAATTTTGACACTTGTTAGTTCATTTGGCACATGCGCGGCTGCGCAGCCAGCTGATCAGTTTGTACGGGAGTACACCCAAGATTTATTAACCACGATTTCAGTTAATAAACAATTATTGGCCGGTGATCCCAAAAAAGTGGCTGAGTTGGTTGATAGCAAAATATTACCAGTGGTTAATTTTCAGCGGATGACAACAGCGGTGTTGGGGCGCCATTGGCGGGTTGCAACTCCCGAACAAAAGCAGCGTTTATTGGAAGAGTTCCGTGTTTTATTGATTCGTACTTATTCAGGCGCTATTTCTCAGATCAAAGATTTGCAAATAGAGGTTAAGCCTTTGCGAGCTAATGCACAAGACAATGATGTGGTTGTGAAGTCAGTTATTTTTCGCCCCAAAGGTGAGCCTATTGCGCTTGATTATCGTCTTGAGCGCAGTGGTGAAACCTGGAAAGTGATTGACTTGAATGTGGCGGGTTTGTGGTTGGTGGAAACATATCGCACTCAGTTCTCGGCAGAGATTAATCGTGTGGGTATTGATGGCTTAATTGCTTCTTTATCGGAAAAAAGTAAGGTAGCGGATAAAACCGCTAAGTAATTTTTAATTTACGCCTTTTTTCAACTATTTATTGAATTAATCATGAAAATTACCCAGCCTCATTTGGTGTCATCAAATGTTGCGCCTTGGTTTGCAAAAGTTCAGCAAGCCGTTGATCATGGTGATGTGGTGTTAGACTTCTCTGAGGTTGAGCGCTTAGATTCATCGGCTGTTTCTTTGTTATTGCACGCAAGCCGTGCAGCAAACACCAAAGGTTTAATTTTAAAAATATGTAATTGTCCGGCCGCTTTAAAACGACTGGTTGCGCTTTACGGCTTAGAAACCCTTTTTTCAGAGGCTTTTTTTAATTGTTAGCACTTGAACTACAAAGCGTGAGCAAACATTTTGGCTCACTTATGTCATTGGACCAAGTTTCACTGAAGGTTGAGTCGGGCGAGTTTTTTGGTTTGCTTGGTCCCAACGGAGCGGGCAAAACCACGTTGATTAATATTGTTGCGGGCTTGAGTCAACCAAGCGCAGGCCAGGTCACGGTGATGGGGCACAACGTTCAGACTCAACCAGGGCTGGCGCGTGCCAATTTGGGGGTGGTTCCTCAAGAGTTGGTCTTTGATCCGTTTTTTACCGTGCGAGAGGCGTTGCGCTTTCAGTCAGGGTATTTTGGTTTGTTGCGCAATGACAATTGGATTGACGAGATACTGCATGAGTTAAATCTCACTGAAAAAGCCGACGTTAATATGCGAGCTTTGTCCGGTGGCATGAAACGGCGCGTGTTGGTGGCGCAAGCTTTGGTTCATAAGCCCCCTGTTATTATTCTGGATGAACCCACCGCCGGTGTAGATGTAGAGTTACGCCAAATTTTATGGAAGTTTATCGCGCGTTTAAACAGTCAAGGCCACACAGTGGTATTAACCACCCATTATCTAGAAGAAGCTGAGGCTTTGTGTAATCGTGTTGCGATTATGCGCAAGGGGCGTTTACTGCGCCTTGATACTACGTCAAACCTATTGGCTGCACACACCAAACAAACAGCGGTGTTTGTTTTGGCACAAGCTCTGCCCAGTGGTGGGCAGTGGGCGCGGCAAATGCCTTCCGAGCGGGCTAATGAATTGGTTGTTGGCATTGATTGTCCTGGTGATGTTGAGCTGGTGTTGGCGCAGTTGCGGCAACAAAATATTCAAGTGCTTGAGTTGGTTTTGCGTAAGCCCGACCTTGAAGATGTCTTTGTAGAAATTGTGGGGCAAGGAGAGGCACAATGAATTTTGTGGGAATGGCTACTTTATTGAAAAAAGAGGTGCTGCGTTTTTGGAAGGTGAGTTTTCAGACAGTGGCCGCACCAATTTTGACAGCCGTGCTGTACTTAATGATTTTTGCTCACGTTTTGGATGCGTATGTACAGCCTTACCCTGGAGTGGCATACACGGCGTTTTTAGTTCCTGGTTTGGTGATGATGTCTTTATTACAAAATGCCTTTGCCAATACATCATCTAGTTTGATTCAATCTAAAATCACGGGTAATTTGGTTTTTGTGTTGCTCTCGCCACTGGGGGCTGTTGACGTGTTTGTCGCCTATGTTTTGGCTGCTGTGTTGCGTGGTTTAGTGGTGGGCTGTGGGGTAATGCTGGCCACCGCATTTTTTGTTACGCCTGACCCGGCGTATCCGGTTTGGATTTTTTGTTTTGCTCTTATTGGGGCGGGATTGCTTGCCGCTTTGGGGCTGATTGCTGGTATTTGGTCAGAAAAGTTTGATCAGTTGGCAGCATTTCAGAATTTTTTAATTATGCCTGCTACTTTTTTGTCAGGTGTTTTTTACTCCATTCACTCATTACCTGATGTTTGGCAAACAATATCTCATTTTAACCCCTTCTTTTACTTGATTGATGGTTTTCGGTATGGCTTTTTTGGTCAGGCTGATGTGTCGCCATGGTTTAGTTTAATGGTTGGCTTGTTGTCTTTTGCTGTTGCCAGTGGTTTGGGTTTATTTTTACTTCATCGCGGTTATAAATTGCGTCATTGATACAAAGGAAGCAAGGTGCTCACCCCTGAAAAAGTTAAATCGTATATTGCTGCTGGCTTGTCTTGCGAGGTTTTAGAGGTTCAAGGCGATGGTCA
Organism: Burkholderiaceae bacterium; assembly: GCA_034680345.1. GTDB lineage: Bacteria > Pseudomonadota > Gammaproteobacteria > Burkholderiales > Burkholderiaceae_B > SXZD01. The sequence goes on from JAXISZ010000012.1 coordinate 50,363, forward strand.
GCATTTTGAAGCCTTGATTGTTTGCGCTGTTTTTGACGGTAAACGTTCTGTGCAGCGTCATCAAATGGTTTATGCGGTTTTAGGCGATCGTATGCGCGAAGAAATTCATGCTTTGTCCATGAAAACATTAACGCCCGCCGAATGGGCAGAACAGCCGAAGGTCTAATGGACGCTTTTATTGTAGAAGGTGGCAAACCTTTGTACGGGGAAGTACACATCTCTGGTGCTAAAAATGCCGCTTTACCTATTTTATGCGCTGCCTTGCTAACTGATGAACCCATGGTTATTCATAACGTGCCTCGGTTGCGCGATATCAATACGTGTTTAAGGCTGCTTGGCTCCATGGGTGTGCAGTGCTATTGGCAGGCTGAAAACACGCTTATTTTGCGTGCACAGTGCATCGCAGAGCCTGTGGCGGCTTACGATCTCGTAAAAACCATGCGGGCCAGTATTTTAGTGTTGGGCCCATTGTTGGCGCGTTGTAAAAATGCGGTGGTTTCTTTGCCGGGTGGGTGTGCGATTGGTCAGCGTCCGGTCGACCAGCACATCAAAGGTTTGGAGGCGATGGGAGCTGAAGTTCTCATTGAAAGTGGATATGTCCATGCCAAGACTCACGGGTTTAATAGGCTTCATGGCGCAAAAATCATCACTGACATGGTCACCGTTACCGGCACTGAAAATTTGATGATGGCGGCCTGTTTGGCTGATGGTATAACCTACATAGAAAACGCAGCCCGAGAACCTGAGGTGGTTGATTTAGCGCGTTTGCTGGTGGCCATGGGTGCTAAAATACAAGGCATTGGTACCGATTGCCTTGAAATTACCGGTGTGGAGCGTTTGCGTGGCGTTGAATACAGTGTAATGCCAGATCGCATTGAAGCCGGTTCTTTTCTGTGTGCTGTTGCAGCCTGTGGTGGCGAAGTGCTGTTAAAACAAGCCAACGCCCAGTCTATGGACGCAACACTTGAAAAGCTAAGCGAAGCTGGACTACAGTTAGATATTGATAAGCACACAATACATGCTCGTATGCAAACCCTGCCACGCGCGGTTAGTGTGCGCACAGCCCCTTACCCTGGTTTTGCCACTGATATGCAAGCACAATTAATGGCGGTTAATTGCGTAGCTGAAGGCATGGGATTGGTGACAGAAACCATTTTTGAAAACCGCTTTATGCATGTACAAGAAATGCAGCGCATGGGTGCTAAAATTACAGTGGAAGGCAATACTGCTGTAATTCAAGGGGTTTCTGCTTTATCTGGTGCTAATGTGATGGCTACGGATTTGCGCGCTTCAGCTGGTTTGGTGGTTGCTGGTTTGGCCGCGAAGGGGCAAACCAAAGTTGATCGTATTTATCATTTAGACCGGGGTTACGAAAGTATGGAGCTTAAAATGTCTCTTCTTGGTGCTTTGGTGAAGCGGGTGTCTGAATGATTACTTTGGCATTGTCTAAAGGGCGTATTTTTGAGGAAACTTTGCCGCTGTTAGAGGCGGCGGGGATTCAAGTGCTGGAACATCCAGAGAAGTCTCGCAAACTGATTATTCCTACCAATCGTTCGGATGTGCGTGTGCTCATTGTGCGAGCAACCGATGTACCAACTTATGTGCAATTTGGTGCAGCAGACTTAGGTGTGGCTGGTAAAGATGTTTTGGATGAGCATGGTGGTGAGGGCTTGTATCAGCCTGTAGATTTAAAAATTGCGCGTTGTCGGCTTTGTGTAGCTGTTTCTGATGGTTTCGACTATGATAATGCTGTGAAACAAGGTGCGCGTTTGCGTGTGGCCACTAAGTATGTGCAGGCGGCGCGTCAGCATTTTGCTGCTAAAGGTGTGCATGTGGATATTATCAAATTATATGGTTCAATGGAGCTAGCGCCTTTGGTTGGTTTGGCCGACGCCATTGTTGATTTGGTGAGTTCAGGCGGGACATTGCGGGCTAATCAGTTGCGAGAAGTTGAAGAAATTAAAAATATTTCTTCTCGTTTGGTGATTAACCAGGCGGCTTTAAAATTGAAATATGAGCAGGTACAGCCCATTGTGCAGGCGTTTACACAGGCTGTGATTTAAACAGGGTTTTATATGTTCACCACTATACGTTGTCTTGATAGTACGCAGAGCGATTTTCAGGAACAACTCAGCCGTTTGTTGGCATATGAGCAGCAACGAGATCCGCAATTAGAAACCGTAGTGGCGCAAATTATTGCGCAGGTGCAAGCACGAGGAGATCAAGCTGTTTTAGATTATACGGCGCGTTTTGATCGTGTAAACGTGCCCACTTTATCAGCGTTAGAGCTTACAGCGCATCAGCTTCAAGCTGCTTTAGACGAGATATCACCACCGGATCGCCAGGCTTTAGAAGTTGCTGCGGCGCGTGTCCGGGCTTTTCATGAACGGCAGTTGGGGCAAGATTGGCAGTATCAAGAGGCCGATGGTACTATTTTAGGGCAACGGCTTACCCCGCTAGACCGTGCAGGCTTGTATGTGCCTGGTGGCAAAGCTGCATATCCGTCCTCAGTTTTGATGAATGCCATTCCGGCCAAAGTTGCGGGTGTGGCTGAAGTGGTGATGGTTGTTCCAACCCCTGATGGTGTTAAAAATAACTTGGTTTTGGCTGCTGCTGCCATTGCCGGAGTTGATCGAGTTTTCACAATCGGTGGGGCTCAAGCAATTGCAGCCTTGGCCTACGGCACAGAAACAGTACCGCGTGTTGATAAAATTGTTGGGCCAGGCAATGCTTATGTTGCAGAAGCTAAGCGGCGGGTGTTTGGCGCAGTGGGCATTGACATGATTGCTGGGCCATCGGAAATTTTAGTGATTGCCGATGGTCAAACACCGCCAGATTGGGTGGCGATGGACCTGTTTTCTCAAGCGGAGCATGACGAAATGGCCCAGTCTATTTTATTGTGCCCAGATGTTGATTACATTGCAGCGGTACAGGCGAGTATTGAGCGTTTGTTGCCACAAATGCCTCGTCAGGCCGTGATTGTAAAATCTTTATTGGATCGCGGTGCGTTAATTAAAGTGCGCGATTTACAAGAGGCTTGCCAAATTGCTAACCAAATAGCTCCTGAACATTTGGAGCTGTCGGTAGCTAATCCACAAGCCTACCTTGCGGCATTAAAACATGCGGGAGCTATTTTTATGGGGCCTTATTCATCAGAGTCTTTAGGCGATTATTGTGCCGGCCCAAATCATGTTTTGCCAACGGCTGGAACCGCACGTTTTTCTTCGCCTTTGGGGGTTTATGATTTTCAAAAACGCACCAGTTTAATTTATGCTTCGGATAAAGGTGCGCACACCTTGGGGAAAATTGCTGCAATATTGGCTGATGGTGAAGGGCTGCCTGCGCATGCTGCGTCGGCTCGTTACCGTTTACAAAGTTAATAACATTTATTTTTGTTGATTTTATGAATTTATTTCAACAGTACATCGTCAGCACCATACGAGAGGATGTGCTTGCTGCCGGTGCCTACAGTGTTTCAGACGCTACGGGTTTGCTTAAGCTTGATGCTATGGAAAACCCATACCCTTTGCCAGAACAATTGCAGGCAGCTGTTGGGTTGGCTTGTGCGCAGGTGGCTTTAAATCGTTATCCTAGTCCTCGCGCTTCAGAGCTAGAACAGGTATTGCGGCAAACTACCGATATACCTGATCAAGCTGCTATCATGTTTGGTAATGGTTCAGATGAGCTGTTGCAAATTGCCATACAAGCTTGTTGTAGGCCTGGGGATGTTGTACTTTCACCAGTACCAAGTTTTGTGATGTATGCGGTATCTGCGCAGTGGAGCCATGCGCATTTTGTGGGTGTGGACACCTTGGTTGATTTTCAGCTAGACATGCCTGCTATGTTGCGAGCTATTGCGCAGTATCAACCTAAGGTTATTTTTTTGGCGCATCCAAACAATCCCACTGGACGCACCTACCCGCTTGAACAGTTGCATGTTCTATTGAAAGCAGCCCCTGGTTTGGTGGTGATTGATGAGGCCTACGCCCCTTTTTCTGATATTAGCTTCATGTCTGAAGTTTTAAGTTATCCCAATGTGGTGGTGGTGCGTACTTTGTCAAAATTGGGTTTGGCTGGTGCGCGACTAGGATATTTGGTTGGTGCGTCTGCGTGGGTTGAGCACCTAGATAAGGTGAGGCCCCCTTACAACATTAACGTGTTAACGCGAGCTGCTGTAACGTGCGTATTGTCTCATTCCAAGGTTTTGCAAGAGCAGGCAAGCGTCTTGAAACAACAACGTTTGGCATTGGTGCAAGCGCTGGAGCAAACCCAGGGGGTTTTACAAGTTTTTGATTCTCAGGCCAATTTTATTCTTTTTCGTGTTCAAGATGCAGATGCAGTTTTTACGGGATTGAAGCGATTGGGTGTTTTAATTAAAAACATGAGTAAACAGCATCATTTGCTAGCAAACTGTTTGCGTGTTACCGTTAGCACACCTGTAGAAAATAAAACCTTAATTGTCGCCTTGCGAAAGGTTTTGGTGTTATGAGAACCGCACAAGTCACACGAAATACATTAGAAACTCAAATTCAAGTTGAAATTAACTTGGATGGTACTGGACAGAAACAACTAAACACGGGCGTTCCTTTTTTAGATCATATGTTGGATCAAATAGCCCGCCATGGTTTAATTGATTTAAATGTGCACGCACAAGGCGATTTGCATATTGATGCGCATCACACCGTTGAAGACATCGGTATTACCTTGGGTATGGCCTTTGCAAAAGCCTTAGGTGACAAAAAAGGTTTGCAGCGTTATGGTCACGATTATGTGCCGTTAGACGAAGCTTTGTCTCGGGTGGTGATCGATTTATCTGGGCGTCCCGGTTTGGTTTTTAATGTTACTTTTACCCGAGCTATGATTGGTCAGTTTGACGTTGATTTGGTTCATGAGTTTTTTCAAGGGTTTGTAAATCACGCTTTGGTTACCTTGCATATTGATAACTTGGCGGGAAACAACGCGCATCATCAGTGCGAAACAATATTTAAAGCCTTTGGGCGGGCTTTGCGTATGGCGGTTGCTTTTGATGATCGTCAGGCAGGGCTTATTCCATCCACCAAAGGGGCATTGTAATGCCGAAGTACGTGGCTGTGGTTGATTACGGTATAGGCAATTTTCGTTCTGTGCTTAAAGCATTAGAACACGTAGCCGAGCCAGATCAAACGGTCATTTTAACCAGTGACCCAAATCAAATTTTAAATGCCCAGCGTGTGCTTTTGCCTGGCCAAGGCGCAATGGCAGATTGTATGCATAATTTGCGGCAAAGTGGCTTATTGCCTGCGGTTTTAGAAGCTGCCCGTAGTAAACCCTTGTTGGGTGTTTGCGTGGGCGAACAAATGCTGTTTGAACACAGCACTGAGGGAAATGCCGATTGTTTAGGTTTGTTTCCTGGCGATGTGCGCCGATTTGATCCCCAGCACACCACTGCTCGGGGTTTAAAGGTACCGCACATGGGTTGGAATCGTGTTTATCAACAACAGCCTCATCCCCTGTGGGAGGGGGTTGACAACGGCGCTTTTTTCTATTTTGTGCACAGTTACTACGTTTGCCCCAAAGATACCAGTTTAACCATGGGGCAAACAATTTATGGAGAGCCCTTTACCTGCGCAGTTGGGCGCGCTAATATTTTTGCAACGCAGTTTCATCCTGAAAAAAGTGCCCGGGACGGACTGCGGCTTTATCATAACTTTATGCGTTGGCACCCCTAGTTTTTTGTATGCTGAATTTTTTGAACTGATTTACCACATGTTGCTCATACCTGCCATCGACCTGAAAGACGGTCACTGCGTTCGCCTGAAACAAGGCGATATGAAACAAGTCACAGTATTTTCTGATGATCCCGCGGCTCAAGCCCTTAAGTGGCTTGAAGCGGGGGCACGGCGTTTACACTTGGTTGATTTAAATGGTGCTGTTGCTGGCAAGCCCAAGAACGAGTCTGCAATCAAAGCGATTGTTCGTGCTGTTGGCGATGAAATACCTATTCAGCTTGGTGGCGGCATTCGCGACCTAGACACCATTGAAAGGTATTTAGACGGCGGTTTAAGTTACATTATTATTGGTACTGCCGCTGTGAAGAACCCAGGGTTTTTACATGATGCCTGCAGTGCTTTTCCCGGACAAATTATTGTCGGGCTAGACGCTCGCGATGGCAAAGTAGCCACAGATGGGTGGAGTAAACTGACGGGTCACGATGTGGTTGACTTGGCCAAAAAATTTGAAGACTACGGCGTTGAGGGTGTCATTTACACTGACATTGGGCGCGACGGCATGCTTTCAGGTGTCAATGTGGAAGCCACTGTGCGTCTGGCTCAAGCTTTAAGTATTCCGGTGATTGCTTCTGGCGGGGTTGCTAGTCTCAAAGACGTGGAGGCTTTGTGTGCTGTTGAGCATGAGGGTATTGAGGCTGCCATTTGTGGTCGTGCCATTTATGAAGCTCAACTCGACTTTGCTCAGGCCCAGGAATTGGCTGATGAACTGAGCCAAGAAGACTGATGATGCTTACCACACGGATTATTCCCTGTTTGGATGTAACAGCCGGTCGAGTGGTCAAAGGTGTTAATTTTGTGGAATTGCAAGATGCTGGCGATCCGGTAGAGGTGGCTCGACGCTACAATCAACAAGGTGCTGATGAGTTAACGTTTTTGGATATCACCGCTTCTAGCGATCAACGGGACTTAATTTTATCTGTGATTGAGGCGGTTGCTTCCGAAGTGTTTATTCCGTTAACAGTGGGTGGAGGTGTTCGTAAAGTCAGCGATGTGCAACGCTTACTTAATGCAGGTGCAGATAAAATCTCAATTAACACAGCCGCTGTGCAAAACCCTGATTTGGTTGCAGAGGCAGCGGGTCGCTATGGGTCTCAGTGTATTGTTGTCGCCATTGATGCTAAAGCACGAGCCGACGGGCAAGTGGGTTGGGAGGTCTATACCCATGGCGGTCGCCAAGCAACCGGTTTGGATGTGGTTCAATGGGCGCAAAAACTGCAAGCGTTGGGCGCGGGGGAAATTTTATTAACTAGTATGGACCGCGATGGCACAAAATCGGGCTTTGATTTAGCATTGACCCGAGCCGTGTCTGAGGCTGTAGATATACCAGTGATTGCTTCCGGTGGTGTAGGCAATTTGCAGCATTTGGTTGATGGCGTTAAACAAGGCAAGGCCAATGCTGTGTTGGCAGCCAGCATTTTTCATTATGGTATTTATACAATAGCTCAAGCCAAGGCATTGATGGCTAGTCAAGCGGTAGCTGTTCGGCAATAAGTGCAGATTAATGGGTGCTGATTGATGAGTGTAGATGTTAATCCAAACCAGGCTTGGTTAGATGCGATACGCTTTGATGACCAAGGATTGGTCGTCACCATTGCGCAAGACCAGCAAACGGGTCGAATTTTAATGGTGGCTTGGTCCAATCGCCAAGCTTTGCAAGAAACAGTGAGCACGGGTTACGCAACGTATTTTTCGCGTTCGCGGCAGCGTTTGTGGCGTAAAGGTGAAGAGTCGGGGCATCGTCAGCGGGTACATGAAATTCGTTTAGACTGCGATGGTGATGTGCTGGTGCTCAGTATTAGTCAAGAAGGTGGCGTTGCTTGCCACACGGGTCGTGAAAGTTGTTTTTATTATTGTTTGCAGCCAGATGGTCAGGGTGATTTTCGTTGGGTAGCGGTAGATCCTGTATTGAAAGACCCTGCCGAAATTTATAAGAAATAAACCATGTCATTTGTAACCCCTCCAAAACCTCAACTCTGTGATATTTTAGCGGAGCTTACCGCTGTGCTTGAAGTCAGAAAGTTAGGCAACCCAGAACAATCTTATGTTGCGCGTTTGTTTCAGAAGGGTCAAGATGCAATTTTAAAAAAAGTGGGCGAAGAGGCCACCGAAGTGGTGATGGCATCAAAAGATCAGCAGGCTGATAAAATTGTCGGTGAAATGGCAGACTTGTGGTTTCATAGTATGGTTTTGCTGTCTTATCATGGCTTGACCGCAGCGCATGTATTAGATGAATTGCAGCGCCGCGCTGGTTTATCTGGACTGGTTGAAAAAGCCAACCGGTCTGGTGATTTTTCTTCTTCTGTTGTTAAGCATTCAGCATCAAGCGAATAAGGGCCTATTCCGTATGAGCGAAAACTGCATTTTTTGTAAAATTGTTCGCGGTGAAATTCCATCACGTAAAATTTACGAAGACGATGACATTTTAGCTTTTCACGACATTCACCCAGCCGCGCCAGTGCACTTTTTGATTATTCCCAAGCGACATATTGAATCTTTGGCGGCTGTTGAGGTTTCTGATCAAGCCGTTTTGGGTAAAATGATGCTGAAAGCCAGTGAATTGGCGCGGGATCAGGGTTTGGGTGATGGGTTTCGCACAATTGTTAATACGGGACGGGTGGGTTGCCAAGAGGTGTATCATTTGCATATACATGTTTTAGGTGGCCCGAGCCCTTTGGGTCCTATTTTGGTTCATTAGTGGTTAACATTTGAAAACGAGTTATTTGCTCAAATAAGCAAGGGAGTTGTAAATGGGTTCTTTTAGTATTTGGCATTGGCTGGTTGTACTATTGATTGTGATGCTGGTTTTCGGCACTAAAAAACTGCGTAACATTGGTTCAGATTTGGGTGGGGCTGTTAAAGGCTTTAAAGAGGGCATGAAAGAAGGAGGTAGCCAAGATACTGTGACCCCTGCGGCGGTTACTCAGCATGCAATTGATGCTCAAGCTGAAAAAACCATCGATGTACAAGCTCGCGAAAAACCCAACGTTTGAAAGCTGATGGTGTCATGGCTTAAGTTATGGCCTAATTTAAGGGGCTCTTATGTTTGATGTCGGCTTTTCTGAAATGCTGGTGATTGGGGTGGTGGCGCTTGTGGTGATTGGCCCAGAAAAGCTGCCTCGGGTGGCGCGCACTTTGGGCCATTTGATGGGACGCGCGCAACGCTATGTCAACCAAGTAAAGCGCGATATTGACCGAGAAGTGCAGTTTGATGATTTGCGTAAATTACAGTCTGAAGTGCAAACTACTGCTGTTGATTTGCAGCGCACAGTTGAAACGGCAAAGCAAGAATTACAAACCACCGTGGACCGTGTTTCGCTGGACTTAAAATTTACTGAAAATGCGTTAAAGCCAACCGAAGATATAATCTCTGAAACGTCTGATCCCCCTGTAGCGTCTAAGGTTGCAGAACATTTGGTGGTTCAAGAGTCTAGGCTTGAGCAGCCAACAAGTCACCCAACAACCGTTGAACAGCCAGCAACGCCTCAAGCAAGCCAAACGAACTATTTACCCAGTTCACACACCTAATTATTGTAATTTATGAGCCAATCCGAAGACAGTTTTATCTCTCATTTGATTGAATTGCGCAATCGTTTATTGCGCTCTGTCATTGCTGTTGCTGTGGTATTTTTGGCGATTATGATTTGGCCTGGAGCGGCTTTTTTTTGGGACACTTTAGCCACGCCTTTGCGGGCGGCTTTGCCCCAAGGTACCACTATGATTGCCACTGGTGTGATTACGCCATTTATGATTCCCATTAAGCTGACAGGTATGGTGGCTTTTATTATCGCGTTGCCTTATGTTTTGTATCAGGTTTGGGCTTTTGTGGCGCCAGGTTTGTATCAACATGAGAAAAAGCTGGCATTGCCTTTGGTTATTTCGAGCACATTGTTATTTTTAATTGGCATTGCTTTTTGCCATTTTGTGGTGTTTGGTAGCGTTTTTCGGTTTATTGCAGACTTTGCACCTGCCAGTATTACACCAGCACCAGACATTGAAGCGTATTTGAGCTTTGTATTGACCATGTTTGTTGCATTTGGTTTGACCTTTGAAGTGCCCATTGTAGTGGTGGTGTTGGTGTATTTTGGGGTGGTCAGTGTAGAAAAACTCATTCAAGCGCGTAGCTATGTTATTGTGGCCGCGTTTATAGTGGCTGCCGTTGTGACGCCGCCCGATGTCATGTCGCAACTTTTTTTGGCAATCCCACTGTGTATTTTGTATGAATTGGGTATTTTGGTGGCTAAAATGGTGGGGCGTAGACAGCAGCAGCTGTTGGAGTGAGTGGGTCAAGGGTAGGTGTGCAATTTGAGTAAGCGGCCGCGTACAATTCAAATTTTTTTACCTTCAGGCGCTCCTACTGGAATTCGAAAAGCCGAGATCACTACGTCGATTGTTCGTGTCATTGAAGTTCCGCGAGTGCAATTGTCTGATTTTTTGCTGGCAGATGAGGCAAAGCAAGTAGGCGTTTATTATCTAATTGGTGGCGAATCACAGGATACTGTCTATATTGGTCAGTCAGGCGGAGTTGGTGCCAGATTGTTACAACACGCTAAAAATGAGTCTAAGGACTGGGAGCGAGCGCTTGTGATGGTTTCAATGACAAATAACCTTACGCAGACCCATGTGTTATACCTTGAGTCTATTGGTATTGAAAATGCCAAAAAAAGTGGTCGTTATATTGTTGTTAATGGCAATGCTGGCCAAAAACCTTATGCCCCGGTGCCGTTGCAGGCTGATTGTGACGAGATTCAAGAAATTGGCTCTTTGCTGCTGGCAACTTTGGGTTATCCAATTTTTGAACCATTGATTGGTGAGGATGAGTTGAATATGCGTGATTTTTTTTATTTGACTCGATCAGGTGTAAAAGCTAAGGCCTGTTTTACCAATCAGGGTTTGGTTATTATGGCTGGTTCCAAAGGATTATTAAAATCAAAATCAAAACAGTTTGATGAGCATATTAAGAAACGGGATAGCCTCATTGAGTCTGGTATTATGAAGGTAGAGGGACAGGTGTCAACAACAATCCAATAGTGATCCACCCCAACAATTTAAAAGTGATCCACTACTCTTTATTTTTATCCATCAATCCAGCTTGTTTCTTTTCTTTAATACGATAACTTTCTCCTCTAATTTGTAAAATATGAGAGTGA
>JAXISZ010000013.1:0-56629 GCA_034680345.1 Burkholderiaceae bacterium
AAATTTTCATCTAAAATTTTTTTACCGTTTTCAATCTGAATTTTTGAAAATTCTAAATTTTTGTATTTTTGCAATCTTTATTTTTCAATATTTTTATACAGTGCTATGAATTGATCTGTTAATTTATGACCTTGATCTAAATAAATCATTGGCCGATGCAATTCATGACTTTCTTTAATTTTAATTGAGTTTGTTAAATATGGTTCTAATAAAGGTAAATCTTCTGAAAGCATTTGGTCAATAATTTTTTTTGGTAAAGATGCCCTTGGTTGAAACTGATTAACAACAATTCCTTCAAGTTCTAAGTCTTTATTATGATCCGCTTTTATTTCTTCTAAATTATCAATCAAATTATATAAGGCACGACGTGAAAAATCATCACAATCAAAAGGAATTAAAACCCGATTTGCTGCCACCAAAGCTGAACGTGAAAAAAAATTCAATGATGGTGGTGTATCTATATAAACTCGCTCATATTCACTTAAATCATTTAATGCTTCTTTTAATTTATAAATTTTATAACGTGATTCAAGTTTACTCTGTAAATCTTCTAACAAATGATGACTGGGGAAAACAGATAAATTTTCAAACTGCGTTTTATAAATCATTTCACCTAATTTTTTACTTCGCAACTTAAAATTTAAAGTTTGATCAAAAAAGTCTACAATCGTATTTTCTAAATTTTCGCTTAAATCACCTAATAAATATTGCGTTGTATTGGCTTGTGGATCTAAATCAATCACCAAAGTTTTTAAACCCATTTTTGCACTTACAGCTGCAAGATTACAAGTGATTGTTGATTTTCCAACACCGCCTTTTTGATTAAAAATAACACGATGCATTATCAAACTCCCCGCTTTTATTATTTTTTTAAAAATCTACATTAGACGCCAATAATGCATTATTTTCAATAAATGCACGCCGTGGTTCCACATCATCCCCCATCAATGTTGAAAAAATTTGATCTGCTGCAATTGCGTCTTCAATTTGAACACGCAATAAACGCCGCACAACAGGATTCATAGTGGTTTCCCATAATTGATCTGGATTCATCTCACCCAAACCTTTATATCTTTGTTTTGAAACGCTATTTTCTGCTTGATTTAATAACCACTGCATGGCTTGTTTAAAAGACGAAATCATTGAATATTTCATTTTTTCGCCTTCACCCCGTTGAATTTGAGCTCCTTCAGAAATTAAACCTTTAAAAATTGTTGCTACTTGACATAATACAGAATAATCAGCACCACAAACAAAATCACGATTTATTACACTTATTTTTATGTTACCGTGATGTATTCTTTGAATTAACAACTGGCATTTATCTGTTTTTTCATCATATTGAGCTAATATACTTAATTCAGGATTTGCAATTGCTTGAATTAAACATTTTGCAGAATATTCAGTAGCTATTAAATCATCTAAATTTAACTCTATTCCCTCAATAATTGCATGTAAAACCGATTCGTCAATTACCTTCGATAAACGTTCAATCACTGAGTTAGCGGTCGCATATTGATTAGCTAATATCTCTAATGAAGATCCTGAAATTTCTTCTGCATTTAATCTAGGAAGCAATCGAGCGTCTTTTAATGCTAACTTCAGCATATACTCGTTTTCTTCAAAACTATCTTTTAAATAGCGCTCTTCCTTACCATGCTTTACTTTAAATAAAGGAGGTTGAGCAATATAGACATAACCATTTTCTATTAATTGTGGCATTTGTCTATATAACAAAGTTAATAACAACGTTCTAATATGAGCACCATCAACATCAGCGTCTGTCATTATAATAATTCGATGATAACGTAGTTTTTCTAAATTAAAATCATCTGATCCTATACCGGTTCCTAATGCTGTAATTAAAGTTGTTATTTGTTCTGAAGAAAGTAATTTATCAAATCTTGCTTTTTCTACATTTAATACTTTTCCACGCAAAGGTAATATAGCCTGAAACTTCCGGTCTCTTCCTTGTTTTGCCGAACCCCCAGCTGAATCTCCCTCAACAATATACAACTCACACTTACTTGGATCCCGTTCTTGACAATCTGCTAATTTTCCTGGAAGACCAACACCATCTAAAACACCTTTTCTTCTGGTCATTTCTCTGGCTTTTCGAGCTGCTTCACGTGCTCTTGCAGCTTCTACAATTTTGCTACATATGGATTTTGCATCAGTCGGGTGTTCTAATAAAAATGCCTCTAAAGCTTTAGCTACCACTTCCTCTACGGCTGGCCTAACCTCTGAACTCACTAATTTATCTTTTGTTTGGGAACTAAATTTAGGTTCTGGAATCTTCACAGACAATACACTAGTTAAACCCTCACGCATATCATCGCCAGAGGTTTCTACTTTGGCTTTTTTAGAAAATTCATTTTCTTCGATATACCTATTTAAAACACGCGTCATTGCTGCTCGTAACCCAGTTAAATGAGTTCCACCGTCTCGCTGAGGTATATTATTTGTAAAACATAAAACCTGTTCGTTATAAGAATCATTCCATTGTAAAGCAACATCAACACCAATACGAACATCATTTAAAAGTGTTTCACCGTGTATATTAATAACATTGTTATGTAAAACATTTTTATTTCTATTAATATACTCAACAAAACCTTTTACACCTCCAGAAAAAGCAAAATCTTCTTTTTTATTTTGACGTTGATCAACTAATTGAATTTTTACTCCATCATTTAAAAAAGATAACTCTCTTAAACGTTTAGATAAAATTTCATAATGAAACTCAACGTGGTGAAAAATAGACTTATCAGCTAAAAAATGAACTTCGGTACCACGTTTATCTGTCTGACCAATTACTTTTAGTGGTTCAACACGTTCACCACATCGAAACTCCATATGATGCACTTGTCCATTTCGTTTAATTGTTAATCGCAACCATTCAGATAATGCATTAACACAGGAAACACCTACACCATGTAACCCACCAGACACTTTATAACTATTTTGATCAAATTTACCACCAGCATGTAATTCTGTTAAAACAATTTCTGCTGCTGATCTTTCTAATTCATCGTCTTTATGTATATCGGTTGGAATGCCACGACCGTTATCAATTACTGAAATAGAATTATCTGTATGAATTGTTACAATAATTTCATCACAATGTCCGGCTAGAGCTTCATCAATTGAATTATCGACAACTTCAAATACCATATGATGCAGTCCCGTACCATCACTTGTATCTCCAATATACATTCCTGGACGTTTACGAACTGCTTCTAAACCTTTAAGCATTTTTATAGAATCTGCTCCATAATCTGGAGTAAAATCTAAATTATTATAATTATTTTCAGTACTCATAATATTCCATATTAATATTTTAAATTCGCATTGGCATAACTACATATTTAAAATCGTCAACTTTTTCTTTCATTATTAAAACACTACTTATACCATCATTTAATATTAACCTTATTTTTTCTTCCTTTAAATTATTTAAAACTTCTTGTAAATAAATTACATTAAATCCAATATCAATTTTCATTCCAAGATAATCAATATCAATTTCATCTTGAGCTTCTTCTTGATCAGTATTGAAAACCATTATTTTTAATAAATTATTTTCAAATATACAACGTATACCACGAAATTTATCTGTAGTTAAAATAGAAACTCGCTGTAATGAACGTAATAATACTTCACGCTCAATTACAACAATATGATTGTTATTTTTTGGTATAACTCTTTGATAATCTGGAAATTTTCCTTCAACCAACTTAGAAATTAAGTAAATATCAGAAAATATAAATCGAGCCTGATTACTTGCTAAATCTATTGTAATCAATTCATCGGAATCAGATAGTAATCGTAATAATTCTAAAACCGTTTTTCTTGGCAAAATAACATATTGACTATTTTCTCCAGATAAAAAATCACTTTTTGCTTTACTGTAAGCCAAACGATGTCCATCTGTAGCAATAGCTGATATTTGATTGGATTCAATTATTAACAAAACACCATTCAAATAATATCTTAAATCTTGTTGAGCCATGGCAATATAAACCATTGACAACAAATTTTTTAAAACAATTTGAGTTAAATGAATTGACGCTAACCATTCAGAAGGTTCTTGAATCAAAGGAAAATCTTCAGCAGGCAAAGTTTGAAGAGAAAATTTGCTTTTTCCTCCACTAATTAAAATCTTGGAGCCATCCAACTTTAAACCAACATCTACACCATCGGAAAAAGATTTTAAAACATCCAATAATTTTTTAGCGCCTACAGTAGTAGCAATCTGATGATCATCAATTCCAATATCAGCTTTGGTCTTAATTTGCATTTCTACATCGGTAGAAATCATTTTGACAATTTGACCATCCTTTTGAATTAAAACATTTGCCAATATTGGAAAAGTATTTCTTTTTTCAACAATATTACTTACCACTTGCAGCTTGCGTACAAGTGTATCGCGCGAGCTGAAGATTAATTGCATTTATATATATCCTTTTAAAAATAGTTAATAGAATTAGGTCAAATCTGTGTATAACTTATTTTTTTAATAAAAATCAAAAGCATAAGTTCTTTTTTTGTTTGTGGATATCCCTATGGAAGTAATGGGGATATCTGGGAAAACTTTTTTACTATTTAAAAAGTCCTTTATTTTTTGTGGATAACTAGGCGACTTTCCCTCATCTTATACCAAGTTATCCACAAATTTTAAAGAGCTTTTTATCCTTTCAAAGTTTGTTCTAAAACATGCAAAGCATGGTTTAATTCTGCAATTTGGTTTCTCTGCTCTTGAATCTTACTAACTGCGTGCAATATAGTCGTGTGATCTCGGCCTCCGAATAACTCGCCAATTTCCACGTAACTTTTTTCTGTCATCTCTTTAGCCAAATACATGGCTATTTGTCTGGGTAAAACAATGTTTGCAGGTCTTCGTTTTGAATACATATCCGCAACTTTGATTTTGTAATAATCCGCTACTGTTTTTTGAATTGCTTCTACTGAAACCTGGCCATGATGCACTGATATCATGTCCCGTAAAGCTTCTTTTGTTAATTCTAAAGAAATGATTTTATTGTGAAAACTAGCATATGCACAGATTCTTCTAAGTGCACCCTCAAGTTCTCTAATATTCGAACGCATGTGCTTGGCAACAAAAAAAGCAACATCTTCACTCAACTGTATATGCTGATGTTCGGCTTTTTTCATCAATATAGCAACACGCATTTCTAACTCTGGTGGTTCAATTGCGACAGTTAACCCACTGTTAAACCTAGAAATTAATCGATCATCCATTCCTTGAATATCTTTTGGATAGGTATCACTTGTAATGATAATTTGTTTTCTACCAGCAATTAATTGTTCAAACGCATAGAAAAATTCTTCTTGAGTTCGATTTTTACCTGCAAAAAACTGAATATCATCAATTAATAATAAATCCAGAGAATAGTAATATCTTTTAAATTCATCAAAAGCTTTGCGTTGATACGCTTTCACTACATCGCTAACATATTGTTCTGCATGAATATATCGAATTAATGAACCAGGTTTTTTTTTAAAAACTTGATTCCCAATGGCGTGAATTAAATGGGTTTTTCCTAAGCCTACCCCTCCATATAAAAATAGAGGATTGTAGGATTGTCCAGGATTTGCAGCCACTTGTTCAGCAGCAGCTCTGGCTAATTGATTTGCTTTTCCTGAAACAAAATTTTCAAAAGACAATTCTGTGTTTAACCTTGACTTATCGCCTCGATTATCAACACTTTCGTTTGGACTTAAACCAATAGGCTCAACTTTATTAACTTCAGGAATATCATTAACTAATTGATTTGATTGATAATTTAATCCATTTCTAAAATTTTTTTCCTCTGTAGTCGTTACATTTTTAGTGGCTATTTCCCACTTAAGTTCTATTTCTGAATCAACTAAATTACGAATAATCTCTAAAATTCGATCCGCATAATTTTTTAATACCCAATCCAATTTAAAACGATTAGGCGCTGAAATGCGAAGTATTTTACTTGAAGAATCAAATGATACAGGCTGTAACGGTTTGATCCATAATGAAAATAATTTTTCTGGAAGCTCTTTTGAAAAGGCTTCGATGGTCTGCGACCAATATTCTTGAATCACGGTTTGTTTGACTCTTAAAAAAGGATTGGGCTATTTTTAGATGTTTACATTGCACATTGTAACTAAAGAAATCTTCAATTTTTTTCAAAAATTTAGATTATGGATCATACATATTCAAAAGTTAAAAAATTTATTTTTTTATCCTGAAATTGAATTTTTTATGTTTGAACTTATTAGAAAAATTAATTTGTATTTTTACAGTTTTTCGTTGTACAATCTTGGGTTTTCCCAGTTTGTATGGGTTATTCTTAACATATAAAGGCTTTAAACATGAAGCGTACTTATCAGCCTTCAAAAGTTCGTCGTCAAAGAACACATGGTTTTTTGGTTCGTATGAAAACGCGCGGCGGCCGTTCTGTTATTCGCGCTCGTCGCGCTAAAGGTCGTGCTCGTTTGTCTGTGTAAATTTGACCACTCAATTTAAAAAAATCTTACGAACTGAATCGTTTCAAGTTTTACTTGAAAAAAAGTCGTTTTACCGTAGTAAAAAATTGCAGTGTTTTGTAAAAGTCAACTCTAATTTAGGGCCTCGTTTAGGGGTTTTAGTTCCTAAACGTTTAGCTAAACGGTCAATCGACCGAAACTTGTTTAAGCGTTTAGTTAGAGCTGCTTATGCAAATTGGGCACTTAATAAAAATCAGGATATTTTAGTTCGATTGATTGTCCCAATTTCTTCCTTTTCTTTACAAGATAAAAAAAAATGGTGGTTAGAGCTCAAACTGTTGTTCGAGAATTTGCAAAGCAAACAATAAGTTTTTCCGTTCGTTTATATCAAATTCTGCTTTCACCTCTTATAGGGCCTTGCTGTCGTTTTTATCCATCGTGCTCTGAATATATGTTACAAGCACTGGAAGTGCATGGATTAGTACTGGGTTTTTACTTAGGCCTGAAGCGCTTATTTTTTTGTCATCCTTTAGGAAGAAGTGGTTATGATCCTGTGCCATTAAAAAAAAATAAAACTTTCAATTAAAGGACGTTTAATGGAAATTCGTCGCGTCTTACTTTCGATGCTTTTTATTGTGTCTGTATTGATGTTGTGGGAAAACTATCAAATATCAATAGGTGGGACTGGTTTTTTGGGTTTTTCAAATACCTTAAGCCTGAATTCATCATCAAAAAATTCTGAAAAATCTGCCGTTTCTTTATCTGAAAAAAATCAAAACGAATTACTAAATACGTCAAATCAAGATTCGGTTTCATCCACTTTAATACCATCTCCGCAAGATACTACGGTAACAGTTAGTACAGATGTTTTAAGACTTACTTTCTCAACATTCGGTGCTCAGCTGTTACAAGCAGAATTACTTAAGTATGCTTCTTACGATGATATAAAAAAACCAATTAAACTTCTAGAAAATTCAGAAAAAAGAACATATATTGTTCAAACTGGATTGGTAGGAGCCTCAGGTTTGGCCAATCACAATACTTCTTATCGTTTGGTTTCAACACCAGATCAACTTCATGATAATCAAGAAAAAATAAAAGTTATTTTTGAATCATTTAATAACGGTGTTACTTCTCAAATTCAGTACATATTAACTCGAGGTCAATACGCTATAGATGTTGTACACCTTGTTAAAAATTCGCTTAATATACCTTTTGTTCCTTCCAGTTATACTCAATTAATCCGTGACGATTCTAAACCCGAAGGAGAATCACACTTTTACAGTACATTTACTGGTCCTGCTGTATATTCAGAGCAAAAAAAATACCAAAAAATTGAATTTTCTCAGATAGCAAAAGGCACAGCCGATTTTAACAAAAACTCGGATAATGGCTGGATTGCAATGGTTCAGCATTATTTTGTTTCAGCTTTTATCCCAGAGCATGGTCAAAATAGAGAAAATTATATTAAAAAATTAAATAAAAATCGTTATGCTGTAGGTAGTTTAATTCAATTACCCACAGTCAATCCTAATACTGAAGTTTCAAGTTCAGCCCGTTTATTTATAGGTCCGCAAGACGAACATTTATTAGAATCTCTCTCTCCTGGACTAGATTTGGTTCGTGATTATGGTTGGTTAACTGTAATTGCCAAGCCATTGTTTTGGCTTTTGGAAAATTTACACCGTTTGGTTGGTAATTGGGGTTGGGCTATTGTTTTTTTAACAGTGATTGTCAAATTGGCTTTTTTCCCATTATCTGCAGCTAGCTATAAATCAATGGCCAAAATGCGAGCAGTTACTCCTCGTTTAATGCGTTTACGAGAACAACATAGCAATGATCGCATGCGTTTAAATCAGGCGATGATGGAATTGTATAAAACAGAAAAAATCAATCCGTTAGGCGGATGTTTACCTGTTGTTGTTCAAATACCTGTATTTTTAGCTTTATATTGGGTATTGCTTGCCAGTGTAGAAATACGGAATGCGCCTTGGGTTGGTTGGATTACAGATTTAGCAAGTCCAGATCCGTGGTATATTTTGCCTATTGTTATGGCTGTTTCTATGTTTGTACAGACCAAACTTAATCCAACACCACCTGACCCAATTCAGGCTAAAGTGATGTTGTTTATGCCAATTGTATTTTCGGGAATGTTTATATTTTTCCCTTCTGGATTGGTTTTGTATTGGGTCGTTAACAACATTCTTTCAATTGCTCAACAATGGTATATAACAAATTCTGTAGAAAAAACCAAAATGAATTAAAATTGTTGTTTATTTTTTTGTAAACTCATGGTTTTTTCTAATTCTCAAGCAATTGTAGCCATAGCAACAGCTTCTGGAGTTGGGGGTGTTGGGGTTATCCGTATTAGTATTCCCGCTGTTGTTTTTAATCGTGCTCAGACAGTTGGTTTTTTTTCCTTTTGTGAAAAGGTATTCAAAAAGATTCCCGCACCAAGGTTTGCTCATTTGGTTAAAATTTATGACCTTAATCAAGTGATTGACGAAGGAATATTGTTATATTTTCCTGCCCCTAGTTCTTATACAGGTGAACATGTTTTAGAATTTCAAGGTCATGGGGGTGTGGCAATTTTGCAGCTTTGCCTTTCTGTTATCTTGAAAGCAGGTGAAGCTCTAGATTTAAGGTTAGCTAAACCTGGAGAGTTTACTGAGCGAGCATTTTTAAATGATAAATTAGACTTAGCTCAAGCAGAAGCAGTTGCAGATTTAATTTATGCCAGTACTACAGCAGCGGCCCGCGCAGCAATGGCTTCTTTGCAAGGAGTTTTTTCTAAAGAAGTTAAATTATTAGCAGAAAAAATTATTCAGCTAAGACTTTTGGTTGAAGCAACAATTGATTTTCCTGAAGAAGAAATTGACTTCCTTGAAAAAGCTCAGGCAAAGCTTCAATTAGATAATTGTTATCAGATATCATCCCAGCTGCTAAAAACAGCCAGTCAAAGTATCCGCTTATCTGAGGGGGTGAGACTTGTTTTGGTTGGTAAACCAAATGTTGGAAAGTCCAGTTTACTAAATACGTTGTCTGGTGCAGAGCGCGCAATAGTGACATCTGTGCCTGGAACAACCCGAGATGCCATTTATCAAAATATTGAGATTCAAGGAATACCAGTAACCTTAATTGATACTGCCGGATTGCGTCAAACTGAGGATTTAGTTGAAAAAATTGGTATTGAACGAACTAAAAAAGAAATTTCTCATGCAGATATTTTGTTAAATTTAGTTAGCCCAGAAGACTTAGAAAATAATATTCTTACTGATCAAGCTTTGGATTTTTCAGGTGTTGTTTTGCGTGTGCTGAATAAATCTGATTTATTGATATTCACTAAAGAAGAAGAAATAGAAGCATATAAAAAAAATAATCATCTAGATATTTTAATTTCTGTAAAAAAAGGTAAAGGACTGGAGGAATTAAAAAAAACCATATTAACTATTTTGGGTATTCAACCTTCACAGGATCTTCCATTTTTAGCAAGACAAAGGCATATTCAGGCATTAAAGTTATGTCTTAATCACTTAAATGCGGCTAATCAACACGCAGTAGCAGCAAATCAGGAACTAGATTTATTTGCAGAAGAGCTTAGATTGGCTCATGATGCCTTGAGTGAAATCACAGGGCGGGTTTTACCAGACGATTTGCTAGGTTTAATTTTCACAAAGTTTTGTATTGGTAAATAACTATTATTTCGTGGATTCAAGTACGAAGTGCAACTTTGATCAATGAAAGTAAAAAGGCTGAGGATACTTTAGTATCTAAGGCTTTTTTAACTACCACATTAAAATTGCACTATGACCTATAAGCAGTTCAGCCAAAACGAAAGATACCAGATTTTTGTTCTTATGAAAGCTGGTTTTAATCAGAGTAAAATTGCTTCACTACTTGGAAGACATTAGTCTACGATTGCTCGGGAGATTCATCGAAATGTTGGTAAATGTGGCTAAAAACCACGCCAAGCCTGTTTGTTAGCTAAAAAACGTTCTAAACGATGTCGACGTGCGAGAAAAATTCCATCAGAAATATTAAACCAAGTCTTTGAATTAATTAAGATTAAATGAAGTCCTGAGCAAGTCTCTTCAAGATTATCAATTAGCCATGAAAGTGTTTACCGTCATATTTATAAAGATCGTCAATGCGGTGGTACCGTTTGGCAGTCACTGCGATGTCAAAAAAAGAAAAAAAGTGCTATGGCTCTGGGCGTGATCGACGCGGACAAATTATCGGGAAACGCCCCATCATTGAAAGGCCTGAAATTGTGGATAAACGCTTACGAATTGGCGATTGGGAGGGAGATACGGTGATTGGTGCAGGTCATAAACAAGCAATAGTTTCTTTGGTTGAACGCAAATTTGGGTATACAATTTTGGCAAAAGTGCCCAATAAAACTGCGAATCTAGTTGGAAATGCTATTTGCGAATGGGTTAAAACAATTATTTTCGATAATGGTAAAGAATTTGCAAACCATAAAGCAATTGATAATACATTAAATTCAAACACTTATTTTGCAGACCCTTGTTCTAGTTGGCAGTGTTGTTGTAATGAAAACCTGAATGGACTTTTACGCCAATACATTCCAAAAAAACGTCCTTTATCTACTGTTACTGAGAATGAAATAAAAATGATTGAACAGCCATTAAACAATAGGCCAAGAAAAAGATTGGGGTATAAAACACCAAAAGAAATCTTTTTTCAATGAGTTAATGATATTGCACTTCCTACTTGAATCCACGGAGTAATACAATATAAATATTATTGTTTATATTCTATTGTCTGCTAATTGGAAAAATTTTTATGAATATAAAAGCAGGTCCTCTTATACTCAGTGCTCAATCAACACAGTGGTTGTCTTGGCTTCGTTTAGTTGCAAATGCAGATCAAGAATTGTCTAGATTTTTAAAATTACTTGAATCTTTAGATATTAATTCTTCTGAAGAAATAACACGAAAAGCAATTTCTCAGTTTATTGGCACTGCAAAATGTCCTTCAGCCCCTGCTTGTCTACGTTTGTATTTTAGAACACTTTGTATAACAGCTTTGGTTTCAGATACGGAACTAGAAGAGGGTTATCGCTTACTTTTAATCAATTTAGCTATAGAAAAAATCTTATCAGCTTGTGATGGAGCAGATGATCGAACTGGAGATTTTCGTTTATCTGTAAAATCATTCTTAACAAAAAGCATACAGTTGGTTTTAGACAGTGGTTGTTCAGATAATCAAAAAGTTCAATATTTATTTAAATGGGCTATGTGCGATCAGTGCACATTAATTGATCCAACATTGTGGTGGTCACCGATGCTTCGTACAGATTCAAGCAGCACCTTTGAAATAGCGGCGCAACTGATAGAATCTTTACCAATTATAGAGCCTACAGATTCCCAGAAATGGAAAACTTTGGACTCACGCTGGGTTCGTATGCGTTTGAAGAATTTGTTGCAATTTTCAAAGCAAGATCAACTTTTAGCTCAACTACTGGCAAAATCAGCGATAGATGACACGGAGGCTGCTCAGGCAGTACAATTACTTGAGCAGTTAGGTCATGGTCGGCAAGCTTTGGTTTTAGCTGAAAAGTGGCGTAGGATATTACCTGCAAGCAATGTTCTTGGAGTTGCATTGGTTCAATTGTATTTACAGGACGGTTGGGATGAAGAGGCTTTGGAACTTGCAAAACAAAATTATTTGCGTAACCCTCATGCGCAATGGCTTAAGCTATTAAAACAAAGTGCTGGAAATCTTTGGAAAGAAGTGGCGGAAGAATTAAACATTAAAACAGAACAAGATGATAGTAAACATACATAATTTTTGACTTTAAAAAAATTAATAAAAAACCACAAGAAGAATTTTTTTTGGATAGTTTGCCCCTCACAAGAATTTTGTATTTATTCATAATGGTGTGTGCATTGCAAAATGTCAAATGTTATACTTACGTGATATCATGGAGATCTTTGTGTAAGTGAAAACCATTAAAGGTTATTTGACAAATAGGAAATCGCCTGATTTTTCAGTACAGTTGATAAAAATTTGGATCTAATAGTTCTATTTTAATTTTTTTCCATTCTATTTTTTTATCCAAAATCTTAATACACCGTTAAATAAAATCTATTCGAGCTTTTTCTTTGGCTTTTTTATAAGCCATTTTTTAAAAGAAAGACGCATTAGCCGTCTTGTCCTTTTGTCAAGCCACAGTTTTTCATATTTTTATTATCTCGGAGGTTCTCCTAATGAATGCTGTATTGTCAAGTTATGCTTCATCCATTCCAAGCTTTATTAAGCATAATAAATTAATTGATTGGGTTAAAGAGGTTGCGTCTTTAACTCAACCAGATGAAATAGTTTGGTGTAATGGTTCGGAAGAAGAATACAATCGACTATGTGAACAAATGGTACAAAGTGGAACGTTGCGCCGTTTAAATCCTAATAAACGTCCTAATTCATATTTAGCGTGGTCAGATCCATCTGATGTTGCGCGTGTTGAAGATAGGACTTTCATATGCACTGAGACCCCTGAAGAAGCTGGACCCACCAACAATTGGATGGCGCCAAATGAAATGCGTTCCAAATTAAATCATTTATTTGCAGGTTGTATGCGTGGGCGCAAATTGTATGTTATCCCTTTTTCTATGGGTCCTTTAGGAAGTCCAATTGCTCATATTGGCGTGGAATTAAGTGATTCCCCTTATGTTGTTGTAAATATGCGTATTATGACCCGTATGGGCAAAGAAGTTTACGATGTTTTAGGAGCAGAGGGGAATTTCGTTCCTTGTGTCCATACAGTAGGCAAACCCTTAAATTTTGGCGAAAAAGATGTTGCTTGGCCTTGTAATAGTACAAAGTACATCGTTCATTTTCCAGATACCTGTGAAATTTGGTCGTTTGGATCCGGTTACGGTGGTAATGCGTTATTAGGTAAAAAATGTTTTGCCTTACGAATTGCTTCAACCATGGGGCGTGTTCAAGGCTGGTTAGCTGAACATATGTTAATTTTAGGAGTCACTTCTCCTGAGGGAAAAAAATATCACGTTGCAGCAGCATTTCCATCTGCTTGTGGTAAAACTAATTTTGCTATGCTGATTCCACCTACATCTTTTGAAGGTTGGAAAATTACTACAATCGGTGATGACATCGCATGGATAAAGCCGGGTAGTGATGGTCGTTTTGTTGCTATTAACCCAGAAGCTGGTTATTTTGGTGTTGCTCCTGGAACAAATGAAAAGACAAACTACAATTGTATGGCGTCATTAAGTGAAAATGTTTTATTTACTAATGTCGCATTAACTGATGACTGTGATGTTTGGTGGGAAGGCATGACACAAGAACCACCATCTCATTTAATCGACTGGACAGGACAAGATTGGACACCAGATTGTGGCCGTAAAGCTGCTCACGCTAACGCACGTTTTACCGTAGCTGCTCATCAAAACCCTGTGATTGATGAAAATTGGAATAACCCTGAAGGTGTTTTAATTGATGCATTTATATTTGGTGGTCGCCGTTCTAACACAGTTCCTTTGGTTACTGAGGCTAGAAATTGGGAAGAGGGTGTTTATATGGCAGCTACAATGGGTTCAGAAACCACAGCAGCAGCGGTTGGTCAACAAGGTGTAGTGCGTCGTGATCCATTTGCCATGTTGCCATTTTGTGGTTATAACATGGCAGATTATTTTAATCATTGGTTATCTCTGGGAAGTGAAATGCAGTCACAAGGAGTAAACTTACCTAAGATTTTTTGTGTTAATTGGTTTCGAACTGATGAACAGGGTCAATTTGTATGGCCGGGTTTTGGTGAAAATATGCGTGTTTTAAAGTGGATGCTTGATCGTATTGAGGGAAAAGCCAATGGAACTGAGCACGTGTTTGGTACATCCCCGCAGTATGCTGATTTAACTTGGGATGGTTTAGATTTTTCAGAAACTCAATTTTCTACGATTACATCAATTGATGTTGATGCTTGGAAAAAAGAGTTTGCACTTCATGAAGAATTATTTAAATTGTTATCGCATCGTTTACCAGAATCATTGCGCAAAATAAAAGATTCATTGGAACAACGTTTGAATTAATAAAAAGTTTAAAACATTCCATAATTAATGCCTAAATGGCGCCTTTTTTAAGGAGGCGTTCTTTGGGATGATTATATTGATGCTTGTTTTCAGCTCATTTTTTAGCTGGTTTGGTTGATTTATGGCTGTTGGGGGCGATTTAATTGTAAGCCCCCAGTTATATCACCTGGCGTTTTTCTCAAATTAATTTTTGACTTCAAAAGCACACGGTTACGCAGTCAATGTTTAGTAATTGGGGAATAAAACTTTTCTGGAAAATTTGTAAATTGGCATTAATAACCGTACATCCTATACGGTGACGGCATTTTCAGGTTACCACGGATGTGGTAACAATTCATCAATTTTGTTATGAGGGTGCGCGGGAAATTTTTTCATGATGTCTTTTAAATAGACGTAAGGATTTAAGCGATTGATCTTGGCTGGTTGTAGTAAACTCACAATAGCCGCTGCAATTTGCTATGAGTGCAAACTACCGGCAAATAATTAATTTTTTCTGCCCAAAGCAATTTGGCGTATCTCATTTTCTATCCAATTGTTCTCTATAGGGGTATGTGGTTTATTGGTACAGTGAACCATTTTACTACAGTTGATGCTAAAGTCGTACCAAATGGTAAATTGCTATTATGATTTGTTTCACGTGAAACATTTTCGCTTTTAAGCTGTAATTATTTTTTAATATTTAGTCAAAATTTAAGTTAAATAGTGCTTCACCTGCGACTTGTGAACACCTATAATCTCTTTTTTGTTTGGTATATTTATTATGCAATTCCCACGCTCGTTTGATGTTATTGTTGTTGGTGGTGGCCATGCTGGCACTGAGGCTGCTTTAGCTAGTGCCCGCATGGGACAAAAAACTTTATTGCTTACACACAATATTGAAACTTTGGGTCAAATGTCATGTAATCCATCAATCGGTGGTATAGGTAAAGGGCATTTGGTTCGAGAAATAGATGCGTTGGGTGGTGTAATGGCAATCGCTACTGATGAATCTGGCATTCAATTTAGAACGTTAAATAGTTCTAAGGGCCCTGCTGTGCGAGCAACCAGAGCACAAGCGGATCGAATTTTATATAAGGCTGCTATAAGATATCGTTTAGAAAATCAACCCAATTTATGGTTATTTCAGCAAGCTGTTGATGATTTGATTCTAAATGGAGATACGGTGGTTGGTGTGATCACACAAATAGGGTTGCGCTTTCAGTCAAAAGCGGTTGTTTTGACTGCCGGAACTTTTTTAAATGGATTAATTCATGTAGGTTTAGAAAATTATCCTGCGGGTCGCGCAGGAGACCCACCCGCGCAATCATTGGCGTATCGTTTAAAAGAGTTAAATTTACCGCAAGGAAGATTAAAAACAGGAACCCCCCCCCGTCTTGATGGCAGAACGATTGATTTTTCTGTAATGCAAGAGCAACTTGGTGACTTAACCCCAATCCCTGTATTTTCATACTTAGGTCATGCTGGCATACATCCGCAGCAATTACCTTGTTGGATTACGCATACTAATGAATCCAGTCATGAAATTATTAGACAGGGTTTAAATAGAAGCCCAATGTATACCGGAGTTATTGAGGGTGTTGGTCCAAGATACTGTCCATCGATAGAAGACAAGATAAATCGTTTTTCTGATAAATCATCACATCAAATATTTTTAGAGCCAGAAGGGCTCACCACCCATGAATTTTATCCCAATGGAGTATCCACAAGTTTGCCATTTGATGTACAACTAGATTTAATTCATTCTATAAAGGGGTTAGAAAATGCTCATATTCTTCGGGCTGGTTATGCAATTGAATATGATTACTTTGATCCTCGTTCACTTAAAACATCATTTGAAACCCGAGCTATAAGCGGATTATTTTTTGCGGGTCAAATTAACGGTACAACAGGTTATGAGGAGGCTGCCGCCCAAGGTTTATATACTGGTATTAATGCAGCATTGCATGCTCAGGAAAAATCACCTTTCTCGCTTGGCCGAGATAAAGCATATTTGGGTGTTCTTGTAGATGACTTGATTACTCGTGGAGTAACCGAACCTTATAGAATGTTTACCAGTCGTGCAGAATATCGCCTTAGCTTAAGGGAGGATAATGCAGATGTTCGTCTAACAGAACTGGGCTTGCGACTTGGATGTATTGATAACAAGCGTTGGGAGGCTTATCAGCGCAAACGGTCTGCAGTTTTGGCCGAAATTGAACGACTTCGTTCAACTTGGATTAATCCCAGGGTGGTTGAGATTCATGAGGCAAACCGTGTTTTTGGGCAGGCCATTGAGCGCGAATATACGTTAGCTGATTTGTTAAAACGGCCAAATGTAAAATACCAAAATTTGATGTCTTTAAAACTTTCTAGCGACCATTCTGTAGTCTCTAGTAACCTTGATTTGGATGTCCAATATCAGGTAGAAATAGAAATAAAGTATGAGGGGTATATAGTACGTCAGCAAGAAGAAATTAAAAAACAGCGTAGTCATGAAACAACAATCATACCTCAGAATTTAGATTATTCGCGGGTAAAAGGCTTGAGTAAAGAAGTCCAACAAAAGCTGTCTTATTATCGTCCAGAAACGCTTGGTCAGGCCGGTCGTGTTTCAGGCGTAACACCGGCTGCAATTTCATTACTTTTAATTCATATTAAACGTATTAATTCATTTGATACACAAATTTCATCCGATATACATGAACAAACCCAAGTTTAATGGTTGCATGAATATAAATAAAAAGCTTGATGTTTCACGTGAAACATACTTTAAAAAATTGCGACTGGTTGCAGACTCTTTGGGTCTTCAAGTTAAAGATGCGCAATTAAATTGTTTGTTAGATTACTTAGATTTATTGGAAAAATGGAATCGTGTTTACAATTTAACAGCGATTAGAGCATATTCTGATATGTTTAAATTACATATTCTGGATTCAATGGTATTTATACCTATTTTAAATGCAATCAATATTAAAAAACCTTTGGGTAGTTTTTTAGATGTGGGTACGGGTGCTGGGTTGCCAGGTTTAGTTATTGCTATATTAAGGCCTGATATTGAAGTTACAATGATAGAAAAAGTACAAAAAAAAGTTTCTTTTGTAACCCAAGCAATTGCTCATTTGGGCTTAAAAAATGCATACGTTGTTCACGGTCGTGCTGGGCAGCATGTTTTTGAGTATTCATTTGATGCCGTTATTTCTCGTGCATTTTCTGATTTGGTTTTTTTCTCAAATTTGGTTTCAAAGTATGTTCGGTCTGGTTCTTTGTTATTTGCAATGAAAGGTAAAATACGGGAAAGGGACACCAATGTTTTAAATTGGAGATACTTGAACAGTGTAGACCTTTGTGTTCCTGAGTTGGATGCAAAGAGACATGTAA
The DNA here is from genome assembly GCA_034680345.1 of Burkholderiaceae bacterium. GTDB lineage: Bacteria > Pseudomonadota > Gammaproteobacteria > Burkholderiales > Burkholderiaceae_B > SXZD01. Next base: position 17,910 of record JAXISZ010000013.1, read on the forward strand.
TAATTCTTGAATTCATAAGAGGGTAGGCAATGGCCCATATTTTTTGTGTTACCAATCAAAAAGGCGGGGTTGGTAAAACAACAACAGCAGTTAATCTAGCAGCAGCGCTGAGTGCCAGAAAAAAACGTGTCTTATTGATAGATTTAGATCCGCAAGGCAATGCAACAATGGGGTCTGGTATTGATAAAAGACAGTTACAGCGCTCAGTTTATGACGTGTTACTGGGCGAGGAGTCAATTGAAAATTGTAATGTGCGGGGTGAGGGCATTCCTTACGATGTATTGCCAACAAATCGAAATTTATCTGGAGCTGAAATAGAGCTTGTTGGGGTGCAAAATCGTGAACTTCGATTAAGGCATGCTTTAGAAAAAGTGGCTGAACATTATGATTTTGTTTTAATTGATTGCCCGCCTTCATTATCAATGTTAACTTTAAATGGGTTGTGCAGCGCGACGGGCGTCATTATTCCCATGCAATGTGAATATTACGCATTGGAAGGTTTAAGTGACTTAGTGAATATCATACGACAAATAACGGCTAATTTTAATTCAGACCTTAAGATTATAGGATTGCTTAGAGTTATGTATGATCCAAGAATAACGCTGGCTACGCAAGTTTCAGATCAATTGGATAATCATTTTCCAAAACAAGTTTTTAAAACAGTAATTCCAAGAAATGTGCGATTGGCTGAGGCACCTAGTTTTGGTCGCCCGGGGGTTATTTTTGATCGTTTAAGTAAGGGGGCCCAAGCTTATCTTCTGTTTGCTGATGAATTAATTGTTCGAGTAAAACAAGGAATTAAAAAATGAGTTCAAGCAAAAAAAACAAAGGGTTAGGCAAGGGCTTAGAATTATTGTTGGGCCCATCCGTAAGCATATCTGAGCCAGTTAGTGGCGAGGTTATTCAAAAAATAAAAGTTACGCAAATTCAAGCCGGAAAGTATCAGCCACGCTGTAAAATGGATGAGGTCGCTTTAAATGAATTGGCTGAGTCCATAAATAAACATGGTTTAATGCAGCCAATACTAGTTCGCTCTATTGCAAAAGAAAAATATGAAATTATTGCAGGGGAGAGAAGGTTCCGTGCATCGATAATTGCAGGTTTTAAAGAAGTTCCTGTAATTATTAGGCAAATTCCTGACGAATCGGCGCTCGTTATGGCATTAATTGAAAATATTCAACGCGAAGACCTCAGTGCATTAGAAGAGGCCCAGGGAATTCAGCGATTGATTAAAGAGTTTGGCTTGACTCACGAGCAGGCTGCACATGCGGTTGGAAAGTCACGTAGTGCAATTAGTAACTTATTGCGGTTATTGTCATTGCCTGCTGCTGTGCAAACCATGTTGGTTGCGGGTGACCTTGAAATGGGTCACGCAAGGGCTTTGTTGCCATTGAGTGCTGCGCAGCAAACCACAACGGCGCATGAGGTTGTAAATCGACAATTGTCGGTGCGTGAAACTGAGAAATTAGTTGCTGTACGATTAGCTGCGAAAAATATAGCAAAATTAAACAAAGTTAAGTTAAAAGAAAATGCGTCAGCAGATATTGTAAAGCTGGAAGAGCAACTCTCGGATGCAATTGCGGCGAATGTTAAAATTAAAAGTACTAAAAAAGGCAATGGTATGTTATCAATTCATTTTAATTCATTAGATGAATTAGATGGAATTGTAGAGCGAATGGGATTTTTACAGACGGCATAAAATATGGCTATTAATAACTAATTTACCTTTCAGGTTTTCGATGTCGCTGCTACAAATAAACGTTGATTGTAAATATCAACACAAATTGGAAACTTAAATTAAGTTAAAAAAAACTTGCACAGTTTGATTTTTACAATTAATAACTTGCTAATATTGTAAATGCACATTTAGTAATCGGGTGGTTTGACTGTGCGGGTAAGAGTCTCTATAATCTTGAGGTTTGCCAGAAGGCGTGCGATTAGCCAATATGTGGACTTTTGTGAAAAAGCAGTGGATTGTTGGGTGTGTTTTTAGTTTTGCTTTAACAATGTTGTCTGTTTCTCATATGTTGTCTGCTTTGTGGGGTGTGTTGGCAGTGGCTTTGCCAAGTACATTTTTTGCGTTGAGGTTGTGTTTTGTTACATCGAATGCAAGCGCGAAAGCAGCTATTTTTCTGGTTGGTGAATTCTTAAAAATCGCGGCCACTTTAGTAATAATGGCCATTGCAGCTGTGTTTTACTCAGATTTAGTTTGGTGGGCTATGTTGCTGGCGCTGGTGGTTACGGTTAAGAGTTATTTTTTAACATTCATTTTAAAATAGTACATGTCAACAGCAGCCGAACATGGTAATGGTCCAACACCATCTAGCTATATACAGCATCACTTGACTCACTTTCAGTCAGATCGTCAGCAATCTATGATTGATTTTTCAGTGGTGAGTTACGACACGGTTTTTTATTCATTATTGGCCGGCATTTGTGCAATTTTGTTTTTGCGTTTCGCTGTGGTGCGTGCAAGTGTTGGTATTCCTGGAAGATTTCAAGCGTTAGTAGAGATTCTTGTTGAAATGGTTGAGCAGCAATCTAAGGCGATTGTTCATGGAAATCGTACGTTTATAGCCCCTTTGGCATTAACGGTGTTTATGTGGGTTGCGTTTATGAATGCCTTGGATTTGTTACCCTTAGATCTTTTGCCAAGGATCTGGGAGCATTTGGCACCAAGTTTTGGAATTGATCCTGCGCATGCATATATGAGGATAGTCCCTTCTGCTGATTTAAATGCAACTTTGGGCATGTCATTAGGGGTCTTGATTTTGATGCTGTACTATAGTGTCAAAATTAAAGGTTTTTTTGGTTTTATTCGTGAGTTGTTTTGTGCCCCATTTGGGTCAAATCCCTTTCTTTGGGTGCCTAATTTTGTTTTAAATTTGATAGAGTTCGCCGCAAAAACAGTTTCTTTGGGTATGCGGTTATACGGTAATATGTATGCAGGCGAGCTTGTATTTATGCTTATTGCGTTGCTTGGTTCGGTGGCCGCATTTTCTACTGGCGGAGTTTTGGCGTTTGTTGGCCATGTGATAGCCGGTTCCTTGTGGGCAATTTTTCACATTTTAATTGTGCTTCTTCAGGCTTTTATATTTATGATGTTGACTCTAATATATATCGGACAAGCTCATCAGGCACACTGACCATCTTAACAAATCTTTTTGCGCCTCTTTCAAGGGGCTGCAAGTTAATTTCATTTTTAATTTTTTAAAACTAAAGGAGTTTTTATGACTAACGTTGCTATCGTTGCTTTGGCTTGCGCTTTTATTATTGGTTTGGGTGCAATTGGCGCCTGTATTGGTATCGCAATTATGGGTGGTAAATACCTTGAGGCATCAGCTCGCCAGCCAGAATTAATGAACGAATTGCAAACTAAGATGTTTGTTTTGGCTGGTTTGATTGATGCTGCATTTTTGATTGGTGTTGGTATTGCAATGTTGTTTGCATATGCTAACCCATTTGTTGGTTGATTTAAGGACATTCCTTAGACGGACTATACGTATGGGTTTTTAATCTATACGTTTTAAAGGGAAAAAACCGTGAATCTTAACGCAACGTTGTTTGCTCAGCTCGTCGTTTTCTTTGTTTTGGCTTGGTTTACAATGAAATTTGTATGGCCGCCAATGATGAAAGTTCTAGATGAGCGAGCTAAAAAAATTGCTGATGGATTGGCAGCTGCCGAAAAAGGCAAGGCTGCTTTAGCAGATGCAAATATTCGAGTAGAGCAAGAGTTGTCAAAAATACGAACTGAAACTAAGCAACGAATTGGTGATGCAGAAAAAAGAGCAGCCCAAATCGTGGAAGAGGCTAAGCATCAGGCTGAGCTTGAAAAAAAGCGGATTCTTGCTCAAGCAGAGGAAGAGGCTGCACATGGGGCTCAACGAGTTCGTGAGCAATTGCGTGCACAGTTAGCTGAATTGGTGGTGACGGGTGCCGAACAAATTTTGAAAAAAGAAATTAACGCACAAGCTCACGCTGAATTGATTGGCCAACTAAAGGCGCAACTTTGAATAACAGAGCTATCAAGGAATCATTATGGTTGAACAAGCCACATTAGCTCGACCTTATGCACAGGCTGTTTTTGATATTGCTTCTAAGCAAGGGTTTGATCAGTGGACTCAGTGGCTAGAAATATGGGCGGTTGTTGCAAGCAATCCAGACATTGCTTTGTTGGTCAACGATCCTAAGTTAAAAAATCAGGAAATTTTGGATGTTTTTGTTTTGTTAACAAAAACTCCCGAGGTGCCGGAAGCTAGGAACTTTTTAAAGACGGTTGTTGAAAACAAAAGGGTGAATGCGCTGCCAGAAATAAAACGCCAATTTATTGCATTGAGAAACGCAAAAGAAGGAGTTGTGGATGCAATTATTGAAAGTGCGTTTCCAATGGATGAAAATGCGATCTCCGAATTGTTACCAATTCTAGAAAAAGAGTTTGGACGTCGGTTAAAAGCAAAAGCAGTACACAATCCAGAGTTAATTGGTGGTGTGCGAGTGGCAGTTGGTGATCAATGCTATGACGCCTCAGTAAGGGGTCGTCTTGATGCAATGAAAGCTGCTATCGTAGCCTGAATATAGGCCTATAAAGAATTTGGAGAATCAATATGCAGATAAACCCCTCTGAAATCAGTGATCTGATTAAGAGCCGGATAGAGGGCTTAGGATCATCGTCCAATATCCGAACCCAAGGAACCGTGATTTCCGTGAGCGATGGCATTTGTCGTGTTCATGGTTTATCAGATGTTATGCAAGGTGAGATGTTGGAGTTTCCTGGAAATACATATGGCTTAGCTTTGAATCTTGAAAGAGATTCGGTTGGTGCTGTTATTTTGGGAGACTATGAGCATATTTCTGAAGGCGATACTGTTAAATGTACGGGTCGTATTTTAGAGGTGCCAATTGGTCCTGAGTTAATTGGTCGCGTTGTTAATGCCTTGGGAGACCCTATAGATGGTAAAGGTCCAATTGGAAACCAATTAACTGATGTGATCGAAAAAGTGGCTCCAGGTGTAATTTGGCGCAAATCCGTTTCACAACCTGTACAGACAGGTTTGAAAGCGATTGATTCCATGGTGCCTGTGGGTCGCGGACAGCGTGAGTTAATCATTGGTGACCGCCAAACAGGTAAAACAGCAGTGGCTGTTGATGCAATTATTAATCAAAAAGGTAAAGACCTTATTTGTATTTATGTTGCGATTGGGCAGAAAGCATCTTCAATTCAAAACGTAGTACGTAAGTTACAAGAGACTGGCGCAATGGAGTACACGATTGTTGTTGCTGCCTCTGCGTCTGAGTCTGCTGCAATGCAGTATCTTGCGCCTTACTCCGGCTGTACAATGGGTGAGTATTTTCGTGATCGTGGCCAAGATGCCTTGATTATTTATGATGACTTGACCAAACAAGCTTGGGCCTATCGTCAAATCTCTTTGCTTTTGCGTCGTCCACCTGGTCGCGAAGCTTACCCAGGCGATGTATTTTACTTGCACAGTCGTTTGTTAGAGAGAGCAGCTAGAGTTTCTGAAGAGTACGTTGAGAAATTTACCCAAGGTGCTGTTAAAGGTAAAACAGGTTCATTAACCGCCTTGCCTGTAATCGAAACTCAGGCTGGCGACGTCACAGCTTTTGTGCCAACTAACGTAATTTCGATTACGGACGGTCAGATTTTCTTGGAAACAGACTTGTTCAATGCGGGTATTCGGCCTGCTATTAACGCAGGTATTTCCGTTTCTCGTGTTGGTGGTGCGGCTCAGACAAAAGTAATTAAAAAGCTTTCCGGTGGTATTCGGACAGACCTGGCTCAATATCGTGAATTGGCAGCGTTTGCGCAATTTGCTTCAGATTTGGACGAGGCAACTCGTAAGCAATTGGAGCGTGGTCGCAGAGTTGTTGAGCTTTTAAAACAACCTCAATACCGTCCATTGCAGGTATGGGAGTTAGCAGTATCTTTATTTGCTGTTAATAATGCGTACTTAGATGATGTAGATGTAAATCAAGTATTGGCATTCGAAGCGGGTTTACGTAGTTATTTACAGACAAGTTATCAGTCTTTGATTGACAACATTGAAGCGACTAAAGACCTTAGCAAAGAAGATGAAAGCAAGCTTCATGAAGCAATTCAGTCTTTCAAAAAGACTTCTGCGTATTGATCCTCTTGTGACAATTAATATCAATTTGCGCGATGATTGTAAATTTAATCGATTATTGCGCTGTCAGGACGATTAACTATGCCAGGAATGAAGGAAATTCGGAATAAGATCAAGAGCGTTCAAAACACGCGAAAGATCACTAAAGCCATGGAAATGGTCGCAGCATCAAAAATGCGAAAAGCACAAGATCGTATGCGCAGTGCGCGTCCTTATGCTGAAAAAATTCGCAATATATGTGCAAATTTATCAAGGGCCAATCCAGAGTATAAACATGAATACATGATTGTTCGTGAAAAAATCACGAAAGTCGGTGTTATTGTTGTAAGTACAGACAAAGGGTTGTGTGGTGGATTAAACACCAATATTTTGCGGGTTGTAACCCAAAAATTTAAATCACTAGAAGACGCTGGAATTCATGTTAATGCAGTTGCAATTGGCGGAAAAGGCTTGGGTTTTTTAAATAGAATGGGTGTTGAAGTTGTTTCTCAAGTTACCCAACTTGGAGATACGCCCCATTTGGAGCGTTTGATTGGCGCAATTAAAGTTCAACTTGATGCGTATGTGGCCAATGAAGTTGATGTAGTCTATTTAGCATACACTCGGTTTATTAACACAATGAAGCAAGAGCCAGTGATCGAGCAATTGTTACCTTTGTCTTCAGACAAACTGGTTGCTGATTCACGAGCTAATTCTTGGGATTACATTTATGAGCCAGACGCAAAATCCGTTTTAGAAAACCTTTTGCTTCGTTATGTTGAAGCATTGGTTTATCAAGCTGTTACCGAAAATATGGCCTCAGAGCAATCCGCTAGGATGGTAGCTATGAAAGCCGCCTCTGATAATGCAAAAACAGTTATTAATGATTTGCAATTAACATATAACAAAGCTCGTCAAGCAGCGATTACAAAAGAATTGGCTGAGATTGTAGGTGGAGCATCCGCTGTTTAGTGAATGCTTTTGTAGTCTGCATAAAAGATTTTGAATTAAGGAAAACACAATGAGTACTGCGATAAATGAAGGAAAGATCGTACAGTGCATCGGTGCGGTTATCGATGTGGAATTCCCACGTGATGCAATACCAAAAGTTTACGATGCGTTGGTAATGGATGGATCTGATTTAACACTTGAAGTACAGCAACAATTGGGTGATGGTGTCATTCGTTCAATTTGTTTAGGTTCTTCAGATGGCTTGCGTCGTGGCATGGTTGTCAAAAACACTGGAAAACCTATTAATGTACCTGTTGGTACGGCTACTTTGGGTCGCATTATGGACGTATTAGGACGACCCATTGATGAGGCAGGCCCGGTACAGGCTGAGTCGGTTCGATCAATTCATCAAAAAGCCCCTGATTTTGATGAGCTATCACCATCTTCTGAATTATTAGAAACCGGTATTAAGGTGATTGACCTGATTTGTCCTTTCGCTAAGGGTGGTAAGGTTGGTTTGTTTGGTGGTGCCGGTGTCGGTAAAACCGTAAACATGATGGAATTGATCAATAATATCGCTAAGCAACACGGTGGTTATTCTGTTTTTGCTGGTGTAGGTGAGCGTACACGTGAAGGCAATGACTTTTATCATGAAATGAAAGATTCTAATGTTTTAGACAAAGTTGCTCTAGTTTATGGCCAAATGAATGAGCCCCCAGGTAATCGTTTACGTGTGGCTTTAACTGGTTTAACAATGGCTGAACATTTCCGTGATGAAGGGCGAGATGTTTTATTGTTTGTTGATAACATTTATCGTTTCACCTTGGCGGGTACAGAGGTTTCAGCTCTTTTGGGTCGTATGCCGTCTGCGGTAGGTTATCAGCCAACTTTGGCTGAGGAAATGGGGAGGCTCCAAGAGCGCATTACATCTACGAAAAAAGGCTCGATCACTTCAGTTCAAGCGGTGTATGTTCCCGCAGATGATTTAACCGACCCATCACCAGCAACTACTTTTGGCCACTTAGATGCCACTGTTGTTTTAAGCCGAGACATCGCGGCTTTGGGTATTTATCCTGCAGTAGATCCTTTGGATTCAACTAGCCGTCAGGTTGATCCTAATATTATTGGTGATGAGCATTACACCGTAACACGTAGGGTCCAAGCAACTTTACAACGTTACAAAGAGTTGCGTGACATTATTGCTATTTTAGGTATGGACGAATTAAGTCCTGAAGATAAGCTTTCTGTGTCTCGTGCACGGCGTATCCAACGTTTCTTGTCTCAACCTTTTACTGTGGCTGAGGTTTTCACTGGTTCGCCTGGTAAGTATGTACCGTTAAAAGAAACAATTCGTGGATTCAAGATGATTGTTGATGGCGAATGTGATCATTTACCTGAACAAGCGTTTTATATGGTTGGTTCTATTGACGAAGTTTTCGACAAAGCCAAACGCCTCCAATAATTGATTTAGTGGTGGACAGAGGCTGTTTTGGTCTCTGTTCAAAACAAGGAAGGAAAAGTAATGTCCACCATTCAGGTTGATGTCGTTAGCGCTGAAGAGCTTATTTTTGAAGGACAGGCTGAGTTTGTTGCTTTGCCTGGAGAATCCGGTGAGTTAGGAATTTATCCACGGCATACACCCTTGATCACTCGAATTAAGCCTGGCTCTGTTCGGGTTAAACTTAAAGATAAAGCCGAGGAAGAGTTAATTTTTGTTAATGGCGGAATTTTAGAAGTTCAACCCAATCGTGTTACGGTTTTGGCTGATGCTGCTGTGCGGGGTCATGATCTTGATGAAGCCAAAGCCAATCAAGCTAAGCGTTTAGCGCAAGAGGCTCTTTCCAATAGAGCATCGTCCATTGATTACGCTTGTGCTCAGGCAGAATTGGCTGAGGCCGTAGCGCAACTTTCTGCGATTAAACGCCTTAAAAAATTAAGATAATTTTTGTATTTTATTTTCTCAAACTAACAGCTTAAAAAATTTCGTGGTTTTTTAGTATTACTGTATTAAAACTTAAGTTCTAAAGAGATTAAATTTTCATAGACTAGAAAAAAATCCCCACTAGACGGGGATTTTTTTAAAAATGCGTTTAACAAAAGTTAAACACTTCAAAAAAAACAGTGGTTTACTGCCGATGAAACGTTTCGTAAAAGAGTTAGAATATTACTTTGTTTAAGCTCATTAGGAAATAATGTCTTCCAAGCGTTTTGCACCCCTTCAAAATGATGTTTTTTTGCGTGCCTTGCTTCGACAAGAAACACCTTACACCCCAGTGTGGTTGATGCGGCAAGCTGGCCGTTACCTTCCTGAGTATAATGCTACAAGAAAAAAAGCCGGTAATTTTTTAACGCTGTGCAAGACTCCTGAGTTGGCTTGTGAAGTAACCTTACAGCCTTTAGACCGTTATCAGCTAGATGCAGCTATTTTGTTTTCTGATATTTTGACAGTACCAGATGCGATGGGATTGGGGTTATATTTTGCAGAGGGTGAAGGGCCAAAGTTTCGTTCGCCTATCCGAGATGAACAAGCGGTTAGAAAGTTATTTGTTCCCGACATTGATGCAGAATTGCGCTATGTGACTGATGCTGTTTCTATTATTCGTCAATCTTTGGCTGGGCGTTTACCGTTGATTGGTTTTTCAGGAAGTCCGTGGACCTTGGCATGCTATATGGTTGAGGGGGGTGGAAGTGATGATTTTAGAATTGTTAAAACAATGCTTTATAAGCGCCCCGACTTATTGCATGCTATTTTAAAGGTAACCACAGCAGCAGTTATTCAGTATTTAAGTGCACAAATTGAAGCCGGTGCTCAAGCTATCATGATTTTTGATAGTTGGGGGGGGGCTTTAGCTGATCGAGCTTTCCAACAATTCTCTTTGCAATATACAAGGCAAGTTATTTCGGCGTTGCCTAAAGAGGTTTGCATTGAATCCGAACAGTTTGTTCGGGTACCTTCAATTCTATTTACAAAAGGAGGGGGGGGGTGGTTAGACGAAATAGCTGCAAGTGGTGCGGATGCTGTCGGTGTAGATTGGACGGTTAATTTGGGTGCAGCGCGTTCAGCTGTAGGGCACCGCGTAGCAATACAAGGTAATCTTGATCCTTGTGTTTTGTTCGCAGAGCCTGCGCAAATTGAATTTGAAGTTTCAAAGGTTTTAGAGTCTTTCGGTAAGCCCCAGGTTGGTTTTGGTCATATTTTTAATTTGGGGCATGGAATTTCTCAATTTACTCCACCAGAAAATGTGTCTGTTTTGGTGGAGTCTGTACATCGCTATAGCCAACAATGGCGCAAAAAAACTTAATAAAATTTTACATCATAATTTTTTTGTCAAGTTGTTCACACTTTTCACAGAACCATTTTTATACAGCCCCAGTTCTTTTGAAAGCTAGATGTTTTTGTGTAACATATTGTTTTTTAATCTAAAATTTTATTAGAAAAACATTCGGCTTGACTTTTTTGAGTTTTGCTATTTACTTTGTTTGAAGTTGTTAATTAAATTTTCCCCAAAGTTATCCACATTTTAAGGAGATTTGTTGAAAACTTAATTAGATTGTGAGGTGTTGCCTTTTGATCTTAGAGTAATTTATAAAGTGAATATACATTTTGGTGAATAAAAATTGACAAACAGGTGATTAGCTATATTGGTGTAGCTCTTAATGTGCCTTTGAAGGGGCTTTTTCATTATCAGTGGCCGTTACCCCAAATGCCATTGATAGGAACTGCCGTAATAGTGCCCTGGGGTAGGGCAAAGCGTTTGGGTTGGATTTGGGAAGTTTGTCCAACACCCCCAGAGCATATCGCATTAGAGCGAATTAAGTCAGTTGTCTGTGTTCTGCACAGTCCTGTTTATTTAAATCAACGTTGGCGACAGTTGGTTGAGTTTGCCAGTCGATATTATCATCATCCTTTAGGCGCTTGTGTTTTTGATGTTTTACCGAAGTCATTGAAAAGCTTCAGTAAAAATTTACAGGCATCATCAATTTTACAAACCTGGTTAAAGAAAAATTTGGCTTGCGTTGTTTTTGATTTAACTGATTATCACCCAAATGAACAAAGTGTTCTATTGGAACCATATTCCGGTTTTTTAGAGCGTAATACAGTAGCACAGGAATCTATTGAATTTAGCGAACGACCTTTAACATTAGAGCAAGTTTTTGCAGTGGAAACCTTACGGGCTGTTAAGGGTTTTAAGGTGCATTTATTGCATGGAATAACTGGTAGTGGTAAAACAGAGGTCTACTTGCGTCTAATTGTTTCTGCAATTCAAGATCAGAAACAATGTCTTTTATTGCTACCAGAAATTAATTTAACTCCTGCGGTGGAAGCTTTTTTCAAAGAGCGTATTATTGGTTTACGTGTTGCGGTTTTACATAGTGGATTGACCGATACTCAGCGTTTGAATACTTGGATGGCTAGTGCTACAGGAGGTATTGATTTGGTCATAGCCACTCGCTTGGGTGTTTTTGTCCCAATGCCAAAATTGGGTTTGGTTTTGGTTGATGAGGAGCATGACCCCTCTTATAAACAAATGGAAGGATTGAAGTACTCGGCGCGAGATTTAGCTGTAATGCTTGGTCAAATGTGTGATTGTTCTGTTATTTTAGGTTCAGCCACACCATCTCTAGAAACTTGGCATAAAGTTCAGTTAGGTGCTTATGGAAAAATTTCTCTCTCCAAACGCGCTGTAGTTGGGGCTGCTTTGCCGGTAGTTGATTTGGTTGATTTACGTCACCATACAACTTCGGCCGGGCTTTCGAAACCTATATTGGAGGCTTTACAGGGGGTTTTAGCACAAGGGGATCAGTCAATTGTCTTTTTAAATCGACGAGGTTACTCGCCTACTTTGATGTGCGAGGCTTGTGGTTGGGTTGCGGGTTGTCATCAATGTTCTGCGCATATGGTTTGGCATCGAGCGGAATCAATGTTGCGATGCCATCATTGTGGAGTCAGTCGTGCTTTGCCTTCCGTATGTCCAACATGTGGTAATCAAGATTTAACAGCTTTTGGTCGTGGCACACAACGTTTAGAGGAAGCTTTATTGTGTGCTTTGCCAAAAGCTCGTATGTTGCGTATAGATGCTGATACTACCCGAGGCAAAGGTAAAGCGCATCAGGTTTTTACAGCTGCTCATCAAGGTGAGGCTGATATTTTGGTAGGCACCCAGATGATTGCGAAAGGCCATGATTTTCAGCGAGTTAAATTAGTTGTCGCACTGAACGTTGATTCGGCGTTGTTTTCTCATCAGCCCAAAAGTGCCGAGCGTTTATTTGCTCAGTTAATGCAAGTTTCTGGGCGAGCAGGGCGTACTGGGGAGCCTGGACGTTTTATGGTGCAGACACGTTACCCCCATCATCCATTATTTCAGTGTTTATGCCGACAAGATTACACGGGTTTTGCTGAATACGAGTTGCAGGCCCGAAAAGCAGCGGGTTATCCACCCTTTACATATCAGGTTTTATTGCGCGCAGATCATCGTAAGCTAGACCATGCCATGGATTTTTTACATCATGCTCGACAATGGGCTTTAGAATGGTTGGAGCAGCAGGCCTGGGAAGCTGAGTGCACCCCTCGGCTGTGTGATCCTGTTGGGTTAACTGTTGTGCGGGTGGGTGGTGTTGAGCGAGCACAGTTGTTGGTAGAATCAATTTCACGTCGAAATTTACATCATTTTCTGGACAGTTGGTTGTTATTTTTACCGTCCATTGGTGGTTCGGTGCGTTGGTTTGTTGATGTTGATCCTACAGAAATTTGAGTTTACATGTCAGAATTTTGCATTACCCAAGCAACAATTGGGATGAATGCTGCCCAACGTGAGGCAGTTTTGTATTTGGATGGTCCATGCTTAGTTTTGGCGGGCGCGGGTTCTGGAAAAACCCGAGTTATTACCCATAAGATAGCCCATTTGGTTCGTCATGCGAAGATCCCTGCTCGACACATTGCAGCGGTAACTTTTACAAATAAAGCTGCTAAAGAAATGGCTCATCGTGTTGCGAGTTTATTGGAGCCACCTTTGGTTAAGGGTTTAACCGTATGCACTTTTCATTCTTTGGGTATGCGTTTATTGCGAGAAGAGCATGAGGCGGCCGGATTAAAGGAACGGTTTTCAATTTTAGATTCAACAGACACTTATGGAATTATCCAGCAGTTACTGGAGACAACTGATAAAGCTTTGATTCGTGTCGCTCAGTCCCAGATTTCTTTATGGAAAAATGGATTAATTCAGCCAGAAGAGGCTTTGGCAAATGCAATTACAGAAGATCAGGCGCAGTTAGCCCGGGTCTTTACAAGTTATCAAGCCACTTTAGGTGCGTATCAAGCGGTGGATTTTGATGATTTAATTTTGCGCCCCGCCCAATTTTTAAGTGAAAATAGCCACGTTCGTGATAAATGGCAAAATCGTCTTCGATATTTATTGGTTGATGAAGTCCAGGATACCAATGCATGTCAATATCAATTGTTAAAATTATTACTTGGGCCGCGAGCAATGTTTACTGCCGTTGGCGACGATGATCAGGCTATTTATGCTTGGCGTGGCGCCACACTGGAAAATTTACGTCAATTGACAGTAGATTATCCTTTATTGAAAGTGATAAAACTAGAGCAAAATTACCGCTCAACAGTACATATTTTGCAAGCAGCTAATCAATTGATTGAAAATAACCCTAAGCTTTTTTCTAAAACACTGTGGTCCGAGCACGGCATGGGCGATCCAATTGCGGTGTCAGCTATGAAGGACGAGGAGCATGAAGCAGAGTCGGTTGCAATTTTATTATCTGCGCATCGCTTTGAACGCCGTGCCCATTTTTCTGATTATGCCATTTTATATCGTAGTAACCATCAAGCACGTGTTTTAGAGCAAGCATTGCGCAAGCAAAAAATTCCGTACGTTGTGACGGGGGGGCAATCTTTTTTTGAAAAAGCTGAAATCAAGGATATTTTGGCTTATTTGCGTTTGCTCGTTAATCAGGATGATGATCCGGCTTTTATTCGAGCAATTACGACACCCAAACGGGGCATTGGTCAGCAAACTTTAGCAGTGTTGGGTCGGTATGCCGCCAATCGAGGTGTATCTTTATTTGAGGCTGTTTTTGAAACGGGTTTAGAGCAGCAACTTAATACAAGAATGCTGGAGCCTTTGCGCTTATTTGTTGAGTTTATAACCCGTTTTGAAGAGCGCGCAAAGCTTGATCAGGCAGATAAAGTTTTGCGTGATTTGATTGCCGCTATTGAATACGAGCATTGGTTGTATGAACAGCATGATGAGCGTGGGGCTCAAGCAAGATGGCAAAATGTGCAAGATTTTATGTCATGGATTATAGAAAAAAGCGGGGTTACACGTACGGAAACAGTCCTTGATGCCGAGGGTGAAGCAACTTTTGTTGATGACCGGACAGAAAGCTTATTAGAACTAACTCAAAAAATTGCATTAATAACCATGCTCGACAGGCAACAAGAAGACGGTAAGCCTGATGCCGTGCAATTATCTACTTTGCATGCTTCTAAAGGTTTGGAATTTCCCCATGTCTTTTTAATTGGTTGTGAAGAAACTATTTTGCCAAATTACAATGATGAAGCGGAACGGTTTTTAGATGATGATAAGCTTCAAGAAGAGCGGCGGTTGATGTATGTAGGGGTGACACGAGCGCAGAGAAGTTTAACAATTACCTACTGTTCTCACCGGAAAAAAGGCAGAGAAATGTCCCGTGCCTTGCCATCTCGATTTATTGCGGAATTAGGTTTGCAAAAAAGCAATCAAAATCAGTCAGATGAAACGCCTGGTCTGTCTCCAAGGCAGCGGTTAACTGCCTTACGTGATTTATTATTAAAAAAACCCAATTAATTTAATTGGTCAGATTTTTATTTACTTTGTAAGATGATCACGTAGGGCGGTCATCGGTTTTTTTTACTTTTTTGGAAAGCCATTTTTTTAATGGTTTAACATTATTTAGCCGCGGGCTCTTTAAATCCAGCGCCTACAGAATTTCCCATAAAAGTTACTGCTCTGGCAACCTCAATATCATCTAGATCTGGATTTCCACCTTTAGCTGGCATGCCTCTAATACCTTCAACAGCGTGTTTGACTAAAGTATTGTAGCCTTGGGCAATACGTTTGCTCCAAGCAGCCTTATCGCCATTTTTTGGAGCCCCTGCGGCGCCAACATTATGGCAGCCTGCGCAGACACTATCGTAGATTTCTTGTCCCGATTTTAATACTTTAGGTGCATTAATATCTTTAAATGCCAGTTTCGCAATAGGCTTGATTCGTTCAGAAATAGATTCGGTAGTTTGTGCAGAACTTCCAGCGCTAGTTTTGGCACCAGAGTTCACATATTTAACCAGCAAAACAATCGTGATGATGGGAATAAGAAAAGCAGCGATAATGACAGCAATTAACTGCTTGGGTGTTTTAATCGGTGATTCGTGTTTACTACTCATCGTGCACCTTTAATTAGAAAATTTTAAAATAAAATAGCTCATCATTCTACTCCTTGATTGCTAGAATCCAAAATTTTATGTTCATAGAACTATATTTTTTCAAAATTTTGTTTTTTTGGGTGTGATGTTTAAGGCTGATTTTAAGGTTGGTTATTCCGATGTTTTATTGATTTTGGTATGTAGCTGTTTCATTGCTTCTATGGGTTGCCCGTTTAGCAGCTCAGGCAAAATTTTAAGCGTTTGCTTAATGCTGTGTTCAATGCTTTGAAGGTCTGTTTTGTTTGGGCGATGTAATACAAAGTCCGCTACATTTTGAGTTAAATTTAATGTTCTAGGATGGCCAATACCTATGCGTAAACGCCAATAATTTGGATTGCCTAGTTGCGTGCTAATATCCTTCAGTCCATTATGTCCAGCGCTGCCACCACTGAATTTTAATTTTGCAGTGCCAGGCATGAGGTCTAGTTCATCATGGGCAACAAGAATTTGGTCGGGGGAGATTTTATAGAAACTTGCTAGTGCTACAACAGCTTGTCCAGACCGATTCATGTACGTGCTTGGTATTAAAAGCCAAACATCTTCTTTGCCCCATTTGAATTTGGTTACTTCGCCAAAAAAAGCTTTGTTGTTTTGTGGGTAAGTGTTGTGTTGTTTGGCTAACGCCTGAACTAACCAAGCTCCCGCATTATGCCTTGTGGCGGCATAATCTACCCCGGGGTTGCCTAGCCCAACAACAAGACGAATTGAAGAGGGAGTATTATTCACTTTTTGACATGGCAAGTTGATAAATAATAACTTGATTATGAGTTAATAAAAAACCCTGTTGCCATGTTTTGCCAACAGGGTTTATGCTTACTGAAAGAGATTACTTAGCTGGCTTCACCTTCAGTGGTGTTGCCATTTCCTTTGGTAATCACTGTAACAACAACAGAGTTGTCATTTGAGACTGTATTAACGCCTGCCGGTAGCACAATGTCATTAACGTGAACAGATTTACCAGCTTCTAGCGTTGATAAATCTACGGTAATAAATTCAGGTAGATCACCTGGTAGACAGGAAATATCTAACTCAGTAATGATGTGGCTAACTAATCCGCCGGATAATTTAACAGCTGGAGAGTTTTCCTCGCCTTGGAAGTGTAAAGGCACCCGCATATGAATTTTTTGCGTGGTGTCAATTCGTTGAAAATCGATGTGCAAAATTTGCGGTTTGTAGGCGTGAGATTGAAAATCTCGCAAAAGCACTTTTTCAACTTTGCCATCAATTTCTAAATCTAAAATAGAAGAATGAAATGATTCTTTTTGTAAAGCATGCCACAACGGATTGTGTTCTAATTGAATGTTAACTGGTTGAGCTTTTCCGCCGTATACAATACCAGGTACCTGGGCTGCACGGCGCAGGCGGCGGCTCGCTCCAGACCCCTGTGTGTTACGCGATGTTGCAATGACTTTCATTTGTAACTCCAAAAAACCGCCGCGACCAGCGGTAAAAAAACCACACTTGCTTGCTGAAATTTACTTCAATCAATCTGGCGGTGGTACAAGCCAGGTAACTTTGCCAGTTTTTTTGCGATAACCCGTGATTGACACTTTGTGATTAACAAATTTATTCGTTAAATAACGAACTGACAGAATCTGATCTCAAAATTCGACGAATGGTTTCAGCTAAAAGGTCGGCCACACTGAGTTGGCGAATTTTACCTGTGCTTAGTACATCTTCGTTTAGCGGGATTGTATCTGTAACAACCAGTTCATCCAATTGTGACTCATTAACTCTAGAAACTGCTTCACCTGATAATACAGGGTGGGTACAATAAGCCAGAACTTTCATTGCGCCATGAGCTTTAAGTGCGGCGGCGGCCTTGCACAGGGTGTTTGCAGTGTCAACCATGTCATCCATGATGACACAGGTTCTGTCTTTCACATCCCCGATTAAGTTCATGACTTCGGCAACGTTGGCGCGAGGGCGACGTTTATCAATAATCGCTAAGTCCACGTCCAATCTCTTGGCTAATGCGCGCGCGCGCACAACACCGCCAACGTCTGGAGACACAACTATGAGGTTTTCAAAGTTTTGTTTCCAAACATCGCCTAAGAGCACTGGTGAAGCATAGATATTATCTACAGGGATATCAAAAAAACCTTGAATTTGCTCTGCGTGCAGGTCCATGGTGAGTAAACGATCAACCCCAGCAACTTGAAGCATGTTCGCTACAACTTTTGCTGAAATGGCTACTCTTGATGAACGCACGCGTCGGTCCTGACGGGCATATCCAAAGTATGGAATGGCAGCGGTAATGCGACCGGCCGAAGCCCTTTTAAGGGCGTCAACCATAAGCATAATCTCCATTAGATTGTCATTGGTGGGCTGGCATGTTGACTGCAGTACGAAGACTTCTTTACCGCGAACATTTTCATTGATTTCAACTGTAGCCTCACCATCAGAAAAACGGCCAATATTGGCTTTGCCTAATGGGATTGCAAGACTTTTAGCAACCGATGCAGCTAATTCTGGATTGGCATTGCCTGTGAATAACATCAAGCCTTCTTGTGACACGATCGGCCTCAAATGTGTAGAATTTTATGCCTAAAAGCACTTTTAAAAAAACAGGGACCAGAAAATCTGGCCCCTGCCTGTCTATGGCTGGGGAGGAAGGATTCGAACCCTCGCATGCCGGAATCAAAATCCGGAGCCTTAACCAGCTTGGCGACTCCCCAAAAACTAGGCTACGATTAACGTACCATTAGATTTTTCATATTAACAAACGACAAGGTTTTACATGCTTTAACTTGCCATGCCTTTTTTTCAGGCGTTGCAATTAAGCGTCTAATTTCTTGCGCAGCTTTATTCGCTTGGTTTGTAGTACTGTACACAGCAAACACTGCGCTGCCAGATCCTGTCATACGACTAAAAACCGGCTTTAGTTCTAGCGCTAAACAATCAAATAAAGCTAAACCTTCTTTAATCTGCGGGCACAAGGTGCTCGCGACTAACTCAAGATCGTTTTTACAGTGATTTTTAATAAAACTAAACAAATCACACGTATCAGAAAAACCAAAGATCCGTATTTTGACGCTATCGTGATCTCGTGTCAAATCGGGATGAGAAAAAATGCGTTTTGTAGATAAATTGTTGGGTGGTTTTATGATGACAAGGGGTATTTCGGGCAATTCTAAAGGGGTGATTTGTTCGCCAATGCCTTCAACAAAAGCAGTTTGGCATTGCCCTTTTTGGCCAATAAAAAAGGGAATGTCAGCGCCAAGGCTTGAACCTAGGGTATGCAGTGTTTGTTTTGAGCAGGTTTTTTTTAATTCGGGTAGTAATTCTTGTAATGCCAGCATTGTGTAGGCAGCATCAGCGCTACCACCACCCATACCAGCTCCGTCAGGAATATTTTTTTTTAATGCAATGTTTACGCCTTGTGTTAAGAGGTGCTCAGGGGTATTTGCCTCTTTGGAAAGTATTTTTTTTACAGCACGTACAACCAGATCGTTGTTTGGCAGCACTTTTTGCAGTCCTCCAAAGCGATTAATTTCGGATGAGTTATTGGTCTCTAGGCTTAGCTCATCAAACCAATTGATTGGGCAAAATATACTTTCAATCTTGTGGTAGCCATTGTCGTAACGCCCCGTAATATGTAAAAATAAGTTAATTTTTGCTGGTACGCGCAGTGTAATACGGTTCATGCTGACTTAATCATCTTCATTGGGAAGAATGTCTATTGTTAAAAAGCCTTCTTTTTCGTCTTTGAATTCAAATTTTATGTGTTTTTTTTGTCTTTCAATATGCCATCCAAGCGGGAGATTGTTTTTTATGTGCCTTTTTTTACGATTAGGTCTTAATTCAGCAATTATGGCTTGACCTGGTAAAGGTAGGCGAAATAAAGTTGTAAACAACTCGTCCCAGTTTTGCATTTTTTGCATCGGGTTTTGTTGGTTGTATAAAATAACTTCTTCTTTGTTTTGGTAAATTTCTGCTAATCGTGTGCCGACTATAGAGTCTATTGCTAAGTAGGCACGTTCTGGTGATGAAAAATTGTTTTCGAGGCCATAAAAACTGGCCCATTCATATTCGCCATGAATAGCGTCTCGTACAATTTTTTCAGTAGTTATGAATTGGTAGCGAATGGCAAAGCGACCTGTACTACAAAAATTTTGTTGTTCTTGACAATTGATCCCATGGATTGGTTGTTTTTTGCCTAGTCCAGCGCAACTTGCAAGCGCTACACTGATGAAAACAAGGGTTACTATCCTTATTAGAACGTAATTGATTGTATCGGTTTTCATGTGGCTAAGAATTACAGTTCCTCAATGCCTAAGCGGATTAAGGTTTTTTTTAAGACATCTGCTGTGTTAGCGTTTTTGATGACACTTCGCCATAAGGCCTTAGCGGATTCACTATCACCTGTAACCCAAAGTATTTCGCCAAGATGAATTGCTATTTCAGCATCTGCTTTCATACGATAAGCTTTTTGTAAAAGACTGAGCGCTTGTTGGTGATTCCCAATTTTGAAAAAAACCCAGCCCAATGAATCCAGTATAAATGCATCATCGGGCGCTAATTCAATAGCTTTTTCAATTAGTGTTTTTGCTTCATCCAATCGCAAATTGCGATCTGCAAGTGCGTAGCCTAAAGCATTATATGCATGCGGGTTATTGGGTTGTAGCGCTATTACACGGCGTAAATTATCTTCCATTAGCTCCATTTGATTTAATTTTTCCGCTAACATGGCCTGTTCGTAGAGAAGGTCGGGGTGATTAGGGTATAGCTGTATTGCCTTTGTAATTACGGATATCGCAGCTTCTGTTTGTTCTTGTTCTCTTAACAACTGAGCTTCGGTTAATATGATTTGAATCTGTTCTTTTTCGGTATTACCATTTAGTGATCGTACTAATTTTAGCGCGGAGGTGTGTTGATTGAGTTTACCTAATAGTAAGGCGCGTCTAAGATGAATGGCAATTTCTAGGTTTGGCTTTGTAACTTGTTCTAACCAATACAGAGCTTCTTCAAATTCTTGATTTTCTTCAAATAGTTGTCCTAGTGCAACATAAAGAATAGCTGGGTTGCGTTCAATTTCGTTATCAGGGAGCTTTAAGTACTGATTTAGAAATTGTTTGGCTGCGTAACGGTCGTTTTGTTGAATACAGAGTCCTGCCAAAATAAAGAGGTGTTCGGGGTTTTCTGGTGTTTGGGTGGCAATAGTTTCCATCCAAGCTCTGGCTTTGGCCCAATTTTGATTGTTGATGTAAAGGCGCGCAAGAGCTGTCATTATTTCAGTTTGAAGCGGGTGTCGTTTTAAAAAACTTTCAAGTACTTCGATACTGGTTTTTGAGTTTTCAGAAGATATTTCAAGATATTGTATAAGTATTAAGGCATTGGTTGGCGTATCTTGCAATTCTAGTAGCTTGGTTGCGTGTTCAACTGCTTTAGAGGAAAAGTTTGCTAGATAGGCTTGGTTGGCTAATATGCGTTGCGCTTCCACTTGGTCTAAGTCGTTTTGAAACACCTCTAATAAAATTTCATAAGCCAATTCACGCTCGTCAGAGCGAAGTACTTGACGTTGTGCTTGTTCAAAAGGGTTATATTCTAGAGTTTTTCCAATTTCTAAAGATTTTTGATACTCTAGTTTATCTGCCTTAAATTTTTCTAAAATCTTCGGTTTTGCTTCTTCAATTTGACCTTTAGAAATTTGCAATGTAGTTAATGCTTGTTGTGCAATCGGATTATTAGGAGCCAGCTCTGACCAAAGACGTGCAGCTTCAAGTGTTTGGTCTGTGATTTGTTGTTGAATTGCTATCTCAAGGGCACGTTTGGCTAGCCTCGGGTCTTTTGTTTTTTTTGCCAATGATAAGTATGTTGCAAATCCGGTGGCAGCTTGCTCCCTTTGTATCGCAAATTCTGACGCTAGTAACTGAAAAAGAGTGATAGCATCGAGTTCTAGGCTGGGAATGTTTTCATTGGGATTCTGATTTGTTTGTGCAACGCTTGGTTTTAACAATACGTTAAGTGACAAAAGCAGCACAATTAAAAATCGGAGCGTAAATTTTGTAGTTAATCGTTTTTTATTTGGACTCATTTGTTGACCCTATTGAGCTTGTAAGGACATTAGATCTGTTTCTTTTGACAAGAAATTTCCGAGGTTTCTGTGACTTTCCAATACAATAACACTTTCATTAAACTTTAGTGTTTTTTGTGTTGTTTATGCCTGATAGGTTTAGGCATTTGTGCTTACATAAACTTTCTTTTTAAATATGCCTGAATTACCAGAGGTTGAGATTACCCGTATTGGGGTGGAATCTCATTTTTTAAATTGTAAGCTCACTGAGGTAGAGGTACGTCAAGCGCAATTGCGTTGGCCTGTTGATATTGAGTGGTCATCGTTTGCTGGGCAGATGTTACAAGCTGTTAAACGGCGCTCTAAATATCTGTTGTTAGAATTTTCAACGGGATCGGTGGCTATTCATTTAGGTATGTCTGGGTCCTTACGGGTTTTGAGTGTTGAAAGTCCATGGCAGTTACATGAGCACTTGCAGTTCGTGTTTGGTAAAAAAGTTTTGCGTTTATACGATCCAAGACGTTTTGGTAGTGTCTTTGCAATTGGTCAACATGAAAAGATAGCAATTCACCCCCGTTTTCTGCATTTGGGCGTTGAACCATTTTCTCAACAGTTTTCACCATTGCATTTGTACGCAGCGAGTCGAGGAAAATCTTTGTCTTGTAAGGCATTTTTATTGCAGGCAAAGGCGGTTGTTGGGGTAGGGAATATATACGCTTCGGAAAGTTTATTTCGTGCAGGTATTCGCCCTACACGTGCGGCAGGTCAATTAACACAAAACGATTGCCAGCTTCTGTTTAAAGCCATTTTGGATGTGTTGTCTGAAGCGATAGATGCTGGTGGTTCAAGTTTGCGAAATTTTGCTGATGTTGCTGGAGAATTGGGGTGTTTTCAAACAAAAACTTCAGTCTATGACCGTGAGTCCATGCCATGCAAAACATGTAAAACACCTATAAGGCGAATTACTCAAAATCAAAGGTCTACGTTTTATTGTTCAGTGTGTCAGCCAAAATGAGTATATTGAATGTGTCTTCAGATTTTAGCCGGTTGGTGGTTCAATGGCAGCTTTGCTGTGGTCGTCATGATTTGCCTTGGCAAAATACCCGCGATCCTTACCGCATTTGGTTATCAGAAGTTATGTTACAGCAAACGCAAGTTACCACTGTCATCGCTTATTTTAATCGTTTTATCCAGCAATTTCCTACCGTCCATCATTTAGCACGTGCAACAGAGTCTGAGGTGATGCGTTTATGGGCAGGGCTAGGTTATTATAGTCGAGCTAAGAATTTGCTGGCATGTGCTCAGAAAATTTGTCAGGACCATGGCGGTTTTTTTCCTTTGAAAGTTTCAGCCTTAATCGGCTTACCTGGAATTGGACGCTCTACTGCAGGAGCTATTTTATCTTTAAGTCATTTTTTGGCAGCACCTATTTTGGATGGTAACGTACGCCGTGTTTTTGCCCGTTATTTTGCTATATTTGGTGATACTACCAGTAGCAAGGTGCAAGCCCAGTTATGGGAATTGGCTGAGGCGCTTTTGCCTGAAGACGAGTCGGTTGCTGCGTATAACCAAGGATTGATGGATTTAGGCGCACAGGTTTGTACTAGACGCAATCCGAGTTGTAACATTTGCCCATTAAAAGTTGGTTGTATGGCTAGAACTGAGGGTTTGGTAGACCGTTTACCGGAGCCTAAGTTAAAGACAATTCGTAAGGAAGAGTATTACCAAGTTCTTTTATATCGTTGTCAGTCGAAAATCTGGTTACAGCCTCGACCTGTTCGCGGTGTTTGGTCGGGGTTATGGATGGCACCAATGCTAAAGTTATCTTGTGCTCAGAATCAGCCAGTAGTCATTCATGAATTAACGCACCGACGTTATTTTTTATATCCAGAATGGGTTGTTAATCAATTACCAGACAGTGATTCTCTAGGTGCATGGTTTGATTTAGATTTGAAAAATGCCCCTGGTGTGCCTGCTTGTTTGCAAAAAATTTTGCATTTTGTGCAAGTTATCAAATAACATAGATTACCGTTGTTGGTCAGAATGAACTCAGAGTTATACGAGATTTAGTTGATATACTGTAAAAATTTGAATTATGTTTTATGAATAACACGGTGGCGCACCAAAGTGGTTTGTATATTATCTAACGGATCTTGATCAAACCGTTTGGCCAGTTCTTCTGCTACATAAACAGAGCGGTGTTGCCCACCAGTGCAGCCAATTGCGATTGTTAAGTAGCTGCGGTGCTCAAAATGATATTTTGGCAACCATTTGCGTATAAAAAATTCAATGTCAGCAATAAAATCAGCCACCATAGGTTGTTCAGAGAAAAAATCGCAAATGATTGCATCTTGTCCACTGAAAGAACGCAACTCTTTGTTATAGTGGGGGTTTGGTAGACAACGGGCATCAAAAACCAAATCTGCGTCGGTGGGCGTACGGCGCTTAAAGCCAAAGCTTTCAAATACAATGGTCACTTTTGACGCTTTAGCGCTTACGGTGTTATTGATCCAGTGTTTTAAAGTGTTGGGTTGTAAGTGGGTCGTGTCAATTCGGTCACCAAGTTTTTCAATTAATCTTAGAGTTTTTCGTTCAAATTGTACGCATTCTTCAATGGTGGCACTACCATCTAGTTGGGCTTGGGCTGGATGCTTTCGACGACTTTCAGAGTATCGCGTTACGATGATATCGTCGTTGGCATCCAAAAACAACAGTCGGACATCGTGGTTAAGCTGCTGTAAGGTATTGATGTAATTAGGTAAAGATTTTAAAAGATCGCCCATCCGTGCATCTATGGCAACTGCAACTTCCTGCTGTTTTTGTTTGTCTAGGCGAGCGACCAGATCCGGTAGAAAATCGGGAGGTAAGTTATCAATACAAAAGAAACCTTGGTCTTCAAGTGCTTTAAGGGCTACTGATTTTCCAGAACCAGATAATCCGCTGATTAAAATAACTTTCATAATTTGCTTACATGATTATCCATGAATTTTAATATTATAAATCTATGAAGATTTATAAGGCGTTTCATTCAATGTAGGTTTGTAAACAGGCAGGCTATTTTCTGCAGCGATTTGGGCTTCTTGTTTACGAATGAAATCAGCTAGGGTGTCAATCCCACGCATTTGCAAAATTGTATTTCGAACTGCTGCTTCAAGTAGCACTGCTAAGTTTCTTCCAGCTGCAACAGGTAGCGTGACTTTACGAATAGGTAAACCTAAAACATTTTGGTACTCAGGCTGTAGCGGTAAACGTTCCTGCGTCAGCTCTAAGGATGCTTTACGAGCCAAATGAACGATTAGTTTAAGTCGCATTTTGCGACGCACAGCGGTTTCTCCAAAAATTGATTTTATATCAAGCAATCCCAAGCCACGCACCTCTAATAAATTGCGTAAAATTTCTGGGCATCTGCCCTCAATATAATTAGGAGCCTCTCTAGCAAACTCTACCGCGTCGTCAGCTACTAGTCCGTGCCCTCGGGAAATTAATTCAAGGCCAAGTTCGCTTTTTCCAAGACCTGATTCACCGCTGATAAGAACGCCCATACCTAGAACATCCATATAAACGCCGTGCATTACACAGGTGGGCGCGAGCCATTTATTTATAAAAACCCTTAAAAAATCAATAATTTGAGCGGCTGATACTGGGGTTGTTAGTAATGGAACATGGTGTTGATTGCAGGCGCTTAACAGATCAGCATGGGGGGCAAATCCTTCTGCCACAATGACAGCTGGAGGATTCCCAGACATAAGTTTCCTCATTTGCGCTTCGCGTCTTTGTGGGTCAATGCGGCTAAAGTATTCAATTTCTTGTTGGCCAAAAACTTGAATTCGACTAGGGTGAATAACGTTCAGGTGGCCGACAATTTCTGAAGATGAGAAGCATTCTAGGTCTATGATACGATTGCCGCCTTCAAAACCCGCTACCCATTGAAATTTTAATTTTTCTGTATTTGCATTAATTAGGTCGCTGAGTCTTTTCATGATCGGTCATCGATTAAGTGGGGTCCACTGATGAATAAGCTTGTAAACTTCGGCAGGGTCTTGGCTGTTGCATAGATGATTTCGAAAGGTTTTTTCCGAAAGCATCTGTGCCAGTTCTGATAATAAATCAAGATGTGATTGGTTCGCAGATTCAGGAACGAGTAAAAAAATCATTAACTTAACTGCTAGTCCATCGGGTGCTTCAAATGGAATTGGATTTTGCACTCGTAGTAAGGCCGAACTTGCTTTTTTAAGGTTTTTGATTCGTCCGTGTGGTACAGCGACTTGTTGCCCAAGGCCAGTTGAGCCTAAGCGTTCGCGAGCTATAAGGCTGTCAAAGGTTTTATCCCGAGCAATACCTAGGTGGTTTTCAAAGAGAATGCTAGCTTGCTCAAATGCACGTTTTTTGCTCGTGGCAACAGCGTTCAGTTGGATATGCTCTAGCGGTAGAATGTTGGCGATTAGGTTCATCGCATTTCTTAATGTTTAAGGGTATAACTTATTATACGCTTATGATGCAATGCAAAAAAGGTGAGATTGCTCACCTTTTTATTACGTTGTTTTTTGCGTAAAAAATTATTCTGAAGAATCATGATTGATAGAGTCTATCTGTGCAGATTTGTATTTCATTGACTCTCTGTCATGACTTTTAGATTTATCTTTGTGGCGTAAAACTTGTCGATCTAGTTTGTCAATCAGGGCATCGATCGCAGCGTATAAGTTTTCATTTGTTGCTTCAACATGAATATCTTTGCCCCGAACGTGTAGTGTTATCTCAGCTTTTTGAATTAGTTTTTCAACAGATAGTATTACGGATGCATCTATAACATGGTCAAAATGCCGTTTTATTTTTTCCATTTTTTCAATAAAATAAGAATGCATGGCCGGTGTGACAACGAGATGATGGCCGGTAATTTTTAAATTCATGATGGTGCTCTCCTGTCATTTTATGCGTGGTCACGGTCTTTTTTAAAGTGATTTACGCAGGTTCATCGGTGGGATTTGTAAAGATTCCCGATACTTGGCAATAGTGCGTCTTGCAACGGTAATGCCTTGTTGGTTGAAAATGTCAGAAATTTGATTGTCCGATAGCGGTTGTTTTGGGTCCTCTGCTTGGATAAGTTGTTTTAGTAATGCTTTGATGGCGGTGCTGGATGTTGTGATTCCATTTTCAGTTGTAATATGGCTACCAAAAAAGTGCTTTAGCTCAAAAGTACCAAAAGGCGTTAACATGAATTTTTGGTTGGTTACGCGTGAAACGGTTGATTCGTGTAGGTTTAATTGCTCCGCAATTTCACGAAGAACTAAAGGTTGCATGGCCACTTCACCATGATTAAAAAACGCTTGCTGTGTTTCAACAATTTTTCGGGACACTCGCAATATAGTTTCAAATCGTTGCTGAATGTTCTTGATTAACCAGCGAGCTTCTTGCAACTGCGTGGCCAATTGATGACCGTATTGTTTGCGTTGTTCTTTAAGAATTTTTGCGTATCTTTCATTGATTTGTAATTTTGGCATTACAGCATCATTTAAGAATACAACCCATTTTTGTTTGTCTTTTTTAACAATTACATCAGGTGTAATAAAATTTTGAATTACACCATTGAAGTGTGCGCCTGGAAATGGATGAAGTGATTTTATTAAAATTTCAGCTTGTCGTAGTTCTTCGTCTGTAATTTCAAGCGTTTTTTTTATTTTAGAGTATTCTTTTTTTGCCAGCCAATCCAGGTGTTTATCAATAATAGTTAGAGCAATTTTTTGGTCTAAGTGGTGGGCTGTTCTAGAATTTTTATAGATTATTTGTAAGCGTAGACATTCCGCAGCATTTCTAGCGCCAACCCCAATAGGGTCAAAGCTTTGCAATAAACGCAGCGCGGTGTTCAACTCTTCGGGTTCTATACCAAGATCTGAAGGTAAACTTTCCAGTATTTCTTCCAAGTTGGTTTCAAGGTAGCCATCTTCGTTTGTGGAGTCAATTAAAAGCTCAACTAGAGCACGGTCTCGAATAGAGCAATTGGTTAATCGCAACTGTTCGTTTAAATGTTGATTCAGGCTAATATTTTGTGTTGCAATTTGGGGTGGGGCTGAATCTTCATCATCAGGGTTGTTTGGGGTGATATTCCAGTAGGTATCCCATTGATTTCCAGTTGGATCAGAAAAATTTTCAGACTCTGAATGATGATTGTTTAGATCTATATCGTTGTTATTTTCTTGATTAATTTGGTTAGCATCACGGGTTGACGTGTTGGTATGGATGTTAAAGGATTCGGTGTTTTGCTGCTCTTTAATTAACGCATCCCCAACTAATCTTACATTGCTGCTCATCGGGTTGTCTGTGCGCTCAAGCAGTGGGTTGTCGCGTACAACTTGTTCAATTTCTTGTTGTAATTCAAGGGTGGACAGTTGTAGCAGTTTAATGGACTGTTGTAACTGAGGTGTAAGTGTGATTTGTTGGGATAATTTAATTTGTAGCGACTGGCGCATAATAGACTTCCCTTCTCAGCACATATTTACATGCGAAAATTTTCGCCAAGATAGACACGGCGAACCGTATCGTTTTCTATTAATTGATTTGGTAAGCCTGAAGCCAGTACTTCTCCTGTATTGATGATATACGCACGGTCACAAATACCCAGAGTTTCACGAACATTATGATCAGTAATGAGCACGCCAATACCTCGATCTTTTAAGAATCGAATAATACGCTGAATCTCCAGAACAGCAATAGGGTCAACACCAGCAAAGGGTTCATCGAGAAGAACAAATTTTGGGTCAGTTGCTAGGGTTCTTGCAATTTCAAGTCGGCGGCGTTCTCCGCCGGAAAGGGCGGCAGCTATTGAATTGCGAATATGAGTAATTTGTAAATCAGACAGTAACCTTTCAAGCTTATCTTTTATGGATAATCCATTTTTTGGCGGTGTGATTTCTAAAACAGCGCGTATATTTTCTTCAACTGTAAGGCGTCTAAAAATAGATGTTTCTTGCGGTAAATATGAAAGCCCCAAGCGCGCGCGCGAATGAATTGGTTCGTGCGTGATATCATAGCTCCCCATTTTGATTGTGCCAAAATCGGCAGTTATCAAACCAACAATCATGTAAAAACAAGTGGTTTTACCTGCACCATTCGGGCCAAGAAGGCCTACAATTTCCCCTGTGTTTGCATACATCGAAATGGTTTTGATTACAGTTCGAGAACCATAAGATTTTTTTAATTGCTGAGCTTCTAGCCGTGTTGACAACATTTGCCGAGGGTTACAATTTGGGGATTGGTCTGGGTTGGTAGTTTGAATAATTGGGTTGTGGTCCGCTATTCTATACATCATGGCTGACCTTTTTGTTCTCTTGGCTGGATGATAACCTTAACTCTTCCTGTGGAGTTCGACAAGTTGTTTTGGTTAGAGCCACTAACAGTGAAAAATTCAGTGTTTTGTTGGTAAGTGATTTTTTCACCTTTGACCTCATCTGTGGTTTTTTGGCCATTGAGTTTGCGCAACTCAGCTTGATGACTAAGCACTACTGTTTCGGTTTTTCCGTCATAATCAATTCGAAGGCTTAAACCTTCAACGTAAAGATCTCCTGGGCCTTCACGGCGTTGTTTGAAGAAAGCGGGTTTGCCCTCAACTACGCCGATTTGGAAGCCTTCTGGAGTTTGGCGTAAAGTAAGGGAGTCTCCTTTAAGTATGAGCGATCCTTTGGTTAGGCGAACATTGCCTTTAAACGTATTGATTTGGTTTAGCTCATCATAAGTCATCTTGTCTGATTCAATTGCTGTGGGCAAAAAATGATCCTCCTTGGCTGCTTGAACAGTTCCAATCAAGTTTCCTGTACTCAAAAAAATGGTAGTTATTAGTAGAAAAATTGTTAAAAAAGAATGCAGCATAATTAATTTCGGGTTGTTTTGGCGGCCAATTGAACATTAACTGAGTTTAAGGCAGTTAATTCGCTATCAATATTATTGATAATTATTTCATCTGCGGTGATTTGATGAGCCCCTTTCTTGAGTGTAGGCCGGGACTTTGCATGGATAATTTCATAATCAAGGTCAGCTTCCATTTTTTCTGTATTCAACCATAATTTCTGGTTATTTGTCCCCCCTCGATGTAGGGTGACATTTCCAGTTAATAAAAGTTGGCCATTCATGTTGTTAAGTTCGCCATTTTTGGCTGTAACAATAATTTCAGGGTGTTTAAAATGCGTCATTCGGAGATTAATATTTTTTAAAAAAATTAGATCCTCTTGAGGAATATGCTCAGCATAATCGCTTTGTAGAGCATTGACTTTTTGCTTTGTTGGTACAAAACGATTCCAAGAAAGGTTTTTAATAAAATAGTCGGGTGTTTCTAGGCTGCCGTGGGGGCTGTTATCCCATAATCGCATTTGGCTACGTTGCGCAATTAGAAATGAACCAAGTGCTAAAACTAGTGCTAACACAATCGGTATTGATCTAAGTAGCGCGTTACGTAAAGAGGTAAATAAACTCATATCATGGCTTAGAATTTAAAACTTACTGGCGTTTTTCCAAAATAAAATCACATAATTCTCTGGCGGCACCGTCGCCGGCTCGGCGGGTGGCTAGCCAATGAGCTTGTTGTTGCATCGGCTTTGGGGCAGTTTGGGTGGTTGCAGCAAATCCCACTGATTTCAATAGCGCAAAGTCGGGCCAGTCATCCCCAAAAAAACCGCACTGATTCCAGTCCAATTTTAGAGATTTAAGCAAACTTTCCATGTGGGCGTGTTTATCTTTAACATTCTGTGCTAGAAGTGTAATCCCTAGATCATTTGCTCGCGCCGTAACAATCTCGCTTTTGCGAGCCGTAATCCAGGCCACATGAATACCAGCATGCATCAGTTGTCTTAGACCATAACCATCAAACACGCAAAAGCGTTTCATAAACTCGCCGTTTGCACCGAAGTACAGCCCCCCATCGGTCAACGTCCCATCGACATCAAACCCCATCAAGGCAATTCGAGAAATCCGTTCTTTAAGGTATTCCATTACAAAACCTGTGCTGAAAATAAATCATGCATGTTTAGTGCCCCAACAACATAACCTTCTTTATCAATCACTGCCAATTGACCAATTCGAGAGGTTTCCATCAGGCGTACTGCTTCGGTAGCTAAGCGGTTTGCAGTAATGGTTTTAGGCGAAGAGGTCATTACAGTAGAGACTTTCAGGGTGCGAAAATCAATATTGTTTTCAATTAAGCGCCTAAGATCTCCGTCGGTGAAAACCCCTAGCAGTTTGTTTTTATCATTTATAACTGTAGTCATTCCAAGTCGCTTGCGTGTAATTTCCAATACTGCTTCACCAACCAGTTGATCAGAATAGACTCGTGGAATGTCTTTGTCAGTGCGCATGATATCGCTGACTAAAGTTAAAAGGCGTTTTCCCAAGGAGCCGCCAGGGTGTGATAAAGCAAAATCGTTTTCCGAGAATCCTCGAGCTTTCAGTATGGCCACAGCAAGAGCATCGCCTAACGCTAACGCAACAGTTGTACTGGCTGTAGGGGCAAGGTTTAGGGGGCAGGCTTCTTTTTGGGTTGAGCCGTCCAAAACAATGTCGCTGGCCCGACTTAGGCTGGAGTTTGCTTGCCCTGTGAGTGCTATAAGTTTTGCTCCTTTTCTGCGTACAGCTGGTAAAATTGAAAGAATCTCTGCTGTTTCGCCAGAATTTGATAGGACGATGATCACATCTTCTGCAGTAATCATGCCTAGATCGCCGTGTGCGGCTTCTGTGGCATGCACAAAGAAGGCGGGGGTGCCAGTACTGGCAAATGTTGCAGCAATTTTCCTTGCAATTAGACCAGACTTCCCTAGGCCCATTAAAATGACCCGTCCTTGGCATCCCAGAAGGCATTCGACACTTAGAGAAAAATTTTCCCCTAATTGTTCAGCGGTGTTGAGAAGTGCTTGAGCTTCAATAGTTAAAACTTCTTTGGCAATATCGATATGCTCAATTTTAAGAGATTGGCTCATGTTTTTTGCCCACAAAAATTTGATGTTGATGTCATAATGACTCAGTATAACAAAGCCTTGTTTGACTCAATTTTATTTGGAGAAGTATAGATTGTGCCCGGTACTTTGGAATTAACATTGATTTTGCTCTTAGTGGCTGTATTGGCAGTTAGTTTATTCAAACGATTGCGTCTATCACCAATGCTTGGGTATTTGCTGGCCGGAGTCCTGGTGGGCCCAAATAGTTTAGGTTTGGTGCCTGACACACCTGAGACCAGGCATTTAGCGGAATTTGGTATTGTTTTTTTGATGTTTTCGATTGGCTTAGAGTTTAGCTTACCTAAGTTGCAGGCCATGCGTAAGGTGGTTTTTGGTTTGGGTATGGCGCAGGTTGGTCTTACTGTTTTGTCTACTTTGCTCCTAGGGGTATTAATTAATTTTTTTTGGGCGGTGTCTTATAAAGCTGTTTTTGTCATGGCTGGGGCACTTGCAATGTCTTCAACTGCAATCGTTGTTAAAATGATGGCGGAGCGTTTAGAGCTTGAATCTGCTCATGGCCGTTTGGTTTTAGGTATTTTACTGTTTCAGGATTTGGCAGTGGTACCATTTTTAATCATTATTCCCGCGCTTGGAAGCGACCCTTCTGAATTGCCTTGGTTATTGGGTTTGGCTTTATTAAAAGCAGCTTTGGTTTTGATTTTAATGTTGGTTCTGGGGCAGCGGCTAATGGCCAAATGGATGAATTTTGTGGCGCGTAGTAAATCCCAGGAGTTATTTGTACTGAATGTTTTGCTATTGACACTGGGTTTGGCTTGGGTTACTGAAGAGGTGGGTTTATCTTTGGCGTTGGGTGCTTTTTTGGCAGGAGTTTTGATTGCTGAAACAGAGTATCGCCATCAGGTAGAAGAGGACATAAAACCGTTTCGTGATGTGCTGTTGGGTTTATTTTTTGTTACAACGGGCATGTTGTTGAATGTCAACACCGTTCTGGATTACTGGAGTTGGGTAATTTTGTTAGCAACTATTCCAGTTGTATTTAAACTTGTATTGATTGCTTTTTTGGCTGTGCTATTTGGTGCGCAGCGCGGGGTCGCTATTCGCACTGGCTTGTATTTGTCACAAGCAGGTGAGTTTGCCTTTGTTTTATTTGCTAGTGCAGAACCTTTAAGTTTAATTCCTCATCCATGGATGCAAGTTGTCACGGCGGCAATGGTTTTGTCAATGTTGATGGCACCAGCATTAATTCAAAATGCTGAAAAAATTGTGTTGCGCTTATCTCAAGACGAGTGGTTGGTTCAATCAATTGCATTGCATCAGGTTGCGCAGCATAGTTTAAATACAGATCGCCATGTGGTTATTTGTGGTTATGGTCGTTGTGGGCAGCATCTTGGTCGGGTGTTGCAGTTAGAAGATGTAAAATATGTGGCTTTGGATTTAGATCCTGAACGTATTCGAGAAGCAACCGCAGCAGGAGAATCTGTGGTTTTTGGAGATGCGGGGCGAAAAGAAATTTTAGTTGCAGCTGGTGCCATGCGGGCGTCTTGTATTGTTATATCTTTTGCAGACTTTAAAGCATCTTTGAGAGTTTTAGCAGTGGTTCGACAGATTTCATTGTCGGTGCCAGTCATAGTTCGTACTCGAGATGAGCCAGAAATAGAGCCGTTGCTGGCTGCCGGCGCTACTGAGGTAGTATCAGAAATTTATGAAGGTAGTTTAATGATGGGGTCTCAAGCTTTGTTATTGCTTGGTGTGCCTATGTCGAGAATGATTCGAAAAATTCGCCAAGTTCGGGAATCTCGTTATACTTTATTTCGGGGGGTGTTTCGGGGGGCTGATGATGAAGCGGGTTCGCCGGAATCTCAATGGATTCGCTTGCATTCGGTTGAGCTCGCTGTGGGGGCGAGAGCTATTGGAATGCGTTTGAGCGATTTGGCTTTATCAGAGTTGGATGTATGCGTTGCAGCAATTCGTCGTAGGGGCATTCGATGTGATCAGCCAGAGACAGATACAATTTTAGAGGTTGGGGATATTCTTGTACTAAGGGGGCAACCAGAGCCTCTGACTAGAGCGGAAAGTCGTTTGCTGATGAAAAGTGCTGCTGTTTAATTTAAAGGTTTAATAGTCCAGTCTTTGGGGTAAGCTTTTTCCCAGGTTATGGATGTGTTGAGTAATCTCTCTTTGCGAAAAAAAACAATACGACTTGTTTCTCCTGGCGATTTTCTCGTTAGTATTTGTTCAAAAAGCTCCTGTGTTGCTCGCTGCTCGTCAATCGCTACAATTATATCTCCGGCACTTAAACCGGCTGATTCAGCTGCGCTATGGTTGCGTACAAATTTAACCAAAAGACCTTCTTGACTAGCTACAAAAGATGCGCCAACCTCGCAAGGTTTTGTTGGTACAACAGGGTTTAATTTAAACCCTAAAATTTTTAAGCAAGCATTTAACGGTAATTCGTGTAGATTGTTGGTTGCTTCATAAATCCATGAGCGAAAATCAAGGTTTGTTGCAGATTCAATGGCAGCAGGAAGTTCATTCTCGGCAAGGCCCTTATTCGTTTTTCCATAATGTATCCAGAGCCAGCGCATGACATTGTCCAAATTTTTTTGATGGTTAGAGTTCTCGCGTATTTTAGCATCTAGACATAAAGCAATCAGAGCCCCTTTAGCGTAATAACTAACCAGCGCATTGGGCGAGTTTTCATCAGGCCTGTAGTATTTTATCCAGGTGTCAAAAGAACTTTCAGCAACAGTTTGCTGTGTATGTCCAAGGTTTTTCATGACATTGGTGTAGAGTTTGCCTAAACAATTAGCGTATTGCTCTTTTGTTAACAATCCAGCGCGAAATAGCATTAGATCATCGTAGTAGGATGTAAACCCTTCAAAAAACCACAATTGTCGGGTATAGACCTCTTGATTTAAGTCAGGTTCTTTAAAGCAGGTGGGTTTAATTCGTTTAACATTCCATGCATGAAAATATTCATGACTACACAAACTTAGGAAGTTTCTATAAGCTTCGGTGGCCTTGGTCATACCTTTATAGGGTAAGTCTTTCCTTGAGCATAATAATGCCGTTGATGTTTTGTGTTCTAACCCCCCGTAGCCATTGTCGGTTGCATGAATCAAGAAGACATATCTTGAAAAGGGTGCGTAACCCTCAGGTTCAAACAGGTTTATTTGTGCTTCACAAACCTTTGCAAGGTCAGTACACAAACGTTCTATGTCTAAGTCATCGTATGCGCCAGTAACAGCAATGAGGTGTTGTGTATTACAAGCATTGAATTTGGCGGTGGTTATGTCACCCATCTCAATGGGGCAGTCAATTAGCTCAGTATAATTTTCAGCTAAAAAATTGAGACTATCTTGTGAGTTTTTAAAAAATTTCGGTTCGTTTTTATTGTTTGTACAGAAAAGCGCTGTAGCAACTTTCCATATATCATGTAGATTATCTGGAGGGAGAATTTGTAGTTCACAAGCTTGGTTTTCTGGATTGTGAACTTTTAGACAAATACTCGTGGCGTTAAAAAAACCTCTAAATTGGTCAATGTAACAGGTTCTAACAGATAAATCCCACGCATATATCTGATACTCAACTTCAATAACTGATTGTTTTATTGGGTATAAACGCCATGTGTTTTTATTTATTTTCTCCAAATTGAGTGCGGTTTTATCCTGTTTTGCGGATATGGCAATAATATTGCGAGCAAATTCTCTAATCATATAGCTGCCAGGAATCCAGCTTGGTAGGCTTAGTAATTCAAAAGTATTTTGTTGCGTGGGTTGAAAGCTAAGCTTGATTTTAAATTGATGAGAAAGTGGTTCGGGTTTTATCCTATAAACAATTTTTGCGTTCAAAATATTGTCCCTTAAAGGCTGTTTTACATTTTTGACTTAGTTAAAATCGAATCTTTATTTACAGAAGAATAAAATTTACTAAAACTGGTTTTGAGTACATTTGGGTTAGAAAAAAGTCTATTAATTTGAACTACAGTGGGGTTGTGTATTTTTATCCAATCACAATAGCCAGGGTTTAAAGTATTTAAAATTGAAACTTCTGCTTTTAAAGTATTTGATTTTATAGAATATTTTTCGGTTTGTGAGCTATCAACAATCCAAATAAAATTTGTAATTTCTTTAAGACGATTTAAAACAAAAGCCCAGCGTTTCATAGACCATGGAAATTGTTTGTGAAACTGAATTTCTAAAATACCAATACAAGGCTCCTCAAGATTTTGATGGTTTTTTCCTAAATCCCAAGGGTGCATCAATCGACATTTTTTGAGAGAGATAATTTCCGATATGTCATAAATTAGAGTGAAATTTTGATGCAATAATTCTTTGGGGGGGTAATCAAAAACGTCGGGTTGTCTTAAGCTTGGATAGGCACCAGGTTCTGCTCCGCAGTCAGGTTGGCAACGTGCTTGTTTTTCTAAATCTGAGTACGATTGGTCGATAATTGTACCAGTGCAATCCCACATGGGAGCATAGCGCAGTACATTTTCAGCGTTAAATAAATAGGGTTTTACAGAAAAAGTGCCTGCAACCCATTGCCAAGACAGGTAATTTGAGGCTAAGTCGCCATCTAGCAAATGTTTGTACATCCAAAGGGCGCCCACTTTCCAATCAACTTTTCTGAGGTGAACAATATAAGAGGCTAGCCACATGCGGGTGTGGTTGTGGAGGTAGCCTTGCTCGTATAAAAGGGCAACACTTTGATCTATTGCGGGAATGCCTGTTGATCCGTTAACAATATCTTGTGGTAATTGATCTTGGTATTGACCGCTCCATATTGGTTCGCGAATATTCTGCAGGATGTTACAGTTTAAGTGAGACCAAACATGGTGATAATACTCTCGCCATGCGAATTCATAAATAATTTTTTCTTCACTTGAAAGATAATGTTTTTTTAACAAATGTGAGACACAAAAAGGAATGTCGACCAAGCCATGTGTAATATAAGGACTTAGTCTTGAGACGGTTCCATTCAGGAAGTTTCTGGTTTTCGCGTATTGGTCTGGGTTAAAAATATTTAAATGTTCTAAAGCAGCTGTGATGGAAGCGGGAAAGAGGTCGATGGGTGAAAAAGCCATTTTGCTGACCTCAAAAATTTATTTAATAAAAGGACGAATCTTAGCAAAACCACCGTCAACAGGAAGGATTGCCCCAGTAATTCTTAAAGATTCGGGTTTAAGTAGCCAAGCAATTGCGTCTGCTACATCTTTAGCATTATTAATTCCTGTGAGAGGGTATTGTTTTGCAGATGCTTGTTTTAAAGCGTCAGATCGCAAAAATGGTTTGGCCATTTCAGTTTCGGTTAACCCTGGGGCTACAACATTTATTCTTAGGCCATCGGCTGCGTAAGTTGCGGCAGTAGATCGGGCCATTGCCTCTAGACCGCCTTTTGCTGCGGAGATTGCCTCGTGGTTTGCAAGGCCTAGAGCTGCTGCACAACTAGAAATCAAAACCGCGTGCCAAACAGAATGGTGATTTCTAGCGTTATTGATGAATTCACGGAGTCCAATCATGGCTGAAGTCAAATTTAATGAGAGTGTTTGATGCCACAGTTCATCGTTTGTTTGGTGAAGAGGGCTAAGCACGATTGAACCAACGCAATGAACAAACGCATTTGGTGTGCCAAGTTCTTCAGAAATTTTTAAAAAAACATTTTTAACTTCTTGGCTATTAAGTGCATCAGCTTGATAAATTTTTACTAAATTATTTTCGCTAAAATTAGTCAGGGCTTTTTCGTGATTGCGAACAATCGCTGCACATCGACGATTTTGTTGGGTCAAATTTGTAATTAAGGCTTTTGCTATGGCGCTGTTGGCGCCCATAATTACTGTTGGCAGCGTATTTATTATGGAGGTGTTCATAGGTAGTCTTTTGTTATAACCATAGATTTTTTGATGATTACTTTTTCCTAATCTTATTGTGAGGCCAATTCATAGTTTGGTAAATACAAGATTGAAAAAAGGTCGCTTCTGTTAAAAGTGCTTTTATTAGCGCAAAATTTGCGGCATCCTTGCTTGCTTGGGCGTCCGAAAAACAAAGCAAGAAATTATATTTACTTAAATTAATTTATAGACTTAACTACAAGGGGAGAAAATGAGCTATCAAACCATTTTGGTGGAAATTAAAAATCGTGTTGGTTTTGTAACACTTAATCGTCCGGCTGTTTTAAATGCATTGAATGATCAGATGATTGATGAGTTGGGGCAGGCTTTGGTTGAATTTGATGCAAATGAGCAGGTTTCTGTTGTCCTTTTGATGGGTGGGGAGAAGGCATTTGCTGCTGGGGCAGATATAACAGCAATGGCCAGTTGTAGTTTTGCAGAGGTTTTTAAAAGTAACTTAATTAGTCGTAATTGGGACATCATAAAAGCTATTCGAAAGCCAATCATTGCAGCCGTCAGCGGTTTTGCTTTAGGTGGTGGGTGTGAGCTAGTAATGATGTGCGATATTGTGGTTGCCTCTGAAACTGCTAAATTTGGTCAGCCTGAAGTTAAGTTAGGCATTCTTCCTGGGGCTGGGGGCACTCAGCGTTTGCCTCGGGCGGTGGGTAAGGCCAAGGCAATGGATTTCTGCCTAACAGGACGTTTATTTTCTGCAGAGGAAGCAGAAAGAATAGGGCTAGTTTCTAGGGTTTTTCCAGATGATAAGTACTTAGAGGAAGCATTCGAAATAGCCAAACAAATAGCGCAATATTCATTGCCAGCTTTATTAATGATCAAAGAATCGATAAATCGTGCCTATGAAACTTCGCTAAATGAGGGTTTAATCTTTGAACGTAGACTTTTTCATAGCGCATTTGCAATGGAGGATCAAAAAGAGGGAATGCAGGCTTTTATAGAGAAACGTAAGCCATTATTTCGTGGTTGTTAGTGGCAATTTAAAGCTTTTCTTTGTTGGTAATTAGATTTTTTTGCGCATGAAATTAAAAAACCGCCGTTAAAAACCAATTTTTTGTAAAAATTATTTGAATTTAATAAAAGCAATTTTATTTATATAAAATCATAGCTTTATATTTTTTTAGCGGGTTTTTTGAGTAAAAAAATAGTGATTTTAGGGTGAGTGCGAGGGGGCGTGTTTGACAGGTTAAAAAAAGGTGTGCATAATCTCGTTTCTCTGCTGCTGCGAAATAAAAGAACGTAGCAAAAAAGCAGGTAGTCACTCAAAAGTGAGTGGTGTAAAGCTCTTTAACAATTAACAGCCGATAAGTGTGGG
>JAXISZ010000014.1:0-45825 GCA_034680345.1 Burkholderiaceae bacterium
CGTGCAAAAATTGACACCCCAACTTACT
The DNA here is from genome assembly GCA_034680345.1 of Burkholderiaceae bacterium. Lineage (GTDB taxonomy): Bacteria > Pseudomonadota > Gammaproteobacteria > Burkholderiales > Burkholderiaceae_B > SXZD01. The sequence continues at coordinate 29 of JAXISZ010000014.1, forward strand.
CTGCTCGTAAAAAAGGCCGCTCATTACTCGACCCTTTCAAGGCCTTTTTACACTCACGTATCGCACAAGCTAAACCGGTACACTTGTCGGGTGAAGTGCTGTTTCGGGAGATCTGTAGTAGCTTAGACTTAATCTGACGGACACTAAAAATTTTACCGGAATGTCGGACTACTTAAAATGTCCGATTTCCTCAAGAATGCTGGTGCCGCCTGTCGGATTCGAACTGACGACCTACTGATTACAAATCAGTTGCTCTACCAACTGAGCTAAGGCGGCATACTTACTATTTTACCCTAATTAAATGATTTTTGCTACGCTTTAATGATTTTTTATCTTTCGCACCACTTATATCCGATTTAGAAGAGCCTGTTTCTGACAAATCACGATCTGTAACCAAAGACGTACTGTCTGCATCCAACTTTGAAATAGCACTTTCGAATGAAGCATCATTTTGATCTTTAACCTTAAAGGCTTTCGAAGAAGCATTCGTATTTTCTTGTTCGGCAGCAGATGTCGGCGCAAGAGATACAGGCAAATCAAAAGCCATGCCATGGCCTGTTTCCCGAGAATAAATAGCGGTCACATTATCAACCGGAATACTCAAGTCTCGGGCACGACCACCAAATCGAGCCTGAAAATCAATCCGCTCATTTCCTAAATCTAGCCGATTTGTAGCCGTAGGCGAAACATTTAAAACAATTTCACCATTTTTAACAAATTCACGGGGCACTTGGGTGCAATCATCAACCGCAACAGCAATATAAGGCGTGTACCCACAATCAATACACCATTCATAAATTGCACGGATAATATAAGGTTTTGTTGAAACTTCTGTCACATCGACCTCGATCAACGACGCATAACTTTTTCAGAAGGCGTCAATGCTTCAATAAAAGCAGGCTTTTGAAAAATTCGCTCTGCGTATTTCATAACTGGTGCAGCTGATTTTGGCAATTCAATTTCATAAAATTGTAAACGCCATAACAAAGGCGCCAAAGCCACATCCAACATCGAAAATTCCTCACCCAACATAAATTTATTTTTAGTGAAAATAGGAGAGATTTGTGTCAACTGCTCCCGAATTGCCTGCCGAGCCTTATCCATCGCTTTTGGGTTTGCGGCTTTTTCAAGGGTATTGACATGAACAAACAACTCACGCTCAAAATTAAACAAGAAAAGACGGGCCCTACCACGCATAACCGGATCAGGCGGCATCAGTTGAGGATGCGGAAAACGCTCATCAATGTATTCATTGATAATATTGGATTCATATAGGACAAGATCTCTCTCCACCAAAATAGGCACTTGACCATACGGATTCATTGTGTTGACATCTTCAGGCTTATTAAATAAATCAACATCTTTAATCTCGAAATCCATGCCTTTTTCAAATAAAACAAACCGGCATCGCTGAGAAAACGGGCACACTGTACCCGAATAGAGAACCATCATAATATGATTAAACCCTTAAATGAAAAAAGCTGAGGCAAAAAAACCTCAGCCGAAGGAAAAAATTTTCAAATTACTTAATGTCTTTCCAATAAGCCGCATTCAAACGCCAAGCTGCGAATGTAAACACCGCCAAAAACAATAAAACAACCACCCCCAATCGTACTCGGGTGTCCTTAACCGGTTCGCTCATGTACTGCATAAACCCAACCAAATCTGCAACAGCAGCATCGAATTCAGCGGGCTTCATCAAACCTGGGGTTATTTGCTCAAATTTATCAAATTGATGCAGCACTTTACTCGGATCATGAGGGTCCTTAATCTCAACAAATTTAGCCGCTCGCTGACCTTGTAACTCCCACAGCACATGAGGCATACCCACATTTGGATAAACTAAATTATTCCAGCCTGTAGATCGGGTTTCATCGCGGTAGTAAGTACGCAAATAAGTATAAAGATAATCTGCTCCGCTTCCTTCACCGGAAGATTTTGCACGCACAATAACAGATAAATCTGGTGGCACACCACCAAACCATTCCTTTGCATCTTTAGCCAACATTGTAGTTTTCATTAAATCGCCAACTTTGTCAGCACTAAACATTAAATTTTGCTTGATTTGCTCGTCCGTCAACCCAATATCATTCATGCGGTTATAACGCATTAATGCTGCACCATGACAGTTTAAACAATAATTAACAAATAATTTGGCTCCATTTTGTAATGCAGCTAAATCACCCGAACGATCCGGAGCCCGCTCAAGCGGAAAAACCGCCTCTGAAGCAAATACCAAAGAAGGAAGAAACAGTAAAATTGCGAGAATTTTTTTCATTGAAATATCTCTGATCCATCAATGAGGTGTAAATACAACGCGATCAGGCACGGGCTTAAACTGCCCCGCACGAGACCACACTGGCATAGCCAAAAAGAATGCAAAGTAAATCAAAGTACACACCTGTGAAACCAACTCACCAATCGGCGATGGTGGCTGTGTACCCAAGTAACCCAAAATTACAAAGGCTATACCAAACGTTGCATAGATCCACTTATGTAGAGCCGGACGGTAACGAATTGACTTAACCTGACTTTTATCAAGCCACGGCAAGAAAAATAAAATAACAACAGCCAGCCCCATAAAAATCACACCCCATATTTTTGCATCCACCCAAAAGAAGTTAATTGTGTTTGCACGCAAAATAGAATAAAACGGCGTAAAGTACCAAACAGGTGCAATATGTGACGGCGTTTTCAAAGGGTCAGCAGGAATAAAATTATTGTATTCAAGGAAGTAACCGCCCATTTCTGGAGCAAAAAATACAATTGCTGTGAACACCATTAAAAATACACCCACCCCCATGATATCGTGAACAGTGTAGTAGGGATGAAAGGGGATGCCATCTAGAGGAATGCCTTTTGAGTCTTTTTTCTCTTTAATTTCAATACCATCGGGGTTATTAGAACCTACCTCGTGTAAAGCTACAATATGCGCAACCACTAGACCCACCAACACAAAAGGCACTGCAATTACGTGGAAAGAAAAGAAACGATTTAAAGTTGCATCAGAAACCACATAATCACCGCGAATCATGATCGCCAAATCTGGGCCAACCAGAGGAATGGCCGAAAATAAATTAACAATAACCTGCGCACCCCAGTAAGACATTTGCCCCCAAGGCAATAAATAGCCCATAAAAGCTTCAGCCATTAAACACAGGAAAATGGCAACACCAAAAATCCAAACCAATTCACGCGGCTTTCGATAGGACCCATACAATAAACCACGTGTCATGTGCAAATAAACCACCACAAAAAACATTGAGGCACCAGTTGAATGCATATAACGAATCAACCAACCCCAAGGCACATCGCGCATGATGTACTCTACCGACTGAAAAGCACGCTCAGCGTCTGGCTTATAGTGCATAACCAAAAAGATACCTGTAACAATTTGAATCACTAAAACCAATAGGGCCAGCGAACCAAAAAAGTACCAAAAATTAAAATTCTTCGGAGCATAATACTCCGTTAAATGCGCCTTGATTGTTGAGGTCAGAGGAAAACGCTGATCAATCCAACCCAACAAACCTTTAGTTTCTACTTGCTTTTCCGCAGCCATCAGTGCTTGCTCCCGGATAATAATTACTTAAGCGTTAGATTCATCCACACCCACAAGAATGCGAGTGTCAGAAAGATACATATGAGGAGGCACCTCTAAGTTATCTGGTGCCGGTTTGTTTTTAAACACTCGCCCTGCCATATCAAAAGTGGAGCCATGACAAGGGCATAAAAACCCACCCGCCCAGTCGTCTGGAAGACTGGGCTGAGCGCCCTGCGCAAAACGTGCTGACGGAGAACACCCCAGATGCGAACAAATACCCACTGCAACCAAATATTCAGGCTTAATTGAGCGTGCTTGGTTGCGAGCATACGCAGGAGTAAGCTCCTCAGGATTACGCTCAGATTTTGGGTCTGCAACTTTATCTTCCGTTTGATTTAAGCTGGCGATCATGTCCTGATTGCGACGAACAATCCATACCGGCTTACCTCGCCATTCTACCGTACGCATTTCACCAAGCTGTAGATCACCGAGCTCAACCTCAACCGGAGCACCCGCTGCTTTTGCACGCTCCGACGGCGCAAAGGTACTTAAAAAAGGCACCGCAGTGGCCGCACCACCCACAGCACCCATAGCTCCACAGGCAATCATCCACGTACGGCGACCGCTATCTTTAGGTGTATTACTCATCAGCAACCTCATTGTTCAAAAAAACAGTACGGACCCTGCCACCAAAAAAATGCAGCAATCCACACAAATAACCACCTATTTTAACCGATTGCGCAGCCGTGCGAAACGTGCGGATTAAAATAAACATGTTTATTTTAATTTACTCACTTTTTTGGCTTTTGAAAATTAAACAGGCACGGGCACATCAACGAAAATAACTTCAATACCAAAAACCTCAGATAGATGACGGCCCAAGGCCTGGACACCTCCCCGCTCTGTGGCATGATGGCCCGCGCCAAGCAAAGTAACACCGGTCTCAAGGGCCACATGCACAGCCGGTTCAGACAACTCCCCAGTTAAATATATATCCGCACCAGTAGCAGCAACCAACTCAACGAACGAAGCAGCAGCACCGGTGCACCAAGCAACAGTACGCACAAGCCTCTGAGCATCTCCAATGCACTGCACAGATCGACCAAAAAGTAGCTCAATGCGCTGCATCCACTGCGCCACCGTCAACTCATCAGAAACCCGCCCTATACACACTAAATCTTTTTCACCAATGGTGCGCTCCAAATGCCATCCCAATGCTAAACCTAACTGAACATTGTTACCAAACTTTGGATGCACATCCAACGGCAAATGGTATGCAAAAACATTCAAATGATTAGCCAAAACTGTTGCCAATCGTTTTTTGCGAAAACCCAACAATACCGGTGGGTCACTCTTCCAAAATAAACCATGATGCACCAACACTGCGTCGGCCCCCAAAGCCACGGCCTGCTCTAAAAAAGCCTGCGAGGCAGTGACTCCAGTCACCAGCCGCCTGATGCCATGGCGACCTTCCACCTGCAAACCATTTGGGCAATAATCAGTTATTTTGTTTACTTGAAGAATTTCGTTGATGGTTTTTTCGAGCTGCCAGCAACCAACCTGTTTTGTGTTAGGCATCTAAATGACTTCCATTTATAAAAAAATTTGGCTATTGTTCGCACAGTTTGTCACCCTAGCAGCAGCTGTTGTATTGGTCTTAACAACATTCAAACCCAACTGGAATGTACTGCGAATTTTATCCGAACAAACCTCTCAATCACTATTTTCTGTCAACACTGCTCTAAGCCAGGGCTTTCACCTAGCCGGACAACGGGCCATGCCTGCCGTGGTAAATATTTTCACAGCCCAAAAAACCAATCTACCACCTGATCACCCACTGTTCAACGACCCAGAGTTCCGTAAATTTTTCGGTGAAAACGATGGGCCTTTCTCACCACTACACCCAAACGCAAGCCTTGGTTCCGGTGTAATTATAAACCCCGATGGCTATATTCTAACCAATCACCACGTTGTAGAAACCGCTGACGCACTTGAAGTTGCACTAGCAGATGGCCGAAAAACGATTGCCACTTTGGTAGGCAGCGACCCAGAAACTGATTTGGCAGTACTTAAAATCAATTTAGAAAATTTGCCTTCGATTGTTTTTGGGGACAATCAAAATGCGCGCGTTGGGGACGTGGTGCTTGCTATTGGCAACCCTTTTGGGGTCGGGCAAACTTTAACCATGGGCATTATAAGTGCCTTAGGACGCAACCACTTAGGTATCAACACCTTTGAAAACTTTATTCAAACAGATGCCGCTATCAACCCAGGAAATTCAGGTGGCGCCCTAGTTGACACCCAAGGTCAATTATTAGGAATTAACACGGCCATCTATTCACGCTCGGGAGGATCTCAAGGCATTGGCTTTGCCATCCCAGCCAACACAGCAAAACCAGTCATGGAGGCGATTATTCAATTTGGCAGCGTCACCCGTGGCTACATTGGAATAGAACCCCAAGATATCACACCTGAATTGGCCGAAGCATTCAAACTGCCCAACCTTCAAGGCGCACTGATCACCAATATTATGAAAGACGGTCCAGCCAATAAAGCGGGATTAAAAACCGGTGATATTATTTTAGAAGTAGATCAAAAAAAAATTCATGACACCATCACGATGCTGAACTTTATTGCGCAACTTCAACCCAAATCCATTTGCAAATTATTAATTTTGCGCGAAGGCAAACCTCTACTTATAGAAATAGAAATTGGCAAACGCCCCATTCCAAATAGAGCCTTGCAAGCAAAATCTGGACAATAAAACCGCATCCTTACAACAGTTTTATATCAAATATGCACAACCCGCCCCAGCGATGATATTCTTAGAAAAGAAAATTATTTAATAGCGCTTAGCGCTAATCCACATTCGTGCAAGATATTCCTTTTTGGTTACAAATTGTTTTGTTGATTGCTTTGCTCGCCCTTTCCGCTTTTTTTTCTATCTCGGAAACCAGCATGATGGCGATCAATCGGTATAAATTGCAGTCTAGAGCCCAACAAGGTCTGCGCTCCGCACAACTGACCAGAAAACTGCTCAGCAAAACAGACACCTTACTTTCAACCCTGCTACTTGGCAATAATTTATTAAATACTGCTATCACTGCAATCGTTACCTCTGTCACCATACAATGGTATGGCAACGAAGAGTTAGCTCTCGGCATCGCTACAGCACTGGTGGCGTTTGCAATTATTATTTTTGCAGAAATCACTCCAAAAATTATTGGTGCAGCACACCCCGAGAAAATTGCCCTACCAGCCAGTTTTTTACTACTGCCTTTTATCAAACTCTTTGCGCCTGCAGTTTGGTTAATTAATTCTTTTGTTTCGCGCTTCACCCAGTTAATGGGGTTGTCAAACACAAATAACCAACAACACGCCTTAAACCTTGAAGAACTACGCTCCATGGTGCTTGAATCTGGGCATTTTTTGCCACCCAAACCCAAATCTATTTTATTAAATTTAATTGAACTTGAAGAACTCACCGTTGATGATATGATGACTCCAAGGTCTCGCCTTGAACACCTAAACCAATGTCAGGCGCTTGATCATCTAAGACATCAGATTGCCACTGCACACCACAATAAACTCCCAGTTATTGATGGCGACTGGACCGACGTCAAAGGCATACTACACATTCGCAACGCACTGAGCTTACTCATCGACAATCACTTTGACCTTGCGCATCTAAAAAAACAAATGTCCCCTGCTTATTTTATTCCTAGCGGCACATCAGCCTTGCTTCAACTGAATTATTTTCAAGAAAACCGCGAACGCCTTGGTTTGGTTGTCAATGAATACGGTGAAGTTAAAGGCTTAATCACCCCTGAAGATATTTTGGAACAATTAATTGGAGAGTTTACCACCCATGCCCCCCATGCGGAAACCCTAGGCATGGAGGAGGGGCCCAATCACACACAAGAGTTAAACATTATTGTGGACGGTAGCGTAACATTAAGAAAGCTAAATCGGGCGTTTAATCTTAACTTACCATTAGAAGGCCCCAAAACACTCAATGGCCTTGTCTTAGAACGCCTACAAGATATTCCTGAAGTAGGAACCAGCATCAAAGTAAACAATTTGGTTATTGAAATTGTACAGGCAGCAGACAAGAACGTAAAAACAGCACGATTGCGTCGCATTCAAACACCCATAAAGAGGGATGCGACTCTCATCGCTTAACCACATCATATTAGTTATTAATTTATCTTGGGCTATCAAGCATGGTCATCCTAAACAAACGGTGTGGTTTTCTAATCGCCCACATCATAAATCAAATTAAATAAAATGCTTGAACTGGATATTTCTAGCTCATTTTGGTGGGCCATTGCGTTTATTTCAGGGGCTTTTATTGGGTCTTTTGTAAATGTTGTATCTTTGCGCATGCCTGATCTCTTAAAATACCAATGGGATCAAGATGTTGCTGAATACTTAGATAAATCACCCAGCGAATTAGGTCTTCCAACCACCCGTCCAGCTCGCTTCACGCACGGTCGCTCAAGATGCCCTCATTGCAAAAAAATCCTCAAATGGTGGCAATTAATCCCTTTAATTAGTTTTGTTACTCTGATTGCAAAATGTTTCTATTGCAAAGAAAAAATCAGTTGGCGCTACCCAATCGTTGAATTTACCACAGGCTGTATTTTTGTGTTAATAGCAAAACTTAACCCCCCTAACATGCACTGTCTTGCCCTGTGGCTACTGGCAAGCGGTTTAATCTGCTTAGCACTCATCGATCTTGACACCATGCTCTTGCCTGATGATATTACCTTACCACTGATGTGGCTTGGACTACTCTACAACGGCATTTCTGGCGCTATATCGCTTCACAATGCCCTCTGGGGAGCAATGGCAGGATACGTTAGTTTATGGCTAGTTTACCAACTTTTTTTACAATTAACAGGAAAAGAAGGCATGGGCTTCGGTGATTTCAAACTACTGGCAGCAATGGGCGCTTGGCTAGGATGGCAATCCCTACTCCCAATTGTTTTGGCCTCATCAATCGGTGGGTCTTTAATTGGAATCATCTTAATTATCTTTAAACGACATCACCGCAACCAACCCATTCCATTTGGGCCTTGGCTGGTTCTCGGTGGGTTGCTGCAAATCACCAACCTTAATCTACTAGGGCAACAATGGTTAACATTACCAACCATTTTACTGTAGGTCTAACAGGTGGAATAGGTAGCGGTAAAAGTGCGGCCAGCAATCGGTTTAAAGCGCTAGGAGCTCATGTAATTGACACCGATCTTATCACCCATGAACTAACTGCCCCCCAAGGAATTGCTATAAACGCAATCGAACAATGCTTTGGCAAAATTGCGTTAAATAATGAAGGAGGATTAAATCGAGCTTATATGCGAGAACTCGTTTTTAACAATGACAGCGCAAGACAAACACTGGAAGACATTCTACACCCACTGATTAAAGAAAAAGCGATCAACTCACTTAGCAGCAACACAGGGAGCTACAATATTCTAGTTGTACCCCTATTAACCGAAAAACCCTGGTGGCAACAATTCATGCATGCTATCGTCGTTGTTGACTGCCCAGAAACTCTACAAATTCAAAGGGTTGCGCAGCGTAGTCAGTTACACAAAATAGAGATTTTAAAAATCTTACGATCGCAAGCCTCACGCAAACAGCGATTAAAAATTGCCAATTATATTTTGCAAAACAACGAAAGCCTGCAGCATTTACACCAGCAAATTGATCAATTGCACCATGAATTTATCAATGCGGCGATGACAAAATATAAAAACTGATTTACAAAATAAGCTGGTGTGCGCAACAATCGTATGATTATAAGTAAAGGTGCAACTATCAATACCATGGGCTTAATTGAATACGAATTTCCTCTAACCGAACGAATCAGGTCATTTCTGCGGCTAGAAAATATGTTTGCTAAACTTGACCATCACATTACTGAAAGTCATCCGTTCGCCCATCACAATGCCATTCTTAATTTATTTGAAATTATTGAAAATGGCAGCCGAGCCGACCTTAAAAGTGAAGTACTACAGGAGCTAGAAAGACAAAAACAACTCCTTAACAATTTGTGTTTACCTAGCACAGAAAATCAAAACAACAATACCACCGCAAATGATTTACTACAAAAACTAACGCAGGCAGCTCAACAACTGGGGACTCTAGAGGGCCGTTTAGGCCAAGATTTACGCGATAACGAATGGCTACGTTTAATTCAAAATCGCAATACAATCAGCGGCGGCGTATGCGCTTTTGATTTGCCAACCTATCACGCTTGGCAACAGCAGCCCACCGAAAAACGCAGACAATCACTAAACGCATGGGCTGAACCTTTACGGCCACTAGCTACCGCCATCAATTCTTTACTAAACATTTTGCGCCAAAGCGGAGAAACCCAAACCCATGAAGCAAAAGCAGGTAGTTTCACGCAAAACCTCAGCGGGAAAACATTTCAGTTGGCTAGAATCTACTTACAGCAAAATTTAGAGGTGTTTCCCGAGCTTAGTGGAAATAAACACATGATCTGGATTCGTTTTAATCAACAAGGGCAATTTAAAGAAACCAAAAATCCTCAAACCACGGATAATTTAAACTTTGAACTAAAATTATGCCGTTTTTAAACCAAAACCGCGCTGCGAAATGCCAAGCCATGAGCACCAGCGCGACGCCCAGCTAATAAATCTGAAACGCTCATCCCACCAATTGCGTAAACGGGCAGGTGCGCCTGTATTGCAATGTTTGAAAACCCTTGCCAACCTAAGGAACTGAGTCGTTCAGGATGGCTCTTAGTAACATGCACGGAACCAATCACTGCAGCATGAGCGCCTCGATCAAATGCCCGATCTAACGCTGAAATATCATGCGCCGAAGCAGTAGCCAACGCCCAACTTTTAACGTCCAAGCACTCATCATTAGAAGACAAAAGCCGTTGTGGCCAATGAATACCAAACTGCCGCTGCACACCTTTATCAAAAACAAACCTCAATACGTGTTCACAAGCGGCATGAACCACTAAGAGAATATTACGAACAAAACAAAACTGCCGCAGCACCTCAAAAGCTCCAACTTGCTCCCTAGCTGACAAATTAAACTCTCGAAATTGCAGCAAAAAAGAACCGTACCGAAGGTAAAATCGCTCTATTTGAGTGCAAAAAGAAACCAACCCAACTTGATCAACCGCTGATAAAATGTACCAAGAAGGCAAAGCCAAACGCGACAAAATGGGTTCTGTTGCGGGCAAAATAGGCGTGACCCGTTGACGATATTGTGGATCCAAGGTATCCCAACAAAAAGCTTGTCCCTCACGCGCCTGAGGCTCTCCATCGAATTCCCACACGCGGTATAAATGTAGGCGCACCTTTGCGTGCGGATAATCGTGCTCAATTAAAAACCAAAAACCACCCTCTCGAATAACCAAACCCAACTCTTCTTGAATCTCTCGCACCAAAGCCTGCCAAACAGATTCGCCAGGCTCAACTTTTCCGCCAGGAAACTCCCAATAGCCCGCATACGGCTTTCCAGGAGGCCGCTGACACCAAAGAACTTGTCCATCAGGACGCTGCAAAACAGCCACTGCAACATCAATGTACGCAGCACCCCCTGCAGCACCTTTAACTCCGATAGTTCGCATTAATTGAGACATAGTCGTGTGAAAAATCGCAAGTCCAAACAGTTTCAGAAACCGATCCACGCCCAAGTGTAACTCGAACCGTGATCTCTTGTTGTGCCATAACACGCTGCCCATCTGCTTCTAAATAATCTGGGTTTCGACCACCACACTTAGCCACCCACACATCATTCAAATATAGATTAACATCCGCAATACTTAGGTCAGAAATACCAGCATAACCAATAGCAGCCAAAATACGCCCTAAATTGGGATCAGATGCATAAAATGCCGTTTTCACCAAAGGAGAGTGTGCAATTGCATGAGCAACTGATAAAGCCTCTTCTGAGCAAGCGGCTTGCTCAACCTGAATTGTAATGAATTTGCTCGCGCCCTCACCGTCACGAACAATAGCCTGGGCCAACTCAATAGCCAAACCCTCCAAAGCACTGTAAACCTGTGCTGCCAAAGGATGCTCATCACTATCAATTACAGCGTGAGCAGCACGCCCTGTGGCAATAACAATAAAACTGTCATTGGTTGATGTATCGCCATCAACACTAATGCGGTTAAAAGTTTTATCTGCCAAACGCTTGGTCCACACATCCAGTAAAGGCTTGGAAACAGCAGCATCCGTAGCTATATAACCAAGCATAGTAGCCATATTTGGACAAATCATGCCCGCACCCTTAGAGATGCCAGTCAGGTGAACTATAAAACCGCCCACATCTATTTGCCGAGAAGCTGCTTTGGGTTGAGTGTCTGTGGTCATAATAGCATGAGCAGCATCTAACCAATTAGCGCGCCCAAGCTGTGAACTGGCCTTTTTTACACCTTCTAGCAAACGATCGACTGGCAGACGCTCTAAAATAACACCTGTGGAAAAAACAAGGACTTGCTCAATTGCAACACCTAACTCCTGAGCTAAAGTTGCACAAGTTGCCTTTGCATCTAACAAACCTGCCTCTCCTGTACCCGCGTTTGCACAACCCGTATTAACCAGCAAAGCACGGATTTCTGAACCCGATTGCAAATGTGCTCTGCATAACTGGACGGGCGCAGCACAAAAACGATTTTGAGTAAATACGCCCGAAACTGCGCTACCCGAATCCAAAACAATCAGCAAAACGTCTTTTCGATTGGGTTTACGAATATTTGCTTCCGCAAAACCAAGCCGAACACCCAAGACGGGATGTAAACTTTCCACAGATGGCGCATGTAAATTAACAGCCATAAAAACCCCACGCCTCAAACTAAATGAAGCACTTTATAAACATTAAACAATCAAGCCAAACTGCCATGACAGTGTTTGTACTTTTTACCCGAACCACAAGGACAAAGATCATTACGACCCACCTTAGGCCAATCGGTGCCTGACTCAACCGCCTGAATATGCTTGTGCGCCTTAAAAACAGTTACGCTTGGCACCTTTTGGCCCACCGAACCAACATCAACATCAGGATATTGATAAGTCTTGGGCTGTTCATCCAGCAAAGCAGATTGATCAAATACCTGTTTAGCAGCACTCCCCTGCTCAGACGTAGCAATCTGCACAGTCATGACTAGACGCAAACTATCGTTTCTAACTGCCAACAATAAATGGTTAAATAACTCAAACGCTTCACGTTTATATTCTTGCTTGGGATTTTTTTGTGCATACCCTCGCAAATGGATACCTTGTCGCAAGTAGTCCAACGACGCCAAGTGTTCACGCCAATGGGTGTCGATGGATTGCAATAACGCCGAACGCTCAAACGCCATAAAAGCATCCGCCCCAACCAAATCCCGTTTTTGCTGATAAACCTGCTGCGCCAAGGTTTGTAAGCGCTCAAGCAACTGCTCATCATTTAACTGAGGCTCGGCGGCTAAAATGGCTTGCACAGGAAAATCCAATAGCCACTGGATTTTTAACTCTTGCTGTAAACGCTCAACATTCCATTGTTCCTCCACTGAAGCCCGAGGAATACAATCTCGTAACAGGTCATTAAAAACACCCTGCCGCAAACTGCTTACCAAACCGGTTAAATCTTCTGCCTCCAGCACTTCATTGCGCTGCTGGTAAATAATACGCCGCTGTTCGTTGGCAACATCATCATATTCTAGCAGCTGCTTGCGCATGTCAAAGTTTCTACCCTCAACCTTGCGCTGCGCAGATTCTATGGAGCGCGTAACCATACCTGCTTCTATAGCCTCACCTTCGGGCAACTTCAGACGTTCCATAATGGCACGCACCCGATCGCCCGCAAAAATACGCAACAGCGAGTCTTCCATTGACAAATAAAAACGGGAAGAACCTGGATCACCCTGTCGGCCTGCGCGACCACGCAATTGATTATCAATACGCCGTGATTCGTGACGTTCACTGCCGATAATATGTAGCCCCCCAGATTCAATGACCTGGCGATTCCATTGCACCCACTGTGTCCGCAACGCTTCAATTTTAGCGGGCTTATCGGCCAAAGCAAGTGACTGATCTTGCTCAATGGCTAATACCATTTTTTCAATGTTGCCACCCAGAACAATATCTGTGCCACGCCCCGCCATATTCGTGGCAATCGTAATTGCTCCCGAACGACCAGCCTGTGCCACAATATCTGCCTCACGGGCATGCTGTTTAGCATTCAGCACCTCGTGCGGTAGGCCCTCTTTTTGTAACAAACTAGACAACAGCTCAGAAGCTTCAATTGATGTGGTACCAACCAACACAGGTTGACCGCGCTGGTAGCAATCCTTAATGTCATCTATGATGGCGTTGAATTTTTCTTTAGCAGATTTATAGATTTTGTCTTGCGCGTCTTGGCGAATTGCTGGCTTATTGGTTGGAATAATAACCGTTTCCAAACCATAAATTTCCTGGAATTCATAAGCCTCTGTATCTGCCGTTCCAGTCATTCCGCTTAGCTTGGAGTACATCCGAAAATAATTTTGGAATGTAATTGATGCCAAAGTTTGATTTTCCAGTTGTACAGCAACACCTTCCTTAGCTTCAACCGCTTGATGCAGACCATCACTCCAACGACGACCTGGCATCAAGCGACCAGTAAACTCATCCACAATAATTACTTCGCCATTTTGAACAACATATTGCTGATCCTTGTGATACAAAAAATGAGCCCGCAAAGCCGCTAACAAATGGTGCAATAAAGTAATGTTGGCTGCCTCATAAAGTGAAGCACCCTCTGGCAAAATACCCAAATCAACAAGAACTTGTTCTGCCTTTTCATGACCCACCTCTGACAGATGAATTTGGTGAGATTTTTCATCAACGTAAAAATCACCTTCTGGCTCTGGTTCGTTGGACTTAGGTTCCTGCAGCATACGCTGCAAATAAGATGGTACAACATTAATTTTACGGTACAGATCTGTATGGTCATCTGCAGGACCAGAAATAATCAAAGGTGTACGCGCTTCGTCAATTAATATGGAATCGACTTCGTCCACAACAGCAAAATTCAAGCCACGCTGCACCCGATCACCGACAAGATGCACCATGTTATCGCGCAAATAATCAAAACCAAACTCATTATTGGTACCATAAGTAATATCTGCTGCATATGCGCTTTGCTTTTCCTGATGGGACATTCGCGACAAATTGATGCCAACGGTTAACCCCAAAAACGCGTATATTCGCCCCATCCAAGCAGCATCACGCTGCGCCAAATAATCATTGACTGTGACAATATGAACGCCTTTTCCAGAAATTGCATTCAAGTATGCTGGCAAAGTAGCCATTAAGGTTTTACCCTCGCCCGTGCGCATTTCAGCTATTTTCCCCTGATGCAGGGCTATACCACCAATCAACTGCACATCAAAATGGCGCATGCCGTGTACGCGTCTGCCAGCCTCTCGCACCACCGCAAAAGCTTCAGGCAAAATTTGATCTAATGTTTCACCAGAGGCATAACGCTGACGAAACACCTGAGTCTTCTCCGCTAACTCTTGGTCGGACAAACCAACAATTGACGATTCGAAGGCATTAATTTTAGCCACAATCTCACGGTATTGCTTAAGCAAACGGTCATTGCGACTTCCAAAAATTTTTGTCAATAAATTGCTGATCATATAGCTATTTGGCCACACCCACACTGAGGCTCTGCAATCGTTTTAATTATTAAAGTGTAACACGGCCAGCCACTAGACCACATACTTTAACTCCCTAACGCAAAACACAATTGCATATCAAGCTATAAATTTATGGTGTAACAGTTGAATGCTAAGTTTCTGCACACACCAAATTTAGACTAAACTGTGGTTTTTTAACCTCTGCGCTACTACTATGACCCCAAAGTTGTCTTGTCTTTTAGCCAACGACTGGCTAAAACGAAACAGTACAAGCGCTGGCCAATTGTTTGAGCAAGTTGAACAATTAAAAAAGTTGCAAAACGATATCAACGCTTGGAGCTCTGGCAGCCCACTGAAGATGCATGTTGGTGTGCTGCGTGAAAAACGTCTCAAACTATTCGTTGATCACCCTGCCATTTTGGCCAGAGCACGCCAGCAATTACCAAGCTTGCTCAGTCGACTCAATGAGCGTGGCTGGGGTTTATACGGCATTGATTTAAAACTGCGCAGTTACCCTGAGCCTTTAAGCCGCAAAAGCCACACGAAACAAGGTCGGTTTTCTGTTGCGGCAAAAAAGGCGTTCTTAAAATTAAGCCAGGAGTTACATCACCCTGAATTACAGTCTGCAACCGCTTCTTTATGTCAGCGCAATGACTGGAATTTACCAGCTAAACCTAAGACAAACTAACCCCATAAAACTCAGCAATGCCGTTAGACCAAAACTAAGCCCAAGCCCAATCTGTGCGAAACACCTGCGGCGTTTCTTGCACACTCTGATAGCTTATGATCTCGTAATTGGCTTGATCAGCGATTAACAAACGAATCAATTCGTTGTTCAGGCCATGACCGGAACGAAATGCTGAATAAGCACCAACAATTGGATAACCAATCACATAAAGATCGCCAATTGCATCCAAAATTTTGTGCTTAACAAATTCGTCATCGTAACGCAGGCCATCAGGGTTTAAAATGCGATATTCATCCATGACAATCGCATTGTCTAAATTACCGCCTCTTGCCAGGCCAATATTTCGCAACGCCTCCACATCTTGCATAAAGCCAAAAGTACGGGCACGCGCAATATCTCGAATATAAGAATGTTTGCTAAAATCAATTTCTAACAGTTGACCTGTTTTATCTATTGCAGGATGACCGAAATCAATTTCAAAACGCAGCTTGAACCCCTCGTATGGTTGTAGTCGGGCCCACTTTAAGGATCGACCAGAACCTTCAAGAATTTCAACCTTTTTTTTAACGCGGATAAACTTCTTTAATGCTGGCTGCTCGACCAAGCCAGCTTGCTGTAACAAATAGATGAAAGCAGCAGCGCTCCCGTCCATAATGGGCACTTCTTCCGAGTCTAAATTCACATAAAGATTATCAATGCCTAAGCCGTAAAGGGCTGACATTAAATGCTCAATTGTTGAAACTTTTACGCCATTTTTTTCCATGGTCGAAGCCATTCGGGTGTCCCCGATAGCCGTGGCATTGACAGGAAATTCCACAGGCGGGTTCATATCCACCCGTCTAAACACAATACCAGAGCCAACTGGGGCAGGCTGTATGCACAACCGAACCCGTTTGCCCGAATGCAAACCAATTCCTACAGCGTTTAGGGTTTGTTTAATTGTGCGTTGTTTCATAACAAAACCCAACCAAAAAAGTCTGCTTAAAACTGACAACAAGCTTTCATAGTTGGGCAAACACCTTAACCCAATTGCTTCAGCAATGTGTCAGCATCGCTAACAACAAATTTCCCAGCATCGTCCAAATTAAACCGCTCCACAATACCATCTTTAACCAACATAGAATAGCGCTGTGAACGCATGCCTAAACCATGGCCTGCCAGATCAAAAGTTAAACCCAATTTTGCTGTGTAATCACAAGATCCATCAGCCATCATGCGCACTTTGCCAGTTGCTTTTTGATCGCGCCCCCACACACCCATTACAAACGGGTCGTTGACTGACAGACACCAAATTTCATCCACGCCCTTGGCTTTAAAAGCTTCAAACTGTTCAATAAATCCAGGCAAATGCTTAGCTGAACAAGTTGGAGTGTAAGCGCCTGGCAATCCCAAAATGGCAATTGTCTTTCCCTTGGCAAGATCAACAACAGAAAAATTATTGGGTCCAATACTGCATCCCGCCGTCTCTACTTCAACGAACTCGAACAAAGTACCTTCTGGCAAACGATCACCAATCTTAATGGTCATGAAAAAACTCCAAAAAAAGCGAGCAAATTAACCCGCGTTCTAAAAAAGCTGGCAAACTAAAAGCTCAGTCTGCTTGACGACGTAAAAATGCTGGAATATCGTAACGATCCATGCCACTTTCTTCTAGTGCGGCAACTTGATTGGCTGCTGCACTCCTAGGATTGCGCCAAACCGCAGGCTCATCAAAGTCTACCCCCATTGGAGCATACGGGCCATCTGTGCCTGTTGCGCGCGCAGCATATGGTGTTTTCACCAATTGCGGCTTGATATTGCGCCGGCCCAAACCTGTGGCCACAACGGTCACACGTAAATCGTCACCCATACTTTCATTGGCGGCCGTTCCAAAAATCACGGTGGCATCTTCAGAGGCATACGCTTTAATAATTGTCATGACCTCTTTGGTTTCACGCATCTTCAAGCTCTTAGATGCAGTAATATTCACCAACAAACCTTTAGCGCCAGACAGATCAACACCGTCGAGCAAGGGCGATGCAATGGCTTTTTCTGCAGCTACGCGAGCGCGATCTTCACCACTGGCTATTGCAGTACCCATCATTGCCTTACCTTGTTCAGACATAATGGTCTTAACATCTTCGAAGTCAACGTTAACGTCACCCTCTATATTAATTATTTCTGCTATTCCTGCACAAGCATTATGTAAAACATCATCCGCCGCATGGAAACATTCGTCTTGTGTAGCGTCTTCACCCACCACATCCATCAGTTTCTCATTGAGCACAACAATTAAAGAGTTTACTTTGCCAGCCAACTGCTCTAACCCTTCTTCAGCCATACGCTTACGACGAGAACCTTCAAAATCAAAAGGTTTTGTAACCACCGCCACAGTTAAAATGCCAAGTTCCTGGGCCACCTCCGCAACCACCGGGGCCGCACCAGTACCGGTACCACCGCCCATTCCAGCAGTTATAAACACCATATGAGCGCCTCGCAACGCATCGCGAATACGGTCACGGTCGTCCTCTGCCGCCTGGCGACCGGCTTCGGGTTTAGCGCCAGCACCCAACCCAGTTTTACCCAGTTGAATTAAAGTTGGCGCAGAAGTGCGAGACAGCGCTTGCGCATCTGTATTCGCACAAATAAACTCAACACCATTAACCCCTTGATTAATCATGTGCGACACCGCATTACCACCAGCGCCACCCACACCAATTACTTTAATGATTGTACCGCGAGTTTCAGTTTCTAAAATTTCAAACGATGACATATTCAGCCTCCTAACATTGCATCATTGTACTGTGACTAAGATTAAAGACAAAACGCTTTAAAAATTACCCAAAAACCAATCTTTCATGCGCTGCAAAGTCTGGCTAAAACCACCTGTTTGCAAAGCAACTCGACGTCCACGCATGGATTGCACCTGCGCCTCATTTAACAACCCAAGCACGGTAGAAAACCTTGGGCTACGCACCACCTCAGACAAACTACGGTTATAGTCCGGGAGCCCAATGCGCACTGGTTTATGAAATATATCTTCTCCCAATTCAGCAATACCAGGCATTAAGCTGGTTCCACCTGTCAACACCACGCCAGAAGACAATAACTCTTCATAACCTGATTCCCGAATTTTTTGACGAACCATACCAAATAACTCCTCAACCCTTGGCTCTATAACACCAGCCAATGCCTGACGCGAAATAATTCGCGGACCTCGCTCACCAATACCAGGCACCTCAACCTGTTCGTGCAAATCAACCAATACCTGTTTTGCCACACCATATGCAACTTTTAACTCTTCAGCTTCAACGGTGGGGGTCCGCAATGCCATAGCAATGTCATTGGTAATTTGATCACCCGCTATTGGCACTACAGCAGTATGGCGAATTGCACCACCTGTAAATATTGCAATATCGGTAGTACCACCCCCAATATCTACCATGGCCACGCCAAGCTCTTTTTCATCTTCTGTAAGCACAGCAGTACTACTAGCCAAAGGTTGCAACACTAAATCTTGAACCTCTAAACCACAACGACGAACACACTTGATAATATTCTGAGCTGCGGAAACAGCTCCTGTTACAATATGAACCTTCACTTCAAGACGCACCCCACTCATGCCCAAGGGCTCACGCACATCCTCTTGGCCGTCAACAATAAACTCCTGTGGCAACACATGTAAAATTTGCTGATCCGTAGGAATGTTTACAGCCTTGGCTGTTTCTATTACCCGTACTACATCTGCTTGGGACACCTCTCGATCCTTAATCGCCACCATGCCAGAGGAATTAAAACTATGAATATGGCTTCCTGCTATCCCTGTAAAAACGGTGCGAATTTTACAATTTGCCATCATCTCAGCCTCTGCCAAAGCGCGCTGAATAGAGGCCACTGTGGATTCTATATTAATCACCACGCCCTTTTTCAAGCCATGTGATTCATGCTGTCCCATACCAATAATTTCGTATCGGCCATCTGATAATAACTCAGCCACCATAGCAACCACTTTCGAAGTGCCTACATCCAAGCCCACTATTAGATCTTTTTGTTCCTTGCTCATGCTGTGCTCACTCATTTATCGGCTATTAGCAGCCAACGCAAACCCGGACGGATACCGCAAATCAAATACCGCCAATTTTTTCATCATTTGTGCCATCACAACCGGATAGCTCTTTAAAAATAACGCCAACTGTTCCTGCATCGGCCTCTCTGACCGATCAACACCAAACTCTACCCGCAAACCATTGTCTAAAACCGCTGTCCAAGCAAAACGATCGGACAATCGCAACTCAAGCACCTGAAGATTTAACTGGCTCAGCTGGTCGTTTAATAAAAAATAACGCTCAACCACTTGACTTTGACTGCCCTTAGGCCCATGCAAGATTGGCAACTTTCCAATAGACTGGCTCTCCGCTTCTGCCACATTGGCTGAAAACACCTCGCCCAAACGGCTAACCAAGCGATTTTCCCCCCAATATCCTAAAACCTCGTGCTCTACTAAAGAAACCCGCAAACGATTGGGCCACATCCGACGCACAGTAGCCTTTCGCACCCAAGGTACATTTTCAAAGGCTTGGCGGGCTTTTGCCAAATTCATTGTAAAAAAGTTACCCTGCAACACAGGCAATGCATGCTCACGAATAGCGGCCCGATTAATATGCTCGAACTGCCCTTCCAACTCAATATGCTTGAATACAAATACAGGTCTATGGGTTAGCCACACCAAAGTGGCCAAGGAAAATAAAACCAAGGCCACAGTAGAACATATCACCGAAAGCGCATTCATCAAACGAATGTCGTGCCATAGGCTACCTAACATTTAGAGTTCCTTTTGACCCCGAATATTGCTTTTCAAAGATGCTTGGGACAACAAATATATCACCAGCGTTGCGTAATCCATACCAGCAACCCGAGCGCTCATCGGCACCAAAGAATGGTCCGTCATTCCCGGACTGGTATTCATTTCTAACAACCAAGGGCGCTGCTGTGCATCCAGCATAATATCTGCACGCCCCCAACCACTACACCCTAAAGCCAAGTAAGCTTTAAGAGCCAATGCTTTAAGATCTTCATTCAAGGCATCAGAAAAACCCGAAGGGCAAAAATACTGTGTTTGATCACACAAGTATTTATTATGATAGTCATAATTTCCACCTGGAGCAGAGATTTGAACTGGCGGCAAAGCAAATGCCTGCAAGCCCTCACCCAGAACTGGCACAGTCACCTCAGCGCCAGCTATAAAAGCCTCAGCCAAAACCTGACAGTCATAAGCATAAGCCTGAGCAAAAGCCGGCCTCAGTTGTTCAACCGAAGTCACCTTGGTGAGCCCTAGAGTAGAACCTTCCTGTGCTGGCTTTGTAATCAAAGGCAATCCCAAGCGAGAAACTACGGTTTGCGCACAAAAGTCCTCTGTTAATTCAATGAAATCAGGAGTTGTCAAGCCCTGTTGCTGCCAAATGCGCTTGGTTAAGGATTTATCCATAGCTACAGCAGAAGACAAAACCCCGCTACCTGTATATGGAAGTCGCAAATACTCCAATAAACCCTGTATTGTTCCATCTTCGCCAAATCGGCCATGCAAAGCAATAAATGCTCGATCATAATCCCCATCCAACAACTGCTTTAGTGACGTGACAGCCGGATCAAATCCATGAGCATCAACCCCCCTACTGTGCAAAGCTGACAAAACCATCGAACCCGATTTTAAAGACACCTCTCGCTCAGCGGACAACCCACCATATACAACCAAAACACGCCCTAAATCTGCTGGCGCCATAGATTTTACTTGTTGCAATATATTCATCGAACTCACGTCAATTCTCCCACTTGTTTTAAGCGTTTCGGTAAACCACCAATTGACCCAGCCCCCATAGTAATTACAACATCGCCGCTTTGTGCTGTTTGCAACAATATTTCAAACATTTCATCAAGGTCTTGGACAAAAATTGGCTCCACTTTACCCAAAACACGCACAGTTCGGGCAAGAGCTCGGCCATCTGCCGCTACAATAGGCATCTCACCTGCGGCATACACCTCCGATAAAATCAACACATCAGCAGTAGATAACACTTTAGCAAAATCTTCAAAGCAATCGCGCGTTCGTGTATAACGATGCGGCTGAAATGCCAACACCAAGCGCCGCCCAGGAAAAGCACCCCGAGCAGCTGCTAATGTCGCAGCCATCTCAATCGGATGATGGCCATAATCATCAATCAGCGTAAAACTTCCCTGACCTAGCAAGGAAACCTCACCCCACTGAGAAAAACGCCGCGCTACCCCATTGAACTGTTCTAATGCCGCGCAAATGTCTGAATCTGACACATTCAATGCCGTTGCTACGGCAATCGCCGCTAAAGCATTTAGAACATTATGCACCCCAGGCAAATTTAAACTCACTTGTAGATCTGTTGCGCCATCTCGAATCACACGAAAACGCATTTGTAAACCATCTGCAATAACATCTACAGCTCGCACCTCAGCCCCTTGCGACAACCCATAAGTGACTATCGGCTTAGACACAAAAGGAATAATTTCGCGCACATGCGGATCATCTACACACAAAACCGCTTCACCATAAAAGGGCAAACGCTGGGTAAATTCAATAAACGCTTGTTTTAAACGAGTAAAATCATGGCCATAAGTATCCATATGGTCAGCGTCAATATTGGTGATTACCGCAAAAATTGGCATTAAATTCAAAAAAGAAGCGTCAGACTCGTCTGCCTCTACCACTATGTACTCACCTGTTCCTAATTTTGCATTTGCACCCGCAGAGTTCAACCGCCCGCCAATCACAAATGTAGGATCCAAACACCCCTGCGCCAAAATACTAGCCACCAAACTGGTTGTGGTGGTTTTTCCATGCGTACCCGCGATAGCAATGCCTTTTTTTAAACGCATTAATTCAGCCAACATAACAGCCCTAGGCACCACAGGAATACGACGGTCGCGAGCAGCCACAACCTCAGGATTATGCGCACTCACCGCGCTAGAAATAACCACAACGTCAGCATGTTGTATATTTTCAGCCGCGTGACCAATCATCACTTTAATGTCCATAGCACACAAACGCTGAGTGACCGCTGAATCAAGTAAGTCAGAACCGCTAATTTGATATCCCAAATTTTTTAAAACCTCAGCAATACCGCTCATACCAGAACCGCCAATGCCAATAAAGTGTATTTTTCTAAATTTATTCTTCATGATCTGACAATCGCCTCTAAATGCATGACAACATCACGAGTAGCTTCTGGTTTAGCGGCCTGTTTTGCCGCACAAGCCACACGCATTAAGCCCTCTGGATCCTGGCTACGCTGCTCTAGCCAATCGGCAAGGTACTGCGCAGTTAATTCATGCTGTGGACATAACCAAGCGGCTTGTTGATCAACCAAAAAAAGTGCATTGCTAGTTTGATGGTCATCTACTGCGTGTGGATATGGAACAAATAATGCTGCAACACCCACCGCCGCCACTTCAGCCACTGTCATTGCACCAGCCCGACAAACCACCACATCAGCATGACTCAAGGCCTGCGACATATTTTGTATGAAAGGCACACACGTTGCCGAGACATCAGCTTGCAAATACTGTTGCTGTAATTGTTCAAGATGAGCTTGCCCTGCTTGATGAGTCACCTCCCAAGCCAAACCACCTGTGCACCTGTGTTTCAGCAAAGCCAACGCTGCTGGCACCCTTTCATTTAACGCAGCAGCCCCTAAACTACCACCCACAACCAACAATTTTAATGATTTTGACTGCGGTTGATTGACATAACGGGTCTCTGGAGCAGGCAAATTAAGTAACTCTTCCCGAATAGGGTTGCCCACCCAATAGGCATTTGGCAAAGCCTTTGGAAATGCGACCAAAACACGATTGGCCAACTTTGCTAAAATACGATTAGTCAACCCTGCCACAGAATTTTGCTCATGCACTACCAGTGGAATACCCAGTAAACAGGCCATTACCCCGCCAGGGAAAGCAACATACCCCCCCATACCTAAAACAACCGAAGGCCGAAAACGCTGAAGAACACACCAAGCGTGCCAAAAAGCGCGCAATAAACGCCAAGGGGCTAATAACAAACTCACAATACCTTTGCCGCGCAAACCTGAAAACACAAGTGGATTGATAATTAAAGCATGCTCTTGCACCAAACGCCCCTCCATTGCATGAGGGTTACCCAACCACTGCACATCCCAACCGCGTTGCTGCAGCAACTTAGCCACAGCCAAACCAGGGAAGATATGCCCCCCTGTGCCACCAGCCATAATCAAAGCTTTGCGGCTAAGTTGGCTCATGACCGCCTCCGCAAAGAGACTCCTCGCATCATCTGACGAGATTCAAAATCAACACGCAACAAAATAGCCAAAGCTATACAATTAACTAAAATTCCTGAGCCGCCATAGCTCATTAAAGGCAAAGTTAAACCCTTGGTAGGTAACAGTCCAAGATTAACACCCATATTTATAAAAACCTGCACACCTAACCATATACCCACACCTTTGGCCACCAAACCAGCGAACACCCGATCCAAAGCAATAGCCTGAGCACCAATCAAAAACGCCCGATACACCACAAAGGCGAACGCACAAATAACAAAAGCAACACCAATAAAACCAAGTTCCTCACCGATGACAGCCAACAAAAAATCAGTATGGGCTTCCGGCAAATAATGTAATTTTTCAACGCTCGCGCCTAAACTAACCCCCGTTAATTCACCACGACCAAATGCAATCAAAGAATGTGACAGTTGGTATGCTTTACCTAAAGCATTTTTTTCATCCCAAGGATTTAAGTATGCAAAAAAACGTTCGCGGCGATAATCGCTACTGGCAATCAGGGTTACAAATGCAAATAACATAATCGCACAAATACCAAAAAATATTCGAGCATTCACACCCCCCAAAAAAAGAATGCCAAACGCGATCGCAACAATCACCATAAAGGCACCCATATCTGGCTCTAATAGCAATAAAACACCTACGAAACTCATAGCCAAACCCATAGGCAGCAAACCTTTGGCAACACTCTGCATATAATCTTGCTTTCGCACAGTAAAATCAGCCGCATACAGTAATGCAGCTACTTTCATCAACTCCGAAGGTTGCAAGTTCATGAAATACAAGGGCAACCAACGCCGCGCACCGTTCACCCCTTTACCCACCCCAGGAATCAACACCAAAATTAATAAAATCAACGTACAAACAAACAATAAAGGCGCCAAACGCTGCCAAATTTGCAAAGGAATTTGAAATACCATAACAGCTGCTACCGCCCCAATGCATAAAGACATTACGTGCCGCAGCAAAAAATGAGTGGACTGGTAATTAACATACTTAGGCGAATCAGGCAAAGCCACCGAAGCTGAATACACCATAACCATCCCCAGCAACAACAACACCAAAGCAACTCCCATCAATGGCTGATCAAATTCTGACCAATTTGGATAGCGCACCTTGGTTGCTGAAGCACCGCCAAGACCAGCATACCGAGCTGATAAAGCCGCACCTTGTGGCAATGTTATACGATTGCTGCGGCGCAAAAAAGATTTGAAAGGATTTAACATAAATGTCCTGCCTGCGCAGCAATTTCACGCACTGTTTGAATAAACACTTCTGCACGCTCCACATAACTTTGAAACATGTCCAAACTTGCGCAAGCCGGTGACAACAACACCGCGTCCCCCGCCTGCGCTATAGACGCTGCCTTGGCAACCGCATTTTGTAAAGAATCACAATGATGTAAATCCACACCAGTAAAAGCCAAAGCCAGAGCTATTTCAGCTGAGTCTTGTCCAATTAAGATGACAGCGCGCGCATGGCAAGCAACCGCCTGCGCCAATGGCAAAAACGATTGTCCTTTGCCTTGCCCACCTGCAATTAGAACAGCTGTTTGACCCAAACCGTTAAGAGCTGCAACCGTAGCACCAACATTCGTACCTTTACTGTCGTCAATGTAATCAACACCTGAAACCGTTGTAACATATTCAAGGCGATGGGGCTCTCCCCGATACTGCCTTAACCCATGCAGTAAATCAGCTAAGGACAAACCCAAAGCGCGGCACAGGGCTAATGCTGCTAAAGCGTTAATTGCATTATGTAGCCCTTTGATCTGCAAGGCGTCCATTGGTATCAACCTTTTTATTTGAACTGGCTGTGCCTGTTTTTTTTGCTGACAACCAACCTCCTGCTCTTCAGGCTGCGCATAAACCAACCAAACCAAACCATTTTCCCTTGAAAGACCATACGAATTAGCCTGTTGTGGAGTATCTTGTCCAAAAGTAACAGCATGGTTTTGACCAACCATCGCAACACACCAAGGGTCATCACGATTCAAAACCCGATGTGTCTGAGCAAAAAAGATACGTTCTTTAGCGGCAGCATACGCTTTCATATCACCATGCCAATCCAAATGATCTTCTGTTAAATTCAAGACTGCAGCAACATCACATTGCAAACTGTATGTATGCTGCAACTGAAAGCTAGAAAGCTCAAGCACCCAAATATTCGGCAAAGTATCCATCTGAATTGCATCCTGCAAAGCATCCAAAGCCGCTGGGCTAATATTACCTGCAATCAAAACACTACAACCCGCTCGCTCACATAACATATGCACCAAACGGGTGGTGGTGGTTTTACCATTTGTGCCAGTCACACCCACAATTTTTGGACAATATCCCAGATGCTTTCTTAAATCATTTAACGCTAGGGCAAATACTTCTATTTCAGACAAAAAACGACGCCCACAAGCCTGTAATTGCGCCTCTACTGCCACCAAAGGCCACTGATTTGGGCTGAGCCCTGGACTCACCAATACCTGGTCATAGCGCAATACATCGTCAGGTAAACAAGTTAAGTAGGTAATGTGTTTGCCAATACCGGGTAACTGCTCCAACCCTGGAGCCAGTGGCCGAGTATCAAACACAGCAACTTCAGCGCCATGAGCCACACAAAAACGGACCATGGCCAAACCCGACTGCCCTAAACCCAACACCAAAACAACTTGCTTTTGTAAAAAAGAAATCACGTTCGCACCAATTTACAGAAATTTTGCACACTTTAACGCAATTTCAAAGTTGAAAGACCAACCAACACCAACATCATTGTAATAATCCAAAATCGAACCACCACTTGTGTTTCTTTCCAACCGGATAGCTCATAGTGGTGGTGCAACGGCGCCATTCGAAATATTCGCTTACCGCCACTGTACTTAAAATACAGCACTTGAATCATGACTGATAATGTTTCTGCAACAAATACCCCGCCCATAATAAACAAAACAATTTCCTGACGGACAATCACAGCAACCGCACCCAGTGCACCGCCAAGAGCTAAAGCACCCACATCACCCATGAAAACCTGAGCGGGATACGCATTAAACCAAAGAAAAGCCAAACCAGCGCCCACCATAGCCGCCAAGAAAACAGTTAATTCGCCGGCACCCGGCACAAAGGGTAACAATAGATATTTTGAATACACCGCATTACCAGCAACATAGGCAAAAATAGCCAAAGCAACAGCCACCAAAACCGTTGGCATAATAGCCAAACCATCTAAACCATCGGTTAAATTTACAGCATTACTTGTGCCTACAATCACAAAATAACTCAAAACAATAAAGCCCAAAATACCCAATGGATAACTTATGGTTTTAAAAAAGGGAACGATTAAATCAGCCCGATCGGGCAATGCTATTGAAAAATTATTACTCACCCATTTTACAAAAACGTCCCCAACCACTTCATTGGATCCAGCTGCTATTGCAAAAGCCAAATAAGACGCCGCAGCCAAACCAATCACTGACTGCCAAAAATATTTCCATTTTGCAGGCAATCCTTTAGGGTTGCGACGCGCCACTTTGCGATAATCATCAACCCAACCAATCCAACCATACCCCATAGTTACAATCAAAACCACCCATACAAAACGATTGCTTAAATCTGCCCACAATAAAGTTGATAATCCGATCGAGAGCAATACCAACACTCCACCCATTGTTGGTGTACCCGCCTTAGCCAAATGTGTCTGCGGGCCATCGTCACGTACCGACTGCCCAATTTTATACTCAGTCAGCTTACGAATTACTGCCGGACCAAATAATAAACCGAACAATAAGGCCGTTCCACAAGCTAAAACAGCGCGTAAAGACAAGTAATTAAACACTGCAAACCCACGAATATCCTCCGCCAACCAACGGGCCAATTCAAGCAGCATGAACACCTCCATCGTTTTGGCTCTCTTTTACTAGCGCCTGCACAACCCGCTCCATTCTCATGAACCGTGAACCTTTTATTAAAATTGAATTTGGCCTGTCAATTATTGTTGGCACAAGATAGTCCAACAACGCTTCAACATGATCAAAATGCACCGCCCCTGCACCGAATGTGTAAGCGGTTTGTTTTGCCAAGTCGCCCAAAGTTAAAACACAATCTATCCCCTGATTTCTGGCATAAAATCCCAAATCCTTATGAAATTCCTCCCCCTGGTCGCCCACCTCACCCATATCACCTAAAACCAAATACGTTGGTTTAGGCAAACAGGCCAAAGTGCGTATAGCAGCCTCTACGGAATCGGGGTTCGCATTGTATGTATCGTCAATTAAAACGCCACCAAAAGAATTTTTTACGCTTTGCATCCGCCCTTGAACAGGCTCAAACGCAGCCAAAGCGCTAGCAATACTGCCAGCATCGCACCCCACTACCCAAGCACAACATGCTGCTGACAAAGCATTTAAAGCATTATGCTGGCCCAACAACTGCATTTTAAATGCAAGCACACCCCAAGGACCTTCTAAAACAACGGACATACCCTCAGCGCTTATCTGTGCTGACACTGCGGTTGAAGAACTCTGAATTTCTTCTGAAAATTTTATCAATTCATTCTTTAAAGCAAAGCAAATGCGTTGCCGGCCTGCAGATAAAATAGTCCATAGGTTTGAATATTCATCCACCGCCGGATATATCGCACAACCATTGTCTGGCAAAAAGGACAGCACGGTACCATTTTCTTGAGCAACCGCAGCCACTGTCTCCATAAACGCCTGGTGCTCACGCTGTGCATTATTAACCAGCGCCACTGTTGGTCGAACTATTGCCGCCAAATTTGCAATCTCACCAGGACGGTTCATACCCATTTCAATCACAGCAACGCGATGTTGCGAATTCAATTCAAACAATGTATGTGGCACACCAATATCATTGTTTAAATTTCCTCGCGTCGCTAAAACAGCATGCTCTCCATAATAAACTCGCAAAATAGCGGCAACCATTTCTTTTGTGGTTGTCTTACCATTACTGCCTGTCACAGCCAACACAGGCAATTGAAACCGCCCACGCCAAGCGGCTGCCAAGCAAGCCAAAGCTTTTCGCGTATCAGTAACCACCCATTGTGTACAGTCCAACTCCAGGGCACGCTCAACCAACACCGCTGAAACGCCTTGCTTTAACACCTGCAAAACAAAATGGTGCGCATCAAAACGCTCTCCCCGAAGAGCAACAAAAACATCGCCACAAGCAGCTACGCGACTATCTGTCACAATAGAATGAACAGAAAAAATCTTATCGCCCAGTGTTTTAACCAACAAACCCGCTGCTTTTAACGCGGCCAAAACTAAACCGCTATCCCAATTTAAGATCGGTTTTCCTAAAGGTGTACTCATTTTGATATTTGCTCTTGGGTCAATATGTCAATTACACTTTGTTCGTCACTGAAGGCCAATGTATATTGCGCAAACTCCTGCCCCTGCTCGTGGCCTTTTCCGGCCAACAACACAACATCCTGAACTGATACCTGAGCAAAAACCACCTTAATAGCTTGCAAACGGTCAACTTCAAGATGTACATTTGATAGAGTCGCGCCATCAACACTGGCGCAGCCATTGAGGATGGCTTGTGCGATTTGCATCGGATCTTCGCCGCGAGGATTATCTGAGGTTATCACGAGTCGATCTGCCCAGCGCACAGCAATTGCCCCCATCAATGGACGCTTACCTGGATCGCGATCTCCGCCGCAGCCAAACACACACCAAAGGCGCCCTTGTCTTTCTTGTGCAATAACACGCAGCGTTTTTAGAACCTTTTCCAGTGCATCTGGCGTATGCGCATAATCAACCACCACCATCGGCGCCAACGGATCTAAGTGCTGCAGTTGCAAGACAAACATCCGCCCCGGAGGCGGGCTAATTACCCTCAAACTATCAAATGCTTTTTCAAAAGAATAGCCCAAAGCCAATAGAATACCCAACACCACGGCTAAATTTTCAACATTAAACCGTCCAATCACGGGCACTCGAATTTGCAGATGTTGTCCTTGATACCAAGCGTCTAAAAACGTACCATCGCCTTTTGTCAGACCACTCAAAACCAAACCCGTTAACCCCTCTAAAGCCTCTATAGCACTTAACGAACTGGCCACGGGAAAAACTGTAATACCACAGTGCTGAGCTGTTTTTATAAACTCTAAAGCAACTGGATCATCCATATTAACCACCATAGCGCGCAAACCCGACCATTGCGCTAAATTTAATTTAGCCTGTAGGTATGCCGACATATCGCCATGATAATCTAAGTGATCACGAGAAAAATTTGTGAATGCGCCAACAGCCAATTCACAACCCCGCAAACGCCCCTGCTCCAGCCCAATTGAAGAAGCTTCTAATGCCACTGCTTGAGCGCCTTGCCGCACCAATTGCGAAAGCGCCGTCTGCAGTGCTACCTCATCAGGAGTGGTTAAGCCAGTTGAATTTAAATGTCCCTCAACAAAACCAACCCCTAAAGTTCCAATCACAGCACAGCGGCAACCCAACGCCGTTAAGGTTTGAGCCACCCAACACGTTACCGATGTTTTACCATTTGTGCCTGTCACCGCTATTAAAGGTAGCGACAACAGGTGATTAGCAAGCAAGCGATGCGCCAACTCACCAGCATAACGACGCAAACCATGAACAATAAAAACAGGACAACTTAACAATGATAACTGCTGCTGAATTGACTGAGTTAAACCCTCAGCATCAACAAAGAGCGCTGACAAACCCAAACTAACCAATTGAGGCACAGCTAGTCGAGAGTCATACCGTGCGCCCTTCCAGGCAAAGAAAACATCTCCTGTCCTTGCTAGGCGGGTATCAGCAACACAAGCAAACCCCTCTGGCAAACTGACCTGGTCCAAAAATGCCCCAAGTAACTGATCGATGTTGTCAAACTCTGTACTAGAGTTG
Source organism: Burkholderiaceae bacterium (assembly GCA_034680345.1). GTDB lineage: Bacteria > Pseudomonadota > Gammaproteobacteria > Burkholderiales > Burkholderiaceae_B > SXZD01. Next base: position 31,112 of record JAXISZ010000014.1, read on the forward strand.
ATCACATGCTCTCCTTAACCAAATTTGGCAGCATAACAAGCTGTTTAAATGGACCATCTGGGGGCACTTGCAAATGCCTTAAAGAAGACTGCACAATATTGGCAAAAATAGGCGCTGCAACCTCTCCGCCGTAATGCTTGCCTGCGCTGGGCTCGTCAATCATCACCGCCACCAGCAAACGTGGATTCGAAGCGGGCGCAAACCCAACAAAAGACGAAATGTATTTATTTACATATCGCCCGCCTTCCTGTTTATGAGCTGTGCCTGTTTTACCTGCTACCCGATAACCTGTTACTTGAGATTTAGGCGCGGTGCCTCCTGGGGCAGCGGCCATCTCCAGCATTTTGCGCACAGCCTGAGCTGTTTCAGGAGAAAACACTTGAACTGGCTGCAGCGCCTGATCTACTTTTAAAAAGGAAATAGGCAAAACAGCGCCATTTGAAGTAAAAACTGTATAAGCACGGGCCAATTGAATCAAAGACACTGACATACCATGACCATAAGACATGGTTGCTTGTTCTATCGGCTTCCAAGTCTTCCAAGGACGCACTCTGCCAGCAACTGCACCAGGAAAACCTAAATTAGGTGCCTGACCGAAGCCCACGTCCATAAACATACCCCACATTTGCTCTGGTTCAAGACGCAACGCTACTTTTGAAGTACCAACATTACTTGACTTTTGCAAAACCTCTTCCAAAGTTAATGCTCCGTGCGGATGCGCGTCTGATATGGTTGCAGAACCAATGGTTAAACGCCCAGGAGCAGTTTGAATTACGGTTGACGGCTTAAATAAACCCGTTTCAATACCCAAAGCAATTGTAAAAGGCTTCATTGTTGAGCCGGGTTCAAACGTATCTGTTAGTACACGGTTACGTAACTGAGCCCCTGTCAACAACGAACGGTCATTAGGATCGTAGGTTGGAAAATTTGACAAAGCCAATACTTCGCCTGTTTTGGTATCAATGACAACCACTCCACCGGCTTTTGCGCGATGCTCCTCTACTGCATTTCGCAAATACAAATTTGCAAAATATTGAATTTTTAAATCAATAGATAGCGTTAAATCCTTGCCGTTAACCGGAGGCTTAATCTCTCTCAAATCTTCTACAATTCGCCCCAATCGGTCGCGCACCACATTGCGCTCGCCAGGAGTGCCTGATAAATACTGCTGGTATGTCAGCTCAACCCCTTCTTGCCCAATATCCTCTACATTGGTAAAACCAACAACGTGAGCCAAGCCGCTACCCTCTGGATATTGACGACGATACTCAGGCAAACTTCCCAAACCTTGAATGCGCAACGCTTGAATTTGCTCTGCCACAGCCATTGGAACCTGTCGCTTTAAGTAAACAAAAGTTTTGCTTTCCTTGGCAATTTTGTCTCGCAAAGTCTCTACCTCAAAACCTAACAAGGTAGCCAAACTTTTTAACTGTGGCTCTGAAGGGTTAAACTCTCGTGCGTCATACCAAACTGAGCGAGCCGGCAAACTTGAAGCAACAACCACGCCATTGCGATCCAATATTCGACCGCGATTAGCAGGAAGCGTAAGCGTGCGCTCCATTCGAATTCTACCCTGACCCTGTAAGAAGTCATCGTTAAACACCTGCAAATAGGCCGCTCTTGCCAACAATATGCCAAAAACAAAAAACATAAATAGCAACAAAAGCCGAGAACGCCACACAGGCAAGCCATGCCGCAATAGCTCTGTCGAACTACAGAACCGAATTGAGCGGGTCATCGGCTAGCCTCCGCAGCAGATTGAAATTGATTCAAACCCTGCAAAGTAACGTAACGGGTTTGCAAACCAACCGGCATACGCAACTTCAATTGCGTGCGAGCAACTTCCTCAACCCGGGTGCCTTTACTGAACGCCACTTGCTCTACTTGCAGCTGCGACCAATCATTTTCCAATTGACGTTCAACTTGAGCCGCCCGCCCCAACCCCACAAATAATCCACGGGCCTTGTGCTGGATGGCCACCACCAATAAACTACAAATTACAATCAAAACCATCATCAATACATTCAAACGCCCCATAACCCCCCCCTATACGCTATATTTTTTCTGCAATTCGTAAAGTTGCAGATCGCGCACGAGGATTTAGCTCGCACTCACGTTCACTGGGATGAATGCGAGCCACTTTCCTCATTGTGGGCACAGGAGCCTGTACAGGCAGCCGCCGCAACTTAACATCTTGATAAGCTTCAGGCTTAGCGCGTTTGTCAATAAACTGCTTAACCATGCGATCTTCTAGCGAATGAAATGAAATCACCACCAACCGACCACCAGGTTTTAAAATAGAAAAAGCCGCGTCTAAACCTTGCTGGAGCTGCGTAAGCTCCTGGTTAACATAAATCCGTAAAGCTTGAAAGGTACGCGTCGCTGGGTTCTGCCCTGGCTGACGCGTCCTGACCGCAGCAGCCACGATGTCGGCAAGCTGCCCTGTGGTAAGGATTGCCCCCTTTTGGCGACTAGCAACAATCGCTGTTGCAACCTGAAAAGCATACCGTTCTTCTCCATAATTTTTAATTACCTCAGCCAATTCGCGCACCGATGCGCTATTCACAAAATCAGCGGCAGATAAGCCACAACCAGGGTCCATACGCATATCCAAGGGCCCATCAAACCGAAAACTAAAACCCCGCTCTGGTGCGTCTAATTGAGGAGATGAAACGCCAATATCCATCATAATCCCATCGACTGCGTGGTTAAAAAGATGCTGTTGCAAGAGAATATCAACTTCAGCAAATGCACCATGTAAACCTTTAAAACGCTTATCCTGAATACTGGACATAGCCAAAACAGCCTGCGGATCACGATCAAGCGCAAATAGTTGCGCGCCGCCACCAAGCCCCGACAGCAAAGCGCGTGAATGCCCGCCGCGTCCAAAAGTGCAGTCAACATAGACGCCATCTGGCCATAAAGCCAAGTGCTCAACAACTTCGTCCAATAAAACTGGAATATGCACACACGCTGTCACGGTTAAAAAGACAACCCATTTAATAATTCAGACATACCCGCATCAATGGCTTTTTGTTCTGCTTGGACATACAAACAACTGTCCCATACCTCAAAATGGCCGCCAACCCCCAACAACACAACCTCACGGGTTAACTTTGCATACCCCCGCAACTCAGGAGAAATTAAAATTCGACCCGCAGCATCCATTTCAACATCCGCCGCCGAACCCAAAAAAAAACGCTTAACTGCTGCACCATTCATGGGCAACGCTGTGACAGCAGCCTGCAAACGTTCCCAAGCTTGCCGCGGAAGCATCTGCAAACAACCGTCAGGATGCTTTGTTAATGTGAGCTGACCCTGACAAATTTCCAGAAGCACATCACGATGCTTTTGAGGGATACTCATCCGCCCTTTAGCATCCATAGACAACGCGCTGGCACCCTGAAAGATCACGTCATTTACCCCATATTTTCCCACAAAATACCAAATTTTCCCACTAAACCACACTTTACGCAAAGCAAAGCACCAGGTCAAGGTAATAACCAGAAATAAGCTTTTTCCAAGAAAGACTTAGCGTAGAAAAACAAACCCAAACAAAAAAATATTTAACAAAATCATTTTGTTAAACAAAAAGGGAATGTGTAAAATTTTTAAGCAAAAATATGCCGAGCAGCACAAGTAAGCAAAGAGCATTAAGCTGCGGGATTAAAAAATAAAAGAAAAATTGAATGTTAGAAGAAGGAAGTGTCTCGATAAGCCGGATTCTGTTCAGATTTAATCTGTGGCAACCATTCCTCTGGGCCAAAAGTTACCCTTTGGCTCTAGCCACCTACCCGCACACTCCAGGGGGCCCCTTTAATCATTTCCGCAAAACTGCTTCCACGAGACATGTGCCTATTTGGTGTTGCTCCGAGTGGGGTTTACCTTGCCCGCTGCGTCACCGCTGCGGCGGTGGTCTCTTACACCACCGGTTCGCCCTTGCCTGTGCACTGTTTACACAATGCCATTGGCGGTTTGTTTTCTGTTGCACTTTCCGTCGCCTTGGGTCTTTCGACTTGCTGCGCCTGGCTGTTAGCCAGCACTCTGCCCTTTGGAGTCCGGACTTTCCTCTGCAGCAAAAACTGCAGCGGCTGCCTGATCCACTTCCAAAGTGATAGTAACAGGCTGTTGATTATTTTCACTAGGTTTTACTTGCCTAGATGACCTAAAAACCAATTTATTGTTGTAAAAATGAAGATTTTGATTGTCATACCACCAACAAGGCACCCCAAAAACAGGAAAAGAAGATAATTGCCTAGGATTGGAAAGTTTTTTCAACCTCAAAGGTACATAACATGGATCGTCTAACCCACATACTATTAAAACCGCATGACTGCGTTCATTAATAACCGTGGATTGTGCCTTGCATCAGGTGATGTGTCTTTACGATTAGCACGCGCAACTTGAAAGTCTAAGTAATGTTCCTTAAGCACAGCAAAGCGAACGCCCAATCCAACCGAGCTTAAATCGCGACGAGCAAACGAAACAAGTGGCGGATTACTTCCATTAAAGTCTGCAACCGCTTTGGTATATGTTATGGCTTTATCCAAAGACGCATAAAATTGTAAACGCCCTATGATTGGTGACAATTCGATGCTTGAGTCATAGCGCAGTTCAATTAAAGCACCGATGCCTTTATCCCCCGCAATGCGTGCAGGGTCAAAACCGCGACCAATAAAAGGACCACCAAAAACAATGGTTTCGCTGGCGGCCAGTTTATCTGGGGTGTATTGACCAACAGCAAAAATTTGCATACTGAATGCATCAGGTAGCTTTTGTGTGCGTAGAAAAGTGCTGGTCATTTTGGTGAACTGCGGCTCAAAACCAACTGTGCTGGCCAATGGGCTGCCCTTGGGGGTCGGTGAAAACAAACCTGTTCCACGAAATAAACTTAAACTCCAATTTTGATTACCATTTAACCACCCATTTGCACTCCAATTAGCGGTTAATTCAACCACTGAACTACGGTCATTAATTAATGCTGTACCAGCCAGACTGGTGAAATTGCGGTTAACATTTAAACCTGTGTCAATATATACAGAATGTGTGCGAGATCGCAGCAATGGGTAGCGCAAACGTGGAGAAATGAAATAAGCGTCACTGCGAAGATCTAAGGCTTTACTGGTGCCGTCTGGCAATGCCCGAGAAGCCAGCCCACCAAAAAAACCTTGTAAACCACTGTCGCCAATTGCACGACTATAACGAACTTGTGCAGATTGTACTTCTTCTAAACGTTGCCCTGTACCAGTTAAAGAAAAATTTAAAGCCCCATCCACACCGAAGGGTTGGGCAAATGTGCCATTGTAATTTAATGACACTGGGCCTGTGATATTTGACCCTGAGTTGTTTAAGCTGATGGTATGCAATTGTGGCAAGCTGGCTGTGGACAGCATTAAATCGGAAGTACCTAACTCAGTGCCCTGCTTTAAAACACCAGAACCACTAACCCCAGGCAAATCATTAATTAACAATAAAACACGTTCTAAACTGGTCAAATCTAAAGGACGTTTACTGGTTAAGAAAGCGCTTAAATGATGAATTCTTTCATTGATTTTTTCATCTGGCCCTTCTACAAAAATATTTTGTATATAGCCTTCAAGTACTTTGATTTTGAATATACCGTGCTTAACCTGTTGTGGAGGAATAAAAACCCGCGTTAAAAAAAATCCTTGCTCTCGGTAACGTTGTTCTAAAGCGTCTACCACTTTTCGAATAGCATCCAACCCAACTTTTTGTTGTATTAGCGGTGCAAATAAATCGTTAACCTCTTCCGGTTTGTAATATGCCATGCCGTCAAATTCAAATCCTTTAACATCAAATTGAATTTCATCCACGGCTTTGGGTAAGGCCGATTTTTCAGGGGCTTGAATACGAAAGTCAAAATTTTGTATTTTAGGTAAAGGTACATTAATCCGTTCACGCGATGTATTAATCTGCTGCTCTAGCAATTGCAATTGCTGCTGGCTTAGCGTAGGTTGTTGCGCCACAACTGTGAATGGAAAGCAGCACAATCCAATATATTTTAAGCAATTTATATTATTGTTTTTTTTATTATTGAGGTATGCAATAAAATTTTTCATAACATCACTTTTTTATTTGTCTTCCATAATCACTAGATTGCTAGTAATGCCTTGTACAACGCGTTCATAATGAAATTGAATTAAGGGGTCCTCAGGGTACTTTTCATGCAAAATGGTGAATGCCTGCGTGGCATCTGGTGCTTGTTTTTCTAGTAATTGGTAAGCCGCTACATAAGCCTGGTATATGTCAGACTGTGCCTTGCTAATATCGACAGGGTGATACAGCCCAACAGGCCTATGCCTGCCTTTTAATACGACGTTACCAATGGGCATAAAATTCAGCGTTGAACAATGTTCAATCACACTTGCTGTACAACATATGCGTGTGCCAAAATATTTATTAACACCTTCACAACGTGCAGCTGTATTTACAGTGTCACCCAGTGCTGTAAAGTCCATTCGCGAACGTGAACCAAAGTTTCCAATAACAGCTGAGCCGGTATGCAAACCAATACGCGTGATACCCATCGGTATACCCGCTTGGTTTTGTTTTTGGCGAAAATCTTCTGCGTAAGCGTCTAATTCTAGAGCGCAACGAATTGCGCGGCTGTGGTGGTCTGCTTGTGCAATTGGCGCGTTAAATATGGCCATAATGGCATCACCAATGAATTTATCAATCGTACCTTCATACTGCAAAATAATTTTGCAAGCACCATCTAAATAAGCATTCAGTATGTCTGAAAGTTGTTCAGAGCTTAATTGTTCTGACATGGTGGTAAAACCAGCCACATCGGTAAATAAAAAAGTTAATTCTTTGCGTTCGCCTTGAATACGCAAAGCATCAGGGTTGTCAACCAATTGATCAACCACAGCAGGCGCAACATAACGAGAGAACGCACCTTGTACAAATTCACGTTGTTTACGTTCTGCGCTACCAATTAAAATATCCATCATCCATAACGACAAAGCAAGCGCAAGAGTGGGGGAAATCAAAGGCAGTAAAGGCAGCCCATACATATAACCAAACATAGCACCAAGCCACAATACGATGACTACGCACAAGCCAGCACACACATTAAACATAACGCCTTTTTTTACTAAACCAATACCTGTACCTATCAAAGCCATCAATAAAGTGACGCTACAAACCACCAATAAACCGGACCGTTGTGGTTGGCGTTTTTCAATGAATTGCGCCGCACTGTGCGCCTGAATGAGAATGCCGGGCATCATTGCATCGTCGTTATCATATACGACAGCCAACGGGGTGCGGTGCCGATCAGTAATGGATAACACAGCACCAACGAACACCAATTTATTTTTAAACCACTCGTCAGGCAGCATGTGTGCAATATGTGCCGGATAAATAGCAAAAGGTGGGGTATCTGCGTTGGGCTTGGATCGCCAAGCAATTTCGATGGCTTTATTTGTTGTATGTATGTTAAATATTTCTGCTGCTTTACGCGCAAATCCTATAGGCATGTTGGGTTCATTTTCACCTGGGAAAATCCAACGAACGCTACCGTCAAATGGATCACTTGCAAGATTAGCCGAAGCTCTTTGTTTTGGTAATACAAATGAATTAAGGTAATTAAGTTGTTCAATGTTAACAATGTGATCTCTGGTTGTATAACTTACAAATGTGGGCACCTGCATGTTTTGCAAAGTATTTTTAAGCAATTCGTCTTTATGCTCTTCAGTGCTTTGATCAAATAAAATATCCACCCCTATGGCTTTGGCACCTTTAGCTTGTATTGTGGTGAGTAAATTGGCTAAAAAAGCACGGTCTACTGGTGAGCGATAAGGAAATTGACTTAACGTATCTTCTGTAATGGCTACAATCACAATATCTTGAGATTGCGGCATTGGGGCTTGTAAGGCCGCAATTCGAATATCGCCAGCGAGATTTTCAAGATGCGCTAAAAAAGACAGCTGGCGTGTGCTTATTATGGCCAGAATGGCAGCACTTAGCACCACGATAAACGTGGAGATAATGGTTTTGTAAGATTTGGCTGGCATCATTTTTTATAGCGCCGATTAAATCAATTATTCTGGAGTTATGTCTTGGGTTTGAGTTAAATCGGCTAATAAACGATCGGCTTGTTGTATACACCCCTTTTCTAGCATCCATGAAGCCAGCACTATTGAGTTATCAATGATTTTAGGAATAACATGAATTGCAATAGCGTATTCGGTTTCGTTTTGTCGAATAATAAACACATGCGCGCCTTCAAAGCGCGATAAGCGAGGCACAGCCTGGCGGTCTTGTGCAATATCCCAAGAAAAATCAGCTCGCCATGACCGGTCAATAGGAAATACAGTAAAGCGCTCAGCGGCTGTGTTTTCTGGTCGCCACCACACAGGCAATTCTCCCTCAAGTAAGCAACGTGGACCAGGGCGTGTAACATCAATCAGCCAGGGTTCAGGAATTTTTATGGTGTGCGTGCCAGCACGAATCACACCAATTGAACTGGTTCTCGCGTCGCGTGTAGTCACCAAGGCAGCCAAGGCTTGTTTGGGGTCTTGGGCGATGGTATTTTTGGGTAACGGCATTCCAGAAAAAGGCCCTTTGATTTTTGTGCTACGGCCATCTGGGGCAATAACCGTTATGCGTTCACCCTCTTTGAGAGTTAAAATATGTTCGCTGTCAATTTGCATACCGCTTTTTAAACCAGCACCGCGCGCTTCAAGTACCATTAAATTGACTGGCCAAGCGGTTTGCATAAAACTGATTAGCAGTAGACCAATACTGGTTTTTAGTAAATTGTTTTTTTTCATTTAATTGGCACCTGAAAAACAAGTTTTGCATTTGTTTGCTGCACATGTTCTGATGGCGGATTTTCAATCACTAGGCCATCGCCCACAACAACAAATGCTGCCCAAAAAAAAGGGTGTGCAGTTTTTTTCTGTTCAATTAAAGTCAATTGTGCTTTGCGTAATGCAGCACTGGCACCGCCTTGAAGTTCAGGCCCAAGGGTGATAAACATATTAGATAGTAAATTGGCAGTGGCTTCAGAGGGCACTTGCCAATGGCTAACCACCAAATTGCGAGCACCGGCAAAAAAGAAAGATTCTGCCAGACCTGACAACGCTTCACCCCCAAACTTACCCCCACCACTGGCGGTATTGCAGGCAGATAGCACCACCAAATCAGCATTCAGTTTGAAAGTGGCTATTTCGCTGGCCTCTAATAAGCCATCATTATTTTTGCTATTGGTTTGCTTGGGGGGTGTTAGCACCAAACCTGGTTCTGTTTGGCACTTTAGTTCTCCTGGCAATAAACCATGGGTGGCAAAATACAGAATGCGATAGTTCTCAAGACGCTGTGAACGCAATATATTTTCTGAAGCTTGCTCGCGTAAAAAAAGTGTTGTTTTTTTAGATCCTAAAACATTAGCAATCGTTTTAATTTCGCGTGTTGTTTCGGGTAGTGCAGCCATGCTGCGTAAGGTGTGTGGATGAATAGGACCATCGGTGTTGCACATTTTTGCAACTACGTCTAGTGTATTATTTTGATTATTTTTAAAATTTTGGCCATTTAATACGGGATCGCCAAAAGCCAATAAAAATTCGCTCGGTTTATTTTTGGAAGATGTGTTACGCAGTTTATAAAACGCTTGAACAGACGGCACATAGGAAATAGCCATGCGTTTTGACAACCAAGCTGCCTGAGTATACTCGGTTGATTTTTCAAATGATTTATTTGGTTCAGTTATCAAAAGGCCAAACGGTAGATTTGCCAATGGGCCTTGGGCAGCCACAATTAAGTGATCAACATCATTTAAATAACTTTGCACATTAAGAAACAGTGTTTTGTAGAGCGCGTGAGCGCCGTTTAAATCAAATTCGTTTAAGCCACCATTTTGAATTTCCAAACCGCGACGTAGCGCTTTTACGTTATCTTCAATATCGGCCATGCCTTCATTGATTTTGGCAATAAAGTTACCCTGTTTGCGGGTCACTTGAATAAAAGATTGTTTGCGCCCAACTAAAAAACTTACAATAGCTTCTTTTTCACTCAGGCTATTGCGCACTTGTTCTAGTGCTATGGGTTTTGGGTTGCTTAGTTGGGTGTATGTCGGAAATTTTTGATTGATTTCGGTTTGTAAGCTATTGTTTTCTTGCTCAAGTCTAAGAATATTAGCCTGTAAACGGGTTTCAACAGTGCTGCTGCGCTCATCATCAGGTAGGGCTTGTTCAATAGCTAATTCAGCTTTGGCGCTATCATAATTGCGTTGTGTGGTTTGAGTTTTTTCAATTAAAGTAGCAATTGTCGGATCTTGATTGACCAACCGAGCTTGCGCTTTGGCGATAGTTTTATCAACAATCGGGGAGCGTATGTTTTGAAAAGCTTCAAAGGCTTCATCATACAATGCTTGTTCAGTAATTTTGTCTGTGATTGTTGCAATGTATTCAACAATAGCCTGCGCAAACGGGATCAGCTGATCTGGCGTGAAGGTATCAGCACCTAAATTTAAACCGTTAGCCAGTTCAAACGCTTCACGGTAGGCAAGAATGGCAGCGCTGTTTAGCCCTTCACTTTGGTAGGCTCGGCCCAGCGCAGTCAGTAGTAAAACGCTACCTACACCATCACCAAAACTTTGACGGCGTAATGTAAGCGCTGAATTAAAATAAGTTTCAGCCGCTGATAGTCGCCCTTGAGCAATACTGATTTCTCCCAATGTTTGCATGATGTCGGCTCGCCACCAGTTAGGTAATCCTTCGCTTTGAGTTAACAATAAAAGGGCTTCGCTGGCAGCAGCGCTGGCCGCAGTAATGCTGTCATTTCGTAATGACATTATCGCTTCAAAGTTAAGTGAAAGAATTAATTCACCTTTTTCAGCCAAGTTGGTTGTAGAGTTTGTTTGATTTAAACCGTTTAGATTGATGGCGCTGTTAGAAATTTTGCGCCAAGTGGCGGTGGCTTGTTTGGCAAATTGCAAGGCGTTTTCCATATCGCCACGGTTGGCAGCTTCAATGCCTTGGTAATAGGCTAAGCGGGCACGGTCAGCCTCAAAAGGCGATTTTTGTAAAATATTTTCAGCGCGCCGCAGCAAGGCCTGAGCTTCATTGGTTTTGTCTTGATTGCTAGCGTTTAAAGCCAAATCAAGTAAAGTGTGAGCTATTGCTAGGTCTTCAGCGGGTAAAAATTTTGTTTGTAGCCCCAATGCCCTGCGAAACAATGTTTCAGCAATTGCAAAATTAAAATTGTTATTAGCGCTACGCCCGTCGCGAAGAAGTAGGCGAAATTCTTCCAGGTCAGAAGCTGAAACCAACACAACCGGACCGTTCCATAATTGGTTGAGTTGTTCTTTAAATGTGAATTTTTCAGCAACACTTGCACTCACCCCAAAAAATTTAAGTAACAGACCTGCTGTGCTCGGTGGGGCTTCAGCCAGGCTAAGTATGTCGTTTTTGATTGTGATCATAATCACCTGTTGCCAACCAGCATTTTTAAGCTGACAAGGTAAAATGGCCACCGGATTTTGATCATCAGTTGAAAGCCAGTGTGCTGTATTGCAGATAGCACGGGTGTTTAGTGTGTTAAAAAGGGGGGTATTTTTAAACAGGGCAAACAATAGCTGCTGTTGATTTTCACTTTTATCTGTTTTGTTCAAGGGTTGTACCTTAAAGTAAGAAATACCATTGCTTACAAAGTGTTGATTGCAATATAACTTTAGGTCTATGGGGATGCCTGGTATTGCTTTTCGGTCTTCGTGTTCTTGGAGTTGGCAGATTTGCCCTAGCATGTCCTCCCCTAAAAAAATGGGTTGTGGATTGGCTATTACATTCAATGACATTAACCAAAATAAACAAAATAGTGGCAACTTACGCATGGTGCTTCTCATTTTAAAATCAATTTATGTTCTATTGTGCCAGGGAAAATTGTATGACTGATAGATTAATTAATAGTTTAAAAGGCAGGCATTTCAATAGGCAATATAAATATTAAAAATAATCTGTCATAAAAATTTAATATTTATTTAATAAAACCGAAAGTTTCGCTTTCTAAAATGCGTGTAGTTGTAGTTTACGGATGTGCCATTTTGTTTGTTCCAATTCAATTCCCTTCTGGCGCACGGTTTCCTAGTCGTTTTACAAGAGGCGAAACCTGCACCATTTCTTTTCTTGCGTCTCAAAAGGCATCTACCCGCGCTTTACCTAAAGCAGCAACTCCGGAAAGGGTGTCTGACAATTTACAAAAAATACAAGACGATGTTGCCAATAAACTAGAACGTATAAAAAGCAGGTTAAAAACTCAACCCTTGGTTGGATGCTCTTCTAACTCAGAAGAGTTGTGTCAAATGGAAGGTATTGATTTATTGATACAAGAAGTTTGTAAAACACAACCCATGTTACAAAAAGAGGTTCGCCAGGCTTTTGAGCAATTAAGTTTAGACAGTCAATGTATTCTACATTTATCATTTTCAGAGACAGTGATTAAAAAAGCTTGGCAGGTGTTTTGGTTACTTGCTGCGCAGTCGAATGCGCCGATAATTTTATCAAAAAAATGTAATAATCTTCTGCAACAAGGCGATTGTTCTTCCGTTTTTTTGGCGATACAGTCTATTGCCATATTATTTGCAAAATACGGCACTCAGGGTAAAGTATTTACCAATATTGAAGAATTAGCTATTTGGGTCAAAAATCTTAATCCCTACTGCGTACCTGCGCTAAGCATGAAAGCGTTAAAATCAGGGGTTAATTATTTAGCTAAGCCACAAAATCAAGCGTTAAGTGATGATGATTTATATGCAATGCGAGCGGTTTGCAATCAGTTATTTGATGATCATTCGTTCTCACCAATTGATGAAATGAATCAACGTTTGTCTAAGGTGGCCACTTGGGGTCAACGTGCTCAGAGTGCCAAGGGGTCGATATGGACTTTATGGAAAAAAAATAAAAGTCCTTTTCATGCTGCGTACGTAGATCATAAAAATTCAAGTGCATTTAATTTAAAATTGCAAAATTGTTTAATGCTAGAACTTGAAGGATTTAAAGGTTCAAGCAAATTGCAGTGGCAGGATTCTCGTACATTCGGTGGCAGTACGAATATGCTGATTTCGGGGGTGTCCTATTTTTTTTCTGGCACATTGTTAAGATTGCGTTTATTGTTTCGTCTTGCCGTTGGGCGGCGCGCTTTGTTTGAATTGAATATGGGCCCAGTTAGTTTGGATATCACTTTCGGGGTGTCCAAAGTTAAAAACAAGGCTTCTGCTGTTGGCTTAGCAGCTGGCCCACAGTTTGGGGTTGCATCTGTTGGTGCTAGTGTTCAGATTTTAAATTATGAACGTGATCAGCAAACGCTTAATGGTGTTTGTTTGCGCATTCCAAGGCGTATTCATGGTCGCTCGAACTGGGGAGACCAACAGGCCAGAGACATGGCGCAAGCAGTGATGGCGCGTTTGCTTGATTCCTCAGACAAACAAACGCGTTGGGTAGAGCGTTTATTGATTGAGTTTCCTTTATTATCGATTACTCATTTAAGCAATGTTTCTGAGCAAAGCAGTCAGCTAAATTCTTCAATTGAAGGTTTTGTTAATATTGGTTTGAGCCCTGTTAAATTGTGTGGTGTTTTGGGTTTGAATTTTACGCACTTCTCACGTCGTCGTTTATTGCAGTTGGAGTCTACTGGGCGGCGTTTTGTAAACAAATTTCGAGAAGCTTTGTCTCGCAGTCTTTCAGGGGTTGCCATGCTAAGAGCTCCGTTTCAGTCGGAGCAAGCAGGGGGGGGGCGTTTGCAGCATGGTTTGGGGCAAATGGCAGGAGTTAATTGTGATTTGTTATCGTCTGATGATGTAACGCGTCAGGAAGTAATTTATGAAGATGGTTTTTTTTCAGACAAAAGTTATTTTGAAATCGAGCATGATGACCCACAAGCTTTTTTAAATACATTGGAACGTATGTTAGATTTAACTGCGCCACCAAAAAAAATTGATCGAAGTTTTAATTTAATTTCTAAAACCATGCAATCAGAGAACACCAAGATGCGCTATGGTCAACGGTATCAGCTAACGAGTAGCGCAGTGACTCAGTTAAACAATTTACTGGCAGAGGAAAATGTATTACAAAATCAAATGTTAAATGGATCTGTTTTTGAAAAACGCAAAGCTTTGTCTGATATTAAGCAAAAAATGTGCGCGCTATTGGCTAATCTTAACAATTACCGGTTGGCTTCTTTACGGGTTTACACTAAGGGCATGACGCGGCGTCGAATGAATTTAGACATTGGATTTTTAATGGACCGTGCAATCCAGTCTTCTCGCGTTGAAGCATTATCCGGTTCTAGTAGCTTTCCTTCTAAATCAAAGCACTCTCTATTGGCGCAGTAGTTTAAAATGCGGTTTAATGGTAAGCGTCCAGCCATCACACCTTGCAAATTTTTTAAATTGATTTTTGACTTCAAACGCGCGCACCACCCAATTACCAATCAGAAATTGGGTGATAAAAATTTTTGATGACTTTTGAAATTGCGTTGATAACCGCAAGCACTTCACGCAATGATGATGTTTGCAAACTGCCACCGATGTGGCAATAGTTCTTCAATTTTACTGTAAGGATGTGTGGGCAACTTGTAAGCCCCCAGCCATCACACCTTGCAAATTTTTTAAATTGATTTTTGACTGCAAAAGCGCGCACCACCCAATTACCAATCAGTAATTGGGTGATAAAAATTTTTAATGACTTTTGAAC
>JAXISZ010000015.1:0-35843 GCA_034680345.1 Burkholderiaceae bacterium
TAAAGAAAAGAAACAAGCTGGATTGATGGATAAAAATAAAGAGTAGTGGATCACTTTTAAATTGTTGGGGTGGATCACTATTGGATTGTTGTTGACATTTAAAAATACACATCGTTCTGTGTTGAATGAACCAAGGCGGATATTGCAGGCTTCTTTTTTAGAAAACGCATTGCCTAGGAAGCTATAATTGTTGTCTCGATATACTTTTAACCAGCCGTACAGTAAAGCGCTTTTAAGATTCAGTGAGTCAGCAATTTTTTGACAACTGGCGCTAGGTTCCAAGCAAAGTTTGACGGCTTTGATTTTAAATTCGATGCTGTGTTTGCGTTTTTTGTATCTGAATTCTTGAGGGCTTGAGCTTGATTGGTTTGATGTTGATGGTTGATCGTGATTTTGAGATTTAAAGCCCATTTTTATGCACTCCTTATGAAAGCAGTGAATATGGGCTTTTAGTTAAATCGGTTCAAGATGGTTTTACTGGGGGGGTTATAACGGTTGTAATGCGACTTTTATCTTTCTTATTGTTTGTGTGGCTGAATAAGCTGCTACTGCTTCAAATCACTGCGTAGGCTTGATGGCAGTGATGACCAACTTTCCTGCCTCATTAACTACTAGGAACTGAATCTTATCGCCTGACTTCAAATCAGTGAGCAGCCCCTTGTCCTTGACGGTAAAAACCATTGCCATGCTCGGCATATCCAAATGTTTGATGTAGCCATGTCTGATCGTGACCTTGCCTGTTTCCATATCGACCTTTCTGACTTCGCCATCGGACATCGATGGGACCGTTTGAGACGATTCCGGTTTACCGTGTTCCATGTTGCTGTGATCCATGTTGGACTGGGCAAAAGCAGTGTAAGGCCCGACCATGGTCACTGATGCGACACACACAATAAGAATCTGCTTAAGAGCTTGCACGTTTTTCTCCTGGGTAAGATTTAAAGACTTTTAATGTGCCATCTTTCTGCGCCAATAGAACATCAAAGGCATCAAGACGGTTACCGTAAACCGAACCATCCATACCTAGTGACCTGATAGGCATTCCTGGGACGGCTGGCCCTAGGGCAGTTGGCCTAACCTTGAGCAGGTTCAGAATTTCTGACGCTGGCACATCTCCTTCAATCACATAGCCTTGAATCAAAGCAGTGTGACAAGACCCAAACTTCTGTGGCATACCGAGCTTGCTACGTATGCTGTTATTTCCTTGTTCCAAAATTGTTGCAGTAAATTCAGATTTTTCAAGGTAATCAATCCAGTCCTTGCAACATCCACAATTTGGATTTTTCCAGACTTGAATCGCAAGTGACAAATTTTTTTGCGCAAAAAGACTGGGAGCAAAACCTACGGTCGCCAAACCTATGAGCAATTTTCGTTTTGACGAGGCGAAAGTCATTTGTGGGGGGCGAGTCGATGGATGAGCTCGTGCCCTCACCTTACTTCTTTGCGACATTTACTGTCCCTCGCATGCCTGCCTCGTAGTGACCGGGCAACAGGCAAGCAAAGTCAAATTCACCTGCTCGGTTGAATGTCCAGACGATCTCCCCTTTTTTTCCAGGTTCTACATGAGCCATGTAAGGCTCGTCGTGCTCCATGTTAGGAAATTTCTTCATCAACGCTGCGTGTTCGTCTAATTCCTTTTTGGTACCAACAACGAACTCATGCATCACTTTTCCGGCGTTGATCACCACGAACCGAACTGTTTCGCCGAAATTGACATCAATTCGGTTGGGTGTAAAGTGCATGTTGTCGGTCATTCGCACCTCGATGGTGCGAGTCGCTTTTGACGGGGGAGCGCCAATTCCCCAATCTTTCTGCTCTAACTTGATTTCACCTGCAAGTTTGCCGTGATATTGGTTTCCGTGGGCCGATGCGGGGCTGAAGGTAGCAGATGCAAGTGCCAGAACCACAGCCGGAAAGAGTTTTATTTTGATCATTAAAGTGCTCCGTTAAAAATGGCTCAATGAGAACTGTGCGATCCAGGCTTTCGCACTCGGACCTTTGTTGAGGCTTCAGGCTTTTGCGTTCGGGGCATTGACTGGCCGCCCTCGGCTTTAAATCTGGCTGGTTCGGTAAGTGGGCCTGTGTACTCGTGCGCGACAGTGCCATCTGGATGTTTGAACCAACCTGGATCCTTGTAGTCGCCGGGCTTCTGATTCTTACGCACCTTCACTACACTGAACATGCCACCCATCTCGACCGAGCCAAATGGGCCGTCTCCGGTCATCATTGCGGCGGTGTTCTCAGGCAGAGGCATCTCCATTTCAGCCATTCCGCGCTCACCCATCACCATGTAGTCTGGAATCAATTTATTGATTTTTTTGGCTATTTCAGAGTGATCGACACCTATCAACGTCGGAACGTTATGACCCATGGCGTTCATGGTGTGATGGCTCTTGTGGCAGTGGAAGGCCCAATCTCCCTCTTCATCTGCTAGGAACTCAATTTGGCGCATTTGTCCGACTGCCACATCCGTTGTCACTTCGTACCACCTAGTGCTTTTTGGTGTTGGACCCCTATCGGTACCAGTAACTAGAAATTCATGCCCATGCAGGTGAATCGGGTGGTTTGTCATCGTCAAATTACCGATTCGGATACGAACCTTGTCATGCCAATGGATACTGGTGTATTCGGGTAGTTTGTTGGTCACAAAGATTCGAACGCGATCTCCCACGACGACCTCGATCGTTGGTCCGGGGCTCTGACCGTTGTAGCCCCAAAGGTGAGTTTTGAAACCCGGCGCCATTTCGCGAACCACTGGCTCAGCGACTAGGTGGAACTCTTTGACTCCTTGACTCATTCGCCACGGCAACGTCCACCCGTTCAAAGTCACGACGGGGCTGTAAGGGCGCCCGCTATTGGGAATCAATGGCGCCATGGTCTGAAGAATCAAAAAAAGTATGTTGATCACACGGCCTGTACGACCATTGCCGTCACTGAACGGATGAATGGCTTCAAATTGGTAATGCGCTACGGCCATGCGGATAAGGGGATCAATGTCGACTTCGTTATGAATAAAGCGTTCCCAATTCGCCAGCATGTCACGCAGCAGTGCTTCTCCTTCAGGCGGCGTGTAAATAATTTCGCCCGTTTTGTCATTCTCAAGTTGAGTGCCCGGAGTCTTGCGGATATCCATGTTCACAGCTTTGAGGGTTCGACAAATCTCGACGGCTGTGGCCGTGCAAAGTGGGCGTTCTTTTAGTGATTGATACCCTCGGTGCAGAGCGGATCTGTATCTAAGCACTTCTTTGGTCGCAGGGGCTGCTTGGCCGTGCCTATCGGTCTGGGCGCGTTGAAACAACTTGTCCGTTGTGGTGACAATGTTCTCAATCTCTGAGCTGTCCTTTGCCTCCAACAACGGAATCGTATTGAACAGCATGGTTTGGTTAGGAATTAGCTCTGCTGCTTGCTTGAGTTCTGCCAAGGCTGCGCGGGCTGTGATGCAAGCTTTCAGTGCCGCGCGACTTTCCAGTTCCTGCGGAGGCGGGAGTGGCGGGAGTTGGTTATGGGGCTTGTCTGGGCGCCATGCAACTGATTCGGCGTTTGTCATGTTCTCGTAAATCATTTTTATCGACACGTTCTTATCATATGTCGCTTCTTGCGATATATCCAGATGATATGTCGATGTTTTTTGATTTCAGCGACACGTTCTGGCAACGTGTCGCTGACGACGACATATATACGATTTACGTCGCGCTTGAACTTAAATTTTCTAGGAGCCAATCCCAGCAGTTATTTAAAGGCCATGCCATTGTTTATTGGTGGGGGTTTGCTGAATTTCCATTAAATCTAAAATGCGCGTGGTTGTTTCTGTAAAAAGTTCATCTATATTCTGTGGGTTTTGGTAGAACGCGGGAACCGGTGGCATGATAATGCCACCCATTTCGGTAACTGCAACCATATTGCGTAAATGCACTAAATTCAGTGGTGTTTCACGGGTAAGTAAAATAAGGCGTCTGCGTTCTTTAAGGCAAACATCGGCCGCACGGCTTATTAAGTTATCAGATAAGCCGTGAGCAATGCTGGCTAGCGTGTGCATAGAGCAGGGGGCAACAACCATGCCTGAGGTTTTAAATGATCCGCTAGCAATACTTGCCCCAACGGCCTTGGGTTGGTGGTATACGTTTGCAAGCGCTAAGATATCGTCTTTTGTTTGCTTCGTCTCGGCTGAAATAGTTAGCCATGCTGAGGCAGAGACAATTAAATGGGTTTCAATAAAAGGGTAGGTTTTTAAAGTTTGCACTAAGCTTATGCCATATCGAACCCCGCTGGCGCCTGTGATCGCCACAACTAGACGTTTAGTAGCAGGGGGTGGCGGGGCTGACATTAAGCTTGACCTTTGAACAGCTTTTGTAATTCTCCCGACTCAAACATTTCTGTCATGATGTCGCATCCCCCGATAAATTCTCCATTCACATAAAGTTGAGGTATTGTTGGCCAATTTGAGTAGTCTTTAATACCTTGACGTATTTCAGGGTTTTCAAGTACGTTAACGCCAATAAACTGTTGTACACCACATGCTTTTAAAATTTGTACAGCACGTCCAGAAAAGCCACATTGAGGAAAGTTAGATGAGCCTTTCATGTAAAGTACAACAGGGTTGGATGTTATTGTTTGGTGAATTTGGTCCTTGATATTCATATTATTAATTCCATTTTCTGCAAAAAAATTAATCAAATTATTCTATTAACATTTACAGTAGTTTATCAGTCTTAAGCTTGTTTGGCACAAATAAACCGGTCGGTTTTGCTTAAATCTTTTAGACCTTTTATAGCGGTTAAGCCCGCCTGTTTAAATATGTCAATAATCTCGTTTTGTTGATGGTAGCCATGTTCAACCCATAGCGATGCGTTAGGTTGAAGGTGTTTTTTAGCGGCCATTGCAATGGCGCGGTAGGCACTTAAACCGTCGGAGAAGTCGGTGAGCGCAACAGAGGGCTCAAAGCGTAAATCGCCTTCTTTAAGGTGCGGGTCTTGATCAACGATGTAGGGGGGGTTGCTGATGATGAGGTCAAACTGTGTGTTGGCTGGATACGCGTCTAACCAATTAGATTTTTTAAAAGCAATCGATAAATTTAAACGTTGCGCATTGCTTTTTGCTATAGCCAGGGCTGTAGCGCTGATGTCGCACGCTAGTATTTCATATTCAGGGTGCGTTTTTTTTAGCGCTATAGCGATGGCGCCGCTACCTGTTCCTAGATCTATGATTTTTAGCGGCCTGTTTAAATTCATTTCTTTTTTGTAATTTTTAATCCATGATGAGGCATGTTCTACCAGTTCCTCGGTTTCTGGTCGAGGTATTAAAACGTCTGGCGTGATGGTAAGTTCTAAACCAAAAAATTGCCATGAGCCAATAAGGTACGCAATTGGATGTCCATCAATTCGCTTTTTTAACAACAGTTCTAAGTTTGACAACGATTCAGCGTCGATCTGTTGATCGGGATGGGTTAGCCATTTAACCCGCGTGATGCCTGTTACGTGTTCTGCTAACAAGCGAATTTCAAGCAGTGGCAGCATGAATTGGTTGGCTAGGTGGCGTAAGTTAACCAGCGGCATTTTATTTGGCTTTTTATTGAGTTTAGTTGAGTTGGGTCAGTCGTTATCCGCTATGGAGGCTAGAAGTTCTGCTTGGTGTGCTGCAGCAAGGCCGTCAAGTACATCGTTGAGATCGCCGTTGATGATGCTTTCCAGTTTATATAGGGTTAAATTAATACGATGGTCAGTGAGCCGGCCTTGTGGGAAATTGTAGGTGCGAATACGTTCAGAACGGTCCCCGCTGCCTACTAGGCTTTTACGTTGAGAGGCTTGTTTGGCCTGTGCTTCTTGAGTTTGCCGGTCTTTAAGGCGAGCTGCTAGCACTTTCATGGCTTTGTCTTTGTTGCGATGTTGTGAGCGTTCGTCTTGGCATTCCACCACCAGTCCGGTGGGTAGGTGGGTGATACGGATAGCGGACTCGGTTTTATTAACGTGTTGTCCCCCAGCGCCAGAGGCTCGAAAAGTGTCGATGCGTAAGTCGTCACTGTTGATTTGAATGTCCAGTAGTTCGTCAGCCTCAGCAAGTATGGCTACAGTGCACGCAGAAGTGTGAATGCGTCCTTGAGATTCAGTCACCGGAATGCGCTGTACACGATGTGCTCCCGACTCAAATTTAAGACGTTGATAAATGTTTTCTCCAGCAATTCGTATAATCACTTCACGAAAACCACCTAATTCAGATTCGTTGGCTGACATCATTTCGCATTGCCATCCCATTTGTTCTGCATAGCGGGAGTACATCCGTAGCAAATCGCCTACAAATAAAGCAGCTTCATCCCCACCTGTTCCGGCTCGAATTTCTAAGAGGATATTTTTATCGTCATCTGGGTCTCGCGGTAGCATGAGTGTGGATAGTTCAGTTTCCAGCTCAGTTAATTTTTTATCACAGGCGCCGATTTCCTCTGCAACCATACTTTTAATTTCATCATCAACCAGTTCAGGGTCTTTTAGCCATGTTTGCGCTGCAAGCCACTCTGATTCAATTTTTTGATACTCTGCATAGCGCTCTGTAGCTGGCAAAATGCTTGACCGTTCGCGTGTGGCTTGTCTAAATATCTGAATGTCGGCGGCAGCGTCTTGTCGGGATAAGTATTCATCAAGGTCTTTTAGGCGTTCGCTTAAGTGTTCAAGCCTATTGCGCATGGAGTTTTTCATAGTGTTAATCTGATTGGCGAGTGTGAAACAGATGAGGCAGAATCTGTAGCCATATTTTCTGTTGTTCGTGGTTAGCATGATGGAGCGCAGTAATTGGCCCGTGCATGAATTTGTTGCTTAGGCGAAGAGCCATCTGTTCTAAAACGTGATCAGGGTTTTCCCCTTTGGCCAGTAATTTTTTGGCGTGGTCAATTTCAAACTGGGCTAAACGGTGCCCTCTATTATGTAGTTCGCGAATTGCTGGTATGAGGTGGTGTTCTTCTACCCAACGCATAAAGTGTTCGACGCGGCACTCAATAATCGCCTCTGCCTGCGCAACAGCGTTATGGCGTTGCGCTCTGCCTTCTTGTACTATGCCGCTAAGGTCATCCACAGTGTAGAGAAATATGTCATCTAGTTTGGCTACTTCGGCTTCAATATCTCGTGGTATGGCTAGGTCAAGCATGAATATGGGCTCGTGTTTTCGTTGTTTGCAGGCTCGCTCCACCATGCCTAGTCCAATTAAAGGCAAGGTGCTTGCTGTACAAGACACCACAATGTCAAATTGGTGCAGCATTTGGGGTATTTCTCCCAGGCTCAATGTGTCAGCACCAAATCGTTGGGCGAGTTGTTTGGCATGTTCTGCAGTTCGATTCGCAATCGTAATCTGTTTTGGGTGCTGGGATTTAAAATGGGTTAAGCACAGTTCAATCATCTCCCCAGCCCCGATAAACAGCACCTGGCGTTGATCAAGTTGCCCAAAAATCTTTTGCGAAAGACGCACTGCTGCTGCTGCCATTGAAACTGAGTTTGCGCCAATTTCAGTGGTGGTGCGAACTTCTTTGGCAACGGCAAAGGTGCGTTGAAATAGTTGGTGGAGCATTTTTCCCATGGTGCCGGCTTGTTTGGCATGTTGGGCGGCCTGCTTCATTTGCCCTAAAATTTGGGGTTCACCTAAAACCATAGAATCTAAGCCGCTGGCTACTCGAAAAGCATGGCGTACTGCGTGGTCTTTAGGGTAGGTGTAGAGGTGGTTGTTTAAGTATTTAGTGGCCAGTTGGCGCTCAGCAGAGAGCCATTGCATCAGCAGAGCCTGGGTTTTCGTTGCTTCTTGGCTAGCACAGTAAATTTCAGTGCGGTTGCAGGTTGATAGAATGGCCGCTTCAAAAGCTTGGCCTTGCCAGTGGCTGGCAAGGGAAGTTAGCGCCTGTTTCAGCTGTTCGGCAGAAAAGGCCACACGCTCTCGTAATTCGAGGGGAGCGGTTTGGTGGTTAAGGCCAACAGCAAGTAACTCCATGGAATGAAAAAGAATGCGAACTCGTTATTATAAGGCGCATTATGTAAAGCTTCTAGGAATAATTGTAATTGGCAAGGCATTTGTGATCATTTGTGGTTTCGTAATTTAAATGCTGATTATTTTTTAGGGTGAATTTAATTTAGTCAATTTGCTTTTTATTTATCTGGCACTTAATTGGTCTATTCAGTGCGTACCAAGCGATAATTTGCTTTTACCAAATCGATTGCCGTTTAAGTATGTCTTTTGAGTATAGATAAACAACAGGCATTAAAATAAGCCCGGGTAAACTGAATAAGGTTTCACCTAAAACAATACAAGTTAATAGTTCGGCGACACTGGCTTGATAGTGGTTGCTTAATACTTTTGCGTTGATAAGGTACTCCATTTTATGAACTGTGATTAAATAAACAAGCGATAAAATTAAAACCCATGGTGGAAATTGCAGGCATAACACCACCATAATTGAATTTGCCAAAACATTGCCTAGTGCTGGAATGAAGCTAAGTAAGAAGGTTGCGATCACTAGAGATTCGCGCATGGGCAATTCGATGCCTAGGCTGGGCAATATAATAAATACATATAAACAGGTTACTGATGTGTTCCATAGCGAAACATACAGTTGTGCGGTCAATAGGGTTGAAAAACAACTAAGAAATCGGTTGCCTTCTGCGTGTAAGGTTGTTGCAAGGCCAAAAGAGCTTTGGTTGCTAGAGGGTGCAGCTTTTAAGATGAGGCTAATTGATATTAGACCAGCGAAAAACAGCTGGAGTATAAATTTAACGCTGCTCCCCGTCATTGCCATCCAGAATGTCGATTGACTAGCGGCCCAGGTTTTCATGATTTGCACCATTTCAGCGTTGTTGAGTTCGCTGAATTTTCGGATACTTTCAATAGAAGATTTACTGACAGCTTTGCGTAATTGTTCTAAGAAGTCTGGAAACATCATGTGTGCTTTGTTTGCAATAAATTGAATGACACTTGACCCCAAACCAATGACGCTAATTAGAAGCAGCAGTAAGACAGCAGCGCACATAACTGATATTGTTTGGCGTGGTAATGTGGTTTTTTGTAATTGAGTTTCTAATTTTTTACCAATTGCCACCAAAGCTAGTGTTGCAAGTAAGGCCGGGCCTAGCTTTAGAAATAGGGTAAAACCAATCGACAGCACAATGATAAATCCGCAACTAAGGGGTAATTTTGAGGGGGTTTGGTGCGCTGAATTCATATCGGTTGATATTAAGTTAGATTTAAAATAAGTTTATCTTGAGCATAAATTTTTATGCAACAATTAATGTTAGGCTCAATTGTAAATAATTATTAATTGTACTGATTAAAAACATTGGGTTTAATTTCGCACCATTTTTATTATACTGCTTGAGGTTATTGAATATGACAGAACGTGTTGCAATTGGCGGTTTACAAGTCGCGACTAACTTACATCGTTTCATTGAGGATGAAGTGTTGCCTGGTACAGGGGTGGATAGTGAACATTTTTGGCGTGGTTTTGATGCCATTGTGCATGATTTAGCCCCTAAAAATGCAGCGTTATTGGCGCAGCGCGATCGTATTCAAGGGCAGATAGACGCTTGGCATCTTGCCAATCCCGGTGTTATTAAGGATATGTCGGCATATCAGCAATTTTTGCAGAAAATAGGTTATTTAGTAGATGCGCCTGACCATGTTCAGGTTACTACCGCCAATGTTGATAAAGAGCTTGCTGTGCAGGCTGGGCCACAATTGGTGGTCCCTATTCTTAATGCACGTTATGCGCTAAATGCCGCCAATGCACGTTGGGGTTCTTTGTACGACGCTTTATATGGTACCGATGCCATTGATGAGACAAGCGGTGCAGAAAAGACAGATCACTACAATCCAACCCGTGGCACGAAAGTTGTTGCCTATGTTCGTCGTTTTTTAGATCAAGTTGCTGCCTTAGATGGTGCCTCACACCATGAAGTTTGTGCCTATAAAGTTGAGCAAGGAGCGTTGCGAGCGGTATTGTTTAACCGAAACACAGTTGGTTTGCTTAAACCGGAGCAGTTTGTTGGCTATCAAGGTGAGGATAAATCGCCAAGCGCAATTTTGTTAGTTAATCATGGAATTCATATAGAAATTAAAATTGACCGCAGCACAGTGATTGGCTCACAAGATGCTGCCGGTGTTGCTGATGTGGTGTTAGAGTCTGCTTTATCGACTATTCTTGATTTAGAAGATTCTGTAGCTGCTGTCGATGCCGAAGATAAGGTGTTGGGCTATCGTAATTGGTTGGGTATTTTGCGCGGCTCTTTAACAGAGCAAGTTACTAAGGCAGGCCAAACCTTTACTCGTGGATTAAATGCAGACCGGCATTACATAGCGCCCAATGGCCAGCGGCTTACCTTGCATGGCCGTTCTTTGCTTTTTTTGAGAAATGTAGGTCATTTGATGACCAATTCAGCCATTTTATTTGGTGATCATCAAGAGGTGCCTGAGGGTATTTTAGATGCTGTGATCACCACAGCTATTGCTTTGCACGATCTAAAACGCTTGGGTGTTTCTGATATTAGCAATAGTCGAACTGGTTCAGTGTACATTGTAAAACCTAAAATGCATGGTCCTCAAGAAGTTGCCTTTGCTGCTGAATTGTTTTCTCGGGTTGAGCAATTGCTAGGTTTGGCTGACAGCACCGTTAAGTTGGGTATTATGGACGAAGAGCGCCGAACTAGCGTTAATTTGAAAGCATGTATTGCAGCTGCTTCAACTCGCGTTGCTTTTATTAATACAGGTTTCTTAGATCGAACTGGCGATGAAATTCATACCGCTATGCTTGCAGGCCCTATGATTCGTAAAGCAGAAATGAAGTCAAGTGCCTGGATTCAAGCTTATGAGCGCAATAATGTATTGGTAGGTTTGTCGTGTGGTTTAAAAGGTCGAGCACAAATTGGTAAAGGGATGTGGGCGATGCCAGACTTAATGGCCGCCATGATCGATCAAAAAATTGCGCATCCCAAAGCAGGGGCTAATACCGCTTGGGTTCCTAGCCCTACAGCGGCTACCTTGCATGCGTTGCATTATCATGAGGTTAATGTTGCAGCTGTTCAGGCAGAATTGGAAACGATTAAAGCCGATGCCTTGCGTACTGAAATTTTAAATCAGTTGTTACAAGTGCCTGTTGCGGTTGAGGCGAAATGGACCGAGCCAGAAAAGCAGCAAGAGTTGGACAATAACGTGCAAGGTATATTGGGTTATGTGGTGCGTTGGGTGGACCAAGGTATCGGATGCTCTAAAGTGCCTGATATTAATAATGTTGGCTTAATGGAGGATCGAGCAACTTTGCGCATTTCAAGTCAGCACATTGCCAATTGGTTGCACCATGGGATTGTAGGTAAAGATCAAGTATATGCCACAATGCAGCGCATGGCCGCAGTGGTTGATCAACAAAATGCTGCAGATCCGTTGTATCAGCCATTGGTTAGTCGATTTAATGATTCGGCAGCGTTTCAAGCAGCGTGCGATCTTATTTTTAAGGGTAAGCAACAGCCTTCAGGTTATACTGAGCCGTTATTGCATGCTTGGCGTTTAAAAGTTAAAGCTGCTTAATTTTTAATTTTCATCTTTTATTTTTTCTTCATATATAACCGTAGCCAGTTTTTTACTGGTGAGGTGCCATCTAAAAAATTAAACCGTGTAAAAGTTTTGTGAATATCACGGTTTAATTTTTCCACTAAAACCTCATTTTGATTTAAAAAAATTAAGAAGTTAAGCGCTCAATTTCTTTTATATCTGAAGTCCCTTACTTGGGTGATTTTTTTTAATTTCTTATCGGTCATCATAAATTTGTTATTTCAAAACTTAAAACAACTTGGTTTTACTTTTATTTTGTTCTTGTTTAAGACCATTTTTTTTAATCAGTTTAAGAGGTGTTCATGATGAAAAATTCTATGAAGAAAGTTGCTTTACGAAAGATTTTAAAAAGCTTATCCTCTAATTTAGATAGTTTAAAACTGCATCAACAGCTTGGTTTACTTGCCATTTTATTTGGTGTTACTTGGACGCAAAATGCGGTTGCTTCTCAAGATATTGATATTGAAATTGAAAACTCAGCTAAAGAAAACTTAGGATTCTCCGTAGATGTTGGTGACCGCAGAGCATTGGTTGATTTATTAAAACAAATTGAACAACACACTACATTGACTGATCGTGAAAAAATATACGATTGGGTAAATGGTTTAACTGAAAATCAGCAGCTTTCTTTGCTTGAGTCGATAGATCGCGGTGAAGACTTAGACGAATTGATTGCGCAACTTTTAGACGATGAGAACACACGTTTGGTTCTTGACGAGAATAATCAGTTGTTAATATCTAGCAATACGTCAGCCACCAAAGTAATATCATCGGAATTTGGTTCTGATTCTACATCCGCTACTGATGTTACAAGCGTGGCTACTGAAACAGCCGTTTCTTCATCTTCTGGTATTGTCGCAATGTCAGGTTTTTCACCTTTAACTGCAATTGGTGGTCTTGTGGGAATTGCTGCCGCGACTGGCGGTGGCGGTGGTGGTTTGCTTGAAAAGGCTTTGGATGGGCTACGGGGTATTCAGGGAAAGGCAATAGACGGTTACCTAATGGGCGCCAATGTTTTTGTTCGTGCTCTAGACGGATCATTGACTCGCGTTGGCTCAACTAACGACTTGGGTCAATTTGTTGGTTTAGACAATACCCTAGGGCTTAAATTGAGCAATGCTCAAGCTAGTCTGCCAATCGTTGTTTCTGGAGGTGTTGATCAATCCACACAGCGCGCTTTTACAGGGCAGTTGGAAGCGCCAGCAGGTTCTCTTGTGGTTACACCGCTGACCACTGTATTACAAAAAATGTTAGATGCTAATTCTGATTTATCTGTTGCTGAAGCAGAGACTGCTCTTCAAACATCTTTGGGTATTGTAGGTAATGTTGATTTATTGTCTTTTGATCCTATCGAAATGGCTGGAAGCAGTGATCCTGCGGTCAAGGCAATCGGATTGCAAATTTATCAAAAATCCATTGAATTGGTAACGTCCGCTGTTATGGCTGACCTAGCAAGTTCATCGCTTAATTTTGATTCTGCTTTAGCATTGGCGGCGCAGTCTTTGGCGCAACGCATTACTCAGATTTTAACTACCAATCCAGATTCCTTGGCGGATTTGTCCAGCAGTACTAACTTTATGAGTGCAGTGTTCACAGGATTTGGCAGCGCATTGGGAGATTCTTTATCCAGTGTTCGAGAGCAAGCGTTTTTGGCTGTTAACCAACTCGCAGGTGCTGAAAATATTACCTCGGTTGACATGATTCGAAATCTGATTGATCGAGATAATACTGTGGTTGGTTCTGATGTTTCAAAACTGCTTAAAACGTCAGTGACTGAGTCTGAACTGCTTGCATTGAAATCAGCTAACCAGATGAACCGCAATAAAATGTTTGACGGTGAGAAGTTTCTGTCTATTGGTGATATTTCTTCAACAGTGGATGGCACAACGTTGGCTGACTCTAACTTAGATTTGGTAACATTGTCTCGCTTAGGTATAGATGAAATATTGCCTGACAGCAATTTATCCGGTCGAATAGACGTAGGTTTAGGATTTGATGCAGCCGTCAACCAATTGTTATCAGGAAATTCACAACCTAGTCAGTTGCAGAGAGAAGAGGCAGAAGATTCGGTTGATTATTTTCTGGAAAATGCCCCGCGATTTGCAAATTCTGCTCAAGTCAATCTTGGTTTTACCTCTGAGGAAATGCAGGGTTTTATCGGTGATTTAGAAAGTACTTTGTCGGCATCCAATGGTGCCAGTTCAATTCAAGACGCATTAAGTATCTTTCAATCTAAAAACATTGACTCAATTGCACTTTCTTCGGTTGCTTCTGGTCCTCGCGGAGAAGTACTTATTTCTGATGAGTTGGCAGAGATTTTATCCGCTTCAGATTTTAGTTTTGCAGATTATTTCAGTACAAAAGAAGATGATTCATCTACGCAAATTCAAACGCATCTTATTGTTGAAGGCACAACGCTTGCAGGCTTTGATTTATCGCAACAAGATCTGGATTTGCTTGGCGTTGATGAAATTCGTTTTGGTCAGTTATTTCAGGATGAGGTTGGTTACTTTGATTCATTGAATGAAGCGGTGCAGTTTGCCAGTGCTACTAACTTTGATGATCGCTTTGGTTCGAGAATTGACGTTGGCTTAAAAGTTACTCTAGATCAAGGCACTTTAGATGCCATAGAGTCTTTGTTGTCACCACAAACAGCAAGAATGGCCTCTTTTTTTGAAGATGAATCAGCCCCGATGCCAATGTCTGATGTTGAGCCAACTATGCTTAATTTCGCACTCACGACCACTGCCAGAAACTTGGATAGTTTGGAACTTGATTTTGATCCGTTGTTTGATTCGGATGTAGATTATCTGATTATAGGCACTGATGGTCAGAGTGCGCAGCAGGTTATTGATCTTAGTGATTTAGAAGACGCTTTTTTGCGGCAATTTAACACATAATGCCCCCCAATTGGGTGAAAAGCTCAGTGTTACTTACACTGGGCTTTCTTTTTTTACACATTTGGTCTCTTCCGAAGTATTATTCTAATATCCACCGAACGGGTTAATTCTTATGGTGACATCCACTTCGTCTGAGTTGTTTGATTCAAGTGATCAATGCGCTGAAAATATAACGCAAACGCCCTTAAAAGAAGCTTTAAAGGCGTGTCGGTCAGCCTTTTGGTTAATGTTGTTTTTGACTAGTATCATCAACCTAATGGGTGTTGTTCCCACTTTGTACATGATGAATATGTATGACCGTGTCCTTAGTACACAAAGTGCTACAACCATGGTGTCTTTAACCGTCTTGGTTATCGGGATTTATCTTTTTTGGTCAGCTCTGGAATGGATTCGTAACCGTTTGATGTTGCGAATATCATTACGCATTGATTGGGATCTGGCAGCCCAAGCGTTTGATGCGTCTTTCAGGCGAAACGCGGGTAGAAAGAAAACCAATATTCAGCAGATTATGGGCGATTTATTGGTGTTGCGTCAGTTTATAACAGGCGCTTCATTGGTGGCGGTCATGGATGCCCCTTTTGCGCTGATATACATTGTGGTGGGTGGTTTGATTCATCCGCTTTTGGCAGTTTTTGCATTGGTTGTAACATTGATTGTAACGGCTTTAGCCTTATTGAATCGTAAAGTGGCTACTCCAGCTTTAAAAGCTGCCAATGAAGCATCAGGTGAAGCTACCCGAATAGCTGCACAAAGTGTTTGCCATGCAGAAACAGCTCTAGCCATGGGTATGCTGCCAGCTATTCGCAAGCGTTGGCATGAAAAACATCGATGGTTTTTGCAACATCAAATCAATGGTAGTGAGGCTTCAGGTTTAATGGGCTGGTTCAGTGGGGTGTTGATGAAATTAACCCCCTCTTTGCAAATGGCTGTCGGTATTTATTTAGCAATTGCAGGGCTGATTACTGGTGGTATGGTGATTGCTGCAACTTTTTTGATCAATCGTTCAATCGCACCTTTAAAGCGCTTAATCAGTTCTTGGCGTGATGTGGTTAATGCGCGTTGTGCTTTTGATCGTTTAGACAGTTTATTGTTAGAAGATCAGCATCGCCAACAACGCATGCGTTTACCCTCACCGCAGGGTAAATTGGTTATTTCAAAGTTACAGTTGGTTCCGCCAGGTTCGCATAAACCAGTGCTATCGAAAATTGACTTTGCAATTGATCCAGGGCAGGTTTTAGCAATCATCGGTCCAAATGCTGCAGGAAAATCAAGTTTATTGAAGGCTATATTGGGTTTGTGGAGACCCCAAGAAGGGTCGGTTAGACTTGATGGCGTTGATGTTGCAGACTGGGATCATGACGAGCTTGGTCCTCATATTGGTTACGTGGCTCAAGATGCTGACTTGTTTGAGGCCACCGTGGCTGAAAACATTGCTCGTTTAGGAATCGTAGATTCTGAGAAAGTGGTGGCTGCGGCTAAAGCTGTGGGTATGCATGAGGTGATTTTATCCTTTCCAAAGGGCTATGATACGTTGTTGGGAGACGCGGGTTATGCTTTGTCGGGGGGGTTGGCGCAGCGCATTGCAATAGCGCGTGCCTTGTATGGTTGTCCTAAGCTGATTGTTTTAGATGAACCCAATTCTAAGCTAGATGAAACTGCAGAGCTTGAGTTGATGAGCACTTTTCGGGATCTACAAAATCAGGGCGTGACTCTAATATTTTCGACACACCGGCCAAAACTTATTGCAATTGCAGATTATCTATTGGTTTTGCGTTCTGGGGTTCAAATGCAATTTGGCCCTGTCCGCGAAATTTTAGATCGATTAAAAGCAAACGGAGAAGACAAGGTAAGCGCTCCCAGTGCAGATAAAAAATCACTTAAAGCAGCAAATATTAAAGTTGCAGGGGGTTCAGCATAATGTTATCACTTAAAACAAGTGTATTTTTTGCTTACAGTCGCTTGGTTCGATGCTTAAATCAATGGATTGACGTAGTCAATCCTTATCAACCAGAGCGTTTGTCGCCTTCAGATTGTATTCCTGTGGTTTTAGAAGAATCGGTGATTCGAAAAACCGTATTTCGTTGGATATTTTTTGTGTTATTGGCTTTTTTGGTTTGGGCTTGTTTTGCGCCATTGGACAATGGTGTTTTAATGCAAGGCAGTGTTGTGGTTGAAGGTAATCGCAAGGCGGTGCAACATCCTCAAGGTGGTGTTGTGACTCACTTAATGGTTCGTGAGGACCAGCGTGTTGAAAAGGGGCAAGTGCTGATGCGTCTAAACCCCTTAGTAACGGAAGCGTCTCTTGAACAAACTGAAGCTGAGTATATTAATCTTATGGTCAATGAATCAAGGTTATTAACTGAACGTTTGGGTTTATTATCAATTCAGTGGATTGATGAGTTGAAACACTATGCTCACAACGACACTAGAATAGAACAAGAGAAGCATTTACAAATAAAACTATTTGAATCTCGGCGACAAGAGTTGCAAAATCAGCAACAAGTTTTGCACGAACAAATCCAAACAGCAGAAAAACAATTCACTGATTTAAGTGAGGTTTTAGAATTAAAAAAACAGCAATTGACTTTGGTTTCTCAGGAGGCTAACAATAACCGTGAGTTGGCCAAAGAGGGTTATGTCTCAGTAGCGAAAGCCAATGAAACGGAACGAATGCGTTCTGACCTGTTAGCATCTATTACTAATTTAAGAACAGAAATGACACGCACGCAAAGTGCGATTGCAGCTCATAAACTGCAATTGATGCAGTTGCAAACTACCTTTTTGAAAGATGTTGATATTAAGTTAAGTGAGGTACAGAAAAACCGGCGCAGTATTAAGCCAAAGGTTGAAGCATTGTCTTTTGACAAATCTTTAACAGAAATTAAGGCACCTATTGCTGGTGCCGTGGTGGGTTTAAAAGTATTCACTGAAGGGGGGGTGGTTCGCGCTGGTGAAATTCTCTTGGAAATCGTGCCACAAGACAGCCAGTTGATTGTTCAAGCCAACGTGCCACCGCAATACATAGACAAAGTACGCTCAGGTTTGACCGTGTTTACACGATTTACTGCTTTTAACATGAACACCACACCTGTTATTGATGGTCAAATTACCATGGTTGGTGATGATAAATTAACCAACCCACAAGGCAATGATTATTATTTAGCGCACATTAAAATTTTACAAGATCAATATGCCAAGTTGGGGGCAATTGAAATTCAGCCGGGTATGCCGGTGGAGGTTGTTGCAAAAACTGGTGAACGAACTTTTATGAGTTATTTGTTAAAACCTTTGACAGACCGCATGGCTCGTTCTTTTAAGGATCCTTTTTAATGATCATAGTAAAGATAATAAGATTAAAAAAAAGCAAATTTCTTGCAAATCGCAATCAAGTTTGGGCTGACGGTCCGCATCAAATTAAAAAAATTAGCATATTTGATTTTGCTGTTTATAGTTGTTTTTTGTTTTTATCTTATCCGGCTATATCAAGTGAAGTCTTTCAGCAAGCACCAGGATACAATTTCACTGCACAGCAGCCTATGGTTGTGGATCATCAATTGGATAAGCAAGATGTTTTTGTTAATTCTTTCCAGCGTGCCAAGGCAAATGACCCCGCTTATCAAACCGCATTGGCAGAGTTTGAGGTGGCCAGATTACAAGCCACAGCCTCTTATTTTGCGTATGCGCCTAGTTTGCGGTATAGCGAAAGTGTTTTAGAATTTGAGAGCCAGTCACGTAAAACAACAACCATATCGCAACCTGTATTCAGTGTTGATAAAATTGCCACCTTCCGTGAAGGTGACACCCGTGCTGCTTTGGCTGTTTCAAATTTACTTTTGCGAGAATATGATTTGCTTGCGCGGTTAACCAATGTGACGGTTGATTTTGTTAAGGCATGTGAAAGTTTGCGAACCAACCAAGCGCGCATATCCACTTTGGAAGGTGAGGCTGATAAGGCGAAAAAAGAATATACCTTAGGCCAAGGAACTATCACTGATTTTCGAGATACAGAGGTTCGATTAGATCAAGCACGGGCAACACAACATAGTTTGTTGGCCAAAAAAACGTCTGCGATGAGGGCTTTTCGTGCCATGACAGGTGAATTACCTAATGAAGCTAAATTTGTGTTGTCACGCCATTTTAAAAATATCAATCTACCAGCATTAAAAGAAATACAACAGCAAGCATTATCTTCGAATGCAGATTTAATTAATTCTAAAAGTCAGTTACATTTAGCACAGTTGGGATATTTTAGGGCCAAGGGTTCCTTTTTTCCAGAGGTGAATTATCAGGTAACCCAATCAAAAACTAATGTTTCTAGCAATAATACTTCTGGATTATTTGTCAATATTCCTTTGCAAGCTAACACCATGTTTAACTTAATGTCAGCAAAACAAGTTGTAGAAAAAGCGCAGGCGCAAGTTCGTCAAGTTGAGCAACAAGTGGTTTTAGACACAGAGCGTTATTACACAGAAATACAAGCGGGTTTAGAAGAAACCAATATGCGATTGAAGGCGATTGCTTCAGCGCGCTTGAGTGTTCAAGCCAACGAAAAAAGTTTTATTGGGGGGGTTCGAACTCGGCTTGATATTTTAAATAGCGTGCAAACTGAATTTCAGGTCAATGAAGACTATGTCACCAGTTTATCAACCTTAGTACAGAATTGGGTATCTTTGGGAGCAAGCACAGCGACCCCAGCCAGTATCATAGCAGCTAGGGCGCAAGATCTGTTTTTTTGATTAGGAGTTTTTATGCCTGCATTGGCAAATAATCAAATGCTGAGTTTGCAAAAATCTTTATCTTTTGCCCAAAAGCTACGGCGCGATGGTCAGTGGCGTCAAGCAGGTGTTGTTTATTTAAGTGCTTTAAAAGTTTTAGGCCCTTCGTCGTCAAAGGCTAAGGAGCTTATTTATCATCATTTGGCAATCTGTGAATACGGTTCAGGTCAGTTTCAATCGAGTTTAGAGTATGCGCAGCAAGCTTTAAAACTAAATCCGCAATTGTGGCAGTCAGGTCTTGTGGCGGCCAATGCTATGAAGTCTTTGGGCAACTCATTGGATTATGCTGAATTAATCAGCGATTTATATCAGCAATTTCCAGAACAACCAGAGGTGGTGGTTCCTTATGCCAATGTGCATATGAACTGCTTGGGCGATGCTGTGGGTGCTCGGCAATTGGTTCAGCCTTACTTAAATCATGGAGATTTAGATGTAGAGGCCAGAACCATCAATTTAATGAGTCGGTTATATGATCGCTGTCAAAGCGATACCGCACAGAACTTAAGTCATGAAATCATGGCTTTTGCAAAACAATATTTATATTTATTGCCTGAGGAAATTGCTTACACATCAGTTCCAAAACATAATGTTCCTGTTAAACGTAAGCATCGCGTTGGATTATTATCGCCTTTGTTTAAATCGTCTCCTGTTTATGCATTTTCTTTTGATGTAATAAAGCAATTTTACGAAAAAGGCCATGAATTGATTTTTATTTCTCGTTCTCATGGCCAAGATTGGGCAACAGATCAATTCAAGCAAATGGCGACTTCTTGGATTGATGCGGCTTTACTCTCGCCAGCAGCTTTACATGTTTTATTAAAAGATTTGTCTATAGACGAACTTTATGAAATGGGGGGGTGGATGGATATCGCTGCTTTACGGGCGGTTTCAATAAAGCCTGCGCGCTTGATGTATAAATGGGTTGGTGGGCAAAGTTGTACAACTGGTTTAAGTAGTTTTGATGGGTTTATTACAGATAAAATTCAAACCCCTGAAGTAGCAAGAGTTTTGTATTCTGAACCGTTGATGTACAAAGCAGGTTCGTATGTAAAGTACACTGCAGCTTCATATTTGTTGCCTTATAAAGATCGCGCCCAATCTAATTTTTCTGGTCGGTGGGCGGTGATTGCTAATCCTTTGAAATTATCAAGCGCTTTTTTACACTGGTTAAGTGTTTTGGGACAGCAAAAAACACCTCGTGTTCATCCTTTTATGCAGCAGGTACATTCAGATGTTAAAAACTTGGTGTTGATTGATTACAGATATCAAAACGCAAAAGTGCGTCAGCGAATTGAGACGGTATTGAGACCTATTTGGCGTGAGCGGCTACATTTTGAAATGCCTAGAGGCCATGTTGGTTTTATAGAGAAAATGTGTGATGTAGAGGGCTTGATAGACACCTTTCCTTATAGTTGCGGTATGACTATGGCAGAGGCTTTGTATGTTGGCATTAAAGTGGTTTTTCCTGAGGTTTCAAGGCAGTTGTTTTGTGAAAGACACGGTTTAGCGCATGTGTATTATTCGCAAAAATTATCATCATAAGCATTAAAAATTAAAAAATTTTAATTTTTAATACAGATAACAACGGAGAAAAAAGCCATGGTTTTTCATCAGCATCAATCAATAGAAAACAGTCTTAAATCAGCGATGGATTCAACAGATTTAGGTAATAAAAAAGAAAGTCATGGGAGTGGTCGTAGTAAATTAGTAAAATCAATACATAAACAAAGTAATTTGACTGATAAAGAAGTTTCAAAATTACAAACCAACCCAATAAGTGCAGAATTAGCTCAATCAACCGATTTGAAAGTCGTAGGTTCTATAGAAAAAATAGATAGTAATGCGATGGTACATGGTTGGGTTTATTGTGTTAATTATCCAGAACAGCGATTGCAAGTAGGGATATATAATGATCAAAAAATGGTGGGCTGGGCTTTAGCTCACTTATCGCGTAGCGATTTAAATTTACCTGTTAGTAGCGGTAATAAAGTAGGTTTTCAAATTCAACTGTCACCAGCAGTTTGTAATAAAAAAGCGCACAGTTTGCAAGCTTATGTTATTGGCAGTGAATTAATTCCTTTTGGGCATATTTTTGAGTATCAATCTGCTGAACAGAAAACAGTACATTATCAAGGTTTTTTAGATCAAACACGATTAAAAAAAGCGTTGTATTCAATGTCTGAATCATTTGAAAGTCAAGAAAAACGAAGATTTTATTATGGTTTAGAGACGGTTTGTGTTTTAATGGAATGCGACTACTTTGATGCTGCTTTACTGTTGATGGACAAGTGGCCAACGCTATTTAGAGATCATGTGTTGTCAAAATTAAAACGGGCTGAGTGTGAAATTAAACTTCAGAAAAATGAAGTTGCAGCCCAGCGTTTAATTAAAATGGTTAAAGAGTATTCAGACCAGCCTTTGGTTTGGTGTTTGCTTATTGATATGCTGATTAAAAAAGAGAAATATAGTCAGGCAGAACAGTGTTTTAAAGAATTGGATACCCTGGTAAATGGAAATTCTGATATTTACAGCTTGATCTTAGGATTAAAGCTGAAATGTTATCAGGCGACTGGTATTGAAGGGTTAAGTCATCATCAGAAACTAAACTTAAGCGCTCAGTGTCAACAGGTGTTATTAATAGATGATGAAAATCGATCTGCATCGGCTTTATTGTTTCAGTTGAATCAAATAAATAGTGATAAGCAAAAAAATTTTTTTCAGCAACAAAAATATTGTCAAGATTTAATTCATGAAACAATTGTTCTTAATACATGGCTTGAAATTTTAGATAAGTTTAATCAGTGTTAATTAATAAATATTTAATAATAAAAAAATGGCTTGCTGGAGAATAATATGCATGAACAATGGGTTTGGATGTATCGTGAACCAGGGAAAAACGAAACTATATGCTCTGAGTATAAAATTAAAATAAAAACCGATATTCGAAGCGCAAGGGTTCGATTACAAACTTTTTCAGCTGGAATTGTTCAGGTTGTTTATCATTTGCCCTGGGATTTGGGTGAACTACATTTTAATCCACAAAGTATATTGCAAAATGAAGCGTTGTCTGTTTGGTTAGACTTTTGTTTAGATGCTTTAGCCTTGAAGGAAGACTATCCAAATCGTGTAAGTCTTTGGCCTAGTGATGTTTATATGAATAAATATTTTGAAAAATATGCTTTAGATCGTTCAATAGATCGTCAAAGTTTACAGGCTTTTGTAATAGAGCAAAAATTTCCAGAAGTATTTGAATTGTTAGAGCGTTTAGAAATTTTTTCTGAGCTCAATGGTAGAGATCCGCATACAAAAATTAATACAAGTAAATTATCAGTTCGTCAAATTAATGAATTGTCTGAAATTCTTAATAAACAGTATCATATTGATCTAGAAAATACATCACTGAAAGAGAAAATTAAAAAATTTGATGAGCAACACAATATTGATCAAATTAGCTTACAAGAATTTATCAGTGGTAAAAAAGAATCAGAAATAATTATTAGAGAAATGCAGAGTAAGCTTGCGGACTTTAGTAAGGAAATTAATTTAAAGAAAAGTGAAAATATTTCATTCACTAAAAATTCTGAACTTTTGAAAAAAGGTTATGGTAAATTAAGAGAAGAAAACAACATATTGATACAGCAGTTGCACACTTTACAAGAAAAGTATGAACAGCAATTGTTGCAAAATCAATCTTTGCAACTGGCAACAAATCAAACTGTTGAGCTATTAAAGCGTATTAAAACTTTTGTAAAACAGAAGTTTCCAGAAACGTTTTTATTAAAACAGGGGTAATAGTGAAAATTTTGCTTGATGTTTTATTAGAAAAAAATCAGCAAATTGATCCTCTTTTTTTACAGAATAAGTTTAGGCCATTTGATACGCTGATTTATGCTGGTTGTGGGCGTTTAGAAAATTTTTCAAAGTGGAAAAATTTAGCCTCATCTTTGCACTTTGTTGACGCTGATGATGGTGTTGCAGAAATTAATCGAGAGGTAATTGGTCAATCTCATGGTGCAAATTATTATCACGCGCTGCTGTGGAATAATGAAGAAAAGTTGGTGTATCGTGAGCACAATTTTTCACAGTTTAATGGCATTAAAAAATGGGTTGATTCAAAGCAGCGTTTTCCAAATGTGCGCGAAACCACACAAAAAATTGTGACCTCAATTGGGTTGGAAGATATGATTCTTCCTGAAAACAAAAAAGAAATTATTTTAATACTTGATCTCAATGGTGCTGAGAGTGAATGGTTGCAGTTACAGGATAATCACTTTCTAGAGTTGGTCCATCAATTGTGGGTTGTTCTGCCACCGGATTTCTGTTTTGAAAATGCTAGCAATATCGATTCACTAGTGAATTGGGCTCAAGTTAATTGGTGGTCTTTGTGCTTTTCTGAAACCGTTAATGATTCTAAAAAAGTTTTTTGTTTTATACCCAATTATTTCGCTAGAAATTTTTTTGATGATCAACGCAAGACCATTAATCGTCTGCATCGTGAGCACGAAGAAAAAATTAATTCAATTGTTTTGCAAAATCAAAAAGAATTTTCGGCTTTAGAGATTTCTTTTTCTCATCGAGAAAGAGAAAAATTAGAAGAGCAAAAAAAACAGATTAAAGAAGAGATGGACGGTCTAATTGCACAACAAGATTTTTTAAAAAAGGAAAACATCAAATTACAAGAAATCGTTGAAGTATTAAAAGCAGAGAGGCAAATGATTGGTCAGAGGCAGGCGTTATTAAATCAAGAACTTTTAAAGGGCCAGGCACAGATAGAATTGATCAAAGACCTGTTACTTAAAGGTGGTTCCCAGTGAAAACACTGTTAATGTTTTTTTTTAATAAAATTAAATCATTGAGTGTTTTTAAAGATCAAGAAAAGTCTTTTTCTCTATTTCCCCATTTGTTGCATGACAACCCTAGGCTACCTATTTTGCAAGATGTTTTATTACTTGAAAAGTCGTTTAAAAAGTGGCAAAAAAAAGACTGGGTTGGTTTGCTTGAATTACAAGACATTCAAATACAGTTTCATGGGCAGCGCGATAAGCTCGCATTGCTATTGGCGTGTGGATATTCTCAACAAGGGCAGATGATAAAAGCCAGAGACTGGATTATAAAAGCGAAAAATTGGGGATGCTCTGATATTTTGTTAGCACAGATGTTAGTGGCAGGTTTGCAAGAAACTTATGATTATGCGCAAAATTTATCTAAGCAAACAGAGGTAACTTATTTAGAAACAAAAAAGCAACCATTTGAAGTTGAGAAATTGGCTGTAATAAATTTGGGTTTGGCTTGGTCGGGTAATACAGTCAACACTGTTATCTTTAGACATCATGCAGTTTTAACTTACCAGAGTATACAGGTTACAGCTTTTTATATTGATGCTAGTAGCATTTGTATTGTCTCCAGAAACTTGTTGAGTGGTGAGGTGAAAACTCATCATTTGCATGGTGATTATCACATTGAAGACGCTCATAATGCCATTAGCTTAGGGGTAGATCGCGAGGGTTTTTGGCACCTTTGTTATGTTCAACATGCTGGGCAACTGCATTATAGAAGAACCTTAAGCAGGATGGATTTTTTTTCATGGACAGATGAGTTAAAAATGACAGGCTCAGCAGAGCAGCGTGTTACATATCCTTGTTTTATTTTGCCGCGTGGTGAATTTCCATTGACTTTATTGTATCGAGATGGTGGGCATGATCGTGGTCGGGCTCGTCTTAAATCTTACTGTGAAAAAACAGCCTCTTGGCGCGACTATTCAGAGCCAGTTTTTAGCGGTTATGAATTATCACCATGGACGGCTAATGCTTATTGGAATCACCCAGCTGTTGGTGTTGATGGTTCATTACATCTTTCATTTGTATGGCGCATACAAGGTTTTGAATCTTTGCAACGGGTTAATAATGTCAACATTTGTTATGCACTATCAATGGACAATGGCGTAACATGGAAGAGTTCAAAAAATCAGACCTATCAGTTGCCAATTACTCCTGTAAATGCTGAGGTGATTTGCCCTATTCCATCGGGTAGCAATTTGATGAATCAGTGCGGTTCTGCCTTAGATATGAAATTGCGTCCGCATATTGTGTTCTATGCTAATGACGAAATGGGTGTGCCTCAATATCAGCATGTGTGGTTTGATGGTTACAACTGGCATAAACAGAGTATATCTCAAAGAAAAACTAGATTTGATTTAATCGGTAAAGGAACTTTGCGTTTACCGATGAGTCGGCCCGAAATTTTAGTTGATTTCGATAATCATGTTTATGTTATATATCGTGCAGACTTTAGTAGTGATCAATTGCATGTTTTGAAACTAAGTAGCCCTTTTTATCATTTTGATCCAACACAGATTCAAGTTTTAGTGCCAGAAAATTTAGGCTACTACGAGCCCATTATTGATAGGCAGCGCTGGTGCCTAGAAAATGTTTTAACGTTGTATCTTCAAAAGGCGCAACAGCCAGACCAAGAGGGAAATCCTAATTTATGTCAAGACAATGCTTGTTTGATTGATTTTTTATTTAAGTAATTTTTATCATGGTTACTTATTTAGTGTGGTTTTTGAGGATTAAGCTTTAGAGTGAAGGGTGCTTTTTTATGCAGCAGTTTCAAACGCCATTGATGCTTGGTAATCAAGCATTTCGTGAAGGTAATTATCAAGGGGCGGCAAAATGGTATACACAAGCATTGAGTCAAGCCCCTGAATTAAAAGAACTGATTGAATTTAATTTGCAATTACTGGCTCAGCGTACTGGTGATTTGCAAGAGTATGCAAGTATAAATCAGTTGACCAGATCTGATCCTAAAATTTTAGAACAAAAAACAACGGAAGAAAAAAAATTACCCATCACCGTTTTGATTGTTACCTGGGATGTTGGCCATAACCCATTGGGTCGTTCTTATATGTTGGCTGAAGTGGTACAGCGTGTGGCGCGAAACTGTGTATTGGTTGGGTTTCAATTTCCAAGGTATGGTGAAGAAATATGGCAGCCTGTTCGCAATGGGTCTATGCCGGTGGTTGCATTGCCAGGAAATACATTGCCAGATTTTCATCGTGGTTTAGCGTGTTTGTCACAGCGAATAGCACCTGATATTGTGATTGCTTGTAAGCCTCGGTTACCGTCAGTTGAATTGGGGTTAATGATTCGTGAACGTTGGGGTTGTCCGTTGATTATCGATGTTGACGACCATGAGTTGGCATTTTTTTCTGATTCTCAACAAATTACATTAAATCAGTTAAGTACAATGCCTTATGCGTCGGCAAAAGATCAAGTTCAACCTTATGGCGAACTTTGGACACGTTTAACGCAGAGTTTGATTTCTCATGCAGATGCATTGTTGGTTTCTAATATTGCATTACAAAATACCTTTGGTGGTGAGTTGTTGCCGCACGTTCGCAATGAGACGCAATTCAATCCTAACTTATATGCAAAAGATGCCATGCGAAAAAAATATGGCATACCTTTACAAGACAAAGTGGTTTTATTTTTTGGTACGCCTCGACTACATAAAGGCTTAGATAAGCTGGCGCAGGCTGTAGCACAGTTGCATGACCGCAATTTTAGTTTGTTGGTGGTAGGTGATTCACCGGATCGTGGCGTAACCAAACAATTGCAGGCATTATCTGGTGGGCGTTTAATTATGTTGCCCAATCAGCCTTTTGAGTATATACCAGAAATTGTAGTAATGGCCGATGTGGTTTGTTTGCCGCAAGATAATCAGAGTGCTATTTCAGCGTATCAGTTGCCGGCTAAGGCAATTGACGCTGTGGCGATGGGCGTTCCTTTGTTGGTGAGCCAGACACTACCATTACAGCAGTTGGTTAATCATGGTGTCGCACAATTCGTAGATGTACAGCAATTGCCCCAGGCTTTGGTTTCTGCTGTTCTTGAATCAGAACAAAATAAACATAATAATACCGCCGATGCAAAGCGGTCAGTGTTTTTAAAGCATTACAGCTACGCATTTGCTGTTGAAAAATTGCGTCGAATTTTTAGCACCTGTTTAAAAAATAAATCTCGGTCTAGGCAGCCTATTGTTGAGCATTTAATTAAGAGCAGTTGCCATGTTTTAGGTGTTACAGAGTTAACTGCATGGCCTCAGTTTGAAATGATTCAAGAAACTCGGGCGACAGTTTCCGAGGCGGCTACAGCTGCTAAAGACATTGTGATTTTTTGGAAGCAAAATGACACGGGTTTGTACGGCCGTCGTCATGATATGGTAATTAAGTATTTAGCTAGTCGCTCAGATGTGCGAAAGGTGATTGTATTTGATGCGCCGTTATCGCAATTGGATTTACATAAGTTATGGTCTCAAAGTTCTGCAACAAGTCAATCGCGTTGGGTTTGCATTGGAACATACCAAAAAATGTTGGGCGTGTATGACTCGCATAAAATTTCATACAATGTATTTGTTATGCCGCCAAATGTTTATAGTTTAGATGAAAAAAATTGTAGCAAACCTTATTTGAATGAAGGGTACATTCCGTTTATTCAGAACGTATTAAAAAGAGAAGGTGTGGTTGCAGCGCAGGCGGTGTTTTGGTTTTATCCTAAATGTTTTCCAGCTTTAGGCATAATACAAGCTTTTAAGCCCCATCAGGTGGTGGTGGACGTGGTGGATGATCATCGGGCATGGCCCAATATTTCCGAAGCTGAAAAGAAACGATTAACTGAACACTATCAAACTTTATTGGCGCATGCCAATTGCGTTATGACCAATTGTACTTCTGTACAAACGTCTATGCAGGGGTTTTTTCCAGATACGCTACTGGTACCAAATGGTTGTGATTTAACGCCACCAGCAACTGTTTCTAAGCAATCTGTACAGTTTGAAAAATATCAGTCTTGGCCAGGAAAAATTATTGGTTATGTGGGTAATTTAGAATCTAAAATTGATATTCCTTTGCTTGAACTGATTGCTGAAAGTTTTGCAGACACGCTATTGGTTTTGGTGGGTTCAACGCATACCAACCCAAATATTTTAAAATTACAAAAATATCACAATGTGTTGATGCCTGGAGTTGTGCCCTATCAAGAGGTGGGGGCCTGGATTGAGAAATTCACTGTGGGTATTGTTCCTCATTTAGATACGGCCTTAACGCGAAACATGAACCCCTTGAAAATTTTTTCATACCTTACCTTTGGGGTTCCGGTTGTTAGTACTGAAATTGCTAACGTGGATTTGGCCGGTGGCTTAGTTTATGGGGCCACTTCCCACCAATCGTTTATTGAGTTGCTGCGGCATTGTTTGCATAAGCCTCGCCCTGCAGTTCATCTTGTAGAAAATTATTTGCAAAGCAATAGTTGGGAGGCGCGGTTAAAGGCGCCGGTGGACACTATTTTACATAATTTTAAGCCACGGTAGAGTTTTTAAAAAAAGTTAAACCATGGCATTGATTTTGGGGTGAATTTGCTTTGAGCGATAAATTGCTAAACATTAAACAAAAAGTTTAAGACATCGCCGTCTTTTATCACATAGTCTTTGCCTTCGGCTCGCATTTTTCCTGCCTCTTTTGCGCCGCTTTCGCCTTTTTGGGTAATAAAGTCTTCAAAGGCAATGGTTTGAGCACGAATGAAACCGCGCTCAAAGTCGGTGTGAATGACGCCCGCTGCTTGTGGGGCAGTTGCGCCAATACGCACTGTCCATGCTCGAACTTCCTT
Organism: Burkholderiaceae bacterium; assembly: GCA_034680345.1. Lineage (GTDB taxonomy): Bacteria > Pseudomonadota > Gammaproteobacteria > Burkholderiales > Burkholderiaceae_B > SXZD01. The sequence goes on from JAXISZ010000015.1 coordinate 28,903, forward strand.
GACGCCAGCAGTGAAATAAGTTTGTAAGCCAAGCAGTTTGAAGCCTGCGCGAATTAAACGGTTTAAGCCAGGTTCTTGCATCCCCATGTCAGATAAAAAAGCATGCTTATCTGTTTCATCCATGTCGGCAATCTCAGCTTCAATGGACGCACAAATGCTGACGACTGGTGCATTTTGGGCTTGAGCGTAAGCACTTAAGCGTTCTAAATATGGGTTGTTTTCAAAGCCATCTTCAGCCACATTGGCAACATACATTGCCGGCTTGGCTGTTATTAAGCACAGTGGTTTCAGTAAGAGAAGGTCTTCGGTTTCAAGTTGTAATGCACGTACTGGTTTGGCCTCATTCAGTTGTGCAATGACACGTTCTAATAACTCAACCAAGCGCTTGGCTTCCTTGTCTGCGCCAGATTTTGCAAGTTTACTGGAGCGTAGGAGAGCTTTTTCAGCGGTTTGTAAATCTGCAAGGGCCAGTTCAGTTTCGATGGTTTCAATATCTGAAATTGGGTCAACTTTGCCATTGACGTGAATGATATTACCATCATCAAAACAACGCACGACATTTACAATCGCCTCTGTTTCTCTGATGTGTGCTAAAAATTGATTGCCAAGTCCTTCACCTTTTGAGGCGCCAGCCACTAATCCCGCAATATCTACAAACTCAACAGTGGCTGGTACTATGCGTTCTGGTTTTACAATATCAGCCAATTCTTGCAGCCGTGGGTCTGGTACTTCAACTATACCCACATTGGGTTCAATTGTACAAAATGGATAGTTTTCGGCGGCAATACCCGCTTTGGTTAGTGCGTTAAAAAGGGTTGATTTACCAACATTGGGCAGGCCAACGATGCCACATTTTAGAGTCATAAACGTTCCTTTATTTTGTGGGTGGATTATGACGTGTGGCAATCACTTCACAATCCTACTTTAAACAGTTGCAGCATCATACTCTAAACCTCGAAGTTCTTGGGCTGCGGTCACCATTGCTTGCAATGCTGGAATTACTTCATCCCATTGGCGTGTTTTAAGTCCGCAATCAGGGTTCACCCATAAACGGTTGGCTGGAATACGTCGTGCGGCTTTAATCATCAGCTCAACCATTCTACATTTAGCAGGTATATTGGGAGAATGAATATCATAAATACCAGGCCCAATTTCATTTGGATAGTTAAAATGGTCAAAAGCCTCCAGTAATTCCATATCCGAGCGTGATGTTTCAATGGTGATAACATCAGCGTCTAGTTCTGCAATAGCAGGCATAATGTCGTTAAATTCTGAATAACACATGTGCGTGTGAATTTGTGTGGCATCTTGTACGCCATTTGCGCTTAGTCTAAAGGCTTCAACAGCCCATTGAAGATAGGCGGATTGCTGAGATTGCCTTAGTGGCAAGCCTTCTCGTAAAGCTGGTTCGTCAATTTGAATAATTTGGATACCTGCTTTTTCTAGGTCTAATACTTCAGCTCGTATGGCTAGGGCTAGTTGTTTACAAGTCAGTGATCGCGCTTGGTCATCGCGCACAAAAGACCAGTTCAGCATCGTTACTGGGCCAGTTAACATGCCTTTAACAGGTTTATTGGTTAAAGATTGTGCGTAACATGCCCAATCAACGGTCATGGCTTTAGGTCGATGAATATCACCAAACAGAATGGGGGGTTTGACGCATCGTGATCCATAAGACTGTACCCAGCCCAATTGGCTAAATGCATAGCCTTCCAGTTGTTCGCCAAAATATTCAACCATGTCATTTCGTTCTGCTTCCCCGTGAACCAATACGTCTAGATCAAGCTTTTTTTGGGCGTCAATGCAGCGCTTGATTTCAGATTGCATGGCAGCGGTGTAAGCGTTGTGCTTCAGTTGGCCTGATTTCCAAAGCTGCCTAGTTTTGCGAATTTCTGGTGTTTGTGGGAAAGAACCAATCGTTGTAGTCGGAAATAAAGGCAAATTAAGCTGTTTCTGTTGTACTTTATTGCGTTGAGCGTAATTACTTTGGCGTTGTCCCATTGTGGTACAAAGGGTATTGATTGCAGACTGCGTTTCATGGCGTGTGACGCGTCTGGACTCTCGTCGAGATACAATTGCTAGACGATTTTTTTCTAAAGCATCGGCAGCAGTTTCGCTGCCATAGTTTAGCGCTGTACCTAGTATATGAAGTTCGTTAAGTTTTTGGGTTGCAAACGCCAGCCAATGCTGAATTTCTGAATCCAAATTGGTTTCTAGTGATAAATCAACGGGCACATGAATAAGAGAGCAATTAGGCGCTAACCACAGCCGATTTCCTAAGCGTTTCGCAATCGGTTTTAGCCAGTTTAAGGTGGCATTGAGGTCTGTAGCCCAAATATTGCGGCCGTTGATCACTCCAAGGGAAAGTATTTTAAATTCTGGCATTAAGCCAATTAGAGATAAAATTTCGTCGCGTCCAGCAATACCGTCAACGTGTAGCCCTGCTACGGGTAAATTGGCTGCAAGCCAGGCATTTTCTTGTAAAGCGCCAAAGTACGTGGTTAATAAAATTTTGATTGGGCAGGCTTTAAAGTTATGGTACGTTTGCTCAAGTGCGTGGCGCCATGGGTTGTTAATATCGGTAACTAAAATAGGTTCATCAATTTGCACCCACTGAGCACCAGCTTTTGCCAATTCGTGTAGAAGTGCTGCATACACTTCGATTAAACGGGGCAACAGTTGTAATTTGTCTGAGCCATCTTTACTTTTTCCAAGATAAAGGTAGCTAACAGGGCCTATGATAACAGGCTTGCCTCGGATCCCTAGTTTTTTTGATTCCTCTAGTTCAGTTAGTAGGCGAGATGCATCCAATTCAAATGATGTATCCGCTTTAAACTCTGGGACAATGTAATGGTAGTTTGTGTCAAACCATTTAGTCATTTCTCCGGCGGCCACACCTTCTACACAGCGTGCTTGTTGCTCTGCATCAAGCGCAGATCGTCCTCTGGCAATTCGAAAATACTGGTCTAGCGCGTCACCATTAAAATCGCGAAAGCGGTTAGGGATATGACCTAAAGTAAGGCTCATATCTAAAACTTGATCGTAAAAAGAAAAGTCACCAACAGGCAGCCAGTCTAGTTGGTTTTGTTGCTGCCAGTGCTGATGTCTTAAGCGTTGTCCAAGTAATTTAAGTTCATCGCGTGTTGATTGGCCTTTCCAATAAGATTCGAGGCCAAATTTTAATTCACGTTGAGCGCCAATACGGGGAAATCCAAGATTGTGAAGGGTAACCATGAGAAAATTTCAAAATAATAGAAGAAGCAAGCATGGTAAAAACTTTAAATAGTGAAGTAAAATGATTAATTTTTAATAATCAATTAATTTTATTCATTGGTTTGATATGATCGAAAGAATTCACCTGGTTATTATTCGTGAGCTTGATCGTCAGGGTTCGCTCAATGCGGCGGCAAATGTCTTGTGTCTTACTCAGTCGGCTTTAAGTCATGCTATTCAGAAATTAGAAGATATTTTAGGGCTTGAAATTTGGGTTAAAGACGGGCGTAAGTTGCGTTTAACGCAGGCAGGCTTAAGCCTACTTAAATTGTCCCAGCGTGTATTGCCGCAGCTAGAACAAGCTGATGAATGTTTAAGGCAGTTTGCTAAAGGGCAGCGGGGTGCATTGCGTATAGGGATGGAGTGTCATCCTTGTTACCAATGGTTGTTAACAGTGGTTTCACCTTACTTTGAGCAATGGCCAGATGTTGATGTGGATGTCAAACAAAAATTTCAGTTTGGTGGTGTAGCGGCATTATTTTCCCATGAAATAGATATATTGGTTACCCCAGACCCATTACATAAAATTGGTTTAATTTTTGAGCCGGTTTTTGACTACGAGCAAGTTTTGGTGGTTGGGCGTAGACATATTTGGGCGAATAATTCTTTTGTGTTGCCTGAGCAATTGGCTTCAGAGGTTTTGATTACCTATCCGGTGGAAACTGATCGCCTTGATATTTTCAGTCGGTTTCTAGGGCCCGCGGGAATCCAGCCAAAAAGTCATAAATTCATAGAAACAACAGATATTATGTTGCAAATGGTTGCTAGCGGCAGAGGTGTAGCAGCATTGCCACGCTGGTTGGTGCAGCAGTATGCGCAGCACCTTGATGTGTCAGCAGTCTCCCTTGGCCCTAAAGGATTACAGAAGCAAATTTTTTTGGGTATGCGTGAGCAAGACAAAAATATCTTGTATTTAAAGGCATTTTTAACACTGGCAAAAATAAGTTAATCACTTATTTTTATTTAGAGTGTGCTGTAGGTTCGCTTGTTGGGGGGGGTGAGTGTTTGCACTTTCAAACCCAAGCTGGGTTGGGGCTGTCATACCAGCAATCATCGCAATGTGGGAAAAAACCAGAAAAATAGCAACGCATATTGCGTGGTATGCTAATTTTTTTCTTGATTGTTGTTTTATTCATTCGGTTAAGGTCTTGTAAGGCAATAAAAATCAAAGGGATGCCACCGGCTAGATAAGTTGCAATCGCAACGACAGTAATCAATCTTCGCCATTGTTGGTTTTGCGTTATAGGGATAACCGCATTCATCATGAGATACACCATGATGCTGGCAAAATATAAGCCAACTGTTATACCGGCTAGGCGGTTTATATTTCAAACCAAGCCAGGGAGTTTTCGGGTATAGAGAACATACAACCCCGTGATGGCTACTGTTTCAGTAAGTATTACAGGAATGGCCATAAAAACAATTATATTCCAAGGTTAACTGGCTGCTGAAAGCTTCATGTGCTGAGTCATATTTATCAAAAAATCTGAAAAAAATCATTGTTTTAATTTTAGCTGAAAATTTGAAGTTTATACTTTATGCCATTGTCAAAAAATATTAGAAAAAATTAGTAAATTATTCTGACATAAAAATGAATTTACCAGTTGTCTAAATTTAGAATTCTATCTTTTAGTTTTACGAGTAATAAAAGCCCGGGAATAGCCATCAACACGGACAATATAAAAAACATCGGCCAGCCTGCCTGTGGTGCTAAAACACCAGCCATAGGCCCAACCCATACCCGACCTATGGTTGCAAAGGCTGATAGTAGGGCGTATTGCGTTGCGCTGAATTGGCGGTGACACAGGCCCATCATCAATGCCACTATTGCTGCTGTACCCATGCCGCTGGCGATGTTTTCTAGGGCTATGGCAAACAACAGCAACACATCAATATTGGTTGGGTTATTTAGAGCAACTATTCCCCAGTTAAAAGCGGGTAAAGAGATGTGGTCTAGGTGGTTTTTTCCCGTAATAGCCAGTGCGTAAAATCCTAGATTGGACAGCATTTGGAAGACGCCAAAAAGCATTAACGCCTTGTATAGGGATAAACGCATCATTAATGCGCCTCCCGCAATTGTCCCTAAGATTGTCATCCAAATCCCAATAATTTTATTAACAACGCCGATTTCAGCTTGGCTAAATCCAATCTCTTTAATCAAAAATGGTGTGCTGATAGATCCTGCGAATGCATCTCCCAGTTTATATAAAACAATAAACAAAAGAAGAGTGGTTGCTTGTTTGCGTGTAAAAAATTGATCCAGCGCTTGGTTCAGCGTGGCAAAACCCAGCCGTCGCGTGGCTAGCCAAGCAAAAGGCAGCGTAATGCTAACACCAAGTAGAAGAACAATCAGTTCAGGCCATTTGGAAGAGGGTGTGGGGGTTAAGTTGTTTGTTAGCAACATAACGAATGGAGAGATCGCGTAGTTTGTAATTAAGGCCCCGATGCTAACGGTTATGAGCACTGCTGCAAAGCCTAGTAAGTCATGGCTGGCGGGGGTGTTTTGATTTGGTTTGGTGTTTATTTTTTGAAGGCAGAATGCAGAGATAATAGCCATGCCGAGCATGATCCATGCCATTAATTGATAAACATTGTTCCAAGACCATCCCCAGGCTGAGGCGGGGTCGGCCCAAATAAAGGCCAGTCCGCCAGAGCAAATCATGCCTAAACGGTAGCCAAAAACAGCCATTGAGCTTCCAAGACCTCTTTCGTGGGTAGACAGTAAGTCGGTGCGATATGCATCAATTACAACATCTTGGGATGCAGATAAAAACGCTAAAATTGCGATCAATAGGGCAAATACGGTAAGTTCGTTATTGGGGGTAAGGTTTGATATAAACCAGAGGGTTATGGCAAGGCAGGCCTGGGTGCAGGCAATCCAGGTGCGGCGGCGGCCAAGCCATGGAGGCTCAAACCGATCCATCAATGGTGCCCATAAAAATTTAAAGGTATAGGGCAGTGCCACAAGGCTTAGAAAGCCAATAGAGGCTAAGTCCAAGCCTGCTTGGGTTAGCCAGGCTTGCATGGCTTGGCCTGATAAGGCTAGAGGCAAACCACTTGAGAAGCCCAACACCAGTAAGGTGATTTGTCGATAAATAAGATTATTTTTAAAGTTCACTTGACGGCCGATTAAAAATTGTAGAAAATTCGAGGTTCTCTTTGTGGAGGGGTGCCCGAGTGGCTAAAGGGGGCAGACTGTAAATCTGTTGGCTTACGCCTACGTTGGTTCGAATCCAACCTCCTCCACCAAAAAATACTTAAAATACGCAGTTTACCGTAAGTTTTCGGGTTGCGCAGTTCACGCGGGTGTAGCTCAATGGTAGAGCAGAAGCCTTCCAAGCTTATGACGAGGGTTCGATTCCCTTCACCCGCTCCAGTGTTATGGTGTATTTTTTGTAGTGATTGTGTTGTGGTATTGGCCCATATGGCTCAGTGGTAGAGCACTCCCTTGGTAAGGGAGAGGTCGCGCGTTCGATCCGCGCTATGGGCACCAATAAGTTATCAATGTGTTTGTTGCGTGTGGTGCGCAACGATTAAAAGCTGTTGCTATCGTCGTCAGGGGAATTGTTATGGCAAAAGAAAAGTTTGAGCGTAAAAAGCCGCACGTGAATGTGGGAACAATCGGTCACGTTGACCACGGTAAAACCACATTGACAGCGGCGATTACA
>JAXISZ010000016.1:0-31563 GCA_034680345.1 Burkholderiaceae bacterium
ACAGAAAAAAATATATACAGAAAAAAATATATACAGAAAAAAATATATACAGAAAAAAATTATTTCAAAAGTTGCTGCATCTCAAAATTATTGTTTTTTTCAGCATAGGAAATTGCAGAAAAATCCGATTGATTCAATATACAGAAAAAAATATATACAGAAAAAAATTATTTCAAAAGTTGCTGCATCTCAAAATTATTGTTTTTTTCAGCATAGGAAATTGCAGAAAAATCCGATTGATTCACCAAGGCTTTATTTGCTCCTAATTTTAGTAAAAGTGAAACAACCTCAATGAAATCAGCACGGGCTGCCATCATTAATGGTGTTGTACAATTCGGGCTGCGTGCATTAATATCAGCACCAAAGCGTAGTAATTGTTTAACAATACTAAGCTGTCCCTTTGCTGCAGCATAATGAAGTGGCGTCCAACCATGGCGGTTTATTTCAGCTCCAAGCATAATTAAACGAATAGTCCATTGTTGTTCACCTAAAAAGCTAGCAATCATTAAGGGGGAATCGCCATACATGTCTATTTGATTAATGTCAATATCCAAATCTTGACTTAGAAGATACTCAACAATATTTCGCGCCCCATGTTTCATTGCAAAAGACAAAGTAGGAGAACCATCGGGCATGACCATATCGTACCCTAAGCCTCGTTTAGCTAAATTCTGAAACTCAACCAATCGATCTGTTTGTAAAGCAAATAAATAAGCGTCGTAACTATCGGCCAAAACCGATGAGGAGTTGAAAAGAAAAAATATTTTAAATACAAAAAATAAAAATAATTTCTTCATTTTTTCATTATCTTAAATTTTAATTTTAAACAAATCTATAAAATTTTCAGTGGTAATCTTACCAAAATTACTCGCTGTCATATTTCGCTCTTGCGCAATACAAGCAGCAATGTGCGGAATGAACGATGGATTATTGGTTTTGCCACGGAATGGCACCGGCGCTAAATAAGGCGAATCTGTTTCAATTAAAATACGGTCTAAAGGTACTTTTTTTGCTATTTCTCGAAGTGATTGTGCATTTTTAAAAGTTATAATTCCAGAAAAAGAAATATAAAACCCCAGGTCAATACCTGCTTGGGCCACTTCCCAGCTTTCCGTAAAACAATGCAGAACCCCTCCTACACACTGAGCCCCCTCCTCTTTCAAAATTGCGATAGTATCAACGCTGGCATTGCGTGTATGAACAATCAGTGGTTTTTTGCAAGCAATCGCTGCTCGAATGTGTGTTCTGAACCGTTGTCGCTGCCATTCTAAATCGCCCGTTAAGCGATAATAATCTAACCCAGTTTCACCTATACCAATCACTTTTGGATGTTGTGCTTGTTCAATTAACCAAGCTTCATCAGGCTCTTGGGTGTTTTCATAGTCTGGATGCACGCCAACGGTTGCAAATAAGTTGGAATGCTGTTGTGCAAGTTTTAAAACATTTGGAAAATCTGTTCTTGTTACTGAAATACACAAAGCATGGGTGACTTGAGCTTTCTGCATTTGAAGCAAAATATGGTCTATTTGCCCTGAAAATTCGTGAAAATCTAAGTGGCAATGTGAATCTATAAACACTAGACAATCTTTCTATTTGTAAATTTGGAGATAAATTTAAGATTTTAAAACTAAATAAAACACATGCGCCAACGCAAGGCCAAATTATCCAGCTGTATTTTAATATTTAATGGATGTTCAGAATATGCTAATGCCTTAAATGTATCAGCTAAAAATTGATGCAAAATAATTGAATTTTGTAAGCGCAATTTTTTTATTTCAACAATATACAGATCTAAGTAACGTAACCCCTCACCTGTTTGATGGCGAATAATTTCATAACCTAAAAGCAAACACATTTGATAAATATTTGTTAGGCCCAAATGATCAAGTGTTATAGGACGAGAACTAGCCCCGTCTTTGGCCAATCTTAATAGCCATTGTAGACAAGTTTCTCGCAGTTTTAATGCCTCGTCATCTTCACCCCAACCAAGCACATCCAATGGCGCTTCAACCGCAATTGATAATGCCTGTTCTGCTTTTCTAACCCCTTGATTATTTAACCATTGCACCCCTTGGTTAAATTTTGCTGGTGAGCATGGCAATACTCGAACACGTGAACGAACCGTTGGCAATAATTTATGGACATGAGAAACAACCAATATAAAACAAAAACCTGTATTTGATTCTTCAAGTAATTTCAATAATGCGTTTGATGCCTCTAAATTCATAGTATCAGCGGGCCAAATCAGCACCACTCGCCGCCCTCCTCTATGTGCACTAAGATGTGATATGCGATTTAATGCTCGTATGTCTTTAATCCGAATTTCTTGACTAAGCTTTTGTGTCTTATCATTTGAGGATTTGGTTTCTTCCTGTCTTAGGGCGCTAAAGTTATCAATTCTATTTTCAGGAAAAATCTCTATATAATCAGGATGTTGCCCAGATAAAAATAATTGGCACCCATGGCACTGCCCACACGGGTGAAAGCTTTCTTTAATTTTCTCACACAACAGAGCCATAGCCATTCGTCTGGCTAGCCAATGTTTGCCATGCCCCCTTGGGCCCACCAATGCAACTCCACCGCTTAGCTGCATTAAACGCCACAACTGCGGCCATAAACTTTGATGCCAAGGTAATATTGTTTGAAATCCTAGCGCATCCATTGTGTCCAACGTTTTTCTAGAATGGTTTGCAATAAAACGGAGACTTGGTCTATGGTTTGACTTGCATCTATGCACTCGAAACGTATTGCATTCTCTTTATGACGACGCCAATACCCATTACGAACATTTTCCTGAAAATTGATGGGTTGATTTTCAAATTTATCAAAAACTTGGCGCTCTGCCATGCGTTGAGCGGCTTGGTGGGGGGAGAGATCGAACAACACGGTTAAATCAGGCTTAAAATCTTGCAAAACCCAATTTTCTAAGATTTCTAATCGATGCCAATCGCACCCCCCTGCCGCAGCTTGGTAAGCAAAACTAGCGTCTGTAAAACGATCGCTAACTACCCAAACACCCCGTTTTAGGGCGGGTAAAATTAATTCCTGCACATGCTGCGATCGGGCTGCAAACATCAACAAGGCCTCTGCATCTACATGCATTTTTTCAGACAAAAGCAGCGCTCGAAGTTTTTCTCCTAAAGGGGTTCCACCGGGTTCACGGGTGCAAATCACCTCAACACCTTTGCTTTGCAGCCACTTTTCAGCAGCTTGAATATGGCTAGACTTTCCTGCTCCGTCTATACCTTCAAAAGTAATAAACTTACCTTGAGTTAAATTAAAAGACAAAATTATGATCCCTTTCTGCCTTGAAGAATATAACGATAAACCGCTTGATTATGTTCCTCCAGTGTTTTTGAAAAATAACTGCTACCATCACCTTTGGCTACAAAATATAAATAATTGGTTTTAGCAGGCAAAACTGCAGCCATTAGTGCGTCTCTCCCAGGCATAGCAATTGGGGTTGGTGGCAATCCCTGTCTCGTATATGTGTTGTATGGAGTGTCACGACGTAAATCGTATTTTGTAATATCACCCGTAAAAGATTTTCCCAAACCATAAATTACAGTTGGGTCCGTTTGTAACAACATACCTAAACGCAATCGATTAATAAAAACACTTGCAATTTTGCTGCGATCGACAGCAGATCCAGTTTCTTTTTCAATAATTGAAGCTAAAATCAAAGCATCGTAAGGCGATTTTAAAGGTAAATCTTGAGCGCGTTGCTGCCAAATATTCTGCAGTAAATTGGACATGCGTTTTTGTGCCATTGAATAAATCACCAAATCGCTGGTGTTTTTTGCAAAATAGTAAGTGTCAGGAAAAAATAAGCCTTCAGGATACCTCCCGTTTAACCCTAACCGTATCATCAACTCTGCATCGCTTAAATGTGCAGTATCGTGTTTTAAGGCAAAATGTTGGTTAATTAATTCACGGAAACGTAAAAAATTTAACCCCTCAACCAAACGCAATTCATGCATATTGGCATGACCACGGCTCAAAATATTCAATAAATCATAAGTTGAAAAAGACTCTGGCAATATATATGATCCTGCCTTTAGTTGGGTCGAAACTCTCATAATTCTAGATAACCAAGCAAACAAACGAGGTGATACGTTTAGCCCTTGTTTTTTTAATTCAATGGCCACAGATAAAGCACCTTGATTTGAGGAAACGACAATCGTTTGATCTTGTAGGTTGGCATGCAAACTTCTAAAAACGCTCCAGGTTAATAGTAAACTGAAAACAAAACACACCAAAAGAACACTCAAACTCCAACGGCGAAGGTTAGGACTTTTAAACCCAAATAAATTTAAGCTATTGAATTTTTTTTTAAATTTTTGACGTTCCTGCATTCTGGACGACCCTTTAAATTTTGATTTTTTAATTCAGATTCAACAGCACTGTTTTTATAAAAATCAAAATACACTTAAGATAGTACATATTATATGTGTTTCATATTAATGAAGGACTTTGGCATGTCAACCGAACTATATACCGTAGCAAATACCACCTTAAACGCAAAATTAAGAAATCAAGTGAACTATTTAGGATGTATCCGAGTAAGCGGAGAAGATGCAGGCTCTTTTTTACAAAGTCAACTCACCAATGATGTGTTAAGTCTAAATCAAAAACAAGTCAAAATAGCTGGCTATTGTACGGCCAAAGGCAGGTTGCTAAGCTTATTTTGGGTGCTCAAACATGGCAACGATTTTTTATTAATTTTAGACAGAGATATGGTGTCCAGTGTAATTAAACGCATGCAAATGTTTGTTTTACGCGCCCGTTGTAAATTTTTTGATATTTCAAATGAAGTTTTTTTTATAATTAATTGTTATAAAGAAAAAAAATATACTGAGTGGTCGGTTCATCAAATTGAAGATTCAAGCCAGTCATTAAATAATCCTAAAAGATTAGAAATTGCTTTGCCCATACTTGGTGAACAACAGTTTTCTATATTTTTATTATTTGAAAATAGTATGTTAGAAGAACATTTTAATTATTTAAATGAAAAATTAGATGCTATAGATGAGTCATATAACTCTGAAAAAATTTTACAGCAACATATGCTAAGGTGTGGAATAGCGCATTTACGCCCTATTAACACCGATGTTTTTATTCCTCAAACGCTCAATTTAGATTTAATAGGTGGGGTAAACTTTCAAAAAGGATGTTACCCAGGCCAAGAAGTGGTGGCTAGATCTCATTACCTTGGAAAAATGAAGCGCCGCATGTTACTTGGCAAAACAACTGGGCTGACACAAGAAGGGCAAGATATTTTTAGCTCTAATCATACCCATGAGCCCGCTGGTAGAATTATTAATGTTGTTCAAAATAAACTTGAAACAGAACTTTTGTTCGAAATTTCTACAGACCTACTTAATACAACCTACCCACCTACACTACATCTAGGTGCATTAAATGGCGCGGAAATTGTGTTGCTATCCTTGCCCTACGAGATACCATTAATACGGTAAAGTCAATCAACCCCAGCAACCCCAGCCAATTCTTTTTATAGTCATCAATTAAACTACGTATGCTTTGGATATACATTTACTACCCTGTAAAGCAGGTTGATTTAAAATTATTTAAATATAAAATCGATAATTTACAAGATAATATTAAACTCCACTTTAATCGTAACTTAGAAACTAAGCAGGACAATACTTCGCGAGAAAATATGGGTAATCTTGATTTCACTGTTCAATTTTCTGCACAATTATTACGTAGGCCAGAAGTAAAAAATGGCACGATAACATTTATGGAAGTGTATGGGCCTGTCTTCAATGACATGCTAGATCGATTATTAAAACAAATTAACGCTGAATTCCAAGAATTGATACAAAAACATGATAGCTTTAAAGAAATTAATCGACATATTGAAATTTTTGAGCATATGCAATGAGTAGCAGCACTTTATTTGAACAAACAGGGCGATTACGTAAGCGATTCGCTAATTTAGGAAATCAATTTTTTGCTCCGGTCAAACCGTTACCATTGCAATCGCAACCCGTAATGGTTGCTATTAATCAACAATTAACCAATAGGTTAAATATATGTTCTAATACTTTACATGAACAAGAGCATGTAAATGCATTGTCTGGATGCAACCATTTCACTGCCTATCAGGCTATCGCTTCTGTGTATGCAGGGCACCAATTTGGTCACTATGTTAAGCAGTTGGGCGACGGTCGTGCGCTTTTAGTTGCTGAAGTTGAAGACACCGAGAATTGTATTCAAGAGATTCAACTTAAGGGGGCGGGCCCCACAGTTTTTTCCAGAATGGGGGACGGCAGAGCTGTTTTACGTTCTTCCATTCGTGAATACTTGTGTTCCATTGCAATGACTGGTTTAGGAATTCCAACCACATCCGTGCTTTGTTTAACGGCGAGTTCAGATCCCGTTTTTCGTGAAACAACCGAAACAGCGGCGATTGTAACCCGCGTTGCCCCGAGTTTTATTCGTTTTGGTCATTTTGAATATTTTTGTTATACCAATCAATACAGTGCGCTTGAAAAGCTAACTAATTTTGTAATTAACCATTACTATCCGCAATGCCAACACGAGTCATTTCCAGTATTGGCTTTATTAGAGCAGGTTGTGATTCGCACAGCTAAATTGTTAGCTGCCTGGCAATGTGTTGGTTTTTGTCATGGTGTGATGAATACAGACAATATGTCTATACTGGGTTTAACACTGGATTACGGTCCATTCGGTTTTCTTGATCAATTTAATTCTAATCACATTTGCAACCACTCCGATGAACAAGGACGGTATAGCTATCAAAACCAACCAAGCGTTGCCCACTGGAATTTATACGCATTGGCGCAAGCCTTAAGCCCGTTAATGCAAAATATTGAAGTTGAATTAATTAAAAGCAAATTAGACAATTTCTGGACATATTTTGAACAAGAATACCAAGAAAAAATGGCTGCCAAACTGGGGTTTTTAAAGTATGACCCAATATTATGGCCATTGTTTAAAGAAACTTGGTCTTTACTCGAACAGCAGCATCAAGACATGACACGTTTTTTTCGTGATTTGGCCTTTTTACCAGACAATTTAAATGAAAAAGAACAGCACCGCCCTCACCCCGATGAGATTGTAAGAAATCATTTTATAGATCGTGAAGTATTTGACATATGGGCAAAAAATTGGCGTTCTTTATTGGCTCAATTAAACCCACCTAATTTTTGCCGAGCTAACTTACAAAACTTACACAATCCAAATATTATTTTACGCAACCACCTTGCACAAACTGCAATTGAACAAGCTCAAAATGGTAATTTTAGTGAAATTTTGTTACTTGAAAATGCCCTTGGCAACCCATATCAACGAAATAACTCACACCAAAATTATGAATTTTTTCCACCAGACTGGGCTCAACAAATTGTCTTAAGTTGTTCGTCGTAATGTTTATAATTAAAGAAGTCTGCAATTTTCAATTACAATGCGGTTATTATCGTAAAGCGTACATTGATTCAGTATGAAACTGCTGTTGGATTTCTTTCCGGTTATTCTTTTTTTCGTGGCTTACAAATTTGGGGCGCAAAACCCAGAACCGATTGCCGTTTGGACTAATCATTATTTATCTTTATTAAATTATCCAAACCAAATAGCATCACAACAAGCACCTATATTTTTAGCAACCCTGGTCACCATTGTTGCAAGTGTTGTACAGATACTGATCATTCGGCTACAAAAGAAATCCATCGAAACTATGCAATGGCTGTCACTTTTGATTATTTTGGTTTTAGGGGGCGCCACCTTATTTTTTAATAACGAAAATTTTATAAAATGGAAACCAACCCTACTGTATTGGATGTTAGCCTCCATTCTTGTTTTTAGCCAGATTATTTTGAAAAAAAATGCTCTAAAACATATTCTTGGCCAACAACTTAAATTGCCTGACGCAGTATTTAACCGCATGTCTTGGTCTTGGGTTGTGTTTTTTGGTTTAATGGGGTTTCTTAACCTGTATGTCTCTAAGCAATTTTCTACCGATGTTTGGGTTAATTTTAAATTGTTTGGTACCCTTGGTGCTACAGTTATTTTTGTTATTTTACAAAGTTTTTATCTTGCAAAATATTTACCAAACAGCGAGATTAAACACACTTCAGGTGATTCTAAGTCAATATGAAACCCACAGCCTATGAATTACAACAACGCTTCATTGCTACTTTTGGTTCAAATGTTCAAGTCACGGACAATTCACACCAACATATTGGTCACGCTGGTGCTCAAGGTGGTGGACATTACTCAGTTCAAATTATTTCTGAACAATTCAATCGGTTATCAACTCTACAAAGACATCGCTTAGTTTATCAAACCGTTACAGATTGGATACCCAATCAAATTCATGCTTTATCTATTCAAGCAAAGACACCAACTGAAATTTAATTCAATTTTTTCATTAAGGAAAATGTATGTCTAATTCGTTAAAAAAGTACCTGTTTGTTTGTGCTGCGCTTAGTTTTTCAGCCAATGTCTTTGCGCAAAATATTGCTTTGGTCAATGGGCGCGGTATACCAAAAGTACGTGCCGACTTTTTTGTAAATGAACAAATTAAACAAGGCCAGCCTGATAGCGAAGAGTTAAAGAAAAAAGTTCGTGATGAATTAATTGATCGTGAAATTATGCAACAAGCTGCTGAGCGTAAAGGACTTGGATCATCACCAAATATAAAAATGCAAATGGATCTAACACGTCAAGCCATTTTGGTTCGCGCTTTACAAGATGATTTCATGAAAACCTACCAACCCAGCGAAACCGATCTATCTTCAGAATACGAGCAAATTAAAGCTCAATTCGGCGATAAAGAATACCGCGCACGTCACATTTTAGTTGAAACTGAAGAAAAGGCCGTGCTTTTAATTGATCAATTGAAATCTGGCGCAAAATTCGAAGAATTAGCAAAAACCAATTCAAAAGATTTGGGTAGCGCTCAAAATGGTGGCGACTTAGATTACGCTGCGCCTGCTAACTATGTATCAGAATTTTCAAATGCAATGATAGCGCTTGAAAAAGGTCGGTATACAGAAAAACCTATTAAAACCCAATTTGGTTACCATATTATCCTGCTGGAAGATGTTCGCCCTTCGCAAATTCCACCACTCGCAGAAATAAAAGTAGTCTTGGCGCAAAGTATTATGTCCAAAAAATGGAATGAATACAAAGAAAATCTCAGAAGTAAAGCAGTGATCAAATAATTTTTATAATTGGTGTAAATGTTATTCATTGTTAACTTTTACACCATAAAAAATCTTCATTAAAAACCTTAGAGAATAATTAAAAGCATTTATTTAATAAAGGTTTTTTTATTTTATGTAGCTTATAAACTTGTTTTTTCACGCATTAAAGGCCAAGCTTTAGATAGATAATAAAACATAGACCATAAAGTTAAAATTGAAGCCACCCAAATTAAAATATCGCCAATTAACCGAGTAGATAGACCCATTATAATTGCGTCATCAAATAATAAAATAGGAATGGCTACCATTTGGGCAGCTGTTTTTAATTTTCCGAACCAATTTACAGCAATACTTTTTTGCGCACCAATACTGGCCATCCACTCCCGCAAAGCAGAAATGGTAATTTCACGCCCAATAACAATAAATGCAATAATCGGATGAATCCGTTCCAAATAAACCAAAATGATCAATGCTGCGCTAACCATTAATTTATCAGCGACAGGGTCTAAAAAAGCACCGAAAGCCGAAGTTTGATTCCATCGCCTTGCCAAATAACCATCAAAAGCGTCAGTTACTGCAGCCAAAACAAAAACCAAAGCGCCCCATGTATTTTGTTCTTGAACTGATAACCAATTTTGTGGTGTGCAATATAAACCCACTATCAACGGAATTAAAACAATTCGAACCCAAGTTAACAACATTGGTAAATTCATTGGCATGAGAGTGCCTTCTAAAAAAAATAGCTTGATGCACCGCTAAATTTTTAAAAATAGCGCTGTCTATGCGTAAAAAATTCTACGAACAATACTAATTTTAACAACTAGTGCAATCTACGGTAAATTTCTTGAGCCAACGCTTCTGAAATTCCATCAACTTGCATTAAATCTTCAACTCCTGCAGATTTTACACCACGTACGCTACCAAAACGGGTTAATAATTTTTGTTTACGTTTTACGCCAATTCCTTCAATTTCATCCAACTGCGAAACTATACGCGCTTTGTCTCGCTTGGCCCGCATGCCGGTGATGGCAAATCGATGAGCTTCGTCACGTATTTGAGCAATTAACATTAAAGCTGGGTGTGTTTTTCCCAAAATCAAGGGGGAACGATCATCAGGAAAAATCAATGTTTCAAGCCCTACCTTACGATCTTCACCCTTAGCAACGCCTATTAATAAATTTGTATTTAACCCCAACTCTTCAAACACTTGACGAGCCACTTCCACCTGCCCTTTTCCTCCATCAATTAAGACCAAATCAGGTAAAAGGTCCTGTGCATTTTCATAACGTCGCATCAATGCTTGCCTCATGGCTGCGTAATCATCACCTGGGGTAATAGCATTAATGTTATAACGTCGATACTGTTTATTTTGCATAGCATGCTGGTGATAAATAACGCAAGACGCTTGTGCTGCCTCGCCAGCCATATGACTAATATCAAAGCATTCGATGCGTAATTGTTCATAAGGCTCAGGGAGATCTAAAACCTGTGCTAAAGCTGCTGTTCGTTCGCTTGCTTGTCCTTTTTCGGCTTGTCTGCGAATAATTGCAAATTCAGCATTTTCTACAGCCATTTCAAGCCAATGGCGCCGTTTACCTTGTGGCTGCCTTAAAACATTCACTTTACGACCAACTTGTTCCGAAAGCATCATTAACAATTCAGCATGATCAAAATCACAATTAATAATTAGAGTTGGTGGCAATGGTCTTTCTGCGTAATATTGTGACAAAAAAGCTTCAAGTACATCTGTTTCTGCATGCGTCACCTCTGCTTGATTTAAAAATAAAGCCTGTTGATTCGGAAATATTGGCCGATCCCCTAAGTGACGTCCACCACGAACCATAGCTAAATTTACGCACACCACGCCATTTTTTATAACCACTGCAATAATATCTGTATCCTCGCTCCCGCCAGTGGTTTCAACACTTTGTTGATGCAATACCTTTGACAAAGCGGCTATTTGATTTCGATAAACAACAGCTTGCTCAAATTGCAATTGTTCAGCAGCATGCAGCATTTTTTGCTCTAATTCATTCAAAATTTCTTGGTGCTGTCCTCGCAAAAAACGGCTGGCAGCCCCCACGTCCTCGGCATATTCTGCCGCTGAAATTAAGCCAACACACGGCGCACTACAACGCCCTATTTGCGCTTGCAAACAAGGCCGAGATCGGTGGTTAAATACCGAGTCTTCACAATTTCGTATTCGGAATACACGTTGCAAAATTTGAATGCTCTCCTTAACAGCCCAAGTATTCGGGTAAGGACCAAAAAACTGACTTTTTTTATCTACAGCGCCACGATAATATGAAACTTGGGGGAAAAGGTGCCCACTAAGCCGCAAATAAGGATAAGATTTATCATCTCTAAACAATATGTTGTAACGTGGATTTAATGTTTTTATTAAGTTATTTTCTAGCAACAAAGCTTCCGCTTCTGAACGGGTTACCGTAACTTCAATGCGTAGAATTCGCTGCACCATATGAGCAATGCGAGCACTATTTTGTGTTTTTTGAAAATAAGAAGAAACGCGCTTTTTAAGTTCTTTGGCTTTACCTACATACAATATCGCATCTTCTTTACCCAACATGCGATACACGCCTGGGCGATTAGGCAATTTGCTTAAAAACCCTTGAATATCAAAATTAGATTCAGATTTATATTCAGAACCACTCATTGCCTTACTCTCATTTGGTCTATTGCGTGCTTTTAAGTCAATAAATGACTTGCTCGCTCAATAATGGTTGCGAACATATCCGGGGTAAGTCGACCCGTTTGGGTATTGTATCGAGAAACGTGATAGCTATTGAGCAAATAAATCTTTTTATTATTTAAATCAATATGATGCAATGACCCATGAGAAAATGCTATCTGCGTTTTTTTTAATCCACACGCTAAAAGTACAGCCTGATGCGCTACAACGCCCAATGAAACGATTATATGTGGTGTAAAATTTAATAGCTCAGACTTAAGAAATTGATTACATGTATTAATTTCTTTAGGAAGGGGTTTATTTTTAGGGGGAACGCATTTTACTGCATTGGTGACGCGACAATTGATTAAACGCAAACTGTCATTGGCTGCATTAGAAATAGAAGCTGTTGCAAAACCAAAGCGGTGCAGAGTACTGTAAAGTAAATCTCCACAGTAATCCCCTGTAAATGGCCGTCCTGTTCGGTTAGCGCCATGATAACCCGGCGCTAAGCCTACAATCAGCAAATCAGCTTGTTCCAGGCCAAAAGGAGGTACAGGCCGCGCATGATAGCCTGAATGCGTTTGGCGACACTCACCCAAAAAATCAGCCAAGCGGGTACAGTGGATACAACTTGAATCAAATACTGTGCTTGGCCAGATTGGTTCCAGCATAAATTCACCCTAACCAAACACGCGCATTGCGGAACATACGCATCCATGGTGAATCCTCACCAGCACCGTCTGGCGCCCAAGACATTTGGACGGTTCTGAATACCCGTTCTGGATGCGGCATCATAATCGTGAAACGACCGTCTTGTGTTGTGAAGCCAGCCATTCCTTGTGGCGAACCGTTTGGATTAGCCGGATACATCGAAGTGACCTCAGCATGAGTATCCACATAACGCAAAGTCACCAATGACTCACGATTTAACGCGTCTAAATTGCCTTGACGTGAAAAATCAGCGCGACCCTCACCATGGGCAACAATGATGGGCATAACAGAACCCGTCATACCAGAAAAAAACAATGAAGGGTTAGGCTGAACCTTCACTTGAATCAAACGAGCCTCATATTGCTCAGATTGGTTGCGTGATAAACGAGGCCAGTGGTCAGCCCCAGGGATAAGATCTGCCAAAGTAGCTAACATTTGGCAACCGTTACACACCCCTAAAGCAAAACTGTCTTTTCTCGAGAAAAAAGCAGCAAACATATCTGCTAATCGACTATTGTAACGAATAGTTTTGGCCCAGCCTTCTCCAGCGCCTAGTACATCTCCGTAGCTGAAGCCACCACAAGCAGCCAAACCAACAAATTGTGATAATTCATATCGACCACTGAGCAAGTCGCTCATGTGAACGTCTACCGCCTCAAAACCAGCTCGGTCAAAAGCTGCCGCCATTTCTAATTGGCCATTAACACCTTGTTCCCTTAAAACAGCAAATCGAGGACGTTTTCCAGTAGCAATAAAGGAAGCTGAGATATTAGCTTGCGCATCAAATGTTAGAGATTGCTTCAATTCGATATGAGTTATATTTGAACGATCATGCTCTTGGTCCGCACACCCTGGATGATCTCTTAGACGTGTGATACGCCAGGAGGTTTCATCCCATGCTGATTCCAGTTCGCTGCGCGGTGCTGAGAAAATACATTTTGCATCACGATAAAACTCAATGACATCGCGGTCATTGGGCTTGCCAATTTCATGACTACAAGCCCCTAAGCCGTGTCGGCGTAAAATATCCATAACTTGAGTACGACTGGCTTGTGCAATTTGTATTACAAACCCAAGCTCTTCGTTAAACAAAGCTTTTAATGTAAGCTCGTCACGTTGCACAGCAACTTGATCAGCACGAATTTTAAAGTCTCCCCAGTCAGCGGCAACGGGATCGATCGTTAAAATATCTAAACTTACAGAAACACCACAATGACCAGCAAAAGCCATTTCAGATAGTGTGGCTAATAAACCGCCATCTGAACGGTCATGGTATGCATATATTAAATTTTGTTGACGAATTTCATTGAGTGCTGCAAATGCTGCCTTCAATGTACTTGGCTCGTCTAAATCGGGTACAACATCACCGATTTGCTCTGCAACTTGCGATAAAATTGATGCGCCTAGACGATTTCTACCAAAACTCAAATCAACCAAAATCAAAGAAGTTACACCACGATCAGTACGCAGCTGTGGAGTTAAAGTGTTTCGAACATCATTAACTTTAGCAAAAGCTGAAACAACCAGTGAGACAGGTGACAATACTTCACGGCTTTGTCCATCAACTTGCCAACGGGTGCGCATTGATAAAGAATCTTTACCAACCGGAATTGATAAACCCAAAGCGGGACACAACTCGATACCAACCGCCTTAACCGTATCAAACAAAGCAGCATCTTGTCCCTCTGTACCGCAAGCCGCCATCCAGTTAGCTGATAATTTTATATCTTCCAACCGACAGATGGGCGCCGCCATCAAGTTGGTGATGGCTTCAGCTACAGCCATTCGGCCTGATGCAGGAGCATCTAAAACCGCCAATGGACTACGCTCCCCCATAGCCATGGCCTGCCCGTGGTAAGACTCATAATCGTCTAAAATCACAGCAACATCAGCCACTGGAATTTGCCAAGGCCCGACCATTTGATCTCGAGCAGTTAATCCACCTACAGTACGATCACCAATGCTAATTAAAAATCGTTTACTGGCCACAGTAGGATGTCGTAAAACCCAGTGAATTGCTTGTTTTAAATCTATTGAAAACAAATCTAATTTAGGCGCCTGTATATTGTGGCGCTTATCAACACGGTGCATCCGTGGTGGTTTACCCAATAACACGTCCATAGGCATGTTTACAGGATCAACACCAGATTGGGCGTCAACCACGCGCAATTGCTTTGCCACAGTTGCGTGGCCCACCACCGCATAAGGACAGCGCTCACGCTTACAAATAGCATCAAAAACAGTCAAAGACTCTGGGAGTATCGCCAAAACATAGCGCTCCTGGCTTTCATTACACCAAATCTCGGCCGGACTCATGCCCGCTTCATCAAGGTGTATTTGACGCAAATTAAATATTGCCCCCATTTTTGCTGTATCTGCTAATTCAGGAAAGGCATTGGAAAGACCCCCAGCACCTACATCATGAATTGATAAAATAGGATTATGTTCACCTAAGGACCAGCAACGATCAAGCACCTCTTGAGCTCGACGCTGAAGTTCAGGGTTGCTTCGTTGTACAGAATCAAAGTCAAGTGCTTCTGTATTGGCTCCAACTCCCATGGAAGAAGCAGCGCCCCCACCCATACCAATACGCATACCAGGTCCGCCTAACTGAATGAATAAGGCACCCTCAGGTAAATCACTTTTAAAACAATGGTTATGTCGAATATTACCAATACCACCGGCAATCATAATGGGTTTGTGGTAGCCAAAAATTTGCCCTCCGACCCGTTGTTCGTAGGTGCGGAAATACCCCCCCAAATTAGGCCGACCAAATTCATTATTAAAACTAGCAGCGCCAATAGGGCCTTCAATCATTATGGATAAAGGAGTGGCAATTCTGGCTGGCATACCAATCACTTCATGGCTATTTTTGGCTCGCTCCTGCTCGGAAGCGAATGCATTTCGATCGCTTTCCCAAGGGAATTTTGATTCGGCAAATCGTAGATGGCTAGTGGTAAAACCACACAATCCTGCTTTGGGTTTAGCGCCGCGACCAGTAGCGCCTTCGTCGCGAATTTCTCCCCCAGAACCTGTTGCAGCCCCAGCAAACGGAGAAATGGCTGTGGGATGATTATGCGTTTCAACTTTGGCAAGATAGTGGGTTAATTCCTTATGAGCGTGATACACACCATTGTCATCAGCAAAAAAACGCTGCGACACCCCGCCTTCTAAAATAGCGGCATTGTCTGAATAGGCAACAACGGTACCTTCTGGAGTGCTTGCATGGGTATTGCGAATCATGCCAAATAAAGTTTCATCTTGCACTTGATCATCTATAGTCCACGATGCATTAAAAATTTTATGCCGACAATGCTCAGAATTGGCTTGAGCAAACATCATTAATTCAACGTCTGTAGGGTTTCTGCCCAACTGATCATAAGCATTTAACAAATAATCAATTTCATCTTCAGACAAAGCCAAGCCCAGAGAAAGATTCGCTTGAACCAAAGCATCGCGTCCTTTGTCTAGGGGTATTGTTTGCAAACCACGCGGAACCACATCAGAAAATAAATGTGAAGCTGCGGTATCACCAGGAAGTACGGTTTCAGTCATTCGGTCATTTAAAACAGTTGCAATTTCATTAAGTTCCGTGTCTGAAATCGGAACAATACCGCCCAAAAAACCTCTGTTAAACGTAATGTAAAAACGTACTCCACGCTCAATACGAAAAATCTCGTCCAAACCTGCATTGTGTGCAATATCAGTGGCTTTACTAGACCAAGACGATAAGGTACCTAAACGCGGCACCACCAACAGGGATAAGTCGCTGTCTTCTGGCTGGTTAATTAATTCACCATAATCTAGTAAACCCGCTAAAACACTCTGTGCTGTGGGCGATAAACTGCCTGAACTGGCTATAAAATGAATAAATTCGGCATTTACAGACTTAATGCGATTGTTAACCGATTGCAGCTTATCAAGTAATGAAGACTGCCGAAAATCAGACAAAGCACGAACACCACCGCGCTCAGTAAATACAAGCGGAAAAGCTGAAGACATGGGTAGACACATGGAAATTGATCACAATACGCAATTATACGGCCTCACGGCCGATAAGTCCCTGAAAGCCATTGAGTTCAATAATTATCCAACTCCCCGCAAAGATTGTGTTCCAGTGCTTTACTCCAAAAAAATTCGTCAGTTGGAAGCGCAGGCATTAAAATAGATCAGCAACTTAATGCCAATGAAGCAAAAAAATAAAAAAAGTTGCTAAGACAAATTGGCGCATGGCATCTTAAACACAAGGCCACGCTCTTCAAGCAACTTTTTATCATGAGTCACCACAAGCAATCTCGGAATTGCTGCATCAAGCCCAACTATTAAACTTAATAATGTAGATTTACTAGAATCTGAAGTAGCTACAATTGCTAACGATAGGCCAGAGTTAATCTGAAAATTAAAATTACTTAAAATATCAAGTTGGGAATTACCGTCTTGAATGGATTTACAAAGTCGTTTTACACTGATTATTGTTAATAACGCTATTGTTATTAGACGTTTAAAACATGTTGAAACAATCTCGAATTTTTCAAAAATAGTCGATAGCCCGATAATTCAAAAAAATTCATTTAAACCAATTTAAGTTGGTTTAGTGGTGTATGCTATTGCGTACACTAATTTAATTGGTATTAGAAGCTTATGCAACCAAACCATACCAAATTTTGGTTCTAGGCGACAACCTTTCTTCAGCTCATGGGTTTGCACGTGAACGGACTTGGGTAAACTTGCTAAATAAATGACTTGATGACTCAAGTAACAAGTGCAGTGTTTTTAACAGCTCAATTTTGAAGGAAACAAGCTCAGATGGATTGAGCCGGTTTTTACTTTATTGGAACAAAAAAAACCTAGCATTTTAATGCTGCAACTGGTTGGAGATGATGCTTGACTAGGCCTAGCACTCACCCTATTAAAGCAACAATTAATTGAAATAATTGGACTTTCAAAACAAAGTAAGGTTGAGGTGTTTTTGGTTAGCGTCAGTTTGACACTCAATTTTGGTAAAGCATATGGTCGCTAATTAAGTTAATTTTTTTAGACGTTTCAAGATAAAAAAATTGCTGCTCATACCATCGATTTTAAAAAAATAGAAAACTATTGCAAACCATTTTAAAAACATAGCATACAACCGAACGCTGGAGAGCAACAAAAATTACTTGCTATTATTTGACTTGAGTGGGGTCTGTTGTTAACTTAAGGTTTTCCTAGGGATTAGGTTTTTTTTCCTTCGGTTTTTTCTGGTGTTTTTGGCATGATGGCTGCTACTTCTGCTGCTGCTGCTACTTCTGCTGCTGCTGCTGCTTGACGCGCAATCTCGTTAAATTGTTGCAATAAATTACGACGTACAGGAAGACGTTGATTTGGATGATTTTGAAGACCTTCAGGATTTTGAAAGTTCTCACCATGCAATTGATTGTGATGATTGTGATGATTGTGATGATTGTGATGATTGTGATGATTGTGATGATGGTGATGATTGTGATGATTGTGATGATTTTGAAATGCACGATTTAAACGGGGTGGCACCAAAGGGGGAGCAATCATTTGACGTCCCGGGGGGGACGCTGGTTCAGCTTGTTGTTGCTGAATATTGGGGGCTTGTTCCGCTTGCGCATTCACAGGGGCATTGTTAGGCTGTAAATTTCCTGATGCAGCTAAGCTGTTTGAGCTAGAAGGTGCTACTGGTCTCATATCATCTCTATATTATTAATTAAGTTAAATTAAGTGGCAGTATGGTGAGTAAAGTTCATAAAAGGAAAAAATATAAAAGGTTAACTCTTAAAAAAGGGACTTAATCAATAGACTTTTACGTTTGCTTCTTGTCGTAAAAAAGCAGTTGTAGCTGTTTCTGAAGATTTTATTAACATATCACCCCACCGACGAAGGCGATTATCGCTCAAAAGCTCTAGAGATTTAAAATCAGGCTGTTGGTATGGTATTGCGCTGGTTATTTTGATCAAGGCATATCCATCTTGCCCCATTTGAACTCCTGCATAAGCAGGAAACTGTTTTTCATCTACGTTGAATGCTGCATTAACCACAGCTAATGGGTGCTTTAATGGCTTAGAACGCGAAACTTGCGATTGCTCAGAAAAAACCAAAGATATTAATTTTTCTTGGACTTGCTTAAGTTTATCTTCACCATCTTTCTGAGCAAGTAATGCAGCGGCTTCTAAAGCTAGTTTTTTGTCAATCTGGGGCCGTACACTTTCAAAGGAGGCAATCGCTGCCGGCTCATATTTTACTGCTCTTGCCGAAATAATTTGCCCATTGATTGTAATTACTTTTGAGTTATGACCTTTTTTGAGAACTTCATCTGTGAACAAACTTGATAAAAATTCAGGATGATTCAGCAGATCAAAAGAATTTGAACTTTTAATTGTTTGTCTATTTTTAATTTGAGCGGTGTTAATTTTTAAATTAAAACGGTCAACAACTGGCTTAAGTGTTTCTGATTGGTCAAACACTAAATTGGTAAACTCTTCTGCAATTTCAGGGAATTTTGCTTGAACCTTTTGTTTTTGAATATCAGCAACAATCTGGGAGCGAATAAGTTTCAAAGGTTTAACTTCTGATGGTGTTATATTAATCAACTCTACAATATGAAACCCAAAATCTGTTTCAATTACATCACTGATTTGACCTTTTTTCAAAGAAAATGCAACCTCTTCAAAAGGCTTTACCATGGCACCACGGGCAAAAGGCTCTAAAAGCCCTCCTTGGGCTGCTGAACCCAAGTCTTGAGATAGGCTTCTAGCAAGAACAGTGAACTGTTTTGGATCTGACTTGAGTTTGAGCAATACAGCATTGGCTTTGTCTTTTGCTGCAGTGAACTGCTGCAAATTAGATTTATCTGGAACAGCAATTAAAATATGACGCACTTGTCGTAGCTCAGAACTGGAAAAATACGATTTGTTTTTTTCATAGTACGCATTAATCTCATCTTCTGAAACAGCAGTATAGCCAGCAATTATGTCAGAAGATAAAGTAACGTACTCAATATCTAAAATCTCATCGGTTTTAAACAATTCGCTATTTTTGTTATAGTAATTTTGTATGTCTTGGTCCTGAATCTTTACATTTTTTAAATAGTGATCTGGTAAAAAATAATTTACAGAAATGACTCGGCTTGAATCGTTGATCTCTAATAAACGACTTAATACGGTTTTAGGAATAAAATTACTCTTAGATAATGGCTCAAGCACCTGTTTTTTTTGCAATTCACTACGTAATTGATCTTCAAACTGTGCAGGAGTACGTCCCTGGGCTGACAATAAAGCTTTATATTTTTCAAGATTAAAACGACCATTTTCTTGAAGGTCTGTAAAACTTTCAATAAGCTGCTGAATTCGTTGATTGGTAATCGACAAGTACTCACTTCCAACAGATTTTTGCAAAAGGCGTTGCGTTATCATATCATCTAAAATAGCTTGATCTAACGCATCGGAATTAAATAGATTAGGATCAAATGCCGCGCTAAACTGTTCACGAAGCCTGTCAAAGTGTTGTTTTTTAATTTGATCGAATTCTGCTTTTTTAATCTTTATGCCATCAACCTTAGCAATCACATCGCTAGAGTTATTTATTTTTGTGTAGCTGTCTAAACCAACAAATGCAAATGATGGAAGAATTAAAACCAACAAAATCAACTGCATCATCTTTCGATGATTGCGAAAAAATTCAAGCATAATTAAAAATTTTAATTAACACGCAACTAGTATAAAGCATATCAATCTCTAATAAAAAATAAGGCTTTTATTTTGCTCAAACATCTTGATCATACTTTATTTGGTATGTTCAAACCATTCAGAAGTGTCTACACTGAATAAACAATTTAAGGGAATCAAAAAGACAGCAAAATCCAATAAGATAACAATAACTCACATTGGCATACAGCAATAGCCACGCCAATCAGTGTGACTATTGCGCTCTTTCACAGAGCTTAAATCACTGGATTCAAGTGCACAGTACAACTATTTTAGAAAATTGAAAAAACACCTAATTTAAGATTTTCTACCCCAATCTTTTTTTCGATATATTGCTTAAAAGTTGTCCAATCATTTCTATTTTATCTTCTGTAACTGTAAATAACAGATGCTTTTTGAGTGCTTTGGCTAAAAAAATATACCCAGATTGATATACAAGTAAAGAGACTATCGGTTGTTGATGGCCAGCACCAATCACCGTATCTCCCTCCTAATATCCGCAATCCAATCTATAACGCCTGTGAAGTTTTTAAATAAGCAGAAAAATCTAGCTCGGTTCTACGCCCCAACTCTTTTAAATTGATTAAATCAGGTACTGTTACATAATCTTGGTTGGCAACCCAGTACACAATTGTTTTATCTTGCTGGGGGTCAAACACCACTTTCCAAATATGTGTTGGAATTGCAACGCCTCTTCCAATGTAAATTGATTTTTGAAGAGGTGCATCAGCACTAACATCCCAATAAGCTGGGCCTGTTAGTGTGTAGATAGGACCTGAAGTGCGTAAAGCATAGCGACGGACATCTTGCTCAATTTTTGCCCATAACCCACGGTTTAACTGGCCAGATTGTGGTGCAATATTAACCAGAGACATGCTTTGTATAGAAGCTTCATCGGTATGACTGTCCCCTGATGGATACATATGGCCACGATCATATCCTGAACGTTTATAGTCACTTAAAAGCGCTCGAACCCGCTTAGGCAAACGCGCTTCTTCATAAAAGTCTGGCGCTCTTCGAATTGCTTTGGCTGCAACAATACGGGCACGATCAAGCATAGCAGCTGAAAATACCGGGGTTTTTCGGTCACCGTTGTATTGCACTGCAAACCCAGAAAAGCACAATGCATAATGATTTACACTCTGTGTGGCCTTAGGAACTGCAAAAAATTGTTCTGTACAACCGGAAAAGTCGCCTTCCAAGGCATGCGCTAATGAAGCATAAAAAAATAAAAAAGTAAAAAAAAGACGTTTCATATAAAACAAGTTCTTTTTAAAAAAGTTAATTAAAGAATCAAACTACCCGTTTAAGTTTTTACAGAAGCGTAACGAACCTCTAGTGCCTCTAACACATGTTTAAGTAACCCATCTGGGCATGTTTTCTCTAAACTTGTACTCATTACCTGCGCTAAAACTTCATTGTCTTCTTGACCATGCCAATTTTTAATATAAAAACCCTGTTTATATCCGTGTAATTGTCTAAATTGATTCAGTGCATTTTTGGCAATATACTGTAAAAACAAACTGTGTAAAGAAACATCAAAGAGTATAGCCAGCTCAAAAAAAGGTATAAGCAATGAGCCATTGGTCACCATAGAAGATTGCGCAGCTGCATGGGCTAATTTGTCAATTGCAACACGCTGTAAATCGGAAAGATTATGGTCTACACACGCAAATGTCCCATTCATTTTTTTTACTGTTTCAGCATACTGTAAAACAACTGAATCAGTCAGCTGTGGCAATGAACTTTGTGTTAATTCATAAGACATTACAAAATGCCAAATGTCGACAATTTCTAAGACACATTGGGCTCTATCGTTGGCCTGAGCCTTCCACCATTTATAACCTAGGTGATCCATAAGTTCAGCGCACTCAACCCAAACCGCCCGAGCCCAATTATATTGAGCACTTAACCACTGAGGATTAACTATTTCATTGAATTGATTTTGCAAAGTTAGCATTTCTGCAACCATTTGATTTGTGTCCAATGTATTAAACTCCTAATAAATTTAAGTTTGATATGGGATTGAAGTTAATTTGTGTTGCTCTCAAACACATAACTTAATTTGTTTTTAACGCACCACACTCAGATTATCCTTCATTTATTTTTTTACCATGCAAATTGCTAGTCTTGCTCTACTAATTAACGCCCTGATATGGGGGCTGTCCTGGATTCCTTTTAAATGGTTTGCAGCTAACGAAATTCACCCGCTATGGGCCACAGCCTTAATGTATGGAATTGCCAGCACACTCATGCTTTACCGCTGCAAAAAACAATTAACACATGCATTTAAAAATTCAGCCTTATTGCAATTGGGACTTACCTCTGGACTAACAAACGCTTGCTTTAATACCGCCATAACTTTTGGTGATGTCATTCGTGTGGTTCTTTTGTTTTATTTAATGCCAATTTGGGCAATTCTCTTAAGTCGATGGCTTTTAAAAGAAAAACTAAATACGATTTCCTTTATAAAAATTATTTTAGGGCTTAGCGGAGCTTTCATTATAACTGGAGGACACGAGTATTTAAGCAATACACTGCCCACAGAACCAGCGGACTGGCTTGCTGTGCTTGGTGGTTTTTTATTTGCACTTAACAATGTGTTGTTAAAACGTAATGCCGAAATTCCAAGCCCACTACCAACTTTGGGCATGATTTGTGGGACAGGCTTTATTTCTCTTATGTTAGCAATTATTTTGACATTTTTTGGTCAAATTAAAATCGCGTATGTTGTTAATTTTTCGAGTATTATCATGTTAATCATATGGTCATTGTTATTTATTATTGCCAACTCATGTTTACAGTATGGTGCAAGCAGACTGCCAGCAGTACTAACAGCTGTTTTAATGCTTAGTGAAATTTTCTTTGGTGGCTTTTCGGCATGGATATTAAATGAAAGCAATCTAGGAACAAAAGAATTACTTGGCGGCTTTTTGATTTTTTTAGCTGCTATTTGGAAAATGCCACAATTACATTCAGATACAAAATAAAACAAAAAAAGAGAAAAATTCTTCAAATTTGTTACTAACTTGAATATAGATTGCTAAAAACTGTTATAGTAATGTTGTCTTGTTGAATCAATGATTATTTGATTTTTGTTAGTTTTTGTATTCTTTTAGCTTAATTAAGTTAACTGTTTGATATTTATAACATCATCTAATTAATCTAAGATTTAAAAAGTCGTCAGCTTGTTTTTTTATTAAGGATTTTATTTCATGAGCGTTCAAACTGGTACTGTTAAGTGGTTTAATAAATCTAAAGGCTTTGGTTTTATTACCCCCGATCAAGGCGAAGAGGATCTTTTTGCCCATTTTTCTCAAATTCAAGGCAGCGGTTTCCGCGAATTGCTAGAAAATCAACGTGTCGAGTTTGAAGTCGTACGTGGTGACAAAGGACTCCAAGCGAGTAATATCCGTACAATTTAAGTTTGTATGAGATAAAAAAGGGTGCTTAAGCACCCTTTTTTATGCCAAGCCTAATCTAGTAGGCAAAAAAACGATTGTACAATCTCTAATGCTTAATTTTAATGAGTGGATTTTGGACCACCATTCCATGAAAAATCAAGACTTTGAGCAACACGCCAGCCGTTCATAAAATCAATATGCATCATTTCTTTGTCAGATAAAAAGGCTTGAATTGTACCGACTACTTCGTCATTCATCCCATTGACTAAATGTAACGCATCATCCCGAAAATAACTAATGTCTAATTCTGTTTCATTGTTTTGAATAGAACGCAAAGCGTCAAACAAAAAATTAATATCAGGCTTATTTTGTTCAAGACCAAAGTACGCAAAAAAACCAATCAGGTATAAAGCATCTGAAGTCATCGCAAGCTCACTTTCATATCCATAAAAAAGATATACCTATAAATGATACATACCTTAGTTAAAAAAAATCCCCCCCAATAGTGGCAATAGTATAACAAAAAGACTTTTTTTGAATATTTGTTCTAACAATACTGTCTCTGAGTTAGAAAATCCAACTCAAATTAAAAAAAACCAATAACATATTACTTCAAAAGACTAAAAATTATTACAAAATAATTCAATTGAAATTTTTTTTGCGCAATGCACAAAAATTGCTTGACAATAAAATGAAGATGTTTAAAATAACTTTTGTTGCGACGCACAACCCGTTTGAATCAAAATAAAACGCGCAATCGGACTTTTTATGAAGCGTTGCATAAATAAACCGATTAAACTACATCACCTACTTTTAGGAGAGCTTATATGTACACACCGGAACAATTGATTGCATCGCAAAAAGAAAGTTTAGAGGCATTGCTAAGCTTGGGTCATAAGTCTTTTGCTCAAATTGAAAAATTGCTCGAGCACAATTTAAACACTGTAAAGTCGAGCTTTGAAGAAAGCGGCGAACGCTTAAAAGAGGCATTAAGTGTTAAAGATGTTCAAGAATTGGTTTCATTCAATGCCAGTTTATTGCAACCTACTCTAGAAAAAGTGGCTGCTTATGGTCGTGGTTTATATCAATTAAGTAGTGAAGCCAGCGCTGATGTTAGCAAATTAACCGAAGAGTCAATTGCTAAGTTAAATAAAACCTTGGCTACAACAGTTGAAACAATCGCTAAAAATGCTCCAGCTGGTAGCGAGTCTATGGTTGCTTTTTTAAAGTCTTCTGTTTCCGCAGCTAACAACGCTTACGACTCTTTGTCAAAAGCTGCTAAACAAGCTGCTGAAGCAGCAGAAGCAAATATTAATGCAGCTGCTAATGCAACAATTAAAGCGGCCAGCGCGGCCGCAGCTGCTCCTAAGGCAGCACCAAAAAAAGCCGCCTGATTTTCTTCGCTTTTTAAAAGACTCCCCCATCATTTAATGCTGAGGGAGTTTTTTTATTTATCTTAAATTAAAAATTCAACCACAAAGTGCAACTTCGTGGATTAATAATTTAAACCTCTCATCTAACTTTTTGATAAATATTATTGTTTATTACTGATTAAATACATGTATTAACTATATGTATTTGAACGAGCCATAATTGAGTCCCAAGTTTTTTGTAACCGTTTCACAGAAATAGGCATTGGGGTTTTAAGTTCCTGAGCAAATAATGACACACGCAGCTCCTGTAACTGCCATCCAAACTCCTCTAAACCCAATTCTTTTCTACCTTTAAGCACTTGCAAGGCTTTTTGCCAAGCCAATAATAAAGGACTAATCTCGGCTAAACGGGCCTGATCTCTTATCGGGTCTTGACGGAGCCGATCTAAACGGATTGCAATCGCTTTAAAATATCGGGGGTAATGGGTCATCTGTGACCATGGCTTATCAAGCAAAAAGTTTTTGGGTAACAACCAACGAATTTGCCGCTCAATATCGATGCTAACAGTTGGAAAACTTTTATTAAGCCCTTGTAATTTTTTATTAACAGCTGCCCATTCCGACAATATTTGTAAAATAACTCGCCCAATTTCTTGAGCAATCAAATTTAAACGCAATCTTCCTTCTTTCAATGAAGCTTCAAATTCAAAAGCATTGGAAGGTAACTTCTCAGCCATGCAGCTGCGCTGAATTGCCAAGTTGATCCACTGCGTTTTTAAATCCTCAAGGGTTCCAAGTGGCATATACAATATTGCACAACGTTGTAAATCGGGTAAATTTTTATCTAAATACTTTAAATTATCATTAAGGCCAAGCGAAAAAAGACGCTTAACCCCTTTACGATGATTTTCAAGGGCCAATTCTGGATCATCAAATACATCTAAACGACAGGCATTACCCACATCAACTAAGGCAGGATAACCCAGGAGAGTTTGACCATCCCGTTTAATTTCTAACAGCTCAGGTAGTTCACCGAAGGCCCAGTGCTGGTATAGACCTTCAGCCACACAATTCGAACTTAAATTTACAGCAGCCTGAGCGTTATCCTTGGGAGCAATCTGTTTTTCAAATGGACCATTTGTAATATCATAACGCATTGGTTCAGTAGATAATTTTGCATTAATCTGCGCCAGCACACCACCAACCATTGTTTGAAATTGGCCTTGTGCCTTCTTTTGCCACTGTGCTTTCAGGCCTGATAAGCTACGTTGCATATCCAATTGACGACCATGCTCATCAATGAGCTTAAAATTCATTAATAGGTGCAAAGGCAAGGTTTCTACTCGAAAATCTGAAACAATGGGTCGGGCAGGCGTATTAACAATGATATCTTGCAACAACGTGTCAACCAAAGGCTGCAGCTGTTTTTCTGCAGAAGCAAAACGATTACAAAAAGCAGCAGCATACTCAGGCAATGGGACACAATGACGACGTAAACGAGCAGGTAAGCTTTTAATTAACAACAATACTTTTTCCTTCAGCATACCTGGCACTAACCATTCACAAGCGTTTGTATTAACTTGATTTAAAGCCAGCAATGGCACAGCCATGGTAATACCATCGCGTACTGAACCAGGTTCAAAATGATAAGTTAAGTCAAAACGAACACCCCGTTGCACTGTAACTTTAGGATACATTTCTGTGCTGAGTAAACCTGCTTGTTTACGAATGAGATCATCACGTTCTAAATGCAAAAGCTTACTATTTTGCAGGCTAGCCTGTTTCCACCAGCCCTCCAAAGAACGGACATCGTAAACAGATTCAGGTAAATGATGATCATAGAATTGATAAATTAATTCATCATCAACCAATACATCTTGACGACGTA
This sequence comes from Burkholderiaceae bacterium, assembly GCA_034680345.1. Taxonomy (GTDB): domain Bacteria; phylum Pseudomonadota; class Gammaproteobacteria; order Burkholderiales; family Burkholderiaceae_B; genus SXZD01. Next base: position 26,966 of record JAXISZ010000016.1, read on the forward strand.
TTGTGTGTTCTATTTGTTCAACATCCTTCAATAACCGTTGGTTATGTAGAAAAAAAGGCAAACGACTATCCCAATCTCCAGCCACCAAAGCTTGCCGAATAAAAATTTCACGGGCATGGGTTCGATTGATGTTTGCATAGTATACGGGTCGATTGTTGTATACCACCAAACCATATAAGGTACCCCGTTCAGAAGCAGTAACTTGTCCTGATTTTTTCTCCCAATGCGGGTCATGCCATGAACTCTTAATTAAGTGACGACCAACACGCTCTAACCATTGCGCTTGAATTTTTCCAATACAACGTGCGTACAAACGGGTTGTTTCAACCAATTCAGCCGACATCACCCAACGCCCTGCTTTTTTAACTAAAGCACTAGACGGATGTAAATAAAATTTAATGCCTCGCGCACCAAGGTAAACAGCTTCGGTATCATGCTTACAACCTAGATTACCCAATAAACCAGCAAGTAAACTTTGTGCAACCATATCAAGTTGAGCTGGTATGCTGTTTAAACGCCACCCTTGCTCCGTAACAATAGACAATAACTGCGCATGCACTTCTCGCCATTGTCGCATACGCATGGGTGACAAAAAATGAGCTTGTAAAAAAGCATGGAGTTTACGATTAGACATTTTTTGCGCCAACTGCTCTTCATACAATGCCCAAATTTTTAAATAAGAAAAAAAATCAGACTGCTCATCTGTAAACACACGATGAGCTTGGTCTGCCGCATCTTGTGCATGCATGGGCCGCTCACGGGGGTCTTGAACAGACAATGCGCTAGCAATAACCAACACCTCGGCTAAACAATGCTGCTCATGTGCAGCTAAAACCATTCGGCCAATACGTGGGTCAAGTGGTAGACGAGATAGATCACGGCCAACTTTGGTTAACAAGCCATTTTCATCCACAGCGTTTAACTCTGCAAGCAATTGTTGGCCATCGGCAATTGCTCGACCACTTGGAGCTTGAAGAAATGGGAAAGCCGAGATATCGCCTAAACTCAAAGCTTTCATGCGCAAAATTACACCCGCCAGAGAAGCCCGTAAAATTTCTGGATCTGCAAAACGTGGACGACCTTGGAAATCCATTTCTGAATACAAACGAATACACACACCAGCGGCAACACGCCCGCACCGCCCAGCTCGCTGATTGGCAGAAGACTGCGCTACTGGCTCAATCAATAACTGCTCAACTTTATTCCGATAACTGTAACGTTTTACGCGAGCCAGCCCTGTATCCACAACAAAACGAACACCTGGAACTGTGAGTGAAGTTTCCGCTACATTGGTGGCTAATACCACCCTGCGCGAACCTGAACCTGAAAATACTTTTTCTTGCTCTGCTAGGGACAGACGCGCAAATAAAGGCAATATTTCTACACCACGCAATAAATTTAATGTGTGTTTGTACAAAGCCTGTGCAGCATCCTTAATTTCACGCTCACCAGGTAAAAAAACTAAAATATCACCACAACCAAGGCTGCAGAGTTCTTCTACAGCCTGAACTATTGCTAAGTTAAAATTTGTCTCATCAATGTAATCCGCTGATTTACCTTTGCTCTGTTCTAAACTTGAATGAACTGAAACATCTGTGGCCTTTTGTTCTATAGGACGATAACGAATTTCCACAGGATATGTGCGACCTGAAACCTCTATAATGGGCACTGAAGATTCTGCATCAAACTGAAAATGATCAACAAAACGCTGTGCATCGATTGTTGCTGAAGTGATAATCAACTTTAAATCGAGTCGCTGCGGAAGTATGCGCTTTAGATATCCCAATAAAAAATCAATATTTAAGCTGCGCTCATGGGCCTCATCAATAATCAAAGTGTCGTAAGCTGTAAGCAGCGGATCACTTTGCGTTTCAGCCAATAAAATGCCGTCTGTCATCAATTTAATTGCAGTGTGGCATTGACTTTTATCTTGAAACCGAATTTTGTAGCCAACACAATCTCCCACAGGAGAATTTAATTCTTGAGCAATCCGTTTTGCCGTTGAAGTTGCCGCCAAACGCCGAGGCTGTGTATGCCCTATGGTTTTAATTCGCCCTCGACCTAAGTTTAAACAAATTTTCGGCAACTGCGTGGTTTTTCCAGAACCTGTTTCACCACAGACAACAATGACTTGGTGAGATTGTATTGCCAATTCAATTTCACGCCGCTTTGCATTAACAGGCAATGCATCTGGAAATTCAATAAACTGGGGCAACAGCTTACTAGACTTAATAAGGTTATTAGATTCAATCAGCTGATTGACGCCATCGGCATTGACATCAGCTTTAGCATGAGTGTTGGTATTGGCATTTTGGTTCAAAACAAGCTTCCATCTAAATTAAAACAGATAAGCGCAAAAAAATAATAAAAAACAGTGAAAATTTCCTCAATTTAGCCGATTATAATTCTGATTGATAATTAAATTCAGAAAATCTACAGTTATTACCGTTGCTAACACTCTGTTTCATAAGGCCAATAAACACTGATGAGCGATTTACGTGAAAAAACCAGTATAGACCATGCCACTTTACCCCCTGCCAGTGTTGACTTTGTCAACTGGCTACGCAAAGTTGCTCCGTATATTCATGCCTTCAGTGGTAAAACCTTTGTGGTGGCTTTTGTTGGCGAATTAATTCAAAAAAACCACCTCACCCACTTGGTCCACGACTTGTCGTTACTGCATGCCATGGGCATTAAAATTGTGTTGGTTTATGGCTCTCGCCCACAAGTTGAAGAACAGCTAGCCTTAAGACAATTGTGCAGTATTTTTCATCACGGTGTTCGCATTACAGATGCTGCAGCCCTAGAATGCGCAAAAGAAGCAGCTGGTGAATTGCGTCTAGACATAGAGGCCGCATTTTCTCAAGGACTACCCAACACACCAATGGCGCACTCTTCAGTACGTGTTGTATCTGGAAATTTTATCACTGCACGGCCTCAAGGTATTTTAGATGGCCTTGATCTACAGTCTACAGGTATTGTGCGAAAAGTAGCTGTTGACGCCATTAAACAAGCGCTCGACAGTAACGCGATGGTTTTACTTGGGCCATTGGGATTTTCTCCAACAGGAGAAGCGTTTAATTTAACCATGGAGGATGTTGCCACCAGTTCAGCCATCGCTTTAAAGGCAGATAAACTGATTTTTATTTCTGAAATTGAAGGAGTACTAGAAAAAAATGGGGGGTTAATAGAAGAACTTCGTCTAGAAACAGCACGCCTTATGCTTCAGAACAACACCCTACCTGAAAACACCCACTTTTATTTAGAACACCTATTTAAAGCTGTGTCTCAAGGTGTTAGCCGCGGCCACTTAGTGCCTTACGATATTGATGGTAGCGTATTGCTTGAATTATTTTCACACGACGGGGTGGGCACCATGTTGGTTCAAGACAATTTAGAAAGTTTACGAGAAGCTGATTTTGATGACGCAGGCAACATTAAAGCGTTAATTGAGCCACTGGAGTTTGACGGCACTCTGGTATTGCGCGGTTTAGATAAAATTGAGCGAGAAATTGATCGCTTCTCTGTTCTGGAACATGACGGTATTTTATGGGGGTGCGCCGCTTTGCATCCCCACCCAGCCGAAAAAATAGGCGAACTCGCGTGTTTGGTTATTCACAGTTCATGGCAAGGCAGCGGAGATGGTGAAAGGCTTCTAAAACACATTGAAAACCGAGCACGCAAAAAAGGATTAACCAAACTATTTGTATTAACCACACGCACATCACACTGGTTTATTAAACGGGGGTTTCAGTTAACCGATATTAATAATTTGCCAAAAGAACGTCAAAAAACGTATGACCGTAGCAGAAAATCGCAGATATTAATTAAAACCCTCTAAAAACTTTTAAACAAAAATCAACACACTTCCAAGCATGAGCACATTTGAACACAAACAAACTCCCCTAGGCTTACAAACCGAGTTGATCCACGAGCCTGGTGTTGATACTCAGGCATTTCATGCGCTACCCCACCCCATTACTCGAGGCAGCACCACTTTTTTTTCTAATACGGCAGCGCAACGCACCCCTGTTGATCCTTTAGGGCTCGACTACAGCTATGGGATTCACGGCAATCCCACGCAATACACATTGGCCAAACAATTGGCAAAAATTGAAGAAGCAAAGCACTGTTTATTGGTTCCTTCTGGTCTAAATGCGATTGCTGTTACAGCGTTGGGAATTCTTTCTACTGGCGGGCACTGGCTAATACCAAATAATGCCTACAGACCTGTATTAAGCTTAGCCGAACACTGGCAAAAGCAATTTAATATCTCATTTAATACATATGACCCATTAGATGCTAATGATTTATTAAAAAAAATTAAAAAAAATACCCTGTTCATTTGGACCGAAAGCCCAGGTTCAATTACATTTGAAGTGCCAAAACTCAGTCAATTGTGTGATGTTGCACACCAATTTAATATTCCTATTTGTATTGACAACACATGGTCCTCTGGTAATCCCCCCTTTATTAAGGGAGCGCAAAAGTAGAGCTTAGGCCGCCATGGCCAACTTCATTTTTGGCGTAATTCCGCCTAACGCCATACTGGGTCTTTCATTATTGTAAGTCCACAGCCAATCCGATGCGTAATCCTG
>JAXISZ010000017.1:0-31004 GCA_034680345.1 Burkholderiaceae bacterium
GTTGCCTGGTGACAATGTATCAATTACTGTATCTTTGATTGCGCCAATCGCAATGGAAGAGGGCTTACGCTTTGCGATCCGTGAGGGTGGCCGTACAGTAGGTGCTGGTGTTGTTGCCAAGATAGTTAAGTAAGTTTTAGTTTTTAGTGTAGGGCAATAGCTCAACTGGCAGAGCGTCGGTCTCCAAAACCGAAGGTTGGGGGTTCGATTCCCTCTTGCCCTGCCACAAAACGCAAAGCCGCCGGTCTCAAGGCTTCGTAGCGGTTTTATTTTTTATGGCATGGTAAATGATAGAAACAGTTGGAAGTAGGTCAGAGCAACTAAAAGTTGTGGCGGCGGTTCTGTTTGTTTTAGGTGGTGCGGTTGTTTTTCAGCTGCTATCAGAGCAGATATTAGCACTGCGCTTGTTGGCTCCGCTGTTTGGTGTTTTGGTGGCTTTAGGGTTGATATGGACCACGGAACTCGGAAAGCGGGTTTTCGCGTTTTCTCAGGAATCAGTAGCTGAGGTTAAAAAAGTGGTGTGGCCAACACGTAAAGAGGCCTCTCAAATGACCGCTATAGTGTTTGGTTTTGTGGTAATCATGGCACTGTATCTCTTTGTCGTAGATAAAGCCTTAGAATGGCTGGTTTACGATGTTTTAATGGGGATAAAATTTTAATGGCTATGCGATGGTATGTTGTCCATGCTTATTCAGGCATGGAGAAAAGTGTCCAAAAAGCGCTGTTCGAACGAATTAATCGCGCTGGTGTGCAAGATATGTTTGGCCAAATACTGGTTCCAACAGAAGAGGTTATTGAGGTGAAGGGTGGTCAGAAATCCATCACGGAACGTCGATTTTTCCCGGGTTATGTTCTTGTTGAAATGAATATGACTGACGAAACTTGGCATTTGGTGAAAAATACTCCTAAAGTAAGTGGTTTTGTTGGTGGGGTTGGTAATCGCCCAACGCCGATTTCTGATAAAGAGGTCGACAAAATACTGCAGCAGGTTCAAGAGGGTGTTGACAAGCCCCGTCCGAAAGTTTTGTTTGAAATTGGTGAAATGGTTCGTGTCAAGGAAGGCCCGTTTACTGATTTTAATGGTAATGTCGAAGAAGTCAATTATGATAAAAGCAAGTTGCGCGTTTCTGTAACAATCTTTGGTCGGGCCACCCCTGTAGAGCTTGATTTTCATCAGGTTGAAAAAATTTAGGTTAACATCTTTAATTGGTTAGGAGCGATGCGTTCCGCTATTACTTTTGCGTTGGCTCGGCTTAGGTAATATGGTAGTGAGCCCGGTGAGGAGCGCTTTTTTGCGTTAAAAGCGCGCTAGTACTCAAGGAGTAATTAATATGGCAAAAAAAATTGTTGGCTTTGTTAAGCTACAAGTCCCTGCTGGTAAGGCAAATCCATCTCCTCCAATTGGTCCGGCGTTGGGTCAGCGTGGATTGAATATCATGGAGTTTTGTAAAGCGTTTAATGCGGCAACTCAAGGTATGGAAGTTGGGTTGCCAGTGCCTGTGGTTATTACGGCATTCGCTGATAAATCCTTCACGTTTGTAATGAAAACTCCACCTGCTACAGTTTTGATCAAAAAAGCTGCCAAGGTGCAAAAGGGTTCCGCAAAACCTCATTTGGATAAAGTAGGTTCAATCACACGGGCTCAGGCTGAAGAAATTGCTAAAACCAAAATGCCTGATTTAACAGCCGCAGATATGGAAGCTGCTGTTCGCACCATTGCAGGAAGTGCGCGTAGTATGGGTATTACTGTGGAGGGTTTGTAAAATGCCAAAATTATCTAAAAGAATTGTTGGAATACGCGGAAAAATAGATCGAACTAAGCTGTACACCTTAGACAATGCCTTAAATTTGGTTAAGGAAACAGCAACGGCAAAATTCAATGAGTCAATTGATGTTGCAATTCAGCTCGGAATAGATGCAAAAAAATCAGATCAAGTGGTTCGTGGGTCTGTTGTTTTGCCTGCGGGAACAGGTAAAAGTGTTCGTGTTGCTGTTTTTGCTCAGGGTGAAAAGGCGGAGGCGGCTAAAGCGGCTGGTGCTGAAATTGTTGGTATGGAAGACTTGGCAGACCATATCAAGGCAGGAAATTTTGATTTTGATGTTGTTATTGCTTCGCCTGACACCATGAGAATTGTTGGTACTTTGGGTCAGGTTCTCGGGCCGCGTGGTCTTATGCCAAATCCAAAGGTTGGTACTGTGACCCCAGATGTATCGACAGCAGTGAAAAATGCAAAAGCGGGACAGGTACAATACCGAACAGACAAGGCTGGAATTGTCCATTCGACAATAGGTCGGGCTTCATTTAGTCCAGAACAGCTTAAATCTAATTTATTGGCATTGGTGGACGCTTTGAATAAAGCAAGACCAACATCAGCTAAAGGTGTATACCTTAGAAAGTTGGCAGTATCCAGTACAATGGGTGCAGGGCTTAAAGTAGATCAAGCCACTTTAGTGGCATAAGAACTTTGGGCTGAATTTGCTATTTCTTTTTTTAGCAAATTCAGGTTATCAAAGACCGTTGGTGCTGAAGGTCACACTGAAGCTTAATCAAAAAAAGCCAACGCAGATGGCGGTCCCAAGGGAGAATAGATGAAACTTATGAAATATCATAGTGACGTAGACACTCCTTGGTCGCCTATTAGTAATCAACGCACCGTGGTTTTTAATATTGGGCGTTTTTAAAGGAGTAAACCCGTGGGTCTAAACCGGCAGGAAAAAGCTGAGGTTGTCGCGGAAGTTTCAGCCGAAGTGGCTAAAGCCTCTGCAATTATCGTGGCTGAATACCGAGGTCTGACTGTGGATAAAGTCACTGTTCTGCGCAAGCAGGCTCGTGAAGCGGGTGTTTATTTGCGTGTGCTAAAAAACACGCTTGCACGTCGTTGTGTTCAGGGTACGCCGTTTGAAGGTCTGTCCAATCAGATGGTTGGGCCGCTGATATACGGAATCGGTCCTGATCCAGTGGCAGTTGCAAAAGTGTTGTCTAATTTTGCCAAAGACAATGACAAGTTGCTTGTCAAGGGTGGGGCAATGGCTAACTTCGTGATGGATATCAATGGAGTTAAAGCTCTCGCCACTATGCCAAGTCGTGAAGAATTGTTGGCTAAATTACTGGGCACAATGCAGGCACCAATCGCACAATTTGTACGTACGCTTAATGAAGTGCCTACAAAATTCGTGCGTGGCTTAGCGGCTGTACGTGATCAAAAGCAAGCAGTATAACTTTTCACAGTTCACTATTTGAAATCATAATTGGAGTAAAAAAATGGCAATTTCTAAAGCCGAAATTTTGGATGCAATCGCTGGTATGACAGTACTTGAGCTGTCCGAGCTGATTAAAGAGATGGAAGAAAAATTTGGTGTTTCTGCAGCCGCCGCCGTGGCTGTTGCAGCACCAGCAGCTGCTGCTGCGCCTGCAGCGGAAGAAAAAACAGAGTTTGATGTTATCTTGACTGCTGCTGGTGATAATAAAGTTAATGTGATTAAAGTGGTTCGTACAATCACATCTTTGGGTTTGAAAGAAGCTAAAGATTTAGTTGATGGTGCTCCTAAACCAGTTAAAGAAGGCGTTTCTAAAGCTGATGCTGAAAGCATTAAGAAACAGCTTGAAGAAGCTGGCGCAAAAGTTGAAGTTAAGTAGCTTTTGTATTGAGCCCGAGGGTGTTGGCCCTCGGGCTTTTTGTGCTTGCGTATAAATTTGTTGTGCACGAATTTACGTGCTGAGCCATATGTTGTGCGGCACAGTTTGTGCGGTACAAAAGATTGCAACAATAGTTTTATTGATTGTTTAAATCAAATAATTAACTAAGTGTGTAAATTGCGCCCTGTGTACACAATTGTGAGTGCACAGCGCCTAATTTGCTAGACTTCCAGGATGCCTCCCTATGTCTTATTCGTTCACCGAAAAAAAACGTATCCGCAAAAGCTTCGCCAAGCGCCCTCCAGTGCTTGATGTGCCTTATTTATTAACCACCCAGCTTGAGTCCTACACCCAATTCTTACAGTTGGGCGTGGGCGTCGCAGATCGACAAAACACCGGTTTGCAAGCAGCATTTTTATCTGTTTTTCCAATTGTTTCACATAATGGTTACGCGCGGTTAGAATTTGTACAGTACAACTTAGGTGAGCCAGCTTTTGATGTAAAAGAATGTCAATTGCGTGGTTTGACCTATTGTGCGCCGTTGCGTGCACGGGTTCGTTTGGTTCTATTTGATCGTGATTCCAGTAAGCCAACGGTTAAAGAAGTAAAAGAGCAAGAGGTTTACATGGGCGAAATGCCCTTGATGACTAATAACGGTTCTTTTATTATCAATGGAACAGAGCGTGTTATCGTATCTCAGCTGCATCGATCCCCAGGGGTGTTTTTTGAGCATGATCGAGGCAAAACGCATAGTTCTGGAAAATTACTTTTTTCGGCAAGAATTATTCCTTATCGTGGATCATGGCTCGATTTTGAGTTTGACCCCAAGGATGTCTTGTACTTCAGGGTTGACCGTCGTCGAAAAATGCCTGTCACAATTTTGTTGAAGGCCATTGGTCTGTCTCCTCAAGATATCTTGTCTGAATTCTTTAGTTTTGATACCTTTGAATTAAAATCTGAAGGCGCTTTATTGGATTTAGTTCCTGAGCGTTTCAGAGGTGAAATCGCGCGCTTTGACATTTTAGATAAATCTGGAAAAGTCCTTGTTGCTAAGGACAAGCGAATCAACGCTAAGCATATTCGTGAAATTGTTGCCGCTGGTTTAACAAAAATATCCGTTCCTGAAGACTTTTTGTTGGGCCGTGTATTGGCTGTAACTGTTGTCAGCTCCGAAACTGGTGAGGTTGTCGCTAATGCCAATGATGAATTGACAGAAGAACTGCTTGCACGTTTACGTCAAAATAATATTTTAAAAATTATCACCTTATTTACAAATGAGTTAGATCAAGGGGCGTATATCTCACAAACCTTGCGTATTGATGAAACTGTTGATCAAACAGCAGCGCGAGTGGCAATTTATCGTATGATGCGTCCGGGTGAGCCTCCTACTGAAGAATCTGTAGAGTTGTTATTCAATCGCTTGTTTTATAGTGAAGAAACTTATGACTTGTCTCGTGTGGGTCGTATGAAGTTTAATCGGCGTATGAATCGTGAAAGCGATCTAGGCCCGATGACTCTAGTTAATGAAGACATTCTATCGGTCATTAAAATTTTAGTTGAACTGCGCAACGGTCGCGGACAAATTGACGATATCGACCACTTAGGTAACCGCCGTGTGCGTTGTGTGGGCGAGCTAGCGGAAAATCAATTCCGTGCCGGACTGGTTCGTGTGGAGCGTGCAGTTAAAGAACGCTTGGGACAGGCTGAGTCAGAAAACCTTTTGCCGCATGATCTAATTAATTCCAAGCCAATCTCAGCTGCTATCAAAGAGTTTTTTGGTTCTTCGCAGCTTTCACAGTTTATGGATCAGACAAATCCGCTTTCGGAAATCACCCATAAACGTCGAGTTTCTGCTTTAGGGCCTGGCGGTCTTACTCGAGAGCGAGCAGGGTTTGAGGTGCGCGACGTTCATCCAACACACTACGGTCGTGTTTGCCCAATTGAAACGCCTGAGGGTCCAAATATTGGTTTGATTAACTCCATGGCGATGTACGCGCGCTTAAATGATTATGGTTTTCTAGAAACTCCTTACCGTAAGGTCGTTGATGGTCGAGTAACAGATCAAATTGAATATTTGTCGGCTATTGAAGAGAGTAAATATGTTATTGCACAGGCCAATGCTGGGGTTGATAATTATGGTGCCTTAAGTGACGAATTGGTCTCTTGCCGTTGTGCGGGTGAGTTTGAGTTATTGCCGCCTGAAAGTGTTCAGTACATGGACGTTGCTCCAGGGCAGATAGTGTCGGTTGCTGCTTCCTTGATTCCATTCTTAGAGCACGACGATGCTAACCGTGCATTGATGGGTGCAAATATGCAGCGCCAAGCTGTCCCTTGTTTGCGGCCAGAAAAGCCTTTGTGTGGTACAGGCATTGAACGTACGGTTGCCGTTGACTCTGGCACCGTGATTGCTGCTTTACATGGTGGTGTGGTTGACTATGTTGACGCCAATAGAATTGTGATCCGAGTTAATGACGAAGAAGTTGATCCTGGTTCTGTAGGTGTTGATATTTACAATCTAATAAAGTACACCCGTTCAAATCAAAATACTAACATTAATCAATGCCCTGTAGTTAAGCGGGGTGATATCATCTCTCGTGGAGATGTGATTGCCGACGGCGCATCAACAGATTTGGGCGAGTTAGCTTTGGGTCAAAATATGTTAGTGGCATTTATGCCATGGAATGGTTATAACTTTGAAGACTCAATTTTAATTTCAGAGCGTGTGGTTGCAGATGATCGTTATACATCTATTCACATAGAAGAGCTGTCTGTTGTTGCGCGAGATACTAAATTGGGTTCTGAAGAAATTACGCGAGATATTTCCAATTTATCTGAAGCGCAGCTTTCTCGTCTAGACGAATCTGGCATTGTTTACATTGGTGCAGAGGTTCAGGCGGGTGACGTTTTGGTTGGGAAGGTAACGCCGAAGGGTGAAACCCAATTAACACCTGAAGAAAAGTTGTTGCGCGCGATATTCGGTGAAAAAGCATCAGATGTTAAGGATACTTCTTTGCGCGTTCCGTCGGGCATGAATGGTACAGTGATTGATGTTCAGATTTTTACGCGTGAAGGTATTCAGCGTGACAAAAGAGCGCAATCCATTATTGATGATGAGCTCAAGCGTTATCGTTTAGATCTTAACGATCAAATGCGAATTGTAGAAAATGATGCATTTTCACGAATTGAAAAATTCTTGGTTGGTAAAATTGCTAACGGTGGGCCCGCTAGATTAGCAAAAGGTTCAGAAGTTACCCTTGAATATTTACAAGGGTTTGATCGTCATCACTGGTTTGATGTTCGTTTAGCTGATGATGAGTCTGCCGCACAGTTAGAAGCATTGAAAAAATCTATAGAAGACAAACGTCATCAGTTTGATTTGGCTTTTGAAGAAAAACGTAAAAAACTGACACAAGGTGACGAGTTACCGCCTGGCGTATTGAAAATGGTCAAAGTCTATCTTGCTGTTAAACGTCGTTTACAGCCAGGTGACAAAATGGCGGGTCGACATGGTAATAAAGGTGTGGTTTCAAAAATTACCCCTGTTGAAGACATGCCTCATATGGCCGATGGGCGGCCAGTTGACATTGTTTTGAATCCTCTTGGTGTACCATCTCGGATGAACGTTGGTCAGATTTTAGAGACCCATCTTGGTTGGGCAGCTAAAGGAATTGGCGATCGCATCAATGAAATGATCAAGCAAGAGGTTGCGGTTGCGCAGTTGCGTCAATATCTTGATAAAGTTTATAACTCAACCGGCCATTCTGCAGATTTAGATCACTTAACTGACGATGAAATTGTTGGGATGGCGAAAAATCTTTGCCAAGGTGTTCCGTTTGCAACATCGGTTTTTGATGGCGCAACGGAAGACGATATCCGAGCCATGCTTAACTTGGCTTACCCGGACTCAGATCCACGTACAGCAAGTTTAGGCTTTAATGAGCATAAAACTCAAATTACATTGATTGATGGCCGAACAGGGGAGCCTTTTGATCGTAAGGTCACTGTGGGCTACATGCATGTGTTGAAGCTTCACCATTTGGTTGATGACAAAATGCATGCTCGGTCAACAGGGCCTTATTCCTTGGTGACGCAGCAGCCTTTGGGTGGTAAGGCGCAATTTGGTGGTCAGCGTTTTGGTGAGATGGAGGTTTGGGCTTTAGAGGCTTATGGCGCTTCCTATGTATTGCAAGAAATGTTGACTGTAAAATCAGATGATGTGAATGGCCGTACTAAGGTTTATGAAAATTTAGTCAAAGGTGATCACACCATAGATGCCGGCATGCCGGAGTCCTTTAATGTGCTGGTCAAAGAGATTCGTTCGCTTGGTATTGATATTGATCTTGATCGGTATTAATGCGCGTAGGCACTATTGGAGAAAAAGATGAAAGCGTTACTTGATTTATTTAAACAGGTACAGCAAAACGAGCAGTTCGATGCAATTCGAATTGGTGTTGCATCCCCTGAAAAAATTCGTTCATGGTCTTATGGTGAGGTTAAAAAACCTGAGACCATTAACTACCGTACTTTCAAGCCAGAACGTGATGGGCTATTTTGTGCAAAAATCTTCGGGCCAATTAAAGATTACGAGTGTTTATGTGGTAAATATAAGCGATTAAAGCATCGTGGCGTTATTTGTGAAAAATGTGGTGTTGAGGTTACCCTGACTAAGGTACGCCGTGAGCGTATGGGGCATATCGAATTGGCATCCCCTGTGGCTCACATCTGGTTCTTAAAGTCTTTGCCATCCCGTTTAGGTATGGTTTTAGATATGGCTTTGCGAGACATAGAGCGTGTTTTATACTTTGAAGCGTTTGTTGTGATTGAGCCAGGCATGACGCCTTTAAAGCGTTGTCAGTTACTCACAGAAGATGACTACGAGATTAAGCAAGAAGAGTATGGCGATGATTTTCGTGCGTTGATGGGAGCAGAAGCTGTACGTGAGTTATTGCGCGGAATCAACGTGGAAGAAGAGGTTGAATTCCTGCGTTCTGAACTCAAAGTAACCAGCTCAGAGGCAAAAATTAAAAAGTTAGCTAAGCGCTTGAAGGTGCTTGAGGGGTTTCAGAAGTCCGGCATTAAGCCAGAGTGGATGATTTTGGAGGTATTGCCTGTACTTCCTCCTGAGTTGCGTCCTTTGGTACCATTAGATGGCGGCCGTTTTGCCACCTCTGACTTGAACGATCTATACCGTCGCGTGATTAACCGAAATAATCGACTTAAGCGATTATTAGAATTGAAAGCGCCAGACATTATTGTCCGCAATGAAAAGCGAATGCTTCAAGAGTCGGTTGATTCTCTGCTTGATAATGGTCGTCGCGGTAAAGCGATGACTGGCGCAAATAAGCGTCCGTTGAAGTCGTTGGCTGATATGATTAAAGGTAAGGGTGGCCGTTTCCGTCAAAACTTGTTAGGTAAGCGTGTTGACTACTCTGGCCGTTCAGTTATTGTGGTTGGTCCGCAGCTTAAGTTGCATCAGTGTGGTTTGCCAAAATTAATGGCGTTGGAATTGTTTAAGCCATTTATTTTTAATCGGTTAGAAGCCCTCGGTGTTGCTACAACAATTAAGCAAGCTAAAAAATTTGTAGAAAATCAAGAACCAATTGTTTGGGACCTTTTAGAAGAAGTCATTCGTCAGCACCCAGTAATGCTTAATCGGGCTCCAACATTGCATCGTCTTGGTATTCAAGCGTTTGAACCTGTTTTAATCGAGGGTAAAGCAATCCAGTTGCATCCTCTGGTTTGTGCGGCTTTCAATGCTGACTTCGACGGTGACCAAATGGCTGTTCACGTGCCATTGTCCCTTGAGGCTCAGGTAGAAGCTCGTACTTTGATGTTGGCTTCTAATAATATTTTATTCCCGGCCAACGGTGATCCATCAATTGTTCCTTCTCAAGACATTGTGCTTGGTTTGTATTACACCACCCGTGAAAAAATTAATGGTCGCGGTGAGGGTATGGTTTTTGCGAATGTTGCAGAAATGATTCGGGCTTATGAAAATAAGGAAGTTGAATTAAATTCTAGAATTAATGTTCGAATTCGAGAAGTGCAGATTAACAAGGAAACTGCTGATAAAACAGAGACTCACAAGCTCTATAGCACTACGGTGGGGCGTGCATTATTATCTGAAATTTTGCCACCAGGTTTGCCTTTCAGTTTCATTGATAAAAGTTTAAAGAAAAAAGAAATCTCTAAGCTCATCAACTCCTCGTTCCGTCGTTGTGGTTTGCGTGAAACAGTGGTTTTTGCTGATAAGTTAATGCAGTCTGGATTTCGATTGGCTACCCGTGGTGGTATTTCAATTGCTATGGACGACATGCTCATTCCGCCAAAAAAATCTGAGATTATTCGCGAGGCTGAGCAGGAAGTTAAGGAAATTCAGGCGCAATACACTTCGGGGCTGGTCACGCAAGGCGAACGTTACAATAAAGTTGTAGATATCTGGGGGCGTGCTGGTGATTTAGTAGGTAAGGCCATGATGGAGCAGTTGGCCACTGAGACGGTAGAATCTAGAAGCGGTGAGCTGGTTAGGCAAGAGTCTTTTAACGCAATTTACATGATGGCCGACTCTGGTGCTCGGGGTTCAGCAGCTCAGATTCGCCAGTTGGCGGGTATGCGTGGTTTGATGGCTAAGCCAGACGGTTCCATTATTGAAACCCCAATTATTGCCAATTTCCGCGAAGGCTTAAACGTTTTACAGTACTTTATTTCTACTCACGGTGCTCGTAAAGGTTTGGCTGATACTGCTTTGAAAACAGCAAACTCAGGTTATTTAACTCGTCGTTTAGTTGATGTGACGCAAGACTTGGTTGTTGTTGAAGATGATTGTGGAACAACCAATGGTGTATTAATGAAGGCATTGGTTGAGGGGGGTGAGGTTATTGAGGCGTTGCGTGATCGAATTCTTGGTCGCGTTTTAATAGGTGATCTTGTTAATCCTGAAACCCAAGAGACCATTTATTTTGCTGGAAGCTTGCTAGATGAGGATATGGTTGATCGCATAGAACAATTGGGTATTGATGAGGTTCGGGTCCGCACTCCATTGACTTGTGAAACACGGTATGGTCTGTGTGCAAAATGCTATGGTCGTGATCTTGGTCGTGGTACCTTGGTTAATAAGGGAGAAGCTGTTGGTGTTGTTGCAGCGCAATCTATTGGGGAGCCTGGTACACAGTTAACCATGCGTACATTCCACATTGGTGGCGCAGCTTCACGAGCTGCTGTCGCTTCTAGTGTTGATGCAAAAACCAAGGGGGTGGTTCGTTTTACCGCTACAATGCGATATGTTACCAATAGCAAAGGTGAATTGATTGTAATTTCTCGCTCCGGTGAAGTTTTAATCACTGACGATAACGGTCGTGAGCGCGAACGTCATAAAATTCCTTATGGTGCCACAATGGCTGTCACTGATGGGCAAGTTATTGAGATTGGTAAGCAGTTGGCAACATGGGATCCTTTGACGCGTCCGATTGTTTCTGAATATGCGGGTCAAGTTAAGTTTGAAAATATCGAAGAGGGCGTGACCGTTGCTAAGCAAATTGATGAAGTAACTGGGCTGTCAACATTGGTTGTTATTGATGCAAAACGCCGTAGTACAGCCAGCAAAGGTGTTCGTCCACAGGTAAAACTGTTGGACCCAATGGGTGAAGAGATCAAAATTGCGAATACCGACCACACAGTAAATATTACATTCCCTGTGGGTGCTTTAATTACTGTTCGGGACAATCAGCAAGTTGGCGTTGGTGAAGTGTTGGCTCGTATTCCACAAGAAAGCCAAAAAACCCGTGATATTACGGGGGGGTTGCCGCGAGTCGCAGAGCTTTTTGAGGCTCGCTCACCCAAAGATGCTGGTATGCTTGCAGAAGTGACTGGCACCACCTCTTTTGGTAAGGATACTAAAGGAAAGCAACGTTTGGTAATTACAGATTTGGATGGCGTGCAGCATGAATTTTTAATACCTAAAGACAAGCATGTGCTTGTTCATGATGGTCAGGTGGTGAATAAGGGGGAGATGATTGTAGATGGTCCTGCTGATCCTCATGACATTCTGCGTTTGTTAGGTATTGAGGCTTTGTCTGGGTATATTGTTGATGAAGTGCAGGATGTTTACCGATTGCAGGGCGTTAAGATCAATGATAAGCACATTGAAGTGATTGTTCGTCAGATGCTGCGTCGGGTTGTTATTCAAAATCCTGGTGATACCACTTTTATTCCAGGAGAACAGGTTGAACGTTCAGAGTTGTTGGATGCAAACGATAAAATGCGAGCTGAAAACAAGATTGAAGCAACTTATGAGAACATTTTATTGGGTATTACAAAAGCTTCTCTGTCAACGGATTCGTTTATATCAGCGGCATCCTTCCAAGAAACCACCAGAGTTTTGACGGAGGCTGCAATTATGGGTAAGCGCGATGATTTACGTGGACTTAAAGAGAACGTTATAGTTGGTCGTTTGATACCAGCAGGTACCGGATTGGCTTACCATAGTGCGCGTCGCTCTAAGGAGCGTGTTGAGGTCAATCAAAATGCAGCTTTAGAACGTGCTGAGGCATTTTTTGCACCATCTATGGCTGTAAGTGTCAATCAACAGGAGTGACGTAAATCTTTTAATTGTCAAAATACTTGTCGTTTTTAGAGTTTATAAAAAAATTTGACGTAAAAAGAAGAAATCAAATAGAATGTAGAGTTATGGCCGCCGATTCTGGCGGTCTGTTTTTTTGTTTTTTTACCGGAACATAGAGAATATGCCAACCATTAATCAATTAATTCGCAAGCCGCGAACCTCTGCTTTGTCAAAAAGTAAGTCGCCAGCGTTAGAAGATTGTCCGCAACGTCGTGGTGTGTGTACGCGTGTATATACCACTACACCTAAAAAGCCAAATTCAGCACTGCGTAAAGTCGCTAAAGTTCGTTTAACTAATGGTTTTGAAGTTATTTCATACATTGGTGGTGAAGGTCACAACCTTCAAGAGCATTCAGTTGTGTTAATTCGCGGTGGTCGTGTTAAAGATTTGCCGGGTGTTCGTTACCACATCGTGCGCGGTTCATTAGATTTGCAAGGCGTTAAAGATCGTAAACAAGCACGTTCTAAGTATGGGTCTAAGCGTCCTAAGAAAGCATAAGCCAATTTATTGGCTTTCGCGGGGTTGTTTGTTGTTTAAAGAAGTTTTTAGAGAAAGGTTTCTTAAGAAACCTTATTTACAGTAATTGATTTAGTAAGTGCAAATTTTGATAGTTTGCGAGGGAATTTCCCAACTGAAGAAAAGGAAAAGATATGCCACGTCGTCGTGTAGTGCAGCGCAGAGAAGTGTTGCCTGATCCCAAGTTTGCTAGCCAAGAGGTCGCTAAGTTTATTAACGTTATTATGCTTTCAGGTAAAAAAGCGGTAGCAGAGCAAATTGTATACCGTGCTTTTGACAGTATTCAAAGCAAAACTGGCAAAGACCCCTTGGAAGTCTTTAGCCAAGCGATAGGTAATGTTAAGCCAGTTGTTGAGGTTAAAAGTCGTCGAGTTGGTGGGGCGAATTATCAAGTTCCGGTGGAGGTTCGTCCAACACGCCGACTTGCTTTGGCAATGCGTTGGGTTCGTGAGGCTGCAAAAAAGCGTGGTGAGAAATCAATGGATTTGCGTTTGGCTGGTGAGTTGGTTGAGGCCAGTGAAAATCGTGGTGGTGCCATGAAAAAGCGAGATGAAGTGCATCGCATGGCTGAGGCAAATAAAGCCTTCTCGCATTTCCGTTTCTAAATATTCAACTGGAGTTTTAACATGGCCCGTAAAACCCCGATTGAGCGTTACCGTAATATCGGTATTTCTGCTCACATCGATGCTGGTAAAACAACAACTACAGAACGTATTTTGTTTTACACAGGCGTAAATCATAAAATTGGCGAGGTTCATGATGGTGCAGCCACCATGGATTGGATGGAGCAAGAGCAGGAGCGTGGTATTACAATCACGTCAGCGGCTACCACGTGTTTTTGGCGCGGTATGCAACAGCAGTTTCCTGAGCACCGTATTAATATCATCGACACCCCTGGTCACGTTGACTTTACCATTGAGGTAGAGCGTTCTATGCGTGTTCTAGATGGGGCATGCATGGTGTATTGCGCAGTGGGTGGTGTTCAGCCGCAATCAGAGACAGTTTGGCGTCAAGCGAATAAGTACAAAGTG
Organism: Burkholderiaceae bacterium; assembly: GCA_034680345.1. Lineage (GTDB taxonomy): Bacteria > Pseudomonadota > Gammaproteobacteria > Burkholderiales > Burkholderiaceae_B > SXZD01. The sequence goes on from JAXISZ010000017.1 coordinate 13,806, forward strand.
CCGCGTTTAGCTTTCGTAAACAAAATGGATCGTACTGGCGCTAACTTCTTTAAAGTTGTGGAGCAAATGAAGTTGCGTTTGAAGGCGAACCCTGTACCTTTGGTTGTTCCAATTGGTGCGGAAGAGAACTTTAAAGGTGTAGTGGATCTCATAAAAATGAAAGCCATATGGTGGGATGAAGGTTCACAGGGCATGAAATTCGAATATGGTGATATACCTGAGGATTTGGTTGCTACTTGCCAGCAGTGGCGCGAAGGTTTGTTAGAGGCGGCGGCTGAAGCCAGCGAAACCCTAATGGACAAATACCTTGAAAGTGGCGATCTAAGCGAAGAAGATATTAAGCTGGCTATTCGTCAGAGAACTATATCGGGCGAAATTCAACCCATGTTATGCGGTTCGGCCTTTAAAAATAAAGGCGTACAAGCAATGTTGGATGCTGTTATTGAGTATTTGCCAAGCCCTGTGGATATTCCAGCGGTGTCAGGAACAGATGAATCCGAAAGCCCAGTTTCTAGAAAAGCTGAAGATGCTGAAAAATTTTCTGCGTTGGCATTTAAACTAATGACAGACCCGTTTGTGGGTCAGTTAACATTTGTGCGTGTTTATTCTGGTGTGATCACGAAAGGCGATACTGTCTACAATCCTGTTAAAGGTAAAAAAGAGCGTATTGGCCGTATTGTTCAGATGCATGCCAACAATCGGGAAGAGATTGAAGAGATTCGCGCTGGTGATATCGCTGCTTGTGTGGGTTTGAAAGAGGTAACAACCGGTGAAACTTTGTGTGATCCGTCTGCAATTGTTACCTTAGAGCGCATGGTCTTCCCTGAGCCTGTTATTGCGCAAGCAGTTGAGCCAAAAACCAAGGCGGATCAAGAAAAAATGGGTATTGCTTTGCAGCGTCTGGCCTCTGAAGATCCTTCTTTCCGTGTGCGTACGGATGAAGAGTCTGGGCAAACGATTATTGCTGGTATGGGTGAGTTGCATCTTGAAATTATTGTTGATCGAATGAAGCGCGAGTTTGGCGTTGAAGCCAATGTCGGTAAGCCCCAAGTTGCGTATCGTGAAACAATTCGCAAAACTGCGACTGATGTAGAAGGAAAGTTTGTAAAACAATCTGGTGGTCGTGGTCAATATGGTCATGTTGTCATCAATTTAGAGCCAGCAGACCCAGGTAAAGGTTACGAATTTGTAGATGCGATCAAGGGTGGTGTAGTTCCGCGCGAGTATATACCGGCTGTAGATAAGGGTATTACAGAGACATTAAGTGCAGGGGTATTGGCTGGGTTTCCCGTTGTGGACGTTAAGGTGACATTGCATTTTGGAAGTTACCACGACGTAGATTCAAATGAAAATGCGTTCCGTATGGCTGGTTCGATGGCTTTTAAAGAAGCTATGCGTCGAGCGTCGCCTGTTTTGCTTGAGCCAACCATGGCGGTTGAGGTTGAAACCCCAGAAGATTATGCTGGGACAGTTATGGGCGATTTATCTTCACGCCGAGGCATTGTTCAGGGTATGGATGATCTACCAGGTGGTGGTAAAGCAATTAAAGCAGAAGTTCCATTGGCAGAAATGTTTGGCTATTCAACGACTTTACGTTCATTAACACAGGGTCGTGCAACATACACAATGGAATTTAAACATTACAGTGAGGCACCAAAAAATGTTGCGGATGCTGTAATAACCGCGCGTACCAAATAAACATAAATTTGAATTTTATTGTCTTTAGAATTGAGGTAAAAAATGGCAAAAGAAAAGTTTGAGCGTAAAAAGCCGCACGTGAATGTGGGAACAATCGGTCACGTTGACCACGGTAAAACCACATTGACAGCGGCGATTACAACAGTGTTGTCGTTAAAGTTTGGCGGGGAAGCCAAAGCGTATGACCAAATTGATGCAGCGCCTGAAGAAAAAGCGCGTGGAATTACCATTAACACAGCACACGTTGAGTATGAGACAGAAAATCGCCACTATGCGCACGTTGACTGCCCTGGTCACGCTGATTATGTTAAGAACATGATCACTGGTGCAGCGCAGATGGATGGCGCCATTTTGGTGTGTTCCGCTGCAGATGGACCAATGCCGCAAACCCGTGAGCACATTTTATTGGCTCGTCAAGTTGGGGTCCCTTACATCATCGTATTTTTAAATAAGTGCGATATGGTTGATGACGCTGAGCTTTTAGAGTTAGTGGAAATGGAAGTTCGTGAGCTTCTTTCAAAATATGATTTTCCTGGTGACGACATTCCAATTGTAAAGGGCTCAGCTAAGTTAGCCCTTGAAGGTGATAAGGGCGAGTTGGGTGAGGCTGCAATCATGAAGCTGGCAGAAGCTTTAGATTCTTATATTCCAACACCAGAGCGTGCGGTTGATGGTGCATTCTTGATGCCAATTGAAGATGTGTTCTCTATTTCTGGTCGTGGTACAGTTGTGACCGGTCGAGTAGAGCGTGGTATCGTCAAGGTTGGTGAAGAGATTGAGATTGTTGGTATTCGTGCCACTGTGAAAACCACTTGTACTGGCGTTGAAATGTTCCGTAAGTTGTTGGATCAAGGTCAGGCTGGTGATAATGTGGGTATCTTGTTGCGTGGTACAAAGCGTGAGGACGTTGAGCGTGGCCAGGTGTTGGCGAAGCCAGGTAGCATTACACCGCATACAGACTTTACAGCTGAGGTGTATGTGCTAAGTAAAGATGAGGGTGGTCGTCATACGCCATTTTTTAGCAACTATCGACCACAGTTTTATTTCCGTACAACAGACGTTACTGGTGCAATTTCTTTGCCAGAAGGTAAAGAGATGGTGTTGCCTGGTGACAATGTATCAATTACTGTATCTTTGATTGCGCCAATCGCAATGGAAGAGGGCTTACGCTTTGCGATCCGTGAGGGTGGCCGTACAGTAGGTGCTGGTGTTGTTGCCAAGATAGTTAAGTAATCAAAAAAACTTAGGGTGGGCTAGTCTCACTTTAAGTAATGAAATGGATGCGCCTAATTGATCCATAGTGTAGGGCATGCCTTTTGTTCTTTGGAGTTTTTATATGCAAAATCAAAAAATTCGTATTCGTTTAAAAGCGTTTGACTATAAATTAATAGATCAATCAGCTTTAGAAATTGTAGATACCGCTAAGCGTACTGGAGCAGTTGTACGTGGCCCCGTCCCTTTGCCAACGCGTTTTAAGCGTTTTGATATACTACGTTCCCCCCATGTTAATAAAACATCGAGGGATCAGTTAGAAATTAGAACTCATCAGCGTTTAATGGACATCATTGATCCGACTGATAAAACAGTTGACGCTCTTATGAAGTTAGACTTGCCTGCTGGTGTTGATGTAGAGATTAAACTTCAGTAGGTAATGATTTTTTATCAATTTGTTAAAATTGGTAAAAAGATAAATCTATTTGATTTTTAATGGAAAATATGGAATAATCAACGGTTGCTTAATTTAAGCACGTTTTTATATTATTTTTTAATCAAACAGTCCGGCCAATCGCAGCCGGAAATGGAGCAGTCATGAGCCTAGGCCTGATAGGGCGTAAGGTGGGTATGATGCGTATTTTTACGGAAGATGGCGCTTTGCCGGTTACTGTAATAGATGCATCATCGAACCGAGTAGCCCAAATAAAAACTCCCGACACAGACGGATACTCTGCGTTGCAACTTGCTTTTGGTAAAAAAAAGCCTTCGCGTTTACGTAAAACTCAGATAGGCCATTTTGCAAAAGCAGGAGTAGATGCAGCTGAAAAAATATCCGAGTTTCGTGTTCGGGAAGCTGATTTATCTCAATATTCTGTTGGTTTGCAAGTTTCGGTTGAAATATTCAAGGTTGGTCAAAAGGTGGATGTAACAGGAACCTCAATCGGTAAGGGGTTTACTGGGACAATTAAAAGACACAATTTTGCATCCCAGCGTGCCTCGCATGGTAATTCTCGTTCTCATAATGTTCCTGGTTCAATCGGTATGGCACAAGATCCTGGTCGAGTTTTTCCGGGTAAGCGTATGTCTGGGCATTTGGGTTGTGTGAAGTCTACAGTCCAAAATCTTGAAGTTGTTCGTGTTGATTCCGAGCGTGGTCTCATTTTTGTCAGGGGCGCGGTCCCTGGGTCAGAAGGTGGGCATGTTGTGGTAAGTCCAGCGATTAAGGCCAAGGCGTAAGGGGGCGGCATGGAATTAAAATTAATTAGTGATAATGGGGTGCCCACGGCCTCAATTCAGGCTTCTGATGTTGTTTTTGGTCGTGAATACAATGAGCCCTTGATTCATCAGCTGGTTGTTGCTTATCAAGCAAATGCTAGGCAAGGTACGAGAGCTCAAAAGGGTCGTAGTGAAATCGCAAAATCAACGCGTAAGCCATGGAGGCAAAAAGGTACTGGTCGTGCGCGTGCTGGTATGGCTTCTTCTCCGTTGTGGCGTGGAGGCGGAAAGATTTTCCCTAATTCCCCTGAGGAAAATTTTACTCAAAAAGTTAATAAAAAAATGTATAGAGCTGGCTTGTGTTCAATTTTGTCTCAGTTGGCAAGAGAGAATCGCTTGTTGGTGGTCGATACATTTGTGGTGGATGCTCCAAAAACCAAATTGCTTGCAACAAAATTAAAGTCTATGGGGCTTGACAGTGTGCTGTTGGTTGCTGATGCGTTTGATGAGAATTTGTATTTGGCGTCCCGTAATTTACCAAACGTAGCGGTTGTAGAGCCTCGGTATGCGGACCCACTTTCTTTGGTTCATTTTGGTAAGGTTGTGGTTACGCGCAAGGCAATAGCTCTGTTTGAGGAGATGTTTGCATGAATCAGCAGCGATTAATCAAAATATTGTTGTCGCCAATTGTGTCTGAAAAAAGCACAATGATGGCGGAAAAAAATGAGCAGGTGGCTTTCCGCATTGTTTCGGATGCAACTAAAGCAGAGGTAAAAGCTGCTGTGGAGCTGCTTTTTAAGGTTCAGGTTGAATCTGTTAATCTTTTAAATGTTAAAGGCAAGGCCAAGCGTTATGGTCGCTTCTCTGGGCGTCGTTCAGATGTCCGTAAAGCTTATGTTTGCTTGAAGCCGGGACAAGAAATTAATTTTGCGGAGGCGCAGTAATTATGCCGTTGCTTAATCTAAAGCCAACTTCACCTGGTCGCAGATCTATGGTGAAAGTGGTTCATCCACATCTTTACAAGGGTCGTCCGCTAGATTCTCTGACCGAAAGTCAGTCTAAGACAGCTGGTCGAAACAATAACGGTCACATCACTATGCGTCATCATGGTGGTGGGCATCGTCAGCAGTATCGGATTGTTGATTTCAAGCGCAATAAAGATGGAATTCAGGCCAAGGTCGAGCGAATTGAATATGATCCTAATCGCTCTGCCCATATTGCTCTGATTTGTTATCAGGATGGTTCGAGATCTTACATTATTGCTTCAAAAGGAATGCATGTGGGGCAGGTGGTTCAAAATGGTTCCGAGTCGCCTATTAAATCAGGAAATACTCTGCCAATTCGAAATATCCCGGTTGGTACAACCATTCATTGTATCGAAATGCTTCCGGGAAAAGGAGCTCAGTTAGCTAGAGCAGCGGGGTCTTCAGTGATGCTTCTTGCGCGCGAGGGTTCTTATGCCCAGTTGCGTTTGAGAAGTGGTGAAATTCGTCGTGTTCATGTTGAATGTAGAGCAACCGTTGGCGAGGTTAGCAACGAAGAAAATAGTCTTCGTCAAATAGGTAAAGCGGGGGCTAATCGCTGGAGGGGGATTCGTCCAACAGTTCGCGGTACTGCAATGAATCCGATTGATCACCCGCATGGTGGTGGTGAGGGTCGGACTGGTGAGGCAAGAGAGCCCGTGAGCCCATGGGGTACGCCAGCAAAAGGCTATCGTACACGTCGTAATAAACGCACAACAACTATGATTGTGCAGCGTCGTCACAAAAGATAAGGAGTAAGCAATGGCTCGTTCGTTAAAAAAGGGTCCCTTTTGTGACGCCCATCTACTTAAAAAAGTAGAAAATGCGGTTGCAAATAAGGACAAAAAGCCCATAAAAACATGGTCCCGTCGTTCTACCATACTGCCTGATTTTATTGGTTTGACTATAGCTGTTCACAATGGTCGTCAACATGTTCCTGTTTATATCAATGAAAATATGATCGGGCATAAGTTGGGTGAGTTTGCATTGACTCGAACTTTTAAGGGTCATGCGGCTGATAAAAAAGCTAAGCGTTAAAGGATAGATGACATGGAAACTCGTGCTGTTTTAAGGGGTGTGCGCCTGTCCGAGCAGAAAGGCCGATTAGTGGCTGATTTGATTCGTGGTAAGAGAGTAGATCAGGCGCTGAATTTGCTTTCTTTTTCACCAAAAAAAGGTGCTTTTATTGTTAAAAAAGTTCTAGAGTCAGCAATAGCAAATGCTGAGCACAATGATGGTGCTGATCTGGATGAATTGCGTGTAAAAACCATTTTTGTTGAGCAAGGGACTGTTTTAAAAAGGTTTACTGCTCGTGCAAAAGGTCGTGGTAACCGTATATCCAAACAGACTTGTCACATTTATGTAACTGTTGGGAACTAAGGGGCGATTATGGGTCAAAAAATTAATCCAACTGGATTTCGTCTAGCGGTATCCCGAAATTGGGCATCTCGTTGGTATGCCGGTAACCGCGATTTTGCCAAAATGTTGGTAGAAGACATTAAAGTTCGAGAGTACTTGAAGAAGAAGCTAAAAAATGCGTCTGTTGGTAGAGTTTTAATAGAGCGTCCAGCAAAAAACGCAAGAATCACAGTATTTTCGGCTCGTCCAGGCGTCGTGATCGGAAAAAAAGGTGAAGATATTGAAACCTTGAAGTCTGATGTTCAAAAATTGGTTGGGGTTCCGGTTCATGTCAATATTGAAGAGATTCGTAAGCCTGAATTAGACGCCCAGCTCATTGCTGATGGTATTGCTCAGCAGTTAGAAAAGCGGATTATGTTCCGTCGTGCGATGAAGCGTGCTATGCAAAATGCCATGCGTATGGGTGCTCAAGGTGTCAAAATCATGTCTTCAGGTCGTTTAAATGGGATTGAGATAGCCCGCACTGAATGGTATAGAGAAGGGCGTGTTCCTTTGCATACATTGCGTGCTGATATTGATTATGGTTTTGGAGAAGCATCCACGACATATGGGATTATTGGTATCAAGGTTTGGGTGTATAAGGGTGACACTTTAGGCCGGGGCGAGTTGCCAGCCGCTGTGTCTGAGATAGAAAAAGAGGATCGTCGTCCGCGTCGTTCAGCTGCTAAGCCTGCTAACAAAGTCAGGGCTAAGAAATCTGATGCAGAAAATGCTTCAGATCAAGCTGAAAAGACACCTTCACGTCGTTCTAAAAAAGCCGCCAGTGACGCGGCTGATGCAAAGTAATAGGAGCTGATGATGCTACAACCAGCACGTCGCAAATATCGTAAAGAGCAGAAAGGTCGGAATCGAGGGTTGGCCACTCGTGGTACTTCCGTTGCTTTTGGCGATTTTGGTTTAAAAGCTACGGGAAGAGGTCGTTTGACCTCAAGGCAGATTGAAGCTGCTCGTCGCGCCATGGTTAGACACATTAAGCGTGGTGGACGTATATGGATTCGTGTATTTCCAGATAAGCCAATTTCAGAAAAACCAGCTGAAGTTCGTATGGGTAATGGTAAGGGAAATCCAGAGTATTATGTGGCGGAAATTCAGCCAGGTAAAGTTTTGTATGAAATGAACGGTGTTGCTGAGTCGTTGGCTCGTGAAGCATTCCGTTTGGCTGCAGCCAAGTTGCCGATATCCTGTGTATTTGTAACTCGTCAAATTGGAGGTTGAGATGAAGGCATCTGAATTAAGAGCTAAAGATTTTTCTGGTTTACAGGAAGAGTTAAATGCTTTATTAAAAGCGCAATTCTCGCTTCGCATGCAGGCAGGTACTGAACAGTTATCAAATACTAGTCAAATTGGCAAAGTTAGAAAAGACATCGCTCGTGTGAAAACACTGATGACAGAAAAGAGAGGTGCTTAATGTATTCACAACAAGAAAAAGTCGCTTTGAATCGTACTCTTGTGGGTCGGGTAACAAGTGACAAGATGGATAAAACAGTTACTGTCTTGGTAGAGCGTCGTGTTAAGCATTCTGTTATAGGTAAGATTGTTGTTAGCTCCAAAAAATTTCATGCTCATGATGAAACAAATGGAATTTCTCGGGGTGATTTGGTCGAGATCTCTGAAACTCGTCCTTTATCAAAAACAAAATCTTGGATTGTAACAAAGTTGTTGCAGAAAGCTGTAGCAGTTTAACATTGACAATTCAGAATGGCTGGGTTACAATGCTCGGCTGTTTCCTTTCAACCCATTTTAAACGGGACCAATACTGACTACTTGATTTAAAGTAGTTAAGTTGGGTAAATGCCATGATCCAAATGCAATCTCGGCTTGATGTAGCCGATAATACTGGTGCACGTTCTGTTATGTGCATTAAGGTGCTGGGTGGTTCAAAGCGTCGTTACGCTGGCGTTGGTGATGTCATCAAGGTTAGTGTGAAAGAAGCTGCTCCGCGCGGTCGTGTAAAAAAAGGTGAGATTTACAATGCTGTTGTTGTTAGAACGGCAAAAGGGGTTCGTCGTGCAGACGGTTCTTTGATTAAGTTCGACAATAATGCTGCTGTATTGCTTAATGCCAAGCTTGAGCCTATTGGCACTCGCATATTTGGGCCGGTCACACGTGAATTGCGTTCGGAGCGCTTCATGAAGATTGTCTCGTTGGCGCCTGAAGTTCTTTGAGGTTATTCATGAATAAGATTCGAAAAGGCGATGAGGTCATTGTTTTGACCGGAAAAGATAAGGGTAAGCGGGGTAAGGTGCTTGCTCGTGTTAGTTCTACGCGTTTGTTGGTTGAGGGTGTGAATGTTTGTAAAAAGCATGTTCGTCCAAATCCGGCGCGTGGAGTGGAGGGTGGTGTCTCGTCCGTTACTTTATCTATAGACCAATCAAATGTTGCTCTATTGGATCCAAAGCTGCGTGTGGCTACCCGTGTAAAAATTGCGGATCTTGAAGGTAAGAGAGTTAGGCTTGCCGTTAAGTCTGGTGATGCGATTGGGGGTTAATGGTTATGGCTAGACTTCGCAAATTGTATAAAGAAAAGGTGCTCGGAGATTTGGTATCCAAATTTGGGTACGCTTCTGTAATGCAGGTTCCTCGTATTACAAAAATCACTTTAAATATGGGTTTAGGTGAGGCTGTAAACGATAAAAAAGTAATTGAAAATGCAGTCGGTGATCTAACTAAGATTGCGGGCCAAAAGCCTGTGGTTACTAAGGCTAAAAAAGCGATTGCTGGTTTTAAGATACGTCAAGGTTATCCAATCGGTTGCATGGTTACCTTGCGTGGCGAAAAAATGTTTGAGTTTTTGGATCGTTTGATCACCGTTGCGTTTCCGCGTGTGCGCGATTTTCGCGGTGTTTCTGGTCGTGCCTTCGATGGTCGTGGAAATTATAATATTGGCGTTAAAGAGCAGATCATATTTCCAGAAATAGAGTACGATAAAATTGACGCTCTCCGTGGTTTAAATATTAGTATTACAACAACGGCAAAGACAGATGAGGAAGCAAAAGCCCTTTTGTCTGCTTTCAAGTTTCCATTCAGGAATTGAGGTTTATTGTGGCAAAGCTATCGCTTATCAATCGCGAAAAAAAACGCGCGTCTCTAGTAAAGAAATATCAAGAGAAACGTAACGCGCTCAATGCAATCATTAATGACCAATCTCGCTCTGAAGAAGAACGTTATGAGGCTCGTTTGAAGCTTCAATCATTGCCTCGTAATTCAAATCCAACTCGCATGAGAAATCGTTGTGAGTTAACAGGCCGTCCTCGCGGAACGTTCAGATTGTTTGGTTTGGGCAGAAGTAAAATCCGTGAGGTAGCTATGCGAGGCGAAATTCCGGGTTTAACTAAAGCCAGCTGGTAAGGGGTGTTTTAATGAGTATGACGGATCCTATCGCCGATATGTTAACGCGTATTCGTAATGCGCAAAGCATAGAAAAGGCAAGTGTGGCAATACCATCGTCCAAGCTAAAGGTGGCGATTGCGCAGGTTTTAAAAGATGAAGGCTATATTGAAAATTTTGCTGTGTCGTCTGATGGTGCAAAATTAAAGTTAGAAATATCTTTGAAGTATTATGCTGGTCGACCAGTTATAGAGCGTATTGAGCGTGTGTCACGTCCCGGTTTGCGTGTTTATAAGCCATCAATTGATGTGCCGCGTGTGATGAATGGTCTGGGTGTGGCAATTGTTTCAACACCTAAGGGTGTGATGACAGATCGTAAGGCTCGCGCAACTGGTGTTGGTGGCGAAGTTCTTTGCTATGTCGCTTAAGGGGGCTTGAATGTCACGTGTAGCAAAAAATCCGGTTGTGCTGCCGAAAGAGGCGAGCGCAACGTTAAATGGCCAGTCCTTGGTTGTTAAAGGACCGTTAGGTGAATTAAGCATTGAAGTTAATGCTGAGGTTGCAGTTCAGTTATCTGAGAATGTGATAACTTTTGCCCCTGCTAATAGTTCACGGACTGCAAACGCACAAAGTGGTACGGCTCGAGCTTTAGTTTCTAATATGGTTGTTGGTGTAACTAAAGGTTTTGAACGAAAGTTGCTCCTTATTGGTGTTGGTTACAAGGCGGCTGTTCAGGGTGCCGCGCTTAATCTTTCCTTGGGTTTTTCTCATCCTGTGGTTCATAAGTTACCAGAAGGAATTAAAGCCGAGACGCTAACTCCTACAGAGATTCTAATTAAGGGGGTTGATCGTCAACAGGTTGGCGAGGTTGCGGCAAAAGTTCGCGCCTATCGTCCTCCTGAGCCTTACAAAGGTAAAGGGGTGCGTTATTCTGACGAGCATGTGGTTATTAAAGAAACTAAGAAAAAGTAATACGCGTAAGGAACTGAAATGGAGAGTAAAAAAAATAGCCGTTTGCGCAGAGCCCTTCAGACTCGGCGTCGTATTGCACAGATGGTCGAAGTTCGTTTGTCGGTTTTTAGATCGAATCAACATATTTATGCTTCGATTATGTCTGCGGATGGCGGAAAGGTCTTGGCTTCTGCATCAACCGTAGAGGTTGATGTTCGTGGTTCGCTTCTGGGTAGTGGTAAAGGTGGTAATGTTGCTGCTGCTGCGATAGTAGGTAAGCGTATTGCTGAGCGTGGCTTAGCTGTTGGAGTAAAAAAAGTTGCTTTCGATCGTTCCGGTTTTGCGTATCACGGTCGAGTTAAGGCTTTGGCAGATGCAGCTCGTGAAGCTGGTCTGAATTTCTGAGGGTCAAAATGGCAAAAATGCAAGGTAAAACAGCATCAGAAGAGCGGGATGATGGTCTGCGTGAAAAGATGATCGCTGTTAATCGTGTGACCAAGGTTGTAAAAGGTGGTCGCATTCTGGGATTTGCTGCACTTACAGTTGTAGGTGATGGTGATGGTAAGGTTGGGATGGGTAAAGGAAAGTCTCGCGAAGTTCCTGTTGCTGTACAAAAAGCAATGGAATATGCAAGACGTCACCTCAAGAAGGTTTCCTTAAAAGACGGCACTATTCATCATACAGTTATTGGGCGTCATGGTGCTTCAACGGTGTTTATTTCTCCTGCTGGTGATGGTGCTGGTATTATTGCAGGTGGTCCGATGCGTGCCGTTTTTGAGGTTGTGGGCGTTAGAAATATTGTTGCAAAAAGTCATGGGTCAACGAACCCCTACAATTTGGTTCGCGCTACTCTCAACGCACTTGATTCTTTAAGTACACCGTCAGAGATTGCCGCTAAGCGCGGTAAGTCTGTTGAGGAAATATTGGGGTAATGCATGTCAAGCCAAGTAAAAGTGACACTAATTAAAAGTTTGATTGGTACAAAAAAGGACCATCGGGCGACTGTTAAGGGTTTGGGTTTGGGTAGGATAAACACTAGCAAAGTTTTGGTTAATACTCCCGAAGTCAAAGGCATGATTAATAAAGTTTCTTATCTTTTGCGAGTTGAGGCTGTTTGATGAAACTCAATGATTTAAAACCTGCTGAAGGCAGTCGCCACTCAAAGCGGCGTGTTGGTCGTGGTATTGGTTCTGGTTTAGGTAAAACAGCTGGTCGTGGGCACAAGGGTCAAAAGTCCCGTAGTGGCGGTTTTCATAAGGTAGGGTTCGAGGGTGGGCAAATGCCTTTGCATCGTCGCTTACCAAAGCGCGGATTTACTTCAAGAAGTGCTTCTCAAAATGCTACCATTCGTCTATCAGATTTAGAACGTTTGTGTGTTGATGAGATTGATGTTTTATTGCTTAAGCAAGCAAACTTGGTGTCTCAGCAGGCAGAAACAGTTCGTGTGATTAGCTCTGGCGTAATTTCTCGAAAAGTGGCATTAAAAGGAATTTTGGCAACTAAAGGCGCTTTGTCGGCTATTGTTGCGGCTGGCGGCTCTGTAGAGTAACTTTTAAATTTATATAAAAGGGAATGATGTGAGTGTTTTTCCTAGCCGGCCAGTTAGTAAAAGTAGATACGCTGATTTAAAAGCGCGGCTTTTTTTTCTTCTGCTAGCTTTAGTGGTTTATCGGTTAGGCGCCCATATTCCTGTGCCTGGTATTGATCCTGTTCAGCTAAAGCAGCTATTTAATAGCCAGCAGGGAGGAATACTTGGCATGTTCAATATGTTTTCTGGTGGTGCTCTCTCTCGCTTTACTGTATTTGCGCTTGGCATCATGCCTTATATTTCCGCATCGATTGTTATGCAGTTATTGTCTGTCATTTTGCCTCATTTTGAAGCTTTAAAAAAAGAAGGTGAAGCAGGGCGTAGAAAAATAACGCAATATACCCGCTATGGAACTGTCTTATTAGCAACTTTTCAGGCACTTGGTATTTCTATTGCTTTAGAAAGTCAAGTTGGTTTGGTCTTAGATCCTGGTTTTTCGTTTAGGTTTGTTACGGTTGTTTCCTTGCTTACTGGGACCATGTTTTTAATGTGGTTAGGAGAACAAATAACGGAACGTGGTCTGGGAAATGGTATATCAATATTAATTTTTTCTGGCATTGCAGCTGGCCTTCCTAGTGCGTTAGGTGGTTTGTTTGAGCTTGTTAGAACTGGTTCTATGCATGCTTTGTCAGCTGTTTTCATTTGTATATTGGTCGTTGCTGTAACGTTTTTAGTGGTTTTTGTAGAGCGTGCTCAGAGAAAAATACAAATTAATTATGCAAAGCGACAAGTTGGTAATAAATTGTATGGGGCTCAGTCTTCTCATTTGCCTTTAAAGTTGAATATGGCTGGTGTTGTTCCCCCAATATTTGCCTCAAGCATTATTTTGCTTCCAGCAACTCTAACCAGTTGGTTTAGCAGCGGTTCTTCTATGCGTTGGTTGAATGATATTGCGTCTGCATTGTCGCCTGGTCAGCCCTTGTATGTTTTTTTATACGCTGCTGCTATTGTGTTTTTTTGTTTCTTTTATACTGCTTTGGTTTTCAATAGTCGAGAAACAGCTGATAACTTAAAGCGAAATGGGGCTTTGCTTGCTGGTATTCGCCCCGGAGAACAAACAGCGCGCTACATCGATAAAATATTGATGCGTTTAACTCTTGTAGGCGCTGCATACATAACTTTAGTTTGTTTATTACCAGAGTTTCTGGTTTTAAGTTGGAATGTTCCCTTTTATTTTGGTGGTACTTCTTTACTGATTGTTGTTGTTGTGACTATGGATTTTATGTCTCAAGTGCAGGCCTATGTTATGTCACACCAATACGAGGGTTTGTTAAAGAAAACAAACTTTAAGAGTTAAATTGTAGGACGGTTAATAGTGAGTAAAGATGATGTTATTCAAATGTCAGGGGAAGTTTTGGAAAATCTTCCCAATGCGACATTTCGAGTTAAGTTAGAAAACGGTCATGTTGTGTTGGGTCATATTTCTGGAAAGATGCGTATGAATTATATTCGGATTCTTCCTGGGGATAAGGTCACTGTAGAGTTAACACCATATGACTTAAGTCGTGCACGCATAGTATTTCGTGCAAAGTAGGGTAATGAATTTTTCAGGAGAAAGTGATGAGGGTTCAGGCATCGGTAAAGAAGATTTGCCGTCATTGTAAAATCATTAAGCGTCGTGGTGTGGTTCGAGTAATTTGTTCAGACCCACGCCACAAGCAGCGTCAAGGTTAAATAGAGGTATATCAAATGGCACGTATTGCTGGAGTTAATATTCCAAATCATCAACATACTGAAATTGGCTTAACTGCAATTTTCGGAATTGGTCGCCCAAGTTCAAGAAAAATCTGTGAAGCTGCTGGTGTTCCTTTGATGAAGAAAATTAAAGATTTAACAGATGGCGAATTAGAAAAGCTTCGCGAAGAAATTGCCAAGTTTACAACTGAGGGCGATTTGCGCCGCGAGTTAAATCTTAGCATTAAACGTCTGATGGACTTAGGCTGCTATCGTGGTATGCGTCATCGTAAAGGCTTGCCTTGTCGTGGTCAACGTACTAGAACCAATGCCCGTACACGTAAAGGCCCGCGTAAGGCTGGTGTTTCTTTGAAAAAATAAATCATTTGCGGTTAAAGGTTTAAAAATATGGCAAAAGCTCAAGCATCTGCTGCTAACAGTCGTACAAGAAAAAAAGTACGTAAGAACGTCTCTGATGGTATTGCACACATTCATGCGTCTTTTAATAATACGATCATCACGATTACAGATCGTCAAGGTAATGCCTTGTCTTGGTCTACCTCTGGTGCTCAAGGTTTTAAAGGTTCAAGAAAATCAACTCCCTTTGCCGCTCAGGTAGCAGCTGAAGTTGCTGCGCGTGCGGCTCAAGAATGTGGAATTAAGAATGTTGAAGTAAGAATTACAGGCCCTGGACCTGGTCGTGAATCTACAGTACGTGCACTTAATTCTGTGGGTATTAAGGTAACTAGTATTGCTGATATTACACCAGTTCCACACAATGGTTGTCGTCCCCCTAAGCGTCGTCGTATTTAATTCATATGTGGTTCCTCTAGTGGCTTTTATTGTAAGACCACTGTCGAATAGACTGCATTCTTTGTATATATAAGAGGTAAATAAGTGGCTCGTTATATTGGTCCTAAATGTAAATTATCCCGCCGTGAAGGCACGGATCTTGGTCTTAAGAGTGCTCGTCGCTCTTTAGATACAAAATGTAAGCTTGATAGTAAACCTGGTCAGCATGGTAGGGTTTCTGGTGCTAGAACTTCTGATTTTGGTGGTCAGCTCCGTGAAAAACAAAAAGTAAAACGGATGTATGGTGTTCTGGAACGCCAATTCCGTCGTTACTTTGCTGAAGCTGAGCGTCGCAAGGGAAATACCGGCGAAAACTTGCTTAAGTTGCTTGAATGTCGTCTTGACAACGTTGTTTATCGTATGGGTTTTGGCTCAACCCGTGCTGAAGCTAGACAGTTAGTTAGCCATAAAGCGATCGAGGTCAACGGTGCTGGTGTTAATATTCCTTCCTACCAAGTAAAAGTAGGTGATATTGTCGCTATTCGTGAAAAATCAAAATCCCAAGCGCGTGTTTTAGAGTCAATTCAGTTAGCTGATGGTATTGGCTTACCTGTTTGGGTGTCAGTAGATACAAAAAAATTGGTTGGAACGTTCAAGAGTTTACCGGAGAGAGACGAGTTGTCACAAGAGATTAATGAGTCTCTTATTGTTGAGTTGTACTCTCGCTAATTTAGATTCTTATAATCCATCAGCCTTATCGGTGTAACGAACCGAGGGTATTGTTAGGAATAAAAAATGTTTAATCAAAGTTTGCTTCGTCCAAAGATTGTAGATGTTGAACTTGTTGGGCCACATAACGCAAAAGTTGTGATGGAGCCTTTTGAGCGTGGTTATGGTCATACTTTAGGCAATGCTTTACGTCGTGTTCTATTGTCTTCAATGATTGGGTTTGCACCTACTGAGGTTTCGATTGCTGGTGTTGTGCACGAATATTCAACGCTTGATGGAATAGAAGAAGATGTTGTTGAGATTCTATTGAACCTTAAGGGTATTGTTTTTAAATTACACACACGTGATGTTGTCACTGTTACTCTGAATTGCGAAGGCGAAGGCCCAGTTCGCGCTGGAGATATTGATCTTCCGCATGATGTAGAGATTATCAATCCTGATCATGTCATTGCACACTTAAGCAAAGGTGGCAAATTGGATATGCAGATTAAGGTTGAGAAAGGCAGAGGCTATGTACCAGGCACTCTACGTCGTTTCCCTGATGAGCCAAGTAAGGCGATTGGTCGTGTTGTTTTGGATGCTTCTTTTAGTCCTGTTTCTCGCGTGTCTTATGCAGTTGAGAGTGCTCGAGTAGAGCAACGCACAGATTTGGATTGTTTGGTTATGCACATTGAGACCAATGGTGTGATTCAACCAGAAGAAGCCATACGTCAAGCAGCTGGGATTTTGCGAGATCAGTTATCTGTATTTGCTGCTCTTGAGAACACAATAGAAACTGTTGAGTCACCTCAGGCTCCGCAAATTGATCCTATTTTATTACGTCCAGTAGATGACTTGGAGTTAACGGTTCGTTCGGCAAACTGTTTAAAAGCTGAGAGCATTTATTACATTGGCGATTTGATTCAACGCTCAGAGAATGAACTGCTTAAAACTCCAAACCTAGGTCGTAAATCACTAAATGAAATCAAGGAAGTGTTAGCCGCTCGTGGTTTAACGCTTGGTATGAAATTAGAAAATTGGCCGCCAGCAGGACTTGATAAGCCCTAATGAATGCCAGTATAACGAAGGACAAATAAAATGCGCCATAACAATGGATTGCGTAAGCTAAATCGAACCAGCAGCCACCGTCAAGCAATGCTGCGAAATTTAACCCAAGCTTTGTTCCACCATGAAGCCATAAAGACAACTTTACCCAAAGCTAAAGAGCTACGCAGGGTTGCTGAGCCCCTGATTACTCTAGCTAAAAATCCAACACTAGCAAACAAGCGTTTAGCTTTTGATCGTTTGCGTGATCGTGATTTGGTTTTAAAGTTATTTAATCAACTTGGACCCCGTTTTCAAGAGCGCCCTGGTGGTTATATTCGTATTCTAAAAATGGGTTTTCGAGTTGGTGATAAAGCACCTATGGCTTTTGTAGAATTGGTAGATCGAGCAGATCTTAATTCTACGTTGCCTGAGATTGTAGATTGATTTTACCCAGATCAATTAAAGGTGTGTTTTTTGAAAAAGACCAAGCCTTAAGCTTGGTCTTTTTGTAAGCCCCCAGCCATCACACCTTGCAAATTTTTTA
>JAXISZ010000018.1:0-24543 GCA_034680345.1 Burkholderiaceae bacterium
CCCGTTCTCTTTTTAGAGCCTGTAAACAAGCTCGCTTGGGGTTATAGCTCAGCTGGGAGAGCGCTTGCATGGCATGCAAGAGGTCAGCGGTTCGATCCCGCTTACCTCCACCAATTTTAGGCTGACAGTTTACTGTCCCCATCGTCTAGAGGCCTAGGACACCGCCCTTTCACGGCGATAACCGGGGTTCGAATCCCCGTGGGGACGCCAATTAAGCCCAGTCACTTTTTGTGATTGGGCTTTTTCTTTTGTATTATTTATTTGTCACCATGAATTTTTGTAGTTTGGATATCTTATTTGGTTTTCTAGTTTAGTTTTTTAGCGTGGTTTTATAGTCCACTTATTTTATTTTTTTGCGTTAATTTGTTTGATTTTTTAAATACCTAAGAAACTGCAAACACCGTTTTATTGTAATTAGACGGAATAATACATAAGTTGTAAAATAACAATATGTTGTGGTCATTTTATTAAAATTTTATTGATGAGAGCGTTTCATGAAACACTTGATTTTGACGTTGTTTTTAACTTTTGGGCTTGCCAATGGTGTGCTCGCACAAGGAAGTGCTAAAGCCGGTGAAAACAAAAATTCAATGTGTGTGGGTTGCCATGGTATTGCCGGTTATAAGGCAAGTTTTCCTGTTGTGTACAGTGTGCCAATCATAGCAGGCCAAAACGCTAAATATCTTGAAAATGCTTTGATGGCCTATAAGAAAGGTGATCGCAGTCATCCTACGATGCGGGCAGTAGCTGAGTCTTTAACAGACCAAGACATGGCAGATTTGGCTGCTTATTATGCTGTTGTAAATAAAAAGTAAGGATATTGCATGTTGAAATTTAATTATGCCATCACGTTATTGGCTTGTTTATTTTCTCAGGCGGTCGCTAACGCAGCTGACTTAGCCGCAGGTAAGCTTAAAGCAGAGCAAGCCTGTGCAGTTTGTCACGCTAAAGAAGGCAATTGGTCTGTCACTCTTGACCCAAGTTATCCTAAATTAGCTGGGCAACATAAAGATTATCTTATTCAGGCTTTGCATCAGTATAAGGATGGTCGTCGTAAAAATGCAATCATGGCGGGTCAGGCAGCCGCTTTGAATAAACAAGAAATTGATAATCTTGCAGCTTTCTTGGCAACATTACCTGGTGAGCTTAGCCTCACAAAATAAAAACACATATTAAATTTGGTGGTTTCGTCTTGAGTTGATTTCAAAGGTGATTTTTTCTTGCTTTAGTATCAAGTTTCCCTTTAACTGATGTCTAATTGTGAACATCTAGCTGCGTATGCTGCATGGGTTTAATTTGACATATTAGGTATTAAAGCAAGTTTCTTGTTTATCTTTTATAACAGATGTTTTTTTATACAATCAAGATAGTTTTTGCTATTAAAATCAATTAAATTGTGTTGTTGTTGCCAAATTTGTTCTGTAAGGCAGTCAAATATTTTGTGGCAAGCTTGGTGTTCGGATTGATAGCGTGTGCATAAATTCAAAAAAGCTTGTTTAATGCCAGGTGGTTGATCAATACTGACTTGCTCAGAAACAGCCAAGTGTAATGATAAATGCAAAAATGGATTTGTAACGTTTTGTTCTACAATAAAGTTTTTTTCTAAAATGGCTTCTGTGTTTTCTAATGTTTCATGAAACTCAGGATGAAAATTTATCCAATACGCCGCTAGCGCTTCAGCTGGCGAGAGAATTTGGTTATTTTTAACCTTTTTCCATGTGTCGATAAAAAATAGTCTGACTTCGTTTTTACTTGGATTGAACATAGGTCTAAAACATAATAAATGCAGCGGACAAGCGATGATTTTGTACAGTGATTGTATTGTAAGCCAAATCATGGCTTTTAATCCAAGCGGCTTTTCCCAGAGCACCAATCATCGGTGTGTTGGGCCAGTGCAAGCGAATTTTGTCCCATTCTGATTCTGTTTGCCTATACGTTTTCTGTCTTTCAGCGCCGCCAAATATTGTTATTAAGCGTCTATTCGAACTTTTAAACGCTGGAGTGAGATCTTTAGACCAGCGGTCTATATCTTCTAAAGCATGAAATTGTTTTGCGTTTAATGGTTGGTTACTTTGATTATCATTTTGATTAATATCCTGATTACAATAAAGGTCATTGCACAATAAAGAATCAAAGCTTTGAATTCTATGCGCATCAATAGTCAATTGATTTTTTGTTGCTAATTGCACTCTACCTTGAGCAAATTGTGTGCCAAATTCTATACCAAAGGCTCCTGAATTGACTAAGCCAAGCTGATGATTGCTGTCACTGTCATTTGCAGCTTTGTTTAACTGATTAAATTCCGTGGTTTTTTCTGAGAAGGTTTGGCTAATTGATTGGTGTATTTCAAGACTTAAAGTTGCTTTGTGTAATCTTTCTGGTCTTTCAGGGATGACTGCAACGCCAACACTGGGTTGATCTGCATACATGTGCCCGTCAATTACAATAGCTTGAAAAACTCCACCCCATAAATTGATTGTTCGGCTTTCTCTTAACGCCAAATTAAAAGCCAGCTGTGCCTGATTTATCCAATGGGGAGTTAGAAACACAATGACAGATGAGACGCGGTCTGTTTGACGTCTGGCATGTGCTCTTGCAAGGGCTTGTGAGACAGCTTGGGTAATTAGGCATGGATCTGCGGTTGGGCCTGTTTTTACGCTGGTTCCGATCATTCAATTTCCTCGGTTAATTATTATTTTTGTTGTTCCATTGCTTTTAGACGCTATTTTTTTTAATCGGTTTGAGTGTATAAGTTCGAGCGTAATAGTTGTTAAATAAGTAGCGCAAACCAATTTAATTTTGGTGTGAAATGCTTTTTAAAATTCACATAAATCTTTTATAACGCACTGCTCACAGTTTGGTTTACGGGCTTTGCATATATAACGACCATGCAAAATTAACCAATGGTGAGCATTGTGTTTATATTCTTCAGGTACTGTTTTAACGAGTTTTTTTTCAACTTCAAGAACTGTTTTTCCTGGGGCTAATTTTGTTCGATTCGCTACGCGAAATATATGGGTGTCAACAGCAATTGTGGCTTGTCCAAATGCTGTGTTTAAAATTACATTGGCTGTTTTTCGGCCAACACCGGGCAGTGCTTCTAAGCTGTCTCGATCTTGTGGCACTTCACCATGATGGGAGTTAAGAAGAATGCGGCAAGTTTGTAATAAATGTTTTGCTTTTGATCGAAATAAGCCAATTGTTTTAATGCAGTCAATAAGCTTTTCTTCCCCTAAATTTAAAATTGTTGCAGGTGTGTTAGCTTCTGCAAATAAGAGTCGTGTGGCTTTATTAACACTGATATCTGTGGCTTGTGCTGACAATAAAACCGCTACCAAAAGCTCAAATGGCGTGCTGTATTCAAGTTCTGTTGTTGGTTTGGGGTTGTTTTGGTAGAAGCGCTGAAAAATGGCTTCCCGTTTTGCTTTATTCATTGTAAAAGATAGGAGTATTTAAAAAAACAACGAATAACTAAAGAGGGGTCTTAAGTTTACGACGGGCACGTGCTTTTTCTAAGGCCGCTGTTAATACAGTATATTTTTTTTCAAATTGCCTGTTTTTAATCAGCTGTTCTTCTGGGTTTTCCCGTTTATGTAGTGTCTTTTCCTCAAGTTTAAGCGTTTTTTGTTGATCAATTCTAGATAGTCTTGTTTGACGTTCTTTCATTCGGGTTCGCGCTTGATGGGCCTGAGTTTGTGACCATTGTTTATGCGATGGCATGTCAAGTAATTCAATACAGTCCACAGGGCAGGGCGGTAAACAAAGTTCACAGCCAGTGCATAACTCTGTTATAACCGCGTGCCTGCGTTTATTGGCCCCTACAATGGCGTCTACTGGGCAGGCTTGAATACATAAGGTGCAGCCAATGCAATGTTCTTTTAAGATGTTGGCAATTCGTCTAGGCTGATGTATACCGTAGTTTGGGTCTAAAGGAACGATTTCTTGTTTCAAAACTTTGGCAAGCAATGCAATGCCAACATCACCGCCTGGGGCGCAACGGTTAATTGGGGCTTGACCTGTAGACATGGCTTGGGCGTAAGGGTAGCATCCGTTGTATCCGCACTGGCCACATTGGGTTTGTGGAAGGCAGTCATCTACTGCCGCAGTAAGTTGATCAAGAGATTGATTAAGCATTTTTCTTAATAAAAGTGCTGATTTCTGGGCAAATCATTTCACGCCAACGCCGACCACTAAAAATGCCATAATGACCACATTGTTTGGCTGTTAGGTGTTGCTTTTTTTGTTTAGGAATGTTTTGGCACAAATCATGCGCCGCTTTTGTTTGGCCGCTACCAGAAATATCATCTAATTCGCCCTCGATGGTAAATAGTGCTGTGTGTCGAATATCTTCAGGGGCAACTCGCTGACCTTTGACTTTCCAAGTGCCTAAAGGCAAAGCGTGTTCTTGAAAAACTGTTTTAATGGTTTCTAGATAGTATTCGGCAGGCATGTCAAGAACTGCATTATATTCATCGTAAAATTTACGGTGTGCTTCTGCGCTTTCACCGTCGCCTTCTAAAAGATGTAAGTAAAAGTCGTAGTGAGAATTTACATGTCGGTCAGGGTTCATCGCTACAAAACCTGCATGTTGTAAAAAACCGGGGTAAACACGACGCAAGAAACCAGGGTAATTGTGCGGCACAGTAAAAATAACATTGTTTTCAAACCAAGAGTGAGGTTTGGTCAGGGCTAATGTATTAACTGCTGTTGGGCTTTTTCTAGGGTCTATGGGGCCACCCATCATTATCATGGTCTTAGGTGTCAGAGGGTCTTCATTTGATGACATTAAAGACACCGCAGCCAGAGCTGGAACAGTAGGCTGACAGACTGAAATAATATGAGCATCATTACCTAGTGAATGAATAAAATCAATAATATAATGCACGTAATCGTCTAGATGAAATGCTCCTTCTGACAGCGGCACCATTTTGGCATCATGCCAGTCAGTAATATAAACTTCATGTTCTGGTATAAGAGCACGAACTGTGTCACGAAGCAGTGTGGCAAAATGCCCAGACAAGGGAGCAACCACTAAAACTTTAGGTTGCGCAGGGTGCGGTTGGTCATCTAGAAAAAATTTTTTGAAATGTAATAATGAACAAAAAGATTTTTTCTTGATTGTTCGTTCCAAAACATTAACGGTTTGACCGTTTATATTAACAGATTGAATTTCGAAGGCGGGCTTTTCATAAGGCTTGCCTATGCGATGTAAAAGCTCGTAACCAGCAGCAATTCGCCTCGCAAAAGGAGCATATGCCAGAGGACTGTAGGGGTTGCTGTACAAGGATGCACCCAGCTCTGCCATTGAGCTCATTGGGTGGAGCAATGATTTTTGGAACTCATGAAATTGATACAACATAAAACCCTCATACTTTCTGCTGATGCACTTTTAAAAAGATTATGCGTTTAATTTTGCTGCGTCGCAACATGATATTGTTGTTTGAAAGGGTTGTATACAAAAAGAGTGTAGATGTTTTTTCAAATTATTCGAATTCAATTTGCTCACCTTTACCAGTAATTTTCAACAGCAATTTGCCCTGGCTGGCTACGTCGGCTGGTTTTAAAGCCTAGGGAATTTAGACTTTTTCGTGTGTCATCAACCATCTCAGGGTTGCCACAAATCATGAATCTTGTGTCGTTTAAATTGAAAGGTAGATTCGCTTTTTTTTCCAAGGCACCATTTTTAATCAGATTAGGTATGCGACTATTCAATGCTCCAACCATATTTTCTCGGGTCACAATAGGAATATAAATTAATTTATTTCGATGAAACTGACAGGTGTCCATAATTAGCTCGTTGTGTTCATAAGATTTTAGGGTGTCTTGGTACGTTAATTCATTAATTTCACGTACGCAATGCACCACAACAATATGATCATATAAAATCCAAACTTCGGGATCCCACAAAATGGAGAGAAAAGGAGCTAAACCAGTACCTGTAGATAATAACCATAGGTCACGACCGCCTTCAAACCGAGCAGTGGTCAAAAATCCATAGGGTTCTTTTTCAATAAAGATTGACTCACCTATATCAAGTTTTACAAGTTCGTTTGTGAATTGGCCATTTGGCACAATAATTGAATAGAATTCAAGATGGTCTTCGTAGTTTGCGCTAGCAACGGAGTAGGCTCGCCAAATAATTTGATTTGGATCTTGATCATGTTTTTTTTGAATGCCTAGGCGCAAAAATTGGCCTGGCGTAAATCTTAGGCCAGAAAATCGTGTGGTGCGAAAAGAAAAAAGTTTACCTGGCACCCAATTTTTAATCCAAGTGACGGTTTCTTTTGTATATTTTTGGTGCAGCAAAACGCTCACTTCGTTAGCTCACATCGATTGTTTAATTTAAACTTAAGATATTATTTTTCTAAGTACTTGAGTTTATCTTGTACGTCTTTCCATTCATCAGCGTCTGGTAGGTGCTCTTTCATGCGCGTAATACTTGGCCATCCAGCTTTGGCAAGCTCAGCATTTAGTGCTATAAAATGTTGTTGCGAGGCCGGAACATCTTCTTCTGCGTAAATGGCATTAACAGGACATTCTGGAATGCAAACTGCACAATCAATACATTCGTCAGGATCAATTGTCAGAAAATTAGGGCCTTCACGAAAACAATCGACTGGACAAACGTCTACGCAATCGGTGTATTTGCATTTAATGCAAGCCTCGGTGACAACGTGCGTCATGTAAAACTTTCAAAAATCATAACAAACATCTATTCTATCAAACATTTTCATCTGATTTAAAACCGTTTTAATAGAATAGAGACATCTTAAACCCAGTTACCCTTAGATTTATGGTTGATTAAATGTTTAACAATTTTATGTTGCTACAATTTAATTTTCAGTATGATCCTACCCCGATTAGCGTATGTGCGTGAAATTTGATCATTCTGCTTTGCATATTAACTATAATATCCAATCATTGCGTTAAAGCTTGTAACAAGGCATTTTTTGATAGTTATTTGTTTTTATGAAAATAAATTTTTTAAGCACGAATTTTGTACATTTGTTCATTAATGGCAATTATTCGGCTTCGAGGTGGTAAAGTGTCTGAGTCGTCGCGTCGTCAGTTTTTAAAAAAAACAGGTGCTGGTGTAGCAGCAGGAACAACTTTGGTTGCCCCCGCAATTGTTAAAGCTTCGCCAGAGTTTAGTTTGCGTTTTCAGAGTACATGGCAAAGTACTGATATTTTTCATGATTTTTCGCAAGACTTTGCTAAAAAGGTCAATGAAATGTCAGGTGGGCGATTGCGTATTGAAATACTGCCAGCCAATAGTGTGGTGAAGGCTTTTGGCCTGTTGAGTGCCGTTCACAAAGGACTTTTGGATGGCGGGCATGGCGTAACTACATATTGGTATGACATGCATCCTGCAATGAGTTTGTTTGGAAGTGGTCCAGGTTTTGGTATGGATGCCAACACTTTTTTAGCTTGGATGGCTTATGGTGGCGGGCAAAAATTATACGATGAACTACTTCAAAAAGATTTAAATTTGAACGTTCAGGGTTTTTTATATGGTCCCATGCCTTCTCAAGCGCTGGGTTGGTTTAAAAATCAAGTAAAAAGATTATCTGATCTGAAAGGGTTGCGTTTTAGGTGTGTGGGTTTGGCTGCTCAAGTTTTAAAAGAGTTAGGTGTAGAACCAGTTTCATTACCCGCGACAGAAATTGTGCCATGGATGCAGCAAAATCTCTTAGATGCAGCTGAATTTAATAATCCTAGCTCAGACCGTGCTTTGGGTTTTTATCAGGTGGCTTCTGTTTGTATGTTACGCAGCTGGCATCAATCTAGCGAAGTATTTGAAGTTTTGTTCAATAAAACCAAGTTTGAAGCCTTACCCTTTGAGTTACGCTCAATTGTCCGTTATGCCCTCCAGGCTAGTTCTGCTGACATGAGTTGGAAAGCTGTAGCTCGATATTCAGAAGATTTTGAAGAAATGGCCAGGCGTCAAGGTGTGCGTTATTTTCGTACTTCTGATGAAATTTTAACCGCTCAACTTAATGCTTGGCGTAAGGTTTTGGCGCGAGAATCAGAGCGTAATTTGATGTTTCGACGAGTCTTAGAGTCGCAAATGCGTTTTGCTAGGAGAGTGGTTGGTTTTCAGGTGGAGACTTTACCCCCCATTCAATCTGCTTTTGATTTTTGGTTTAATCGCCGTCGTGGGTCTGATAGCTTCTTTTAATGTCTTTTGCGCCTTGATTTAAAAACGTTTCAACGTTATTAAATTTTAACCTAAATGTTTTTAGTTTTTTTAATCTTTGATTATTTACCCGACGTGATTCGCTCATAAAAGACCACATCATTTCGCTTACTTGTTCTTTGATCAATATTTTAGGCAAACGCGGTGGTCTGTCTAAACCAAAATAATCAGCAATATAATCAAAATAATCGCCCATCTTCATGGGTTGATTGTCAACAGCATTGATGATGTATCGTCCTGTTTGTGCAAAGCTGCATTTCCAACAAAGGCGTGCTAGGTCGTCAGCATGAATATGATTTGACCATGCGTCTTCTTCGGCTTGTATTGTTGGGGTTTTAGATTTAATTCGCTCCATCGGCAGGCGCTGATTTGCGTAAATACCCGGGGCCCGCAATATTCTTACACTAGCAATATTTTGCATTTGGCTGGAGTGGGTTTTATTTTTTCCGCGCCAGCAGTTTTCTGCATAAACTCGTCGTTTAGCTCGTGCAGTTTTTGCGTTGCTTGGGGTTTTCTCATCAACCCAGCCGCCTTGTGTATCACCATAAACTCCTGTTGTGCTGACATAGCAAATGTTTGAGTTTTGTTTTAAATTTAGATATTGATGGGTTTGAGTGTTAATTTGCAGAATTAATTTAAAGCTAATAGGGTCTTTTTGGCCATGGTTGGGCGGTTGATACAGCAGCAAACACCGTGAAGATTTGCATAAATTAGCAATTCGCTTAATATATTTTTTATCTCCAAGATTCCCGATTATTGCTACGCCACCAAGTTCTTTAATGGCTTTGGCCTGTTCTGTACGACGGCAAGTTGCTAAAATACGGTGTTTGCTGCTAAACAATTTTAAAATACGCAAACCGACATCGCCGCAGCCAACAATAATGCTTTTTGAGCGTGACTTGAATCTAGTGGCAATTGTTTTGACGTTTTTGGCCTTTTTTAGCTGGTAGCTGTGCTGTGATGGTTGAAAATGGCCTGTAAATGAGCGTCTTAATGAAAAAATCATGGTTTTTTATTTGATTCAAAGCACTGAAATGGATTTTAAATGGGTATGGATATTAAATTACAACCAAGCCAACGGAATTTCGACTGTCCTGCGGGCGAAACAATTTTAAATGCCGCGCTTCAACAGGGTATTGTATTGCCATATGGTTGCAAAAATGGGGCATGTGGTTCCTGTAAGGCCGATTTACTGGAAGGTTCTGTTGATTATGGTGTGTATCAAAGTTGTGCATTAAGTGATGAGGAAAAAGCCGCTGGGAAGGTCCTTTTGTGTTGTGCCAAACCAATTGGCGATTTGGTGGTTAAAGCCAGAGAAATTGTCGGGGTTAGCGATATTCCGGTAAGAAAATTGCCATGCAGGGTAAACTCCTTAGAACGCAAATCTGAAGATGTAATTGTAATGCGCCTACAGCTTCCGGCCAACGAAATTTTGCAATACAAAGCAGGGCAATATATTGAGTTTTTGCTCAAAGATGGTGTGCGCAGAAGTTATTCAATTGCAACATCTCCTCACGAACAGTTGGGTTATATTGATTTGCATATTCGGCATATGCCAGGTGGAGTATTTACTGATTATGTTTTTAATGAGATGAAAGAGCGTCAAATTTTGCGTATGGAGGGACCTTTAGGGTCGTTTTTTCTGCGAGAAGACAGCCAACGCCCTATTATTTTATTGGCCAGCGGCACGGGTTTTGCCCCAATTAAAGCAATTGTAGAATACATGTTACACAAAAATATTCGCAGGTCAGTTGAGCTGTATTGGGGAGGGCGACGTTTAGCAGATTTATACCTTAAAGATTTAGCGAGTTTTTGGTCTCAAGAAAATGATTTTATTAAATTCATTCCGGTTTTATCTGAGCCTGTCTCTGAAGATTTCTGGTCTGGTCGTTGCGGTTTTGTGCATCGGGCTGTGATGCAAGATCATCCTGATTTATCGCAGTATGAAGTTTATGCTTGTGGCGCACCCATTATGGTGGAGTCAGCAAGACGTGATTTTATAGCTCAGTGCGGTTTATCTGAAGACGCATTTTATGCGGATTCGTTTACTTCAGCTTTAGATTCAATTGCTTAAAATTTATTGGCTGAACTTGATTGATTAGATTTTATTGTTCAATCTTAACTTGGTTTTCTGGGTTATTTGCTAGTTTTTTAGGGTCTTGACCTAACTTGCTCATTTAAATTATTAAATAAAGCCGCTAAAGTAAATTGTTTACTTTAGCGGCTTGTTTAAAACTATTCGTCTTCACCCAGGTAAGCTTTGCGAACTCTTTCATCTTGGCTTAAATTGGCGGTGTTTCCTGATAGGGTAATGTTGCCTGATTCAATTACATAAGCGTATTGTGCAATCTCTAGTGCGCGTTTGGCATTTTGTTCAATTAGTAAAATAGAAGTGCCATTATTTGCTATTTTCTGAATTAGCTCGAAAATTTGATCAACAATAACAGGTGCCAAGCCCATGCTTGGTTCGTCAAGCAGTAGTATTTTGGGCTTTGACATCAGAGCTCGCGTCATTGCCAGCATTTGTTGTTCGCCACCAGATAAAGTGCCAGCCAGTTGTTTTCGTCTTTCTGATAACTTAGGGAACAGGTTGTACATTTCCTCTAGCTGATGTTTTAAGTTGGATGTATTTTTGTTACGGTACGCGCCAAGCAGTAAATTTTCTTCAACGGTTTGAGATCGAAATATTCCTCGGCCTTCAGGTACAAGGCTTATTCCATGGCTGATTCGCTGATGGGCTGGCTCTAAGAGTAAATTTTTATTGTTATACTGAACCGAGCCACTTGCGGGTATGAGCCCCATAATCGCGTTCAAAGTGCTAGATTTACCTGCGCCATTTGAACCAATCAGCGCTGCGGTTTGTTTTGCGTACAGTTCAAAACCAATTCCGCGTACCGCTTGGATGCCGCCATATGCCACTTGTAAGTTATTTATAGAAAGTAGGGGTTGATCTATCATAATTTAAGCAGCACTTAATTCATGATTACTTGTGCCCAAATAAGCATCAATTACAGCAGGACATTGACGTATTTCTCGTGGTTGGCCTTGAGCAATTACTTTCCCGTGATTAAGAACTGTGATTGAGTCACATATTCCCATAACAAGCTTTACATCATGTTCAATTAATAAAAGTGATATTCCGTCGGATTTTAAATCCAGAAGTAAGTCTTTTAAATTGATTTTTTCTGAGGGGTTCATACCAGCTGCGGGCTCGTCAAGTGCGAGTATCAGTGGTTGTGTTGCTAAGGCGCGCGCAATTTCTAACCGACGTTGGTCACCGTATGAAAGGGTGTTGGCTGGTTGATTTTCAAGTTTTTTTAATCCTACTTTGTCAAGCAGTGCCATAGCATATTGTTTAATTTCGTATTCTTCTTGTTGCTGTTTTTTTGTACGAAAAATAGCCCCCCAAGTGCCTTGTTGTGTTCTGATATGTCGGCCCACCATAACATTTTGCAGTGCTGTCATACGTCCAAATAAACGAATGTTTTGAAAAGTACGCGCAATTCCAATTTGTGTTACCTGTATTGGATTACCGGGGTAAAAGGCTTTATCTTCAAGCATGAATGATCCGCTATCTGGTTGATAAAGTCCTGTTATTAAATTAAAAAGGGTAGTTTTTCCTGCGCCGTTTGGACCAATTAAGCCATAAATACTGCCTTTAGGTAACTCTAAATCAACGTCAGATAAGGCTTGTAGTCCGCCAAAGCGTTTACTTACGTTGTTTATGCGCAATAAGCTGTTCAATGATTGGTTCCTTTTGTTATTATTTTTTTGACCAAATGCCATGGGGTCGGTATCGCATGATTAAAATCATGGCCAGACCCAGTAATAAAGAGCGAATAATTTCAGCATCAAGTACAACATGCCCAAATAAAGACTCTTGTAGTGGTATTGCACTTACACGTAGAATTTCTGGAAATATTGACAATAATACTGAACCTACAATAACCCCGGTTATACTGCCTAAGCCGCCAAGAACAATCATGGATAAAATAACCAGAGATTCCATCAGGCCAAATGATTCTGGGCTGATAAATCCCTGTGAAGCTGCGAATAAAGTACCTGCAATCCCACCAAAGCTAGCCGCTAGGGCGAATGCTGCAAGCTTAACGTTGCGGGTGTTGATGCCCATGGCTTTTGCCGCGGTTTCGTCTTCTGCAATTGCTTGCCAAGCTCTGCCTAAACGCGAATTTTGTAAGCGTAAACTAACAATTACAATCAGACACACAATCGCTAAAAAAAAGTAATAATATAAAATCAAGCTGGGAATTTTAAATCCTACTGCCTCTGTTGTTTTGCTGAAGTTGATTGTTCCTAGTTTTATAGGTTCAATCATATTGATACCTTGTGGTCCGTTGGTAATATTGAACGGAGCATTCAGGTTATTCATGAAAATTCGGATAATTTCTCCAAATCCTAATGTAACAATCGCAAGATAATCGCCACGAAGTTTTAAAGTGGGTGCGCCAAGCAAGGTGCCGAAAACGCCTGCCAATATTGCAGCCAAAGGAATGACCCAAATGATATTGGCTTGCAAGCCATTGGGAAATAAATTTGCAAGCGCTGGAAAGTTTTCAATTAAATGAGGCGATGCCAAGAGGCCATAGCAATAAGCACCTATTGCATAAAATGCGATGTACCCTAAATCCAGTAAGCCTGCAAAACCAACAATGATGTTTAAACCTAAGCTAAGCATAATGTATAGCAGGCTTAGGTTAAGAATACGAAGCCAACCAGTGCCACCAAGTTGGGCAATCCATGGAAGTAATATTAATGAAAGAGTTAAAAGATAGAACGGTAGACAGTATTTTTTTTCTACTGGGCTGGAATTCTGGTTATTTTGTAAGTGCAGCAGTGATTTTAAGTTAATCATCTTATTCTTATGGTTGTTATTTTTAATGATTAGGCACGGTCTGTGATTTTTTCGCCCAGTAGACCTGAAGGGCGTAGAGTTAGAACAGCGATCAAAACAATGAAGGCGATGATGTCTTGATAGTGAGAGCCTAAAATACCGTTGCTTAAATCACCTAAATAACCTGCGCCTAAGCTTTCAATAATACCAAGTAATAATCCTCCTAGCATCGCGCCGTAAATATTACCAATGCCACCCAAAACCGCTGCAGTAAACGCTTTTAAACCTGGCAAAAAACCCATATAAAAATGAGCAACACCATAGTTGGCGGCGATCATAGCACCTGCAATTGCAGCCAGTGCTGCACCAATCATGAAAGTGATGGCGATAATTTTATTGTTGTTAATGCCCATAAGCTTTGCTGCATTAGGGCTTTCAGAGGTGGCACGCATGGCACGCCCTAATTGGGTTTTGTTAACGATAATGCTGAGTGCGAGCATAAAAAAAACAGAGCCGCCAATAATTATTAATTGAACCGGGGTGGCAGTAACAGATGATTTTTCTTCGGTTAAATGGCTGTTTGATAATTCTAGAAGAGTGATGGGGTCGTTTGGTAGTAAGTTGGGGAAGATTTGGTAGTTTCTACCCCAAACAGACATCGCTACTGTTTGTAAAATAATTGAAATGCCGATGGCTGTGATTAAGGGTGATAGTTTTGGTGCATTTCTAAGAGGGCGATAAGCAATTCGTTCAATGCTGTAAGATAAAAGCATGCAAACAGTGATTGCAATCAATAAGGCAAAACATAAAACCCAAACGCCAGATAATTCAGGATAGGTTTGCATGATGCTTGAAGAAGCGCTATAAGTAACAAGCGCGCCAATCATCATGACTTCGCCATGAGCAAAATTTATCAGTCCCAAGATGCCGTACACCATTGTGTAACCAAGGGCTACAAGGGCATAAACACCACCTAAAGCTAAACCATTGACAATTTGTTGCAGTAAAATGTCCATTGAATTAGTTTTTATTATTTCTGTTTTGTTTTGATGGTTCTATAAATATCAATAGCCGATTGCCTGATTTTTTTTGCATGGTTTTCAATAAACTCAATTTGTTGCTCAGGGTTTAATTGGTCTAATTCTTTGTCTATATTCGCTTGGCCTTCGTCGGTTCCAAACAGTTTGATGGGTTCGAACAATTCAGCATGGGTTGTTAGGTAAGGTTGCCATAGGTCATATTCGTCAGTGACTGCTATTAAGTAACCAATGCACCAGTCTTTGAGGTTAGGCATGTCTTCGTTATCTTCATCAAAAAAGAATACGGGCTCATACTCTTCAACTTGATTTAGTAAGTTATCCTGCAAATTTGCAAAGTGTCTGTCAATTAAACCTAGAATAAATTCACGTTGGTCGATGTCAGAAAATTCTGGTTCGGCTTGTGCTAGTTCTGTGTCCCATACCCAAGGCAACCAAGTGTAGGTGGCAGAGGCAGGGCGAGGGCTAGAACTAACCGCTGTTAAAAAACCGTCAAGTGTTGACGCGTCCATGCAAGCGTCTGGCGTTTGATCAGACATTAAGAATTCTTCAAGTTCTACCAGTTCGTCAATGTTTAATGCAATTTGAGAGATGTTCATTTTTGGCCTTGATTGAGTTTTTGTTGAATAAATTTCCACACAGCTTTAATTTCTTTCGCTGAAGCCCCATTAGGTTTGCTTTCTAGTACCGTTTGACCTTGTCCTATGGCCATGGCGAAGTCAATCCGCTCATGTAAAACCTGAGGCGCTAGCGGTGCAAATTTTTTTAATTCAACCGCCACTGCATCAGCAAGTTTTGACCTAGATGAAACACCATTTAGAACCCAAACCATAGGGGTTTGAGCATTTGCAACACTTAAAAAGGTTGCGCCTACAGCGTGAATATCTAACGAGCTGGCTCGTGTTGGAACAACAACAAGGTTGGCGCGTACTATTAATTTTTCTAACCAGGGTGATGATGTGGGAGGGGTGTCAACAATTAAAATTTCAACCCCTGCCTTTTTCAATTCAGTGAGTTGTTTATTAAGTTGTTCTGGAAAACATGTGCTCACATGAAGTGGGCTATCTTGTCTTTGTTGAGCCCACCAAGACAAAGAGCCTTGTGGGTCTAGGTCAAGTAAAGCAACTTGTTTTTTTGATGCTTGAATTGCGGCCAGCGCTAGGTGGGCCGACAAGGTGGTTTTACCAACTCCACCTTTTCGGCTTGCTACAACAACAATCTGCATGAATGCCCCCTGTTTTAGTCAATTGTTATTGTAAGTCAATTAAGCCAGGTTGTGCATTCAGATGCATACGCTAGAGAAATATTCAGTAAAAAACAAATAAATACAGATGAGCAATTTATTGGTAATCAATTTGTAAGCGATTGGTGATTAAACCAATTAATAAGGTTTTTTTGAGTATTGTTATTTCTGTATGAGTTTTTAAGAAAACTATTTTTCAACAAAAGCACGTTCAAAAACATAATCTCCTGGCTCCCCGATTCCTGGAGATACTTTAAAGTCACGCTCATCAAGCAATTGTCGAATATCTGTAAGCATACTGGGGCTTCCACAAATCATGGCGCGGTCAGTTGTGGGGTTTAGAGGTGGCAGGCCTATGTCAGTGCAAAGTTTACTGTTAATAATTAGGTCAGTGATTCGCCCTTGATTGCGAAAGTTCTCTCGGGTTACCGTGGGGTAGTAAACCAATTTTTTTTGAACATTCTCACCAAAAAATTCGTTTTGAGGTAGTTCATGGGTAATGTAATCGCTGTAGGCTAGCTCACTGACCAAACGAACACCATGGACTAGAATGATTTTGTCAAATTTTTCATAAGTTTCTGGGTCTTTTATGATGCTCATAAATGGAGCCAGCCCAGTGCCGGTACCGAAGAGAAATAAATTTTTTCCAGCTTTAACATCATTGATAATTAGTGTTCCTGTTGGTTTTCTACCAACTAAAATAGTATCGCCAACTTTTAAGTGCTGTAGTTTAGATGTTAGCTGACCATCAGGCACTTTGATGCTAAAAAATTCAAGGTTTTCTTCATAATTAGCACTTGCAATACTGTAAGCACGCAAAAGAGGTTTTCCATTAACTTCTAAACCGATCATAACAAAATGGCCATTATCAAAACGTAAGCCTGGATCTCTTGTGGTTTTAAAGCTAAATAGGGTGTCGTTCCAGTGGTGGACGCTGGTTACACGCTCTTGGATTAAAGATGACATATGAATTTCCCAGAACTGAATTTACAAAATTAAAACAGGATTTTATATCTTTTTTTAATAAAGGGCTGTATTTTTTTGAAATAAGCTTATATAAGAACTTACAGACTAGTGTGTTTATTGATTGAACTTTTTGCTTGGTTGTAAAAAGCGTTAGACTCGCCAAGTTTATTAATTTTTATTAGGAGGCTTGTAATGGGTGTGAGTTTAGAGCAAATTCAAGAACAGTTAAGAAAAGTCATAGATTTAAATTTAAATCAAGACGTTATTTCAGCAAAATATGTAAAAAATATTCAAGTTAAAAAAGATACGGTTTTGCTTGATTTAGAGTTGGGGTACCCTGACAAAAATCAATTGCAAACATTGGCCCAACAGATTACGACACAAATCAAAAGTTTGGGTAAAACCATTGCTGTGTTGATAAATGCTTCGATCAAAATAGTTCCCCATGTTGTACAAACCGGTGTAAAACCTTTGCCTAATGTAAAAAATATTATTGCTGTAGCATCAGGTAAAGGCGGGGTTGGTAAAAGTACAACGGCTGTTAACTTAGCGCTCGCTTTGGCTCAAGAAGGGGCTAGAGTTGGTATTTTAGACGCTGATATTTATGGCCCTTCGCAACCTACAATGCTTGGAATTAGTGGCACCCCTGAAGTTAATCAGGGGTCTTTAATTCAGCCCATGACAAGTCATGGAGTACAGGCCATGTCCATGGGTTTCATGATTGAAACAGATACAGCGATGGTTTGGCGCGGTCCTATGGCTTCAAGCGCATTAGAACAGTTACTGCGTCAAACCAATTGGGAAAACCTAGATTATCTTTTAATTGATATGCCCCCAGGCACTGGTGATATTCAGCTGACTCTTTCGCAAAAATTTCCTGTCACTGGCGCAGTGATTGTGACGACCCCACAAGACATTGCGTTGTTAGATGCAAAAAAAGGATTAAAAATGTTTGAAAAAGTTGGCGTGCCTATTCTTGGTGTTGTTGAAAATATGGCAATTCACGTTTGCCAAAATTGTGGCCATACACAGCATATTTTTGGTGAGGGTGGTGGTCAAAAAATGTCAGGGCTGTATGGTGTCGAATATTTAGGGGGCTTGCCTTTAGACATCAAAATACGCGAACAGACAGATTCAGGACGGCCCAGTGTAGTTGCCGAACCAAATAGCGAAATTGCTGAAATTTATAAAGCAATTGCTCGGCGCTTGGCTATCAAAATTTCAGTTATGTCAAAAGACATGAGTTTAAAATTTCCATCAATTGTTATACAAAAAACATAACTTAAATTTCTTTTGATTGCGGATTATCTTAATTTTTATTAAGAATTTTTTCTTATCAATCAGTTGAATTATTTTGCGTTGCAAAATTTGTTTTCGGCTCATTTTTATTATAAAAAAATATTTTTTTACTTTAATTAATGCAGCTGCAACAAATTTTTTTGAAATAATTATGATAAAAATTAAAAATTTTTCGGAACTTTTCATGTTGTTAATTGACTTAAAAATAAATGACAGGTGATTTATGGATGATTTTTCAAAATATAAACAAAAAAGTGAGTGTTTACCTTCTAAAGACAATAAGGTTTTAACAGGCTCTGATTTTTTAAAAAAACAAAATGCAGCAGAAAAATTAAATCTACAGTTTAAAAGTTTAGAAAAAAGTGAAGATGACTCATTGGATAGACTGAATCAAGAACATGGTTCAGTGGGGAAATTTTTTCAAAAAGTTGCAGAAAATTTTAACCTTAAATTGTTTCAAGAAGAATCTCAATGGGTTTTTAAAAATGATGAATTAGAGTTTTATTTAAGAGAATGCTCCGGCTTTGAAGATCAATGGTATGTTTTTTCTATGCCTTTGGTTAAACCAGAAGAAAATGAAAAAGAATTTATTTTTGGTTATTTTTTGAGTATGAACCACGATTTGCTTCACACGATTGATTTACCTATGAGTTATTCTTTTAATGCTACAACCGGTGATGTGGAAGTCTTATTGCAAGTCCAATTGTGTCAGTTAACTGTTTCTGAAATATCAGAAATTATTTCTATTTTTTTAGATTCGGTGAGGTTTTTAATATCTGAGTAGTAGAATTAAAAAATTCGCATTAATAAATTTTTATTTTTAATATTTAAATAGGTATTTACCCTATTTTTTATATTTTTGTGAATTTTTAACAGAATGGGAGTTCTTAAATAAAAGTAGAGTTGAATAGTTAAAATGTAAAAAACGCATTCGTACAAATTTTCTATCTAATTATTGGGGTCTTTTATGCTTCCACCAGATTCTTTTGTTTTACCATCCCAAAAAAAGCATAATATTCAATCAAATCAAACTGGGATTTCTGGTTTTGCATACAATGCCCCAAGGGCTCTAAGAAAAACTTTTGATGCCGTATATACCAAAAGAATTTCTTGCGGACCTCTAATTAATAAACTTAGACAGCGCGATGTTTCAACTTGGAAGGTAATGTATGGGCAAAATAAATACATGTACGCTCGTGATTATGTTTTGTCTCACCCTGACGAATATGGATCTGCAGGGAAATTTTTTATTCATTTGAGTAATCGCCTTTCAGAGTTGGGGGAGTGTGTTTTTCGTTTGGCCGGATTATCTAGCCGTTTAGTTGGCGCTACTGTTCCAAAATCCTTACGGGTTTTATCGTGGGCAAGCCGCGGTATAAGGGCAATTGAAAAGCAGTTTGAACAAGAGCTTAAATTGGATAGCCATCATCCAGACCTCACCACCTTATCCAATTTATTTAAAGAAAAAGATGTTAAAACTCGTGTTTTTGAGCTTTTAAGTCACAAAGGTTTTGTTTATAAAAATTCTAATTTTGATATGCCTGCAATGTTTGACCCTAAAACAGGGACTCTCAACAGCAAATTTAATGCACTTTGTAAAAAACAAAATGCATTATTAATATTAGATGAAAACAATCCCGATCACCAAGAACTTCGTGGTATTCTTGATTCTCCAAATGTAGAATCAAATCTCCCATTTGATCGGCCAACTCTATCAGCGTTAAAATTACTTAGGAGTCCTTTTTTTCTTGAAATTTTAAAAAAGACAAATAAAGCTAATTCAATTTCGGCTACCAAATCATTAGGTTCTCGCCTAGCCTTTGGGGTCGGCTGTGCGCTAACTACTGCCTTTTACACAGCTGTTTATTTTGGAATTAATTCAAGAATACCTGATGCAGTTAGTGTTTTTGTTCCAAGAACATTTGGTTATTTATCTTGTTCGCTGTATTTGATGGGTTTTATTCTCGGTACTGCAACAGTTATTGGCACTCGATTGGCAAAATCTCACATTGGTTTAGTAAGTAATTCTAAAAAACCTGTTGATGATAATTTTACTAACTATAAGGCTTTGCCGGAACTTTTTGGTCATTGTCTACATTCTTTAAGAAATTCAAAATCTAAAAAATACAGAAACGCTACAAGGTTGCAATCTCATCAAGAATTTTCAGAGCATCAGAAAGCAGAGCTGAGATCTGCTTATTGGTTATCGTCATCTAAAAGTAATACCAATTCTTTTTCTGTATCTGTTGCCAAGGCATCTAATGTTGTAGACATTGCGACAGACATCTTTTTTAGCCTAGATCGTATGGTTGGTCAATCTGTCTCCGGTGTTTTGCGCAATTATGTATTTTCTTATGAAGGTACTATTACTGATCCAGCGACAAATATAACCTATAGAGATAAAGGGGGGAAAGCGAGAAAAGCCTTTACTAGTATTATGGGGGAAACAGGGGCGCATTCTTTTGGTATGACCATTGGTTGTGGGGCGTGGGCTAGTATTTGGACCGCTTTAAATACGGTAGTCCCAGCCATTGATCAGACTATTCCAGTTGCTATAGGTATAGGTTTTGCGTCTGTTTCAGCTGTGGGTTGGTTAGGATCTTCAGCTTTAGAGCTTTTAGCAAGAACTACTTCTCGTTTGCCTGAAAATTCTACAAAGAAGCATGAAAACCAGATTTCATCTAAATCTTACCTCATGCATCAAACCTCCCCCCCCAATGGAGTTTATGATCCTAATCAGCCATACAATATTCAGGAACAAGGATGAATTTAATCCTGATGGTATAAAAAAGTTTATCTTGGTTTGGCGTACAGAAGAAAATTTTTAGATAAATGAGAATGAGGCATTTTTCTCAAAATGCTAGAGATTAATTTCATTAACAATAGTTTTGAGGTTTTTGATATAAGATATAATTTTAATATTCGGCCATTTTTTTAAGTGCCGTCTGAATTAAGTTGCCAGAAATTTCATTTTGGCCTTATAAATGCAAATTGGGTTTTAATCGTTAAATTATGGGTATTAAATCAGATCGTTGGATACGAAAAATGGCTTTGGAAAATCGCATGATTGACCCCTTTTCTCCTGAACAGGTTCGTTATAATGCAGATGGCCAACGTTTGGTCAGTTATGGTACGTCCAGTTATGGCTACGATATTCGATGTGCTGATGAGTTTAAGATTTTTACAAATATTAACAGCACAATTGTTGACCCTAAAAATTTTGACGAAAAAAGTTTTGTTAATTTTAAAGGAAATGTATGTATTATTCCGCCCAATTCTTTTGCTTTAGCTCGTACAGTTGAATACTTCAGAATTCCACGTAACGTTTTAACTGTTTGTTTAGGTAAAAGTACTTATGCGCGTTGTGGAATTATTGTTAACGTTACGCCTTTTGAACCAGAGTGGGAAGGCTTTGTAACTTTAGAATTTTCTAATACCTCACCGTTACCAGCAAAAATATATGCTGGGGAGGGGTGCGCGCAGGTTTTGTTTTTGGAAGGTGACGAAGTGTGTGAAACATCCTACCGTGATCGAGGCGGGAAGTATCAAGGCCAAGTTGGCGTGACACTTCCAAAAACCTGATTAAACAGCCATCGTATGGTGTGTTGTTGTTCTTTTTGAAGTGTTTGAATCGTTTACGCATTGCTTTATAAAGTTCTTTTTTAAGAATTTTCGATACAATCGAAGGTTTTAAAACTCAGATTTAAAAATTTCTCAATTTTCATTGAGGCAATTGATTAATCTAACAAGCGATAAAAAATGATTTTTTATCATCGAGTGATTGGCTTTTGCGAGTAAACTATTGAAAAATTTTTAACTGGGGTGGTTTTATGAAGTTTCGTTTCCCAATTGTCATCATTGATGAAGACTATCGTTCAGAAAATACCTCGGGTCTGGGCATTCGTGCTTTGGCACAAGCCATAGAATCTGAGGGCGTTGAGGTATTGGGAGTAACCAGTTATGGCGATTTATCGCAGTTTGCTCAGCAGCAAAGCCGTGCGTCGGCTTTTATTTTATCAATTGATGATGAAGAGTTTACCCCTGGACCGGACTTAGACCCAGCAATCATCAATTTACGGACATTTATTGAAGAAATTCGTTTCAAAAACTCTGAAATTCCAATTTATTTGTACGGTGAAACTCGCACTTCTCGGCATATTCCAAATGATATTTTGCGCGAGTTGCATGGTTTTATCCATATGTTTGAGGACACCCCTGAGTTTGTTGCGCGTCACATCATTCGTGAAGCTAAATCGTATTTAGATTCTTTAGCCCCTCCTTTTTTTAGAGCGTTGGTTAACTATGCACAAGATGGTTCTTATTCTTGGCATTGTCCTGGTCATTCTGGTGGCGTAGCTTTTTTAAAGAGCCCAGTGGGGCAAATGTTTCACCAGTTTTTTGGTGAAAATATGTTGCGTGCTGATGTTTGTAATGCAGTGGATGAATTAGGTCAGTTACTAGATCATACGGGTCCAGTTGCTGCTTCCGAACGAAATGCTGCCCGTATTTTTAATGCCGATCATTGTTTTTTTGTAACCAATGGAACTTCCACGTCCAATAAAATGGTTTGGCATGCCAATGTTGCGCCAGGCGATATTGTGGTGGTGGATCGGAACTGCCATAAATCCATTTTGCATGCCATTACAATGACGGGAGCAATCCCAGTTTTTTTAACACCCACTAGAAATCATTTAGGCATTATTGGACCTATTCCTCTTGATGAGTTTCGCCCTGAAACTATCATGAAAAAAATTCAGGCTAACCCTTTTGCTAGGCAGGCGCTTTCAAAAAAACCGCGCATCTTAACAATCACCCAGAGCACTTATGATGGCGTGTTGTACAACGTTGAGATGATTAAGCAGGTTTTGGGTGATTATGTAGACACATTGCATTTTGATGAAGCTTGGTTGCCTCACGCTTCTTTTCATGATTTCTACAGCAATATGCATGCCATTGGCCGAGATCGACCCAGATCAATTGAACCATTAATTTTTTCTACACAGTCTACGCATAAGTTGTTAGCAGGTTTATCTCAAGCTTCACAAATTCTGGTACAAGAATCAGAAAACCGTAAATTGGACCGGCATGTGTTTAATGAAGCTTATTTGATGCATACATCAACCAGTCCACAGTACGCTATTATTGCGTCTTGTGACGTAGCGGCCGCTATGATGGAACCACCTGGTGGTACGGCTTTGGTTGAAGAAAGTATTTTAGAGGCTTTAGACTTTCGGCGTGCTATGCGCAAAGTGGATGAAGAGTTTGGGTTAGACTGGTGGTTTAAAGTTTGGGGACCAGATGCGCTTGAAGAAGAGGGTATTGGTTCGCGTGAAGCTTGGATGATCCATGCTGATGACACGTGGCACGGTTTTGGCCATTTGGCCGATGGTTTTAATATGCTTGACCCAATTAAGGCCACTGTAGTGACTCCTGGTTTAGATCTTTCAGGTCAGTTTGCTGAAATGGGCATCCCTGCTTCAATTGTCACCAAATATCTTGCAGAACATGGGGTTATTGTTGAAAAAACAGGTCTTTATTCATTTTTTATTATGTTTACGATTGGTATTACTAAAGGTCGTTGGAATACCTTGGTTACTGCTTTGCAACAGTTTAAAGATGATTTTGATCGTAATCAGCCAATGTGGCGGATTTTACCTGAATTTTGTAAAATTCAACCACGTTATGAGCGTGTAGGCTTACGTGATTTATGTCAACAAATTCATAATTTTTATAAAATTAATGATGTTGCTCGTATGACCACTGAAATGTATTTATCTGATATGCAACCCGCAATGAAACCACAAGATGCTTACGCAAAAGTGGCCCATAGAGAAATTGAACGTGTACGCATAGATGATTTAGAGGGTCGAATTACCACAGCATTGCTTACACCCTACCCACCAGGTATTCCGTTGTTGATTCCTGGCGAGCGTTTTAATCGTGCAATTGTTGATTATTTAAAGTTTGCACGAGAGTTTAATGGTCAGTTTTCAGGTTTTGAGACTGATATTCATGGTTTGGTTTGTGAAGTGATCGACGATGAAAAACAATTTTTTGTAGATTGTGTAAAAGCTTAAATTCACTTAGTTTCTTAATAAAAAAACTGAAAATTTCTACCATTTAGATTGATCTGAAAAAGTATCAATTTAAACGGTATATTTTTAAAATACGCTTGTAATTGCTGTATTTTTTGGTTAAATTTTGAGTAATTCAGCAAAAGCGTTTTGTAGGTCGTTTTTCAAATCGATGGGGTCTTCAAGTCCTATTGCCAAACGGATGAGAGGCCCTTGGCCAATATGCTGTTGCCGTTGTGTAGGCAAATTGTAGGCCAATGCTAAACTTTCTGGCCCTCCCCAACTATAGCCTATATGAAATACGCGTAGCGCATCTACAAAACGCACAGCGTCTGCGTCTGTAAATTCAGGTTTCAATGTAAATGCAAATAAGCTGGCAGAGCCCTGGAAGTCGCTCAACCAGTTTTCATGTCCTGGGCAGTCGGCGTGGGCAGGATGTAGTATGCGATTGACAGGCATTTGTAATTTAATCCACTGCGCAAGTTCAAGGGCTACTTTGGCTTGTTCACGATGGCGCAGTGGTAGAGTTTTTAAACTGCGCAAAATCAAAGCACAATCATCAGGCGATACTGCAAGCCCCAAAATTCGATTTTGGTTTTCAATTTTGGCAAATAGCTGCGTATTGTTGCTTGTCACTGCCCCCATGATAACATCTGCATGCCCACCTTGGTATTTGGTAAGAGATTGAATACTTAAGTCTGCACCGTGATTGAATGGTTTAAAAATCAAGCCAGAGGGTAATCCCCCCTGCAAAGAAGGCAGTTCAAAAGTAGAATTTCAACCTCAAGGAAGAAAGTTCTATGAAGACCTCAAAATTCAGCGACAGCCAGATTCTGGCGATTTTGAAACAAGCCGAATCCGGCACAGCAGTTCCC
>JAXISZ010000019.1:0-19168 GCA_034680345.1 Burkholderiaceae bacterium
ATGCCATGCAAGCGCTCTCCCAG
This sequence comes from Burkholderiaceae bacterium, assembly GCA_034680345.1. Classification (GTDB taxonomy): domain Bacteria; phylum Pseudomonadota; class Gammaproteobacteria; order Burkholderiales; family Burkholderiaceae_B; genus SXZD01. The sequence continues at coordinate 24 of JAXISZ010000019.1, forward strand.
CTGAGCTATACCCCCAAGCAAAGAAAGAAATTATGCAACGTTTTTTAATATTTGTCAAATAGAGCAGATATTAATAAAAGTAACAATGCGCACAACTTACAAGGCAAACAACAAAAAAATTAACTAGAATTTTTTTTAACAAGTGCTATAAAGTTATAGGTTTAAAAAAACAAAAAACTTTACAAGACGCCAATTATACATGAAAAATTTTATAAAGTACCAATACCACTCTGTAAAAAATTATAAAATCCCCAAATCAACTCTCTTTTTCTTGCCTCAAAGCCAACCATGTACCCTAACCCAAAATTTTGTTCTGTCTGTGGCCATTCTGTTGAAGAAAAAATACCAGATGACGACAACCGCATTCGCCAAGTTTGCCCCCAATGCCATACGATTCATTACATTAACCCAAAAATAGTGCTGGGCACCATTCCCGTTTTTGACGAACAAATTCTTTTATGTAAAAGAGCAATTGAACCTCGGTATGGTTACTGGACACTGCCAGCTGGTTTTATGGAAATCAATGAAAGTATTCACGAGGGCGCCACGCGAGAAACTTATGAAGAAGCCGGTGCCGAAATCGAACTGGGCGCACCCTTCACTATACTGGACGTAAAAAAAGCACAACAAGTACACTTTTTTTTTCGCGCTCGGTTAATTAATGAAAATTTTTCTGCAGGGCCAGAAAGCCTTGAAGTTCGGCTTTTTCATGAAAATGAAATCCCATGGACAGACCTGGCATTTCAAACTGTTTACAAAACCTTAGAATTGTTCTTTGAAGACCGAAAAAAAGGGGCATTCCAATTACACACCGGTAACTTAGATTCACCCACATCATGGAATAGCTTTTGTCTGTCTGCTTAAACAAATAATGAACATACCTTTTTTAAATCCATTGGACCCTTTTCCTCCAACCTGCAAAGCACTTACTGCAAAAGAAGGCGCAAATGGCTTACTTGCAGCAAGAGCCGATTTATCGCCAACACGTTTAATACAGGCCTACCGCCAAGGTATTTTTCCCTGGTATTCAGAAAATCAACCTATCTTGTGGTGGTCACCCAATCCTCGTATGGTTTTATATTTAAATAAATTTAAAATAAGTCATTCTTTAAAAAAAGTTTTAATAAAAATTCAAAAAGGCAACTCTGGATGGCATTTTTCGCTGAACAATGCTTTTGAGCAAGTCATCACAAACTGCTCAGAGCCAAGAAAAAAACATATTGGCACTTGGATTTCATCTGAAATTAAAGAATCTTATTGTTTATTACATCAATTAAATATGGCTCATAGTGTTGAAAGCTGGTTTAATGGAGAATTGGTAGGCGGACTTTATTGTGTTGCAATGGGCAAGATGGTTTACGGTGAAAGCATGTTTTCTAAAAAAAATGATGCTTCAAAATTAGCGCTTGCACATTTAGTTCACCACTTATACGCACAAGGGGTAAAAATAATTGACTGCCAACAAAATACCGCGCACCTTGCTTCTCTCGGAGCCTTCGAAATAGGCCGCGCGCATTTTGAAAATTTATTAAATGAAGGCGTTCATTCTGCAAATTTAAATTGGAGCAGTCGTGAACTGACACTTGATTATGGTCAAACCTAAAGAACTTTCATCTACAGACTTACAATTCTATATCACGTCCCCTTATAACTGTAGCTACTTACCCAAGCATTTAGCTCGATCACAAGTGGTGTCCCCTGCTCATCTGATACAATCAGAGGTTTATTCTAGCCTAGTTCAAAATGGATTTAGACGCAGTGGTCTTTTTACCTATCGCCCTTATTGCGATACATGCCAAGCGTGTGTTCCTGTGCGTATTGACGTTGATCACTTCGCACCCAAGCGTAATCAAAAACGTGCGCTTAAAAAACATGAATCACTTACCACACATATTCTAAAACTTAATTTTATCGAAGAGCATTACCAACTTTACAAGCAATATCAAAAAGATCGACATTTCGCTGGTGGAATGGACCAAGACAATAGAGAACAATATACTGAATTTTTATTACGAAGTCAGGTCAATAGTCAACTTGTAGAATTTCGTACAGCTCATAATCGACTGATGATGGTTTCGATTATTGATATTCTCGTGGACGGAATATCGTCTGTTTATACGTTTTACGACTCAACTGAAAAGGGCAGTTTAGGTACATTTAACATTTTATGGCAAATTTCCCAATGTAAGCAGTTAAAGTTACCATATTTATATCTTGGGTACTGGATTAAAGACAGTGCTAAAATGAATTACAAATCGCAATTCCAGCCTTTGCAACATCTAAAATCTAGGCAATGGCTGTCCTGGCAAGCTAGCTAAAATCTAATTAATTAACATCTTTATTTTATGTTTTGGGTGCAAAAATGCAAGTTCCCTATTCCTGGTTACGCCCTTATTTGTTTTCTTTAGAGCCTGAATGTGCACATAATTTAACTTTTAAATGGCTCGACACACTAGAACGTTTTAATTTATTAAAATATTTTGTCCCACCCACACAATTATTTCCAGTCAAAGTCATGGGGTTAAACTTTCCTAATCCGGTTGGTCTTTCTGCCGGACTGGATAAAGACGCTGCACATTTGAATGCTTTACACAGATTAGGATTTGGATTCATAGAGGTTGGTACCGTTACGCCACACCCACAATTTGGTAATCCGCAACCACGAATTTTTCGTTTACCCGAAAAACAGGCATTAATCAATCGCTTAGGATTTAATAATCAAGGCATACCAAATTTAGTCCGCAATATTCATGAAAGCCAATTTTCTGGTATTTTGGGAATAAACATAGGGAAAAATGCCAACACACCACTTCATGAAGCCACACAAGATTATGCCCGCGCACTTCGTGAAGTTTATGCGCTAGCCAATTATGTTACCGTTAACATTTCGTCACCTAACACAAAAAACCTCAGAGACCTTCAAGGCGGTGATGCTTTAGATACACTACTGGCTTGCCTACATGACACAAGAGAAATGCTGTCTGATGAGCATGGCTTCAGGCGTCCATTGGCCTTAAAAATTTCCCCTGACCTTGACAACAATCAAATTGACGCGATTGCAGAACGATTGATTCATCATAAATTTGACGCCGTTATTGCAACCAACACCACATTAAAACGCGTAGGGCTGGAAAATCAAAAAAATGCACAAGAAACTGGTGGCCTGAGCGGCGCACCACTGAGAGAAACCTCTGTTCACGTCATAGAACGTTTGTATAAAAGACTAGGGGAAGACTTGCCAATCATTGGCGTTGGTGGCATTTTAACGGGCGATGATGCACGAGAAAAATTACAGGCAGGCGCTAAGTTGGTACAACTTTACACAGGTCTAATATACCAAGGCCCAAGTTTGATAGGAGAATGTGTTCAGGCTATTAAAAAAACAAAAATAGCCTGAAAATAAATATTTTTTAATCTTCAGAAAGATCAAAAAAATTATTTGCCTTTTAGACAAGCGCCTAGCAACTGACGACGGAAAAACAAATTGAAATCTATGCGCTCTTGCTGTGGCCAGCGTGTGATTCTATTCATAAAGTTTTCTAGACAAATATCTCCTAGAGCCAATTGAGAATCAACCAAAGCTTGCATTGCATAAGCCACATAAACACCAGAAGCATTAGGGGTTAAATCCAGTAAATCCGCTTGAACAAAATTCACACAATTAGAACGTACACCCAGACTGCGCATTAAAGTTAAGAAATCAGAGCGCTTTGCATAACCTTTTGACGCACTAAATACCACAGCATGTGGTAAAGCTGGGCCAACCACTCCCTCCAAATGTCTGACAAACAAACACAGCAAAACCCAGTGGTTTTCTATAGATAACGGAAAATACTCTTCACCTCGCAAATTTGCTATTCTGGAGGCTCTAAAAAGCCTAGGCTCTAATTTAATCGCCCAGTGATCTAAAAAGGCCACAATATCTTGATGTCGATTTAAAGGCATAGCACAATTAAAACCGCGAGAAACCCGACGATTATTTAAACGATTGTCTAATCGCGCACCAAGGGTGTCAATTTCTTGGGCAGTGATTGAACGATCTGAATCAAACAGGTCATCACTTTTCAGGGTTGTGTCGAAATGATTGAACTCAAGCGATTGCCCAAAAATCCGCTGAATTTGCTTAAATTCTACTAAATTTCCTGCGCTATAAGCGCCAGCCCCTGACATGTACAGTAATTTAGACGGCCTATTAAAGCGAGCAGATAAACCCGAGCTTTCAACCAAATCATTGGTTGTGCAGTCAGGCCTTCTCAAGGTTAACCACAACTGAAAACACGCTGACTGGATTAAGTCAGGTAGGTTATCGACCCCCTTGATTAACCCTGAAAAAGCATCAAACAATAACTGCTCGGCACGATTAGCAATAACCAATGCATCGCCTTCAACACCTGATAATAATTTTAATAGAATCTTTATGGCCAATGAATGTCCAGATCGCATATCGGCTTGCAAGCGACCCCAATCTAATGTTTTAAGATCTAAGTTATTAATATTATTAATAAAAAGAGCATCTACGCATATACTGGTGGCATATGTGCCCACAGTACTCCAAGAAAGCTCTTTAGAGGATTCGAAAAAAGTAGTCACGTTTCACCCTCACGTTCATTAAGTACATATTAGTGACAACCCTAATACCTTTGGTTCCCTACTCCTGATAACTCTTTGCACGTATATTGAATGCATAAGCCAATAAAAAAATTAACGGTATGTATATTTTTTAAATACTTATATATATTTTGCAACGCAACAAAATAGCAACATTTTTCTCGAAAACTTGTAAATTGTAAGGTACACTGAAATTGGGCTTGTTCCTTAAAATACAAGAAATGCACACAAAAAAAAATGAAATTGCTCAACCAGCCATTCAAGTTATAGGGCGCTTGACACAAATTTTAGATGCTTTAGCAAAGCATCATGATCCCGTATCACTTAAAACTTTATCTAAATTAACAGGACTTCACCCCTCCACCACGCATCGAATTTTAAACGATCTAGTGATATGTCATTTTGTTGACCGAATAGAACCTGGTTTTTATCGATTGGGTTTGCGTTTACTTGAATTTGGGAACCTAGTTAAAGCACGAATCAACGTTCGTGAGCTTGCATTAAAGCATATGCAACGCTTGCACCGTCTAACAGGCGAAACGGTCAATCTTGCTGTTCGACAGGGTGATGAAATTGTCTATATTGAGCGTGCATTCTCTGAACACTCAGGAATACACGTGATTCGTTCTATTGGGGATAGAGCCCCACTACATCTCACATCGACAGGAAAACTTTTTTTAGCATTCGAAAACAATGATTTACTAGAAAGCTATGTAAAGCGCTGTGGCCTAATTGCTCATACTAACAATAGCCTAACAAATATCTCTGCACTGCTTAGAGAATTAGTAGGCGCTCGAACCAATAATTTTGCACGAGACAATGAAGAATTGGAACTGGGCGTCAGGTGCTTGTCCGCCCCAATTCGCGATGATACAGGTAAAATTGTTGCAGGGCTTTCCGTTTCAGCACCAACTGACAGAATGAAAGAAGACTGGCTTCCAGAAATTTTAGCTACAGCGAGCTTAATTAGTAAGGAACTTGGTTATGCCAATACCCCAATGGTAAAACCATAACACCACTAACTAATCTGAGCAGAACGGCAAGCTATTGTAGAAACAGAATTTTAATGGGTTTCTAACCAACGCTTAATACGATTAGCATCCGCTAAGCGAGCCGCTTTTCCCACTGAATCAAGTAAAACAATTGCGACCCGTCGCCCCTCAATACGCGCCTGCATGACTAAACAACGCCCTGCTTCTTGAATAAAACCAGTTTTAGACACATTGATGTCCCAATGATTGCTTTTAACTAAAGCATTTGTATTTCGAAACTGCAAAGGCCGACCATTAAAAAAAACCTGATGTTCTGTACTGGTAGATAGCTCCCGAATGAGCGACTTTTCTTGCGCAGCTTTTAATAAACGGGCTAAATCTGGGCCTGATGAAACATTGCTACTATTGAGTCCGGTTGGATCTACAAACCGACTGTCAAACATTCCTAAATTTCTGGCTTTGGTGTTCATTGCGGCCACAAAATTGCGAATTCCCCCTGGATAATACCGACCCAAAGCATGAGCTGCACGATTTTCCGAAGCCATCAAAGCCAAGTGCATGGCATCACGACGGCTCAAGGTATATCCAACCCGTAGACGAGAGGAACTGTGTTTTTCTGTGTCAACATCTTCTTCTGAAATAACCAAGATTTCATTTAAATCTTGGTGGGCCTCAATAATAACCAAGGCGGTCATTAATTTTGTAATTGACGCAATCGGTAACACAGCGTTTGAATTTTTAGAGAAAAGAATCTCTTTGGTGTCTATATCCTCAACATGCACCACCGAGGACTGGAGAGCCAAAGGATCAGAAAAGCGATGCCAACCAGCAGCATGTCCGTGAGAATTAGCTGCGGAATGGGCTGCCAAGTAGCCAGATGAAGAACGCTTTTTGGTAGCCGCTGGCCCAATTAAATCTGCCGAGGTGAAACGTTGAATAACTGACTGATTTTTTTTTGACTTAAACGCTTTAGATTGCCTATAAATCTGGCGCTTTTGCGCAGCATTTTTTTTCTTTTTAACAGAAACACTGTGAGCAACCGAACGCTCACCTGCAAAACTAACAGGTGCAGTAATAGTAAAACCTAAAATGCATAGGCAAAGCCAAAAAAAAGATTTTAAATATTTCATAAGCCAAACTACTTTCATATTTTTTGTATATGCGGCCACTTTTTGATGCGCCAAACAGATAACAACAATTTTTTAGCTAAATTTAATTTTATTGCACAGCAAAAAAACTATAATAATTAACCAATTATACCTACACCAATATATTTCGTACAAACAAAATCTCAAAACTTACTTGAAGTTAAACCGTAGATTTAAGTACGGAGTGCAACTTTGATAAATGAAATCAAAAAGGCCGAGGTGGCTTTAGTATCTAATGCTTTTAAATTTCTACACCAAAATCGCCCTATAAATTACAAGCAGCCCAACCAAAACGAAAGATATCACTTATCATAACGGCAAGGAATTTGCAAATCATAAGATAATTGATAGTGCTTTCAATTCAATTAGTTATTTTGCAAATTCTTTTTCTAGCTGCCAGCATGGTTACAACAAAAATCTTAATGGAATTTTACGGCAATATATTTCAAAAAAACCGTCCGTTATCTACAGTTACACAATATGAAATAAAAATAATTGTACAACTTTCAAACAATAGACCAAGAAAAAGATCCGGGTAAAAAATGCCACATCGGGTTTTTTCAATCTGTTAAAGCAGTTGCACTTTATTCTTGAATCCACACAATTCAAAAAAGAAATGGCTAACTCTCTAAAATTTGTCGCATTTCTTTAAGTGCGTCTTCGATTCGATCAACTGCCAAAACCTCCAAGCCTTCTATTGCTTGTTTAGGCTGATTGCTAGAGGGCACAATCGCTAAAGAAAAACCCAATTTTGCAGCCTCTTTCAAACGTTCTTGGCCTCGCGGAGCGGGCCTAACTTCACCTGATAAACCAATTTCCCCGAAAACCACCAAACCTTTGGGTAAAGGACGATTTTTAAAAGATGAAACCATCGCTAAAACAATTGCCAAATCAGCTGCTGGCTCAGATATTTTAACCCCACCCACGGCATTCACAAACACATCTTGGTCAAAAAATGCCAAACCTGCATGGCGGTGCAACACAGCCAATAACATGGCCAAGCGGTTTTGCTCTAATCCTACAGACAATCGACGTGATGTGGGCACATGGCTGGTGTCCACCAGAGCCTGAATTTCTACTAAAAGAGGCCGAGTGCCCTCTTGAGTAACCAAAACACAAGAACCCGCCACCAACTGAGAATGCTGCGATAAAAATAAAGCAGAGGGATTAGACACCCCTTTCAAGCCCCGATCTGTCATGCCAAACACACCCAATTCATTGACGGCACCAAAACGGTTTTTAAATGCTCGCACCAATCTGTAAGTAGAATGCGTATCGCCCTCAAAATAAAGCACTGTGTCAACAATATGCTCTAAAACACGAGGCCCTGCGAGAGAACCCTCTTTGGTCACATGACCAACCAAAATCATGGCAATACCCAAGCCTTTGGCCACCCGTGTCAACTGTGCAGCACACTCTCGCACCTGCGCTACAGAACCAGGCGCTGAAGTCAAACCACTTGAATATAATGTTTGAATAGAATCAATTACCACCACAGTAGGTTGTGTTTTTTGAATAACATCAATCATGACCTCCAACTGAATTTCAGTCAAAACCGGCATACTGGAATGGTCCATGCCCAAACGCCGAGCACGCAATGCAATTTGGCCAGCAGACTCCTCCCCACTGATATATAAAACCGAATGCCACTTACACTGCTCCGTTAATGATTGCAATAATAAGGTACTTTTGCCTATTCCCGGATCACCGCCCAATAAAACCACCATGCCAGGCACAAATCCACCACCCAAAACTCGATCAAATTCAGGAACTTGAGAAGTAATTCTAGATTGCTCCTCAACTTTTATAGCCGATAAAGCCTGAATACCCGCACGCGGTGCTAAGCTGTTAAATTTAGCAGCACGGGTATTGGGGTCTTCAACGACAGTTTCAACCAATGAATTCCAACTTTGGCACCCAGCGCATTGTCCCTGCCATTTAAGGGAAGTAAATCCACACTCTGTGCAGGTGTATTGTAATTTTACTTTGGCCATATGCAATCTTTCAAAAACCAACCTCAAGGTTTAAGACAATAGAACGAACAAAACAATAAGCTATTTATTTTTAACAATAAACGGCACACGTGAGGCCACAGCTGAAAACAGCTCATAAGCAATTGTGCCGCAGCACGTAGCAACCTCATCAGCACTTAAGTTTGAATGACCAAACAACAATACCTTTGAACCGATTTGCGCATCTGGAATTGGTGTTAAATCAATGGTTAGCATATCCATTGACACACGACCCACCAAGCGGGTTCGAATCCACCCCCCCCCGGGATTGCTCACCAAAACTGGCGTACCATCTGGCGCTTGGCGCGGATAGCCATCGGCATAACCACAAGCAACAACTCCTATGCGCATAGGCGATTGCACTTGAAAACGACTACCGTAACCAACACAGTCGCCCACCTGTAAATTTTGTATTGCAATCAACCCTGCACTCAACTGCATAACAGGTAATAAACCCGCTTTTTCAGCAGCTACGGGACCACTTAACGCACCATAAGTAGCAATACCAACCCGATGGATATCGCCAAGTGGTGCCTCATTCAAAAAAACCGCCGAAGAATTACTCAAACAGGTTTTAAAATCAGCCAGCAAACCCATGGCTTGGGCTTTGGTTTTTACCTGATTGCTTACAGCCATAAAACGCCTGAACTGCTCAGTTGGCTTTGGGCCAATACCGTGGTGAGTGTCTGCATTTGCAAAATGTGTCATCAAAACCACCCCAGCCAAACGTTTTTCAGACTGCCAACACAAAACTTTTAACATCGCATCCACAGCCTGGTCATGAGAAAAACCCAATCGATTCATGCCCGTGTTTATTTTCACAAAAACTCGAGATGCGTTCAGGCGGTTTGATTGATCTAAAAACGTTTGTAAATTTTGCAACTGCTCGCCACAGTGCACCGTAAAATCTAAATTCAGATTTGCGATCTGATTGTAATCACAAGCCTGAAAAGCGCCCTCAAGTAACAATACGGGTCGGGTCCAACCAAGTTGGCGCAACGTTCGCGCCTCAGCCAAATCCAATAAAGCAGCCGATTGCGCTTGCCGCAAAGCTGGATAAACCCGCTCTATACCATGGCCGTAAGCATTGGCCTTAATTACCACCATTAACTCTGAAGAACCCCCACTGGAAACACCCAATATTTGAGACAAGCATTGAAGATTGTGGTCTAAATTTTGCAGGCTAAGCAAAGCGCTAATTGGTCTAGGCATTTTAAAAAAAGCATAAAGAACTCTATTATAAAAGCGGAAAAACAACCCACGTGCATTTGCAAAAACTTTTTCAATAAAAAATTTTCAAGGTTTGTGTTATAAAGCAGGCGGAAGTTTTATATAACTATAAAAATCTGTACAGTTATTCCTCTTGTTAAGAACATTAAGCACAAGGTTGTATGCAATGAAACCCGGGTTTTACACCATTATGTCAGCGCAGTTTTTTTCTTCTCTAGCTGATAATGCTTTGTTAATTGCGGCCATAGCCCTGCTGTTAGAAACCCATAGCCCAGGCTGGATGACTCCGTTACTGAAACTGTTTTTTATTATTTCCTACGTATTATTGGCGCCGTTTGTTGGCCCCTTTTCTGACTCCATACCTAAAGGGCGTGTTATGTTCATTACCAATACAATCAAGGTATTGGGTTGCTTATGCATGTTTTTTCAAGTACACCCCTTGGCTGCCTATGGATTGGTTGGTTTAGGCGCAGCAGCTTATTCGCCTGCAAAATATGGCATTCTCACAGAATTGCTGCCAGCAGAAAAACTGGTGGTTGCCAATGGTTGGATAGAAGGCTTAACCGTATGTTCAATTATTTTAGGCACCTTTGTTGGCGGGGCCTTAATTTCGCCTGCTGTCACAGAATTTTTACTCGAATTAGACCCATTTCCTCAATTCAACACAGGTATTAATACCCCAGCTGAGGCTGCAATGTGCATCATTATTGTTTTGTATGTAATTGCAGCCTTATTTAATTTAAACATTCCAGATACAGGGGCGCGATACAAAAAAACTGGTATTGCACCCTACACGCTACTAACACAATTTAAAAACAATTTTATTATTTTATGGAAAGACCCACTAGGACAAATTTCTCTGGCGGTTACCACGTTATTTTGGGGCGCAGGGGCCACCTTACAATTCATTGTTTTAAAATGGGCTGAAACTGCACTTCAAATGCCGTTAAATCAAGGGGCTTTGTTACAAGGCATTTGCGCCATTGGAGTGGCTGGAGGCGCCATGCTTGCCGCCAAACTGGTACCGCTAAAAAACGCATTGCGCGTTATCTTAGTGGGTGCAGCGATGGGGGCAGTTGTCATGACCATGATTTTAGTAGAAAGCCAGTGGGCAGCCTATCCATTGTTAATTTTTATTGGGGGATTAGCTGGTTTTTTTGTTGTGCCCATGAACGCTTTACTTCAGCATCGTGGCCATATACTCATGAGCGCAGGCCAATCTATTGCATTACAAAATTTTAATGAAAACTTGTCCATCCTTGTAATGCTAGGCATTTACGCTTTGCTCATTCATTTACAAGCGCATATCAACACCGTTATTGTCTTGTTTGGGAGTTGCGTAACCTTCACCATGTTTTTGGTCTATCTGTGGAATAAAAAAAATCAGCGTTATTACAACGTAAAAGCCATGATTGGGCAATGCAAATAAAGTTTTACCCAAGTAAAGTTTCCGCCTAAAAAATCTCATTGAAAATGTTTTACATCAAAAAGAGCGCGCTTCACCTAGAAAATTTGTCGCGCACAGCACACAAACCCTTCCAAGCCAAAGCTTTTGCGTGAGCCTGGCTTAATAAGTCAGGCAAATCAGGAAAAACGGATAACTGCCGTTTTTCTCCTTGTAGAGTGCATTGGATAACGTTGCCAACCGCTCGTTCTATATCAACAGACGAACAGCCCAAAGCTGCTGCAACAGAACCACCAAACACCAACCATTGCCTACAAGAAAGAACCTGTTGACTGAGCGAAATAACTGGGCTTTCGGTTTTTTGGTCAACAGAACAAAGCAAAAAATCAAACCATGTCCAGTGCACTGTTTTAAACATCGACTCAAGCAAAACACCAGAGGAATCAATAACTTTTTTTAGGTTTAAAGCACTATCCAAACCCACCTCAAACACTCCAAACACTGCAGTATTAACCCCACTTAATGTATTACTTTGCGCATGGTTTACAGCCACTAAGGAATTTGGCTTCGCTTTTAAAACCCACTGAGGGCCCAAACCCATTAAATTCCAAATATGTGAATGATGCGCATCCATGCTGTTTTGCCTGAAAAAATAGATTGTCAATTTAAATGTCTTTGGACATTACAAAACCGTCTTCACGCCCTTGTTTAGCTGGATAATACGCTTTACGGGTGCCAATATGCTTAAATCCTAGTTTTTCGTAAATATGACGGGCTACTAAATTAGAGGGTCGAACCTCCAACAGCATAATTTTTATACTCACACAACGGCTGTAAGCAAACAACCAATCAAGCATAAAATGACAATAACCCTGATTATGGCACTGCGAATTGACCGTGATATTCAACAAATGCAATTCATCGGGGATTTGCAAAGCCACGAAATAACCCACAATATTATTTTCTCTTTCTAAACACATAACCATGCAATTGGGTTGCTGCAAGGCAGTTTCAAAATGACTTTGAACCCAAGGAAAATCATAGCACAGCTGCTCTATTTTCATGATTTTAGGTATATCAACCGCCCCAGCCCCTCGAATCAATAATTTTGACACATTAACCCCCCCCTGCTTGCTGCCTCTGTTCTATTGTTTTAGCCACTTGATGCCGCACATACAAAGGCTGACAAAGATGTGCAGCCACCCCTTCGTATTGTTGCCAGTTTAAACCATGCAACTGCAATAAAGAACTGGACTTAGGCCCCGAATCAATCAAAAAATGATCGAGCTGCTCTTGCTGACTCACTGAAACTAAAAACTCAGACTGACTAATCACAGCACACAATGGTTTTGAATCAAACACAGTGCCAACCGGATAAGCACTTGGCGCTTTAATAACTGAGAAAACATTATTTTGCCAAGCGTAGGTGGCTGCATACACCTCATGTTGCCTAGCGTCCAAGCACGCTAGGTAACACCCATGAAGCCCTAAAGCCTGTACAGCTTGATATGCCATAATCTCTAAGCTGCTATGCATATAACAGGGTACCGACCAGCCCACAGCTAAACCTTGCGCCAATGCACAGGCTGTGCGTAAACCTGTAAAACCACCTGGGCCAACATCAAGGACCAAACCCAAACATTGTTGTGGTTTTAGCTGATACCTTTCTAACAAATACAACACCGCTGGCAAGGCTTGCGCCACGTGAGTTTTATGGTTTTGTAAAATAACCTCTTGAACTGTAGCGCAAGGCAAGCGCACAGCCACAGAACCCCTTTCAGTGCTGAAAGAAAAACCCAATAAATAACCAGGTAGCTGCTCGCCCACAGGCTGACTTTCTTGAGTTTCAAACATTAACCACCTCAGCCAATTGAGAATCGTACTGCATTAATACCACTGCCTGCGCCTCAATGGCTTGGCCACGGCCTAAGTAACCCAACTTTTCGTTGGTTTTAGCTTTTACATTAATACATGACAAAGGTACTTGAAAAATACTTGCAATCGTTTGACGCATTGGCAGCAAAAAGGCATTTAACTTTGGCTGCTGAGCAACTACTGTAGCGTCTAAATTTATGACCCCCCAGCCAACTTGCCTAGCTTGCTTAACCACAGCAGCTAATAGCGTAGCACTATTAGCCCCCGCATACGCGATGTCTGTATCTGGAAAATGGGAACCGATATCGCCCCAGGCCAAAGCCCCTAAAACTGCATCTGTAATAGCATGCAATAAAGCATCTGCGTCTGAATGCCCTTGTAGACCAAAATCAAAAGGAATGTATACTCCGCCTAAAATTAAGGGCCGACCCAGTACAAGAGCATGAACATCATACCCCTGCCCAATACGCAAAGCAGGCGCAGAGGATACTGTTAAATTTTTCATGGAATTCCCGCTTTTATCAACGCCTCAACCATAATTAGGTCGCTGGCATAAGAAATTTTCCAATTTCGCATCGAACCCGCTACCAAACAACCGTATAAACCCATAACCTGCATCGCGCTAGATTCATCGGTCACAGTTAAGCCGTTATGCTTAGCCGAAATTAAAGCATTAATTAAGTCTATGCGCTTAAACATTTGTGGTGTTTGCGCAAACCACAACCCCTGTCGGTCAAACGTTTGTACCGCAATCGGCAAAGTACAAGAAAATTCAACTTCACTTGGCGGCAACGCTCGCTTTAAAGTGTCTGTGACGGGTAAGGCCAATAAACCACCCACGGAGCAATCCAAACAACTGGCGAGTAAACGATCTATTAAATGAGTTGTTAGCCCGGGACGGGCAGCATCATGAACCAATACCCAAGGGTTGTCTTCACGCATGATGCTTAATGCATTAAAAACTGTTTCTTGCCGCGTTGGCCCACCACAAGGCAGTATTTTCAGCTTAGGATGTTCATGCAAAACCTTAAATACATGCTGATCATGCTTAGCAACAGCAACATACACTTGCTGAATTTGTGCGTGTTGCAATAAAACAGATACGGCATGCGCAATCATGGGTTGCCCCAAAACCATAGAATATTGTTTGGGGCTAGAAGCAGAAAAACGTGTTCCAGAGCCTGCTGCAGGCACCAAAGCCACGCAAAGCCGCTGCAAACTAATATGTGTCTCAGCGCTGGCTGAGTCAATTAAAGCAGACATTTTAACACCATTAAACACCGAAAATAAAAATTGGGCAGAATCAACGCATACCGTTATAATAGCGCGCTTATGCTATTCAGATTCAAACCCCATTATACGTGGCAGGCAGGCCACCGCCTTAAACTTCAACAACCTTGCGGCTCTGGAGACGCTTGGCTATTAGCTGGTATTGCCGAACAAGCGCTAGAAAAAAAACAATTACTCATAGTAATTTGTGCTGCACCAGCCGACGCAATGCGCCTGCAAACAGAACTTGGTTTATTTGCTCCGAATATCAAGCAAGCCGTGCTACCAGACTGGGAAACCTTGCCATATGACACCTTATCACCCCACCCCGACCTTGTTTCTGAACGTTTAGCAACACTATACGCTGCACAAACCGGACAAATCGACGTACTCATTTTATCAGCTTCCACCGCCTTACAGCGCTTAGCCCCGACGTCTTATCTTGCCGGAAATACGTTTTTCTTTCGACAAAAAGACCGATTAAATATTGAACAGCTGCGCACCCAGCTTAGTGTTGCAGGTTACAACCCGGTTACTCAGGTGATGACTGCAGGCGAATACGCTATTCGCGGTGGGCTAATTGACATTTTTCCGACAGGCTCAGTATTGCCTTATCGCCTAGACCTTTTTGATGATGAAATTGAAAGCATCAAAACCTTTGATGTAGATAATCAACGCAGCCTCTATCCAGTTAAAGAGGTGCGATTATTGCCCGGACGTGAAGTCCCCTTGGATGAAAAATCGCGTGGTTATTTTCGCAGCCGATGGCGTGAACGGTTTGATGGCGACCCCTCGCGCAACAGCATTTACCGCGACATTGGCAACGGCGTTCCCTGCGGTGGGATTGAATATTACCTACCATTATTCTTTGAAAACACAATCAGTTTATTCGATTACTTTGAAACCAATCGAGAAGTGGTGGTGCTTACCCATGGCGCTGTAGATCAGGCCATGCAAAACTTTTGGAATGATACGCGCAGCCGCTATCAATTTTTATCCAAAGACTTTGAGCGCCCTGTGCTTAGTCCAGAAGAACTATTTTTTTCAAATGAAAACTTTTTCAATATCATCAATGGGTTGGCGCGCATTCAATTCACAGACACTTCTGGTGCCATTGTTCCAGAGCCAAACCTTGTATCACTGCCCGCCCTAAGTATTAATCGACGTGCGGATGACCCACTAAGCGCTCTGCGCAGTTATGTACAAAACGCTAGACGCCGAATCTTGATTTGCACACCCAGCCACGGGCGACGTGAAACCATGCAGCAAATGCTCGCAGAAAATCACATGAGTTGCCAAACCTTTGAGCGCCTTGAAGATTTTGAAAACAGCAGTACCGCTCTGGCCTTAGTCACAGCAGACCTACACCATGGGTTCGCGATTGTTTCTGGTGACCAAGAAACCGCGTTCATTACGGAAAACGAATTATTCAGTGGCCATGTTCGCCGCCAAACCAAACGCCAACAAGAACGCGGCCAACACGTTGATGCTTTAATTCGCGATTTAGCCGAACTCAAATTAAACGACCCTGTGGTTCACCAACAGCATGGCATTGGCCGCTACCGTGGTTTAATAGAAATGGACCTAGGGGAAGGTGCAGCTGAATTTTTACACCTAGAATACGCCAACAACGCCAATTTATACGTTCCTGTCGCGCAATTGCATGCGATTGCGCGTTACAGCGGTGCTGACCTCGAATCTGCACCGCTACACGCTTTGGGCAGTGGTCAGTGGGAAAAAGCACGCCGCAAAGCGGCCCAACAAGTGCATGATACTGCAGCTGAATTACTCAACCTGTATGCAAGACGCGCCGCACGCCAAGGTCATGAATTCAAACTGAATGCACAAGACTATTTAGCATTTGCAGAAAACTTTGGTTTTGAAGAAACCACCGACCAAGCCGCTGCTATCGAAGCGGTTATTCAAGACATGGCCTCAGGCCGCCCAATGGACCGCCTAGTTTGTGGGGACGTGGGCTTTGGTAAAACTGAAGTGGCATTACGCGCTGCTTTTGTTGCGGTCATGGACGGCAAACAAGTGGTTTTGCTTGCGCCAACCACTTTGCTGGCGGAACAACATGTGCAAACCTTCAGCGATCGATTTGCTGATTGGCCTGTAAAAATTGTTGAGCTTTCTCGCTTTCGTTCAACCAAAGAAATCAACCAATCCATTGAACAAATTAATCAAGGCAAAGCCGACATTATTATTGGAACCCACAAAGTTTTGTCACCGAATATTCAATTTTCACGCCTAGGGCTAATTATTATTGACGAAGAACATCGCTTTGGTGTCAGGCAAAAAGAGGCGCTAAAAAATTTACGCGCTGAAGTTGATGTACTTACACTAACCGCGACGCCCATACCACGAACCCTGGCCATGAGCTTAGAAGGTATTCGCGACTTTTCTGTGATTGCAACGGCACCGCAACGGCGTTTAGCGATCAAAACATTTGTACGCCGAGAAAACGACAGTGTTATTCGCGAGGCCATCTTGCGCGAACTAAAACGCGGGGGCCAAGTTTATTTTTTACACAATGAAGTTGACACAATCAACAATCGCCGTGAAATGCTTGAACGCTTAGTACCAGAAGCGCGTATAGCGATTGCCCATGGACAAATGCCTGAACGCGACCTTGAACGGGTAATGCGAGACTTTTATCAACAACGGTTTAACCTGCTACTGTGCACCACCATCATTGAAACTGGTATTGATGTTCCTACAGCCAACACCATTTTAATACACCGTGCAGACCGTTTTGGCTTGGCTCAGTTACACCAATTGCGCGGACGCGTAGGTCGTTCGCACCATCAAGCTTACGCCTACTTGCTTGTACACAATGAAGAGGGTTTAACAAAACAGGCCAATAAACGGTTAGAAGCCATCACCATGATGGAAGAATTGGGCAGTGGTTTTTATTTGGCAATGCACGACCTAGAAATTCGCGGCGCTGGTGAAGTGCTGGGTGATAATCAATCGGGTGAACTGATTGAAGTTGGTTTTCAAATGTACAACGACATGCTGCAACAAGCGGTGAAAGCCTTAAAACAAGGGCAAGAACCCGACCTTATGGCACCATTGCACGCCACAGTAGAAATTAATTTGCACGTCCCAGCTTTGCTACCAAACGATTATTGCCCTGACGTACACGAACGATTAAGCCTCTACAAACGACTGGCCAGCAGCGAACAAATGGACAGTTTAGATCAATTG
This sequence comes from Burkholderiaceae bacterium, assembly GCA_034680345.1. GTDB lineage: Bacteria > Pseudomonadota > Gammaproteobacteria > Burkholderiales > Burkholderiaceae_B > SXZD01. The sequence continues at coordinate 17,773 of JAXISZ010000019.1, forward strand.
CAAGAGGAGCTAATAGACCGCTTTGGTAAATTACCTGAAGCCGCCCAAGCTTTAATACAAACCCACCGGCTGCGTATTCTGGCCAAATCCATTGACATCATTAAACTAGACATTGATACCGAGCAAGCCCGTATTCAGTTTAAAGCCCAGCCAAATATTAGCCCTGCAAAAATTATTGCTTTAATACAAAAACACCGCAACATTCAACTTGCAGGCCCAGAAAAACTAAAAATCACCCAAAAAATGCCAAATATTGTACAAAAAGTACAATGCATTAAAGATTTAATTAAAGAACTAACCTATTAAATTTTAAAAAAACAAAGCCATGAAACTTGCTCTGCACCATACTCATTTAAATAAAGAAACAGCCCTTCAGATATTTAAAACTTGCAAAATAAATATTGAGCATGTAACAGAACACCGCCAAGGCTTATACAGTATTATTTGCAATGAAGATGCAGCCATTCAATACAATCAACTAAATCAAACTTGTGCGCAAGCGCGATGCGACTGGGCAGCCATTCCAAGCGAATTTACCCCTGCATCGTTTAAAGTATTAGCCATGGACATGGACTCTACACTGATTAATATTGAGTGTATTGATGAAATCGCCGACTTTGTGGGAAAAAAAACTGAGGTTTCAGCCATCACTGAAGCAGCCATGCGGGGGGAGATCCCCTGTTTTTCAGAAAGCCTGAAACGTCGAGTTGCACTTTTGCAAGGTGTAGAAGAATTGCATTTACAAGCGGTTTTTGAACAACGCCTACAACTAAACCCAGGTGCTCTAGAATTATTAGCATTTGCCAAAACCCACGGCTGGAAAACCCTGCTTGTATCGGGGGGATTTAGTTATTTTACAGATCGTTTACAAGCCCTGCTGAACTTAGATTACACACGGTCTAACACCCTAGAAATTATTAATGGAAAACTCACGGGCCAAGTGCTTGGTGAAATTGTTGATGCAGAAAAAAAAGCTGACGCCCTAGCCAAGCTATGTCACACTTTAAACCAAACCTGCAGCTGCGCTATTGTTATAGGCGATGGTGCCAATGATTTAAACATGATGGCCCTTGCAGGTGCAAGCGTAGCCTACCACGCCAAACCTGTTGTGCAGGCGCAAGCGCGTTTCAGTATTAATTATGGTGGGCTTAATACCTTACTGGCTTGGTTTGAGGTGAATACTTAATAATAATTTGCATATTCATTTCATAGGAAAATGACAAGACAAACCTCAAAAGAGGCAACCTATGATTAGAAAAAAAAAGTATAATTGGTTTTAATTTCTTCGGAGACGTGGCCGAGAGGTCGAAGGCACTCCCCTGCTAAGGGAGCATGTGGGCAAAAACCTGCATCGAGGGTTCGAATCCCTCCGTCTCCGCCAGAAAAATTTTTCTTA
>JAXISZ010000020.1:0-11600 GCA_034680345.1 Burkholderiaceae bacterium
TATTAAAGAAAAGAAACAAGCTGGATTGATGGATAAAAATAAAGAGTAGTGGATCACTTTTAAATTGTTGGGGTGGATCACTATTGGATTGTTGTTGACAGCTATTAGGTACTTTTCAGCTCAAACCTATGAATAACAAGGGCTACAAGGTGGTTTGTGTCATGAATAGCAATCAACACGCCTAACGAGAATAATTTGTACACACTGTTTGTACACTCGCAACGATGACACATCAAAATCCATAATGACGAACCCTTTAAATTCATAGCCTTACAAACAACAAGCTAGAGATGATCGCATTCATTCAGCGTTTGTCATGTCGAGAAACAAACATCAAAAGCAGGAGGTACTTTCTTCATCAAACCCAGTAACCACAAGGTCTACAGCCAGATTTGTGTCATGGATTGTTCTTCAAAGTCCTCTAAAACGGAATTTGTACTCAAGTTTGTACACACTTTCCGAGGTTACGCTTGAACATCATTGAAAAGCAAAGAAACGAGAAAAAGACAAAAAGCCTTTAAATTCAGTATGTAGAGATGTGATTTTGGTGTGCAATGAAAGGTGGTTTTAAGCGTTGAAAGGCTGGGCGGCATCAGGGTGCGAGATGATGGCGAAAGTTCTACGCTTGTTTATTTCAGTAAGAAAATTTTGATTCGACATTCAGGAGACTTTAAACAAAGTTGAAAACCCTAGCGCATTTTAAAAAATGACTTTGGTTTATTACAGGTTTTAAACACATAGACTCAAACACAAAATGCTATTTTCCTAGGATTTGGTGTTCATCTTAGATGAGCGCACAATTTTACTATGTATATGCTCAATTCATACGATGTATTTAATTTAAATAATATATATAAAGTTCTAAAAAAATTACTTTAAAACAAAAAAAAGCTTTAATAATCGTTATTATGGACATTAAAAAACATAATGACAATAAAACTGCAATGTGCTATTTTTTTAACCTCATCAAATTTTTATTGGCTAATATGCCATTAAATAGACATTATGAAAATGTTTGAACAATCACCTGCTGCTATTGCCGAAGACCTAGGCAACCGCCTTAAGTTAGCTCGATTAAATTGCAATTTAACTCAATCTGAACTTGCACAAATCATAGGGGTCACTAGAAAAACTGTTTTAAACGCAGAAAAAGGCAAAGCATCATTGGACATATTTGTGGCTATACTACAAGCCATGGACTTGCTCAATCAACTGGATCAATTTCTTGCCAGACCCAATATCTCACCGATTCAACTGGTCAAACTACAAGGCAAACAAAGGCAAAGAGCCACAGGAAATAAAAAAAACCGCCAGAATGAGGCGACGCAGTGGTAACAGAAGTTGTTGAAGTAATCTACCAAGAACAAACCATTGGTGCTGTTAGTTTTAACACGGACACAGGAATTGGGGCTTTTGAATATGGCGCTAACTTTATAAAAAAAGGCATTGAACTGTCGCCCTTAAAAACACCACTGTCTAAAAAAATTTTTAGTTTCCCTGAACTTAATTTTGCAACATTTAAAGGTCTACCCGGGTTAATTGCAGATTCACTACCCGATGATTTTGGCAACGCTGTGCTCAACGCCTGGGTGGCATCCCAAGGAAAATCACCAGAACATATCAGCCCATTGCAAAGACTACAATATACCGGAAAGCGTGGTATGGGCGCACTTGAATATGCACCAGCCACTAAAATCAAAAGCTTAAATGCGTCTAAACATCTTGAGATTGCATCACTAGTGGCTATTGCGCAAGAGGTTTTAGATTCACGCAACGGGTTTGCAATAGAATTGACTAAAAACGGTCAAGAAGACCGTGAGGCAATGATAGCACTGCTTTCTGTTGGCATGAGCGCAGGGGGTGCACGGCCCAAAGCAGTATTGGCTTTCAACAACGATTTTACTACCGTCCGGTCTGGGCAAGTTGATGTGCCAGATGGCTTTATACACCATTTAATGAAATTTGATGGCGTACATGAACACAATGAAAACCAAGAAAACTTTGGCGATTCATTGGGCTACGGCGCTATGGAGTATGTGTATCATTTAATGGCCACAGCCTGCGGTATTGACATGATGCCATGCAAATTACTAAATGAAGGCAAACGCAGGCACTTCATAACCCAACGATTTGATCGCCAAGGCAACCAAAAAATACATACCCAAACTTTAAATGGTTTAGCACATATTGATTATAAAAAACCAGGCAATTTTTCTTATGCTGAACTATTTACCATTATTAGACAATTACGCTTACCCGCTACAGCAGCCGAACAATTGTTCAAAAGAATGGTATTCAATATTGTAGCACGTAACCATGATGACCATTCTAAAAATTTTTCATTCATACTCATCAATAACCAGTGGGCTCTAGCACCCGCTTACGACTTGACTTATAGCTATAAGCCCGGTAACAAATGGGTCAATAGCCACTGGATGACATTAAATGGCAAACGCGATGAGTTTTGTCGAGAAGACTTTTACTGGCTTGAAAAAATTAGCCCATTATTTACCAGAGGCAAAATTAATCAAACGCTTGATGAGGTGATATCACATGTGGCAAATTGGAAGAAATTAGCCACCGAGTGGGATGTACCAAAAACACTAATCAATGAAATTGAAAAAAACTTAAGGCTGAATTTTTAACCCATCACCAAGAAACATATTTTCAAAGAGGGCAAATTTAGCAGCATTGACAATACTTACTGCACAAGTTCAAACATCACCTCATTGCGACGCATCGCTGGTAAAGTCCAAGGTGGGTTGTAAAAAGCGTACGTTGGTGAACCAAGCACTGTTAGACGATTTTTTTCAATATAGTTCAACAAGCACTGCTCATGGTGTTTTATATTTTCATCAGAGTTTATACCAGAAAACTGAATCACAACAAACCGCTTGGGCGCAATCTCTCTAAGCACAACACGGTGATCTAATGATTTTGGCAAACTTGTAATATTGTATTGTGCGGGCATTACAAAACTAATTTTCCAAGACTGTTGTGTCAATTGCTGTTGAACTGGCGCTGTCATAGCAATGGTTTGATTAATTTGGTTAGTTTGGCTTATTTGTTGCTGAACGGGTGCGGTCATTGCAATGTTTTGACTGATTTGCTGTTGAACTGGCGCTGTCATAGCCACCCCTTGCTGCACAGCATTATGACCAAAAATATACTTGGCAAGCACGCGAAAGCCCTCACCGATAGCGTCTTGACGCTTTCCTGCCACATCAACCTCGGCAATAACCATCGCTTTGTACTGCCGAATTTCAATGTTCTTTTCTGCTGTTTCATCGGCTGGGTGTAACACCTGTTGTGGTGATTGAGTATTTTGGTCAACCTGCACAACATCATATTTTGGCGTTTCAACACGACTCATAACAGGGCCTAACAATACACCACCAACAACTAGCACCCCAATAATCGCTGCAATCATCATCCACTTTGTCTTTGGCATAACACCTAGATATGCTACAGAATAAAATTTTTTTTTACTATAATTCGGGCCTATAAAATCAAAAAAATTTTAAAACCCGTGCGCACTAAAAAAAAACAAATTAAATCAATTAATTAAAAATATTTTTGATTTTACCCACAAGATGATTCATCATTTTTTACGGCCAACAATTGCGCTAACCAATAATGTTAACCAAGCCGCCATCAGCAGTACGCCACCCACAGGTGCAATCTTAACAAAATGTTCAATTGCACAACCCACTGAAATATAAATGCTAAAACTAAACAAAACCGTACCCAAAATAAACAAAATAGCACTGTATTTTAGTAAAGCAATTCCACTGAATTTTCCACCATTTAACAACACAAGACCTATGGCTGAAATCATAACAGCATGCATTTGATTGTAGCGCAGTGCTGTCATCAAAAAACGAAAATGCTCGTCACTCACACTATGACGCAAACCATGCTCAGCGTAAGCACCAAATACCACCGAAATGAGCCCAAGCAATGTTCCAACAATAAGAATCACAACTATTTTTCTTCACGCGCTGCTAACTGACAATGCACCAATCGTTTAAAACGCCAATTTGCAAATCTAGAATAAGCCCACTCGGTAACCGGCCGAACAACAGGCAATGACACAAAAGCAGCCAGCAACCGCCAGCGGTTCAAATTCCGCCAAATTAGGATGAAAGCATCCACGCCAATATGTAAATTTCCGTCACTGTCTTTAGCGTGTAAAAATTTTAACCCTTGACTCAATGTTATACCAGCCTCCTTGAGATCCTCAGTAGACTCAGTGATATCTTGCCAATTGAATATGTCAGGCGGTGCAATTAGTCGATAATAATTAATTTCCTTAAGACACAACCCACATTTTCCATCATAAAAAACGGTGATCATTTTTTTCTCGTATCAAAGATAATCGATTGAACAGCGGAAGTAAAATTTTAGAAATTAAGGATGATCTAGGACTAGAATTTACCAAAAATTCAACACAATTTTAGGGAATACGAAATAAAACTTGTTTTTTTGCAGAATTTGCAACAGATAATTTGGATTTGGCGGAGAGGGCGGGATTCGAACCCGCGGTAGGCGATTAACCTACACACGCTTTCCAGGCGTGCGACTTAAACCACTCATCCACCTCTCCAACAAGCGATGCATTGTAACAAATTTTTGCCAACAAAAGTAAACCTATGCGTAGTTGAGCACCTTATTTGCAACTTGAAAACAAAAAACTAGTTGTTAATTGGCTAGTTTTTAATCAACCTGACATTGACTAGGCTATAAAAAAACAATGCCAACCACATCAATTATTTTCTGCCAATTGCTTCAAGATTGCAGGATTCTCTAGCGTAGAAATGTCTTGGGTAACGCTCTGCCCCATAGCAATTGACCGCAATAAACGGCGCATAATTTTTCCAGACCGTGTTTTGGGCAAGTTATCGCCAAAACGAATATCCTTGGGTTTGGCGATTGGGCCTATTTCTTTTACCACCCAATTGCGCAGTTCATAAGCAATTGTTTGTGCCAACTGCCCAGACGGTCGCACTTGTTTTAAAACCACAAAAGCAACAATTGCTTCCCCGCTAACCTCATCGGATCTACCTACTACAGCTGCTTCCGCTACCAAAGGATTAGCCACCAAAGCCGACTCTATTTCCATTGTGCCCAGACGGTGCCCTGACACATTCAGCACATCATCGATTCGACCCATAATGGTAAAGTAAGCATTGTCTTGATGACGCACCGCACCATCGCCAGCCAAGTACAATTGACCACCCAACTCATCGGGAAAATAACTGCTTTTAAAACGCTGCGGATCGCCCCAAATGTTTCGAATCATCGACGGCCATGGCTTTTTAATCACCAACAAACCACCCTGCCCATTAGGTAACTCTTTACCCGTTTCGTCCACAACAGCAGCCTCAATACCTGGCAGCGGTAAAGTGCAAGAGCCTGGAACCAAAGGCGTAGCGCCAGGTAAAGGGGCAATCATATGCCCCCCTGTTTCTGTTTGCCAAAATGTATCTACAACTGGGCAACGTGATCGCCCAACCTGCTGGTAGTACCAAACCCAAGCTTCAGGATTGATGGGTTCTCCAACAGAACCTAACAAACGTAAACTTGATAAATTAAATACTGCTGGATGCACTGTACAATCAAGTTCTGCAGCCTTAATGAGCGAACGAATTGCAGTGGGCGCGGTGTAAAAAATGCTAACTCGTTGTCTGGCAATGATATTCCAAAACCGCCCAGCATTTGGATACGTTGGCACCCCTTCAAAGATCACTTGCGTTGCCCCAACCGCCAAAGGACCATAAGCCACATAACTGTGGCCTGTTATCCAACCAATATCTGCTGTACACCAAAAAATATCATTTGCTTGAATATCAAATGTCCATTTCATGGTTAACAAAACCCAAAGCAAATAACCCGCCGTTGAATGCTGAACCCCCTTTGGCTTGCCTGTAGAACCCGAGGTGTATAAAACAAACAATGGGTGTTCAGATTCAACCATCACTGGCGAACACTGCGTTGATTGACCTAATATTAAATCGTCCCAAAAAATATCTCGATCAGGCACCATCGGAATTGCAGCCCCCGTTCTTTGATATACAACCGTTTTTTTAACCGCACTGCACCCACCCATCCTTAACGCCTCGTCCACAATGGCTTTCAAAGGTAAATTTTTACCGCCTCGCATTTGCTGGTCAGCGGTTATTATGGCGACTGCACCGATATCAACAATACGCTCGTGCAAAGACTTTGCAGAAAAGCCTGCGAAAACCACTGAATGTGTTACCCCCAATCGCGCACAAGCCTGCATTGCAGCCACGCCTTGAATTGACATTGGCATATAAATGACAACACAGTCCCCTGTTTGCAAACCAAGACTTTTCAACCCATTGGCCAACTGACAAACCAACTGCAACAGCGCCTGATAAGTAATTGAAGTGCTATAACCCTCATCAGACTCAAAAATAATGGCGGTTTTTTCAGCATTGCCATTAGCGACTTGCCGATCTAAGCAATTGTAAGAAGCATTTAATAAACCGTTTTCAAACCAGCGATAAAATGGCGCAAGGGTGTCATTTAAAACTTGATTAAAATCTTGATACCAACTTAAATGCTCACGTGCTAAACCTGCCCAAAAACCAACATAATCTTGCTTGGCTTGCTGGCACAAATCTTTGTAACCCTGCATACCAGAAACGTTTGCTTTTGCAACAAAATCATCGGAAGGATGAAATAAACGTGTTTCTTGCAAAACAGACTGAATGGTCGATGTTGTAATAGATGACACTGTAAATTTCTCCTTATTTTTTAAAAAATGATGTTGCAATAAATAACAACACAAGTTGAATAACTCTATAAAATATTGAATGCATGCTTTTTTAATAAAATATTAATATCCTAATTAATAACCCAAATAAATTTAGAATCAGTAAAATACCGTTTATCTAAACAAGGCGAATTCATTTTTAAAAAAGCTATTTTGCTATGAAAACAAATCACAACACACCCAAAAAACTCAAACCACTGCCCGCGCTCATTTTTACGAGTCGTTGGCTACAACTGCCTTTATACCTTGGTTTAATTGTGGCTCAAGGCGTATACGCTTACCATTTCTTGGTTGAATTGTTGCACTTGGTGCTGCGCACTGCTTCTCACCAATTGGATGAAACAGGCATTATGCTCATGGTTTTAGGTTTAATTGACGTAGTGATGATCTCCAACTTGCTAATTATGGTGATTGTAGGTGGTTATGAAACCTTTGTTAGCCGCATGGGCTTAGAAAACCACCCAGACCAACCCGAATGGCTTGACCACGTCAATGCCTCAGTTCTTAAGGTAAAGCTAAGTACAGCTATTATTGGCATTTCATCTATTCATTTATTAAAAACTTTTATCAATGCTGCACAATATGAAACTAAAACCATTTTGGCGCAAACCGGTATTCACATTGTGTTCTTATTATCAGCGCTAGCCATTGCCGCAACTGATCGCTTAATTCACCACCCCAAACACCATTAATGCATACAAAGAGAATTTAGAATGACCATTATTAAACAAGACGATTTTATTGAATCAATCGCTAACGCATTTCAGTATATTTCTTATTATCATCCTGCAGATTTTATTCAAGCCATGGGGAAAGCCTACGAAAAAGAGGCTAACCCAGCAGCCAAAGACGCTATAGCTCAAATTTTAACCAATAGCCGCATGTGCGCTGAAGGCCATCGCCCGATCTGCCAAGACACAGGTATTTGTGTCGTATTTCTTAAGGTGGGCATGAATGTACAGTGGGACAGCACTATGAGCGTCTCTGAAATGGTTAATCAAGGCGTAAGGCAGGCGTACCTACACCCCGACAATAAATTGCGCGCCTCTGTTCTACGCGATCCGATTGGCACTCGCAGCAATAGCAAAGATAACACGCCTGCAGTTATACACTATGAAATAGTGCCAGGCAATACCGTAGAAGTTATTTGTGCGGCCAAAGGTGGTGGTTCAGAAAACAAAAGTAAAATGGTGATGCTCAACCCCTCAGACTCTCTGGTTGATTGGGTGCTGAAAACAGTACCCACCATGGGTGCGGGTTGGTGCCCTCCAGGTATTTTGGGTATTGGCATTGGTGGCACCCCTGAAAAAGCAATGCTTTTAGCCAAAGAATCTTTGATGGACCCGATTGATATTCATGAGATACAGGCAAAAAAAGATCGCGGAGAAACTTTAAACCGCATAGAATCGTTGCGCTTAGAACTGCTAGAAAAAGTCAACGCCCTTGGTATTGGTGCTCAAGGTCTTGGTGGTCTGACTACAGTTCTGGACATTAAAATTTTAGATTATCCAACCCATGCCGCTTCACTACCTGTGGCCATAATTCCAAATTGTGCTGCCACACGGCATGTGCATTTTGAGCTAGATGGCAGTGGTCCTGCACAGTTAGAAACGCCATCATTGGACAGCTGGCCCGATATTGAATGGAAAGCGGATGTTGAAAAATCTACTCGGGTAAATTTAGACAACCTAACACCTGAGGAAGTAGCCAGTTGGCAACCAGGCCAGACCCTATTGCTAAACGGTAAAATGCTAACTGGTAGAGACGCTGCACATAAACGCATAGCAGACATGCTGGCCAACGGCGAAGCATTACCTGTTGATTTTACCAACCGTATTATTTACTACGTAGGTCCAGTTGACCCCGTTGGTGATGAAGTAGTTGGTCCAGCAGGGCCAACTACAGCAACGCGGATGGATAAATTTACGCGCACAATGCTAGAAAAAACCGGCTTAATTGCCATGGTCGGTAAAGCCGAACGTGGGCCTGTAGCCATAGAAGCCATTGCAGAAAACAAATCAGCTTATTTAATTGCCGTGGGTGGCGCAGCTTATTTGGTTGCAAAAGCCATTAAAGCTGCCAAAGTGGTTGGTTTTGAAGACTTGGGAATGGAAGCCATTTATGAGTTTGAAGTCAAAGACATGCCCGTGACCGTTGCGGTTGACAGTACAGGTAACTCTGTACACGACACAGGCCCCAAAATATGGCAGGCCAAAATTGGTAAAATTCTTGTGACAACCACTTAAAGTTGGTGCAACAGATTTCAATCTTGACCCGCGACAAAACAACAGGCGCTGAAAATTTATGCTAGATATACAATTACTTCGTAAAGACATAGATCAAGTGGCTTCCAGACTGGCTAGCCGAGGATACGAGTTAGATGCGGAAACATTCAAACAACTTGAAGCAGATCGCAAAACAATTCAAACCCGTACTGAAGAATTGCAAGCGCAGCGTAACAGTTTGTCAAAGCAAATTGGCATTTTAAAATCCAAAAAAGAAGACACGACAACACTGATGGCTGAAGTTGCGGGCATTGCTCATACACTTGAAGACAGTAAAGTTCAATTAGAGGTCATTCAACAAAACTTGAATACGCTGCTCATGCAGGTGCCTAATTTACCCGCTTTAGATGTGCCCGTAGGTCGAGATGAAACAGAAAACCTTGAAATTCGCCGTTGGGGAACACCCAAGGCCATGTCTTTTACACCCAAAGACCATGTAGACTTAGGGGCACCCCTTGGCTTGGATTTTGAAAGTGCAGCCAAACTCTCGGGCAGTCGCTTTGCTGTGTTACGGGGACAAATGGCGCGACTTCACCGCGCCCTAGCGCAATTCATGCTCGACACCCATACCATTGAGCACGGTTACACAGAGTGTTATACCCCTTATTTAGTTCGTGCGGACAGCTTATTAGGCACAGGGCAACTGCCAAAATTTGAAGCTGATTTATTCACCACCTACAAAGGTGCAGAAGGTGGCGAACAAGAAAAAATGTACTTAATTCCTACGGCTGAGGTTTCATTAACCAACCTAGTACGCTCGGAATTGCTGCCTAATGAACAACTGCCTATTAAACTAACGGCACATAGTCCATGTTTTAGGTCAGAAGCCGGGGCTTATGGTAGAGATACACGGGGTATGATACGTCAGCACCAATTTGATAAAGTTGAATTGGTTCGTATTGAACAACCAGAAAAATCGTACCAGGCGCTTGAAGAAATAACACAGCACGCAGAAAATATTTTAAAAAAACTAGGGCTACCATTTCGCACAATTTTATTATGTACGGGAGATATGGGATTTGGTGCGTCAAAAACCTACGACATTGAGGTGTGGTTACCGGCACAAAATACTTATCGAGAAATTTCTTCTTGTTCAAATTGTGAGGCATTTCAAGCGCGACGGATGCAAACCCGTTATCGCAACGCAGAGGGTAAACCTGAGTTAGTGCACACATTAAATGGTTCGGGGTTGGCTGTAGGAAGAACATTGGTTGCAGTTTTAGAAAACTACCAGCAAGCTGACAGCTCGGTGTTAATTCCTGACGTATTAAAACCCTATATGGGTGGCATTGAAGTTTTAAAGGTGAATTAAGCTTAAAAACTAAATTAGACGCTTATGCTCGATTTTGCTACAATCTAGTGTTGGCTTTACTACACAAATTTTGGATAGGTGCCGGAGTGGTCGAACGGGCCGGACTCGAAATCCGGTGTACGGTTTTACCGTACCGTGGGTTCAAATCCCACCCTATCCGCCAAAAACAAAAAAACCGCATTGTTGCAGTTTTTTTTTATTTACCTGATGGGCTGAGAACCCGCATAAAAAATCTTAATGTCTAAGAAAGCCTGATTGTCTTTATAATTAAGAAGTCAAACGATTATAAAAACACATGGCTAAAATTCATTTTTTACTCAATGTGTTAATTGACAAAGCACAGCATACCCCACCTGACAGTATAAAACCACCTGAACTGATGGCATCATTCATAAAATGGTATGAAAAATACAATAAAAAGTTTTAATGACTTAATCCGTGTTTTTTATAGTTTTAACATATCAATCCATAATATGGAGATTTGAAAATGAATTAAATTACAGATAGCAAAACATGCCCATTTCAAAAAAACCATGGCACACAAGCCCGCCAAAATACACAGTCTAATACGCACTGGTAGCCAAACCAACTCAAGCTTTCAATCTTACATCAGCATCAACCCATTTCTAGTCCGATGGACTGGAACTTCAACTATGCTGTAAAGAAAAATACGGCAATGCCATTTCTTGGGCTGACCTCTTTATTCTGGCTGGTAATGTAGCCATGGAAACCATGGGGTTTAAAACCTTGGACTTTGGAGGTGGTCGCGAAGACATTTGGGCACCCGAAGAAGATATTTACTGAGGTGCTGAACAAACATGGCTTGCCACAAGCGATCAACCCAACAACCGTTACAGTGATGAGCGCAAACTTGAAAACCCATTGGCAGTTGTAGAAATGGGATTAATTTATGTTAACCCACAAGGTCCAGATGGCAAGCCGGACCCCCTAGCCTCAGCTCAAGACGTACGCGAAACCTTTGCTCGCATGGCCATGAACGACTACGAGACTGTGGCACTGATTGCTGGTGGCCACACATTTGGCAAAATGCATGGCGCAGGGTAAGCCCCCAGTAAAACCATCTTGAACCGATTTAATTAAAAGCTCATATTCACTGCTTTCATAAGGAGTGAATATGGGCTTTAAATTTCAAAATCACGATCAATCATCAATATCAAATCAATTAAACTCAAACCCTCAA
>JAXISZ010000021.1:0-7176 GCA_034680345.1 Burkholderiaceae bacterium
AAGCCCCTAGAGTAATCTAGGGGCTTTTTCTTTAATTGGTTCGCTGACCATCTTGATGAGCCTCAGTCCCCTACACCATCCACAGATCATTAGCCTGAAATTTAGGATGCTCTGCACTGCCAAGGATGGCTATTTGTACTGCTGCTTTTGCACCAGTGCTATCGGCATCGTAAAAGAGCGCTCCAGTATCAGTATTAAATATCAGGAAATTATTTGCATCTATAGCCTTTACGCCGTTTGCCTCCAAAATGAAATAATCACTTAGAACTTGATTATGCCGCTCTATAGTGAAAGTCGATTTGAAATGGATAAAAACCTGTATAAATGATTTAACATGGTTAGAGCCCTTTTAAACCTTAGTTTTTAAGAAAAAACTCTATTAATCCTTACGCCCCTGGTTCGAGCGCAGGTCGAGAGGCGAAATAAAAAACCTGGCTCATTTGCCAATAATCTTTTGAGATTTCATTACCTCCAAGACTTTTGATCCGCCAATTATGCTGAGATGGGTTTGATCGTAATACAAAAGTTGGTTACCCTCCTTATAGTGACAAACACCGTCAAAACAAAAAATTGCTGTTGGATCAAAAATCTGTAATTGAGGATACTTTTTCTTCAATTGCCGAACAGCATCCATATAAATGCTCCTATAGGCATCCAACTCCGCCATACTTGGCTCACATGATTTAACTGCGGTGAACGATGAACGCATTACACAGTCTTTGGGATTTCTCTTTAATTTTGGAATATCAATGACAAAAATAACCTCTTTGCCTGCCGCTAAGAGTTTTTCAATAAGATAGCCTTGACCCAAAAGGAATGCGTCACCTTTATTTAGCTCTATATCACCATCAAAATAGCTTGAGGGTGATTGAACTGTCGCATTCACGTAAGGATAGTAATTAACCAAAACAATCTTCTGAAGGCTATTCATTGTCTGAGCAAGCTCAATTACCTTTTGAGATATAGCAGTACAGTTATTGGCAAATTTATATTGATAAGTTGGGGTGTAACTTAAATTGGGATAAAACTTGCAAGCGTGTGCGCCAATCAACATGGCATCGACAGTCACCTTTTTAGTAAATATCCCTGAATACAAAGACATGGCATGACTATCCCCAACAAATAGAGTCTTAGGCGCGGTTGAATTTGATAAACAAACCTCTTCCTTTAGTAAACTCAAACCATTTAAAGAAGAACAACTTTGATCAGACTGCCTAGATTGGTTATATGCATCCAGAGTGGATAGATAATCAATTTGTTGATTGACTGGTCGATCAGGTAAACCAGCTTTTGACCTCATCCAAGAAATGCTCATTAAAATAATTGCAGCAAGGGCTAATAAGTAAATTGCTGCACGATATCCTTTACTAGACCTTACTTTCCTTTCAAGGAAGAAAAAAGTAAGGCAAGCTAAAAATACTGCTAAGATCACTGCCGCCACAGTATGCAGTGGATCTGGTGTGTCTCCGGTCACAATTCTTAAATAGGATAAAAGAGGCCAATGCCACAAATAAAGTGGATAGCTAATCAAGCCAAACCAAACCATGATGGGGTTGGAAAACAAATACTTATTTAAAAAAGTATTTGAACCCGCATAAATCAGAAAAAATGTACCAAGCGTTGGTAACAAAGCCCACCACCCTGGGAAAGCACTAGTCACATTTAATAGTGACACACCTGAAAAAATTAAAGCACAGCCTACAACAGATGAAACCTCTGGATGAAGAAAAGGAATACTTCTTTTGTTGATCGACAAATACGCTAAAAATGCCCCCATCAAAAGCTCCCAGAAACGGGGGATTGATAGATAAAAAGCAGCGCTTGGATTTTTTTGAACCCAATAGATATTGAGAATAAAAGATAGACCTGCGATAAGTGCGATAGTGACTACAAAATTCCAGCGACGCTTCCATGCCAACGCCAATAAAATAGGCCAAAAAATATAAAACTGTTCCTCGACTGCCAAACTCCACAAATGGAGCATCGGCTTAGTTTCAGCCAAAGTGTCAAAGTAACCAACCTCTTGGTAAAAGTAGATGTTAGAAACAAATAAAAAACCACCTCGGATATGCTTTCCTAGTTGAGCATATTCGTCAAAAAACAAGAAAAACCAGCCAAGAATCAAACTAACAATCATCACGATTATTAGCGCTGGGAAAATACGCTTGATACGGCGATTATAAAAATCAAAAATGCTAAAAGTGCCAGCCTCTAGACTCTGAAAAATAATTTTTGTGATTAAAAATCCAGAGATCACAAAGAAAATATCAACTCCAATGAATCCACCCGCTAATAAATTCGGAAAAGCGTGGAATATAACAACGAACATCACGGCCAATGCTCTAAGGCCATCTATATCCGATCGATATTCATTCTCCAATGCGTGAGACATAAGCTTCTTTTTCTGTGTTTCTACAAGCAATGCGAATATTGCGCGATGCTTATTGATTTGTCATTCAGTTATGACACCATTGTAATTTATAGAGCCCTTCATACGACGTAAAACATAGATCGCAGGCAAGGCATACACAAAATAATAAATTACTGGAGACCAAATCCATTGATTCACCTCAAGTAACCAAAACACCATTACTTCCTACCGTTGCAAGAATGAAATATAGCCCCTACCCCATGTTGATATCCAAATAGGTTCATCGAAGACTTGAATTAATTTATTTCCAGCTGCATCTAGGTAATGTAAAAGGATATTTGGCATGTTTAATTATAAAAAATTAACTATTTATTTTGCCCTCTTACGGAGACAAATTCCATTCAAATCAACTTTAAACCCCTACAAATCATTTGGAATGATTTAAGCCTGTTTGAACCTAAGCTTTTATGCACAAGTTCTTTAATCGGTAGGTCCCTGGTTCGAGCCCAGGTCGAGGAATCAAATCTTGAGATTTATCGGGGTTGATTTGCTTAAAAACCAGCTTCTCTTATAAATAGAGCTAAACCACCACGAATAACATCGCCCATGATTGATTTTGGCCAGCCATAGATCACCACACGGCCACGAATATATCCCGTAGAGATTTTAGATGGGTTGCCATCAACCTTTAATCTGACTCGATAAAGAGCCCGCTCCGGAATCAATTTGTTATTTTGAGGTCTAACCAAGATCTCTCCCCCAGCGACTGACGTCAGGGCACCCTCAGTGATCACTCGGGTTGCATCTTGGTCAATGGATATAACACTCAGGCCAACGCCTAAAACACCAGGCGCATCAGGAATAAATCGACCCCAATTACCTAAATCCAGGCGCTTTAAGTCTGCTTCTTCAACATAGCAATCAACCACCCAATCCTTGCCATCAATCAGGGTCACCAATGCAAATGATTTGGGAACCCACTCCCCCAAGAATAAATCAGGATCAACATCGGCAATCACCCCTGAAAAAGGGGCTTTTTTGTTTAATCTTTCATGCTCTTCCATCAGACTCAATAGCTCTTTTTGTGCTGAGATTAATTGCTCTTTATAGATAGGTTGCTGCCCAACTGTTTTTGAGTCAAAACCTGAGGAGCCATACTGACGAGTGAGTACGTCAACTCGGGTTTTTAACTGCTGTATCTTTTTATCCAAAGCAGGTACTGATAGGCCAATCAGCTGGTCCCCTTCTGCTACTTCAGCACCAATCACGGGCGGCAACTTGACCACCAATGCGGCTTGAGTAGATAGAACATTAAGACTTTTTTGAGGCTTTAGCATCCCCTGTGTATTAACAGTGATGTCAAATGGGATAAACAAAAACAGTGCAATAACTATAACGATATAAAACGCTGGTTTTTGATGCACCACAGGGCCAATATCTGACCATCTTTTGCGCCAATATTGAAGTTCTTGGTAAATTGGTTTAAGGATGAAAAACCACATTTCAACCAAAAATAATGCAATACCTAAAGCTTTGAAAAAGTAATGGTAGACAAGCAAAGCGATACCAAAAAATACCACCAAGCGATATAACCAAGTCACGATCGCAAAAATCACAAAGAACTGACGGTTCCATTCACTGAGGGACTCAGGGGGAGGATCATTTAAACCAAATAGCTGAGCCCTTAACCACCAACGCGCATAAGCAAATGAGCGGCTGTGTAAATTGGGCATACCCAAGGCATCACAGAGTAAAAAGTAGCCGTCAAAGCGTAAAAATGGGCTGGCATTGATCGCCAGTGTGGCTGCTAGTGAGGTTGTTGCTAAAAAGAAAAATGAGCTCTTGATTGCGCCATCAGGCAATACAGTCCAAATAAAAACCGACCATGCCGCAATAATTGCTTCGGTAGTGATACCAGCACCTGCAATCATCAACCTTTTTTTATGTGAATTTAGTTTCCAGGACTCTGTCACGTCGGTATAGGCCACTGGGAACATGATCAAAAATGCCAATCCCATGGTTGGAACCCTACAGCCGCACTTTTTAGCCGCTAGGCCGTGACCAATTTCATGGAAAACTTTGACCACAAAAACAGCGCCTGCATAACCCAAGATACCTTCGATACTAAATGTGTCCACCAAGGTCGAACTAAAGGTATCCCAGCGCCTGAATACGCCCCACAAGCCAATTAAAAAGACGATGAGTGTGATTTGGTAGAAACGTTTTCTAAAGAGAAATTCGACCTTAGGCAATAAATCGCCTAAGAATTTATCGGGTTTAAATATGGGTAAGCGAAAAAATAGATAGCCATGCAATATCGAGTCAAACCACTTTTTATGGCGACCTTTACTTTTTTGCACAAGCTGTGCAATTTCATTAGCGGTGTATTGATAGACAAGTTCGTTATCGTTCAGAAATTTGAGAACCACATTGACTTCTTCAACCGTAATTGAAAGCGTGGTGTCTTGATCAATAGCTTCACAAATTTTTTCGGCATCCCCAAGATCTAATCTGGACAACACCTCAAAAGAAACCCAATCAATTTGGAAATATTGATTTCTAACAGGGTCGTGCAAAGTCCAAGTTGGACTGCCACTTTTATCTGCAGGGCCCGGGTATAGCGTTAAGTCTTCCCTGAGCTTAGGCCATTTTTGAGCTTGAAATTCCATTGAATTTAAATGCCCAAAAATTGACGCAAGGAAGATAGTGGTCTACGGAAAACCCAATAGGACAATGGCACAAACTCACCATGCACTTTAGCAGTGCCTTTTAAACCAACACGAGGGCCTTTTTTGCCAGGGTCTAAACTTGCTCTGACGCGATAGGCATAGGTACCATCAGGTCTCAAAATAGGTTCATGACCTTCATAACGCAACTGACCTGACACTGGTGAAAATGGCATGGCATTCAAATAAAGCGTGACGCTAGAACGTTTAGGCATTTCAATGGCCTCACCAACTGGAATCCATCCCTCAATTTCCACATCGCCTTCCGTGGCCACCACCATGATTTTTTCACCAGCAATCACGGGTTTACCAATCCACTCGGATGGATCATCAAAAAGCACAATTCCAGGACGTGGGGCACTGATTTTTGCTTTATCTAGTAGGCTCTTGAGATAGTCAGCTTCAACCTTTTTTTCTGCAGCCTTGCCTTCTTGAGGAGCCAATAAACCACGGCTTTTAGAGTCAGTCAAAGCTTGCAAAGCACTTTGTCGGTACTCTTGCGTAGCAATCTGAGTCTCTTGTTGAGCCACTTGCAAGCGGCTGGTTAAGGATGTGATGTCTAATCTAAATAGTTCCTGCCCTTTGGTGACTTCTTGGTTAGGTTTGACATAAAACTCATCCACCACCCCTTCAATTGGTACACGAATAATTGCAGGATTGGCAGGAACCAATTCACCAGGCACCAATACCGTCAAACGCACCGGAAATAATATAAATGTCCAAATTAACCATTTCCATCGACGTTTTTTGTCATGCCAAATGGCTTTCGCCTCAGCCCAAACGAATTGTTTTGTGCCTTCGACCCCCATCATCTGCAATGATTGCCAAGTTGCTTTGACCCAAGTGATTACATCCGCATACATTTGACGAGCTTGGGGGATGATCTGCTTGGGGTTTTGACGATAGTCTTGATAGACTACGTTTGCGCCAGCAATCACGTCTAAAGCAAAGGCCTTGACTTCATCTCTGCTAGGTACATATTCTAAAAAACGAATCCACAAGCGAGTTAACTCACCATGCACTGTCGGGGCATCTACCCTGCTCCATGAATAAGCCCAGATATCGACCCATTCTTTTAAATAGGCTAATTCAGCATCCCTAAAGTTGTTTTCTCTTGCCAGCAATAGTCCAGCCTTGCGCTTGCCACTGGACATCGGAAACCAATATGCATGAACTGGCAAATAAGAACCCCAGTCTTCCACCATGGATTCATCAAGCATCTCAGGCAAAATTTCACATGGCTCATGGTGAGTGCTCAAGATTTTGCAGACACTGTTAAGCCACATCACATAAGGGGAGTTTCTTTCAACAAAAGAAACTCCTGATTGTGAGACCACCCCTTCATCTTCAATCCATAGAGAACCAAGGAGATAAGAAGCTAGTTGATGTGTTTGATTGACGAGTAAAAATTGCAAGGCTTTATCTGATTCAGATTTTCTTGCTTGCTGAGCCAGATTAATCAAGACCATGGAACTATCCATGGTCACTGCTGCTTCATTGGAAGCCATTAATTTCTACCTCCGCCCAACATCATCGCTGATTTGATTTGACTGGTCAGAGATGATTTACCAATAAATGCAGTTTTAGTAGATTTATCGCTCAACGGCTTAATGAGTAACTTGGCTTGAGTTTTTTCACCCCTAATGTCAGTGGCAATGACTTGAACCTCAACAGGTTCATTGATGTCATCTGGCATCGCAATTTCAAATTCGCCTGTTTCTGGATTGAATTTAATCCAATGAGGCAATGGTTGGCCGTCTTTATCAAAGGCCACCAACTTGACTTTGCCCTTAGCACCAAGAAGTGTTTCTTTTGGCAATTGATAGTTAGCCTTACCTTTGCTATCAACTTTGACCTCTGGCACAGGTGCGGCATTTTCTGATAATTCAGAATCATTTTTCTCAAAACTTGCCTGCTCTTCCAGAGCACTGTGTGCTTTTAATGCATCAGAGTTAAATCGGTCAAAGCCGAAATATGGTGTGTGCTCAGTATGCTCAATCTGATCACGATGAACCGTGGTTTCAGCATGAGGCAAACTGAATTGGTTAATACCACCATAAGCTCCATTGAAGTCCAAAA
>JAXISZ010000022.1:0-6045 GCA_034680345.1 Burkholderiaceae bacterium
AAAGGCCTTGCTGATGCAAAATCTGAATTTTCATAAGTTCTTCTTTTGTGATCAAAGTGCCCCCAAAAAGGCACTATAGTGAAAACAAGTGGATCAGATTTCAATTGTTGAAGTGGATCAGTTTTGCATTGTTGGTAACAACAGGAGACAGTTTTTATTAGAGACTGTCTTTTTAAAAGTCCAAGCGGTGCCGCGTCAGCGTTAATTTTGTGTCCAGCTAACGGATGGATTGAGTGGAAGCGAGCAGACGGAAGCACCCTCAATCAAGTTCATCGTTCAACGTGATCAAGCATAGATTATGGCCAAAAGCGGCGAGATGTTTGTGGGTTTGACGCTCAGGGTTGGCACTTGTATTTTTGGCGTTTTTTCGACAGGGCGTTGGCTTTGGTGAAATAGCGTTTATTTCTTCTCGGCCCCGATCTGCTGATGCTATCGTGGTTGGTGATGTTAGCGCGATGCGTTTGTCAATTTCGGTTTTAAAGTCATTAGAACAAAAAAAGCAAGTCCGTGCTTGCAGATTTGATGGGCGTAATTGCGTGGGATTTGTCTGGACGATTGCGTCAATCTAACGCCAATTTGCGTTTGGTTTTGCAGTGAGAAATTTGTAAAAGTAATTTAAGGTTTACTTTAACTACGAAGATGTATTCGTGTACTTGACTCCACGTCTTAAAGTGAAATCATGGAGTAAATTAGAACTTTTAAAGTTTAATTAGCGTTATAAAGGAGACAATATGCATTTTCAGTTAAACCATGCTTCATCATTGTTTAAATATACGGGAATTAGTTTTATAGCGGGAGCTGTTACACATGGCTTTTTCAGCGAAGAGCGTTCTTTTTGGACTGCTTTATTGGGTGTTTGTTTATATTTGATTGGTAGTGTTATTGGTAAGTTGTCTAATCCACAAGAAAAACAAACCTGGACTGGCGTATTGTTAATAGGTATTTTTGCTTCGATTGGATTGGGTTTTTTTACAGGCGGGCTTCAACATTTTCCTGACTCTCCGGCAAGAAGTCTATGGGTTGTGCCTTTAGGCTTTTTAATGAGTCTTTTTGCTTTATATTTAGTGGAAGCAAAAAGAGTTATTAGCAAAAGGTCAGTGGTTATCTATGCTGTGGTGAGCGGTGTTTTAATTACTGTCGCATCCATTTTAGCTTATGAGTATTTTCACGTGCATGGCATGACACATGATGGAGGGCACTTTCATCAAAGTCAGCCTGATGAAAGTTATTCAAATTCACACAAACACTAGGTGGTTTTAAATAATTTTCTTCTAAATTTAAAGTGCCATTAATATGAAAAGCCAGTATTGTGGATGCACATAAATTGGCATACGCGCTTAATTCCGTCTGGTTGATTTATCTTTTTTTGAACGTTAATGCGCAACAATCGCTAGCGTGCCCAAGTTTTGTTTTATTGTGCTTAATTTTCATAGGCCAAAAACCAAATTTATGCACCAATTTAGTGCGCATTAAATTCACCTCCTGTTTGTATACCAAAAAATTTTGCACTGCAAAATCAACATGATTTCCTGTCTTTAATAGCACCGTTTTGGTGCTATTTTGCTTGGCATGGTTTTCGCTTTATATGTTTGTCCACTATTTTGGGCTTTGCAATTAAAGGAGAAAAACATGCGTAAAACTTTGGTATCTTCAGCACTTTTTTCGGCGTTGTGTGTGTCCTTGGCGCATGCAGGCGCTTCAGATTTTACACTCAGCGGTAATGCCACTGTCTTAACTGATTACCGTTTCCGTGGTGTTTCTCAAACTTTAAAAGAGCCTGCATTTCAAGGTGGATTTGATGCTGTGCACAAATCTGGCTTTTACGCAGGAAATTGGAACTCAAGCATTTCCGGCAAACAATACCCTGGCGGTCCCGGGTTAGAGATGGATTTCTATGCGGGTTACCGTGGTCAAATTGGCAACACAGGCATTGGTTACGATGTGGGTAATTTGTACTATTACTACGGTGATGCCCGTTCTGGAGCCACCAAGTTTGACAACAATGAAGTGTATGGTGGTTTGTCATATGGTTCATTGTCAGCCAAATTGTTTTACGCTACAACCGACTACTTTGGTATGCGTGTTAATGGTGACCAAAGTACCCGTGGCACTACTTATTCTGAATTAAATTATTCTAGAGAAATTGCACCTAAACTTACGCTCAATGCGCACGTTGGTTATACAGATTTGAAAAATGACAAAAACTTTTCTTACACAGATTATAAGTTGGGTGTGTCTTACGATGTACAGGGTTTTGCCTTGGGCGCCCATTGGGTGGGAACTGATATGAAAAACGCGGGTAAGGCGATCAATGAAATTGCCAATGGCCGTGGCGAAATTAAAAAGCTTTACAAAGATGCTGTTGTTTTGTCTATTGGTAAAACATTTTAACTGTTAATAAAGCGCCATTTTTAAGTGGCGTTTTTTATTGATACGCTTGGGTTGTTTTTGGCTTTTTTGGGTTGGCGTTGTCAATTACTTTTTGTAGAGGGGTTGTATTATGAAATTGGTTACAGCAGTGATTAAACCTTTCAAACTGGATGAAGTGCGTGAAGCTTTGTCACAAGTGGGTGTGCAGGGTATTACCGTAACTGAGGTGAAGGGTTTTGGTCGTCAAAAAGGCCATACTGAGTTGTACCGTGGTGCAGAATATGTGGTTGATTTTTTGCCCAAGGTCAAAATTGAGGCCGCCGTTGATGACGCGGTTGTAGATCAAGTGATTGAAGCCATTGAAGGCGCGGCACGCACAGGAAAAATTGGCGACGGCAAAATTTTTGTGTTTGATCTGCAGCAAGTGGTGCGTATTCGCACAGGCGAAACAGGAAAAGATGCTTTGTAAGTGTTGTAAGACAAGCACTCGAAAAAAAATGCTGTACATTGGATTGATGAGGGCAAAAATGAAAAAGTTTTTATCGATTTGGCTTGTGGTAGCCACATTGCTGGGAGTCAGTTTGGCGTCTTCTGTTTGGGCAGATGATCACTCTGCAGACAAATCAGCAAGCACAGTCACCCAGCCTACATCTGTTGTAACAACGCCAGATTCAGCCAAAGCTCCTACACCAGTAAAAGCAGAGCTGAAAGAGGTTAAGCTAGATAATCAGTCAGGCAATAAATCTGAGGCAAAAGCAGCAGAAAAATTGCAAGAATTGTCTCCAGTTAAAGATGCTGTTGTAGCACCTGCAGCAGCGGTTCCGGTCCCAGACAAAGGCGATACAGCTTGGATGATTGTAGCCACTTTGCTGGTGATTTTAATGACCATTCCTGGCTTAGCATTGTTTTATGGTGGTTTGGTGCGTAGTAAAAATATGTTGTCGGTGTTGATGCAAACGTTTGCCTTGTTTGCTTTGATTATTGTGCTTTGGAGTTTATATGGATATTCCTTAGCATTTACAGGGGGCAATCCGTTGATTGGCGGCCTTGATAAGCTTTTACTCAAAGGGGTAAGCGTAGAAAGTGTTGCGGCAACTTTTAGCAAAGGCGTTTACATTCCTGAGTTTGTGTTTATTGCGTTTCAGTCTACATTTGCAGCCATTACCACCGCATTAATTATTGGTTCGTTTGCTGAGCGAATTAAATTTTCTGCGGTTCTTTTATTTGCTGTTTTGTGGTTTACCTTCAGTTATTTACCGATAGCGCATATGGTTTGGTATTGGGATGGTCCAGACGCCATAACTGATGCAGCCTCTTTAGAGGCAGTGACTGCTGGTGCTGGTTATCTTTGGGCAAAGGGAGCGTTGGACTTTGCTGGTGGTACCGTGGTGCATATCAACGCAGCGGTGGCGGGGTTGGTTGGCGCGTATATGGTGGGGAAACGGGTTGGCTACGGTCGTGAAGCTATGGCGCCACACAGCTTAACTTTCACTATGATTGGCGCCTCTTTGTTGTGGGTTGGTTGGTTTGGTTTTAATGCGGGTTCAAACTTAGAGGCCAATGGTGTTGCAGCCCTTGCTTTTGTAAATACGTTATTGGCCACAGCGGCAGCCACATTGTCATGGTTGTTTGGTGAATGGTTATCAAAAGGCAAGCCTTCAATGTTGGGTGGTGCTTCAGGCGCGGTTTCCGGCTTGGTGGCAATTACCCCTGCTTGTGGTTTTGTGGGTCCTGGTGGTGCATTAATCATTGGCTTGGTGGCGGGCTTGGTGTGTTTGTGGGGTGTAAATGGTCTGAAACGATTATTAGGCGCAGACGACGCACTAGATGTATTTGGTGTGCATGGTGTGGGTGGTGTAGTTGGGGCCTTATTGACAGGGGTTTTTGCTGCGCCCGATTTAGGTGGTGTTGGGGTTTTTGATTATATTGCTAATGCCGTTAATCCTGAATACAGCATTGTTGCTCAAGTTAAGGTGCAAGCCATTGGTGTTTTGGTTACGGTGATTTGGTCTGCGGTGGTTTCCTTGATTGTTTATAAACTGGTTGATGTATTAATTGGTTTGCGAGTTTCGGAGGATCAAGAGCGCGAAGGGCTGGACATCAGTAGTCATGGGGAATCAGCCTACCACAATTGAGTTTATTTTAATTAATCGTTTTTTTGGTCCGATTGATTTATAAAAAATAATAAGACAATTTTTTTAAGCACCTTCGGGTGCTGTGTTTTTTATGTGCCCCCAGTATGGAAAAATTCCGTATGTAGTAAAGTTTTTTCAAGCGCCATATTTTTTCTTAAAATTTATTAGTTGGTTATTAAAATGGTGTTGCCTGAGGTAGGTTATTTAGCAACAGCAGATTAACAATTTCTTCCTGCAGAGAGCGTAATTCTTGATTGACCATGGTTTGTTGAATATGCAGCTTAACCCGATTTTTTTCAAGTGGTTTTTTAGGACTACTTTTTTTGTAATGCCTTTTTGCTACCTTGTTCATAAAAATTTTTAAATTGACAATGGTTATCTAGACTATACCTCATAACTTTACAGGCTTGCTTTACACGACCAAGTTTTTTTGCAAGTTCTAAAAGCCTTAACGTATAAAGATTATGAATTGCCCATACCAAACAAAATTTAAAATAATTTTTCTTAAAATTAGAGCGTTTATTTTTTTTTGCTTTGTACTTTTCATCGCGCTTTTGGTTTTTCGTTTAAACAATCTTCTGAATGAAGGCAGAATTATTGATTTATGTCCTGCAGGCCAAACATTGAGTCCGCAAGATCGATTGTTCTGTCGATGGATTATTCCGGCGAAGTATTTTGTTCGCCAAATAGGTGATGATAGATACCACCCTAAATCTTTCGAGGTCAGAGTGCCTTGGTCGGATATTGATCCAGATTTTTCGATAGGCACCGCTAAGAGGGTGTCGTTTCAGTTTTGGCCAGAAGGTATTCAGCACCATCCTGCTTTACGCTACAAAAATATGGGCAAAGCTTGGTCAGATAACAACGGCATTTTATGGCTGAAAGATACTGCTCTTTTTTTTAAAGGCTTCGATGAAACTGAGGTCTATGTAGATTTGAGTTTCTATGTGTCGGGATCAGTGATACGTATTTATCGTCCACTGGGGGATGGAACGATGTATTGGATAGTCCCTTTGCCTGCTAAGTTTGAGTCCAAGGAAGCTAAATTGAACTATCTGAAGAATAACATTGATGCGATTGACCGAAAGTTGATGGAATTTGTCAGCCAGTGGCACTAATACTTATTAATTTGTGTCAGTCTATTTTAAACTTTTAAAAAGTTATTTTTATGGCTATAAAGTATTGCATTGAGCAAATGAATAAACAACAGTAAGCCCCCAGCCATCACACCTTGCAAATTTTTTAAATTGATTTTTGACTTCAAAAGCGCGCACCACCCAATTACCAATCAGTAATTAGGTGATAAAAATTTTTGATGACTTTTGAAGCTGCGTTGATAACCGCAAGCACTTCACACAGTGATGGTGTTTGCAGGCTGCCACCGATGTGGCAATAATTCCTCAATTTTGCTGTAAGGATGTGTAGGTAACTTTTTCATCACGTCTTTTAAATAGGCGTAAGGATCTAGGCCATTGATTTTGGCCGATTGCAACAAACTCATGATAGCCGCTGCCCTTTGCCCAGAGCGCAAACTACCGTA
>JAXISZ010000023.1:0-6014 GCA_034680345.1 Burkholderiaceae bacterium
AAGGCCTTGCTGATGCAAAATCTGAATTTTCATAAGTTCTTCTTTTGTGATCAAAGTGCCCCCAAAAAGGCACTATAGTGAAAACAAGTGGATCAGATTTCAATTGTTGAAGTGGATCAGTTTTGCATTGTTGGTAACACATTGCCTTGGTTGAGCAAATATCACGCCAACAATTACTTGATGCACTAAGAATGGAACGCAGAGAAAACTTCCGTAACGCCCACCTAAAGCGTGCACCGGAGGCAGTAATTGTAGAAATGAATACCCCTGAAAAACCCAATAACAACAAATAGCACTATCGCCTAAAAACCTGAGCTCAGCCATCATTAAATCAAAAGTAATTGGCCATTTCCCACTCAATCGAGTGATGAACACCCATACAAATGGGTGGAAACTAAAGCGTAAACTGTTTCGCAACATCCAGATTTTTTTGCAGAAGGTCTCCACCATGAATGGCTTAAATCAAACCCGAAAAAATAAACGCACCCATGGGTTTTCATTATTAGAAGTTAGTTTTGCACTCGCTATTGTTGGTGTAATCTCTGCCTTGTACTATCAAACCAAACTAAAACAAAACGAAGATAACATCATGGCCATAGAGGCTGAAAAAATAAAAACCATACGCAACGCCCTAGACAACTACCTGAAAACCTACGCAACCGAAATTGTTGAAAACCAACCCATCAGTGTTTCGGGCTACACAATTCCAGCGGGAAATAACCCAGGAGAAACGCTTTCACCCAGTATTGAAAATTTAAAAAGCTTAAATTTACTGGCAGTCAATATCAACGAAGAATCCATGTTTAGGTTTAACAACGGTGTAACCACCATTAACAACCCCTACACCATTGGTCAAATTGTTGCTTTAGTTGATGGCAATCCTACCCCGGTTAGTGTCAGCGTATGTCAAACAACAAGATGCACACTTCGTTTACATGTTAGAACCACTTACCCCACAATCAGCGACTCTAGGCCCATTGGAACACAAGATGGAACCTTAAGAACTTCAAAACTAATCGCTTCAGAAATTGGTGAAAACGGCTTAGAAGTTCTAAGCGACGAGCTTCTCGGCACTGTAGAAGGTGTAAACGGCAGCAATCAAAGCATTGCTGAGTTCACTGCACAAGGAGCAACCAGGGGGGTTGTAGGTGCGCTGGCAAGTTTTAGTTACACCCCAAGATCAGCCTCACATTGCCAACGCGGAATATGGATGTCTGAACGCATTGAAACCACACCAACAACGCCCGGAACAGGGTATGTAAGTGGCGCAATTGCAGAAACCACAAACTGCTACTATGCCTACGAAAGCATTCCTATTGATACCAGAGTGGTCGCCTATGATATTGATGGCACCTTAAAAGGCAAAGTGATTTTAGAATGCAAAAACAATACGCTCACATCCAACTTAGAAATAGAAGAAGTTATCTTAGATGCCAGCGACGCATTTAAACCCATTTTTGATCGTTCTTGCAAGTAAGAACGCAGCTTTTCGTCATAATCATAAAATATTAAATTTTACAAATATCACCCTTTAGGTAGAAAAAAACCAACCTATCATGGGGATAGTTTAGGATAAAAAAATTAGAGATACTATCTCTGCGTTCAACAACAAACGCATTACAAAATATCTCTTGAGGAGTTTCAAATGAAAAAATTAGTATCTAAAGTAAAAGGCTTGACATTGGTTGAAGTAGCAATTGGTTTGGCCATTTCTGCTGTTGTAGTTGCTACTGCGTATGCTGGATTCGAGTCCAATGCACGTCGTAATGAAGTTCGTGCCAATGCCAACGCCATCACTGAAATTATCAGTGGCGCTAAAAAAACCTTTGGTAGCAGCCCAACAGGTTATGAAAATGTAACCACAGGTGTACTGTTAACTTCTAACGTTATTCCTAAGTCCATGCAAGACGCCACAGGGGCTACTGCTAAAAACAGCTATGGCGGAAACATTGAGCTGACTAGTGGCTTTACTGCTACTCGTGAGTTACTTAGCTTAGATTGGAAGTCAGTTCCTGCTAAACAATGTATGGACCTTGCAATGGCATTGAGTAACAGCGTTGAATCTCTTGAGGTTGCAGGAACAACTGTTAAATTAAACCGTGACGCAGAAATTAATGCGGCTACATTATCTGCTGCCAATGCTTGCGGAAGCGGTCAAGCAGTTGATTTCACATTTACCTTTCAACGTAGCTAATTTTAGCTTAATCCAAAAAAAACCGCTGAGGCGGTTTTTTTTATTTGCATATTAAATAAAAAAAACTATCATAAAAAACCATTAAAAAAGTTTTCTAAAACAGTTTTCCACTGCGCATTTTCAGTTTGTCGATGCAAACGAATGCTGTTATACCACGGTGTGGTTTCACCAAAAAATGACCAACGCCAGTCGGGGGATTTCGGCAAAAACAAATGTGTATCAACCCCTAAAGCACCTGCCAAATGAGCCACACTGGTATCAACCGACCAAACTTGATTACACTGTAAAATTAGTGCAGCTGTATCAGAAAAATCATCAACGTCTTGACTAACATTCACAATGTTTGAATACTGTGCAAGCAATTTTTGATCACCTGAGCTTATGGCATTTGATAAACAAATAAAACGCATATTTTTAGGCAAATAATTTAACAACAAAGACAATGGAATACTACGCTTAGCGTCGTTCGGATTATTGGGGTTACCTGACCAAACCAAGCCAACAGTAATGCAATCTATTGCCGGAAAACGAGACTGCCATTGCTTTTTTTTAGTTTCATCAACAACCAAATACCCAGCAGAACATGGAATGTTATTGGGTAAAGTAGAAAACAATCTGGGCAAACTCATCATTGCCAACTGTGCGTCATGTTCCCCGGGCAAGTCACTATCGGTCAACCACTGTACCTCAGGGTACGCAAGCCGAAACAAAGGTATTAAACTGACATGAACCCTTGCCTTCAATTTTACTCCTGCTGCCAACAACAACCCAAAGTAACGCACAAATTGAATTGAATCGCCCAACCCCTGTTCATCATAAATGTAAAGGGTTTTTCCAGATAAATTTTCAAGGCTATTGGCATAAGGTTTTTCAGAGCCTGGAGAACAACGAAATAAATTTTTTTTAAAAACATTTCGTCTTGATTCAAATAAATCAAAACCCTCTTGATAATCATTGTTACTTAACAAAGCCACCGCTAAATTCCACTGTGCATCACCAGAACTGGGCTGCAATTGTAATGCTTGGCGAAACGAGTCTATGGCTTGACTTAAACGCTCCATGGCTAAAAGCGTAATACCCCGATTCAAAAAACTCAAAAAGTGTTGAGAGTCTAAATCAAAGGCACGGTCATAATAAGACAACGCTTGGTTAAAATCGCCCAAGCGGTGCCGAGCCATACCCATCAAAGCATAAGCACGGGGTTGATTCGCATCAACTTGTAAAACATGCTCAAACGTTGCCAACGCAAGGTGATGGTGGTGAAGCTTACCTTGCGCTATCCCTAAATTATAAAAAGCATCCAAATGAGTGGGGGCAAGTTCACAAGCTTTTTCAAAGCACTTACAGGCTTGGGCGTATTCTAACAAATCAAAATAGCATGCACCCATATTCAAATAAATGTCTTCAGCATTTGGCGCCAATAAACCAGCCCTAAAAAAAGCGGCCAATGCATCGTCATATTGCTCCAAGTGGTATGCTGTTAAACCCAACGCCTTTTGTAAGTCTAGTTCGAAAGGCGCTTGCATACACGCTTTTTTATAATGCAAAAATGCGTCATAAAAACGATTCAAATGAAAAAACACTGTGGCCAATTGATAACGAGATTGAAGGTTGTCTTGTTCAAGATCACACAATTGTTCTAATAAAGGTAAGGATAACTCTAACTGCCCAGAATCTATAGCTTTGGCAATTTTATTTTTTAAATGTGAAACATGATTTTGCAACATAATAACCCTTCACTATTGCACAATGTATATTAAAAAATATGAGAATATTACGAACCAAGTGGAACGTAATAAATAAACTAGGAAATAACTTTTTAAATACCGCAACTAAAATTTACAGTATAGAAAAAACCAAAGGAACAAAAAAACCAACGTGTTGGCAAAAGCAAATTAAGTGCGGCCAAAAGTTGCATGAACAGTAAAATGATCACTGGTGCTGTCTGAACAAGCTGAATGCAAACTGGGCAAGTCCAGTTGACCACCCTTGTTTTTAACAGTCCATTCTGAATCGACCACTGGGGGTGCAAGATCCACATCAGAACCAACCTGTAAGCGTAGAGTACTTGCTTCAATTTCCATTACAAACGAAATACAATGGGACTGAGGTACTTTTTCCACTCGAATGTAAGCCTCATCACTTACCGTTCTGTAAGCAGAAACAATAACCTGCCCACCAAACTGGCTAATCACTTCGGTTCCGCTTGGTGAAGAAACCAAAATCTCTTTGGGATAAATACCTGCAGATAGCGCTTCTTGATGACTTAAAAACTGATATTGATTGCGGCGACCAAATATAGATTTGGCATCAACAATAACTGAACGAATGCTGCTGGCACTTTTTTTTGACAACGCATTGTGATTAGCGATTTCTGCGGCAATCATGGCAGCGGCACTGATCACTGAAGCAAAAAAAAGCACAATCGAAAGCTCCAGCAATGTCATTCCACGATTGGAAGGCAAACTTTTAAGTAAGTGGCGGCTCATCATGATTATGCCCCTTTTTGATTTTTAATTGAGCACAATCAATTTACCAAAATGGTAAAAAAAATATATCACCCATTGGGGTAATATTCAAAAAAATTATTTTAGCTTTTTGAAAAACCAACGGTAACGTTAACATCGGTGATTGAAGAGTTTCTACAAACAGTGTTCAACTCATTCAAGTCAACAGTAGAACTTGTATCAAACAGCTTAATATTCCAATCGGCAGCGGCCACAGGCGGAGAATTATCTACTGAAGGCCTAACAGCAAGGCCTTGCGCAGATGGTGCTATCAACATGACCAAACCCATACAATTGCGTTTGGGCACTTTCTCATAACGTATATAAGCAAATGTATCGGATACGCCCACAGGCGCAACAAAAATTTCACCACCATATTGATTACGCGCTGTTGGCGGATTTGTGGTCCGATCAATGTAACGCGATGGAATCGTACCTGATGTAATTACAATAGCTGTACTTAAATCGCCAAATTTACTGCTAGGGCCAAAATTGTTAATGATGTCGGACATCATTTCCGCAATTAGCCTTGAATCCTCAATGACTTGGTTGCGCGACGCGTTTTGCTCATAACCACGATACGCAATAGCAACCACCACAGCAGCAATGGCCAAGCCAATCGTAATTTCAATTAAGGTGACTCCAATAAACGACCGCTTAATTTTTAACCGATGGGATTCTTTAACATCAGAAGAATCTTTTATTATATTCATATCTTACTCCTCAAAAATGTATAAAAATATGAATTTTTTATACATCATACTGGTTTCTAATCTATCAATTTAATTTACAAAAAATACTTTTTTTAAACATCCCCTAGATGGATTTCACCCATTGTTTATTGAAAACCAACCTAAACTATTCTTACTAAAAAAGACAAAAATAATTTGCACAAGCTCGCAGAAAAATATCCACTTCATCGGTTTAAAAACGATAGCCAAAATTTTGAAAAAATGACCGCTTACTTTGTTTATACCAGTGCAAAAATTAAAGGCAAAACCTATGATCAGGTTGACACAGATAACCTGCTACCATTGAAGATAAGCCCTGGCGGCAAGCAATATTCTGATGCCGTTATGCTCATTAATTTACGCGATGGTTTTAACCATAATTTGCATACGGACAATTCAATATTTCTGTGGATTCAAGCTAATCTACTTAAATGCTGAGCCAAACTGCTTAAAAAACCACACAATCCAATATAAAATAATGCAATAAAAAATGGGGTGAACTGACCACCCCAAGAAGCAAAGCCCCAGACATGATTAAGGCCGCTTGATGGAAAAAAACTTACAACACCTGCAGGGCAACGT
>JAXISZ010000024.1:0-4119 GCA_034680345.1 Burkholderiaceae bacterium
TGTCATGTCACAAAGATAAGTAAGGCTTTAGTTTTTCAAAAGTTTGCTCATCAATTAATACAGATTGTTTAATTTGTTCGATACTATTAAAGCTTCCGAGCTGTTGGCGCATCTTGATAATAGAATTAGCCTGATTCCAGGATAAATAGGGGTGCTGTTTGAGGCGTTCTATTGTTACTGCGTTTAATGCAATAGGTTGCATCTTACTTCTTATTTCCAAAAATGAAGTCATTTTTGGAATCATATCTGGGTTTAAACCCTTAATCTCTGGTAATTGATCTAAAGAAATAAAGCCGCCTAGGCGTTGACGATATTGGATGATTTTCTCAGCTGAATAACTCCCTATTCCCGGTATTGAAACTAATTGTTCTGTTGTTGCTGTATTCAAATCAAGTATTTGCTGGGTATTTGGGTGGTTTGCTTTAAAATCCCCGGGTTTTGCAGAATGATTTTCAGGAAATAATTCTTGTCGATTTTCAAGGGTCCGTTTTGATAAAATGGGGTCAGCACTTTTCTTAAACACTAAAGAATCCTTTATTCGATTCAAAATATATTGATCCAAGACCCGTATTTGTTGCATTTGCTGGAGTGAATTGAGGCCATATTTATCTCGGTATTTGATCAACGATACAGCCTGTTTGGGGCTAAGCCCTAATTGTTGCCAATCCTTGACAGAAAGCTCATTTGGATTGCAGCTTTTCCAGAGTTGGATACTTTTTCTTGTTGAAGGAGCTGTTCTCTGATACTTGTTTTTAAATGCATTTTCTGCAGCATTGTATTCCCAGTAATAACTGAGCTCTGGTGGGTTCAAGAGCATATAAACTCTTGGTGCAAAAATGAGGATTACACAGATAAATAGCCAAACAGTAGTGCCTCGCTCGAGCCTTTTAGAGATTTGGATAAAGGGTTGTTTCATGGACAGCAAACGCCATCCAATGAGCTTAATTTGACGTTAAAGCCTTTTTTCTTGATTCAATTAGGTAAAAAACCGGAATACCCAATAGGACGATAAACAAACCGAGACCAGCATTTCTAAAATCATAGATCAAGAGGTCAATACAGATGGCAGAG
The DNA here is from genome assembly GCA_034680345.1 of Burkholderiaceae bacterium. GTDB lineage: Bacteria > Pseudomonadota > Gammaproteobacteria > Burkholderiales > Burkholderiaceae_B > SXZD01. The sequence continues at coordinate 1,072 of JAXISZ010000024.1, forward strand.
GTGATCAAGATGTATAGGGCTGGAATGAAAGGATAGCCCCAAGCTTTGTAAGGTCTTGGTGCATCTGGTTCTAGTTTGCGCAACCTAAAAATACCATAGATGGTAAGGATGTAAAAAAGCAAACTTGCGAAAGTACTGTAGGTGAGTAAGTCTCCGTATTTTCCTGATAGACATAAAACACTTGCCCAGAGGCACTGAATCCAGAGCGCAACCCCAGGCACTGATTTTTCATTGAGCTGTCCAGCTTTCTTAAAGAAAAGTCCATCTTTAGACATGGCGTAAAATAAGCGAGAACCCGCTAAGATGAGACCGTTATTGCAACCGAAGGTCGATACCATAATTAAGCCTGCCATTAGCAAAATACCAGCGTCGCCAAAGATGACATATGCTGCCGATGCCCCTACCCGATCATTGCTCGCAAAAAGCATCCCTTGATCAATTGGAGAAGTGGCGTCAGGGCTGCCATTAATGGGCAACAAGGCAAGATAAGCCACGTTGGCTAACACGTAGATGACTGTTACGATTAAAGTGCCTAAAAACAAACTTTTGGGGATATTCTTTTTAGGGTCTTTGATTTCACCCGCAATAAATGTCACATTATTCCAGGCATCTGCAGAAAACAATGAATTGATGATCGTGGCGCCTAATGCGCCAACCAAAGCCCAGCCCGTTAATGGAATTTGAAACACCTTGTCGCCACCATTGGAAATGACAGTTTTGGTCGCTTTCCAGGCATCCGTAAAATTGAGGCTGAAAACATCGGTTTTTAGACCAACATAAATACCAAGTACAATTAGCGCTCCGAGTGCAAAAAGCTTGGCAGCTGTAAAAACAAACTGAATGATTTTTCCGTTTTGTACGCCTTGAGCGTTAGAATAAGTGAGCAATACTACTGAGGCGATTGCAATCAATTGAGCCTTGCTCACAACTAACCAACCAAGATCGACAACGGTTGCGTTTAAACTTGGGAAAAATACCGCTGTATATTTCGCAAAAGCTACAGCCACAGCAGCGATGACGCCCGTTTGAATGACTGTAAAGACGGTCCAGCCATAAAGAAACGAGGCCATTTTTCCGTAAGCACGTTGGATATAGACATATTGGCCACCTGCATTGGGCATCATACCGGCGAGTTCACCGTAGCTCAGGGCGGCAAAAATAGTGATGAGCCCCGTGAGTATCCACAACACCAATAGCCAAGCAGGCGAACCGATATCGCGCAGCATAAGTGTCGAAACGATGAATATGCCAGAACCAATCATGGATCCAGACACAAGCAAAGTTGCGTCGAGAAGACCCAGTTTCTTTGGAGTTTGCTCAGCCATTAATCTTCTTCCGAAGCATTGACAATGGCATCGTGTCCTTTTAAAGAGTCCTCAAAAGCATAATCATTTAAATGGCTGTGCTTACGAGAATAAAGGAAATAGACGATGAGCCCTAGAGTCGACCAAATAATAAACGCCACCCAGGTATCAGGGCGCACGAAATACATAAGGCCAAAATTAAAGGTTGCTCCTGCAATGGCCACAAACCAAACTGCTGGAGTTCTGAATGGGCGCTCTAAATCGGGTTGTTTGATGCGCATGATCAATACGGCAATTGAAATCATGGCAAATGCTAATAAGGTGCCCATTGAACACATCTCAGAAACTTTATCGATTGGGGTAACGGCTGCAACAATAGAAATGACGGCTCCTACCAAAATAGTACTTCTATATGGAGTTTTATAAGTTTCATGGACTTTGCCAAAAATATTGAAAGGCAACAAACCGTCTTTCGCCATCCCTAAGAAAATACGTGTCTGACCTAGCATCATCACTAGCATCACTGAAGTTAAACCTGCAACTGCCGCAATGGTAATCATGACCGTTGCCCAAGGCATCCCGACACCTTCAAACGCAGATGCGACCGGTGCTTTGATATCGAGTTGATTATATGGCACCATGCCGGTTAATACCAACGAGACCACAATATATAAAACAGTACAAATGACCAAAGACATAATAATGGCAAACGGAACATCTTTCTTAGGATTAATAGCCTCCCCTGCTTGGGTTGAAACCGCATCAAAACCAATATAAGCAAAGAAAACAATGGTGGCGGCTGTAACTACACCTGACCAACCGAATGAAGTAGAGCCGTCAGGATTGGTGACTGTTTCAGGAATAAAAGGCACATAGTTGTCTGTGTCTATAAAGAAGAAGCCTACAAAAATTACAAAGAGTACAACCGCCACTTTTAAGATGACGATGAGGTTATTGGTTTTTGCTGCTTCTTTGATGCCTTTGATGAGGATGGATGTAACAACCCAAGTAATTAAAAATGCAGGAAGATTAAAAGCAAAATCAGGCGCTGCAATACCAGCCTGCTGCGCTTTTTCAGCAGCCGTTATGGGGTCATTCATGAGCCACATCGGTGGGTCAATGCCAAATTGGTGTAGTAATTTTTCAAAATAACCACTCCAGGCCACAGCCACGGTGGTGGCACCCATCATATATTCCAAAATAAGGTTCCAGCCAATGATCCAAGCAAAAAGCTCACCCATTGTGCCATAAGAATAAGCATAAGCAGAACCCTCAACTGGTAGAATTGATGAAAACTCAGCATAACATAAAGAAGCAAAAAGACAGCCTACACCCGCAATCACGAAAGACAAAGCCAAAGCAGGCCCAGCGTGGTCATGGGCCGCAATTCCTGTTAAGGTGAAAATTCCACCGCCAATAATTGCACCGATACCTAAAGAAGTTAAACCCCAACGACCTAAAACTCGGTTGAGGTCATTTTTTTTCATGTCTCTTTCAAAATGACTAACTGGTTTCTTACGCCAAACGCTCATAGTGTATAATTTAATTTAGTTAAAGATAATTTTTTCTAGTTTAAAAGCGCAAATGTTTCTTCTAAGGTATGCGGCTCATAGTTTAAAATGCTGCTGGCCTTATCCAAAATAAATCCTGTTCTAGGAGGTCTTTTGGCAGCCTGATTCAAGGTGTTACTCTTGAGTCTGGTTATATGTTCTGTAGGAAGCTTGTAATAGGCTGCAACCCTCAA
>JAXISZ010000025.1:0-3431 GCA_034680345.1 Burkholderiaceae bacterium
AGGTTTGCCAAGATTGGCAAAGTATGTCGGCGTTCAACAATGCCACTAACAACTTGAAGTGGTTTTAATAAACTATCACGCGATGTGTTTACGAGTTGCATTGCTTTTAAATCCTTGTATATATCTTATTAGTAGTAGTAATAAGGCTTCTTTTTTCAGTGGATAACTCAAATACCTTATTTAAAACAACCCCTTAAAACCTAAAAAACCTGTGGAAAACTTTTGTATAAACACTGAGTAAATATTGGATAACTTTTCATTCACACCCTATTTTTGCATGAAGCGAGAGCTTTCCACAATTTATCCACACCTTGTCCCCAAAGTTATCCATTGAACTGTCCACAGGCTTATCCACAAGTAAAAAACTTAGGATTTCAGGGTTTGCTCAATAACGTGGATTTCGTGATTGAGTTGCCCATCATGTGATCTTTCTGCGCTAATCTTCCGGACTGCGTGTAGAACAGTTGTGTGGTCTCTTCCACCAAACAACTCACCAATCTCTGGCAAGCTCTTTTGGGTCAATTCTTTGGCCATAAACATCGCAATTTGCCGGGGTCGGGCAATATTTGCTGGACGCTTTTTCGAGTACATATCGGCCACCTTAATGCTGTAAAAATCTGCAACCGCTTTTTGGATGTTTTCAACAGAAATTTGTCGATTTTGAATGGAGAGCAAATCTTTTAGAGCCACCCGGGCCACATCAATCGTCACCTCTTTGCCGTGGAAGCGAACAAATGCCAAGATTTTCCTTAGCGCCCCTTCAAGCTCACGTACATTGGATCTAAGGTGCTTTGCTACAAAAAAAGCCACATCCTCACTCATGGGGATGCCCTCACTTTGAGCTTTTTTCATCAGAATAGCGACTCGCATCTCTAGTTCCGGCGGTTCAATTGCAACCGTAAGTCCCGAGTCAAAACGGGAAATTAGTCGATCATCTATTCCCGCCATTTCTTTTGGGTAAGTGTCGCTGGTGATGATGACTTGAGCCTTATTGCTTAAGAGCGCCTCAAAAGCGTAGAAAAATTCCTCTTGCGTCCTAGACTTGCCACTAAAAAATTGAATATCGTCAATTAAAAGCAGGTCAAGGGAGTGGTAATAGCGCTTAAAGCGATCAAAAGCTTTTTGTTGATAAGCCCGAACAACATCAGAAACGTACTGTTCGGCGTGAATGTATCGAATTCGAGCATTCGGCTTCTCTTTTAGTAGGTGATTCCCAATAGCATGAATTAGATGTGTTTTACCCAAACCAACCCCGCCATATAAAAACATTGGGTTATAGGAAGTGCCAGGGTTGTGGGCAACCTGAACAGATGCAGCCCTTGCAAGTTGGTTGGCCTTACCCGTTACAAAGGTCTCAAAAGTAAGGTTTGGGTTTAATTTAGAGTGATCTTCAATTTCAAAAGCTTGCTCTTCTGTAGAGCTGCTGTCTGCGTCTAGCAAAACCTCTTGTTGCTCAAACTTATCCTGAGGAGGCGAGCTAATCTCAGGTGATTGCGTGCCCGAACCCTCTACATTGAGTACGAAGCTTAGGTTGATTGGATGGCCAAAATACTGGTCTGCCATCTCCTGGAGGCGATCAGAAAAAGTTTTCTTGATCCAATCAAGCTTGAATCTATTTGGGGCTCCCAGTATGAGTGATTGCTCACTTTCATCATAGGAAACCAAGCTTAACGGCTGAATCCAGGTCTTAAATTGTTGGGGGGACAGTTCGCGAGCTAGCGCACCAAGTGCACCATCCCAAAACCCCAGTGGGCTGAGTGAATTCAATGTGGGGGGGTTCTGTAAGTTACTCATATTTTTGGAGGATCCATTGTAGCCAGCCCATAAAGTTATCCACAAGCTGGAAAAACGTGGAAAACCTGTGGATAACTTGTGAATAAAAATAGAAAACCGATAAAAATCAGTGGCTTATCAAATTATCACGAATTAAATAGAGAAAAATACCTATATATTCTTCCGCAGCGGTTGACCTTTTGCTTGGCAACAAGGAAAATACTGGGTTTTGCAGGATGAATCATGAAAAGAACATACCAACCCTCAGTAACACGTCGCAAACGTACCCACGGATTTCGTATTCGTATGAAAACCAAGAGCGGACGTGCAGTATTAAATGCACGTCGTGCTAAAGGCCGTAAACGTCTGGCTGTTTAATTTAGCAGTTGAATAGCGCTAGGATTTCTGAGTTACTAAAAACACGCCCCAAGACAAGTTTGTATTGGGGTTTGTATTTGGCATCTTCCGATCAAGGCGCTAAACCAGATTTAGGTATTGCGGTAGCTAAAAAACTAGCCAAACGCGCGGTAGACCGGAACCAATTAAAGCGCATGATCCGAGAACTAGTCAGGGGCGCTCAAGCTACAAACCTCAACAGTGATGTTGTGGTGAAGCTGAAAAAACCAATTGGTTGCGAAACCCGCGGCAGACTCAGAAGCAAAGAAAAAGACATACTGCGAACACAAATTGCGGGGCTAATTTAACGTGCACCCAATAAACAAGGCGGCCATTAAGTTCGTGCGACTCTATCAAGTGGCGCTGAGTCCTTTTGTTGGTATGCACTGTAAGTTTGCACCTTCCTGCTCACAATACGCATGTGATTGCTTTACAAATTACGGATTCTTTAAAAGTATTGGGCTATCGGTATGGCGTATTTTGCGTTGTAATCCATGGTCACAGGGTGGTTACGACCCAGCAGTAAAACCAACATCTCATCATCATTAAGTGAATGCAAATGGACTATAAAAAAACAAGTCTTTGGGCAATCTTTTCCATGTCGGGCATCTTGTTGTTCAACAACTGGCAAGTTCATGAAGGAAAGCCATCGATGTTTGGTGGGAGTCCCGTTAATACTGCTGTTGTGGCCGATAAGACAACAGCGAACAAAATCGACATTCCATCGCCCGTACAAAATCCAAGTATTCCAACCCCAAACCAAACGCCTATGGTTGTTGCTGGTGCAATAGAAACGGCTGAAAAGTTTGTTTTAAAAAATGATGTATTGATTTTGGAGATTAGTGCAAACGGCGGCACCATTATTGACGCAATGCTGCCTAAGCAGCTCACCCCAGAAAAAAAACAAGTTGAGTTGTTTCAATACACACCAAACCATAAATATTTTGCACGCTCAGGCTTAATTGCCTTGGGCAACGTGGATTTGCCGAATCACACCAGCACATTTAAGTTATCGCAGTCTGGTAAAGACGGCTCAGGCAACCCCTTCATTGTTTTAGTAAGCGAGCGTAACGGCGTAAAACTAGAGAAGACTTTTGTCTTAAGTGCGGGTAGTTATGTGGTTGATGTTGGACACCGCGTTACACAAAGTAATGCAAACGCAGCACCCTTGGTCCTGTACACAGAGATCGTTCGCGATGCCTCTCAAGAGCAAAAGATTGGCCCCTTTGACGGCGCGTTCTCAGCAAGCACTTTCACTGGTC
>JAXISZ010000026.1:0-3227 GCA_034680345.1 Burkholderiaceae bacterium
AAATAATGTTTAAGCAATAAAAAAAGGCCGCTTACGCGGCCTTTTTTCAAATCCAAGCACTAACTAAATAATGCCCAAGCTTTTTGCAAAGTACTCCAAATACCGTAGCTAATTGGAATCAGAACTGCGACCCAAGCAAACACAGCAACCCAAGATCCTGAAGTGCTTTTAACTTGCGATGCTTTGGTTGTTTTGGGAGCCGCTTGTTCATGTGCAATTTTCTTTTCAGCTGCTAATTCAGCATCCGTCATGAAATACTTACCAGCCACTGGACGTACAAGTAAATTAGCAATAAAACCAATACCTAACATCGCGGCTAACACATAAAAAATTGGGCCGTAGATTTGGTCAAATGGCACTTGTGCTTCTAATCGCATGTCATGCATGTAATTGACAATCACTGGCCCTAAAATGCCAGCGGTTGACCATGCAGTCAAAAGTCGCCCATGAATTGCGCCAACAAACTGCGTGCCGAACATATCTGCCAAGTAAGCAGGAATGGTTGCAAAGCCACCACCGTACATAGAAACAATGACACAAAGGGAAGCAACAAATATCGCCATAGACTTCATCCCTGCACCCCAAGCAGCTACTGCATAAAGCAGAGCGCCAAGTACAAAGAAAATGAAGTAAGTTTGCTTACGCCCAAGTTTGTCAGACGAACTTGCCCAAGCAATTCGTCCAAAAATATTAAGTAATGAAATTAAACCAACGAATCCTGCAGCAACCGCAGCTGCCGAAGCGGTTAACAAATCATCTTTCTTAATATCAGCAAAACCTAATTCAGGTTGGTTAATCAAAATGCCACCGAAGGTTTCTTGCAACATAGGCGCAGCAGCACCGATGATGCCGATACTAGCTGAAACGTTCATACACAAAACCAACCAAAGCAACCAAAACTGTGGCGTTTTATGTGCATTTTTAAGATGCACATGCTTTGTCGCAATCATGCCATGGTTAGCTTTAGGTGCTGGCGCTTTCCATCCAGCAGGCTGCCAACCTGATGGTGGTACACGATATCCTAATGAACCACACAACATGAAGACTGCGTAAATCAGAGCCAACACAACAAAGGTTTGCCATACACCTGGTGCTGATGGTGTTGCAAAGTATGTCATCAATTTTGTGGCAATTGGGGAACCGACTAAAGCGCCTCCACCAAAACCCATAATCGCCAAGCCTGTTGCCATGCCGCGTTTATCGGGGAACCACTTAATTAAAGTTGAAACTGGTGAGATATACCCTAAACCCAATCCTACACCACCAATCACCCCTGAGCCCAACCACATCATCCATAGCTGATGGGAATAAACACCAAATGCTGAGATTAATAAGCCGCCTGCCCAACATAAGGTTGCAACAGAGCCTGCTTTACGTGGGCCCGCACGCTCTAACCATCCGCCCCATAGGGCAGCCGAACAGCCAAGCAAAACGAAAAACAAGGTATACATCCAACCCAAGTCAAATTGGGTCCAGTTACAATCCGTTGCAAACAATGCACGTCCAGTACCACTCAGCTTTTCAATAAATGTAGATGCTCCAGCAGCGCAAGCTGCCAAAGGTTTACCATCTTGACCCATTAAAGCATTACCTAACGGCTTCCAAAAAACTGAAAAACCGTAAGCCATACCAATACATAAATGCACTGCCAAAGCTGCGGGAGGGATTAACCAACGGTTATAACTTGTTGGCGCAATAATCCTCTCTTTAGAAAAAAAACCTGCCATGTGATTACCCCTCAAGAATTATTTTTATTCAGCGTTTCACTGATTTTTATTGAGCATATTGAATATGCCACTTGAATCAAACTATATATCGAGTGCGGAGGTTTTGCTAGAAGAAAAAAGGAAAAGAAATGAATTTGAAACGTAGCGAAACTAGAATGAGAAAAAGATTTAAAGTGATCGCCTAGCTTTATTAATTGATAGATCTTTGGATTTGCGCTTAATAATTTCAGGCTCAACAATTTCAACTCTTACAGCCATACGCTGACGCTCCATAATCTTAAGTTGAAGAGCCTCTAACTCTTCTAAAGACAATTGATTGTCTGCATTCAAATCAATATTATTAAAGTGACGAACAATTTGAGGCATGCCTTCAGCGGCCTCCTCACGTGAAATGCTACCGTCGTCATTTTTATCAATTTGCGTAAAACGTTCTTGCAAGCGCTTATGCATCACACGTCGACGCTCTTCAATTTGCACATGTGCAGGGTCAACCAATCGGGAATACTCATCCAGCGCACGACGTAAACGAATATTTTCGTCTAAATTGACACCAATTGCATCATTTGGAACCGCCATTGGCTTATTGAAACTATCAGAGCCTAAAGATTTTGAAATATCTTCAGGACTCGCTTGATTCTCACGAGGAGCCGCCACAATCAATGGGGTTGAAAAAAGCAGTAGCAAAGATAGTAAACAGCGCCAGATCAATACAAAGTGGGTTGGCGCTTTGGGCGCAGCAGAACCTACCGCAAAGATGCCGCATTTAAATTGAATGATTTGAATGAATGGTTGAATTAACATCTAATTTAATATTTTTTCTTTTAATAGACTCAGATAATAAGACTGAGTTCGCTTAATAAAACATTAATTATTTTTAAATAAAAAAGATTTTAGTATTTATTTCATTACCAAGGACATAATCATGCGTGATGAATGTAAATTGAATGTTTCAATAGAATTTGGCTTTGTAACTAAATGTAACGAATTTAAATTTAAATTCCAAGCAAGCAAATCGTATAATAAGCATATATATTAAATAGAGCCACGGACTCAATCGACATCATGACTGCTGCATCAATTCAAAATAAAAGTGCTACTAAAATTCTTATGGTAGATGATGACGTGCGTATGCGTGAACTCTTGCAACGCTATCTCACTGACCAAGGGTTTAGTATCAAAGTTGTTGCCGACTCAACTGAAATGGATGCAGCACTTCAAGAAGAACAAGTTGACCTATTAGTCCTTGATTTAATGCTTCCAGGTGAAGATGGCTTGGCAATTTGCCGCAGATTACGTGGTAACGGCAGTACTTTACCAATTATTATGCTGACAGCACGCGGTGATGAAGTTGACCGTATTATTGGTCTAGAAATGGGCGCCGATGATTATCTACCAAAACCATTTAATCCTAGAGAGCTGTTAGCGCGCATAAACGCTATCATGAGAAGACAAGTCCGCACTCCACCTAGCGCGCCGGGCTTATCTAACAACACTTTTAGC
>JAXISZ010000027.1:0-3115 GCA_034680345.1 Burkholderiaceae bacterium
GAGTAAGCCATCCATTAAAAACACAGGGGCGTATAATGACGCTCTTGCACGGAGAGATGGATGAGTGGTTTAAGTCACACGCCTGGAAAGCGTGCGTAGGTTCATAGCCTACCGCGGGTTCGAATCCCGCTTTCTCCGCCAACTGAATAGGCATTAAAAGGGCTAGAGGTGATCTCTGGCCCCTTTCCTTTTCGAACCATTCCTTCAATTAAAATCGGCTATCTTAGGTCAACTTAACAAGTTACTTAATTATTAATTTTTAGCCAACATTTCAGTTAACTAACTCAATATCTAATTAATCATTTGCTTGAATTAGAACAGTGTCCACCAGTTGATTTTTGGCCTGAGCCTAAACTGATGGCCGGCGGTTCGAGAAGTATATTAATTGGCTGACTAGCGTTCCAGTCCCAAATCAAGAAGACTGAAAGAGAAACCCAAAAAATAATTTGTAGTTTTTTATTTTTCATCAAAACTTAAAATACCTTCGCAAGCGAATACCAATTAATGTACCCAAAAATGCCATTGGTACCCAAATCCAACCATGCAAACTACCAGTAGAAATCCCGCTGACCATGCCGCCAATGTTGCACCCAAAAGCTAGCCGAGATGAGTAGCCCATCACAAACCCCGCAACAAGACCAATAAGCCATTGCTGACCCGTTAATGGTTTTGATGTTTGGCTTTTGCTTGAAGATATCAAAAACGCACCAGAGAGAATGCCAATATTTGTGATGGTGGTGACATCTAGAAGAACTGACTGAGAAATAATTTCTAAATTTCCAGCTTGCCCCCAAAATGCGTTATTGCTTGGGTCAAATAAACCGGCGCCTAAAGCGATCTTTGCTCCCCATAAACCAAAACCATAAACGACACCCCAGGGCTGTCCAGCAACTATCAAGTTCAGCGTTGCAAGAACTCCTAAAATAACTCCACCAACAATCCATCGCCTATCTAAAACTACTTTTGGTTTATTGGCCCACATCCAAATTCCAAGTAGAGTCAAGCCTAACAAAAGCCAGGTAAGCGCAATTGTGTTGAAGGCACCCAATTCAACTGTCAGATTTACTGCTTCTGTTTGACCCAGCAAAAGCCAATCGTTGAGATGAACGGATCCTAAAAAACTACCTAAGGCAAAAAGCGGCAAGATCCCCAAGTTCAAGGGTATGCCCATGCCAGCTTTATACAAACTGCCTGAACCACAGCCATCAGCAATTTGCATACTGATACCAAATATAAATGCGCCTATTAGGAGACTAAAGCTGGGTGGCCCAAGAGCGGCACTCAATTCTGGATACCCAGCCAGCAGCGGAATACTCAGAGTGGTGGCGACAAGTAAAAGAACAATCTGACCCATGACTCCTTTGGGGTCTTTTGATTCAGCTAACTGCCGCCAACCTGTTGTGAATCCAAAACGCGCGCCTGCTAGGGTTGCACCCATTCCAATGCCAATAAGATAGAGTAAGCCTTGACGTGCTGAAACACTCCATACAAGAAATAAGAAGAATGCAAACAGGCATGCGCTTAATTGGTATCGCTTCATTTAGCTAATGTTCTCTCTGTCCAAAGTTGAAGGTCAATCCATAATTGTTTGCCACGACCCGGCACATTCTGCATGTTGCTTACATCATTATCTTTTGTGAAATCAACCATTGAACCTGAATACATTGAAACGTTTTTCTTTCCTAGAATTTCAGACATGGCAAACCAATTCGTTGCTGCCCAGTGACCTGTATTGCAAAACGAAATCACTTCTTCATCTGAATTTAGATTAGTCTTAGATGCAACTTTTAGAGCAGCATCTTTGGTGATGAATGTAGGGCTTTTTTCATTGAACCACTCTGAATGTTCAACATTTGAAGCACCTTTAAGTGTTCCTGGAATCTTAGCTACTTGGTGACGTGTATCACCAGTAAAAAAGGCTGCTGGTCTAGCGTCTATTAAACGAGCTGATCCATCGGCAGATTTTTTAAGAAGCTGTTCTTTGGTAGTAATTAATGCTTTATTGATTTTAGGCTCAAAATTGCTTTTCGCAATAGTCACTGGCTGGTTGTTGAGCGGTAGCTTTATTTCAGCCCAGGATTTAATTCCTCCGTTTAGGATAGAAAGATTTTCAAGGCCAAACACTTTAAGAGTCCAATACACTCTTGCAGCTGCGCCAAAGTCAGTTTCATCAGATCCGCTTGATGTCACAATAATGTGATTCTTAGGGCTTAATCCGAGACTTTGCACGAGTTCAGTTAGCTTCGTTAAAGATGGTAACTCTCCTGGATTTTCTTTGGGGCCGCGCCACTTTCCATATGGTGCGTTCAAAGATCCAGGAATATGGTTTTGGGCATATGTCTTAGGATCTCGAATGTCTATGATTCGGACGTTAAAGTCCTTTAATTTCGACTCCAACTCCTTTGGCGTCAATAGAGGTTGATTGGCAAAAGCAGAAAAGCTTACAAGTGCCGTCAGTAATACAACGATTTTTTTCATTTAAATCTCCTGTAGATGATGACTTTTTACAGAAGTTCTTTATAACTAACAAATACATTATTAGTATTTTTTTATAACTTTTGGCAATATAGGTACTTTTGGGACTTTATTTTTAAATCTTATTAAACGGAAGTGGATCAGCACTATTTAATATTGTGTTGTTTAACCAATCCCTTTAGCCCCAACTCATAAGCCTGACAAACACTCTGGCCAGCGCTTCAGATCTTAACTAATCCAATAGTGCGTATCAATAAAAATGCCCTCGATTTGATTCAAATGAGGGCATTTTTATTTTTCTAGAAAAGATAGATTTTTATTTCTCTACAAACGCTCTCTCGTATACGTAGTCGCCTAATTGACCAAGGCTTGGTGAAACCTTGAAGCCTTTGGCATCAAGCATTTCTGAAATCTCTTTGAGCATGGATGGGCTGCCACAAATCATGCCGCGATCATTCGCTGGATCCAATGGTGGCAAACCAATGTCTTTGAACAACTGACCATTTTCAATTGCAGTGGTTAAACGACCTGTGTGCTTGAATGCTTCTCTTGTGACTGTTGGGTAGTAGATTAGTTTTTCACGAACCATCTCACCCAAGAATTCGTCATTCGGTAATTCATTTTTGATGTAATCTTCATA
>JAXISZ010000028.1:0-2891 GCA_034680345.1 Burkholderiaceae bacterium
ACCGCCATGTTTGTATTGTTTGCTGGTATTTACTACGGGGCAATGTACGGCGGCTCAACAACCTCGATTTTGTTAAATACCCCAGGTGAATCTGCAACGATTGTTACTTCTTTAGAAGGTAACAAAATGGCTAGAAAAGGCCGTGCAGGACCTGCTTTAGCGACTGCCGCAATTGGTAGCTTCAGTGCAGGAACGATCGGCACTCTTGCTCTCCCCTTGTGTGCGCCACTGGTGGTTGATCTAGCTTTGGCTTTTGGACCTGCTGAGTACTTTAGCTTGATGGCGCTCGCTTTAATCATGGTATCTGCAGTATTAGGTAACTCTGCTCTGCGAGGCCTTATCAGTTTATTCGCCGGACTTCTGTTTGGTTTGGTGGGTATTGATTTGCAAACAGGTCAAGCCCGTTTCACATTTGGCCAACCCGAGCTTTTGGATGGTATTGAAGTGACCATTGCGGCTGTTGGGCTTTTTGCTGTGGGAGAAGCCTTATATTTAGCTTGGCAAGGTAAAGAAAATAAAAATTCTGAAGTATTAAAAGTTTCTGGTAGTTTGTGGCTAAGCAAAGAGGATTGGAAACGCTCTTGGAAGCCTTGGATCAGAGGAGCCTTTTTGGGTTTCCCTGTAGGAGCAATGCCAGCGGGTGGAGCAGAATTACCAACATTACTTTCTTATTACACAGAAAAGAAACTCTCAAAAAATCCTGAAGAGTTTGGTTATGGTGCTATTGAAGGTGTGGCTGGACCAGAGGCTGCTAATAATGCATCCGCTGCTGGTGTTTTGATGCCTTTATTAACTTTGGGCATTCCTACATCTGCGACAGCTGCGATCATCTTGTCGGCATTTGAGTCTTATGGCATTCAAGTGGGTCCACAATTATTTACTCAGCAAAGTGGTTTGGTTTGGACCTTAATTGCTAGTCTATATATTGGTAACGTTATCCTGTTGATTCTTAATCTTCCCTTGGTTGGGCTATGGGTCAAATTACTTAAAATTCCTCCACCATGGCTATATGCCGGCATCATTGTTATTTCTGCCGCAGGTGTTTATGGATCTAGTAATTCATCATTTGACGTAGCACTTTTATTCTTTTTTGGGTTACTGGGTTTTGTGATGCGCCGCTTTGATTTTCCTGCCGCCCCAATGATTATTGGTTTAATCCTTGGCCCGATGGCTGAACAATCAATGCGTCAAGCAATGACAATTAGTCAAGGTCAGTGGAGTACATTTTTTACACGGCCGATTTCTGGATCAATCATGTTGATTGCAATTGCTTTATTGGTCATTCCACCGCTGATTAAGCTGGCCAAGATTAAAAGAGTTGGAAATGCAATTCGTTAATTTATTTTATTAATTGGAGAAAAAATGTTCAAAAAAACCTTCATGGCCATAGCTCTGATAGCTAGCTCAACTGCTCATGCGGCATACCCAGAGAAATCAATCAGATTTGTGGTTCCTTTTGCAACAGGAGGAACTTCAGAGATTATTGCAAGATCAATTGCTATAAGTCTTAGTTCGCAATTGGGGCAATCTGTCTATGTAGAAAATAAGCCTGGTGCGGCTGGCAATATTGCTATGGAAGAGGTTAAGAGGGCCGCTCCAGATGGTTATACGATTATTTTGGGGCATGTGGGCACATTGGCGGCCAACCCAGCTTTATTCGGCTCTAAATTGCCATACGACCCAAATAAAGATTTTGCTCCAGTTACATTAATTGCAAAAGTGCCTAATGTCATTGCTGTAGGCAAATCGAGTGGCATCAAAAACCTTGCAGACTTGGTTAGTCAAGCCAAAAAAAATCCTAACAAAATTAACTATGGTTCAGCGGGGAATGGCAGTGCGGGGCATTTGGCCATGGAGTATTTCGCATCAGAAGCTGGTATTGATTTAATGCATGTGCCATATAAAGGCTCAGGCCCTATGCTCACTGATCTCATTGGTGGTCTGACCCAGGCTACTTTTAATGGTCTTCCATCACTCATTGGTCAAATCAAAGGTGGCGCCCTCATTCCTTTGGCAGTTGGATCAGCAACAAGATCTCCTTCTCTTCCAAATGTTCCAACCATAGCTGAGAGTGGTTACAAAGGTTTTGAAACTTCGCAATGGTATGGAGTTATAGCTCCAGCAGGAACACCTAAAGAAATTATCAATAAGCTTCAAAAAGAAATTGCAATTGCCCTCAAGTCAAAAGAAGGAACCAAGCGCATGGTTGAGGATGGGGCAACATTAGTTGGCAATACCCCTGAGGATTTTGCAAAATTCATCAAGGCTGAGCAAGTTCGTTGGGGTGCTGTTATTACAAAAGCAAAGATCACGATGGATTAAATATTCAGGCGTTACTTCAAATAAAAAGCCCTGCATACAGGGCTTTTTATTTGATAATTTTCTTGCTAATAAAGTCCTGAAACACTTCCTCTGAATAACCAAGCTCTTGCATCAACTGTTGTGTGTGCTCTCCCAATTGCGGAGGGCTTGACCTAATGGGTAAACGATCTCCGTCCAGAGTAATTGGTAAAAGCGGTGTTTTAGTTTTTTCACCGGCTCGTGGACCGGATGACATCACCAGTTCACCTAGACCATTCGTTGCCGCTAAATGAGGATCATCAAATAGTTCTTGTGGCTTTGTGATTGGCGCATAAGGCAAACCGTTTTTCTCAAAAATTTCTGCGACATGCTTGATATCCATAGTCAAAAATATTTCTCTTAAGATTGGCAGCAATAAAGTCCGATTTTGAACCCTTAAGTTATTTGTTTTTAAATATTCATCCGACTTTAGTTGCTCTAATTTAAAAGCGTCACAAAATATTTCCCACTGACTATCTGAAACTACTGCCAAAAAGATTTGTTCCTCATCTTTTACTTTAAAAACATCGTAAATACCCCAAGCTGAAACA
>JAXISZ010000029.1:0-2874 GCA_034680345.1 Burkholderiaceae bacterium
CCTTGGCAAACTTGGCTTGATTCAATAGCATTGGCGAAAGAAAAACAAATTCCCAATAACTTGGGAACATCTGACATTTTAAGCTGTCCGACATTTCGGTAAAATTTTTAGTGTCCGTCAGATTAAGTCTAAGCTACTACACGCGCAGGTGGGTGTAGTTGGGATGATCGGCCTGGCGTGCCAGTCGGGCTTCTTTCAGCGCAGGACAGTATTAGTCATTGTGGTTGTCGATACCGATGACGGTGTCGCCACGCTCAAGCAATCTTAGGGATAGGGCCGAGCCAATAAACCCAGCTGCGCCGGTTACCAATACTTTCAATTAATCGCTCCCAAACAAGTCACGGGTATAAACCTTGTCAGCCACGTCGGATAACACCTCTGTATTACGGTTGGCGATAATAACATTTGCCTCACGCTTAAATGCTTCTAGGTCATTAATGACCTTGGAATTGTAAAACTCGACCTCTTTGAGCGTAGGCTCATAAACGATGACTTCAATGCCCTTGGCCTTGATGCGCTTCATGATTCCTTGAATGCTGGAAGCGCGGAAGTTGTCAGAACCGGCTTTCATAATCAGGCGGTAGATGCCAACCACCTTGGGCTTGCGGCGAAGGATTTCGTCGGCAATGAAGTCTTTGCGGGTGGCATTCGCCTCAACAATGGCGTGGATGAGGTTTTGTGGAACTTCGCGGTAATTGGCCAACAACTGCTTGGTGTCCTTGGGCAAGCAGTAGCCGCCATATCCGAAGCTCGGGTTATTGTAGTGGCTGCCAATTCGGGGGTCGAGGCACACGCCATCAATGACTTGGCGGGTGTCCAGACCATGTGTGGCGGCGTAGGTGTCCAGCTCGTTGAAGTAGGCCACCCGCATGGCGAGGTAGGTGTTGGCAAATAGCTTAATGGCTTCTGCCTCGGTGCTGTCTGTGAACAGGGTTGAAATATTTTGCTTGATTGCACCCTGCTGCAAAAGGTTGGCAAAAGTTTCAGCGCGCGCTGACTTCTCCCCAACAATGATGCGACTTGGGTACAGGTTGTCGTAGAGTGCCTTGCCCTCGCGTAGGAATTCTGGCGAGAACATAAGGTTCTGCGTGCCAAATGCTTCTTTGGTCTTAGCGGTGTAGCCTACCGGCACTGTGGACTTGATGACCATCACGGCGTTGGAGTTGATGGCGATGAGGTCTTTGATGACTGCTTCGATAGACCGGGTATTAAAATAGTTGGTCTCGGGGTCGTAGTCGGTTGGGGTGGCGATGATGACGAAGGCCGCACCCGTGTAGGCATCTGCCTTGTCGAGCGTAGCACGGAAGTTCAGCGGCTTGTTGGCCATGAAATTCTCGACCTCTTTGTCTTCAATCGGGGACTTTTTCTGGTTTAAGAGGGCAACTTTCTCGGGGATAATGTCCAGCGCAACGACTTCGTTGTGTTGTGCCAGGAGCATGGCGTTGGACAGACCAACGTACCCCATACCGGCAATGGCGATCTTCATCGGGTATGCTTTCTCAGGCCATCGCCCTGCTCTTCACTTGATTCTAACGTCAATGCTCCAATCTCCGCTGGCAACGCGTCATGTTCTTTCATCTTGCGCTGCAAAACTCGGTGACTAACGGCCGCTTTTTCTGCCATGCCGATAAGTGTTAGCACGTAAACTTAGCCAAACTTGTTTTCAGAATTAACGAAGTTTCTCATCTTCACCAAACCTTTTTCAATCAACGCCTTGAGGCAGTAGTTCAGCCCGCCCACGCTCATGCCGAGCTTGTCGGCCAACTCACGTTGGCTGAAATCAGAATTTTCTTGCAAGATGCGCATCACCCTGAAATAAGCGTTTTCTTGCAGTTTAACGTGGCGATTTGTCATAAACTTGATAAATTTTTTTGTACACCATGGGTTTAAATCTGTTTTAGAAACGCTACCGCCCTACTGTATCACGGTCAGCAAGCGCGTTTTCAGGAAATTTTGAAGTAAAATTGTGTAAGAACTTAAATATTATACCCAGTGCCCTACCGTTTGGTCCACTCCGCCATAAAAAATAATACTCAGGGGTAGAAGAGTTCAGTAAGCCTCCAGCAAAAGCTTTTTGAACCGATTTAACTAAAAGCTCATATTCACTGCTTTCATAAGAATTGCATAAAAATGAGCTTTAAATCTCAAAATCACGATCAACCATCAACATCAAACCAATCAAACTCAAACCCTCAAGAATTCAGATACAAAAAACGCAAACACAGCATTGAATTTAAAATTAAAACGGTCAAACTTTGCTTAAAGCTTGGCGCCAGTTGCCAAAAGGTTGCTAGTTCACTGTTAATCTTAAAAGCGCTGTAAGCCACCAGTCATCACGCCTTGCAAATTTTTTAAATTGTGAATTCAAGTACTAAGTGCAACTAAGACAATCTTAGCTTTTTACTTGGCGTTTCAAATGGTGAATTCACCAGCGCTTGGCGTAATACCTGAACAATCTCTCCAAATTTACCTTCAGTGGCTAACTCTAATGCTGTGCGGCCATTGTTATCTTTTTCGTTAACATTTGCATTTGCTGTTATTAATGCCTTAACAATCGCTAAATGCCCACGTTTAGAAGCCCAGTGTAATGCTGTGATGCCATCGATATCTTTTGCATCAAGATTTGCCCCTTTTTTTATTAATTCCGTAACAATGTTTGTATGGCCGTTGAAAGAAGCATGATTGTATAAAAGTTTTAACTTAATCTGACTTTTTGTTTTAAAATATGTTAAAAAAAGGAGTCAGAAATGAACTGAGCAAGCAAAGTAATTAAACCGAAATTAGGGCTTTTAGAACTTGCAAAACAACTTGGCAGTGTGAAGCAAGCCTGTGAAGTAATGGGTTATAGCCGAGATAGCTATTATCGCTTTAGAA
>JAXISZ010000030.1:0-2564 GCA_034680345.1 Burkholderiaceae bacterium
ACACGTTCATTGCTATCAATGTGTGCGCTGAAACCAATCTAGAAGGCGATTACATCGTTATTCTCGACAGCCCAAACAACGTCAACAAGGATCTGATCGATCCGACATTCAACATTAGTCCCACTTTAAAAACAGATCCTGCACACAGTTATTTACCAGACATTGAAAATAGTGAGCAAACGGACAATTTAGCAGGTGACTTAAGACAGCGCATTATCAATGGTTACAATATGCCGCAAGTTGAATCAAGTTTCACCAAGAATCATGAAGCTTGGTACGCGGCACGTCCAGACTACATCAAACGCATGATTGGTCGTAGCCAACGTTATCTATACCACATTGTAGTCGAAGTTGAAAAACGAGGTATGCCCAGTGAAATCGCCCTTTTGCCCATGGTTGAAAGTGCGTTTAACCCTAAAGCCAATTCGGTTTCCAAGGCTTCCGGTATTTGGCAGTTCATGCCAGCCACAGGCAAGAGTTTTGGCTTAAAACAAGACTGGTGGGTAGATAACAGACGCAATGTTACAGCTGCGACTAATGCGGCCCTCACCTACTTACAAAAACTACATGTTATGTTTGGCACATGGGACTTAGCACTTGCAGCCTACAATGCTGGCGAAGGTACTGTGCAGCGAGCAATTGATAAAAACCGTAAAAAAGGCTTACCGACAGACTACGCAAGCCTTTCTTTACCTACAGAAACCCGAAATTACGTACCTAAATTACAAGCAATTAAAAACATCATGACCCAGCCTGAAGAATTCGGACTGAATATTGAAAAGATTCCTAACCGCCCCTATTTCAGCAAAGTTATGGCGCCAGAACAAATTGATGCGAAGCTTGCAGCATCATTAGCTGAAATTTCATTTGAAGAATTTTCATCTTTAAATCCTGAATATAACAGGCCAGTCATCACAGAGAATGGTAGCACCCACGAAATCCTACTGCCTGTGTCTGCCGCAAATGTATTCAAAGAAAATTTAGCAAACTACAACAAACCACTTGTTAGTTGGCAAACCTATCACATGAAAAACGGTGAGCGCATGGATAAAATTGCTAAGAAGTTTGGTATTGATGTTAATCAACTAAAAGAAGTTAATGGTCTTCAACCCAAAGGAAAAACAGACGGATCGCAATCTATTTTAGTTCCTAGCAACGTTGACAACACAATTAACGAAAAGACCGACACTTCTTCAGCATCTAACAATCTATTTAATGGAAATACAAAAGATCACATCGTCAAACCAAAAGAGACATTAGTTTCGCTGGGGCGTTTATATAAAACGGACGTTGATACATTGATGCAATTAAATCAATTAGACACCGGTGAAATCCAAATTGGACAAATGCTGAAAGTACCTGCATCTGGGTCTCAAAAATCTAAGCAAAAAAATCAGGCCTCCATTAAACAAAATCTAAAAAATGTTGTCGAAAAACGAGTACAGAATAAACCTTCTGTAAAAAAGAGTTCCTACAAAAAGAGCAAGTAACCTTAGTTAAAAAATAAAGGCCTAATTTTGTTTAACTGCAAGCAACACCAATCTCAAAGCTTTAAACATACCGCTTATTCAAGCCTAGCCGGCCTTCTGATGATCGTGGCCTTAAGTGCTTGCGACCAGAAGCCATCAACAGATCATATTGATTACAATTCAACGGCACCGATTGAAAAAGGTGGCACCATGATTGATGCGCTATCAGGAGAACCTAGCGGCTTAATAGCAATGATTGCAGGCGAATCGTCAGCATCCGCAATTGCGTCTAATATTTTTAATAGCTTACTTAAATACGATAAAAATTTAGAACTGACTGGTGAACTCGCACAAAGCTGGAATATTTCCTCTGATCAGAGAACAATTACTTTCCATTTAAAACCAAATCTTAAATGGGCAGATGGCGAGCCACTCACAAGTAGCGATGTCATGTTTACCTGGCAAACTGTTACCAATGACAATACGCGAACACCTTATGGCGCCGATTACAAACTCGTCATAAAAGCTGAAACTCCCGACAAGAGTACTTTTCGCGTTACCTACGCACAACCTTATGCCCCTGCGCTTGACTCATGGTCAGGCTTACACATTCTTCCGAAACATTTATTACAAAATCAAGATATCAACACAACATCGTTTGCACGCAATCCCGTTGGTAGTCATTACTACAAACTCGATCAATGGAAAAGTGGTGAGAGCATTTCTTTAAGCCGCAATGAAAATGCTACTCAAGGCCAAGCTA
This sequence comes from Burkholderiaceae bacterium, assembly GCA_034680345.1. Lineage (GTDB taxonomy): Bacteria > Pseudomonadota > Gammaproteobacteria > Burkholderiales > Burkholderiaceae_B > SXZD01. Next base: position 2,233 of record JAXISZ010000030.1, read on the forward strand.
ACATCGATCGATTGATCTCTAGAATCATTCCGGATCGTGCCGCTCAATTTTTGGAGCTCATGGCTGACAATATCGATTCTATGAGCCTAAATTCAATTCAATACGCTCGTATTTTTCCAGCCAGGCCAGATTTAAATGAGAAATTTTCTCTGTATAAAGAGTTGGGAAATAGCTATACCTATCTTGGATTCAATCTCAAACATAAGCCTTTTGACGACATTCGTGTGAGAAAAGCAATTAACTATGCAATCGACAAACAAGAGATTATTGATGGTGTATTGCTAGGTCTAGGACTACCTGTCGCATCACCCTACAAGCCTGGCACACGTTGG
>JAXISZ010000031.1:0-2459 GCA_034680345.1 Burkholderiaceae bacterium
ATGATGTAACTTAATTCACGTCCCCCTTGGATATAGCTATTTAAGGACAATAGTTGTTGCGCTGCCACTTGAATTGGGGATCGAGCTGGCGCCTGCGCCATCACATCCCATGAATTCAAACTCAGTAAGATTAAGGCATAAAAAATGACACGATTTGAATGAAACACGCTCAGAGTACCTTTGAAAGTGTGTAAAAAACACCCATATCAAAGCTTTGATCATCACTCAAATATACGAAAAACGCGTTGGATTTCATTTGAACATCTTATAATTTTTCGAATAAAATTGCAAGTTGTCTAGAACAAAGTCACATAAGTCCTGACGGCTGAGAGATCAATCAATTTACAATTTAAATATTCATATATTAAAAAGACTTACAATCAGCCTAATGGCTGAATTAGTCTAAAAAGAACACTCACCCGCATTAATTTGATGACCAAAATGTCTGAAACAAAATAGCCTATGAAAATCACCCAACCGTTTAAATTGCTGGAAGAGAAAAATGAGCTGGTGGATGCTATTTTGGAATTCAAAAAAGCTTTTAGAGCCATCGCTGTTTTTAGTGCTGTCGCCAATTTATTGTTGTTAGTTCCCTCAATTTACATGCTTGAGGTTTACGACAGAGTTTTATCAAGTCGTAATGAATACACTCTTTTAGCCATCAGCGTGATTGCTTTATTTTTATTTGGTCTACTAGCTGTCATTGAAAAAATGAGAAGCTTGGTAGCCATCAAGATTGGTGAAAAGTTGGATCAAAAACTAAGTCAGCGAGTCTACACAGCTGCCTTTGAGGCCAATTTAAAAGACCGTGGCCTACCAGCAGGTCAATACCTTCAAGACCTCACCACCATTCGACAATTTATTACCGGTCAAGGCTTGTTTGCTTTTTTTGATGCCCCATGGTTCCCGATTTATTTGATCGTGATCTATTTATTCAATATTTGGCTTGGCGTGTTTGCAACAATTTCTGTGGGAATTTTGATCTTCTTGACCTGGGCTAATGGTAAGGCCTCAGAAAAGCCTCTGACTGAGGCCAATCAATTGGCAGCCAAATCAAGTGCACTAGCAACCAACCAGCTTCGCAACGCTGAAGTGATTCAAGCCATGGGCATGCTAGAAGCGATGCGCAATCGCTGGTTTCAATTACACAACAGTTTTATTCAAAAGCAATCAAATGCGAGCATTGATTCATCTGGCATCACGTCTTACTCGCGTTTCACGCGCCTCTCAGTCCAATCATTGATACTTGGTATTGCAGCACTTTTGGTCATTGATGATCAAATCTCAGCGGGTATGATGATTGCAGCATCCATTCTGCTGGGTAAAACATTAGCACCTGTTGAAATGTTGATTAATGTATGGAAAAGCTGGCAAGCCACTCATAATTCTTATCAAAGAATCGTTAAGCTATTGGAACACCATCCTTTAACTCCCAAACATATGACCTTGCCACCGCCAAAGGGTTATTTAGAAGTTGAAAATCTTCATGCCACAGTGCCCGGTAAAAAAGAATTTATTTTAAAAAATATCAATTTCAAACTTGAACCTGGCGATGTACTCGGAGTGATCGGGCCAAGCGCAGCTGGAAAATCAAGCTTGGCAAAACTACTGATTGGACACTGGCCTGCTCATGCTGGCTCAGTTAGATTAGATGGGGCCGATATCCATACTTGGAATAAATCCGAATTAGGCCAACATATTGGTTATATGCCTCAAGATGTCGCCTTATTTGATGGCACCTTGGCTGAAAATATTGCTCGATTTGAAACGCTGAACTCTGAAAAAATTATCGCAGCCGCTCAATTAGCGGACGTTCACGAACTTATTCTCAAGTTTCCAGAGGGCTATGAAACCCATATCGGTACGGATGGTGAAGGTCTATCAGGAGGTCAAAGGCAACGTGTGGCAATTGCGCGCGCCTTGTATGGCATTCCAAAATTCATTGTTTTAGATGAGCCTAACTCTAATTTGGATGAAGCAGGCGAGCGCTCATTGGCCAATACCATTGATGCCTTGAGTGCCTTAAAAGTCACCATGATCCTCATCACTCACCGCAGTTCCATCTTGAAAAAAACCAATAAGCTTCTCATTCTTCAAGAAGGACAGCAGAAAGCATTTGGTCCGACTCAAGAAATTATCCAAGCACTGCAACAAGCCAAAGTGAGTGCATCATGAGTTTATTTTCCAATGCAGTGAAAGATGAAAACTACTACGTTCGAAGAGGCTGGCAGGTCTTAATCTTTGGATTCTTTGGTTTTATGTTGTGGGCCGGATTCGCCCCCATTGATAAAGGCGTAAGTGTGCCTGGCACAGTCATTACAGATGGTCATAGCAGGACTATTCAGGCGGTGATTGGCGGCCCGGTTGAAGAAGTCAGAGTTCAAGAAGGACAAGTTGTTGAGCAAGGAGAATTGTTAATTCGTATCAATGATACGACCACCAATTCTCAAAGCAATGCC
>JAXISZ010000032.1:0-2419 GCA_034680345.1 Burkholderiaceae bacterium
CATGATTATCGTATATGAGCCAGGTCTTTTAGACCTCCGCTATAATCTAGCTCTAATCAAAGACTGCCCATAGCTCAGCTGGATAGAGCACCGCCCTTCTAAGGCGTAGGTCGCACGTTCGAATCGTGCTGGGCAGGCCAACTAAGCTCCAAAATTATCTGGCGCTTCACTCCCCAAGTTAAATTTTGAAAAATAAATTGATATTAATTGATGGTTATCAATTAATTGATACTTATGCGTAGGCCATTGACATACGTCAACGAATATTTCTCACTTCTCACTACACTGAAAAGAATCAATAAAAATGTAAGGGGGTAGTGATGAAATTATCAAAAAAAATTATATCTGTTGTGATTGGATCAATGATTGGTCTTAACGCCTATGCAGCTGACTTATTTGTGACGGTCAATAGTGGTAACTCAGTTACCCAAGGTGCTGCGATGGTCTTGGCTACCCAGGCTGTGAGCCAAAAAAATCAGGTCAGGGTTTTGCTGTGCGGAGATGGTGCTGAGATTGCCTTAAAAGCCAAAGATCAAGAAAAATTAAAGCCAAAAAATGTCAGCGCTCAACAAATGATGCAAGGCTTGATGAAGTCGGGTGTTACTGTTGAAGTTTGCGCCTTGTATTTGCCAAACTCAGGTCGTCAAGCCAGTGAATTGGTAGATGGTGTAAAGGTTGCTAACCCAGGGGAAATCGCTAAACACATGACTTCTCCAGAAGTAAGAATCCTTTCATTCTAATTTGGAGATTGCTTTGAATAAATTTCTAACGATTGTCTTGTTGGCATTTGCAAGCCTTGCAAATGCGGTAGAAGCACCTAAAGACCCAAGTCGTCAAACCTCTTGGGGCTTGTATTTAGACTCTAAAGAAGCTTACGCTTTGAAGACTTCTACTGAAGGCGCTAAGGTTTTGTTTGTAGACGTTCGAGATCCGATTGAAATCATGTTCACTGGATTCACGGATGTGGTGGATATCAATATTCCATTTTTGATTAACAACCGTCAGAAATGGAATTCCAAGAAAAATGTATTTGCCATGGAGCAAAACCCACAGTTTGAGGCCGATATTGCCAAAGCTTTGAGTGATAGGCAATTGAGCAAAGATGCCCCTGTCATTTTGATGTGTCGCTCAGGTGGCGAGCGCGGAGCACCAAGTGCCAAGGCGTTAGAGAACAAAGGCTATAAAAATGTGTATGTCGTCGTTGATGGTTTCGAGGGTGACACAGTGAAGTCAGGTGACAAGAAAAATTGGCGTTTGGTCAATGGTTGGAAAAACGCCAATCTCCCTTGGGCATATCAACTAAATCCAGCAAAAATGTATCAAGTAAAAAATTAATTAACGTTTTATTTAAAAGAGGAACATCATGAAAGCAAATATCGGTGGTATTGATCAAATTTTAAGAATTGTTGTTGGCATCGCTTTATTAGTGGCTGCTGGAACAGGTTTGTTGGGCGCATGGGCTTGGGTTGGCGTAGTTCCTCTAGCAACTGGTCTAATGAGATTTTGTCCCTTGTATCCAATCTTGGGTATCAGTACTTGTAGCAAAAAATAAGTATTCGATTGTTTGATGGAGATGGTTGATGAGTGGTGAGGCAATCGTTAAACTGGTGCAAGTTGAGAACTATCAATTTGCAATTCACTTTAATGATGAGTTGCCACCATTTTTGGGTGATGAGCCTCCCCCCTTAGGACATTCATCTGGGCCATCTCCAGCCCAATTGTTGGTTGCGGCAGTGGCTAATTGCCTCTCAGATTCTTTATTATTTGCATTGCGCAAATTCAAGCAAGCCCCAGAACCTATTGAAACCAATGCCAAAGCAGAGATTGGTAGAAACGCCGAAAACAGACTTCGTGTTTTAGCCATCCATGTTCATTTGAAGTTAGGCGTGCCTGCTAATCAATTAGAGCACTTGGATCGAGTGTTGATTCAGTTCCAAGACTTTTGCACAGTGTCTTCAAGTCTTCATCCATTTATTCCGGTACATGTCACAGTTGAGGACAGTCTTGGCTCAGTTGTATTGAGCCCAATGCCTTCCTAAAATATTAAGTAATTCTTACTTTGGGTTATGCTTTGTTAAAAGCAAGGTCCAATATGATTTCTTTTTACTTTTTATAGAATCTCATCAATGAATTTCTTAAAAATATTTAGCTTTTTGCCAAAAAAGATCAGGAAGTTTTACGATGATGTGCTGAGTCTCATCAAGGCCAACTCTCGCTAAAAGCTGAACAAAGCAAACTTATCTTTTCTCAATCAACGACAGAAACTCTCTGCGCAAATTAGAGTTTTCTAAAAACTCGCCACGCATCACGCTGTTGATCATCTTCGAATCATTATCTTTTACACCGCGCCATTGCATGCAGAAGTGATCAGCTTCCATCACCACAGCCAAGCCAGCGGGTTTTAGTTTTTGCTCAAGCA
>JAXISZ010000033.1:0-2295 GCA_034680345.1 Burkholderiaceae bacterium
GATTTGTGGCACGATTGGTCAGACCGGCGCGCATTTGCACTACATCGATCAAGTGATTGGTCATGAAGAGGGCGCTAAAACCTACGGTGCGATGAACGCATTGGTGTTGCCAGGTCGCCAAGTTTTCTTGGTTGATACGCATATCAACGTTGATCCAAGCGCGGAACAATTGGCTGAGTTAACCATTTTGGCTGCGAAAGAATTACGTGCTATGGGCATTGAGCCTAAGGTGGCTTTGTTGTCACACTCTAACTTTGGTTCAAGCAATGCACCGTCTGCACAAAAAATGCGCGAAACCCTCAGAATTTTGAAAGAAATTGCACCTGACATGAAAGTCGACGGCGAAATGCATGGGGACTGTGCTTTGGATGAGGCGATTCGTAAAAATATCATGCCGGACTCCACATTGACTGGTGATGCCAACTTATTGGTGTTGCCAAACATCGATGCGGCGAATATTTCTTATAACTTGCTAAAAACTGCTGCTGGTAACGGTATTGCGATTGGCCCGATCTTGTTGGGTGCTGCCAAACCAGTGCATATTCTCACTCCGTCGGCGACACCTCGCAGGATTGTGAACATGACAACGCTAGCTGTAGTAGAAGCAGCGCAACAGAAATAGACCCTAAAAACTATATGTGAGCAAACGCCCACATATTTATTTTTATATATAAAACAATGACTTAGTAAAAATAAGCCATTGCGTGACTTGTCTTTGAGGGACAAAAAGGGTACTCTACCCCCCATTATGACGATCAATATTTCAGAAAATAACCTCTATGGCCAGTCCGTTCTGGGTAATCTGGACTCGTCTGTTGCTAATACTGGGGTTTCTGGCCCTAAATCGACCTCAACTTGGCGCACCGCACTAGCCGCTCGGGAAGCTGGGCCTACAGCGGCTTTGCGTGCCGTTCGCACCAATATTGTTCAGTCTATTCGTGCATTTAGAATACCTGATTTGCAAGAAGCGGCCAGTGAGTTAGGGCAGCACTTTATTTATGCTAGTTGCGCACATGCTCTCACTAAATCTGAGGTTTTGGAGGCGATTGGTAGTGGTTTTTATTTCCCAAGACAGCAATCAAAGAATTTTGATAATTTATTAGATTCATTGACAACTTTGATCGATCGCTCTGGCCCTCAGCCAGGCTTTGTGGTTGTTCTTGATGGTTTGCCTTGTACTCATAAGTTTGACAAGGAAGCGCGTGAAACGCTTTTAGATGTGTTCCGTGACGCGGTAGAGTTCTGGGCAGATCGTCGCGTATCGTGCCGTATTTTTTACTCTTTTGCCTAAAAAATCGCTAAAAAACATTAAAAGTTGTTAACTTGATAAAGTAAATCGAGTAAAAGAAGTTAAAAAGCCGCTAATAACTGAGCGGCTTTTTTTATTTCTGAAAAGGATTAATTTGCCTTGAAAACTGAAACAAAAAATTTGTTAAAATATTCTAAAATCTGTTAAATCAATCAAAATTGATTCCAAATTGTATGAATTGTCGCTAAAGCCACGATTCCCGCTGTCTCGGTGCGTAAAATTCTGTGCCCCATCGTTACCGGTACAAAACCAGCGCGCTTGGCTTGTTCTTCCTCGGAGTCTGTCAGACCACCTTCTGGGCCAATCAGGATCGTGAGAGCTTGTGGGGTGCATCGCTTCAGAACGCTTAGGATGTTGCTGTCTGCTCTGGGAGATAGCATTAAGCGCAGGGCATTGTCATGAGGGTTCAGGCTAGATAACCAAAGCGGTAAATTTTGTACAGGAGCCAAGCTAGGTAAGACCGTGCGCCCTGATTGCTCTGAGGCTGCTACCAAGATACCTTCCCAATGAGTTGCTTTTTTAGCAGCTCTCTCACCATCTAAACGAACCACGGATCGTTCTGTGTGAAGCGGAATCACTTGAGAGATTCCTAACTCAACTGATTTCTCAATAAGCCAATCCATCTTCTCGCTGCTGGCCATGCCTTGCGCCAAGGTAATAGGACTTTTGGTTTCTGAGCGAAGGTTTTCAGAAATCTCTGATAAACGTACTGCCGCTGATTTTTTATCCATGGCTACCAAGGTGGCATTGGCCGTCATTCCTTTGCCATCAAATACTTGGAAGCTTTCACCTACTTGGATTCGGCGAACCCGTAAATGGTGGGCTAATTTAAGATCCAGAATCAGCTCATCGCTGATGTCAACGCCTGGTTTAGGCCAAAGACCGGGGAGATAAAAATGGGACATAAAACAATCATAAGGGATGTGGCGCCAATGATAAAATGTTGAGCTTTGAGGGATCGGGACTTTTTTAGCAATAAATGCTGA
>JAXISZ010000034.1:0-2224 GCA_034680345.1 Burkholderiaceae bacterium
AAGCTGCAAAAAAGATGGGAATCAAAATTATTGCCTTGACCGGAAATGGCGGCGGAAAAATTGCTCAGCTGTTAGATAAAGATGACATTCATTTGTGCGCACCATCAACTCGCACTGCACGCATACAAGAAACCCATTTGGTTTTACTTCACGCTTTATGTGATGGCGTAGACCATGTTTTGCTTGACTAAAAGTTATTGATACCTCAACACAGAAAAACCCCAATGAAAATTTCATTTCTTAAAAGATTATTTCTCGCCGCTCTTATTGCGTCTCAGGTTTCAGGTTGTGCGGTAGTTGCTGTTGGTGGAGTTGCTGCAGGCGCAACCGTGATGGCAGATCGTCGCACGCCAGCTGTGCAGGCCATCGACAAGGGAATTGAATTAGAGGCAGAGAATGCCCTGTCAAAACGATTCGGTGATAACGCACATATTAATGTCACGTCATTTAACCAAAAAGTATTGCTGACTGGTGAAGTAAAGGATGCTGACATTAAGGCCGCAGCTGGGGCTTATGTAAAAGCAATGAAGAATGCGCGCTCTGTATTTAATGAGTTAATTATTGGACCCAATAGCAGCTATACATCTCGTGCAAATGATTCTTATCTAGAGTCTAAGATCAAAACCCAAATGATCTTTACTGATCAACTGCCTTCTAACTCGATGGCGATAGTGGCTGAAGGCAGCAGTGTTTATCTGATGGGTATCTTGACCCAGGGCGAAGCAGATCTTGCGAAGAAGGTTGCCAGCAATACCAATGGTGTCAAAGATGTTTATGTTTACTTTGACATTATTTCTGATGCAGAAAAAGTGCGCCTAGAAAAACAAGGTAAAGCTGATCAAGAACAACCAAACAGCCCGCCAAAATTTCAATAATTTTTTTGAAGGTGGTTAATGTTTAAAAAGCGAGTAGCTGTAGCAACAATTTTTTTGTTTACATCGCTCGCTTTTTTCGCACCTATTGCGCAAGCAAGCGCTGAAGATGAAAAAGCATTCTCCATTGCAAAACAAAACGCTTGCTTAGGTTGTCATGCAATCAATAAAAAAATTGTTGGCCCAAGCTTTCAGGCGGTTGCAGAAAAATATAAGAGCGATCCAAATGCTCAAACATTTTTAAAAAATAAAATTGCCAAGGGGGGCGCGGGCTCTTGGGGCGTTGTGCCAATGCCTGCAAATGCAAAATTGAATGAGGCGGATCTATCTGCATTAACAAGTTGGATATTGCGTGGCGCACCCAACAAAAATTAATGCAGAATTAGTTAACGCGCGAGTCCGGGTCTACCCAAAAACCACCACCATGCTTGATTGGATTGCTTGAGGTTTTTCTTTAGTACGTAATCCATATCAGCCCACTGTTCGTTTGCAGCTTCTTCCACAATGGTTGCGGGACTCGCCGGTGGTAACTTTAAGCAGGCATCGGCATCACCATAAGCAAACTCAACTGTCATGCCAGCCTTTTTCGCCAAATGCATCATTGCCTTATTGTTTGCAAGGCAGTGAACAAACAGTGTTTCAATGCGAGTATTGCGCGAATGGACAGCTGAACGTTGCAATAGCGCTGTGCCTAAGCCCTGTCCACGCCCTTCTGGCAAAATGGAGACACCAAATTCAGCAGCTCTTGCTTGCCCTTTATGTTCTGGCAAATAGGCCAGATGTGCCATGCCAATGAGTTTTAAGTCCAAATCGAATACGCCAAAAATAGAGTCTTTATTGAAATCAAGGTGTTCTACATAGTGGCGAATGACTTCGTCGGGGGTTTGTGTGCCAAAGCGTAAGCGTCTATCTTCATCATTTAGTTGTAGCAAATGATTCAGGATCTCTTGTCTGTAACCTGCATGTAGCTCGCGAACGGGCACAGCCTGCCCTACCGTATATGGGCTAGCAGGTAAGTGACTATTCGCTAATTTATTGTGCATAGCAATATATTAGCAGGAATTAGAATAATTTTCAGGGTTTTCCCTAACATGTGGCTTCTATGCCATAAGCCATGAAACGGGGGCTAAAAAAGAGGATAAATTCCTCAACCCACCCACAAAAAACTTAAAAATAGAGATCATTTAGAAAAAAAGATAAATTTTTTTTGAAAACTAACCCATTGTTTTTATTGAATTAATTTAAAAAGTAGGAAAAAACCCTGCCTTTTTTGAGTAAAAGAGTACGAAAGGTGTTGACGACCCTGAAAAAGTGGGATATAGTCTCACCTCTCTGCTGAATGTTTTTTGAAA
>JAXISZ010000035.1:0-2188 GCA_034680345.1 Burkholderiaceae bacterium
GGCCTGCTCATTCACACGATAAACATCGCCAGATTTCCACTGTGCATTCGCCGCAGCTTCAATGGCACGGTGATCGTAATCTTTACTCACTGCTGTTACATCTGAACTCAAAACAAGACCTTTGTATTTTTTAAGAATGATGATTATCTAAACTACTAATGCCTACAAAAGATTGCTAAAAATGGATTGAATGAAAAATTAAATCCACTTCTCTAGCAATCAATTAAATTTTGATTTGCTTAAGCCCCAAGACATCTTGCATATCAAAAAGACCCTTAGATTGATTGGCTAAAAAACGTCCTGCTCGCACAGAACCTTGTGCATAAGACATTCTGGTAGAAGATTTGTGTGTGACTTCAATGCGTTCACCATCACCACAGAACATGACCGTGTGATCACCCACAATATCACCGCCACGGATGGTGGCAAAACCAATCGTACCCTCTTCACGCTCACCCGTGTGACCTTCTCTGGCGTAAACAGCACAATCTTTCAGTTCTTTACCCAAAGCCTTCGCGATCACTTCACCCATTCCAATGGCAGTTCCTGATGGAGCATCCACTTTATGTTTGTGATGAGCTTCCACGATCTCTATGTCGTAACCTGAGTTCAAAATCTTTGCAGCAACTTCTAATAGCTTGAATGTGGCATTAACACCCACACTCATGTTTGGAGCAAAAACGATGGCAATTTTTTCACTGGCTTTTTTAAGTGTTGCTTTTTGTACATCATTAAAGCCAGTGGTACCAATGATCATCTTCACGCCCATTGTTTGAGCCACTTCAAGATGAGCCAAGGTGCCTTCAGGTCTTGTGAAATCAATTAAAAAATCAGCGTCCTTCAAACCCTCTTTGATATCTGCAGTGATTTTAATTCCTGAAGTTTTTCCTAAAAAAGCCACAGGATCTTGGTTTAAATGCGGACTTCCCGGAATATCTAAGGCACCCACCAATTGAGCATCAGGTGTATTCAAAACTGTTTCAATCAACATGCGCCCCATACGCCCAGAAGCACCTGCAATGGCAAATTTCAAAGTTGTCATTTTTATATCTCTGCTTATTTTTATTGTGTTCTTATTTGATTCTTAAATTTGTTACTTAAAGGCAACGCCTTGATTAATTTCTTGTGTCGCCACGCGGCACACCAATGCCTTGCGTTGGGTTTGGTATGGTTTCAACTGTGGGTGCAGGATGGTGACTTTCCAATTCTTGCGCCACAGCTTTGCGCTGCGGTCTGCGTGAGGATTTAATACCATCAATCTCAGCAATTAATTCATATTCAGTCGGCAAATCATCAGCATTTACTTTTATCAATAACTCTTTTTCAAAAATCAAAGTCACTTGACGCTGCTCCACCAACTGAGTGTCGCCTCGTTTAAACGCAAAAACGTAATCCCAACGGTTAGGATGCATCACACTGGTGATCAATGGTGTACCCAAAACAACTTTGACTTCTTCTCGGTCCATGCCAAGTTTGACTTTTTCCAATTGCTCTTTAGAAATAAAGTTACCTTGAACCATGTCAGGACGATACGGTTTCAAAACTTTTCCCAATTTGCTTTTAGAGTCCTCAGACAAATTAGTCAAATTTTGACATGCGGTCAAACCCACTAAGGCGCAAGCCATTAAGACCCACTTTCCTAGAGTAAAAGTAACGCTTGGTGTAGTTCTGTTGTTTGATTGCATTTGCATAGTAAGCCGTGTCTTGTAGAAAGTTGATTTTACCGCTTTGAGGAGCCCTCATCCTTAAATTATTCAAGGATGAGGGCTTTGTTTCAATTAGCCGTCAAACCTATACAGTCTAAAGGGTTCTGACCAATTATGAGTGTGAAAATTCCAGAATTCCCTAATTAATGACTTTGATAATGCCAATCAGCTACTTAATCTCGCTCATATTGCCTTAGAAACCTTGAAAAAGCATGTCCATAGCTCCAGTAACGACATGTTGCTTTTTTGCTAAGTTATCGACGCGATGCTTTAAAGCGCTCAACAAAATACTTCCCATTTCAGGGGTTTGTAAGACGCACTCATGATTTTCAATTTTAAAGATAGGGGATAGATCTTGGGGAATATTGACCCCTAAAAATTGATCCAAGTGATACATGGGTATCACCATCCTTGTATTAAGGTGACTCAGCAGTTCACTTTGAACATCGACCAAATAAGGAACAAATTGCTTACTTTTACCC
>JAXISZ010000036.1:0-1528 GCA_034680345.1 Burkholderiaceae bacterium
GATGCGCCCAACCACATAAAGTTACTGTTTGGCCAATGAGGTCGCGGTTTACATGTCCGCAGTAATGAGTACGCATAATCTATCGTTCTTATTTAAAGTTAATGTTAAAAAATTGGCTGCGCATTAAGCGTCAGCACTATCGTCCATTGGTGGCAAATGCTCATGCACGACCGGTCCATGATGTGGCGCAACAACCCCCATTGAAATAATATATTTCAATGCTTCGTCCACACTCATATCCAATTCTATGGTTTCTGATTTATGCATCATCAAGAAAAAACCTGATGTAGGGTTAGGCGTTGTTGGTACATAAACACTGACATAATCACCTTTAAGATGGTTCGCTACATCACCACCTGGTGTGCCAGTCATAAAAGCAATTGTCCAGCTTCCTTGGCGTGGATATTGCACCAATAAAGCCTTACGGAAAGCATTGCCAGAATCTGAAAACAACGTATCTGAAACTTGTTTAACGCTTGAGTAGATTGACTTCACTACCGGCACACGCGTTAGCATCGCTTCCCATAAGCGCAAAATACGCTTACCGAAGAAATTAGTCGCAATCACGCCCGTGATAAAGATGATCAGCAGGGTTAAGATTGCACCCAAGCCAGGAACTGTTCGACCAAGTTGCGCCTCAGGACGCCATTCAATCGGTAACAGCAATAAGCTTTGATCCATCAGACCAATTAAAGTACTCAACACCCAAACGGTGATGAACAAGGGCACTAAAACTAGCAGGCCTGTAATAAAGTTTTTTTTCATATTCTGGTTTTAATTAATTCAGTTTTTTTAATGACAAGCGCAGCCTGTTGCACATGCGGCAGGCGCGGCCTCAGTCTTTTGTTCTGGGGTAGCTGGTTTAGAACCACCACCTTTAAAATCGGTCGCATACCAGCCTGTGCCGTTCAACTGAAAACTTGGCGCTGATACTTGTTTTGCAAACGTCTCTTTGGTGCATTCAGGGCAAACCGTTAAATTTGGTTCGCTCGCTTTACGCATCACTTCTTTTTTAAAACCACAGCTTGTACATTGATAATCATAAATAGGCATAGAAACCTCCTACTTGAAAAATAGGAATTATACCCGAAGGTGCTGATAGATGGGCATTAGTCTTGATTCCAAGGTGCTACTTTAAGTAGCAATAACATCCCCGGAATTGCGATGACAAAACAGAATATAAAAAACTGCTGCCAGCCAAAATATTCGACTAAATATCCTGTCGCTGAATTGGCTACTGTACGGGGCACAGCGGCCAGGCTGGTAAATAAGGCAAATTGCGTAGCGGTATAAAGTGGATTAGTGGTGTGGGCGATATAGGCGACAAAAGCGGCCGTGCCGAGACCAACACCAAAAGCTTCCAAACCAATCACCGCGCCTAACCAAAATAAACTATGGCCTGCGCCAGCTAACCAAGCAAAGCCTAGAATGGCAATCATTTGAATGGCACCAAATATCCATAAGGCGCGATTAATACCGATTTTCATCATCCAAATCCCACCCAACATGCCACCAATCACACTAGGCC